>CAWISP010000035.1:0-46081 GCA_963838775.1 uncultured Acidimicrobiales bacterium
CATCGAGATATTCAAATGGTAAATAGAGACCAGGTTGCCTGAGTGCAAGCCTGGTGGCGTCCGTCCCCACATCCTCGACCCATACATGGCCCCAGCCCCATTTGGGGCCGTATTAGCTCCTACCGGGTGACCCTGGTGAAACGGGGAGCCATCAGCGACATTGACTTCGCCCTTGTTCTGAAGGGCTCGGACCAGAGATTGACCTTCAGAGCGTCCGCAAGTTGCTGAACTCGCGATGACTAGGAGTTATCAGCGCCAGTTGGTCAGACCGGCGGGCCCATTCCTGAGTGCATTCAAACCTCTCTTCCTGGCATGAGCATCTGATGCCCCGAAGCTCCCCCATGGCCCGGTCCTGCTCGATTGATAAGAGTATTGTCAAGATCCTGATCAATTGATTATGCTCCCCTCATGTCCCGGGGAACGGCAGTGGCTCGGGTGACGCGGCCCTCGGCTGACGCCACCCGGGAGCGCATCCTCGCTGCCGCGCTTGATCTCTTCTCGGAGCAGTCGTTCGACGGCGCCGCCACCCGCGATATCGCTGCCCGGGCCGGCGTGACCCAGCCGCTGCTCAACTACCACTTCAGCTCCAAGGAGGAGCTGTGGCGGGTGGCCGTCGACGGCCTCTTCGAGGAGCTCGAGAGCGCGCTGCGAACCCGGTCGGAGGGCCTGCGGGGCGTCGACGAGCTGACGGTCGCCCGGCTCCTCGTGCGGGAGTTCATCGCCTTCTCGGCGCACCACCCGCAACTGCACCGGATCGTCACCCAGGAGTGCAAGACCGACGGTCCCCGCATGGACTGGCTCGTCGAGCGTCACATCCGGCCCCTCTACGAGACGACGACCGCCCTCTTCGCCCGGCTCGTGGAGCGGGGACAGCTGCCCGACATCCCCGTCGCGCACCTGTACTACATCGTGACCGGGGCCGGCCCCACGATGTTCGTGCTCGCCCCCGAGTGCCGTCGGCTCTCCGGCGTCGATCCCGAGGATCCCGAGGTGATCGAGGCCCACGCCGATGCCGTGACGTCGCTGCTCTTCGGACGCTGAACAAGGAGGACAGACACATGTGGCACCAGCTGGAGCTCGCCTACGTGGGCATCGAGGTCCCCGATCCCGCGTCGCTGACGCCGTTCTTCGGCGACATCATCGGCCTCGTGCCTGGGGAACCGGCGCCACTCGCCGGATCGCTGACCTGGCGCAACGACGACAAGGCACAGCGGGTCGTGCTCCGGCCGGGACCGGCCAACGACGCCGTGTACGTGGGTTTCGAGGCCGCCAGCGAGACCGCCTTCGAGGCGGTGGCTGCCCGGCTGGAGGCGGCCGGGTACCCGGTGGAGGAGGCCAGCGCGGAGCTGACCGCGGAGCGCCGGGTGGGTCGCCTGGCCTCGACCACCGCGCCGTGGGGGGTGCGCATGGAGATGGTCGAGAACCTGGAGAAGGCGTCACATCCCTACTCGTCGCCTTTGATGGCGGGCGGCTTTCTCACCGACGGCATGGGCTTCGGTCACGTCGTCTTCGCCACCATGGCCTTCGACGAGTCCCACCACTTCGCCACCGAGGGTCTGGGGCTCGAGCAGTCGGACTGGCTCGAGATGGAGATCGCCGAGGGTATCGAGCTCGAGGTGCGCTTCTATCACTGCAACGAGCGCCATCACACCCTCGCACTCGCCAAGGCACCCT
Source organism: uncultured Acidimicrobiales bacterium (assembly GCA_963838775.1). Taxonomy (GTDB): domain Bacteria; phylum Actinomycetota; class Acidimicrobiia; order Acidimicrobiales; family UBA8190; genus Chersky-840. The sequence goes on from CAWISP010000035.1 coordinate 1,675, forward strand.
TCGAGCTGCCCCAGAAGCTGCACCACATCATGTTCGAAGCAAACAACCGCGACGACGTGGGCGCCGCCTTCGACCGGGCGTGGAACAGCGGTCTGTCCATCCCCAACGGGCTCGGGCGTCACGACAACGACGGCATGTTCAGCTTCTACACGGCCAGCCCGGCCGGCTTCCTGGTGGAGGTGGGCCACGGAGCGAAGTTGGTCACCGAGAAATGGGACGAGAACCGGCGCTATGACCGAATGAGTGTCTGGGGTCACCAGGCGCTCCGGCCGGCCGCGGCATGACCCTCGACGCCGAGGTCGCCGTCGTCGGCTACGGCCCGGTCGGCAACACCCTCGCCATCCTGCTCGCCCAACTCGGGCGTTCCGTCGTGGTGCTCGAGCGCCGACCCGAGCCCTTTCCGCTACCCAGGGGCGTGCACTTCGACAACGAGGTCGGACGCATCTTCCAGTCCTGTGGGATCGGGGAGGAGCTCAGGTCCATCACCGAGCCGGTAGACATCTACGAGTGGCAAAACGGCAGCGGGACAACGCTGCTCCGCTTCGGGCGCGGCGGGCCCAGCCCCTCGGGGTGGCCGCTGTCGTCGATGTTCAACCAGCCGGCGCTTGAGGACCTGCTCGACCGGCGGGCTCGCTCGCTGCCCGGGGTCGAGGTTCGCCGCGGCATGGAGGTCGCCGCCCTGGAACAGAGCTCCGAACACGTCACCGTCCGCACGGCCGGGGGAGACGAGATCCGCGCCCGCTACGTCGTCGGGTGCGACGGAGCCAACAGCACGGTGCGGGAGATGCTCGGGATCCCCGTCTGTGACCTCGGGTTCTTCTACGACTGGCTCGTGGTCGACGTGATCTTTGACGAGCCCCGCGTCTTTGACCCGCCCAATCTCCAGGTGTGCGACCCGTTGCGGCCCACGACCGTGGTCTGCGGCGGCCCGGGCCGACGACGCTGGGAGTTCATGCGGCTCCCGCACGAAACCATCGACGAGCTCACCGAGGAGCTCCGCGCCTGGGAGCTGCTCACCCCGTGGGACGTCCACCCCGGCAACGCCCACATGGAGCGTCATGCCATGTACACCTTCCGGGCCCGCTACGCCGAGCACTGGCGAGCCGGTCGGGCGCTGCTGGCCGGCGACGCGGCCCATCTCATGCCGCCATTCGCCGGACAGGGGATGTGTGCCGGCATCCGCGACGCCGCCAACCTCGCCTGGAAGCTCGACCTCGTTCTCGCCGGCCATGCCCCCGACGACCTGCTTGACAGCTACGAGCAGGAGCGTCTCCCGAGCGCCCGCAGCGCCATCGAGTTCTCGGTCGAGCTGGGCAGGGTCATCTGCGTCCTCGACCCCGACGAGGCGGCTGCCCGCGACGAGGCGATGAGCGCCATCGTCGGTCCCGACCCGATGGACGCGCCGGCGTTTCCCGGCCTCACCGAGGGCGTCGTGCACGTCGCCTCGCCCGGAGCCGGAGAGTTCTTCGCGCAGCCCAGGGTCGACGGGCGGCTCTTCGACGACGTTCACGGCGTCGGCTGGCGCCTCATCACGCTCGGCCCGAGCACCGCGCCCATCGATCCCGCGAGTAAGAGATGGTTCGAGTCGATCGGCGGCATGTGTGTGACACTCCGCGGCTGCGACGAGCTCGGTAGCCCGTGGTCTGAGACGCTCGGTGCGACGCACGTCCTGCAGCGACCCGACTTCTACGTCTATGGCTCTGCTTCGGACGCGACGGGAGCCTCTGCGCTCCTCGAGGGCCTGCGTACCGATCTCCTAGGGGCCCCGCACCTGCAAGGAGCCTGGTCGTGAAGCTCGCCAATGTCCGCGGGCGTGCCGCCCTCGTCCTCGGCGACGAGATCGCGGACATCGCCGAGGTTTCGCGAGGGCGGTTCGGTCCCGACCCCATGGCTCCCTATGAGGACTGGGCGGCAGTGGCCGAGTTCACCCAGGGGGTGACGTCGACGACGGGACCGCTCGTGGAGGCCGACCTCCGCTGCCCGGTGCCCGCGCCTCGGCAGGTCTTCGCCATCGGCGTCAACTACCGCAGCCACGCCGAGGAGGCCGGCATGGCCATCCCCGACGTACCGGCCACCTTCACTAAGTTTCCGGGCTGCCTGGCCGGGCCCTTCGACGACATCGAGATCGCGGGGGAGACCACCGACTGGGAGGTCGAGCTGGTCGTGGTGGTGGGACGCCATGCAGAGCACGTCGAGCAGGCGGAGGCCTGGTCGTATGTGGCCGGGCTCACCGTCGGCCAGGACGTGAGCGACCGGCATCTCCAGTTCGCTGCCGGCGGTCAGTTCTCGCTGGGCAAGTCGCGCCGGAGCTACGGCCCCATGGGGCCCTGGGTGGTCAGTCCCGACGAGCTCGCCGATCCGGACGACCTCGTCCTCGGCTGCTCGGTCGACGGCGAGAGGGTCCAGGAGGGGCGGACCAGCGATCTCGTCTTCAGCGTCCCCCGGCTCATGGCCGAGCTGTCGGCTGTGCTGACCCTCTTTCCCGGGGACATCATCTTCACCGGCACGCCAGCCGGCGTGGGCGTCACCCGCCAGCCCCCTCGTTTCTTGCGACAGGGACAGATCCTTGAATCGTGGGTCGAGGGCATCGGGACCATCCGCAACCGCTGCGTCTGAGGAGGTCACGCCCATGCTCCTGCCCCTCGCCCCGGAGCCGTTCACCGCTCCCACCGACCGCGACATGCTCCCGGCGGAGCGGAGGACCTTCGTGCGGACGCATCGGACGTGCGTCTTCGGCTATCCCCGGCTCAACGATGGGCCGGCGCTGTCGGTCGTGTACTACATCCCCACGGATGACGACGAGCTGCTCGTCTCCACGATGGCCGGCCGTGGCAAGGCCCATGCGGTGGCCCGAAACCCCAAGGTCAGCCTCTGCGTCCTCGACGAGCGCTGGCCCTTCACCTACTTGCAGGTCTACGCCGACGCCACCGTCGACCGGGACGCGCAGCTCGTCGTCGACGTCATGATGGCCGTCGGCGGCCGGATGTCGGGCCAGCCGCTCGGCGAAGAAGCCCGTCCCGTCGTCGAGGCCATGGCTGGCGAAGAGCATCGCGTCGTCGTCCGCTGCCGCCCCTATGCCACCTTTGCCCAACCCCCACGGCACCTGCACCGGAACGACCAGGCCGATCCCCTTACCCACTGGGTCTCCGGGGCCGTTGCCTGGGATGCCCGAGACCCCACCTGAGCCGGTCGAGGATGACGACAGCGTCGAACCACGAGCCGTCTATGGACCGGGACGGTGGCGAACCCCGCGGCTCGCCGGATCGCCCACGGGCCTTCGTCCTCATCGTCAACCCCGTCTCGGGCGGTGGGAAGGCCGGCGGGCAGGAATTCGTCCGCCTCTGCCGGGATCGGGGCATTGAGCCGCTGTTGGTCCGGCCCGGGGAGGACATCGCTGCGGTGGCTCGAGCGGCGGTAGATGGAGGCGCCGAGGTGATCGGGATGGCCGGCGGCGACGGGTCCCAGGCGGCTGTGGCGCCTGTCGCCGCCGAGCACGACCTGCCCTACGTGTGCATCCCGGCTGGGACGAGGAACCACTTCGCCGCTGACCTCGGGGTGGACCGGAGCGACATCGCAGGAGCGCTCGACGCGTTCCAGAACGGCACCGAGCGCCGTGTCGACCTCGCCAGGGTGAACGGGCGGGTGTTCGTGAACAACGCCTCCATGGGCCTCTACGGGAAGCTGGTCCAGTCGCAGGCGTACCGGGATGCGAAGCTCCGCACGGCCATCGAAATGCTGCCCGAGCTCATCGGACCGGAGACTGAGAACTTCGACCTCCGTTTCACAGGCCCTGATGGCTCGAGCTTTCCGAACGCCCAGCTACTGCTCGTGTCCAACGACCCCTACGAGATCGATTGGCCCGCGACCCCGGGGACACGGGGGCAGATGGACCGGGGACGGCTCGGCGTGGTCGTCGTGCACATGGGTCCGCCTTTGCCACGGTGGAAGGAGTGGTCCACGCCAACGTTCCGTGTCGACTCTGCGGATCCGGTCGAGCTCGGGCTGGACGGTGAGGCCATCATCGTGGATCCTCCTCTGCTCTTCGAGTCCTGGCCCTCGGCGCTCCGAGTCCGCGTCATCGCATCTCGAGGTCCTCAGTCCGCTCTGACGCGCGCCAGGCGCCTCTCTCCGCCTCTGCGATAACGGCGGGCGAGCCCCTCGGGTTGGGGCGCCCGCTCGGAGCCGCCCTTTGACCAGCGGCAGCTCCCGGCTCGATCGTCCTTCTTGCCCCTCGGAGGCTCGACGCCTCCTCGTCGGGGACGCGGCGCTCCGAGGGGCTCGGGCTTTCGGGCCCTTGACAAGGAGCAGAAGTGATTACATAATCGATTCTGTGATGAGTCATCAGTTCTGTAAGGGCCCCGGCCCCACAGGCACTGGCTCTTCACCGGCATTCACCACCTCACAGAAAGGCAAGGTTGTCATGCTCAAGTCACTCAGCACCTCCCTGATCCTTCGCGGCCTGCTGGCCATGGCCATTGGGGTCGTAGCCCTCGCCTGGCCGGGGGTCACTGTCCTCGCCCTCGTCGTCGTCTTCGCCGTGTACGCCTTCATCGGGGCCGGCTTTCAGGCGATGCAGGTGTTCAGCAGCCGCACCGCCGGGCCCGTCTTCGGCCACCTGCTCCTCGGACTGGTCAACATCGCCGCCGGGGCGCTCGCCCTGGCGTGGCCGGGACCGACCGCCCTGGTCCTCGTGGTGCTCGTCGCCAGCTGGGCCGTCGTCACCGGGGCTCTCGAGGTCTTCGCCGCCTTCCGGCGCAACGAAGAGGCCGGGACCCGCGCCATGTTCGTCTTCGGCGGCCTCGTGTCGATGGCGTTCGGCGCGGTGCTCTTCGCCCGCCCCGGGATGGGTGCCATCTCGCTTGCCCTGTTGTTCGGCCTGTTCAACCTGATCGGGGGCAGCTGGCTGTTCGTGCGCGGCATCGAGTTGCGTCAGGCCCGCACACAGCTGCGCTCGCTGGTCTCTCCCACCGAGACGAAGACCGCGGCCTGAGCGGGTGACCCTCGGATCCAGCAGCAGACGGCGGGCGCCGCTTGGAGCGCCCGCCGTTGGCGGGACCGGGAATAGAGCATCTTTGTAGCATGAGATCAGAACTGATCACCAGGTTCCAGAAGGAGGGACGGCAGTTGACCGCTTCGTCAGCAATCGGGGCACTCCCGACCAACCGGCTGGATCGTCGAAAGGCTCGCACGCGGCAGGCTCTCGTGGACGCCGCCGTCCGCCTGATCGCCGAAGGCCGGGGAGAACGTGCGAGCATTCAGGAGATCACCGAAGCGGCCGATATCGGATTCGGATCCTTCTACAACCATTTCGAGAGCAAAGAGCAGTTGTTCGAGACTGCTTCGAGTGAAGTGCTCGAACGCTGGGGGCAGATGATCGACCGGGCCTGCGCCGGGATCTCGGATCCGGCGGAGGTCTTCTCCCTCTCACTGCGGATCTCGGCTCGACTCGGCTGGACGCATCCCGAAGTCGGTCGGTTCATCACCGGCGCCGGCCTGGATCTCCTCGACGCTCCCGGGGGGTTGGCACCGCGCGCCCTTCGGGACATCCAGGCAGGTCAAGCGGCCGGGCAGTTCACCGTGCGCGATGCGGACGTCGCACTCAGCGCCGTAGCAGGCGGGCTCATCGGGTTGCTGCGAAAGCGCCAGAGCGATCCCGCGCTAGTGCCCGAGACATCCGTGGACGAGCTCGCCGAAGCGTGCCTCCGGCTGCTCGGGCTTCCTCCCGCCAAAGCCAGACGCGTTGCCGGATTGCCGCTTCCGGTTACCGAGCCCTGGTAAGCACAGCGGTGATGCCGCCCTCTGTGGCGCCGAGGACCCGAGCTGAGATGGTGGAGGCCGGCCGGGCGTTGCGGTCCCGGGTGCCTCGGCGCAGTCATGGTGATTGGCGACCAGCCCCCGACCGCCCCGGTCCTCTTGACATCCTGGACGGCTCGAACGCGACCCGCCTGCCCGATCTGATCCCTGTCCGCAACGGTCGGATGATGGCATCGCCGTTCGCCTTCTACCGGGGCGCTCCGGCGATCATGGCGGCAGATCTCAGTCGGACGCCATCAACGGGCATCCAGTTGCAGATCTGCGGCGACGCTCATCTTCTCAACTTCGGCACCTTCGCCACTCCCGAACGCAACCAAATATTCGACCTCAACGACTTCGACGAGACTCAGGTCGGACCTTGGGAATGGGACATCAAGCGTCTGGCTGCCAGCTTGCTGGTGGCGGCGAGAACAGCCGGCCTCGCTGATGGCGACGGGGTAACAGCCGCACTGGGCTGTGCGGTGGAATACCGGACCGAGATGGCGAGGATGGCGGAGCTCCCCGCATTCGAGGTGTGGCACTCCCGGCTCGACGTGGAGTCGATCATCGCCGGCGCCCCCGACAAGCCGGCCCGCACTCTTGCCCAGCGGAGCGTGGCCAAGGCCCGACAACGCACCAGTCTTCAGGCCTTGTCCAAACTCACCACGGTCCGCGACGGCCGCCGCGTGATCGTGGAAGACCCACCCGTGGTGATCCGCCTGAGCGATGTGCAGCTCGAGCAGGCTCAGAGATTCGTCAAGGCCTATCTGGCCACCCTGGATCCAGACCGCACCGTGTTGTTGGATCGCTACGAGTTCGTCGATGCCGCGCTGAAGGTCGTCGGCGTGGGAAGTGTTGGCACCCGCTGCTTCGTGGCGCTGCTGGCGGGGAAGGCGGATCTCGATCCTCTCTTCCTCCAGGTGAAAGAGGCCCAGGCCTCTGTCTTGGCGCCCCACGTGGGCGGGACCCGGTACAGGAATCAGGGCAAGAGGGTCGTGGTCGGCCAGCGCATCATGCAGGCGGCGAGCGATGCTTTCCTGGGCTGGGCGCGCGCCGATGGATTCGACACCTACGTGCGACAGCTACGGGACATGAAGGGGTCGGCGCCTCTCGAAGTGGCGCGGCCCGACGACTTGATCCTGTACGGGCGGCTCTGCGGCGCCGCGTTGGCCCGGGCCCACGCTCGGGCAGGCCAGCCAGCGCTCCTGGCCGGCTACTTGGGGTCGAGCGCCGCGTTCGACGAAGCCCTGGCTGCGTTCGCCCTGGCCTACGCCGACCAGAACGATAGGGACTACGAGTTGTTCTTGAACGGCATCCGGTCGGGGCGGTTCCGAGCTGAGCCCGGACGTTAACCGCACCTTCGGCCGGGGGCTATCCGGACCGGACCCAGGCCGGGCGCGCTCACCCGGGCTGATCAGACGCCTGCTCCTTCCACAATCCGCTCCTTGAGCTTTCGGAACTCGTCATCGTCGATCACACCGCGCTCCTTCAGATCGGCGAGGCGCACGGCCCCCACGCGATGACCAACTCCTCCGAGGGCAGCGCTTTGAGCATCTGACCGCATCGGAGCGCCTCGATAGCGTCGGCCGGTCCGGCCATGGCGTACTGATGATCCACGCACAGACCCTCGTACCATGCCGACAGCTCACAAATCGCCATCCTTTGCTCGTCTGAACCCGCCCGTCATGGCAAGGCCTGAACCGTTCGACGCCACTGCTCCATGGCCGCCAAGGCGACCATCGTGACTCGCTCGACGACGACCGCGAGGTCAGTTCGGTCCTGTGCGCGCGCCATCTTTGCGGTTTCCGCCGGAGAGATCCGAAGGACACAAGTGCGCTCGTTCGAGCGCTTCCCTCGTCGTTATCAGGATGTGATCGTAGAGGACGGCATCTAGCAACGGCGCACCTCCCGACGACTCTTCACTCCGCGGCATTGAATCCCCTCCTATCTACGTTTCACGCACTACGTGGGCGCCAGAACGCGCCCCGGCGGCGCGTCGTTGTCAAGAGAACCTCCCCAGCCACTCAGGGCAACGAGGGCACTGTGGACCGCACGCCGGGCCTCGAGCAACTCCATCGAAGGCCCGCAGACGTCACCCAGGCGGTCGATCGTGGCAGCCGCACCCATCAGCTGGGACCTCGCTTGGCGCGCCAGAACTTCCGGATTCCCCCCCGCCGTATGACCGGCCATACCGCCTCCCCATTTGCATCCCGAATACTGACACTCCCCATGGGGAAGGTATTCGACACGTCGGAGCACCTCCAGGGTCGAAGGTCCTTTGCTTTGAAGGGGGTATCCCTGCTCGACAAGGGGTCGTTACCAACCAGCCGACACATGGGACGAAAGGCCCTGTTTCGGCTGGGCCGTTCCTGTCAGCGTGACGCGGGGATCGAGGGTGCTGCCAGTAGCACTCCATTGGATAAGGACGGCATCATGACCACTACAGAGCCAGGCGCGGTCGAGCGGATTATCGAGTCGGGACGCGAGGCCGAGGAGTTCGCGCTCGAGGCCGTGCGCAAGTTCCTCGACACCGTCGACGGCATCTTCCCTGACGTGAGCGAGGACGGGCCTCGCCGCAAGATCATTGATTCAGCATTCAGAATGACCGAACAACTGGCCCGCACATGGACTCAGGCGGCGGAGAAGATCGTGAAGGCGACGGGCGACGCGTTGGCTCAGCCCAAGAGCAGCTCCGGCTCCTCGAAATAGCCGAGACTCGGCTTCTAAACAGCCGTCCGACCCCCGGACGACGGCTGGCCGGGTGGAGCATCCAGTGGTGCCCGACCGCCGAGAGCCACGCTACGAGGATTAAGCGCCCGTAACCCGGCTCTAAGAGCGCGCGCCATTAGGCGACAGCCAGGGAGTGCCAGCGCTTCGCCCATTTGACGAGTTTGACGGTGATGATCAGGGCCACGGCCAGGGCGAACTGGGCCAGGCGGTGAGAGGCGAACCGGTCGGTGTTGCGCCGTAGCTGACCGAAGTTCGACAGCCAGGAGTTCGTGCGTTCGACTGGCCACCGCATGCCGAGGGGGACTCTGGTGGGTCCGTGGGCGGTGTTCTTCTTGCGCCGCTCGGCAATGACGAAATCGGTGACACCACGCTCGAGACACGCCGAGCGGACGATGCCGTTGTCGTATCCGCGGTCGAGATGCAGCGTCTCGATGTCGACGAGAAGCCCTCGGGCGTCGACGGCGTCGAGCGTGGTGGGTAGCAGCACGCAGTCGTTGCGGTTGGCGCCGTCGATCACCCATCCGATGGGCACGCCGTTAGCGTCGGTGGCCACGGACCACTTCCAGCCGGTCTTGCCTCGATCAGTCGGGTTCGGTCCGGTTCCTTCACCGCCGGTGGGTGCCTTGTGTAATGAACCGTCGATCGCCACGTCGGAGAGGTCGAGGCCGATGACCTTGTCGAAGGCACTGATGGCCTCCTCGACGAGGCACCCGAAGACACCGACGGCTACCCACTCGTCGCGTCGACGGCGCAGGGTGGTCTCGCTTCCCTTGCCCAGTCGTCCGGCCACGTCCCAGCTGCACCCGGTGACCAGGCGGAAAAGGATGGCTTCGAAGCAGTCACGGTCAGAGATCCGGGGCCGGTGACATCCCAAAGGATGATCCGAGACAGGGCGTTCAGGCAGGTAGGCGGAAAATGACCGCCACACGGCGTCGACGACGCCACGATCGAGTGCCAGCATGGGACCTCCACCGGTTCGTTGGGTCGGGACAAGCAGCCGGATCATGTCCGGTCCGACACCACGGCCGGTGGACCTTTTGTCCTGGTCAGCGGCGGTCCACCCTCGTCACGGCATCGGCGGAGAGGATGACCGCGAAGGAGGTCGCCATGGCCAAGGTCAAACGCAACGAGCCCTGTCCGTGCGGGAGCGGAAACAAAGCCAAACGCTGCTGCCACCGGTCCACCCAGTCCGTCGACATCGCGGTGATGCCCCTCGAGATGAGCCAAGAGGCTCTCGACGCGCTGGCCGGCACGGAGAAGATCGAGATGCGGGCTCTGTTCGACCAGTTGTTCTACCTGCCCGAGCTCGACCTCTCCCTGCAGGTTCCCCTGCCCGCCATCCTCACCCCTGATGTCGACCGGGCGGTGCGAGCGCTGCGCGATGACGACGGAGACGAGTTCGACCGGGCCTTGGAAAAGTTGGTGCCCACCATCGACACCATCGATCGACGGATCGATCTTGCACGAGCAGTCGTCGCGCTACGCGACGAGGGCCGCATCTCGCACAAGCTGGCAGCCATCGCCGTCTTCGAGCTCGACCGCCCAGACTCGGTTCTGTTCATGTCATCGGTCGCCGAGTCGATCGGTGTTCTCGCCGGCGAGGAGCGCACACCCACGGGTCTCTTGGTGGCAGCGAGATAGGGCGTGACGCCTGGCCGAGGGGCCAACTAGGGCGCCTATTGGCGCGCGCTCTAAGCCTTGATCCACCGATGAACTAGCGCGAACGGACGTCCGCGTATCCGCGGAAAGTGCCTCCCGGGAGGCTGCGGCGAAATGAGGCTGGGACCTATCCCTAAACCGTCGAGCCCTCAACGATGCGCAGTGGCACCTCCAAAACGCCGACCAGTTGGTTCGAAATACGCTCGCGATTTGTAACTGCATTCAGTACAATGACGGGGTGGCATACCGCTACGCCGTTCCCCAGCGGAACCAGCAGTTCCTCTTGCCGCCTTCGATAGCCGATTGGCTTCCTGAGACCCATCTTGTGTGGTTCTTGCTCGACGTGGTTGCCATGGTCGACACATCCGCGTTCGACGCCTTGCACCCGAATGACGGGGTGGGGCGTCCCGCGTATGACCCGCAGATGATGCTCGGCATCCTTCTGTATGCATACTGCAGGGGCCTTCGCTCGTCGCGGCGCATCGAAGCGGCCTGCAGGAGTGACCTCGCCTACCGGGCGATCTGTGTCGACCTGGTTCCCGACTCTTCTGCCATTTGCCGGTTCAGAAAGGACCACGAGCAGGCGATCAAGAACGTGTTCGTTGATGTATTGGGACTGTGTGCCCAGGCTGGACTGGCGTCACTCGGGACGATCGCCATCGACGGAACGAAGATTGCCTCTGATGCCTCGCTTGACGCGAACCGTCCCGCTTCATACATCCGAGCCGAGGTCGAACGCATCCTGGCGGAGGCAGAGGCCGCCGACCAAGACGAGCCGAAGACCTCGCTTCTCGGCGAGCTGCCCGAGGAGCTGGCCCACCCCGGGACACGCCTGGCACGCCTCGAGAAGGCGCTCGCTGCGATAGAGGCCCAAGAAGCAGAGGCCGAGGCCAAGACGGCCAAGGCGGCCACCGAAGCCGCTGCGGGTCGAAAGCTGCGTGGCCGCAAGCCCCACGACCCCCACGATGCCTTCGCCCGGGCCGAGACCGACATCGAAGCCGCCAAGTCGAAGGTGGCTTCTGCCAGGGCAAACTGGGCCAAAGAGCGGGCTCGACAGTCGCTCGAAGACGCCCAGGTGCGCCTCGAGGCGGCCCGAACGGCGAAGCAGACGGCACCACCCAAAGACGAGGCGAAGGCGAACACCACCGATCCCGAGAGCAGGGTGATGAAGACCGAAGGAGGCTGGCTCCAGGGCTATAACGCCCAAGCGGCGGTGAACGAGAACCAGATCGTGCTCGCCGCGGATGTCACCCAGGACCAGAACGACTGCTATCAACTCATCCCGATGATCGACGCACTCCAGGCCACCACCGAGGCGGCTCAGATCGGCGGATCCATCGGCACCGTGCTCGCTGACACCGGCTACTGGTCGGAGGACAACGCGATGGCACCTGGACCCGATCGTCTGATCGCTACCACCAAGGACTGGAAGCAACGTAAAACGGCACGTGAGCTCGGAACGGCGCGTGTCAACCTTTGTGAGACACATTTCTTCGCGAATCACTGTGTCGTAGCGGTGTCCTCCTTCGGCTCGTTGATCCAGACGGCGGTGGGCAACGGCGGGGGTTCCGGCAGCTTGCGGACGAAGCGCTCGGGGTGCATGGCGTAGGCGCTGGTAAGCACTTCGGCCCGCTTGACCCGGAGGGCCTCGGCCCGTCCGTAGTGGACGTCGGCCGGGGTGTGCAAGCCGATGCCCGAATGACGGTGGTCCTCGTTGTACCAGCGAAAGAAACGACCGCAGAACGCATGCGCGTCCTCGTAGCAGCCGAAACGGTCGGGGAACTCAGGTCGGTACTTCATGGTGCGGAACTGGCTTTCACTGAACGGGTTGTCATTGCTCACATGCGGCCGGCTGTGTGACTTGGTCACACCGAGATCGGCCAGCAAGAAGGCCACCGGCTTGGCCACCATGGGCGAACCCCGATCGGCGTGGATGGTGAGCTGGCCGGGCGCGATCTTCTGCTTGGTCACGGTGTCGGCCAGCAGGGCTTCGGCCAGCTTGGCGTTCTCCGAACGCGCCAGCATCCACCCCGGCACGTAGCGGCTGTAGATGTCGATGATCACGTACAGGTAGTAGTAGGTCCACTTGACGGGCCCGAGGAGCTTCGTGATATCCCAGGAGTAGACCTGGTTCGGTGCGCTGGCCACCAGCTCGGGCTTCACCCTGGCCGGGTGCGTGGCGTGGCGCCGGCGGTCTCGCACCTCGTCGTGGGACCGCAGCACCCGGTACATCGTGGAGATCGACGCCAGGTAGAGCCCGGCGTCGAGAAGCTTGGCGTAGACGGTGGCCGGCGCCTCGTCGACGTGCTCGTCGGCGTTGAGCACGCGGCGCACCTCCTTGCGCTCGACCTCCGACAAGGCCCGGGGCTGGGGGGCCGGCACCCGCTCGGGGCGTGGTGGCGCCGGGGACTTCCGGTGCCGGCGATACCACCGGGCCCGGGGCTCGCCCACCGCCCGACAGGCGTCTCTCACGCCGACAACCGGCTCGAGCTCGGCCACGGCCTGGTCGATCATCTCGTCTCGCCCGTCTCGTCCTCGGCGCTGTCGGTGGCGAATTGCTCCAACAGCGCCGAGAGCTTTCCCTGGACCTCGATGACCTTGCGGGCCTTGGAGAGCTCCGTCTCGAGATGCTTGGTGCGCTTGCGCAACCGGGACAGCTCGCGGTCGCGGGGGTCGGTCTGACCGCGACCGGCGGGGGCGGCCAGGGCGTCGAGCGCCCCCCGGTCGCGCTGCTTGCGCCACTCGGTGATGAGCGACGAGTACAGGCCCTCACGTCGCAGCAGCGCACCCTTGTCGGCCTTGTTGAGGGTGTCGTACTCGGCCAGGATCTGCGCCTTGTACTTCGCCGAGTAGCGCCTCGGCGGGCGGGCCCGCTCGGGGACCTCAGGGTCCGGATCGGTGGTGTCGTCCATGCCGCCAGACTGGGCGCGCGGGTCAACAGAGTGGTGGATTGTCGTGGTCATCGGGGAACTCCCTCCCCGCCCTCTCAACTCAATGATTTGGCAGCTTGATGTGCCTCACGGGAGGTTGACATAGAGGGGAACGACCAAGGGCCCAGCTCCCGAAGGCGCAAGCGCGCTCGAGGCAATGGAGCACCGCCTACGCACTGCTGAGGGCTCTGCCGCCTATGCGCTTCGCTCATGTACCGTCGAGCCGGTCTTCGGCCAAGCGAAGGAGAACCGTGGCATTCGACGATTTATGCGTCGCGGTCTGACCGCAGCGCAAAGCGAGTGGTCGCTCGTCTGTGCAACCGGGAACATCTTGAAGCTCTTCGCCCACGCGGACGGGCGACCCATGCCCGACGTTGTCGCGTCGTCTGGGTAACCGGCCGATCCGACGACGATCGAGTTTGCGGGCCTAGATCAACGAGGTCTCTGCTCAACGCGTCCGCCGCGTCACGGATGGGTTTTCGCCATCCATTCGATGATAAGAAGCCGCCTGCACCGTTCCTTATAGGACCAACACTCCAAGTGTGTGAGCACTGGTCGGGCCCGGACACGACGAAACGAGCCGCACAGCCTCATTTCGCCGCAGCCTCCCGGACTGGGAAAATTGCGGTGTCGAGACGCAGTTTCATCCAGTCCAAAGGAGGCACTTTCAGTGGCTTCAGTATCGCGCGGTCTTGACCGCATCGAGGTGACCTTCGACGATCCGAGCCTGGTGGCCGACGCTGGGCTGATCGTGCCGGCGACGTTGATGGTCCGCCTCGGGTTGGAGGATCTGGTCAACGCCACAGTGAGGCTGGTCGGTCGGGTGGGCGGGGCCCGTCCGGGCCGCAAGGTGCTCACGTTGGTGGCGACGATCCTGGCCGGTGGCTCCCACATTGATCACGCCGACCGCCTGCGGGCGGGGGGCACCCACCGGGTCCTGCCGTTCCGCGTGATGGCGCCCTCGACACTCGGGACGTTCCTGCGTTCGTTCACCTTCGGCCATGTCCGCCAGCTCGACGCCGTGATCGCTGAGACGATCCGCCGAGCCTGGGCGCTCGGTGCCGGTCCGGGCCACTCGCCCATGACGATCGACATGGACTCGACGATCTGCGGTGTGTATGGCAAGGCCAAGCAGGGCGCCGCCTACGGCTACACGAGGGTCCTCGGTTATCACCCCCTCCTGGCCACCTGGGCATCGACCGGCGAGGTGCTGCACGCCCGAATGCGCAAGGGCTCGTCGCAGCGCGGGCACCAGCGGTTCGTCCGAGAGTTGGTGGCCCGGGTGCGCCGGGCGGGAGCCAGCGGTCCGCTCGTGGTGCGAGCCGATGCGGGGTTCTGGTCCTATGCGCTGATCGACACCCTCAGCCGGCTCGGGGTCGGCTGGTCGATCACGGTCAGTATCAACCCCCGCATTCGTGGCTGTATCGAGGCCATCGACGAGTCGGCGTGGAAGGCCATTGTCTACCCCGGTGGCGGTGCCGCCCAGGTGGCTGAGACCACGTATGTGATCGGCCCCCGAGGCAACACCCGCACGGTGCGCCTGGTCGTGCGACGCACCCGGCTCACCGTTCCCGCCCAACAGCAGCTGTGGCCCGACTGGCGTCACCACATGTTCATCACCGACCTCGAGATGCCGACCATCGAGGTCGATAAGTTCCACCGCGACCATGCCCGAGTCGAGCTGGCCATCCGTGATTTGAAGGAAGGTGCCGGACTCGAGCACTGCCCTTCGGGCAGGTTCTTCGCCAACGCCGCGTGGCTCGGCTGTGCCGTGCTCGCCCACAACCTCATCCGCTGGACGGCCCGACTCGGCCATGTCCACCACGACGATCACCTCACCGTCGCCCGCACCGTGCGCTCACGCCTGGTCGCCCTGCCCGGTCGGCTGGTGAACCGAAGCGGTCGGCCCGTCCTGCGCCTCCCCGACCGATGGCCCTGGGAAACGACGTTCACCATCGCCCTCGATCGCATCCGCGCCTTGCCACTGCTCACCTGAACCTCCCGGGCGGACTGGCGTCGGCCGCAGATGAGCCCACGCGCTGACAACCGAGACAAGCAAGAGAGGTTTGATGCCGCACGCCCGTCCCCCGGTCATAAATCGAGCAGTGTCCGAGACGCCTGCTGAACACGCCTCAAGGCGTCAGTGAGCTGCCCCGAGCGGGTGGATCGGTGGATCAAGGCTAAGAGCTGGCCGCGCAGGATTCGGGGCTCGGAGCGATCGTGCGCAGTTCCGGCTTCGATCGGCCTCGCCACGCGGTTACGCAAGCCGGCAGGGGCGGTGCGCAACGGATTGGGGAACTGACGCCTTCGTGCTCGAGACCACCGAAAGACCGCACCACCGCTACAAGCGCGTGAGCCGCCAGATCGCCGAGGGACCTGGGAGCCGGCGCGAGGCCCGCAGGACCACCTCGATGTTCTGGCCGCCGGGGGCGACTCTGAGCACGCCGATGCGGGCGCCCTTGGCGATAGTCGTCGGCAACGCCTCCACCTGCACCTGGACAGGCACTCTCAGCCCGGGCCACCCGACCGGACCGGACGATTTCGACGCCGTCACCGGGACCGAGGCGCCCCAGGAGGCCACGATGCGCCCCACCAGCCTGAACCTCCGAGTAATCGAGCGGTGGAGCATGGAGAGTGGGCGGCCCAAGGAAGCTGGAACCGGCATGCGGATGCGAGCGGGGCTTTCGGTGCCCAGGTTTCGGGCCTATCTCCGCTCTTTCGGGTGCTTCTCCGATTGCTGCACCTGATGACGGCGGATTGCCGATCCTGTGGCGCAGCACCTCCCCGGCTCACTCTGTGCTCAACACTCGAGGTTCAGATGCCGAAACCCTGTGAAGAACTAAGCCGAGTCGGCTCAAGGCGATTCCCAGGCTGGAAAGCCAGAAGCGTTGACAAGAATCGGGACAGAGGATGGCGAAGACGGGTTCCGCCCTCTACTTCGGGGTGAAGAGTGGAGTGGGTCATCGAAACCAGGCGGGCACCGGCCATGGATCGTGAAGTCCATCTCAGTCCTGCCGGCGGAGCGGTCGACGACGATGAGTGGGAGTACGCATTGTGGCGCCGCCATCTCTTCATGGGGATCGGCTCCTTTACTCTCGGTGCCGTACTCCTCTTGGGGTACCTACTGCTGACTCCTCACGGCCCCCATCGTGGTCCGCTGATGGCGATCGACGGCGGCGGGGTCGCGTGCTGGCTGGGGGTCTTCGCGCCGGTTGGATCTCGGGTGCTCCAGACGAAGTGGCGTGTGCCCTTCTTCTGTCTCTGGTCGGTCACAACATTGGGATTGATCGCGGCGGCCGCCGGTCTCGACGGTGGGGCCGAGAGTCCAATCACGAGCATGCTCGTCTTGCCGGTGCTCTTCGCCGCTCTGG
Source organism: uncultured Acidimicrobiales bacterium (assembly GCA_963838775.1). Classification (GTDB taxonomy): domain Bacteria; phylum Actinomycetota; class Acidimicrobiia; order Acidimicrobiales; family UBA8190; genus Chersky-840. The sequence goes on from CAWISP010000035.1 coordinate 18,158, forward strand.
TCTACCCGTTGCCGACAGTGGTCGCGCTCGCCTTGGTGGCAGAAGTGTTCTATTTGATCATCGCTGCCACCGGCACAGTCGTGAGCACCTCAAGGGTGGCCATGTCCGGAGTGGTACTCGGTTTGGCCGGGAGCATCGCGATCATGGCCGCCATCAACCGCACCGCTCAAGACCGCGACCGGCGACGGTTGACGGCTCGACTGCATAAGCTGGCGACTCACGATGGGCTCACCGGATGTCTCACCTATCAGGCGTTTCAGGATGCGCTGGAGGCCGAGGCGGCTCGTGCACGACGCCACCGCCGGCCATTCAGCGTGGTGATGGTGGATCTCGATTCGTTCAAGGACATCAACGATGCTCATGGCCACGGCGTGGGCGATGCCACGCTCCGGGGCGTCGTCCAGGCACTCCTGGCCGCAGCCCGAACCTCCGACTTAGTGGGTCGCCTCGGCGGGGATGAGTTGGCGGTGCTGCTGCCCGAGACCAACGCCGTCCAAGCACCTCTCGTGGCAGAGCGGTTCCAGGCTCACGCCCGCTCGGCTGAGACGCCAGTGGGTGTGACCGTGAGTTTCGGTACGGCCACGTGGTCGGACCGGTTCGACAGTCCCGCCGAGGTCATCCGGCACGCTGACGAGGCCCTCTATTGGGCAAAGCACGCCGGGCGGGATCGCCTCGTGGTCTGGGAGACAGAGCGCCAGGCAATGTAGACGCAGACGGAAGCTGGATACCCAAAGTGCTCCTCATGCGTGGGCATTTGATGAGCTCGCGTCTTCGCCCGCTGTTTCTCCCACCGTCGAGCTCCAGCGGCGTAGATCGATTACCGCAGCATCAAAAAGCGTCTGTGGCCTGGATTCCAGTAGCGATCTACCGGTGACTCAAGGTGCCTCAGCACCATGCCGAATTAGGAAGAGGCAGCATGCGCACCAGCAGCATCTGGTCCGTCGAGAGGGGGCGTGACGCAAGGGTCGATGAGGAACTTGATCGCAATCGACAAGGGTCGGGTCGGGCTCGATCGGGTCGTCGAGCTTGCGCACCGACACCTGGGCCTCGATCTGGTCTACATCGCCGAGCTAACGGCTGGAAAGCTGCTCTTTCGAGCGGTGGCCGGAGACACAGCTTCGTTCGATGTGAGGCTCGACAATGAATTCCCGGCGGACGCGACCTACAGCCAGCTGCTCGTAGCAGACAAGATCCCAAACGTCATCCCTGACGCCTCAGCAGACTCCCGTGTGGCCGAGCTGCGGACGACCCGGGATGTGGGGATCGGTGCCTACATCGGGGTACCGCTCTGGCTCTCAGACGGAACTCTGTATGGGACGCTGTGCGGCGTCGACCACGACCCCGATCCGACTTTGGGGGAGCGCGACGTACGGTTCATGACGATGCTGGCCGAACTCATTTCCTATGACCTGGATGAGCAGCGTCGGCTGGAACAGCTCCGCTGCACCCTCACGGAGTTGATCGAGACCGAGAACATCGAAATCGCCTTCCAGCCGATCATCGATCTCCGCAGCGGTGATTGTCTCGGCGTCGAGGCCCTGTCCCGCTTCCCCGAGCCCTTCGGTCCGCCCGAACAGCTCTTTGCCGACGCCGACGAGGTAGGCCTCAGCCTCGAACTCGAGCGATTGGCGATACGCGAGGCGTGGCATGGGTTGGAGCGGCTTCATCCCGCACAGTTCCTCGCCTTTAATGTAAGTCCGGATGCGTTGCTGGAGCTAGGGAGCCGCGCTCAGCTGCGTACCGACCTCCCGTTGTCGCAGCTGGTGGTCGAGGTCACCGAGCAGTCGGTGGTCCAGAGCTATGCCGACCTGCGGGACGTGGTGGCCCCGTTGCGCGCCCAGGGGTTGCGCATCGCCGTCGACGACGCCGGTGCCGGATACGCGTCGCTGCACCACATCGTCGAGCTGCGGCCCGACTTCATCAAGGTGGACCGGTCGCTCGTACACGGCGTCGCCGATGATCATGCTCGGCGGGTCGCCGTCAGCGCCTTCGTCCTGCTGTCGCTGGACCTCGGGGCGACGGTCATCGCCGAAGGCGTGGAACGTCCCCGCGACCTCTCCACCCTCTGCGACCTCGGTGTTCACGCAGCCCAGGGCTATCTCCTCGGCCGACCGAGCACCCGAGCAGACGATCTCACCAAACTTGCTCCTCGGATCTCCTCGGATGTGCAGTGGAAGTAGGGGCTGCATGGCCGGCGACGCGTTTGATCGAACGTGAAGAACTGACGGACGGGCCGATTTACGACCGAGGGTTTCCGAGGCAGCGGACCATTCGTGAAGTCTTTTGATTTTGCAGTGAATACGGTTAAAGGCGATCTTCAGCTACGGGACGGGAATCAGTGTCCCGCACCCTCGAACCATCCAGATTTTCAAATGTAAGACTGCGAATGGGCCGGATCGATCTCGGTGAACGAGCATCACTTGTCGCAACCCGTCCTCACCGGCCCCAACGAGCCCCAGAGCGGTCGGGCAAGTGGTCGAACGTGAACTATCCAGTCCCAGGCTCTCTCTTCATGAGTTCTTGCCACGCAGCAGCCAGTTCTTCGATGACCCGGGCAAGAGCGAGCCTCAACTTCTGTATTTCACGACGGGGAGGATCGGGCCCGGCCAGCGTCATGTGACCTTTTCCTGGACCAAGGACAGGCCGTGGGAGGGATCGGCATTCGTGGCGAGTGTGTGCGACGGTCCGCACGTTTCGATCAAGTCCTGCGAGCAACCGGGTTCACACATGAGTCGTTCTCGGAGCTTGGGGTCTCACCGGGAGGGCAGGATACCGACGCCGCGGAGCCAGGCGGGCCGCGGTGCAGGAGTCAGGATCTCGAACCCACCGGACCCCTCCGTCCGAGGAGGGCACGAGGCTCAGTCCGGCGTCGCCGGCCAGAACGGCGGCGACCACATCAGACCCGATCCAGTGCTCGGGGTCGCCCTCTGCGTAACCCACCTCGATCTGGAGGTCGCTCCGGTGCCAGACGAGGCTCACGATCTCACGCTCGGCCATGCGACCTCCCTGAACTGGTTGGGCTCGCCGGCCTCGACGACGGAGGGCCGCTCGGTCGCTCGGTGGTCGTGCTCGAGGCGCCCTCGGTGTTCGACTTGTTCCCATTTCCCTCACCCGGGTGCGGCACCGAGGTGCACGTGGTGGTCGAGGGGAACACGGTGGCGTGCGCGTTGGGCTGGTGGCCGGAGTCGGTGTGGGCCTCCTCAGCGGTGCACAGGCCGTAGGTGGCATTGGCATTGGGACCCTTGCCTTGACCCGAGACGGCACTGGTGCCTCCCTCACCCGGGTGCGGCACCGAGGTGCACGTGGTGGTCGAGGGGAACACGGTGGCGTGCGCGTTGGGCTGGTGGCCGGAGTCGGCGTGGGCCTCCTCAGCGGTGCACAGGCCGTAGGTGGCATTGGCATTGGGTCCTTTGCCTTGGCGTGCGTACCCGGCTGACTTCCCTCGGGTGCCGGCGTGCTGGTTGCCGTGGTCGTTCGGTCCGGGCACCGAGATGCCGATCTTGGCGAGCACCATCGATGTCGTGTTCTGGATACCAGCGGGAAGCGACCCGGTAGCGGCGGCGGCGCTGCCGGCGCCGAGTAGAACCACCGCAACCGCGGCGGCCTTTACAGCGAGCATCTTCGAGAGCATCTTCTTCACCCCATGAGCGGATACCGATCCGAGATTCCCGAGCGCGGCGGCCTGCATCGCCGCTACGGTCGCAACCTCTTGCACCGACCCCTCGGCTCCAAGCCCTCTTCCGGCCGCGTCCAGCAGTTGTGCCACCCCGGCGTAGCCCGGAGGGGCATCGTCGGGTGACACCTCGCCCGATAGGAGCCTGTCGGCGGTCAGTGCATCGAGTCGGTTCGGTCGCATCTCACCCATTCCATCGCCCCAGGGATGCCGGATCTTGCAGATTTCTCAGCGCGGCTCGGATTCCCGTTCCCAGCGAGCGGGGCTCTCGATCCTGCTTGCCAGGCGGCGGAGCCCACGGGTCTGGAGCACGCTGACGGCTTCGGGGGTCTTGCCGACGACTCGGGCCACGTCGGTCAGGCTCAAGCCGGCCACCACCCGCAGGAGGATCACCTCGGCTTGGAGGCGCGGCAGAAGGGCCGTGATATGTCGCACCGCCCGGCGCGAGGCGTCGAAGTTGGCGGCGATCTCAGCAGGGTCCCCTCCGCTTGCCAGCCCGGGGTGCTCCGCCAGGTCGGCAGGGTCCGTCCGGCGCCGCCGGCGCTTACGCCCGTAGTCGATGGCCCGGCGCCGGCCGATGGTGAACAGCAGCTGGCGGAAGTCCTGCCCATCCCCCTCGAAGCGGTCAAGGCCTCGGCACAGGTCGATCCAGGTCTCAGAAGCTAGGTCCTCCGCCTCGCCCGGGACCAGCCCGGCCAAGAAGCGGACCAGGGCGGGATGGTGGGCCCGGTACAGCGCGATAAGCGCCCCCTGATCGCCCTCGGCCGCGGCGGCGACGAGCGCGTCGAAGCCTCCCGCATCACCGGTGGGCGTCACTGTGGGCCCACGAAGAGGAACACCGAGAAGGGCCCCCGGCGGCGAGGGCAGGTCCTCCCGTGCCTCGAGGCGCCCTCGCGACCTTCAACCTGACACACATGCTCTTATCGGCCCGCCGTACCGCAAAGCTAAATGTCATCCTCGATATGCCGTTGTGGTGCGCGTCCCTCGACACTCTCGATCTGGACCTGGTGGTCGGCTGCGCCGAGCCTCAATCGTCGTTCACAGACATTTGCCTCCAAACCCGCATGAGCCACAGTGATCCTGCGCGCACCTACGGCGTTGCCGGGTTCGAACATTCCGAATGTGAGACGACGATGGCGAGCGCCGGCCAGCCGTGTCGATAGCGAGATGCCGTCAGGAGGCGGGGAATAGTGCACCCCGGACGCTCGACTCCACTGCGACGAAGTGGCCCAGACGCTCGATGGGCAAGTAATCAAGGTGGCCAACTCGCCGTGGCTCCTTCAACACTCCGGGGTGAGGTGTTCTCGTGCCAGCCGGACGATCTCAACGGTTCTGGCCGGAAACCCCGGGTTCGCCCTGGGCAACACGATAGGTCCATCGGTGTCGGACGAAGGCTCGATGCCAGCGGAACACGGTCTCAGACTCGATGAGGAATCGTCCCGGGCGTCGCCGGCCGAGGAGCTGGCTCTGATCTGCACGACGCGCCCGGTCGCTGGGCCGCGGTGGCAGGGGCACCTGGAGGCGAAGTGCGGCAACCTCCTAACGGAGCATTAGCCATTCGACCGCGAGTTCTCGTTGTCACCCCGAAAGAGCCGGAATAATTGGAGCACTCGACTCGACGAACGCGAAAGGAGCAGGCTAGGAAGCTGGGCCACGACGTTGTCCTTCCAGCCGGCGAATGTTCAGCACAGGACCTCTGCATGAGACTTTCAGCTCTCACACGGTTGGCAACGAGTAGTTGTCCTAAAGTTTCGTGACCATTGTGCCGACTGTGATTTGTCACATGGTCATCGAGCATCAGGGGGAGGGGAAGCCAATGACGGCTCCCACGATGGCGACCGGTTCGACTCCGGCCCGCGCCGCGCTGCTCCAGGGCGCCTTCCCGGCCACGGCGGCAACGTTTGCCGTGATTACGGGGATCGCCCATGCGTAGACGCGTCGGGTGGTCATGTCAGCTCAGCGACCCCTCGCACGGCTCACCTGCGCCGCGGATCCACGAGATCAGGACAACAGCAGGCCGCGTCCGCACCCGGGGACGAGGCAGGGGAAACGGGGGACCCTCCGCACCTCGTGAGGTGAAATGATGCGTCTTCAAGCGGCTCAGGTAGAGAACTTTAAGCTCGCAAGTGACACAGGATGCTTCCGCGTCGACGACCTCACCTGTCTTGTCGGAAAGAACGAGTCGGGGAAAACGGCAGTCCTAAAGGCACTCCACCGTCTCAATCCCGATGACCCAGACGAGAAGGATTTCACGATTGAAACGGAGTATCCCCGGCACCGTCTTTTTGACTACAAGCAGAGACATGCGACTAGCCCCGACAACGTCGTGACCAGCTGGTGGCGCCTCGACGACATCGAGAAGCGATGGATAGCGGATCGATTTGGACCGGATGCCCTTATCGGAGACGAGGCTCTTGTCAAAAGGGGTTATCTAAACACGAACGATTGGACCATCTCGATCGACGAGACAGCGGCAATACGGTACCTGATCGATTGTTCGGGCCTTGATGACTTCGACTCGGAAGAGTTATGGCCTGCCCGTGACGTCCGGACCCTTATTTCAAGTGTGGAGGCACTCGATGCCTCGGTTCATCGGGAAAAGTTTCTTCAGCGACTGCGAGACCTCACCGGCGATGGCACGGTAGCAGAAGCCGTGGTGAAGCATCTCAAAGCCAAGATGCCAACATTCGTCTACTACTCTAACTACCACACCCTTCCGGGACAGATGTCGTTGGACTGCTTCATCGAACTCGAAGCACAGCAGCAGATGACATGGCCCGAGAAGATCTTCAAGGCTCTACTGTCTCTGGCCGGTTCAACAGCCCAAGACATTAGCCAAACGGAGACCTACGAGGCCATGAAGGCGAACCTCGAAGCCGTGAGCTTACGATTGTCGCGTGAGATCTTCGAGTATTGGAGCCAAAATCGTGACCTGGATGTCGAATTCGCATTTGACCTAGCCCGACCGGCGGATCCGCCACCCTACGACCGCGGTTACGTGTTTCGAACGAGAATCAGGAACCGCCGCCACGGTGTTAGCGTCAGCTTCGATGAGCGCAGCACGGGATTCGTTTGGTTCTTCTCGTTTCTGATCTGGTTCTCGCAGATGCAGGCGGAACACGGGGAAGACTTGGTACTACTGCTCGACGAACCGGGACTGAGTTTGCACGGAACAGCCCAAGTGGACCTGCTCCGATACATCAGAGAAGAGCTCGTTCCGAAGTGTCAGGTCATCTACACGACCCATTCGCCATTCATGGTGGGCACAAGCAACCTGCGCTCTGTCCGTACGGTCGAGGACATGACAACTTGCAACGGCGAGGTGCTCGGAACGGTGGTGGGAGACGACGTGCTCAGCTACGACGCTGAGACGTTGTCTCCACTTCGCGCCGCACTCGGTTACGACATTACGCAGTCAATGTTCATTGGAGATCATTGCTTACTGGTTGAGGGGCCATCGGATCTGCTCTACCTAACCTGGGCGTCAAAGGAACTTTCTGCCCGGGGTCGAACAGCACTCGATCGGCGCTGGACAATCACCCCCTGTGGAGAGATCCGAAAGGTCGCAAGCTTCCTAAATCTCTTTGGAGCACACCGACTGAACGTTGCCGTCTTTACCGACCATGCGCCCGGTGAGAGGACTACGGTGCGCTCGCTCCGTGAAGCGGGACTGCTTCAAGACGGTCTCGTCTTGACTGCTGATATGTTCGTCTTAGGACAAGAGGAGGCAGCTACGGAAGACCTTTTGGGGCGTGGTGTATACAGCGACATAGTCAATAGGTCGTTTGCTCTTCCCGTCGATCAGCGGATGGGACGAAGCCGAGCGGCAGACGCACCCGTCCGAGTGGTGAAAGAGGTGGAGGATCACTTCAAGACACTGCCCCTCAGTGCACCAAACTTCGACCGCTTCTTGCCGGCCGCCTACCTGATTGAGCACCAGGGCGAGTTTGCAGCCGATGCCGACTGGGACTGCGCCCTAGATCGCTTTGCAAAACTCTTCGACACACTGAATGGCCTTCTCAGATAGAGCCATCGTCAATAGTTGGAACTGTTCGGTTGCCCACGTCGGGGCCGATGCCATGCAATTCGCTTCCCGCAGGGTTCATCTGCGTGAACGTGTCGAGATGAAAGGCGTGAGGAATCGGATCGGATCTGGTGGCCCTCAGCCCGGACAGGGAAAGCTTTCCCCTCCGGCGAGGGCCAGATGACCTGGTCGGTCTGGTTGATGAGGCTATTGGGGTTGTTGCTAAGCCCCAGCTCTTACGGCCGGTCTGCTTAGCCTGCCGGCTTACATCTCGGCCATCAAGTGGACACGGACGGTGTCACGCTGCTCGATAATTTTGCAACGCCCATCCCACGAAACCGAGTCCCTGGGGGAGAAGGCACTCAGAGGGTGGTCGACACCCGATGCCTGACACAACCCTCGCCTACGCTCGGAGGAGCGCCCTCGCGTGGCCGGCGCCCATCAGGTGGCCCGCTCCCTTTCGAACGGCACAGACAACGTGTCGGAACATTTGGAGTCCCACCATGCTCGCTTCTATCCCTTCCGCCATCCTGCATGGAGTCGACGGTCGTCCGGTGTTGGTCGAGGTCCACGTGTCGACGGGGCTCCCCGGATTCACCGTCGTCGGGCTTCCGGATGCGGCGGTGCGCGAGTCGCGCGACCGTGTCCGCGCCGCACTCCTGTCGAGCCACCTGTCGTGGCCGTCGCGCAGAGTAACTGTGAACTTAGCCCCCTCCGGAGTGCGGAAGACCGGTGCCGGGCTCGATCTTCCCATCGCCATCGGACTCCTCGTGGCTGGCGAGGTGTTGCCAACCCGTTGCGTCGAGCGCACTGGGTTCGTGGGCGAGCTCGGTCTCGACGGGTCGTTGCGTCCCGTTCCCGGGATCGCCTCCCTCGTGGCCGCGATGGATGCCGACCACATCGTGGTGCCGGCGGCGGTGTCCGCCGAGGCGGCGCTGGTGGCCGGTGAGCGAGTGCGCGCCGCATCCACCGTGGCCGAGGTCGCCGCCGCCTTGCAGGGCCGGTCTCCATGGGCGGAGACGGCGCCGCTCCGGGTGTCGCCGCCGGAGAGGAAGGAGCCCGACCTCGTCGACGTCCGCGGTCAGCTGGTGGCACGGCGTGCGCTCGAGGTCGCCGCCGCCGGAGGTCACCACCTCTTGTTCGTGGGCCCCCCGGGCTCGGGGAAGACGATGCTCGCCACGCGCCTTCCCGGAATCCTGCCCGACCTCGTCCGGGACGAGTCGCTCGAGGTGCTCCGAATCCATTCCGCCGCCGGCGCCTCCTCGCTCGGCGCCGCGTTGGCCCGTCGTCCGCCGTTCCGTGCCCCGCACCACGGCGCCACCGAGGTGGCGATCCTCGGAGGTGGGACGTCGTGGTTGCGGCCCGGCGAGATCTCCCTGGCCCACGCCGGGGTCCTGTTCCTCGACGAGCTCGGGGAATTCCCGGCTCCCGTCCTCGACGCCCTGCGCCAACCGCTCGAGGAGCACGTCATCGCGGTCCGCCGGGCCAGAGGGGCGATCGATTTCCCGGCCCGGTTCCTTCTCGTCGGCGCCATGAACCCGTGTCCGTGCGGCGAGGGCGGACTTCCCGGCGCCTGTCGGTGCAGCGACGTGATGCGCCGTCGGTACCTGCGGCGACTCTCCGCACCGTTGCTCGACCGGTTCGACCTTGCCATCGCGCTCGGCCGCCCCGACGTGGAGGATCTCCTGGACGGGCCGCCCGGCGACTCCTCGGCCGTGGTGGCGGCCCGGGTCCGCCGGGCCCGGGCCCTCGCCCACGACAGGGGGGTGCGGTGCAACTCGGAGCTCGGCTTCGACACCGTCGACGGTCCCTCGACCCTTTCCGCCGCCGCCGCCGCCCTGCTCGAACGGAGGTTGCGATCAGGCTCCCTCTCGGCCCGAGGGCTCCATCGCGTGCGGCGCGTGGCCCAGACCATCGCCGACCTCGACGGCGTCCCCGGCGTGGACGAGCGCCACGTGGCCGAGGCGCTGCAGCTCCGGGCGGCGCGTTCGACGCTCATGACGGGGGCGGGAGCGTGACGCCGACCACGACTCTCACCGACGAGCAGCGCCATGGCGCCGGCCTCGCCGCGTTGGGAGCCTCTCCTGGGATGTTGCGGAAATTCCTCGACGGGTACCGGACGCCCGAGGCGTGGGAGGCGATCGCCCGAGGTCGCCACCGCGCCGATCCCGAACGCCGCTATCGCGACAAGGCGGTTCCCCGCATCCTCGACACCGTCGAAGCGGCATGCGCCCGTTCGGGGGTGTCGGTGGTGGTGTTCGGGCACGTCGACTATCCACGTGCCTTGGCGGACGATCGTCAGGCGCCGGCCGTGCTGTTCTCGACCGGTGACGCCGCGGTGCTCGAGGGCAGGCCCCGGGTGGCGGTGGTGGGCACGCGTTCGGCCACCCCCTACGGGCTCGGTGTGGCCACCGAGCTCGGGCGCGACCTGGCCCGCGCCGGCGTGGTGGTGGTCTCGGGGCTGGCGATGGGCATCGACGCCGCCGCGCACGCCGGCGCACTCGGCGTCGACGACGGGGCCCCGACCGTCGGTGTTCTCGGAACTCCCCACGATGGCGTCACGACACGATCGCAGTCGGCGCTGCGCGACGAGCTCGGTCTTCGCGGCGCCGTGCTGTCGGAGATCCCTCCCGGGGTCCACAGCGCCCGGTGGTGGTTCGCGGTGCGCAACCGGGTCATGGCCGCGCTGGCCCACGTCGTGGTGGTGGTGGAGTGTCACCACCGCGGTGGTTCTCTTCACACGGTGGCCGCCGCCGTGGCGCGCGGGGTGACCGTGATGGCGGTCCCGGGTTCGGTGCGCAGCCCGGCATCGGTCGGCACCAACCGTCTCCTCGTCGAGGGCGCAGTGCCGGTCCGTGATGTGGACGACGTCCTGACCGCCGTCGATCTCTGTCTCGTCACTCGGACCGACATCACCCCTCCCCACCGGCCCCCGAACCTGCCCCGGGCAAACGGGCCGGGCCGCCGGGCACCCCCGCTCCCGGCCTCGCATCGCCGGGTGCATCGGTCCCTCGACCACGACCCCGCCACCCTCGAGGCTGTGGTTCGCCGCAGCGGCCTGTCCCTGGGGGAGGTGTCGGAGGCACTCGAGGCACTGGCCGACGCCGGCCTGGCCGTCGGTGCCCACGGTCGGTGGGCCCGCCCGAGCGGATGACCCGGCGCCGGAGCCGGAGCGGGTCCGTGCCCGACCGCAGGGGTATCCCGCCTGCTCCCGGAGAGATACCCCTGGTCACCGGCGCCGCCCCGTCCTCAAGGACGCCACCTGGTCCGTCGATACGAATGCGAGCCGATTAGGCGCGAACTGGCTGCTCATAGCACTGGGGGGGTGACCGATGTCAGCTGGGGAATCGTCCGGGCCCGAGGCGAGCGTCGCCTCGACCTGGGGCGGCCATCGGTCCGCGGCCGATGCCGAGCGGCCGCCGTCGAAGCGCGCCCGACTGAGCCCGTATCTCCTCAGCTATTCTATGGGCCCCGCCGCTCTGGCGACGCTGCTCTTCCTGCGCCACTTCGGGGTCGTGGCCCATGTGCCGGTGTGGCTGTGGCTGGCGGTCTTCACCGCCATCCCGGCGGGGAGTATCGGGTTCGAGGTGCTGTGCCGGCGCAACCCGAGCACCGTGTGGCTCAACGCCCGGGTGGCCTGGCACGCCGCCGCGGTGACCGCGGTCATCTACCTGAGTGGGTGGGGCCCCGTGCTCACCTCCGCCTTCGCGTTCGTGGCCCTCGAGAACGTCTCGCACGACGGCTCCCGCACGTGGCGGCGTACCGCGCTGTGGAGCTTCCTGGGCATCGCTGTCGGACAGGTGGCCATCTGGCAGCGGTGGGCACCCTCGTTCCTGTCGGTCGGGAAGAGCGAGGCCCTCGGGCTCATGGGCGCCTTCGTGCTCCTGTTCGTCATCCGCATGGCGGGGGCGACGATCGAACAGAAAGAGGACGCCGAAGCCTCCATGCGGGTGAGCGAGGAGCGTTTCCGCTCCCTGGTCCAGAACTCCACCGACACGACGTTCGTGATGGGCGCCGAAGGCCGGATCCTGTACGCCAGCCCGGCGACGATCTCGCTGTTCGGCCGGGATCCCGACGACGTCCTCGGCATGCGAGCCACCGACCTGGTTCATCCCGAGGACCGGGGCCGGGTCGAGGTCCAGCTGGCCGCGCTCGTCACCACCGTGATGGTCACCGAGCCCATCCAGTTCCGCGTCGAGCACGCCGACGGCACGTACCGCTATGCCGAGGCGGTGGTGAGCAACCTGCGCGACAACCCGTCGGTGGCCGGGTACGTCGGCAACCTGCGCGACATCACCGAACGCAAAGAGGCCGAGTCGCAACTCCTGCACGTGGCGCTGCACGATCCCCTGACCGGGCTTCCGAACCGCACCTTGATCCTCGATCGTGCCGACCAGATGCTCGTGCGGTCGCGACGGGAGTACCGGCCCGTGGCGGCGCTCTTCGTCGACCTCGACAACTTCAAGGACATCAACGACTCCTTGGGCCACGACGCCGGCGACAAGGTCCTACAGGCGGTCGCCCATCGCTTCGTCGGCATCCTGCGCGAGAGCGACACAGTCGGTCGCCTCGGCGGTGACGAGTTCGTCGTCCTCGCCGAAGGCGCGTCGTTGGGCGCGGGGCCGGAGATGGTCGCCGAGCGCCTCCACGACGCGCTGCGCGAGCCGTTCCGGATCGAGGGCTACGCGTCGGTGTCGCTCACCGTCACCGCCAGCATCGGGATCGCCGGTGGACAGCGCAACTCCGCATCCGAGCTCCTGCGCGATGCCGACATCGCGCTGTACCGGGCCAAGGCGCTGGGCAAGAACCGCTCGGCGCTCTTCCAGCCCGAGATGCAGACGGCGGTGCTCGACCGAATCGAGCTCGACGCCGACCTGCGCTCGGCGCTGGCCGAAGAGCAGTTCTTCCTCCTCTACCAGCCCGTGTTCGACCTCGACCACGTAGACGTGTCGGGGGTCGAAGCGCTCCTGCGCTGGCGCCACCCGGTGCGCGGCGTCGTGGCGCCCGACCAGTTCATCCCCATGCTCGAGGAGTCCGGCCTGATCGTCGAGGTCGGGCGCTGGGTCCTGCTCGAGGCGTGCCGTCAGGCCGCCCAATGGCACCGACGCGGTTTCCACCTTTCGATGTCGGTCAACGTCTCGATGCGTCAGCTCGAGATCCATGCCTTCGTCGACCACATCAAAGAAGCGTTGGCCGTCACCGGCCTGGACCCGACGACACTGGTCATCGAGATCACCGAGAGCACGCTGATGCGCGATGCCGACGCCACGGTGAGGCGTCTGCGCGAGATCAAGGACCTCGGCGTGCAGGTGGCCATCGACGACTTCGGCACCGGCTACTCGTCGCTCGCCTACCTTCGCCAGTTCCCCGTCGACGCCCTGAAGATCGACCGCTCCTTCATCGCGGCCATGGCCGACTCCCCCGAGTCGGGGGCCCTCATCCACACCCTCGTGGAGTTGGGACGCACCCTCGGCCTCGAGACCCTGGCCGAGGGCATCGAGGACAACGACCAGCTCGCCAAGCTCCAGGCCGAGCAATGCGACCGGGGCCAGGGCTTCCTGTTCTCGAAACCCATCGAAGCCGAGGCGATCGAGGCCTTTCTGCTCGAGTCGGCCGAGACCAGCCGGGCCGCCGCCGTCGCCGCGTCACCACGCCCCGGCGATCCGGTCGGCACCGCGCCCGAGCCCCCCGAGGCCGCCGCACCGACGGTCCTGGCGTCGGGGATGGGTTCGAGCGCCTGAGCGGCGCCCCCGGTGACCGGGGTCTGCCTCGACGGCTCGGTCACAGCTCCCCGAGATAGAAGCGGGTCCCCTGGTCGTCGACGCAGTCCGACGTCACGCCGTAGGGCTGGCGGGCGGGATCGGTCGCCGTTCCCCCCGCGGCGCGGACGCGCCCCACGGCGTCGGCGATGTCGTCGACGAGGTACATCGGCACGCTCACGGCCCGCCGGTGGCCGCCGCTCAGGCCCGTTCCCGGTCGGACGTCGTCGACCTGCCAGCCGTCGTCGACCCGACCGGGGGTGAAGTGCCACCCGAGCACCTCCCCGTAGAACGCGCGCGTCCGCGCCGAGTCGACCACCTCGAGGGTCACGTAGGCGATGTCACCTTGGCGCGTCCCATGCGGCGCCAGGCGCCCTCCGGCGTCGCCCGACGGCGGGCGGAACACGGCGAAGGCCGTTCCCTGGTCGTCAATGCAGTTGGCGACACGACCGTACGGGGCCTCGGCGGGCTCTCCCGCCTCACCTCCGGCGGACCGCACCCTGATCACGGCGGCGTCGACGTCGTCGACCAGGTAACACAGGAACAAGGTGCCCGTCTCCTCGCCGCCCCACAGCCCGTGGTGAGGACCGGCCCCGACGACCTGGCGTCCCTGGGGGCCACTGCCGGCTGCGAACGACCATCCCAGCACCGAGCCGAAGAACGCCTGGGCGCGTTCGACGTCGGGGACCCACAACGACACGTAGCCGATGTCGCCGGGCTGCATCTGCGCTCCTCCAGCGGAGGCGGGGGCCGTGTCATCGGAAGAGGCCGAGATCATCCAGCGATGCCCGAAGGGGTCGCGCACCACGGCGTTGCGCCCGTAGGGATGGTCGGTCGCGGGACGCTCGACGGTGGCACCGGCCTCGTGGGCGCGGCGTAGCGACGCGTCAATGTCGGGCACCTCCAGCACGAAACTGACCGTGGCGTCGGCTCCGGCGCGGGGCGCGGCCACGTGGCTCTCGGGTGACTCGTCGGCCAGGAACAGCGCGTTCGCACCGAGCTCGAGCTCGGCATGGCCCACCCGGCCGTCGGCCATGACCATCGGCTCGCCGCGGCGTCGCGCCCCGAAGACCTCGACGTACCAGTCGATGGCACGACGCGAATCGGCGACGATGAGATAGGGGGTAAGGCCCACCGGGCGCGACTCGCGGGGCGTCCGTTCCGGCTCGGCGAGGTCGGTTGGCAAGGTGGTCTCCGACACGATGACTCCTTCCGGTAGTGACAGGGCGCGCTCCACTCGGGCGCGCAGGCGGGCGGCGAAGGCGGGACGGGGGTCGACCGAGGACGACGGAGAGCGCAGGGCTTCGAACGGATCAGGCATCGTCGGCCTCCTGCTCTCCGTAGGCGCGGCGGAAGGCGCCCCGGGCCCGCACGAGCAGGCCTTCGGTGGCGTGCACGCTCCGGTCCACGAGCTCGGCGACGTCGGGGACAGGGAGATCGTCGAGATACCGCAGCGTCAATACGGCGCGGTGCAGCGGCGACAATTGCTCCAGGGTGTCGCGGGCCCGCAGCGCGTCCAGAGAGACGTCCCAACGGTCTTCGTCGTGGTCGGAAAGGCGGCGCCCCTCGGTGCTCGTCACGGCGCGCAGGCCTTGTTCCTCGCGGGCCTGGCGGCGCCAGTGGTCGACGAGCTTGTGCCGGGCCACCCCGACCAGCCACGGCACCGAGACCGGGGCCCGCTCGTCGCGTCGGACGGCGTCGACGGCGGCGAGGAAGGTCTCGGCTGTGAGGTCCTCGGCCACCGCCGTGCCACTGCAGCGCGACACCAGATAGCCATACACATGGGGGAGCGCCCGGTCATAGACGTCGAGCAAGTGCGCCCCGGGGTCGCCCGTCGCTGCCGCCTGCTTGCTCACACCCGTATTGTCGTCCCCGGACCCCGTTCTCCGACGGGTGGGGGAGGGTTTTCTTGCACTGGGTGGTCGACGGCATGAACCTCATCGGATCGCGCCCCGACGGGTGGTGGCGCGATCGGGCCGGAGCCCGACACCGGCTCGTTTCCGAGCTCGCTCTGCTCGTGGGGCCCGACACCGAGGTCACGGTGGTCTTCGACGGCCGTCCGGGCCCCGGGGAGGTCGACGCCGCCGTGGCCGTCGGCGTCGAGGCGCGTTTCGCCCCGGGAGGGCCCAACGCCGCCGACCGTGCCATCGTGGACCTGTTGCCGTCGCTCGCCGACGGCGACGAGGTCACCGTGGTGACGTCGGACGTGGCTCTCGCCGACGCGGTGCGACGGGCCGGGGTGAACGTCGAGGGGGTCGGGGCCTTCCGGCGGCTGCTCTCCGGTCACATGGGTGAGCCCGAAGAGCGTTAGCCGAACAGGGTTCGCTCGAGCAGGGTTAGCCCGAACCGCCGGGCGGACTCGGGGGGAGGACGTCGAGGGGGGCCACAGCGTGGCGGCCCAGGGCTTCGGCGACGGCGTCGTTGGTGAGCTGTCCCGACGCGCACAGCACGCCGCCGGCGAGGCTGGGGTCGGACTGCACCGCCCCCCGCACCCCGCGATCGGCGATCGCCAGGGCGTAAGGGAAGGTGGCGTTGGTGAGCGCGTAGGTCGAGGTGTGCGGCACCGCGGCGGGGATGTTTCCCACCCCGTAGTGGAGCACCCCGTGGCGTTCCACGACAGGGTGCTCGTGGGTGGTCTCGACGACGGTCTCGATGCACCCGCCCTGGTCGACGGCGACGTCGACGATGACCGACCCCGGCGTCATCCCCCGCACCATCTCCTCGGTGGCGACGACCGGGGCGCGGCCGCCGGGCACGAGGACCGCTCCGATCACGAGGTCCGCATCGCGCATCGACCGCTCGACCACGGCGTGGCTCGACGCCAGGGTCATGATGCGGCCGCGGTGGATCTGGTCGACGACGCGCAGCCGATCGAGGTCGCGGTCGATCAGAATCACTTCGGCCTCCATGCCCTGGGCGATCCACGCCGCGTTCGTCCCCACCGTGCCGGCCCCGATCACCACGACGCGACCGGGCCGCACGCCGGGGGCGCCGCCGAGCAGGACGCCGCGGCCGCCGTTGCCGCGTTCGAGGAAATGGGCGCCGATCTGCGGGGCCAGACGACCCGCCACCTCGCTCATGGGGGCTAGCAGCGGCAGCGCCCCCGAGGCGGTGCGCACCGTCTCGTACCCGATGGCCGTCGTGCCCGTCTCGAGCAGGACGTCGGCGAGTTCGGGGTAGGCGGCGAGATGCAGGAACGTGAACAGGACGAGGTCGCGACGGAGCAGCCCGTACTCCTCGCGCTGCGGCTCCTTGACCTTGAGCACGAGCTCGGCCCCCCAGGCCGCCTCGGCCCCCACGAGCTGGGCCCCGGCCCGGGCGAAATCGTCGTCGGCGATGGCCGACCCCGCTCCGGCTCCGGCCTCGACCAGGACCCGGTGCCCGTGGGTGGCGAGGTCGCGCACCCCGTCGGGGGTGAGGGCGACGCGGTTCTCTCCGGGCTTCCGCTCGGCCGGCACCCCGACGATCACGATTTCGACGCTACCGTCCGATCGTCGCAGGCACCCTCACCGACGTGTGCCTTGACGGGCGAGGCCCCCGTCCCTATCTTGCGAGGGAGAGTCGTTCAGTATCCGGATCCTGTGTTCGAGATATCGAACACAGGCGAGTGACATGGGGGTGGGCGTGAAGCTCGACCTGCTGTATGAGATCGACGTGCCCAAGCCGTGGCCGGGGGAGCACCCCTGGGGCCAGCGCAAGGCGGAGCAGGAGGCGTATGCCGAGGCGCTCGAGCAGATCAAGCTGGCCGACACGCTCGGCTTCAACACCGTGTGGCACGTCGAGCACCATTTCCGCGAGGGCCGGTCGCACTCGCCCGCCCCCGAGGTCATCATCGGCGCGCTGTCCCAGGCCACGAAGAACCTCCGCCTCGGCTTCGGCGTCGTGCTCATGCCGCACCAGTTCTGCCACCCCGTGCACGTCGCCGAGAAGGTCGCCACCGCCGACGTCCTGTCGGGCGGGCGCATCGAGTGGGGGACGGGGCGCTCCACCCCCATGGAGCAGACCGCCTTCCACGTGCCGGTGGAGGAGAGCCGGGCCGAATGGCAGGAGGCCATCGAGGCCACCGTCCAGGCGTGGCGCGAGGAGTACTTCGAGTTCCACGGGAAGTACCTCGACTTCCCCCGCCGCATGGTCACGCCCAAGCCGGTGCAGGTTCCCCACCCCCCGGCGTGGATGGCGGCGACCTCCGACGGATCCGCCGCGGTGGCGGGCAAGTTGGGGATGGGCCTGCTGTCGTTCTCGATCATGCAGCCGATCACCAAGATGGCCGAGCACATCAAGCAATACCGCGAGGGCGCCAAGAACCCCACCCCGCTCACCGAGGTCACCACCAACAAGGTGGCCGCGTACACCCTCGTGCACTGCGCCGACTCCATGGAGCAGGCCGAGGCCAACGGCATCTGGGACTCGGTGTGGTGGTGGTACAAGAACCTGGCCGAGTTCATCTTGGAGTGGGAGGTGCCGCATCTCTCCGACGAGGAGAAGGAGAAGATGTTCCCCTTGCTCAAGCGCCAGATCGAGGGCAAGTTCGACCCCAAGTGGTTCTCCGAGGCGGACATGATCATCGTCGGTGACCCCGAGACGTGCGTCGAGAAGATGGTCAAGTACGCCGAGCTCGGTGTGGACCAGCTCATCTGCTACGTCCAGTTCGGCTACCTGAGCCACGAGTCGGTCATGCGCACCATCGAGCTGCTCGGCACCAAGGTGATTCCCGAACTCGAGAAGCGCGACATCCAGGCGTCGGTCACCGTCAGCGGTTGACCCGGGGCCGAACCTCCCCGACCCGACGCACCCGACGAGCGTGCCCGAGGACCCATGACGCGTTCTGACGACTCCGCCATCCCCGACTATCCGGGGATGCTGCGCATGGACGGCCGCGGCGTGGTCGTCATCGGCGCCGGGCAGGGCATCGGGCGCCAGGCGTGCCACGCGTTGGCTCAAGCCGGCGCCAAGGTCCTGTGCGTCGATCTGGACCCCGACCTCGCCCACGACATCACCGCCGAGGTGGGCGGGGTGGCCTGGGTCGGCAACGCCACCCTCCGGGCCGACGCCGAGCGCCTCTTCGCCGAGGCTCCCGGGCTCCTGGCCGGGATCGGGGCCAGCGCCCTGGGCGGCATCGTGGACATCGTGGGCATGGCGCAGTACAAGGGCCTGCTCGAGCTCGACGACGAGCTGTGGGACTGGCACCACGACATCGTGCTGCGCCACGCCTTTCTGGCCGTGTCGGTCGGCGGGCGTGCGTTACGCGACGCGGGTGGCGGCGTGATGGTCTTCGTGGCCTCTGCCTCGGGCCTGACCGCGGCGCCGCGCCACGCCGCCTACGGGGCGGCCAAGGCGGGGTTGATCGGTCTGGTGCGATCGGCGGCCGTCGAGCTCGGGCCGATCGGCATCCGTGTCAACGCGGTGGCACCGGGCATCGTGTGGACGCCGCGGGTCTCGGGGTACCTCGGCGACAAGGGCAAGGCTGTCAACGCGGCGAACTCGCCGCTCGATCGTGTGGCGCTGCCTCAGGACATCGCGGCCGCCATCGTGTTCCTCGCCTCGGATCTGTCCGCCTATGTCAACGGGCAGGTCCTGTCGGTCGACGGCGGGGTGGGGGTGAAGTTCCCCTACCCGGTGCCCGATCACCTGTGACCGGCACGTGACCGGCAACGCCGAAGTCGGCAACGCCGAAGTCGGCAACGCCGAAGCCGGCAGCGCCGAAGCCGGCAGCGCGGCGGAGGGTAACGCCCGGCGCGTCAAGACCGGCGGCCGGTCGGCGGAGGTGGAGCCGTTCCTCCGGGGTTGCGCATGGCGGGCGGTGCCGGGTGTGCCCTACCCGCGCTTCGATCCCCGCGACGCGGCGCGCATCCCCGCCGACACGTGGCAGTGCGCGCACATTCCGGCCGGGGTGCACCTCGAGCTCGTGGGCGACGCCACCGTCGTCACCCTCGACTACGTCACGCTCACCGACGACCTCGGCTACCGGGGCGCGGGGGCGGGGACGACCTTCGCATTGTGGCGGGGCGGCCAGCAGGTCGACGAGCAAGCGGCCGTGCTCGGCGCCGGCACCGTGTCGCTCTCGATGGGCGGGGCCGCCGACGACCCCGCCGTGGTGTACCTGCCCGAGGGCATGCGCCCCGAGGTCCTGGCACTGCGCCCCGACGGGGGGTCGATCGAGCCCGCCCCGCGTGGCGCCCGCTGGGTCGCGTACGGCGACTCGCTCCTCGAAGGCTGGGTGGCGAGCGCACCCGCGCTGGCATGGGGGGTGACAGCCGCCCGGCGACACCATCTCGATCTGGTCAACCTGGGCTATGCGGGCTCGGCACGCGGCGAGATCCCCTGCGCGGAGGCGATCGCCGGATTGGAGGCGGATGTCATCTCGATCTCGCACGGGACCAATTGCTGGACGCGCACACCCCACAGTGCCGGCATGATGCTCGAGACGACGCGGGCGTTCCTTGACATCGTGCGCCAGGGCCACCCCGACACGCCGATGGTCGTGGCGAGCCCGGTGCTCCGCCCCGACGCCGAGACCACGCCCAACCGACTGGGTGCGACGCTTGTGGACCTGCGCGCCGCCATGGAAGAGGCGGTGCGGGCCCGCATCGAGGCCGGTGACGCCACCATCGTGCTCATCCCCGGCGTCGAGGTCATCACGGCCGCACAACTGCCCGACGGCATCCATCCCGGCGACGAGGGCCAGGCGCGCCTGGCCGACGTCATCGGCGCTGCGGTCGCGGCGGCGGCCGGTGCCCTGACCACGGGTCCGGCGGGCCACGCCGGGCCGGGGGGCTGACGGGTGGCCGGGTCCCCGTCGGTCGAGCGGGTGGTGACGGTCATCGACTTCCTAGCATCACGCCCCGGCGAGTCCTTCGGACTGTCGGAGCTGGCCCGGACCCTCGGCATGTCCAAGGCCACCACGCACGGGGTGTGCACCACCTTGACCGGGGCGGGGTGGCTGCTGCGCCATCCCGTCGACAAGACCTACACGTTGGGGCCCGCCCTCATCGCCGCCGGCCACGCCGCCGGCGCGCGCCAGCTCGACCTCGTCGACCACGCCCGGCCCGAGATGGAGGAGCTCGCCGCCCACCTGGGCGCCCAGGTCGTGGCCTCGAGCACCGTCGGCGACGAGATGGTGCTCCTGGCCACCGCCGGCCGCCCCGGACCGATGTGGCTCACCTTCACCGTGGGCCAGCGCGTCCCTCTGGCCCCGCCCCTCGGGACCGTGTTCCTGGCGTGGGCCGGGCCCAGCGCCGTCGAGCATTGGCTGGACCGGCTGGGCCCGGGGGCCACGCTCGAGGACAAGGAGCGGTTGCGGTCGGCCCTGGCCGTGGTGCGGGAGCGGGGGTACGCGCTCAATCTCGAGGCCGTGGCGAACCTGAAACTGAGTCGGGCCCTGTCGGGGCGCGACAGCCGGCGCCGGGCCCTGGCCGTGGCCGTGGAGGACCTCGCCCACGAGGAGTACCTCCTCCAGGAGCTCGAGGAGGCAGCCACCTACCGGCTCAGCCAGATCTCGGCCCCCGTGTTCGGGTCCGACGGCGCGGTGGCGTTGGCGCTCACTGTCGTGGGGCTCCCCGAGAAGCTGACGGGCGAGGAGATCCCGCGCTTCGGCGACGCCCTGCTCGGTTCGGCGCGGCGCGTGATGGCGTCGATCCAGGGGAGGATCCCGGCATGAACCCCGAGGCGTGGGCGGCTTTCGATCTCAGCGGGCGGGTGGCTGTTGTCACCGGGGCGGCGTCGGGGATCGGACGGGCCTCGGCGGTGCTGCTCGGCGCGGCGGGGGCGGCGGTCCTGTGCGCGGACCTCGACGGCGCCGGCGCCCAAGCCACCGCAGGGCAACTCGAGGAGGCCGGATCCCGGGCCCTGGCCCGCCGCGTCGACGTGACGGTGCCCGGTGAGGTGGACGCCGTCGTCGCCGAGGCCGTCGCAGAGCTCGGGCGTCTCGACGTGATGGCCAATGTGGCCGGCATCATCGTCCAGGCGCCGGTGGTGGACTTCGACGACGATGCCTTCGACCGCATCATGGCCGTCAACCTGGGCGGCGTCTTCCGTGGTTGTCGGGCGGCGGCACGCGTCATGAGCGCACAGGGATCGGGGTCGATCGTGAACATGGCGTCGGCCGCCATCGACACCCCGTCGCCGGGTCTCGCCGGCTACGGCATGGCCAAGGCGGCCGTGGTCCAGCTCACCCGGGTCCTCGCCACCGAGATGGGGCCCCTCGGGGTCCGGGTCAACGCCGTGGCTCCGGGCTTCGTCGAAACCGCCATGACGAGCCGACGCTTCACGTCGGCCGACGGCAATGTCGACGAACCGCACCGCCAGGCCGTTCTCGATGCCGTGGCCCGGACGACCCCGCTGCGCATCGTGGGTCGACCCGAGGACATCGCCCACGCCGTGCTGTATCTGGCCTCGGACGCGTCCCGGTTCGTCACGGGACAGATCGTGCGCCCCAACGGGGGCGTGGCCATGCCGTGGTGAGGGAGGAGCGCACATGCAGGTGGTAGTGGACATGACGGGCGAGCCGGCCACGGTTGCACTCGAGGAGCCCGCCGACTGCGGGCGCTTCCACGTCGCCGTCCGGGGCGGCGGGGACGCGGGGGCGCTCGACGCGGCGCTGCGGAGCAACGCCGTCGGCTCCCTCGACGGTGACGGTGAGGCCCTGGTCGAGGTGGACGCGGTGCGAAGGCTGGCAGCGGGCTCGGTCGACGAGACCTGGGAGACCGACTTCGCGGCCATGCTCGGCTACGCCCGGTCCAAAGGGTGGCTGAGCGATGACGGGGCCGCGATCCGGGCCCACGTGGAGCGGGGGTAGGGAACGTACGCCGTCGTAGCGTCGGTCACTGTGATGGCGCTGTCCCGGCCTCCGGGGATCCTCCCGGTAGAATGTCAACAATGGTTGTCATTTACAGGGAGCGACGATCGTGACCGTCGGTGCGGCACGACCCGGGACCGCCACGAGGCACGCGCGTGGCGGTCGACGGGGAGACCACCCGGGCCTCGGCGCCGCGCTGCGCCGCGCTTGGATCGGGTACCAGCGTCGGATGGACACGGCCATGGCGGGCGCCGGGTTCGGCGACAGGGGACTGCCCGACGGGCGGGTCCTGCGCATGTGTGCCGGTCCGGCCGGGACGACGACCTCGCACATCGGTCGGGAGTTGGGGATCACGCGCCAGGGTGCGGGCAAGATCGTGAGCAGTCTTCGTGATCGCGGCGACGTGGAGGTGACGGGTTCGCCGACAAGTGGCCGAGAGAAGACCGTGAGGCTCACGGCGAGGGCCCACGACTACCTCGCCGCGCACCGCAAGGCAGCCCGGTCCATCGAGCGACAGTTGCGAACCGAGCTCGGGCAAGAGGCGTTCGACAGCCTCCACCGTCTGCTCGACATCCTGGTCGGCGACGAGGAAGCCCGCCTGAGCGACTATTTCTTGACGATGAGGCATTCCCGTTCTCGACAATGAGGCATTCCTGGCGCCAAGGGTCCCGAGATCCATGATCCGACCCTCGGGGCGGCGTCTCGAGCGATGCTCGTTCCGGATCACTGCCGGGGAGCGGTAGTTTCGCAGCCGGAGGTGATCTCGTGAGCGCCACAAGGACAGAGACCGATTCGATGGGCCCCATCGAGGTGCCCGCCGACCGGTACTGGGGTGCCCAGACGGCGCGCTCCCTCGTGCATTTCTCGATTGGCGACGACGTCATGCCGCGTTCGATGATCCGCGCCTTCGGGATCCTCAAGGACGCCTCGGCACGCACCAACGTCGATCTCGGGATGCTCGATCCCAAGCTGGCCGAGCTGATCGAGGTGGGAGCGTCCGAGGTCACCGAGGGCTTGCTCGACGGCCACTTCCCGCTGCGGGTGTGGCAGACCGGCAGCGGCACCCAGACCAACATGAACGCCAACGAGGTCATCTCCAACCGGGCCATCGAGCTCGCCGGTGGGGTCATGGGGTCGAAGACCCCGGTGCATCCCAACGACCACGTCAACATGTCGCAGTCGTCGAACGACACGTTCCCCACCGCCATGCACATCGCCGCGGTCGAGCAGATCATCCATGTCCTGCTGCCTGCGGTAGGTGCGTTGCGCGACGCCCTGGCCGTCAAGGCCGACGCCTTTGCGCCGATCGTCAAGATCGGCCGCACCCACCTGATGGACGCCGTGCCGCTCACCTTGGGCCAGGAGTTCTCGGGGTACGTGGCCCAACTCGACGCCGATGTCAAGAGGATCGAGGGGTGTCTGCCCGACCTCTACGAGTTGGCGCTCGGGGGCACCGCCGTGGGAACCGGCCTCAACACCCACCCCGAGTTCGGCGCCCGGGCCGCCGCTCACATCGCCGAGATCACCGCGCTTCCCTTCGTCACCGCCCCCAACAAGTTCGCCGCCCTCGCCGCCCATGACGCCCTGGTGCAGGCGAGTGCGACGCTGCGGACGCTGGCGGTGTCGCTCACCAAGATCGCCGACGACTTCCGGTGGCTCGGGTCCGGGCCGCGGAGTGGGCTCGCCGAGCTCGTGCTGCCTCCGAATGAGCCCGGGTCGTCGATCATGCCGGGCAAGGTCAATCCAACCCAGTGCGAAGCCATGATCATGGTCTGCATCCAGGTCATGGGGAACGACACGGCGGTGGCGGTGGCGGGGAGCCGGGGCAATCTCGAGCTCAATGTGTGCAAGCCCGTCATCATCCGCAACATCCTGCATTCGGTGACCCTGCTGTCGGACGCGTGCCAGGCGTTCCGGGAATTCGCCGTCGAGGGCCTCGAGCCCGACCGCGCCCAGATCCACCGCCACCTCGAGAACTCGCTCATGCTGGTCACGGCGCTCAACCCGCTCATCGGGTATGACAAGGCCGCCGAGGTCGCCAAGAAGGCGCACACCGAGGGCATCACGCTGCGGGAGGCGGCGGTGGCACTCGGGTACCTCACCGCCGAGGAGTTCGACCGGGCGGTGCGACCTGAGGACATGACGCACCCCTGAGGTGGGAGGCCCCGCACCGATGCCGACGAGTTGCCCTGCACGCCGTTCCCCGTGTCGTCATGCCTGAGCTCCTCGAGCACGCCGTCGTCGACGCGGCGGTGGCCGGCGGCCTGGCGTGGGAGCGTCACGGAGACGAAATCGTGAAGACGCGTCGAGGCAAGGACTTCGCCGCCGCATTGGCGTACGTGAACGCCGTGGGTGCCCTGGCCGAGGAGATGGACCACCATCCCGACATCGACATCCGCTGGAACACCGTCACCCTTCGCCTGACCACGCACTCCGAGGGCGGCCTCACCCACCTGGACCTCGATCTCGCCCGGTTGATCGACGCCCTGCCCGTCGCGGGTGGCTAAGGCTCGGGCCCGACCGACGTCGTTTCGATACGTCCCGGCCGGGGACCTCGACGGCCGGCCCCACGTCATCGTGGACGGGGCGCCGCGCCCGGGGACGGTCGCCACGCTGTCGCACTGGCCGGGAACGCCCACACCGGTGGCGTTGTGGCACGACGTCTCGGCCGGGATCGTCATGCGGGCGCGGGCCCGCCCCGGTGGTCTTCCCGACGGGGTGGCGGTGGCCTCGATCGACCACTACGACGCCGACGGCGTGATCGCCCTCGGACTCCTGTGCGTCGAGGGCCTGGCCGACGAGCACGGGACGCTTCTGGTCGAGGCGGCCCGTGTGGGCGATTTCGACGTGGTCACCGACCGCCCCGCCGCGCTCGGTGGCGTTCGCCCTCGGTGCACTGGGTGACGTCGAGCAGGCCGCGGCTGCCCTCGCTGTGCCGGTCCCACGCGGCGAAGGCACGGACCGCACCGCCTGGGCCGCCACCGAAGCGGTGCGCATCCTTCCCGTGCTCGCCGCCGACCCCGAGTCCTACCGAGCCCTGTGGGGAGACGAGGCCGATGCTCTCGATGCCTCGAGGCGCGCCCTGTCCGAAGGATGGGCGAGCATCGAGGAGCGTCGCCCACTCGACCTGGCGATCGTCCGGGTCGACGTCACGCATCCCGACGCCGCCCGGGCCGCGTGGGGAGGGGCGCCGCTGCACCCCGCCGCGGTGCACTCGACCACCGACCTCCTGCGGGTGGCCACCATCGCCGGCGGTCGAGTGGAGGTCCGCTACCGCTACGAGTCGTGGGTCAGGCTCGAGACGCGCCGTCCGGTGCGGCGGGTCGACCTCGCCGCCGTGGCCACCGAGCTCACCACGATGGAGGGGGCACGCACCCGTTGGGTGTTCGACGGGGCGGGCGCCCTCACCGGCGCGCTGCGCCTGGCCGACGCGGGAGCGAGCACGCTCGATCCCGAGGAGGTGGTGGAGCTCGTGTGTCTGCGCCTCGAGATCCTCGACGCCGGGCCCCCGGCGTGGGACCCCTACGGGATGCCCGTCGCACCGGCATGACCCCGACGGATGGTCGCGACGGCGCTGCGCCCCTCTTCCGAACCGTGCCGCTCGGTGTCGCCGGGTCGACCTCGTCGACGTTGCGCCGCTGAGACGCTCAGGCGGCTGAGACGCTCACGCGATGGGGAGGTCCCACATCGGGAACCACCGTGACAGGTCGGGCTCGATGGGTAGGTCCTCGCTGAGCATGCCCTTGATCCGGAGCTCGAGTTCGTTGTCCCGTTGCTCGGGGCCGGTGGGGGCGAAGGGATAGAAGGTCCCCTGCTTGGCCAGGTACACGAGATAGAGAGGCCGGGTGATGGCGTCGGCGCTTGCGCCGCTGGCCTCGGGGGCACCCATATCGCCGGAGTCGCCCGATCCCTGGGCCGGGCCGGGGGCGAAGCCGAAGACCGAGCACAGCAGCTGCGTGCTCCAGCCCGCGTCCTGGAGCGAGGAATGCACCATATGGACGCGGGTGACGAGGTCGTCGACGGCACTCGCCTCGACGATGATCCACCGGTACCCGAACTTGTCGCCCACGTGGCGCACGACGGTGTTCGCCGCGCCTCCCGCACCTCCCGCGGTTGCGGCAGCTGCCGCGCCTCCCGCGGTTCCCGGTGTGGCCGGTGCGGCGGGGGCGGCCGGGGCGGGCGACCCGAGAGCGGGCTCGTCCGGTGTCGCCAGGAGCTGTTCGAGCTCGGCCTGCATCTCGGCGAAGGGTTGTCCGGCCGGAGGCTTGAAACACACACCGGCGCGACCGGTAGGGACCAGCCCCGCTGTCACCTGCAGCGTGATGGCGGCCGAGGGCAGTGAGAACAGGGCATCGAGGTTGGCTCGCACGGGCTTGGTGCGGCCCAGCAATGTGTCGAACAGTCCCATCAGGGTCCCGTCCGCGGCAAGCGCCGGGCCCCGTCGCGGACAAGCATGCTCATCCGGGCTGGTTCATCTCGGCTTCGAGCTTGGCCAACTGGTCGAGTCGCTTCTGCAGCGGCGGGTGCGTGGAGAAGAGCGTCGACAAGCTCGTGCCCTGAGACAGGGCGGGTGTGAAGAAGAAGGCGTTGAAGTGCTCGGCGGCGCGGAGGTCCCGGGTGGGAATGCGCGACATCTCCCCGGTCACTTTCACGAGGGCCGAGGCGAGGAGCGACGGCCGGCCGATCAGGATTGCTCCCGAGCGGTCGGCGGCCAGCTCGCGATAGCGCGACAGCGCCATGGTGAGGAGGAAGCTGATGGCGTAGATGATCGCCGAGACCACGATCACGGCGAGCTCGACCATGGCGGCCTGTCCGCCGCTGTTGCTGTTGCTGCTCCTGCCACCGAAACCGCCGAAGAGCCCGGCGTAGATGGTGAACCGCGTGATGAGCCCGGCCACCATCCCGAGGAAGCTGGCGATGGTCATGACGGCCACGTCGCGGTGGGCGACGTGCGACAGCTCGTGGGCCAGCACGGCTTCGAGCTCGGGCTCGTCGAGCCGCCGCATGATGCCCCGGGTCGCGCACACCACGGCGTTCGAAGGGTTGCGCCCCGTGGCGAAGGCGTTGGGCATGTCGACATCGGCGACCGCCACGCGTGGCTTCTTCATGTCGGCGAGGGCACACAGCCGGTCGACGATGCCGTGAAGCTCGGGCTCCTGCTCGGGGGTCACGATGTGCCCGTGCATGCCGAAGAGGGCGATCTTGTCCGAGAACCAGTACTGGCAGAACAAGAAGGCGGCCGCCAGGACGAGGATCACGCCGAGGTTGAGGCCGACGGCGAAGAGGATGCCGATGACGAGGCCGTAGAGAAGGACCATCAGCAGTCCGGTGATGAACATGCGCACTGTGAGTCCGTGGTCGGGGGGGATGCGGCGGTTGATCGCCATCAGGAATTCACCTCGGGTTGGGCATCAGGTTGTGGATTGGGTTGGGTGGTCGGAGACGGAGCCGGGTGTCCCGGAGCCGCCGGAGCGGCTCCGGTCCCCGCCGGGGCCGCCGGGGGCAGCACGGCAGTGGGGGCAGGGGTCGCGGCCAGTTCGGTCTTGAGCGTGGCGAGCTCCCGATCAACCTGGGACGTGGCGCTCACCTTATTGAGCTTGGCCTGGATGTCGTCGGTGCTCGAGCTCAGGTCGGTCAGCGCGCCCGACGCCAGGAGCTCGTCGATGGCCCCGGC
>CAWISP010000036.1:0-225367 GCA_963838775.1 uncultured Acidimicrobiales bacterium
TTTCAGGTGAGTACCGTTAGAATCTGCCAACTCATTGAAAGGCTTCATTGTTCCACCCTGCGCTCTCTTGTAGGCGTCTTTACTCTCGTTCCACTCGGCCCACGTCATTTTTCCCTCTAAATCAGGACCGGGGCGGGGTGTTCTGCCACGAAAGGGGCATACTGGACCCCGCCCGGGTGCTATTTCCTGGTTAGCCCCAGGCGGCATTTTCCGACATGGTTGCTTTGCCTGTTACGGCGTCGGAATCTTTGTAATCCTTCCACGTACTAATCTCTGACCGCAAGTACTCATGCCAGTGGATCCCCGGATGGTCTGGGTTGGAGCAACGCAGTTTGGGGCGAGTAGTCACGGTCCTTACGGAAAGGGTAACGTTCTCTCCCGTATCTCCGTAAACTCTCTCGGCGCCACAAATACATCTAAAAATGTTCTGCCTCATGGCCTCGCTCATAATGTGAAGAGCATAGCCCGCGCAGCGAGGGGTGTCAAGAAAAATCGTCCGGAAAAGTGCTACTCTTTAGTAACCACGTCGCCTGTGTTGGCCGTTCGGCCGCGCTCACCAAGGGCCCTTCTTTTTGCCCTGCAGGCGGCGTGGATTTTCCTTGAAACCTCGGTCCCTACGTGCTACGGTGTCGTATGGCCGCTGTGAGTTTGTGGATAGACCTCGAAAGCCGCAGTCACATAGATTTGCGCGCCCGCGGCTTGGACGTCTATTCTAAGGACCCGTCGACACAGATCACCCTTTGCGCATGGTGCATAAACGACGCCAATCCGGCAATATGGCGGCCGCTCACCGAGCCGATCCCGGAGCAGCTAGCCCTTCTCCTTACCCGTCGAGAAATTCCGAAATTTGCTTTTAGCTCGACCTTCGAGCAGACCATGCTGAGGGAAGTCCTGAAGATCGACATCCCGACCGAGCAGTTCGTTGACGTCGCTACCCTCTGCCGCTATGCTTCGATCGCCGGCAGCCTCGAGTTCTGCGGCAAGGTACTGGGAATCGACGAAGACAAAGCCAAAATGGCTGTCGGCCGGCGGCTTATTGCCAAGTTCTGTATGCCGAAGAAAGGCGTTTTCCGGGACTGGGTTTCGGACCCTGAAGATTGGGCTCTGTTCGAGTCCTACTGCTGTCAGGACGTTCTGGCGGAGCGGGCCATTTACGAGAAGCTGAAGGCTTTTCACTTGCCACCGCAGGAGCGGAAGATCTGGATTCTAGATCAGGAGATCAACCGACGCGGAATCCCTGTTGACATGAACTTTGTAGAAAAAAGTTCACAGATTGTGAAATCGGAACACGACGATCTGACGGCGGAGTTTAAGGCCCTAACCGGTCTTGAAAATCCGAACTCTGTGTCCCAGCTCTTGGGTTGGTTGAAGGGGCAGGGTTATGAATACGGATCGTTGGGCGCGAAGTGGGTGCGGAAAGCGTTGGCCGATGGTAACACAAACGTTACCGCCCGTCGGGCGCTGGAACTACGGCAGTTGCTCGCCAAGTCATCAACTGCAAAGCTTGAAGCTCTCAAAGATCTGGTCGGGCCCGATGGTCGCCTCCGATATCAGTTCGTTTATGGTGGTGCCGCACGTACCCTTCGGTGGTCCGGCCGAGGTGCACAACCACACAATTTCCCGCGCCCGTCCATTGCCGACGTGCCTAGCGCCACTGAAGCCATCCTGACCGGCGATCGCGAAAAGGTCCGGGCATTCGGTCCGCCGCTGGCCGCGGTTTCCAGCTGCCTTCGGGGGGCATTCAAAGCACCAGCAGGGAAGCACTTCGTCGTGTGCGATCTAGCCTCGATTGAGACGAGAGTCGGGGCGTGGGTTTGCGGCTGCGACTCCCTCCTTCAGGTATTTGAAAAAGGCCTCGACCCCTATATCCAGTTCGCCACGAAGATGTTCCACATCGATTACGCCGCAGTAACCAAACAACAGCGCCAGATTGCTAAAGCTCCAATTCTCGGCTCGTTGTACGGCCTTGGCGGTGGTGAAGATTCAACCGACAAGCATGGAGATGACATCCGCACCGGGTTATACGGGTATGCGGCCAACATGGGCGTAGAGATGACCCAGGAATTCGCCCATGAATGCACTCAGATTTACCGCGTTCCTGCCCAACCCCCACTGGGTCGAGGAGCTCCGGCCGTTGTCGGGGCTCGACGCCCCCGTGCGCGATTTCGTCATGGCGCAGAAGGAGACAGGGCCGTTCCTGGGAAGGGTGGACGACCTGCTCGGTGCGCTGCTCCCCGCCTTCGAGGAGGAGGGGAAGTCGTACCTGGCGATCGCGCTGGGCTGTACGGGGGGACGGCACCGCTCGGTGGCCCTGGCCGAGGAGCTCGCCGCCCGCCTGCGCAAGCGGGGGGCGTCGCCCGTCGTGATCCACCGGGACGTGGACCGGTGAGGAAGGGGCCCGGCCCGCGCGTGGTGGCGGTGGGTGGTGGGCACGGGCTGGCCGCCACGCTCCGCGCCGTGCGTCTCTACGCCGGCGAGATCACCGCCGTGGTCTCGGTTGCCGACGACGGCGGGTCGTCGGGGCGTCTGCGCCGCCAGCTCGACATCATGCCCCCCGGCGACCTGCGCAAATGCCTGGTGGCCCTGGCGGAGGAGGACTCGCCCCTGGCGGCCGCCTTCGAGCAGCGCTTCGAGGCCGAGGAGCTGGTGGGACACGCCCTGGGCAACCTGGTGATCGCGGGCCTGATGGAGGCCCTGGCCGACCCGCAGAAGGGCCTCGACGAGGCGGGGCGACTCCTCGGGGCGCAGGGCCGCGTGGTGCCGGCCGCCTCGGAGCCGGTGGTCCTCAAGGCCGAGGCCGGGGCCGGGGAGATCGAGGGCCAGACCGAGGTCATGGCCACCGCCGACATCCGGCGGGTGTCGCTCGTGCCCGCCGATCCTCCCGCCTCCCCCGTGGCGTTGCACGCCCTCGGCAACGCCGCTCAGGTGGTGATCGGTCCCGGATCGCTGTTCACGAGCGTGCTGGCGGCGGTGGCGGTGCCGGGCCTGGCCGAGGCCATCCGGCGTTCTCCGGGGCGCCGTGTCTACGTCGCCAACCTTCGGCCCGAAGGCAACGAGACGGCGGGCTTCGACGTCGCCGCCCACGTGGCGGCACTGGCCGCCCACGGTGTCGACGTGGACGTCGTCGTCGCCGATCCCGCCTCGATCGCGCTCGGGGAGCTGGAGGTGGAGGTCGTGGCGCTGCCACTGGCCAAAGCCAACGGGCTGGCCCACGATCCGACGAGACTGGCGGCCGCCCTGGGCCGTCTGGTCGGATAGGACGCCTGATGACGGTTCGGGTGGGGATCAACGGCTTCGGGCGCATCGGCAGGAATTTCCTGCGCGCCGGCGCGCGCCCAGGGCGCCGATGTCGACGTCGTGGCGCTCAACGACCTCACCGATGCCACCACCAACGCCCACCTCCTGCGCTACGACACCACCCACGGCCGTTTCGACGCCG
The DNA here is from genome assembly GCA_963838775.1 of uncultured Acidimicrobiales bacterium. Taxonomy (GTDB): domain Bacteria; phylum Actinomycetota; class Acidimicrobiia; order Acidimicrobiales; family UBA8190; genus Chersky-840. Next base: position 3,440 of record CAWISP010000036.1, read on the forward strand.
AGGTCCGTGTCGAGGACGACGACATCGTCGTGGCGGGCCGGCCGATCCGGGTGCTGGCCGAGCGCGATCCCAAGGCCCTCCCGTGGGGTGAGCTCGGCGTCGACGTGGTGGTCGAGTCGACGGGACGCTTCACCTCCCGGAGCGCGGCGGCGGCCCATCTCGAGGGAGGCGCCCACCGCGTGGTCATCTCGGCGCCGTCGAAGGACGCCGATGCCACGTTCGTGATGGGGGTCAACGACGACCTGTTCGATCCCGCGCACGACGTGGTGGTGTCCAACGCTTCGTGCACCACCAACTGCTTCGTGCCCATGGTCAAGGTCCTCGACGACGCCTTCGGGGTGCGCAACGGCCTCATGACCACCGTCCACGCCTACACCAACGACCAGAACCTCCTCGACCTGCCGCACGCGGACCTGCGTCGGGCTCGTGCCGCCGCCCAGAACATCGTGCCGGCGTCGTCCGGCGCGGCTCGGGCCACGGGGCTCGTGCTCCCGGCCATGCAGGGCCGTCTCGACGGCGCCGCCCTGCGCGTTCCGGTCGTGGACGGTTCGATCACCGACTTCACCGCCCTGGTGGCGCGGGCCGTGACCGTCGACGAGGTGAACGGCGCCTTTCACAAGGCAGCGTCGAGTGGCCCCCTCGCCGGGGTGCTCGAGTACACCGAGGAACCCATCGTGTCGTCGGACATCGTGGGCAGTGCCGCCTCGTGCACGTTCGACGCCGGGCTCACCATGGCCATGGCGGTGGACGACGACACCACCCTCGTCAAGGTGCAGGGCTGGTACGACAACGAGTGGGGCTACGCCAACCGCCTCGTGGACCTGGTGGTGTTGCTGGGCTCGGCCGGCCCCCCGCCGTCCTGAGCGCGGCCCCGGGCGGCAGAGCGACGGCGATGGCGGAGGGGGAGGGGGCGATCGCACGGCCCGACCGCGGGCCGCTCGTGGGGTTGCCCCTGCTCGAGGACCTGCCCCCCGTCGAGGCGCGCCGGGTCCTCGTCCGCGTCGATTTCAACGTGCCCCTGGGCCACGGGCCGTCCGGGGAGGTCGTGGTCGAGGACGACTTTCGCATCCGAGCCGTGCTCCCCACGTTGTCGTGGCTCACCGACCGCGGTGCCGAGGCGACGGTGTGCGCCCACCTGGGAAGGCCCAAGGGGATGGTCGACGCCCGCTTCGACATGGCCCCGGTCCGAGCCCGCCTCGCCGACCTCGCGCCGGGTGTGGCCTTGCTCGAGAACCTTCGCTTCGATCCGGGCGAGGAAGCCAATGACCCCCGGTTCGTGGCCAGGCTCGTCGACGGCTTCGACGCCTATGTGAACGACGCCTTCGGCGCCTCGCACCGGGCCCACGCCTCGATCGTCGGACCTCCGACGCTCCTCCCGTCGGCGGCCGGGAGGCTCCTGGCCGGCGAGGTAGGGACCCTGGGCGGCCTCCTCGTCGACCCCGACCGTCCGTTCGTGGCGGTCGTGGGAGGAGCCAAGGTCGGAGAGAAACTGGGGGTGTTGCGCGCCCTGTTGCAGCGGGTGGACGCGCTGATCGTGGGTGGTGGCATGGCCTTCACCTTCCTGGCCGCCCAGGGCCACAATGTCGGCGCCTCGCTCCTCGACGCCGGCCGCATCGACAGCTGCGCCAAGCTCCTGGAAGAAGCGGGGGGGCGCATCCTGCTCCCGTCCGACTTCGTGGCCCTCGGCCCCCGGGGCTCGATCGGGGAGGGGGCGCAGGGCAGCGGCGAGGTGCGCATGATCGGGGCGGACATTCCCCGGGGCTGGCGAGGCCTCGACATCGGGCCCGAGAGCGCCGGAGTATTCGCCGAAGTGGTGGTAGGGGCGAGGACGGTGTTCTGGAACGGCCCGATGGGGGTGTTCGAAGACGAACGCTTCGCGGCAGGGACGCGCACCATCGCCATCGCCGTCGCCGAGTCGAAGGGGTACAGCATCGTGGGAGGAGGCGATTCGGTGTCGGCGTTGGAGCACCTCGGTCTCGCCCGTCGTGTGAGCTTCGTCTCGACGGGAGGCGGGGCCTCACTCCAGTTGCTCGAGCACGGGGACCTCCCCGGGCTCGCCGCGCTGCGCCACGCCTCCAATGCCCCGACGACAGGAGCCTGACATGGCCAAGCCCTCTGCCGCCCCCGGGACGGCGCGCCGCCGACCGCTTGTGAGCGGGAACTGGAAGATGCACCACGACCACCTGCAGTCGATCCGCACCGTGCAGGACCTCGGGTTGCGACTCGGTGCCGCCGACGTGGCCTCGCTCGACGTGTCGGTCCACCCTTCGTTCACAAGCCTGCGCTCGGTGCAGACCGTCATCGAGGACCGCGCCATCCCCGTGGCGTTGGGAGCGCAGCACTGTTACTTCGAGGACCAGGGCGCTTTTACCGGTGAGGTCGCTCCCCCCATGCTGGCGCGTCTCGGCGTGTCGTTGGTGATCGTCGGCCATTCCGAACGCAGGCAGTTCTTCGCCCAGACCGACGAGGTGGTGGCGGCCACGCTGCGGGCCGTCATCCGCCATGCCATGACCCCGATCCTGTGCGTGGGCGAGACCGAGGAAGAGCGTGAGGACGGGGAGACCGACGCCCGCCTGAGCGCACAGACCACCGCCGCGCTCAAGGGTCTGCCCGGCGATCAGGTCGGCGGGCTCGTTATCGCCTATGAGCCCATCTGGGCCATCGGCACGGGCCGCACGGCCACAGCCGAGGACGCCCAGTCCGCGTGCGCCCACATCCGGGCCGTGGTGGGGGAGTTGGCCGGAGCCGAGGCGGCTCGAGCGTTGCGGATCCAATACGGCGGGTCGGTGCGGCCCGAAAACGCCGCTGAACTGCTCGGACAACCCGACGTCGACGGGGCCCTGGTCGGGGGGGCCAGCCTCGACGCCGCCACGTTCGCCGCCATCGTGCAGGCGACGGCTTCGGTGGTGCCCACCGGCTCGTGAGGACGCGAAGCCGGCCAGAAGGGTCTCTTTGGTAGCGTTACCAGGTCCGGATCGCCCGAGGAGGATGCCGTGCTGACCATAGCGCTGGTGGTGCTGCACATCGTGGTGTCGTTGGCGCTCATCTTCCTGATCCTCATGCACTCGGGCAAGGGAGGCGGCCTGTCCGACATGTTCGGCGGTTCGGTGGGGCAGGCCGCGGCGGGCTCGACCGTGGTCGAGAAGAACCTCGACCGGATCACCATCACCGTGGCGGTCATCTTCAGCTTCACCACTGTGACCCTGGCCCTGCGCGTGCAGTGACCGCCGGCGACGCCGGCGGCAGCGGACGTGCCCCGGCGCCGGCGACCGACCATCCCCGGCGGCATGGCGGCGTGCGACGTCTCCGCCCCGGCATCCTCGTCACCCTCGTCGCGCTGTGCGTGTCGACATCGGCGTGCGGGCCCGGCGCCAGCGACGCCTCCTCCGGCTCGACGCTCACGTCGAAGGGGCCCCCGCTGTTGGTACCGACCACGGGTGGCACGGTAACGATGGCACTCGATCAGGTGCCGACGACGCTGAACGACCATACGGTGGCGGGTGACACCGCGGCCGGGCGGATGCTCGGCAGCGCTATCTGGGCACAGGTGTTCCGGGTGGGTCCCGGGCTCGCACCGCAGCTCGACACCAATGTGGTCGACAGCGCCGAGGTGGTGAGCCTGTCGCCTCAGACCGTCGTGTACAAGATCGACCCGCGGGCGGTGTGGTCCGACGGCGTTCCCATCAGCGCGGATGACTTCGCCTACGCGTGGGAGTCTCAGCGAGGTGACGGCATCGACGTCGATGGCACGCCGGACTCCGTTGCGTCCACCCTCGGGTACAGCGACATCGCCTCGCTCACGGGCTCCAACGACGGGCGGACGGTCACCGTCGTCTTCCACACCCCGTTCGCCGACTGGGCCTCGCTCTTCAACGATCTGCTGCCGGCTCATATCGCCGAACAGGTGGGGTGGAACAACGGGTTCAACCAATTCGCCACCGGGGTGTTCGTATCGGGCGGTCCCTGGGAGGTGCTGTCGTGGCAACCCGGTTCCGAGATCGTCCTGGGCCGCAATCCGCGCTGGTGGGGGGGCCCACCCAACCTCGACCGGATCGTGGTCAAAGCGGTGAGCGGGGACGCAGACCTGACATCTTCCTTGGGCCAGGGCCAGGCGGAGGTCGCCTACCCGAGCGGGTTCGACCAGTCGTTCATGGCCCAGGCCTCGTCCTCGTCGGTTCTCCAGACTCAGTCCGAGCTCGGGACGCGCATGCTCCAACTCGAATTCAACGTCCGACACGCGCCCTTGAGCTCGGCGACGGTGCGTGAGGGGATCGCCCACACCATCGATCGAGCGGGGATCGTCGAGAACGTGGGCCAGCCCGAGAACCAGTCGGCGTGGGAGGACAACAACCATCTCGAACCCAACGCCGAGCCTGGATACGTCGACGACGCCACCGGGTACGAGAAAGCCGACCCGGTGACGGCCGCGCACCTGCTGGAGCAGAGCGGCTTCGCGCTCGACGGGCACGAAAGATGGACGTCGCACGGCAAGCCGGTGACCCTCGACATGGTGTGGGCGGCCGACGACCCGTGGTCGGCGGTGGTGGGGCCGATCGTGGCCGCCCAACTCGTGGCGGGCGGTTTCGATGTGGTCGCCACGCCGGTGTCGACGACCCAGCTTGACGGGGCCGTGCTCCCGGCCGGCGCCTTCGACCTCGCCCTCGTCCCCGTCGACGCCAGCGCGTATGCGAGCGCGTTGGGCAATGTGTTCTCGACGTCGTCGGCGATCACGGGTGGGGCACCATCCCAAGACTGGTCGGGCTTCGACGACCCCAAGATCGACGCACTGTTCACCCAGGCGGTGCAGGACCTGGCACCTCCTCAGGCGCACGGGATCTATCAGCAGATCGACCAGGCGCTGTGGACGGCCATGCCCACCCTCCCCCTGTTCGCGGAGCCCACGGTGCTCGTGTGGTCGTCGTCACTGTCGGGTGTCCAAGACGATCCCGGCGGCATCGGGCCGTTCTGGAACCTGCGGAATTGGGCCCGACGCGCTGCCGAGCCGTCACATGGGACCTAGCCACGGCTCGACGATCGGACCGTTGCGACGCTCGCGCTAAAGTCCTCGTTGCGCTGGACAGCGCACATACGTCGGAGTGGCGGAATAGGCAGACGCGCTAGCTTGAGGGGCTAGTGCCCGCAAGGGCGTAGGGGTTCAAGTCCCCTCTCCGACACGCACCTGAGTACACGCGCAATTGTTAGATGCGACCAGGCGCTTTCCTGAAGTTCGCTTATCCGGTGTGCCAGATTTGGCGTGAACCGACACGCACCCAGTACACGCTGGACGCGACTCGATCACGATCGAACCTCGCTCGGCGTGGTAGGTGACCCGGAGGCCCATCGTGTGGCCGTAGATGATGGCTCGTTGGTCGGCCGTGGCATTGGAGAGCAACCGCAACACGTCGCGCTCGAGAGCCCACCAGCGCCCGTATTTCGTCGTCGCTGAGAGGCGTGTTAGACGGAGCCGTCGCCACCAGCTCGCGCTCGGCGGCGAGGCGCTCAGCCTGAACCTCACGTGTCCATGCTGCGACCACAGTGGGATCGGCGCCGTTCTCCAGGGTCTTCCGGTATGACGCCAGACGGGTATCGCAATCGGCGAGCTTCCGTCGGGCCGCCTCAGCCCGCGCCGCGCTTGCCTCGTCGGGCGCCTGAGCCGCGGCCAGAGCAGCGACGGCGCCGTCGAGGTTCTCGGGGTCGAAAACGCTGAGAAGCCAACTGTCGAGAGCTGCCGTGATATCGGCTTCGCGGAGGTACACCCCGCGCTCATGCTTCTGCGCCGCCCCCGCGTACTCGGTGGGGAATGTGCACCGGTAGTACGCCTGATCGTGGGACCAAGCCCCGGACATGCGGCGGCCGCAGTCACCACAGTGCACTAGCGAGGACAGGCAATAAGTTCGCTGGCGCCTGGGTTTCACGGTCGCCTGGCGGTGCTCGCCGACTGAACGCTGCGCCGACGCTGCGGCGAACAGCTCGGGCGAGACGAGTGGCTCGTGGGTCGTCTCCGCTGACCAGATCCAGTCGCTTCGGTCGTTCCACGACATCGTGCCCTTGTAGCCTGCGGCCACGTCCTCGACGTCGAGGAGCGTTTCGACGCGCCGTTGGCGGTTCCAAACCCCACGCCCGGTGTAGCGAGGGTTTTGCAAGATCGCCCGCACCGCCGACTTGCCCCAAGCACCATTCGCTCCTGCGCGGTGTCGGTTGCGGGCCGGGTCGTGCCCTGACGGACTCGGGACACGGTCGCGGTTCAGTCCCTCCGCGATGGCACCGATTCCCGAGCCTGCGACGTACTCCTCGAAGATGCGAGCCACAAAGGGCGCGGAAATTGGGTCCGGTTCGAGCTGGTGGAGACGCTGACCGATCGCGGCCTTGCCGGGGTTCGGGTGAGCGCCCGCGTCGGCGAGTCGGTATCCGTATGGGGGTCGGCCACCGAGGAACCTACCCTCGGTTGCCGCTTGCGATGCCATGGCGCTTCTGACGCGCACCTTGATTCGAGCACGCTCCGCCTTCGACATGCCGCCAAAGAGACTCATCATCATGTCGTGAGCTTCGGAGTCCGGGTCGATCTTGCCACCCACCTCGGGGACCCAAAGCTCGATCCCGTAGTGAACGAATACCGGGAACGTCAACGCGTACTGGTGTCCGCTGAACGCACGGGCCGGCTCACCGACAACGATGGCGTCGAAGCGGCGGTCCTTGCGCTTGAGCGCGTCGAGAAGACGGGTCGCCTCGGGTCGCCGCTTCCACGGCAGGGACCGGGACTGACCGATGTCGAAGAATTCGGCCACGACGACACCGCCCGCCGGTTCGATCAACGCGGTCGAACGCGAGAGCTGCCAGGCCCGACTCGCGGCCGGGTCCTGTTGGTCTTCGGTGCTCACTCGGCCGTAGAAGGCAAAGCGCATCATCTGTTGGTCCTCCTCAATCATTGGTTCTCGGTCCGAAGCGGAGCTTCGGTGGCCTCGCTGAGCCAGGCGAGGTAGGCGTTCAGCTCTGCGAGCTTGTCCGGCGTGTAGTCCCGCAATACGGGCGCAGCGGTCAAGGCGTGGCTTTCCACGATGGCATCGAGGACATGCTTTCCCATGATGACGTCGCCTTCGGTGTCGAACACCACGGGGGGGATCATGTAATCCCCCGCTTCGCAGTGGACTAAGCGAGCGACAAGCTCACCATTCCACTCGATCTTCTGGACGCTCATCGTGTCCCCTTCCGTGTCGGTGGTCGCCTTGTTCTTGTTGGTCCTCGCCGCGCCTTGTCACGCTTGGGAAGGAGGCCTCGTCTTTCGGCCTCGTCTCGCCACCGATAAGGGGTCGCGTCACCGATGTCGAGCTGTTCGGCCAGCCACTTCATCGGCGCGCCCGGCGCGACCACAAGCGCCCTCTTGTAGAGGTTGGCAAAGTTCTCGAAGTGCTCGTCGGAATGTCCCGCCTGTCCTGGGTGGGGCGGGCGGACCGTGGGCACGGATTGGAGAAGCCAGCTCGGGACCGGCGACACGTCAGAGCGTTTGCGCTTACCCGCCTGGGGGATACCACCGTCCTCGGGGAGTGGTTCCAGCTCCTTGAGAATCGCACCGAGTTTGATCTCGTGAACTGCCCTCGCCGTCACCTCGACTAACGAGTCGGACGTCGGGTCCTCACTCCACCCCACGAGGAGCCCGGTACAGATGAGCCTGCCCTTCGGCGACAACCCAATCTGCAAGACGAGTGGCGGGTCGTGGTGAGGGACGCGCACATAGGGGCCCGGGAGGAGGGTCACGACCTTGCCCGTGGACCGGGACGAACGGCGCAGGGGTGCCGGTGGGCCCGCCGTCATCTTGTCCACAAGGGCCATGGCCCGCCTCTGGGCCTCCTGCTGTTCAAGCAGCTCCCGACGTGTGGGCTTGGCCATGGAACGGCACTGTAGCCGGGTATGTAGCCGGATGATGGAATGGCGCACGACTCTCTCAGAGCCCGTGCACATCCTTGCGGTGCAACCGGTCCGGTCGCAGTCTGGCAACCGATGATAGATCGGCGCACCGATGGGTGACCTCGTGAGGGAGGTGCGAGAGGCTCTGAGTCTGCCACCTCCCCCCGTCGCCAAGGCGATCCGGGTGGCCGCTCGGGTTACCCAGGAGCGCATGGCCAAGGAGGTGGGAGTCCACCGGGTGTCGCTTGCCCGGTGGGAGGACGGAGCAAGGACGCCTAGGGGCGAGACAAGGCGGCGATACGCACGCACCCTTCGGCGACTAGAGCAGGTGATCGCGAAGTGAGCGAGACCGATGCGCGATCCACGGTCGAGGTTCTCGTCCCGGCCGATCCGCCCGCGTTGGACGAGGCAGGTTGGCGGGCTCTGTTCGACCTCCTGACCCACGCGGCCGAGGCGGACCTGGGACCTGAGTGGCGCTCGATTCTCGCCGAGCGCGCCGAGGCCGGAAGGTGACCCAAGCGAGTCCCTCTGCGCTCCGCCAGGCGAAGGTCGATTCCGTCGTCGTGTGGGCGGAGCGCACCAACGTCGGACCGAAGCCCCTGTCGCCCGCGGTGCTCGGAATGGTCGTCGAGCATCTCGACGCCGACACCCTCAGCCACCTGGCTGTGCTCCGCCGGGCCCAGGAGCGAGAACAGCACCTGCGCCTCTCGGTGGCGGCTGTAGAGGAGTTGGCCGCGATGGTGACAGACGGGTGCATCCCAACGATCGGGTGGTGGCGTCGGCATCTTCGCCAGCGTCACGTCCGGAGGATTGAGGCGTGACTACCGGCGAGCCGATCCCGATGCCTGGGCGCGCCGGGCTTCCGGATCAGGCCGGCGACGTACTCAACGCCCGGCGGTTTCTCGACGAACATGGAGAACGGCTGCGACGGTCACCGGAGTTGCGCCGCTGGCTTCTCTGGAACGGTGCATGGTGGGACGAGGACCGACTCGAGCGCGTGCCAGAGCTCGCCGGCGCCACGATCGACAACCTGCGCCAGTGGGTGGCCGAAGCAGACAACCCCGACGAGTTCAAGCGCCGATCGGCGCACTTCCAGGCCTCGACAAAGGCGTCACGCCGCGAAGCGTTGCTTTCGGTGGCGGGCACTGATCTGTCCGTCGTTGTCGCTGTCGAGCAGCTCGACTCCCACCCGCTTCTCCTCGCCTGTCAGAACGGCACGGTGGACTTGGCAACCGGCGATCTGCGCCCTGCTGACCCTGCCGACCTCATCACGCGAGGCATCGCCGTCGCCTACGACCCCGACGCGTTCTCCGATCACTGGGTGGCGTTCCTCGACGGCATCTTCCGGGGCGACGTCGAGCTGATCGGCTACGTCCAGCGGCTCCTCGGATATTGCCTGACCGGTGTCGTTCACGAGCACGTCGTCCCGGTACTCACGGGCACTGGAGCCAATGGCAAATCGACGCTGGTCGGAATCGTCCAGGACCTCCTCGGGGAACACGCGATCACCGCTCCCGAGGGGCTCGTCATCCAACGAGGCCACGAGCCTCATCCCGAGCGCCTGGCCGTCCTGCGTGGCCGGCGGCTCGTCATCTCGACGGAGCTGGAGGAGAGCGCGGTGCTGGCCGAGGGCGTCGTCAAGATGCTGTCGGGTGGCGACACGATCAGCGCCCGGGAGCTGTACGGCCGACGGTTTAACTTCCGACCGACCCACAAGGTGCTCCTCGTCACCAACCATCCCCCACGGGTTCACGGCGTGGATCACGCCATCTGGCGTCGGCTGCTTGTCGTGCCGTTCGGAGTGACGATCGCCCCGGAGCGCCAAGACATGGATCTCCGACGTCGGCTCGTGGAGGAACACGCCCCGGCGGTGCTGGCTTGGCTCGTGGCCGGCGCCGTGGCCTGGGGCCGCTCGGGCATCGGGAGGGCCGAAGCGGTCAAGGCCGCCACCCAGGAGTACCGGGCGAGTCAGGACGTGCTCGGGGCATGGCTGGAGCAGCACACCGAAAGGGTCGAGAACGCCAGGACCAAGGTCGGCGAACTGTTCGACGCATGGCGGGAGTGGTGCCGAGCGAAGGGGGAGGCACCGGGGCGCCCACAGGACTTCGCGGGCGCTCTGCGGGCCCGAGGCGTCGAACTGACGACCAACCAGGGCACCCGCCTGGCCAGGGGAATCGTGCTCGGGGTGGGGGCTCGTGAGGGCTCGTCCCGTGACTTTCCCATGTCGACCTCCACGGGAACTTTACGGATGAGCCCCCACGAGCCCTCACCATCACACGTGGGGGAGCCCGGCCTCGACGACGACGACCTGGCTCGCATGTTCCCCGAGGAGCGCTCGTGAGCAACGCCGGCACCAATGCGCGAGACGATGCGCGCCTGCGCGAGCGCTGGTGCGCGTCTACCGGGTGCGTGTCGGGTGTCCGAGTGGTCGGCGGTAGACCGTGACAGGCCCGGCGCGGGGCTACTCGTGGTCTCCATTTCAGCAAGGGAACGATGCGGGACTGCGACACGGCGCCCACAGCGAGCGCCGTTGGCGCCCGGAGGCTCAGCGCCTAGCGAGTGAGGTGCTCGCTGTGGCGCCCTGGCTGACGCGGCCCGCTTTCCGGCTGGCGGTCGAGTCGTGGGCGGTGACCGAGGCGAAGGCGGTGCTGGTGGACCGCTGGCTGGACCAGCACGGCCTCCTGGACGACGACGGCGTGCCCTACCCGGCGAACGCACTCTCGGACCGGCTGCACGGCCGAGCGATGGCGCTGCGCTCGCAGCTCGGGCTCGATCCCGTGTCGTTCGCCAAGCTGCTCGCCACCTTCGCGGGTGTCCCGGGCGGTGAGGATGCTCTCGAAGCCCTCAAGGTCGAAGGGAGGCACCTCGTCGAGGCCCGTGGCCTACCGACCGGGACGAGCGCATGAACCCCGCCCTGTCCCTGCTCGCCGGTCTCGTGCTCGAAGATGGGCGCCGCTGGGGTGAGGTGGCCGCTCAGTTCCAGTGGGACGACGCCGCAGCGATCCTCGACCCCGGCCGTGACGAGCCGCGGTTGCACTTCCTCACACGGCCGCGCTCGGGCAGCAAGACGACAGACCTCGCCGGCATCGCTGCGGCCGTCCTGGTCGAGCAGGTGCCACCTGGCGGGCGTCTGTACGCCTTAGCGGCGGACCGGGACCAGGCGCGCCTCGTCGTGGACGCGCTCGCCGGCTTCGTTACCCGTACACCGGGGCTGCGCGGTGCGATCGGCGTCGACCGCTACAGCGCCACGACCCCGACGGGCGCACGGTTGGAGGTGATCTCCGCCGATGAGGCCTCGTCGTATGGGCTGCGGGGGCATCTATTCGTCGTCGACGAGCTGACGCAGTGGCCCACGGCCAACGGTGGCGTCTGGACGTCGGTCGTCTCCGCCGTGCCGAAGGTGCCGGGCTGTCGTCTTGTGGTGCTGGGATCGGCGGGAGACCCCGCGCACTGGTCGTTCCGGGTGCGAGAGCGGGCGCGGGTGTCGTCGGCATGGCGGTTGCACGAGGTTCCGGGCCCGATCCCGTGGGTGTCGACCGACGCGCTCGACGAACAGCGGGCGTTGCTCCTCGATTCGCAGTACGCCCGGCTGCATCTGAACCAGTGGACCGCCAGCGAGGACCGCCTCGTGAGCGTAGAGGGGCTCGCCGCCGCTGTGCGCCTGGACGGTCCGCAGGACTACCGGCCCGGCGTGACCTACCGCATGGGAGTCGACCTCGGTTTGCGCCACGACCGCACCGCCATCGCGGTATGCCACGCCCAGGCCGTCGAGGGAGAGGCGCGGGTGCGGCGCGTGATCCTCGACCGACTCATCGTCTTCGAGGGGACGCGGGCCGACGAGGTGGGGCTCGCCGAGGTCGAGACGGCGTTGGTGGCGGCGTGGCGCATGTACGGCCGGCCGCAGATCCGGTTGGACCCCTGGCAGGCGATCGGGCTCGCCCAACGGTTGCGCGCCCGAGGTGCGACCGTCGAGGAGTGGAGCTACTCACCACAGCGATACGGGGCCGTCGCCAGTGTGCTCTACACGTTGCTGCGCGACGGCCTGCTCGACCTCTACGACGACCCGGAGCTGCTCGACGAGCTGGCGAACGTGCGGCTCAAGGAGACCGCTCCCGGCCTCGTGCGGGTCGAGCACGATCCCGGGCGCCACGACGACCGCGCCGTCGCGCTCGGGTTCGCTGCCACCGCCCTAGTGGAGCGGTCGTCGGGAGGCTTGCGGCTTCACGTCCCCACGGGCGACGTGCCGAAGCCGCAACTGTTCCGCCGAGAAGCCGTGCCGACCGAGGAGCGGGGGCCGCAGGTGGTGGGGGAGGACGGCAAGCCGAGGCGGCCGCCCCCGGGTGGGACGTTCCAGCTCGGCAAGTGGCGAGTCCCGCGGGAGGGTTACACGCCGCCAGGGGTGGGCGGTCGGTGACCGACTCCCTGAAGCCCGGCGATCCGTTCCGCCGACCAGCGTGGCAGCAGAAGGCGAACTGCCGAGGCCTTGACCCGGACCTGTTCTTCCCAGCTCAAGGGAAGTACCGGCGTGAGGTGCGGGTGGTTTGTCAAGGCTGCGTCGTGCGCTCGGAGTGCCTCGAATACTCGATCGACAACAACGAGAAGTTCGGGATATGGGGCGGCGTGCCGGAGCGGCAACGCCGGCTCATGCGAAGGAAGCGGCGGGCTGTGTCGTGAGTCGAGGTCTCGGTCTCACGCAGCTCGCAGCGTTGTCGATCCTGGCCGACCGACGAGAAGGCATCTCCAGCACCGATCTCGCGACGCTGCTCGATCTCGAACCCCGACGGGCCCGGACCGTTGTGAAATCACTGGTCGCACGGGACCTGGTGGTGGTGGTCTCCGAGGGCAGGGCGCGACGCGTGTGGCTGCCAGATCTGCGACGGAGATGGCTCGATGACCGCGCCTACGTGGAGTACCTGCTCGACTCGTACAGGCAACTTCGGAGCCCCGTCCGCATCTGTGGGTGTTGCGGGCAGGCAATCATTACCGAGGGGCCGCGACGCCTGCGCGCCGTCTAAGCGTGCCGCTGAAGGTGCAACTTTTCCATCAACGGCACGTTGAGTATGGCTGTGCGCTGAGGCACCATGGCTAGCAAGGTTCGCGGCGTAGCTGCGGTCCCAGACGAGTTCCGTAGAGAGCCGGTCGACCGTCGTACGTCCTTCGCTTTCACCGAGGAGACCGTCGTGACCGACAAGCTCAAAACGCTCCTGGCTCACGCAGGACAAGCAAGCGGCCTCAACCGCGACCAGCTCGCCAATACCATCGTCGACCTGTGTGCGGAATTCGAAAAGCTCGCGGCTGTCCCCCAGCCGAGCGCACAACAGGCGGCCGCCATGGACGGGATCGTGACGGCGACGGAGGCGTGCGTCGAGGAGGACAGGCGCCGCCGCATTGACAGTGCCCTGGCTGCGTCTGGTGGTCCGCGTGGGACCGCCATCTCCCACATAGCGAAGATGGCGGCGCAGCACGGCATGGCCGAGCCATCGGGGGGCACCCAACGCTCCGGGAGGAATCGCGTAGGCGCGTTGCTCAGCGCGTCGCCCGTGACGATCACTGCCGCCGTGGGCTCGTCCCGCATTCCGGCCGGCTCACCGTTGATGTCGTCAGGTGATCTCGGCGAGGTGATGGCTGAGTCGCTTGAACGTATGGCGCCCACCGGATCGGCAGAGCGACGTCGCCGGCTGATCGCCTGCGCCCGATGGGAATATCCCGAGGAGCGCCAGCTCGGGGCCGATAGCGCAATCAACACCGAGCGGCTCGACGCCGTGTGCAGGATCGATGCACCGCGGTACGACCGCAAAACAGGAGCCCTCACCGCGTCGGGCGGAATTTGTGGACCGACGGGGGTCGATTACAGCGTGCCAACCTGGTCCACTGCCGACCGGCCCCTGCGCGATGGACTGCCAGCTTTTCAAGCCACCCGCGGTGGAATCACCTACGTCACCCCACCCGACATAGGGGTGCCCGATCTTCAGGGGACCGCGTCCGGTGCCGGTCTGGCAACGCGAGTGTGGACCGAAGCGACCGACGCTGACCCAGGCCTGGCCACGAAGCCAGTGTGGCAAGTGAGTTGCGGGACGCCCGAGACGGTCTACGTCAACGCCGTCCCGACCCGCGTGCAATTTGGCAACATGCAGTCTCGGTTCGCCCCCGAGCAAGTGGCTGCCAACACTGAACAAGCCATTGCGACGGCGGCACGGGAGGCCGAGCTCGAGCTTCTGAGTTTGCTATACGCCGCGAGCAAGCAGGTCAAGCCCCAGCAGTACCTTGGAGCTGCACGCGACCTTCTCTCGTCGGTCGACTTGCTGCGCGAACAATATCTCTACAGCCACCGGATCCCTAGGACGGCGGCGTTCGATGTCGTGTTTCCCGCGTGGGCGCAGGGACTGCTGCGCGCCGATCTCGCTCGCGAGTTGGCTCACGGAACTAGCGGCGGAGATCGGCTGGCGGTCACCGATGAGCAAATAGATGACTGGTTCGCCGTCAGAGGCATCAATGTCATTTGGACGCTGGACGGCCTGAAAGCCGGCACGTACGGCATCGGCGGGAGCGCGATCACAAATCAATTCTTCCCGCTCCTCGCTGACAATGCGCCCGAGCCCCAGTGGCCGGGGCAGAGCGCCGACGGCAGTTTCATGGTGGCATGGCTCATGTACGTCACGGGGACGTTCCAGTTTCTCGACGGCGGCCGGTTGGACCTCGGCGTGGTCCGGGACTCGATTCTCGACGCTACGAACGACTACGAGGTCATGGTCGAGCCATTCGAGTCTGTAGCGTTCCGCGGTGTCGAGGCGTACCAAGTTCAGAGCACGATCCTGCCGACCGGCGGCAGCGGCGCAACCGTGGCGGCTTCGGCCTACCACGAGTAGACCTTCCCCGCCCGGGCCGGCCCCGTGCGTGTCTGGCCCGGGCGGGGCGGGGGGTGGGTCCGCAACTGCGTCACACCTCTGCGCGATGCTGCGCCCATGGGTAACGCGCACAACGACAACAACGACGACTTCGACAAGTTGCTGCCCCGCCTCGACGGCCTGCCCAGCCCTGACGAACTTGACGACGCCGAGGCTGAGCGCCTCTTCGCGGCTGCCGAGAACGGCAACCGCGGTGCTCTCGACGCCATCAACACTCTGAGCCGCAAGCGCCACGAGGAGGCGGTCGCACGGGGGGACGTTGAGGAGCCCGCACCTTGGCGCGTGCTACCCCAGCGCGAGAGAGAACCGACGTTCATCAAGATCGACGCGGTCACGAGGACCGAGGTAATCGACCGCCACGACGGGCGGCTCATCTTCCGTGATCCCTCAGACGGGTCCGGCTTCACCATCGAGCCGTAAAGTGGCGCTCACGGCCCAGAGAGTCCAGCACTTGCTCCAGGTGCTCAAGAGGCTGAAGGTGGCCACCCCCGGGATCCCGCCGAGCGACGCCCAGGTGCGGCTGGCGGTCACCAAGACCCTTCTTCGACACGGGCGGGAGTAACCGGGCCCAGTAACCCCCTCTCCTCCGTAAAGCGCCTCTCTGGCCGGACCTACCATCGGTCCTGACCCATGGGAGGTGGTTGCACTGGCAACGATCGAGGAGCGGCAACAATGGCGGACCGATTTCCTCGTTGCTCTCTACGAGTTGTCCGACGGCAACGTGTCGAATTGGCCAACCTTCGGAGAGATCGCTGAATTGGCGGGTACGCCCGCGTCCGACGTTGAGGGAATCCTTGAGTTCCTAAGCAACGAGAGGCTGTGCAAGGTCGAGACCACTGGCGGGCCAGCAGCCCTCGTCAGCATCACAAGTTATGGAATCCGCCAGGCTGAGGAGATCATCACCCAGCGAGAACGCTCGGGAGAGCCTCGTCTTTCTCACCTCGTCGTCTATACCGATCAAGAGCTGCTTCGTGTTCTCGAGCCACTTGTAGTCGACATTCTTTCCGCGGCGGGAAGCGCCGGCTTGGATCCTGACGCCCGGGCAGATGTCGAGTCCGACGTGCAATCGGCAACCGACCAGCTCCATGCTGCACGCCCGAACCGGGGCGTCATCAGAGCCGCCCTGGACAGGATCAAGGCCAACATGGGGTCTGCCATTGCCGCTGGCTCCGGTTTGATCAGCTCGATCGACATCATCCTGCACCGGTTGGGGCATTAGGACCGCCATGGCCCAGAGCGCCCCGGTCTCACCGACGCACCGCCTCGCCGAGTTGTGCGTCGGCGCGTACGACTTCGTGACTGACTTCGGCGAGTCTTACGGGAGCGACCCGGAGCCGGGCTCGCAGGCAGAGATCGAGATGCACCGCAACGGGATCGTTGGGCCGGATGGCCCGTGGCGTCCGTCTGAGGTGGAAACCGCTTTCACACTGGCGGCTGCCGTCTTCATAGGGGCCGCTGGCCAGTACCTGATGGCGCTGAGCCAGCTTCTCGCTCAAGAGGAGATGGCCCTCTTTGGATTCCAGGCCGTCGCCCGGCCACTCGCCGAGTCAGCTGCCCATGCATGGTGGCTTCTTGACCCCGGGATCGGGGCTCGCGAACGAGTCGCCCGTACTGCGACCGAGCGCTGGGGAAGCGTCGTAGAGCTCGGGAAGGCCGAAGTCGCGGGGGAGATCGACCCAGCCATCCATCAGACGCGGGTGCTCGATTTCAGGGCCAAGATGGCCAAGCTCGGCCTCCAAGAGAAGCTCGACCGGCGTGGGAGGCTCCTCGGCTACGAAGGCCACACCCCGCCCGAACTGACCACTCTGGTTGGGGACTTCCTGAGGTCTCTGCGTGCGACGAAGGGGGAGTTCTGGTACCGCACCGTATCGGGCGTCACCCACACCGCCCTATACGCCTACCTGCAGTACCAGGTCGCCGAGGCCGTACCAGGTCAGGAGCGTGCGACGCTCAAACCAACGTTGCCCCTCGGGGCGGTGGCCAACGCAGCCATGCTCGGGACGATGTCTTACCTTGGTGCAGTGGAGCGTCACGCCTTGATCTATGGGCGCGACGCCGCAGCCGTCGGTACCGAACGGATCACCACCGTGCGAGCGATCCTGGCCGCCGTCGGCGCCGCGCCTGGGGTGGTCGACCCGAGCGCCTCCTAAGCTGCCCTGAGCAGGACCTCTCCCCATAGGAGTGCCGGTGTACTTGCGGGGTCGAACGCCTCTCCGACACCCTCTCCGACACGCTACTTTCCGTACCACTTTCTCGTCGTCCAACTTCAGCGAGCGGGACAATCAACGGGGGAGCACCGGCCACATTGACCTCCAGATGGTCCGGAGAACACCACCAAAGTGTCGATCAGTTCCTCGACGAGTATCCCCTCGCTCGCCGTCTGTTCCCGCCTCCCAAACCGCTTCTACGTCGATCTGAGCGAGGAATCGGGGTACTTCGGAGAAGCGTTCTGCTAGCCATCGCGGGTGAATCGAGTAGCGACTATGTGAGCGCCGCGCTGATCAGCTTCCCGATGATGGTGTATCCCTTGGTGTTGGCGTGGATATTGCCCATCGAGCAGTAGTAGGTGAGCTTGCACACCTCGGCCACGGCGGCCGGGATCTTGGGAGGGCTGTACGGCGCCAGGTTCTTCAGGGTGGTGAAAGAGGTGTAGGCGCCTGTGGCGGCGGTCACGTCCGCAAAGAATCCGTGGGGGATCAGGGTGGTGTAGTCATTCTTGAGTGCGGGGTTGATGAAGCTCCGGAAGGCGGTGACCGACAGCCCGGCGAGGCTACTCGCGCCGGTCCCGGCGGTGCAGGTGTTCGCCGGAGCCGGCGTGCAGACCCAGAGGCCGAGCAGGACGTCGGGGTAGGTGAGTCCCACGATGGGTGCACTCGGACCTGCGGCTGAGCGGAGGGCGGGCAGGAGGGTCCCGAGATTGCCATTGATCACCGGGAGGGAGCCGCTGAGGATGCAGCTGATCGGGTCGGTGAAGGGTCCGCTGGCCCCGATCATGACCGGGTTGGTCGCTGAGGCGGCGGCACATGGGGTGACGTCGTTACCGCCGATGGACACGGTGACCAACCCGATCTGCCCGGCGTGGTTCGTCATGAAGTCCTCCGCAGCCTGCGCCTGGCTTTCGCCGCTCGGCACTGTGCCCGCGGTCCCGGTGATGGCCGGTGGCCCGTAGCCCACACCGCACACGGCACTGGGATCGAGGATCGAAGAAGTCGTGGCTCCTCCGCAGCCGAAGTTGACCAGTGTCAACTTCTCCTTCTTGGCCACGACTCCTGTAAAGCCGCTTGTCGCGGCACCGTTGGGAAGCGGAACCGGCTGGTACCCGACGGAGTAGGAGTCGCCTAGGGAGACGTAATAGTCGGGGAAGGTCAAGGAGGACACCGATGTCACCGCCGAACCGTTCACGAGGCCTAGCCCACACGTCACCACCTTCTGATGGAGCGCCGCCGTGCTGCACAGGCCGTCACTGGGGCCGACGACGGTGAAGGTCAAGGGCGCGGTCAGGTGGCCCTTGCTGTTGACGGATATGGCGACCTCCGTGCTGACGTCGCACTGGGCGACATTGGTGGCCCCCGGCGCGCACTGGGCGAGGAGCTCGCCACTGTCACCGACGAGCCCCGAGCCCTTGAGGGTCACCGATTGATTCGGAGTCAGGCCCTTGTGAGGGGTGGCGTTCACCTTCGGTCCCCCGGAGGCCACCGCGCTCGTAGCGGGAAGGACGACGGTGGTAACAAGAGCGAGGCTGGCTACCGCCAGCACGACGCGGATCGCTGAACAATGAATGCGCATGGTTCCGTTCCCCCAGTGTGAACTCTACCAACCAGGCCTAGCAGCCTGCGCCCTGGAGAATCCTCGTCAATGTTGACGATCCCTAAGAAGAAGCCAGGTCATCCGGGGCTTCCTGGCACAACGCTCTGACCCGGGCGCCTATAAGCGGCCAGGTCGATGCCACTAGCCGCTTGGCCGACCTCGCTTCTCAGTGCCCGTCGGTTTGGCGCCAAAGTGAAGCATCAAAAGATCACCAGCAGGCCCGGTTATGGGGGGAGAAGCGCACTCAGGAGCGCTGCCGGGACCCGTCAAAGCTCCCCCTACGGGCGGCCCTCGGGCGGCCTTGACCGGCCCCTTGTCGGGTGACGCTGGAGCCCGTGTCACCACGGATCGAGCCGCCAGTGACCGTTGGTACGGGACCGTGCGGCTCGGTTCTCCGACACCCGGTTTGAACAGGGAAACGCCGGGCCTCATGCCCGGCTCCTTCGCGTCAGACGGGCGAAGCGCGCGGCAGTGAGCGCGACCGGTCCAAACGAGGTGCCCCCGAGGTGTTCTACAGCGAACGTAAGCGACAAGAGAGATTGACCGAGGCCGAGGCATCTGGTCAGTCCCCGTGGTCGGACCAATTCAGCCAGCGGGCTCGAACTCGCATCTGGCACGCCTACAGAGCATGCTTCAGCCCGACCAACACTACGGGGTGGGAGGAAATCACCGGCCACCTCCGGAGTGCCCTATTGCGTGACCTTGGCACAGAGTCGCTCACAAACAAGGGCCACGCAAACCCAGACGTCCATGACTACCTGCTCATCTCGGCCGACGATAAACAAGTCTGTTCGGTCATCGAGGCCATGGTTGAGACCTGCCACTTCATGGGTGGACGGTGGCAACACTGGCTGACTCCGGAGGCCGCGCGGTTCGAGGAGGCGATCAACGACGCGCTCTATCGAGAGCGGGTGTCATACGCTCTTGTCGAGGGCCGGATCGTGGCAAAGGCCTCGGAGGAACTACACGCCGCAGTGGTAGCGCCGGTCCTCCGTATTCTGGCCGGCGGTCCGAGAGGAGTGGCGGAGGCTGACGCTGCTCGAGGTGGATCGGGAGGACGTCGAAGCCTGGATCGACTCCCTCGGCATCGGGCTCGGGGCCCGGCGCAACTACCTGAGTCACCTTCACCAGTTCTACGTCTTCGCGAGCGACCGCACCGGGTCGTCGCTCCCCACCGAGAAGATCCGGCGGCCACGCCAACCTAGGAACCTCCCCCGTCCCATCAGGGACGAGCACCTCCGCCGGGCGCTCGCCAAGGCGCCGAGCCCCGAGATCCGGTGCTGGCTGCTCCTGGGCGCCTACGAGGGGCTCCGGTGCCTCGAGATCGCCGGCCTCGACGTCGAGGACGTCCGGGATGACGAGGGAGCCCTCCTGGTGCGTCGCGGCAAGGGGCGCCGGGAGCGCGGTGTCCCGCTCCACCCTCTCGTGCTCGAGGCCTTCCACGAGCTCCCGCTCCCGCGTGGCGGCCCGATCTTCACCATGCCCGACGGCCGGGGGGTCCCGCCCTATGTCGTGAGCCAGCGGATCAATCGCTTCTTACGGACCATTGGGTCGCCGTCGACCGCCCATGCCTTGCGCCATTGGTTCGGGACGAATCTCCTCCGTGGCACCCACGACCTCCGGGTCGTCCAGGAGATGCTCGGTCACTCGTCGCCGGCGACCACGGCTCAGTACGCCGCCTTCGACACGGGGTTGGCCGGTACCGCCGTGAGGGCCTTGTCGGTCCGTCCCGAGCCTTCGGCCTGACGCAGCCGGGAGCCTTCGCCCGGGGCAAGGTCCCATGTCAGTGGCCGTAAGGGCCTTTCCTCCCATAAAGTGTCATGTCTTGGGGGTAGTCATGCATCGCTCGATCCGCTTTCTTGCCCTTGCGACACTTGCAATCGGGGTCATCGCGCTTCCGATGGTGTTGCCTGGATCTCCTGCGTACGCCAAGGGTAAGACCGGGGTCACGGTCAAATGCACTGCTCTGAGCGGCATCTTCGTTGCGCCCCTGCCCGAGACGTTCACGATTAGCGGGTGCTCACAGACTCGCGCGACTGGAGGCTGGGGAACCTTGAGGTGTCCCGAGAACGGTTTTTGTCCACCCGGGTTGATCACCTGGAGCGATGGCCTCGGAACTACGACCCTCAAGTTCGACGAGAACCAAATCCTTCCAGGCGCCCCGAACAACAAATGTCCCAACGCCAATGACACCGAGGAAATCTGGAAGGGTCGTGGCACTAGGAGCAGCCCAGCAGGTGGGAGCCCTGCGATCAAGGGTTCGGTCCGGGCCAAGGTCTGTATTGAACCGACCACGCCGGGTGGCACCGCCGCCGTGTTCTCCCTTTTGCCAGGGTCGCGTTTCAAGGTCTAAGTCATACCTCTGGATCAGTCTGCCGAAGTGACCCACGTCGCCAACGTCGCCTGGCCCGCACCCGGCAAGTGCTTCCGGATGGTCTACAGCGGGTTCAACGGCTACCCGACGCCCAATTGACGGCACGCCGTTCTCGACTCTTTGTAATCGGCCGATAGAGGGCCGCGACACCGGCGAGGATCACTCAGGCCCGGATTTGCGAACGGGTCGCCCTCGGACCCGAGCGCACACTTACCAGCACCTTGTGGACAGTGAACCGGCCGTCGGACCCGTCGTCTGACGCGAGTTCGCCCGCCCCACCATTCACGGCAGGACGGGCGAGCCATCATTGAGTTGTAACCAGCGACTGCCTATGAGCACCGAACCGACAGACGGACACTCAGCGAAGCCTTAGGCGCTTCGACCTTGTGCGGACCGAGACATCGTGCCCCGGACAATCGCATCTGTCACCGCTGAGGAACATCCCGATGTGCCACCACCGGACGCCTGCCTGGAGCCACTCACACGACGGCGCTGGAGATCAGACAAACCATAGGCAAGACCTCCTGTCACTTCGGCCCCAGTCTCCTGGTACTCTCCGCCCGATTGGTACAACACCAGAATCGCTCCCCGCGGGCCGTGTGCCAAGAGTCGAAAGGCCCTCTGGGTGGGGTGAGCAGGACTGCCCGGTAACGCTCCACCGATCCTCATGGGAAGACGGACGCGTGCCCTCGGACCTTGGCGGCGTGATTAGCGTCGATGGCCCGAGCGGTGGTGTCGATGGTGCAGTCGCACCGGAGGCACAATGCCGGAACAGAATCTGGCCGGATCGTGGCCGTAGTGACTGGACGCCCATGGCGATTGGATCACTGCCGTGGCGAAGCTAACGCACGGGGCTCTACCCGATTTGAGCACGCTCAAGATCCGTGCGTATGACGGATTCGATAGGAGCGTCCTCGCCGTCGCCGCGATGCCTAATGCCATGTTCGGGAAGATCGGAATGTCGGTGTCCTGGCCGCTCGTCGTGAACTGGTGCGGGTACGCAGCCGAGTCCAACGACGTATTGAGCGGGTTGTCGGCCCAGAGACCACCCTCGTTTCCGATCCAACTTTCAAGGAGACTGACATTGTCCGCCGACACCGGGATCGTTTTGGTCCTGTTGGACTGCTGATTGACAGCGCGGATCAGTCCCGCCGCGACCTGAGCATTCGCCCCCTGGCCCACCGCTGGGGAAGGCACAGCTCGCACCGTTGCGCTCGGACGCGTCGTGGGTGGGGCCGTCACGCTCGCTGGGATAGATGTCAGATCCGGTGCCGGGCTGGTCGTGGAAGGAGCGAAGCCCGTTGTGGACGCTGTCGTCGAAGGGGGCATCGTTGTTGGCGCCACGGACTCCGTCGACCCCGGAGAAATCGATCCCGGTGAGAGCGTGTTTACTGGGGTCACGGACGCTTTGGCGAGAGCGCTGGAACCTTGCGAGCTGGTCGTTGCGGGGGTTGTGGATCGTGGGAGTTCCCGAAGGGCGCGCTCAAGTGCGGTCAGCGTCGCGGGGGGTGGCAGTGCTCGAAGGGCGCGTACAGGTGGACTGAACGTCGTCGTCTTCTGAACGCTTCGGGTCGTCTCTCCAAATCCAGCGATCCCAAACACCCCGACCAGGATTCCCAGCGCCGTCAGTACCAAGGCGATTGCCTGCAAGGCCTTGGTTCGATACTTGACGGCCTCTCGCATCCCGGAATGGCCAACGATGGACAGTCGGGGATCTGGGGGCGACAGAGGTCTTATGGAATCGACTTGGTTTGCCGATGCTCCGGTATTGCGGTGGTGTCGGAGCCTCTGCATGGCGAGGTCTGAGCACGTGGCTTCCGGAGGTATGCCAGCGCCGCCCACGGACATCATTCCCGCAGGAGCATCCTCGGCGAGATGTTGCCCTGCTGTGCGCGCGGCCCCCTCAACATGGCGCTCCGTGATGGGAGGAGCGTCAAGTGACCCGATGCCGTCATCCTTGACTAGTGCGGTCGGCTTGCCCTGCGTGAAGAGTCGTGCCTCGTGGATCCCGAACGGGTCAGGATGCCAACCGTCAAGGTCCATTGCCCCCCACTACATCGACGAGCCGCCCCCTAATCGAGGCTCAACGTAATCAAAACTAGCTCCGACCCGAGTGTTTGGAAAGCGCCAACACCACGTTCACGGTCCGTCCTTTCGGGCTCGGCGCGGGAAGCATCTCCGTATCCGGGGTGGATGGACACTGGAGGGCCTGGACCCGACCGGTAAGCGGCCAGCGACTATCGGGTGGCTCGCCAGTACGCTTCGCGCCCTTACCTTCCGAGAAGTCTGTGCCAGATGGACGAGACGAGTTTGGGAAATCGGGTCCTGACGGTGTTGACGATGGCGATCACCAATATGACGATTGCGACCACAGCGGCCACTTCGGCACGTCCGGTGCGATACGCGGTCACCCCACGTCGACCACCGAGAAACGACGGCAAGGAGTCGGCGGGAATGGTGGAGTATGCAACTGCTACGGCTGCCGCGAGAAGGCCCACAATCGCCACAATCGCCACCAGACGTCCCGAACTGGAACGAGGGGACCACGACGGGAATGGCCTCCTTCCTGGGCTGCCCGCGTTCACCAGGACTGCCTTTGTCGGAGGTCCGAAGACCGGAGTCTCCTGTGTAGGAAGAACAACGGCATGACGGATCGCCTCGGCGGCGATTTGCTCGGTGCCTCGCTCCACGACGGACGTGGGACCAACCGCCCGCCATTCGCCGGTGGGCGGCTTGTCGTAGGACCCGATCCCATCGTCTTTCACCAGTGGCGTCGGCAGCCCCAGTCTGAAGAGTCTCTCCTCATGGATCCCGAATGGATCAGGACGCCAGCCGTCGAGGTCCATCGCCTACCCGTACTCGTTCATCGCGCGTCGGACCTCAGTGCCCGATTCGGGTCTCGCACAGAGCCGAGTGGGATCGGAGCTACCGGTGGGAGCGTCAGGTTGGTGAACTATCCACCTCGACCTCGTACGACCACAGCTCGCTGTGGACCGCCACGGGCGGGTGATCAGCACCCTTGCCCGACACGCCACGATGGCCGTGGGCGAAGGCCGGTGAGGCCACCCACGCGTTGAACACCTCCCCGTCACGCCAACGGGTCACCACGAGCCAGGTGTCCCGGTCGTCGGTAGGCCGGAGCAGCTCGAAGCCCTCGAACCCATCGGCACTGTCCACGGCCCCAGCTCGTTCTGCGAACCGACGGGCAAGCTCCCCGTCGCCGCTCTCGGGGACGGTAATGGCATTGATACGGATGGCGGTCATGGGCTCCATCATCGCCCAGGAACCCTTGACCCGTAACTCGAATCCCCCCACTGGTCACGTTTCGGTCAAGGATGGTGTCCGTGGTCTCCGCCCGCCGTCCTGCATCCAGGAACACCACCCAGGAGGCCGCTGGGATGCTCAGAGGGTTCATCGAGGCCGTCGAGTCAGGGGCCTTTATGGCCGCCACGTCCCACAAACGGCGCGAGCAATGAAAGTCGAAGCGCTGGGGGTTCTGAACGAACAGGCACTCGACGCTTTCGCGCCCTTTGGGTCTTCTCCCGGTTTGGAGTTTGACCTGCACTCAGTGCGGTTCATTGAGCCCTGCGGTCTAGTGGCCCTGGCCTGTCTGGCCGAACACGGCGCTGCTGAGGGCGACGAGATGTCTCTTCGACTCCCTAAGTCGGGTAACGCCACCGAGTACCTCTCGCGTATGAACGTGGGCAGAGTGCTCAGGGAGAGGTGTGGCATCCGAGATGCCTTGCCCACCGTTCGTCGTGCGGACCTCCGTGGCGGCATGCTGGAGGTCCAGCGATTCGAGACGGAGGATGGTGCTGACGAACTCGCGGACATACTGGAGCAGCGCCTTTCGTACCCCCTGCTGCGGAGTGAAGCTGCGAGTCCAACCCCGGTCGCCCCCACAAGGAACGCAATCGCGCCTCAAACGAAACCCGCCATTGCAAAGACCCGAACTTCGCAATCACCGGTGGCGGTCCCGGGATCGTCCGGTGAAGCCCAGGTGGCCGCGTTTTTGATCGCGGCTATCAATCAGCAGGCCAACCGACAGGGCGCGATCCCAGTGACGGCGAACAACATCGGCCTTCTTCCGCGGTGGATGGCGAACGAGGGAGGGCTCTGGGCGAACAACCCGCTCAACACCTCACATGGTTCAGCCGCATATCCGCACCAGTTCACGACCAGCGGTCAGGACACCGGGATTCTGATCTTTCCGACTCTGTCTTCTGGTATCGCGGCGACGGCGGCGACACTCCTGTCGAATCCGTCATACGCACGGGTCTTGAGAGTGCTCAGATCGGGTACTGCGTCCTGCGTCAGCTTCGCCAGGGCTGTGATCCAATCACCATGGGCGTCTGGTCACTACAGCCACGACCCTGCCGGTTTTTGTTCGGGGAGGATCGTGCCGGTCCGACGGGACCATAAACGCCACCACGCCGGATAGTCCCGGGATGCCACGTAGCCAGGCCCCGCATGGCAAAGGGCCGACCACGACCTCGCTCAGTTCACGACCGCAGTCGTGAGCGATGTCGGGCTTGCCGCTTTCGAGACTCGATCAGAATCAGCCCCGACTCACGACGCCACCTCACCGGCGGCGAACTCGGCGGGATCAAGGTCAGGGCGGGTGAGCCACGCCTGGTACTCATTGAATGTCATGCCGACCCACCGGTGCTCCCGTTGCGACCATGCCGCGTAGGTGGGGAACGGCGGGTGCTCGGCCAGGTTGGCCGTGTCGCCATGGTGGGACTTGTGAGGCATTCTTCGTTGCTCCGTTCGTGGGCTCAAGGCGACGATATAGCAAGGGTGTTCGCCGCCGTGCCGCAGGCTGTAGAGCCCTTGAGCGGCATCGGCATGATGGCGGGCGTTTCTCACGAGACGGTCAACTGCTAATCAATGCATGGTCAACCGGGCCGTGCCTGACCAGACTTCACCCCGGACGACACGCATCCGGTGGCCCGAGATCCCCATTTCTGACGAGGACGTTCCCTCCTCCGAGACCTACCGTGGTTCTTGGGTAGCTCGGGAGGTCGATGGCCCCTCATCGTTCGCCACGGGCGCCCAGGGGGAATGCGGCGGGGCGTGGGACGGCATTGGGCTGTTCACCCACATTCTCGTTGAGGATGGGCGTTCAAGTAGGTGGCCACGGGAGCGCAGATCGGGGCCGTCCATCGGGTATCTCTTCAAGCACAAGAGCCCGGCTGGCAGGTGAACCGACAGGGAATGTGTTCGGCCAGAAGCAGAGGTCGAAGGACTCTGGCCAACGGAACATATCGGCGTAGCGTAGTTCTCGGCGCTCCAGGGAAAGACCCCCGCCCCCGCTCGCAAGCGCCGCATTGGGGGGCGAGGGGCAGCGCAGGGAGCCCCTCCGCAAAGGGTCCCTGCGCCCACGTCGTAGCTCTACGCTGGGAGCAAAGCACCGATCCCGTCGCCACCCCCCGGAGGCGTAGCCTTTCCCCGGAGGGCCGAATGGCCGGGTATGAACTCGTCAGCATCGTGTGGCATCAACATAGCCACGTGATCGACCTGATCTACCTCCACGGCGAGCCCGAGCACATGATTGCGTCTGAGGCGATCACGGCCTTGTTCGCTGCGGACGCCGGACTGGACGCCGTGCCCACGCCCGATGACACCCGTCGCTGGGTCCAGAGACACCGATGGGCACCATGACCGAACGCGAGCCCGTGGACACTCCCGAGGAGTAGCGTACCGTTTTCTTAGGCGATCCCGCAGCGGGTGAGTGGCCCCCTCGTTTATCCTGAGCGCCCAGGGGATGGTGGGGTACAGGTCGCGTTGACATTCACTGTACCCCGCAGGGCGCGGTCAGTGCCCCGCCGCCCTCATGCCTAACGGTGTAGGTCGCGTTCCGGCGCTCTGCCGCCCGCCAACGCTGACACAAGTCGCTACGGAGTCGTCAGGGATAGCGTCATCGGGCATACTCAGTGACGACGATCCCGGTACAACCCGGGTATCCCCCGTAGCGGATGCTTGCGTCGCTCTAGAAGGACATCGTCGAACGCGAATACGTCGGGGAAGACGTGATCATCTGAGAGCCGCCGTATGCGGTAGCCGTCACCGAGTACCTCTGCCACCTTGAAGCCGGTGGTCCATTCCCCGAGGAATCGGTTCCGCACACAGACCTTCGTACCCACACCCAGCGTCGAAACCGGATCGCCGTCTTGGGTGGACGCCTTATGGACGTCCTGGGCCTTGTCCTGGTCCACACTGCCACCTTCCGGCCCTCCCGGAGCCTTCGACTATGGAAGCAACACTGACTCTCGTTCGATACTTACCGAAGCGTCGGTCATGGAACTGTGGTCACTGGAAACCGCATCGGGCGCCCCGGTCTGAGTGCGAGCCGTGGTCCAGAACTGCGACCAGTAGTCGCGCCAGTTGGAGGAACCGAGTGTCCACGCCAGGGCAGCGATTCCGATTCCGCCTGCGACCATTCGGCGCATGCGGAAGGGATCGACAAGCTGGACATGGTGCTTTAGGTGTCCCGGATCACGTGGCGGCTCCACCTGCTCCGCAGCAAGCGCGGGAGGGGCGATCAGGTCAGTGACCCACGACCGATTCCGGAGGGTGCTCCTCGTTGAAGGCCTTGCACGCAGCGCGAGCGACGGTGAGGCGGTCCTGGAGTTCTTTGAGTCGGTCCAGGGGGGCGGAGGAAACAGCCTCCCGGTCATAGGCCGCCTGTGCTGCTCGTTCTTCAGCGAACAACTGGCGTCGACGCTCCTCGATGTGTTGGGGCTCCTCGTCACTCATGGCCCGAGCCTACGCCCAGAGTCGAAGGCGCGGTCATCCAGTCGGTGCTCGCCGTCGCAGCCCCCGCCACGGCCTGCGACCAAAGGCCCCCGTTATCTCATCGAACTGCGTGCATTTCCGGCAGATCGGGAGGTCCTTCGGGATGGGGAGGGCCGTGTCGATGGGGCGTCCGCACTTGCTCCGACCACTGACTGAGGACAGAACGTGTTGGACGGTGGGAGGGGTCTCAGAGGGAATCAAGCCGAAGACACGGCGCTCTGCCACGGGGTCAAGCGTAGGTCCGGTCCGGGTGGCTCCTGCACTCCGCCGACCTTCCGAGGCGTAGACACACCCCACCCTGAGGCGTACGGTGGCCGTAGGTGGCTCAGGAGAGGCGTCGTTGCCGACGATTTTTGAATCTCCCCACAGATGATCACCGAAATTCCCCACCCTTGAGCGTCGGGTTGGGCCTCAGGGTCCACCAACGCGAGCAGGGCCCCTCCGAGGCTGGCGGTTCCTATGCCAACCAGCCCGAAGGGACCCGCTCGTCATGCTCACACAAGGGGAAGACGTGGAAGCACATGCACTACGAGAGCGGGGCTGGTCGATTTCGGCCATCGCCCGACACCTGGGACGCGACCGCAAGACCATCCGGGGCTATCTGAGCGGCGCCCGCCAGCCGGGGGTGAGCCGGAAATCGGCACCTGACCCGCTGGCGGTGGTCGAGGACTACATCCGGCTTCGCTTTGCCGACGACTGCCACGTGTGGGCCAGTGCCCTCTATGACGAGGTAGTCCCCCTCGGCTACGCGCTCAGCTACCCCAGCTTCGTGCGCCAGATCCGAGCTCGTGGTCTGCGCCCGCACTGCGAGGCATGTCGAGGCGTGAAGGGCAGAGACACCATCGAGATCGACCATCCCGCCGGCGAGGAGATCCAGTGGGACTGGTTCGAGCGGCGCAACGCACCGTGGGACGGGACCGCGTATGTGCTCCTCGGCACGTTGCCGCATTCGGGGCGCATCCGCGGTGTGCTGGCCGAACACATGGACCAGCCGCATCT
The DNA here is from genome assembly GCA_963838775.1 of uncultured Acidimicrobiales bacterium. Classification (GTDB taxonomy): domain Bacteria; phylum Actinomycetota; class Acidimicrobiia; order Acidimicrobiales; family UBA8190; genus Chersky-840. The sequence continues at coordinate 32,225 of CAWISP010000036.1, forward strand.
CATCGAGGCCATGGACAAGGTGATGCGTCGTCTCGGGGGAACGGCTCACGTGTGGCGCACCGACCGCCTGGCCTCGGTGATCAAACCGGGGACAAGCGACGTCCAGGCGAGCTTCGCCCCGGTGGCCAAGCACTACGGAGCCATCGTCGAACCGTGTCCACCCCGACGGGGCAACCGCAAGGGGTCGGTCGAGTCCTCGGTGCGTTTCTGCTCGGGACGATGGTGGCGCACCCTGAGCGCCAAGGACCCTGAGTCGGCCCAGATCTCACTGGACCGCTTCCTGGCCAGCACCGGGGATGCCCGACCACGACGCAGCTCCGACGGGACACGCACCACGGTCGGTGTCCTGGCCGACGCCGAACCGCTCATGGCCCTGCCGTGGGCGCCCTATCCCGCCACCATCTGTGTGGAGCGCACCGTGGCCGACAACGCCACGGTGGCGTTTCGAGGCAACCGCTATTCGGTGCCGCCAGGACTCACGGGCTCGGTGTTCGAGGTGCGCCATCGGCTGTCCACCCAGACCCTCGAGATCCACAGCTCCTCGGGCGCCCTGCTCGGTCGCCACGTCCTGGCGCCGCCGGGGTCGGGGACCCTGGCTCGCCTCCCCGAGCACAGCGCCGCACTCGAAGCCGCCGTGCTGAGTGCGTTCACCACGGCGCGGCCCTGTGACAGAAAGGCCAACCGACCGCCGGGGCCCGAGGCTCTGGCCGAGGCAGCGCGCCTGTTGGGCACCGACGGCCGCGACGTCGTCGTCGACCTGGCGACTTACGCGGCGCTCGTGGAGGTGACGGCGTGAGCGAGGACTCGATCTATCAGACCCTGCGCAGTCATCTCGCCTACCTGCGTCTCACCGCCGCCGCTGAGGCGCTGCCGGGCGAGCTCGACCACGCCAAGGCGAACAAGCTGGGTCACACCGCCTTCTTGGAACGCCTCCTCGGGGTGGAGGTGGCGTCCACCGAGATCCGTCGGCGCGCCAGCCTTGAACGCTTCGCTTCACTCCCCTCGGCCTGGCGACTCGAGGACTTCGACTTCGACGCCCAGCCGTCGGTGGACAGAAAGACCGTGAACGAGCTCGCCACGTTGCGGTTCTTGGAGGACGCAACCAACGTCTTGTTTATCGGCCCACCCGGTGTGGGCAAGACCATGCTGGCCGTCGCCTTGGCCCGGGCGTCGATCGACGCCGGTTACCGCACCTACTACACCACCGCGGCAGATCTCGTGGCCCGATGTCACCGGGCTGCGCTCGAAGGACGGTGGGCGACCACCATGCGGTTCTTCGCCGGGCCGCGGCTCTTGGTCATCGACGAAGTCGGCTACCTGCCGCTGGCGAATGAGGCCGCCGCCTCGCTGTTCCAGGTCATCACGACCAGATACCTGAAGAGCTCGACCGTGTTGACCACCAACCTGGGCATCGCCTCATGGGGAAAGATCTTCGACGACCCCATGGTCGCCGCAGCCATGCTCGACCGGCTGCTTCATCGCTCGGTGGTGTTCAACATCGACGGCGACAGCTACCGCATGCGGACCCACCGGGCCCGCTCGGAGAACCTCCGCAAGGGGGTGAGGCCAACGACTGCCAAGTAGAATCAGCGACAACCCACCCCGGCGATCAACTGGGGACTTTCAGTGATCGAGAGTGGGGAGTTTCCGAGATCGGCGGCATCGTCTCGTCCCCCTTGGGGGGCACCTACCGGGGCAGCGGCGCCGGGCGTGGGGACTTCATGGGTCCCTGCGCTCCCGCCGCCCACTTCGAAGCCACCTGAGGTAAACGTCCCATAGGTTTGGATGGGATCCTCGTCGGAACGAGTACGCGGTGGAGACCTAATCGAGGACCCCGGCTTTCAGAGGGGAGAGGGACCTCGTCTCCTGGCTTGCCGGGGCCGGGGTGGGGGCTCTGGGGGACACCTACCCGGGCCATCGCTGAACGGCTCAGGGCGGTCGAGGTGTCGCCTTTCTTGGGCCATGGGCAGAGCTGGAAGGTCCATCAGGCCGCCCACTCACTTCGCCAGATGGCCCGTGTGCTTATGGGTGCAAACCCCTCTCCGACACCCTCCTCATCACGGTCCGACTACACGGCACCTCATAGTAAGCACTTCTACTCGGTAAGTCTCAGTCGAACCCGAGTCCTTCTGGTCGCGATTACCGCGCGGTTTCGGGGAGACTCCCATCCAGGACAACCTGAGCAGGACCCCGCATTATCGCCCGGTCAGAGGTCGCCATCGTGCGCCCGGTAACGGGTGCGTAGATGGCTTGAGACCGCCGGTGATCCCGACGAGGATGTCCTAGTCACCGTGGATTCTCGGGTGAGCCTCGGTGGTCATGATAGGTGTTGGTTGTGACGCTCAGCTTGCTTCGGCGAGTTGGACGGCGCGGCGCTGGATCTCGTCGCTGATGGCGACCGCTAGTCGGTCGAGCTGTCGGTAGCCCTTGATCCGTCTGTATTGACCCTCGGCGGCCAGCATGCCGGCGGCGGCCCAGCGCAGTCGCATGTCGCCGGCCCGCCAGCGTTTCACGTTCCTCGCGTGGGCCTTGACGATGTCGATGGTGGACTCCATCGGGTTGGTCGTCCCCAGCGTCTTGGCGAGCATGCCGGTGACGCCCAGGCGGTTGATGGTGATCGTGTCGGTGAGCCCTTCGCGAAGCGAAGCGGCCGCGTCGGGATGGGTCCGCTCGATCTTGGAGGCCAGGTTGTGCAGGGCCCGCTCGGCTTCGCCGGCGTCGGCCATCGCCCAGGCGCGGTTGAGCTCGGCGCGCACCCAGGCGTGATGGCTCTCGGGCAACAGGTCGGTCAAATTTCGCGTCTTGTGGGCTCGGCACCTCTGGATCAGCGCGACGTCGCTCCACTTGTCGGCGATGGCGTGGTAGATGGCCTTGCCGCCGTCGATGACGAAGAGCACGCCGTGGCTCGGGTCGAAGCCGCGTTCTTCGAGGCCGTCGAGGAGCCGCTTGCACGCGGCCTTGTTCTCGGTGGTGCCGTGCACGACAGAGAGCGGCATCTTGTTGCCTTGGTCGTCGACACCGAGCGCTCCCACCAGGGTTTCGTCGCCGAAGCCGAACCCGTCGATGTAGACGACCAGCCAGCGGCGGTCGCCGAGGGGGCGCGAGCGGAACTCGGCCAGACGAGCCCGGGTGGCCTCGACGAAGCGGCGCGACACCGCCGACTTGGAGGTCGAAGACGAGGCCTCTTCGACCTCGGGGCCGACCGGCTCGAGGACGCTGCCGTAGGTGCGGGTGGACACGCCGGCGAGCATCGAGATCAGCGTGTGGCGCTCGAGCAGGTCACGCGAGGCTACCGCCGACCAGGTCTCGAGGCTGATCTCCCCGCTGCCGTCGCTGGCGCGCACCCGGGGCTTGTCGACGGCGACCATCCGCCCGCCGAGGGGCGCCTTGGCGGGCTCGCTGCCGTGGCGGCGCGCCCGCCGGGTCGGGTTGTGCTTGCCCTTCTCGCCGGCAACCTCGGTGACCTCAGCCGCCAGCAGCTGGCTGAAGACGTCGAGGCCGACGTTGACGGCCGCCGAGAGCAAGCCGTGGCGCATGTGGTTGGCGAAGACCTCCAGCTCGCCTTCGACCTTGTCGGCGAGCGTCTCGGGCAGCTCGGCGCCCTCGAAGTCGATCAGCCCGAGGCCGGGCACCAGGCGCAGGTTCGCGCCAGAGGCTTTCTTCGTGTGTGATGCTGACATGGTTGGTGGTTCCTCCGTTTCGGTTCGGTGGGTGAACACTCCGAGCCTGCCTCACGGCAGGACCCGGAGCGGAGGACCACCCTCAAAATCCACGACGGTCGGGACAACCTCATCCCGACCGGCCTGGGGGTTGCCGGGCGGGTCTGCGTATTGCTCTGGTCCGGCCACCACCCGTAGGCCGGTCGTGTCTTACATGAGCGCATTGACATTGGCTACCCTGGCCCGCCAGAATCCCGCGAGACCGCTATGGCTCATGGAGTTTGAATACGGTATTGGGCGGCTCACCTGGAACGTTCCACGGCAAGTAGTCGTTGCAGATCCTATGGCCGACGTAGGAAAGAACGAATGCATTTGGCCTTGGAACAACGGGTTCTCCGATCACCATCCACTCTGTCGGATGCCGACGCACAAATTCACAACCCACCTCGTGAGCGGCCTCGCTGAGCCCCAAGTCTGAAGGATCGTCATATAGGATGCGGGGTTGTACACCTGTCAACAGGTTGAGATAGTTGGCATTGGAACCAAAGTAGCCCACAGACCCGCCACCGTGCTTTCGCACATACGTCAAGGCCAAGAGCACCGGCCGGATCGGCACCGTTTCAAGAAACCCAATCGACGCAGGCGGATGGGTCAGTGTGTCAAGTGTGACGGAGGGCGAGGGAGATTGCACGATCGCTCCAAAACCGACCGCGATCGGCAGTGTAACTGGTAGGAGCCAGACGGCTCTGCTCTTCAGATAATCACGGAAGCGGGAGCCGTCTCGTGTATCACCCGGTCGCATCGCTGGTTGGCAGAGTGAAAGAAGAGAACAGCAGCACACGCCAGCCGGTAACAGAAAGAGCTGGAGCTGACCCGATGCGTAAGACCGATTGACGTAGTAAGGAAGAGCGATCGTAGACCAAGCGCCGACGAATGCGAGTGTCGCAACTGCATACTGCTGGTGCTTGGGTCGGGCGGCTACACATTCAGAATCCTTCCAGAGAAGGCAGACGCCGACCGAAAGGCTTCCAAGTATCAACGGGAGAACGAGCAGAGCCGGCCCGGGGATTTGCATCAGAGAGGAGCCAAAGCCACTCGCGAATGAGCGCGCCGTTAGAGCCATGTAGTTCAGCTTGATGGGATGCCCGATTATAATCGTCCACAACGGATAGAGGATAAGGCCAAAAGCAAGCCCTGAGATCCAGAGCAGGGTGACTCGTTTCCGGAAAGGGCGCGTCGCAATCTGAAGGACGATGCCGAATGCGACAGCAGTGGCGAGGCCGAAGTCTTGGGAGTTCCAGGCCATCAGCCCAACGAAGGCACTTAGTGTGACGAGAACCCACTTGCGGGGGGCCCCATCCATTTGAGCCACGAGATATCTGACCGCAAACAGCGAGAACAGCATCGCTGGGAACATGCGGATGGGGAGATCCTGAAGGTATGCGCCGATGGAACTCTGGATTCCACTGTGCAGGGCAGTCACTGTGGTTATAGGCACCGTTAGCGCCACAGCTAGCCAAAGTGACCGCTTGGGCAATGAGTGTCGGGCAAGGATGACTCCCAGTACAACCGCGGCGATGCCCAACATGCTGATGACTATGGTCGCCGAGTTCGCGAGCGTGTATGCGGATGCGAGATGCCGAAATGGAGCGAAGATCCACCCAAATAGGATGGTGTACTGCGGTATGAAGGTTGCACCGGGCACACGGCCAGCAGATGGGGCCAGGACTTCATTCAAGACGAACATGTTGTTGGCCGTATTAGGGAAGTCGCTCAGATTCCGAAAAAGGCTGGTCAGGTCGAGTACTGCCAGCACACACGCCGGGATGGCGAGCGCACGGCTAAGCATCCGCGACTGCCTGACCCAGACTGACACCGGAACGATCAGGAGTGCTACCGGAACGGAAAGGACGGCGACGGAAGTACCAAAACCCTCCCAAAACAGAGCGGCGTTGGCATGGTGCTCGACCCGTGCGATACCCCAAACGAAGCCGCTGCTTACGACAACCACTGCAAGCCGACTCGGTGCGCTGACGGATCTCCAAACAAACCGGAGCGAGAGCAGCATGGCACCTATCACGGATGCGGCAAACGCTGCGCGATCCCACATCTTAGAGCCCGCTGCCACGCCCAGGTGATCGCGGAAAAAGATCATCCCGACACAGAAAACGATCGTGATCGCTGCGACACGGGGAAAGAGGGAAGTAACTATGTCGGTCTCGAAGGACGTCCCCGTGGTCAATGAGTCCTGTTGCTGTTGGTCAGGGGTACCGAATGACATCAGTTACCAGGTCGGGTTCGGTGGGTGGGCGAGACAATTCTGAGCGTAGCCGACCAACTGGAGACCTGTAAGGTGCTCCAATAGCTCCTTCATGGGGATCCGGCAAGGTCGCCTAGGGTCCAACGCGTGGGGGTGTCTACGACACAGGTTGTACCTAGTTACTGGCGGTTGCAGTCCAGTCGCTGGGACAGGTCAAACCCACGGTGGCATGCTATGGCTCGGTGAGTCGAGGCCAGACCTACATTCAGCATGGCCTGAAGTGTGCGCTCGGCGCTGGCACTCAGCGGATCACATCTATACCGACAGTCTCACTCGTTGGGCAACACGCCATCCGCAACGTGCCTCGTTCTCGACCGGGTGCGGCGCAAACGGGTGAGGGACAGACCAGGAGCGCATCGAATCCTGACACTCATTCGGGGATACCAACCGCACGGTGCATCCATCCGAGCGACCGGTACGTACTTCGTTTGCGGGCCAAGGGCCGAGCCCTGAGCTTGTGGTTGACCCGCCCGGTATCGCCCGTCAATCCGCTCTGAGGCGAACCTCCCCCCGTAGGAGAGCCGGTGTACTAGCGGGGTCGAACGCCTCTCCGACACGTCCTTTGCACGCGTTGGCTGGCCCCCTACCCGATCGAGGGGACGAGGGGAGAAGACGGCTGGGTCATCCGGTTCGGTACTCGCACTTGTCTCGTCACAAGCGTCACCGAAGCGGTAGCACGCCCAAGGTGGGGACTGTCTCTCGCCGCACCTCTATCTCGTGGAGAACTGTCACCGTCCTCCTTTTCATTATTTCTGGGTGTGGTCATTCACACATCGATGCTTCGGTGCCGACTACCACTGACTCGTTGCACGGACCAGTCGACTGGCGAGCCGCCATGGACCGAACCTTCTGGTACAACCTCAGTCAAGGCCCCACACCGCAGGTCAAATCGTTCAGCGATGGACCTGGTTTGTTGGGAACCGACCGAGGCTTCAGTATCGACCTACGGCCGGGTACGGGCATCCCCGCTGTCCTGTGGAGGTTTGGCGATGTGTTCTGGGCGAGCGGCATTGGACAGGACCGTACCGTACCGTACCGTACCGTACCGTACCGTACCGTACCGTACCGTACCGTACCGTACCGTACCGGTTGCGAACAATTCTTTCCACAACATCGTGGCCGTCCAGCGCGGGGGGACTTACGACCTCAGGAAAGACACCATGCAGTGGTCCTACCCCAACATTTTCCCCGTCCCAGCGGGCATGCTCACGGTTTGGCCTTCAGGCGGCATTTTCGTGAATAAGCAGACAATCATCGTGGCGGCACAGGCCGTGACGCCCACCCATACCTACCCGAGCTAGGTCATCTATCGCATCACAAACTTCTACAGCCATGGCCAGATCACAGATCCGAACGCGTGGACCGTCACCATTCTCGACACTACGACCTATTCGGGGTCTTGGCCCGGGGCTGGCGGCAGCTGGGTGCGCGACGGCAGTTACGTCTACGTTGGCGGAGCTCCCCAAGCTTTGGGAAATTCGCCCGATCTCTACCTCTCCCGGATCCCGTTCGCCGACCTAACGGTAACACCGCCGACCCTTGCCAACATTCAATGGTGGACGGCGAGTGGCTGGCAAGGCAACCCCCAGCTCTCCTCGCTCCTGAGCATCCACTCCGGTGACGATGACGCCGATGGCGACTGGGGCTTCTACAAGCGAGCGTCCGATGGCAAGTGGGTCAGGTTCCAGATTTATCAAAGTGGCCCGTACGCGGGCAAAGTCATGTACGACGTCGTTGAAGACCTCACCGATCCGATCATCGGCGACGGGATGGTCGCCGACTCTCCCCCCTCATCTCACGGGTTCCCTGTGCCCGCGGGGGCCCGCCTCTACATGGCAATCCCACACCCTGAGCAGACCTGGGCCGGCAAACGTCCGAACGATGTGTTGATCACATGGGACGATACGGGTGCGACAGGCCCGACTAGCGATATGCGCACGTACTGGCCCTTCTTGACCAAGCTTGCCCTTTGAGCCAGCGTCAATACGTCGTGTTGCGTGTCCGGTGCCACCTAAATACGAGGCTAAGGGGAACGGACGATGACGGTTTCAGGGTTTACGCGCACGCCAGCAGCAAGACTCACGAAATCCTGACTGCAAGCACCCTGCTGTCCGTGTGTTCGACGAGATCGTCATTCAACCGGAGAGCGAGGTGTAGGGTTCGAGTATCACCCTTTGGGAGTGGCGCATTGATCGGGCAGGACGACGTTGTCGCTTGTCGCCCGGAAGAGGGCTCGGCACCTTCTTTGGAGTGCCATGGAAGGAGAGTCGATGCCGGTGGTCCGCATTACCCAGTCCCTCCCCGGGTTGGGAGAAGGGGAGTAGGCCGTGTGTTTCTCTCCCGAGGGTGACCTGGTTGGCGGGATCATTGTCACCGGCATCGGTGTCGATGCTGTGCGGCACCTCCGTCACCGGAACGACCACCTCGCACTGGCAGCGCTTCCTCTGCTCCTCGGGTTTCATCAGATCGACGAAGCCTTCGTGTGGTGGAGCCTACAAGGGATCGTGCCTCACGGTGTTGGCCGGATAGCGATGTGGATCTACCTCATCATTGCATTTGTCGTCCTGCCGATTCTCGTGCCGCTCGTCGTCATGCTGCTCGAACCCACGGCGCGCCGAAAATGGAGGATCGCGCCGTTCCTGACGGTGGGGGTCGGGGTGTCGACAGTGCTGCTGGAAACTATTCTGCAAAACCGTCCGAGCGTCACCCTGGGCGCGTACCACCTCGCCTACTCCATTGGGTTGCAGCACGGAGTCGTCGTTATCGGGCTCTACATCGTGGCGACTTGCGGATCGCTGCTGGCGTCGGGGTTTCGCCATATCGTGGTGTTCGGCTTGGCAAACCTGGTAGCTGTCGTGATCCTGGCCCGGCTGAGCGCCGATGGGTTCGCGTCGCTGTGGTGCTTCTATGCTGCGATCGCGTGCGGCGCAATCCTGGTACACATGCGTTATGCTAAACCCCACAGCGCGACACCGTACGCGATTAGCTGACGGTATGCGAGGGCAATGTTGTTGTGCTCGGGAAGCGACGGCACTCTGGAAAAGCTCGATTTCGACGTGTTGAGGATTGAAGGGCGCTCACGACATTGACCGTCGAGCAGGACACGGTGTGGCTCAGATGTCCGGCAACGGTTCCCCTTTGTCTGCACAGGCACGAGCAGCCCCATCAAGACCGTTGCCGTGGCCATGAAGGGCACGAACCGCTACGTGGACCCACAGACCGTGCGGACCGGGGGCACCGAGGTCCCCACCCTCCACTTTCGCGAGGTGTCGACCCTCAGCGGCGGACAATGGGGGCGCAACGTCTCCGATACGTGGTTCTCCACCGTCGACGGGCTTCCGGTCAAGGGAACGTGGACCACCAAGGTCACCAGCCCTACATTTCTTGGGGACGTCCACGTTGACCGGCGGTGCCAGCTTCACCCTCAAGTCGTTGACACCTCGTTCGTAATGGCTCACCTTCTTGACCTCCCCTAGGCGCCGGCGGCGGTGCACACCCCGGGCTGCAGGGCAGGTGCTCTATCGGGCCGCACCGGAGGCATTTCCCTCAGTCGATGCGGAAGCGGCCGTGGAGCAATCGGCGGGACGGGCCATGGCCACCGTGCAAAGACGCAGCGATCTTGACCTGTGTCCGATCGACCGCTCCACCCCCCGTTTTGGTGCGATATTTGGGAAAGAGCTGGTCGCAGAAGGGCCAATCGACCCTGTCGGCGCCCTAGGGCAACGTGGCACGTTCACAGTATGGAGAAGGCCAATACCGATGCGCGGGGGCGAAACCGTCGATCCACGACCGACCGGCAGTCGATCCACCCACACCACGGCGCTGCTGGGGTGCTGACCGTGGGGCGCTCGAGCGGGGAGCAGGGGGGACGCCGACTCGCTTTCGGTCCGGGTCGGCAGAGATGATTGCTCCCCACAAGACAGGGCGAGCCGGGGGCGTCGAGGGATTAGCGACGGGCTCTAGGGATCGCACCTCATCGGTCGAAAGGGCGGGCCCCGAGGGGGATCCGGCGTTGCGATTCAATGGCGTCGTGCGCCGCTACGGCAAGCACGTCGCGCTCGACCATCTGGACCTCCAGGTGGCTCAAGGGGAGACCGTCGCCCTCCTCGGCCCCAACGGGGCGGGGAAGTCCACGACGATCTCACTCCTCCTCGGCCTCCTGCGCCCGCACGCGGGCTTCGTGGAGGTACTGGGAACGAGCGCCCGCCAGGCGGTGGCCCAAGGCAGGGTGGGGGCCATGCTCCAGACGGGTTCCGGCAGCGGATTACCGCCGGGGGTGCGCGTCTCGAGCGCCCTGCAATTGGTGCGCCGGCTCTACCCACACCCCGCTCCTTTCGACTTGACGGTGGAGCGAGCCGGGATCGCTGACCTCCTGGGCCGCCAGACGCACCGCCTATCGGGCGGGCAAGCCCAGCGGGTGCGATTTGCCGTGGCCATCGCCGGAGATCCCGAGCTCGTGTTCTTGGACGAACCGACGGCCGCCATGGACGTGGATAGCCGGCGCTCGTTCTGGCGCATGATGCGGCAGTTCGGAGCGGAAGGGCGGACCATCGTCTTCGCCACGCATCATTTGGAGGAGGCCGACGTGATCGCCGACCGGGTCGTGGTTATCAATCATGGTCGGGTGGTGGCGAACGGCCCAGGAGCGACGCTCAAAGCGGCGGTGGCCACAAGGCAGGTCCGCTTCGTGACCGACGGCCCTGACGAGATGTTGCTCGACCATCTGGAAGGTGTGACCGATGTTGTGGTCCGGGGCGTCGGTGTCACGCTCAACTCACTCGATGCCGACGCCACTGTTAAAGCTCTCGTCCACCACGGCGTCGAATTCAGCGACCTCGAAGTGACCGGTGCAGGCCTCGAAGATGCGTTTGTGGCGCTCACCGAGTGCGACCCGACACCGAACGAGAGGCGGGCACGATGACCGGGCTACTGGCGTTCGGACGATTCGAGGTGACGCGACTGCTCCGCAGTTGGAAGTTCCTGGCCATCACGGTTGGGTTCCCTGTGATCTTCTACATGCTCTTCCTGAGTGATCACAGCCCGGGGAAGGTCGTCGACGGCGCCGTGCCATGGCGGGTCTACCTGATGGTTTCCATGTGTTCGTTTGGAGCTTTGATCGCCGCACTCAACGCCGGAGGAAGCCGACTGTCGACGGAGCGAGCTTCGGGGTGGGCGCGTCAGTTACGAGTCACTCCTATCCCGGCATGGTCATACGTTGCCACCAAGGTGGCGGCGAGCATGCTGGTCGTCATCCCAGTGCTGGTCATGGTTGAGGTCGTGGGCATCACATTCGGAGGGGTGCAGCTCGGCCTCTCCACCTGGGTGGAGCTCACTGCCCTGCTGTGGGTGGCAGCGTTCCCCTTCGCCGTCCTCGGGGTATTCGTCGGGTTCATGGTGAACGCCGAGACGGCTTATCCAGTTGTAACAGCCCTCATGTTCGTGCTCGGGTATTTCGGGGGCCTTTTCAACCCCGTGGGTCACATGCCCCAAGCGATGCAGACTGCCGCCCGGGCCCTCCCTAGCTTCCATCATGCCTCGCTCGGCCTGGCACTGTTGGACGGGCACGGTTTCGGGATACAAGATGCCCTTGTACTGGCGGCATATTCGGGGGTGCTTGGGCTCGCCGTGCTCTGGAAGCATCGAGTCGAGGAATCACGGGGCCTCGCCTAGTTCCCACCCCTTGTGGTTTCTCCGATGGGACGGGAGTGCCTGCGCCTTTCGGATCCACCTGGGTCGAGGACAGATCTATTCCGCTGTCCCCTGCCGGAGCACCTCGCGCAGCCCCTCGGGTGTGAAAATGCTGGGCTCCGTGCTGCGGAGGAAGTCCCTCAGAACCTCCACGAAGCGGATGGGCTCCTCGACGTGGGGGAAGTGCCCCACGCCTTCCATCACCTCCAAACGACTGTTGGGAATGGCCCCGTGTGCGCGGTAGGCATGGACGAGAGGGATGATCCTGTCACGGGCACCCCACACGATGAGTGTGGGCATGTGTGACGCCAGATAGAGACGGTCGATGGCACTCACCGACTGTCCACCCGGGTCAATCACGGCCCGCATCGTACGGACAAACGCCTGACGATTCTCCGACTCGGTCAACGACCGATAGGAGCGCCAGATCTCGGCGGCCCCGGCGTCGCGGATGCCCAGGTTACCGAGCAGCCTGGCGACCGAGTCCCCCCAACCCCGCACGAACCTCGGGAACAATATTGGCATCACGTATTCGGCCGCAGGCAGGGTGACGAGGCGGAGGATCCAGTTCACCTCTCGTCCCAGGCCGCCGGCGTCGACGAGGACCAGACGCTCACAGCGCTCGGGAAACTGGTAGGCGAACTGCAAGGCCACCCCGCCGCCGAAGGACTGCCCCACCACGGTGGCCCGGTCGAACCCCAGCAGATGCAGGAAATCGCGCATCGAGCTGGCATGGTTGCCAAGGGAGTAGTCACCGAGGGGCTTGGCCGACTTGCCGTGGCCGAGGAAGTCCGGAGCCAACAACGTGAACTCGCTCTGCAGCAACTCCATCACGGGGATCCACGTGCGGGAGCTGCCGGCGATACCGTGGAGCAGCAAGAGCGCGGGACCCTCGCCGGCACGCCGGTAGCTCATTTGATGGCCGTGGAGGGAGAGGTGCTCGACCGGGAACTGCTCCGCCGGGGTGCGTTGCTCCGTCGTTTCCATGGGCGCTAATGCCTCCGTTGGCGGTCGAGGGAATGAGATCGCCGATCGTCGATGCTCGTGGTCTGATTCGTCCTAGGAGGACATTCCCACCGCCTAGGCCTCGGGGCTAGGGCCGAAGGTCAAATCCGGGCGGATTGATCCGAAAGATGGGTTCGGCACCGGATGGTTTCAGGCCATGACCAGTTCCGTTCCACTGGTGATTCCGGTCCAGGTATCATGAGGGATGGCGCAACCTTGAGGAGGCGCCCATGTGGATAATTGCCGGAGTCCTGCTCGGACTGGTCGTTCTCACCTCGCTGGTCGGGTTTCATTCTGGACCCCATGCACACGTCGTGGCCGGCGTTATCGGTGTCCTCGCCGCAGCATGGCTCATCGTGATGGCAGTCGACGGGCGATCCCCGCCGATCCTGTGGGCACTTCTGAGTGCTGACCTCATCGTCTCGGCGGGCGTAGGGGTCATGGCGTGGTACGGCTTGTCTGGTCGTGCCACGGCCGGGCGTGGGGTCGTGTCTCTGGAGGGAGCGGAAGGAGTAGCGCTCAGCGACTTGGCCCCCGATGGCATCGTTCGTGTTCGCGGGGAGCAGTGGAGTGCGGTCTCGGTCAACGGAACGCTGCCAAAAGGCACCCGCGTGCAAGTCCTGCGGACAGCGGGGATCCATCTAGAAGTCTGGGGCGAAGATGCGGTGGCCACGTCTGCAGACGGGACGTTCAACCTCGCCCAGGGCGAGAGCAAGGAGCAAAGCACATGATCGTTGGTGTCATCATCGGGGTGGTGGTCCTCTTCCTCCTTATCGCGTTTGCACTCTCGGTGAAGATCGTCCGGGAGTACCAGCGCATCGTGCTGTTTCGGCTCGGTCGGGCTATCGGGCTCCGCGGCCCCGGGCTCGTCTTTGTCAACCCCGTGACTGATAGGACTTCATGGGTCGATCTGCGCGAACAGTTTCTCGAGATCCCGCACCAGACGGCGATCACAAAGGACAATGCATCGATCTCGATCGACTTCATTATCTTCTACAAGGTCGTGGACCCGGCCATGACCGTGCTCCAGGTCCAGAATTTCGCTGCCGCCGCGCAAAACGTGGCGGCGACCACCCTTCGGAGTGTGGTCGGTGACATGCCGCTCGACGACGTGTTGTCGAAGCGCGAGGACATGAATGCCTCGCTTCGAGTCCGTCTCGACGAAGTCACGGAGCGCTGGGGCGTGAAAGTGACCACTGTGGAGGTTCGTGAAGTGAACCCGCCCGCCGGGGTTCTCGAAGCGATGACGCGCCAGATGTCGGCCGAGCGCACAAGGCGGGCGGCGATCACCGAAGCTGAGGGTCAGAAGCAGGCTGCCATCACCCTCGCCGAGGGCACCAAGCAGGCGGCGATCCTCGGCGCAGAAGGGGAGAGGCAATCCGCCATTCTCCGCGCCGAAGGACTGGCTGCCGGGCTCGAGAAGATCTTCGTCGTCGGACGGGGCCTCGATCGGAACACCATGCAGCTCCAGTACCTCGAGACGTTGAAGCATGTCGGCGCGGCCCCCTCGACGAAGATCGTGGTGCCGATGGACTTGCTCGGGGGGATCGCGAACGGATTGCGAGGGGCGGTGGTGTCGTCCGAGGCGCCGAATGGATCGGCACCGTCCAACGATGTCACGTCATCCCTGTCCAGCTCGCGCCCCGACTCGGACGCACACGCTGAACTCGATGACGGCGAAGCACCGTAATCCGTTGTCCTGAGCCAGGATGCCGGGCAGCTGGAGTTCCGCCTGCTCGAACACATCCCCGCCTCGATTCGGAGGTGGCCTTCTGCAACGACGTCTCAGCCGCCACGTTTCTTGGCCACGGCGTGGCCGGGCGAGGAAGACGCGACCGATGATCGACGAACTGGCTCACGCCCCACAGACCATCGCCGCGCCCGGCTGCGCCAGCGAATTCACGGCTTCGAGGTTGCGCACCGTGCAGTACTGGAGCCACCTCAGCACGACCGGCGACAGTCGGTCACACACCCAGTCCCAGTGAAGAGAAACGATGTCGCCCGGCTGGAGCTGCGTGGTTACGGCTCGTCCATCGAGGCGGTGCCGTGCAATCTCCACCTCTTCGGCTCCGAGTGTGAGTTTCGATCCCACGAAGCTCAGTTGCCGGCTCCGCACCGTCACTAGGTCCCCAGTCAGGGCTTCGACGCGTCCCCAGCGGATGCGGCAGCGGTCCAAGACGACGAGGGGTGGTCCGTCCCTGCCGGCGCGCAGAAGCCCAAGCCACGGGTACACGGTGAAGACATGAGAATTGTGTTGCGGGATCCCACCTGGGGCGGCTGACAGGAGGGGGCTCAGACGCGGACCGGCACGGTGCTCGAAGTGGTCGTCCAGCGATCTCACCAAAGCAGACGTCGGCACCCGCGTCAGCAGGGCGTTGCCGGTCCAGTAAGCCTCCACCACCCGGGGGTCAAGTGGCTCGGTGATGCCGCTGCAGGCTGCGATCAGCTGGAGATAGGGCCATGCCCCGCGAAATTGGGCAGCCATCTGGCTGAAGCCCCGAAGGTCGGTACCCTCCATGGCCATTCCGAGGAATTCGGCAGAGTCGTCGGGGTCGCAGTAGCCGAGCGCGTTGGGGGGATAGGCGTAGCGAGCGAAAAGCAAAGGGCCAGCCGCGAGGCGTCCCTTTGGTACGAGACGCGGGCACCATCGGGCGCGGTGCTCGGTCCGAAACCGGCGACGGTGGAGCGCTCCATGGTCAAGTGCCGATGGCGTCGCGACTGCGCACCGACGGACGCATCAGGCTCACCCAGAACACCGCTCCTGCTCCTGCCGCGACGAGGAGGAGGCCGAGTGCCTTTGGCGCCAGCGACGTCGTGCCTGCCGCGACCGAGAGAAGGGCCGTGACGTGACATCTACCGCTCGGGCGCGTGCCAACGCCGTCATCCAGGTGCCGACGTACCCAGCCAGCAGGAGCCCGGTCAGCAGGGCCCACCCGATCTGGGAAGAGCCAAGAGACGCCAGGATGTGGAAGCCGCCGGTCGCGACCAGATAGGCGACAAGGGTGAGCGCCCCGACTCCCATTCGCACCAGGGCGAGAACGCCAGGTGCCACGTCGACGCAGCAGAACCTTGGCGACGACGACCTCCACAGCCCACAACAGCGTGGAGCCTAGGACGAGTATCTCGCCCCGGTTCGCCACGAGGTGTCCGACGCCACCGGCGATGGCGACGCCCGCGACGAGCACGGCGATGGCAGCGACATTCCACCAGGTCAGGTGCTCGCGCAGACAAGGCACGCAAGGGCCGCCACCCAAATGACGAGCGTGTCGCGCCAGAAGGCGGCGGGCGTGACCGCGGTGTCGGTCAGCCCGTCGAAGAACAGGATGAAGGCGACGCCTCCCCCCACGATCCCCACGTACATCAGTCCCATCCAGCGAGCCGGACCCCACGCTGTCCACCGGTCCGAACCTGGCCCGGGCGATGCCTGAGTGGAGGCGGCGGTGACGAACCGCGTGGCGACCGATCCCGAATGCGAACGCCGAAGGATCCACGCCACCAAGGCGCCGGCGCCGAGGATGACCGTGGCCATGAGGTTCTTCGCTGTCGTGTAGACCGACGGTGTGGCAATCGCATGCACACCGTAGCTGTTGACGAAGACCGACAACCCGCTGATGCAGGCGGTCATCCCCGCCACCACCACACCGGGGAGGCTGCCGCTCCGCGGAGATCCTGGAGCTGGATCGGCTTGCCCGGCGGCACCAGGGCTCGAGGTCGCCTCAGCGCTCATGTCGGTACCTCGCCCCCGTTCTGAGTGGTCGCTGACTGGGCCCGCTGGAGCTGGGTAGCCACTGCTTCCGCATCCGCCGCGTCGACCCGGTCGATGGCGTACCCGCTGTGGACGACGAGCCACTCGCCCGGAGTGGGCACCGGACCGTCGAGGGCCAGCAGGAAGACGCGGCGGACGGTGTCGCTCACGTCCTCGACGTCCACCGCCTCGGAACCGGCGCTCTGCACCACACGATGCAGGCGGCTCTCGCACGATGAACACCCGTCCGCCCTCTTCGGCGCGGCGCGCTACCAGCTCGTATACGGCGCCGCGCAAAGGGGCGAGGCCAATGCTCCCGGCCACGACGACCACATCCCCCCCTCCCTGGGCCTCGGCGGTGGATGCGGGATCGGTCCGCTCACCTGGACCGGATGAGTCCCCGACTCCCCAGTCAGTGCCGAACGGCCCTCGGACGCCGATCACGTCGCCGACAGGTGTCTGGCACAGAGCCCGGGACACCGAACCGACATCGCGCACGGTGTGTTGGAGTGGGCCATCGAGGCGCGGATCGCTGCTCACGGAGATGGCCGCCTCGCCGACGCCGAACGCCGTCAGCATGTTGACCGGCCGCGGGCCTGACTCGGGGAACCTCAGCGGGCACCGTCGGTCCCATAGAGGTCGAGTAGCCGAAGGCGGGTTATCTGCAGGCGTTCGAGGAGGACGGCGGCCACTCGTTTCATGAGCTCGTAGCCCAGTGCGGGGTCGGTTTCCGCCTTCTCTCTCAGACACACCGCGCCGATGGCGACAGCCCCGACCGCGTCTAGGGCACGGGCGTCGAAGTGCCACCGGTAGGGGAAGACGAGCCAGCTCCAACCCATCGCCGCGCCGGGGTTCACCGTCTCGACGACGATTGATCCCTTGCTCGGTGCGTGCACCTCGATCGCGACCCGGCCCCCGGCGCAACAGGTACAACGTGTTGGCCGCGTCGCCCTCGGCCAGGAGCAGGTCGCCAGGACGGAAGGACACGTTCTGGGCGCAGCCGGCGACGGTGGCCACAGCGTCACCGGGTAGACCAGCGAGAAGCGGATGCCGTGCAACCAGCTCGGCCAGCGACGTCATGACGCGCGCCGTCCTACGGGCGCTGCGCTGGGACGCACAGCCCCGTCGGTGCGCTCGATGGCAGCCACTTCCTCGGTGGGGTCGATCCCCACGGGGCACCAGGCGATGCACCGACCTCATCCGACACAGCCCGAGGTGCCGAACTGATCCCACCACGTCGACACCTTGTGGGTGAGCCATTGGCGGTAGCGCGAGGACGTGGAAGCTCGGACCGGCCCCCCATGGAGGTACGAATGGTCGACGTCGAAGCACGACGCCCAGGTACGTTGGCGGGAAACCTCGCCAGTCAGCGATGATGTGTCGCGGACGTCGCTGCAGAAACAGGTGGGGCACACCAGGGTGCAATTCCCGCAGGCCAGGCACCGGTCTGCTACCTCATCCCATCGGGGGTGCTCGAGGTTTCGAGCTAGGAGCTCGGCCAGCCCCGCGGTCGGGAGCTCTCGAGTCATGGCTCTCGTGGCCGTGTCGAGCGCTTGGTGGCGAGCGGCGAGGTCTACGGCTGTGGCCTCCTGGGTGGCGACGCGCGCCAAGACCTCGGCCCCCAGGGCCGTGCCCACCCGGACGACGAAACGGTGCCCGTCCCCGTCGGCGAGTTCGCTCAGCGCCAGGTCGAACCCGTTGTCGGCTCCCGGCCCGGTCCCCATGGAGGTGCAGAAGCATGTGCCAGCGGGGACTCCGCATTCCGCGGCCACGATGAAGGTCCTTCTCGCTCCGCCGCGTAATGCGGGTCGGGAACGGTGCCGGCCTTCAGCACTCGGTCCAGGACATCAAGAGCGGCGATCTCGCAAGGTCGGGCGCCGATGATGGCTGTGGGGCCCGACCCACGTTCGCTCTCGGTGAAGGTCACCCGCCGTCCACCGAGGCCCGCCAGAGCTCCTGCGCAGGGGGGAAGAATTCCGCCTTCCACGATCCCGGACCGACGGCCCACGCGAAGAGTGTGGCGTCGCCGCTGAGCTCGACGCGGTAGTGGCCGGGGGATTGCGCATCGTGGTAACCCGCCGGCAGGTCAGCGACGCCGGTCACAGGGCCCGGCATGATTGCCCCGTCTCGGACGACCGGTCCCATCGTGCGGTAGCCGAGGCCGGCCAGCACGGCGATCAGCTCGTCGAGGCCATCGACGTCGACCACGGCGGCGTCTCCTATGTTCATGGTCGCATGGTAAGACCTCGGGGCCTCACACGGCCATGACGACCTTGCCTCGAGCACGGCCCTGTGGAAGTACCGCATGGCTGCGGCGGCCTCACGGGGTGGGTATGACCGGTCGATGACCGGTGTGACCTTCCCTCGTTCGAGGAGCTCCCCGAGGACCGACCAGTCCGCGGAGTTCTCTTTCGCAACGAGAATGCCCAACTTCTGGCTCACCAGTGGGGAGAGCGCTATCGCCCGGAGCTGGCGGTCGAATCCCCCAACCACCGTCCGTCGGCCCCGCCCCGACGATGACGAGCCTGTCTCCCGGGGTGAGGGCTCGACGAAGGCGTGACAAGGCGCTGTCGCCCTCGATGTCGACAATCGCGTCGTAGCGCTGGTCTCCCGCGGCGCCGATGATCAGCACCTTCTGCCCGGCCTGCAGCGGGACGCGGTCACGCAGGACCTGCAACGCGGTCACCCCGGAGACGGGGACTGTTGCGGCCTGCTCGAAAGAGCGGTTCGCCGGCTTGGAGGCATAGCTGACCGGTCCGGTGCTCAGATAGCCCATTCGATGTGCGACGATCCGTGCACTAATGGTCGAATACGCATCTCCGACACTCCATTTTGACCAGGAAACTGCTCGGCCTTGGGCCGGGCGCTCGCGCGCCAGGGCAACCGCGCTGAATAGCGGTCGGTGCGGAGGGTCGAGCCCGCGATGATATTCGAGCAGTGGCGTGAGGCGGACCTGCCCACCCGGTTTTACCGCACACGTTCGCACAGGAGAATGGGGGTGCTCGGAATGATCGAAGCGGTCGGGTATGACCCCGCCGGGATGTTCAGCCACGGACCGCTGACGTGCAGGGACACGGTAACGCTCGACGCGTTAGGGGTGGAGGGAAACGCTACAGCTACGCCCAGATCGGCCGCGGGGTGTTTAACCCTGAGTTGGATGGAGCCTGACACCGGGAGTTGGACGGACACAGGGCTCTGGGGACTGCTGATGACGCAGGTTGGCAGGGCTGTATCGGTGAACGTGAGCGCCCCTGGATAACCGGGATTCGTTGATATGAACACACCGAGAATGGCTCGTTCAGCTTGTAACTCAGGACGCGGTATCGCGGTGAGGATGGGAAACTGACCGCGACGGACCAATTGCGTCAATGCCGCCACGCTGGGTGCGTCGGGCGGCCCGAAGCTGGAACTCGACGTCTGGTAGCCTGGGAACTTCTCTCCGGTGTGGATCAGGTAGGCGGCCGCCTGAATCTGGCTATCCAACGGACGAAAGTCGGCCGCCACGATGTCTGCGTTTGTTACCAGTGAAACGGCGTTGGCGCCTATGAGGACGATCAGCCCCGACATGACGATGGGACGAAGATCTCGTCGTCGGGCGAGCGCACTGATGAGCTGCCCGATCAATGGCAGGCATAGCGCCACCGCAATGTAGGAATATCGGGACGCGAGGGCCTGTTCAGGGCCAGCTTGCAATCTCCCGAGCCCGACAAATGCATAGAGTGCGACGGCCGTAAGGGCCAGAGCGGCGGGCACGTTGCGGCGTACCGCCGCCGCGCCGGCGAGGACGGCTACGAAAACCGCACCGAGATGTGCGGAGCCGTCAACGAGGCCGCCCAAGCTCGCGGTCAAGCCCGTCCAGACGTACGAGGCGAGCCCTCCGAAGCTCAGGCTCGCGATGTCTGAGGAGGCGTAGGTGCCTATGTGACCGATGAGCGCGTACCAGACGATAAAGAACACGGCGGGGGGAACTGCCGTCACCACGGCGACGGCGGGTCGGCGTCGGGTCAAGGCCACGAGCACACACCCGAACACCATGGGTATTCCGAGGTTCGAACACATGAGCGCGCAGACACCCCAGACAGGTGGGAGCCAGAACCGGTCACGCTCGATGGCGTCGATGGCTAGAAGACCGAAGGCGACGGAGCCGACGAATGTGATCTGGAATGCCCTCGTCAGGTCATCGAATCCGACGCCGAGAACCGCCAATGCGGCCACCAGGAGGGTTGCGGTCCAGGGGTCGACCTCGTGTCGCAACATGAGGCGCCACAGCAGGTGGACCACAGTAAGGTTCGCAGCGATCAACGGCAACGCGTAGAGCCAGTAGTAACGGACGCCGACGAGGTTGAACAACGCTCGCCAGATCAGGATCGGTATGGTTGTCCAATGCTCGTTATGCGGCGCGAAGAGGCCTTCGGTGCCCACGAATCGGACGCCTCGGTAGGCGAGAAAATCCCACTCATCCAAGTGGAACCATTGTTTTGTCGCTTGGACAACGAGGAAGATACCGGCAGCCATCAGCGTCAACAGGTGGACGAGGCGCACCTCTCGTGGCAGCGTCGGAAAGGTCGCCGAGGACGCTTCGCCTCCGGTCAGCGCGGGCGCTGTGTTGGTGTCCATGTGGTCATGTAGAGAAGAGGCCAAACGAGATCAGGTTCCCGAACCCGTTTGGGGCTCCGACCCAAGCCAGACAGAACGGCGGCACGCTCCCACGACAACCCTGCCCACGGACCACTGCCGTACAGATGATGGCGGTCAAGGCTGAGCCAAAGACCACCGTGAGCCCGCCAACCAGGTTCTTGTGCTTAGTAACGACCGGTCTCGGCGAGTGCTTGGCGCATGATCGAGAAGCGTTCGCGATGCAACTCGTCACCACCGTCCGGGTCCAGAGTCGACGCCAATGCTGTTGACCCCACCAAAATGGTGAGCAACATCGCCACAGCTCGATGGTCAAGAGCACCCTCCCGCCTGGGGTCATCATCGTAGGCGACGGCCGCAAGGGACCGCGGGGATCCACGCTGTGGCCGACACCAACGAGGCGGCCCCCGGTCGTCAACGGGCTTTGCCGATTCGATGATGCAATCCGATCTCGGATATGCAAGACGGATACGGTAGGGCTGATGGCACGCCGCAAGAGCCTCTTTAGCCAGCCCTACCGGGCCGCCAGGGACCTCGGGAATGTTGAGACGCCAGAGCGACGAGCCACCGGGCATACTGGCAGTCTGCCGCCCGTCCCAGGGTCGGGTCCGTTCAAAATCTGACCGACAAAACAAAGGTCGGTCGACGAGGACGCCAGAACGAGGGCGACACGCCTCACTCAGAACACGATCCCAGCGTCGGAAGAGGACCTCGAGAATCTGGCCCGGGTGCTTGCCTCTGACTACCTGCCGAACCGGAGTCCCGCGGTGTGCGCGTAGATCGTCTCCCGCTCCTCCGGTGTCGCGTCGTCGAGGTTTGCCAGTCCGTCTCGCACGAACGAGATGAGGGACCGGATCTCCTCCCGGGTGAGCGCCACCCCCGCGTCGTCGAGTGAAAGGAAGACCGCAACAAGAATGGCTGCCAAAACCGAGCCATCTCGCCACGGCGGCGATCTGGGCGGGCACCGTCAAAGTCCATGGTGTCCCAACAGCGACCAACGCCCCGAGCGCCAACTCCCACACTCGCGCGAATGGCGAGAAGTAGGCACCGGAGCGCTGGATGTGTCGATGATCGAAAACGCCAATGATCCACAGAAGACGATGACGAAACCGATCGCTAGTCGCGCTTGGAGCGAAAACCGCGTTCGGATACATGCATGCCGGCACCAGGAATAGCGTCGGATACACGACGTAGAACTGCTCTTCAACCGCAAGCGACCAATAGAACTTGTGGGAGGAAGGCTGCCATGCCAAACGCCAACATCGCTGTTGCCATCGACAGGGGAAGCCGTGAACATCATGGCCGCGGCCGAAGCCGGGACGAGCGAACGGCAGGCCCGGCTCGACGAAGCCATCACTGCCGCCAGTGACGACTGCCGGGTCAGCCCAGAGTCACATCAATGAATCGGGGGCGGTACACCGAAGCGTTCTCGACCGCCACACCCCTTGGCCCATAGCGCTCCTCATTGACGTCGTACGAGACCACCAGCGTGTTGGGTGCGGTCGTCAACTCGGGGTGTGCATGCGCGCCGTAACTGACGACGTTATAGCTGGATGGATACATCGACCGCTCGGGTGTGGAGTACAGAGTCTGCTGCGGACCGAATGGTCCTACAGGACTGCACCCAAAAGCTCCCATCACACCGTTTTCCGTATACGACGGAATCGTGATCAGGGCGTAGGCGCTTCCTATCCTTGAGACACTGAAGTGCTGACCCACGTTGTTGCCGATCGGCACTGCTGTTGCCACATCAGCTGTCCATCCACTGCCATTGTAGTACTGCCAAGGCGTGGCGAGGCTGGTTCCCACCACACGAGCTGCATACGCATTTCCGCCACTGGCTCCATAGATATAGGTGTAGCCACTGTCGGTCACAGCGAACTGTCCCCACCCGATGCTCGAGTTGTGTGGAAGTGGATCAACGGCTTGCAGCGTGAGGCTCGGAAGCTGGAAGTAGGCAATAAAGTCTCCCAACGGCGTCACAGTGAAGGACCCTAGCTTGAACCGCTTCTCCTGCATAATGACCTGCAGCGTGTTTCCACTCACCACCATGGCGCCAGGCCAGAAGCCGTACTTGAATGCGTTACGTGGCACAGGGTTCACATAGGCACTTGGCTTTGCAAAACGGTGATTGGAAGGTTGGGTGTAAAGGGTGCCGGTGAGTGCCCCATTCTGTTCGATCACAATTGAGTTGTGGATATACCGTGTTGACTTGAAATCGCGCAGCCCGTTCTTGATCTTTCCAAGAAAGGTATCGGAAAAGAACCACGCCTCTCGCCCGTCGGGGAGTGCAACCGATTCCGTGCCGTCACCGCCGGTCCAAGAGCTCCCGCTGCCAGCGTTGCCGTAATCCTGGAACAGGTTGTCCAGCGCCGTGTCGGGTGTCGCTGACACTTGCTGAGGCGAGGTATAAGCACATTCCCCTGAGGCAGCTGCCGAGGGGGTGTAAACAATAAGACTGAGGCCCGCAACAGACATGATGGGCCCAATGAATCCGACCCGGACGACTCGGCTCAACCGGAACAACAACGATCGTCGCCACGGAGTGATGTCGGGATTGGACATCCTCCCCCTTCCCGAAACGCCCTCCTACCGCGCCGACGTAACGCCTGAATAGCGCCCTGGAGGCCCGAAAATACCTCGGTGTAGTCCAAGGTTCCATCGCCAAAAGTGACGAGCACTATTGACTGCCATCATGGCATGCAGGTATGTCATCTCGCACCCTGGGGCGTATCCATACAAATCGGCCGCGGATGCAAGGACCCCAAGGCAGAGCAGGGCTCGAAAGTCCCGTCGATGCTGGGTGCGGGCTCGCCGTCGGGTGATTCTGCGCTTGGCGTAGCTTGAGGAAGCCGCCGAAGTGGCGCGGGGCGTCAGACTCGCCGACTCAAAGGGGGGCCTACATATAACTCGAAGGGGGGCCTACATATATGAGACACCGCGATTGCATGCTCCCAGAGTCCTTCAGAAACGGGCATCAGGAGATCTCCGATGAGGTCACGCGAGGCATGAGGCTGCTCGTCGAGCAGGGCGCTTGTTCCCTGGTGATCCGGTGGCCAGGGTGGGCACCGCCCTCCACCCGAACCTAGGCCACTCTGAGGAGCACTTCCCCTCGCAGGAGAGCCGGTGTATTAGCGGGGTCGTACGCCTGTCCGACACCGCGGCTCAGCAGGATTCAAGCCGCCAATGGCTCGTGGTTTGAGATCTTGCAAGTCGGTTCTCCGACACGAGCGGCCCGTCAGCCGGCCTTGACTGGCCCTTCCCCCAACGTGCTGAGAAAGCTGATGCAGCTTGCAGGAGCTGTGTGAGAGTCGCACCAGCAAGGAATTACGAAATCCGACCGGATCAAAGGATGTCTAAAGGCCGTCTACCCGGACACGCCTATCATCTTAAGAAAACTGCGGGCAGTAACGGGGCATCCCTGCGAGGCGCAGCCGTGCGAGTGTGGTGAACCCCAGGTATCAGCATTAAGCCAAAATCCCTGGACGTCATTCTTGACGCTCTCGTATTCCCGGTACATGTCATTCGTTGAAGTCGGTATGCCACCTGCATCAGTGGCCAGCCCAGCGAGGATCGGTACATCAGGATTTGCTGCGCGAATGGCGGCTACCGCTTTCCTGACAAAAGCTCCATATTCCTTGGGATTTCTATCAAGCGTTTGTGCCTGGATCTCTACGACGCTCGCATACTTTGCAGCACCAACATCTTCCGCAATAATCGTTTTGGTACTCTTTCCGTAGGGAGCGTTTATGAATGTAATCCCATTCTCTGCGGCTAGCTGAGCTGCCAATTGTTCATACAGTATTTGTTGGGCCTGCTCCCATGCCGGTGTATATTTCCACACTTCGTTATCAAAAATAACGGTGTCGCCCTCCGTCAGTTGATGACTTAAGACTGCCTTTTGAAATTTCGAATAATCTGTAAAAATCGGAACCTGACCAGGCTGGCATGGCGTGTAGTTGTCTGGAGTCAAAGGGGCCGTCGTCAACCCACAACCAATCCATTCATAGCTACCCACGCCGCCAAGAGATGCTAGGTCGTTACTTTTGATCATCCATAGCTGCCCGGCCATTAGGGTCGGTGGGACAGACCACTGGAGGGTGGATGCAGCAGCTGCGTCGGCGCTAATCAGGACTGAGGCCATGGTGACGGGGACGAGCAATACACCCAGGAGAAGACCCAGGTGCCGTCTCGACTTATGACTCATCTGGACCTCCCGCCTAGGCCGATGACGTCAGACGCTTATTCTTTATTGGTTTACTACTACAGCATGCCAGGTTGAACCCAAATAGTTCAAACCCGTTCCCGCCCGGTCCTCAACAATAGCTCATGCCGAGTTGAACTCCCTGGCCCAGCCCTTCCAATGCCGCTACGATCACGTCGTGGTCGTTCGCAGTCGGTTCAGGCCCTGGCGCCGGTTCCGGGCCGCTGTTTCGCCCTTCTGGGTGGTCATTCCTGCCTTCGCCTACCTCCAAGCGGGAGGGTGCCGTTGAACACCGAGACCGTGGCGATGCTATCAATTGTCAGCACACATCGGCGAGAAAAGAATCAATCGGCGTGGGTCTCATCCGGCATCATCGGGGACGTCGCGCACTCGGCCAGTCAGGGTCCTGACGCCGCTCGACGGCGCCGGAGGACGGACAAAACTAAGCCGATACAGAGGAGCAATCCGCTGCTTGCAGCTAGGATGATGCCGACGGAGAATGCCGTCGGCCAGTACGTGACCTCGATGGTGTCGCGGCCAGCCGGAATGCGGGCTTGGAGCATCGTTCCGGAGAACCGACCGAGGTGAAGAGGTCTGCCATCGACGGTCCCACGCCAACCCGGGACGTCGGTCAGCCGCAGCCGCAGTACCTCCGGCCTCGACGTGCGGACCACGAGCTTCCACGACGCTGGGTCGGGGTGGGAGACTGGAACCGGAGTACCCAACGCGTTGCGCGCAGGGAAAGTCCCGTTCGGTCTAAGCGGGGTGAGGGTAGCAGCAGCAGCATCAGGAATTCGGTAGAGCTGTTCGTCGCCTACCGTTCTATCGAAGACTGCCCCTTGGGGGCCTGGAGACCCGTTGGGTTCGAGGACGAAGGCGACGCCATCTTGTCGGGCCGCGGCAACGGTTGTGATCGCGGGGCCAAAACGATCAGCCGACGCATTCCGGAAGGCGGGTGGAGGCGGGCCGGGGAAATACGCTTCCGGGATCATGGCGTCATAGACATCTAGCTCGTGGACCGCAAAGACGCCGTTAACGTCTGGCAGAACCCCCAGGTTGGGGAAGCCGTAAGCGGCGTTGTTAGGTAGTCCAAAACCGACGATCGACGATCCGACGGCGCGTTGGAGCGCCACCACGCCCGGACTCGGCGCCAGGAACTGCGAGCTGGACGATAACAACGGCGCCCCGGCGGCAACGAGGAATGCCGTCTCGCATAGCAACAGCAGTGCGCCAGCCCATCGGCCAACATCGCGCCCGAGCCATCCTGCTGGAGCCCGTTGCCCGTGGGTGTGGCGTTGCACGATTATCAGGACTCCCACCACCACCAGACCAAGCGCGGTTTGAATCGCGGGCCAGAGAAAGCTCTGGGCCCGAACCGAAGCGTCGCTAGGGGGGAGATGGCCTCGGCCGAGCGTCCAAAGGGCGACGAGCAGCAATCCGGCGACGGCGAAGCTGGTACCCAGCCAGAACCACAGTGTCGATTTGGAGTGAGAGCCGACAAGGACATCCATCCCCACACCGGCCAGAACGGCGACGGCAAACGCCATCGGCATGAGCGCCAGGCTCCAGTTGATATTTCCAACATCTGGTAGGGACCTCATGACTGACGCTATGGATGGAACAAAGACGATTGCGACCATGACCACTGCGACCGCTCCGAGAGCAAGGACCTCGGGATGCCGCCTACGAAGCGCCGCCGCCGTCACAGCTAGGACCAGGGCGATCACACCCACATAGGCAGCGGTGAATTGGTAAGGAAAGGGGGTCAACAACCGACTTCCCGCCACCGGCAGACCATCAAATCCTTGAAAGACCAGGTGGGTGAGGTAATGCGGGGAAAGCGTGTCCAAACCCCCAACCACATTCCGTCTGGAGCTTGCGGCAAGCTGGAGGCCGGGGAATGCGAGCGGCGCGGCGAGGGCCGCTCCGGCGATCGAGGCCACCACTAGGTCGGCGATCGGGCGGAGGATGGGCCGAGAGTCCGCGTGTCGCGGTATTCGCATGGCCAACAGGACGCCAAGGAACACGACGAGCGCCAGGCCGAGCAAGGCCACGCCTTCGGGATACCCGGCATAGACCATGCACGCGACGACGACAGCGAAGAATGCGATGTCGCGTGCCCGGTGCCGGCCGCGTAAGACAAGCAGGGCGGCGGCGAACAACCATCCCGCCCAGGACATCACCGATGACTGTGGCCAGCCCAGCCATCCGATGACTGGACCACTAAGTTCGAATACCGTGGCTGCCATGACACAGCCGAGTCGTCCCAATCGAAGCACCCGACCGAGCACGTACATGCCCGTTCCAGAGATCACCAGGGTGGTTACAACCTGGACGGTGTAGGCGAGACGGACTGGGAACAGGTACCCGAGCATCGCCGGCACGCTGAAGGGGGCGGAGGCCCAGTTGAATGCCAACGGCAAACCGAACGCACTGTAGGGGTTCCAAAGTGGGAGCTGCCCGTGGTGCACTTGGGTCCACGCCAGCGTCGACCAAGGGATGAACTGCTGGATCTGATCAAAGAGCGTGGGGTTGTGGATGACGATATCGGCCTGCGTCGTCGTAAGTCCGTTGTGTGACAGCAGGTCGAACGGACCGAGCGACGCACCATGGACCAAGGGGGGCAAGATGACGGCGAAGGCGGCGGCAACCACCCAGAGCACACCCAGGGTATCGGGCACCCAGGAGCGCAGACGCGCTCTGCGAGTAGGACGTAGGGGTTGTGTTGAGCCAGGATCGCCGACCGTCATAGTTCCCATCTATTCAGTGCTGGACCTCGGCCATCCAGCTGGCCAACGATCTTTGCGTCGACACCAGCGTCGAGCGCCGCCCGATACTTCGCCAACCAGGAGTCACAGTCGCCGACCTTGCGGTGAGCTGCCCATGCCCGTGCTTCGTCAGCGTCGTCGACTCTGCCGCCCATGGCTGGAGCCTTGCAGGTCTCGTCGAGGTGCGCCTCGTCAAAACGCAGTGAAATCACTGGCGGGCAGCGTCCAAGCGGTGACGTAGCGCGTCACACGTAGGTGTGGGTGTCGGGAGACGCTCGAGCGTTCCTGTGAAGGCACGAGCCGTGGGTCCCACGATCGTGTCGATCCCGAACGTGACGTGCACGGGCGTGCGAATGTACCCACTGGCATATCCGCTCGTCGAAACGGGCACCCCATTCATGGTGACGACCTCGGTTGCGGTGTTGGCATCGAGCACGACGTCGACCACGTAGGAGCGGCCTGGAGTCACCTGGACGGTTGGCCCTTCCATCCAGGTCTTGAACGGCGCTTGAAAGAGGTATGCAAACCTCACCTCATCGGGCCCGACCGAACGCACCGCCACGAAATCACCCGCGCCGGGCTTGCCGGTCACGACGAGCGGTCGGTAGATCCTAGAAGCACCGGCGAGAGCTCCGAAGGTGACACTGAGCCGGTAGTGCCCGTCGGCTGCCGATTGCTCAACGGCGGCCCAGCTGGCGCCATTGGACTGATAGAGCGCTGCGCAATTTCTGAGGATGACGAGAGACCCCGCCGGTTCGATCCGCGGCAGGCTTTGTACGATTGTCACGCCTTGCACTTGATTTCCGAACAACCGCTGATCGATTCGTTCCTGAAGGCCGACAAATTGCGCGCGGGCCGAGGTCTCGGGGCCCCACTGATTGAGTTCGCGCTGATAGAGGATCGTCAGTGCCAAGTTGGTAACCACGCCGAAGACGGCGAGCGCACAGCCCCCGACCATGATCGTGCGCCGCGCCCAACGCGCCATATACTGCACGCGTTCAACCACTACGACGAGCCCGGCAAGACCCGCCAGGACGAGAAGGGGCATCCAGTCCGCGAGATACCGGTCAGCAATATAGGCAATTTCGAGAGAGCCGAAGGTCCCGACGGCCGCGCCCACTATCGGCACGCGCAGGACGGCCAGACTCCCCAACACGCGCCGAGGTCCGTGCCGGCGCCGACGAGCCGGGCGAAACACCGACCAGAGCCCTACCGCTCCCGCAGCCACAAACACCGGCATCGTCGATGTGACGCTCGACGCCGGGGTGCGGAACTCATACACCACGTGGCCGATAACGGTGGCGGGTGGAGGGAACGCGACGAACGGGAACAGTCGACTCGTGCGCAGCGCATCGGGACGCAGGTACTGCAAGAGCGCGCTCGGTACGAACTTCAGGCCCAGCAAGCTGCCGCCGTTGGCCGCCAGTGCGGTGCGAACTGGACTGTAGCGTGTCGCGAACTGCGCGGACCACGGAATGCTGTACAGAGTCCCAAACTTCACATAATTCACCCAGGCATAGGCGCCGAGCGCTACCAAAGCGGCACATGCCAGGGCGACGGTTCGGGTGGGTGTGGTCGTGACATCAGGTATGCCAATCCACGCGAGGCGCCCAGAATCCTGGGACGCTGCGTCGTCGGGTGTGGATGCCGATGTGACAGACACGCGTTGCAGCACGCCTCGACGCCAAAGCGACACCGCACCGTGGAGAAACGCCAGAACGCCAAGGGCGGCGACAGGACCTAGACCCACCGATCCACGTGTGAGCAGGTCGAACGTGGCCAAGGTTCCGGCAATCACGATGCCACGCGTCGAGGGATGGACAAGGAAGCCGACGAGGGCGTCGAATGCCGCGATCGCCAGGGCGGCACCCCAGACTTCGGCTTCGTGGTACACGATTGGCACACTCGCCAAGAACACGAAAACGGAACCAATCCCAACGAGGGCGATCGAGAAAGCGACAAGGCCTATCTCTTTCACCGACACGGGCGCGGACGAGACGAGGTTGCGTACCTTCCAACCGAGCCGGCCTGTGCAGACCAAGGCCACGAGCATGGCGAGGAGCATCGACAGCTGTGTCAGACGTCCGTCGAGGCTTGAGGTGAGGAGCAAAATTGGCATTCGGATCAGCGCAGGGAAGGGCCCGTAGTACAGATAGGTATGGCCTTTGACGACGAATCCCTCCACCCCGACGACACCTGGCGGCACATTCCAGTGGCCGTGCAACAGCGCCCTCGCCTGGACATCATAGAAATTCGTGAAGAATCCGCTCTGGAGAAAGTTCCAGCTACCCAGATTGATCATCCACGACAGAATTGACATCGCCACCGCGATGCCAATTACGCAAGCGATGCTAAACCGGCGCCGGGACTGGAGATGTCCGTCGTCTGTGGGCCGGAACGTCGATGCCCGTAGCGATTCCTTCTCATTCGTTATCAAGGACGCGCCCGCTCTTCTGCGCGCCTCATTTCGCTTGCATCCGCTCTCCGCTTAGCGCCGAGGTCAGGGTTACTCGTGATCGGCACAGAGGATCCGCGAGTGGACCCGATCAGCGGGGGAGTCTCTGTTGCCGTCGGAGTTCGATAGAGAAAGTCCTTGTAGTGAAGCTGTTTGAGTTTTAGAGCGTGTCTTTCGACGAGCCACCAGCTCGCAATCGCGAGAGGAGCGGTGCCTATTATTCCAAAGAACATGTAGGCGAAATATCCCCAACGCTGGACGTTCCACGTCGCAAGCAACTGCTGAACGGGAAACGCATACACATAGATGCCGTATGAGTAGTCATTTCGTGCTCCGATGGTCGTAAAGGGCAGATGAGCGCCCAGCCATAGCACCGGGTAGACGAGGGCAATTCCAAATACAGCTGTACTTGTTAGCGTATAAGCAGGGATCGCGGCGCCGATTGGCAAGGCCAGGCTAACTGCGAATAGAGCGGTACAACTTGCCGCGAGCATTCCGGAGTCGGGCACTGAATCGCGGTAGAGGTAGAGGAGCGCACCAGTGAGGAAAAGTGGGACGAAGGTCAACACATTCATGACATCCCAATTGTCAAACACGCTGAAGTGGCTGTTAAGGCCGGGGACGCTCGTGATCAGAAGCTCCGCAAGCCACGCCACGGCAGCAAGCACAAGGACTAAGACGCGACGGCGAAGGAGGCCCATGAGTGCTAACAGTCCGAGAAGGAGGTAACACAGGGACTCGTAAAAGAGCGTCCACAGTGATCCGTTCCATATCAACGGTGTCGGGAGTCCAGCCGGTGTGCCGGAAATTTGAGGCTGACTGACCCGGAGCCATCCGTTATGGATAAGATAGGAAAACGGGCCATCCTGAGCGCTTGCGTAGCAGGAGAGGCCGCAGTGGGAACCCAGCCGGTGACTACTGTGAAACCACGCGATTGGCCCGAAAACAGCGGCCGTGACGATGAGGCAGGCCCAGAAGGCAGGGACGATTCGCAGAAACCGCTGCCAGAGATACCGGCCGACTCGGTTGCGGGTTGCACTACCAGCAATGAGATACCCACTGATTCCGAAGAATCCGTAGACGGCGAGCGTGCCGAGTGTTGTCTTGTTGAGAATGTCCTCGCTTCCGAAGCCGCCAAGCGTGATGGCATGTGAGACAATCACCAATAGAGCCAAAACGAGCCTGATGAAGTTGAGGCTGTTGCGTCGCACCGAAAACGCATCCGCAAAGGTCTTGTGCCGCGGTTGAGTCGTTCCGCCCTGGGTATTCGCGTCTATTCGTTTCACAGATTCCACGAATACTCCCGACGGCCCTTCGCCACTGTTCTCGAGAGGGATTCTATACCGGGAGGAGCGGGTATTTGCCCAGGCGTCGCGGTCCGGCCGACGAGCGATTTCGCCCGCCGGGAAACGCATGGAGCATCAGAGTGGGAGTTCGCATCTGCACCAGATCAAAGTCGACCGTCGCTCGCGCCGGCAACCGATCAGCCGTCGAGAGGAAGCTCGAGATTCGTCTCTGGGTCGTGGAATTCGTCGATTCACTTGATTGCGCCGTATTCTCCGGCGGTCCGGTCCGTCCCGGATCGTCGGGCCTTTCGCGTTGGTCCGCTGATGGATCGCCTCTCGATTTCCCAGGTCTACCCACCGGCGAGCTCTACTCGAGAGGGAGATGCCGACTCGGAGACTCCGGCTTTGTCACCGCAGCCCGTCGCGGTCGTTGAAGCCCTACGCGCTTGGCAGTCACCACCACTGGTGATATTCGAGAGCCATACCCACGAGCAACTGCCAGCATACGCCCACTGTGACGATCGCAGTGGTAGTGATGTTTACCAACCTTCGCCCACTGCCGATGCGCTTCGCTACCTCGACCGCCGCCAACACCACGATAACGCCGAGTAGGGGGTAGAGATCCCCGAGGTAACGATTGGCAATGTCGACGTACACGAGAACGAACGCCCAAGATGCCACACCGGCGAGAAGCAGGATCGGCTTCCACAGAGCCGGTGGCAAGGCGCGATTGCCCCGCGGCAAGTGAAAGGCGCCCAAGCATCCAACGGCGAGGACTGCTAGTGGCATCGTGTCGATGATGCTCGACACGGCTTCGACGTACAGACTTCCCGGGCGAAGCCCGACATAGGCAATGCTGTGGTACGTGCCCCCGAAGCGGTACGAAACCCAGGGGAACGCCCTTGAAAAGGCGATCGCATCTGGTCGCAGGTAGGCAATGAGCGTCGTCGGAAGGAACTGCAGGCGATAGAAGTGATCGTGGTCAATCGTCCGGATCGCCACCCACACTGGACTGGGGTGCTTGCCACCGATCTGTTGGTGGAGCAGAAGGCTTGGATCAACTTGGCCGAACTTCAGATAGAACACGCCGGCGCACGTCAGGAGGGGAAGCACCACTACCGCAGTACTGAGGAGCAGTCCCTTGCGCGGACCTGTTCGGGTCGGTGAGCTCCACACCCGGTACCCCATTCCGACACCGACGACCAAGGCAAATGGCACCGCAGTTGGCCGAGCATTCGCGGCCAGGACGAGACTCACGAGGATGAGCACCGACCATGGTTGGCGTTGGGTCTCCCACCATCGGACGAAGCAATAGATCGAGAGCGATATAAGCCCTACGGCCCAGGCGATCGCCTCTTGGTACACCGCAGGCTGCGCCTCGAACATGAGCACGCTGGCGGGTCCTAGCCCGAGCCCGATCATCGCCACCATGATCGTCGTGGTGCGACTCAGGGAGACATCAGAAAGGAGATGTCGAAGCGTTGCTATCATGCTTCCTGCCGCGAGCGTCAACGCACTGGCGAGAAAGATCGGCGTGAAGCTCCTGTGGAAGTGGTCGAGCAACGGAAGAAACGGAATCCGAACGAGGCTCGGCGTGATCCCGAAGTAGCCGTAACACTTGTGCGCGTGGACGAAACACTCATTGAGGAGTTGTGATGGAGGGACCGACAGCTTGCCGGCGGTGATCGAACGCGCCTGAGCGAAGAAGAACCGAGACGAATGTTGGGGCTGCTCGAACAACGGGTCCCACGTTCCATGAGTTATCACGTAGTAGAAGACAAGCCACGACGCCAACACATCCCCCAAGAGCAGCCTGTCGAGCAGCCGAAGACTCTTGGGGGGAGTCGTCACCGACCGGACGGCGCCTGCGCTGTCTGGGTTCTCGGGGTCGAGGAGCACCGGCATAGTCAACTACGCCGAGGGCGCCCCTGGAATGCCCAAATCCGTAGTAGGGCGGACCGCTGTCGACCAGTTCGTCCGTGGACGGCCCTATGGTCCCCGATCGACCCGACGGCCGATGTCCCGGTTAGGCACTTCCTCGGCGACCTCGCCGCCGTCCTCGGCCGCCATGTCGAGGCCAAGGACTATCTCGACCAAGGGATCACAGTTCAACGACGAACGGCTATAGGGCTTTGCGCTGCCCGGAGCCTCATATGAGGAGAGCTGTTGCCGGTGGTTGAGTTGCGGCAGCACTCCGATCTGGTGGACGGATGACGAGCGATCGAAACGTCGGCAGATCAACCGATGGTCGCCTCTATTCTGAGCGCCATACCGCCCCCACGACCACGCGCAATTACCGGTGAAGTGCTGGCTCGCGGCCCTCGCCTGACGGTCCGACATGAGCGATAACGCTCTCGGCGCGACTACTGGCGTGTCGAATCTCAGGGCCGCATCACGGATGTTGGCACCTACAGACCAATCCGAGTGGATAGATTATCGGACAACACCGAGCGCTCTGAGGGAGGGCAATGAGCACATCGCGACTCAGGGATGAGCCTGCTTCTCACAGCCATGCCGGTGGGACGGTTCAACGCGCCGAGAAGCAGCCGCGCGTCTGATCGTAAACGTGGCTTCTCAAGCAGACGCAGAGGAAAATGGTCGAGCCCGAATGGGCCGCAAGGGGCGCCGCGCCCTTGTGCTCACCCCCGTGCTCTCGGTCGCCTTCCTCTTTTACTACTGGACTGGCACCACCGAAGGGGACCCAATCAGATTTGGCGCCCAACGCGACTCGTACAACCAACTGACGAATGCCTTCCTAAAGGGCCACCTGAGCCTTCTCCAACCCCCTCCCACAGGGCTTCTCTCCCTCAAAGACCCATACGATCCAACGCAGAACGCGCCGTGGTTGGCTCGGTTTTACGACCTCGCCCTTTACCATGGCCACTTCTACCTGACTTGGGGTCCGACGCCTGTCCTCACTCTGCTCATGCCATGGCGACTTCTCCAAGTCGGCGCCATGCCGATCAACCTTGCAACCATTATTTACTGCTGTTGCGGGGTGTTGTTTGCCACGTTGCTCCTCTGTTTCCTCGTTGATCGCTACGCACCGGAGACGAAGCCTTGGCAAATCGCGCTCGGCACGGGAGCATTGGCACTCAGCAACGTCGCGCCATTCGTCCTCAGAAGACCGCTCACTTACGAGCTAGCCGTCTCAAGCGGTTACTGCTTCGCCATGCTCGGTGCTTACCTCCTTGCGATCGGGGGACTAGGGCCCCGTCGACGACCTTGGATATTGGCGTTGGGGAGCTTGAGCGTCGGTCTTGCTGTAGGGGGACGCCCCACTCTGATCTTGGAAGGCCTGTTCCCGATCGCGCTCTTTGTGTATCTCGTTCGCCGCGATCGGCCTGAAGTCCGGGGACGGGCACTGCTGCATCTCGGGGCCCTGCTTGTTGGCCCCTTTCTCGTAGTCCTTGGCCTTCTCTTCGCGTACAACTTCGCTCGCTTTGGGTCAATCCTCCAAAACGGCACGCCGTACGCACTCGAGGTTGTCAACCAAACACGACTGCACAATTTCCGCTTATCCTATGTCGCGCCGGGGCTCTACTATTACCTGATTGCGCGTGTGCGATGGACACTTGCATTTCCGTACTTTACGCTTCCGCCGCCACCAGCGTACCCAGGCCTAGAACCGTACTCTTTCTACCCAAGTGAGATTACAGGTGGTTTGCTCACGACCACACCGATCATCGCTTCCCTGGTTCTGTCCCTCCCCCTCCTGTTCCGGCGGCGCCTCCGGGAATTGGGTGCTGTTGTCGTCGCCCTCTGCGGAGTTGGGTTGCTGGTGCTTGTATTGTTGTCGTTCGCGTTCTGGTTTACGACCATGCGGTACGAGGCTGACTTTGTGTCCTTTCTCCTTCTCGCCGCCCTAGTCGCTTGGTTCGCGGTGAGCCGGCTGCGATGGCGTCGTCTCGTTAAAACCCTAGGAGCACTCGCCATCGTTTATGGATGTGTCGTCGGAGCGGCGACCTCGCTCACAGGCTATTACGATGGACTACGGACCCATGATCCGGCCACCTACTGGGCCCTCGCCCGACTCACCAGCTCATTGCCAACATTGGCAACGATGATCGAAGGTCATCCTGTGGTTACAAGGGTGATCGAGCCCGCGCCTTTTGTGAAGGGCGTCGCCGCTATGGGTAACGACGGGACGTACGCCATCGGTACGACGACATTCGTGATCTCCCAGGAACCGGTCGAGGTTGATGTCGTCTCTCCGGGCACAGGCCCATGGACACTCCGTCCGACCTTCCACCGTGCTCAACACCTGGACAACGTCGCTGTCGACCTCGTTGTTGCTGGCAGAGGACGGCCAGAGGTTGTCAGCGTGGGCCAAAAGGCACGGGGATTCGTCCTGTCGCTTTACCGCGGTCTCAATCGGTTTCAGTTATGGGCCAGTGCGCCGGGGGTCTCCCAGCTGGAGCCGCTGGTGGTTGCCAACGGCGTGGGGTTGTCGTCGAAGCGTCCCACCCAAACCAGCCGGGCCAGGACCGAGAGCTTCATCCGGTGACGGTCATTGCGATGTGTTCGACCCCCCACCCTTTCTGTACCTGAGATCGCCAGGTGGCGTCCAACTCCGATCGAAGGATCAACACTCCGCCAACGACGATACGGACCGATCATCTCGGTAGCTACTACTCTACGCCTGTTGCAACTACACGACCTTCACAAATTCCCATCCGGGCTGCTCCCAGCCCGATGACCCGATCGCAACCCAGGGCGCGTCGGTCACTCAGTCTTGCGAAAGAAGTCGATGAGTCGAAATAGCAGACCTTCGGCCCTCCACAAGGTCACTCGGCCCCATCAGGGAAGACGGTGGGTATTTGAAGTTGGTTTTGCGACTCTGGTGCTCTTGGCGGTCGCTCTCAGCCTCTCGATCGTTGGTAGCAACGCCGGTTGGCCCAGGACTGACGAAGCAAATAGCGCCATGATCTTGACCCAGATATATTCCGCTCACTTCCGGCAGCTCGACTTCTTTCCGGTCTGGTCGAGCAGCGACGCATATGGTCTCGGAACTCCAGTCTTGCTCTATTACAACAAGCTCTTTTTCTTCGTTTCGGGCGGCCTGGACCTTCTGCTCGGTGGCGCCATCAAGCCGACGATGATCGTCAGTACGGCGTTCTTCATGGCTGTAGGCGCATACGGAATGCGAATCGCTCTGAGCACCATAACGAGACGCCGGCTTCTCCTTTTGGTGGGCCCCCTTGCGTTTATCTTCACAAACTACGCCTTCAGCGACTGGCTGGTGAGGGGAGATTTCGCTGAGTTTTCAGCAATGATGCTCGTGCCCTGGCTCTTGTGGTGGTGTCTCGATCTGATCAACGTTCGCCGCGCGTCATTTGCAATTATTCCGATTTTCACGCTGCTCGTGCTTGCTCATCTGGCAATCGCACTTGTCTCCATGATCACGATATGTGTCGCGATTCTCACGTTTGCTGTGGTGGCCGGACCTGGCGAATTGAAACGGAATGCCAAGCGACTGCTGATCTCGGCGATCGGTTCTGGTCTGCTTCTAACACCGCTGCTTGTTGCCTCGCTCTTATTTGATCGGCTTTACGACCCCACGTCGAAGATCACGCAAAGTGGATATCTTGCTTCAAATAACATCTTCTACTCCCGGTCTGGGTACTTTGTTAACACCGCCAAGCGATTCTTCCCAGGAAACGGCGGTATCTCCTATCAGATCGACTTTGCGATTTGGATTCCCATAGCACTCGGTCTTCTGCTTCTCTTTGGCGCCAAGGCTGCGCTGCGGCGACGCGTGCGCATCGGCGAGTCCTTTCGCGTACCCGCGATGATCTTCCTTCTCGTCAGCCTCGGCGCGTACATCCTCTTGCAGTTCCCGGTGTCGAGACCGCTTTATGAGCACATCAAGGTGCTGGAGGATGTGCAGTTCCCGTGGCGAATGCTGGCGCTAATTGACTCACTTGGCATCGTTGTCGTCATCGCGGGCTTTGAAGCCGCCTATCGCAAGATCGACCGGAGGATCATGGGAGTCGTGGCCATCCTTTGGCTCACCTCCTTTGTGGCCTTGTCACCGGTGTTTTCGACGTACCCTTCGTTTATGGCTCCGTCGGTGTTGGCTGCGCCAGCCCACCTTCGCTACGGGCAATACCCCGAGATGATCGGTGTGATAGGTGAATACCTCCCTCAGGTGGCGAAAGAGAGTTCATTAGGGACACTTGAGCGCGATGAGCTCCTTTTCAAGTCCGATAGTGAAGCGCAGGCCGTCTCTGTGTCTCACCACAAAGTGCAGGCTCTGTCAGCTGCGAAATGCGCCGTCACTGAGCCCCCTGACACCGCTTTCGAGGCACTCCACGTGACGATGACCATCACCTGTGATCGAGCTACTGCGGTTGCATTGCCGATCTCGAAGAATGCCTTCACATCGATAGCGGTGAGAAATGCTAAGAACCGATTCGCTCCCGTTGCCATGATTCGTGTCATCAACGACCCGCGCATTGTCATCTGGGTGCCCTCGAGCAAATCGCAGCATCTCTCGATTAACCTGCCGACTCTGTGGCGAGTGCTGTTTTAGTGTGCCAATGATGGAGCCGCATTTGTTCACTAGGTTCGGTCATGGAGTTCGGGCGGGGCTTTCGCTTCCGACCCTGAAGCTCGTCGGGTTCTATCCACTCCCAGCGTCGCCTATCGATTGGTCAGCAGGCGGTGCGCTGAGCGAAGGGGGTACACGTATATCTATGGCAGCATCGGAGCCAAGGCCTACGTAGCCAGAGTATCCGGGAGCAATCTCACCGGGCCGTGGTCCTTCTACGACGGGAACGGTTGGGGAGCCAGCGCGCAGGGGCAGTTGCCATCGAAAACGGCGCTGGCATAGGTCACTACAGCCTGTCGAACTTTGGGGACGGCTACGAGCTCATAGGCAAGCCCTCACTGTCGTCGAGCGCTGTTCTGGGCGCGTTTGGGTACAGTCCGATAGGTCCGTTCGGCCCCCGCGGGACCTCTATACACTCCAGAACCATCTCAATATCGAGTCGCCGACGGGGTCGTCACCTATGGAGCGCACGCCCACCCGAGTTGAGTACATCCCCCAATACCCTGGTGATCTCGTATGACGTAGATCCCATTGGCCCCCAAGGACTCGCCATCAGAGATGCGTCGGTGTACCGACCGCGATTCATTGACGTCACGCTGCACTAACCGGCGGTTCAGCTGCCGCTCAACTGCCCAGGAAATAGTGTCTAGGACGTGGGTTGCAGACGGTCCGATACCAAGGTCACGGCCCACGTCACCTTGCGTACTTATCGTTGCCCTTGCGGCGTAGCCGTCGAGTCCTAGATCGTCCTCGGGGGGGCGAAGCCGGCCCCTGAGCGAATTCAGTACCATCAACGGTCCGTTGACCTTCGAGATCGACGCGACCGACCTCATCTGAAATGGCCTTCTGCCGACACCGCCAGGGGTGACACGGGCTCGACCCGTCTGGCACGACCCCCTCTTGCCCCGATGCCCCCGATATCCCGTCCCAATCGGGGTTCCCCCGGTCAAGATCCGACGACCACCTGCCGATTCCCTCCGTATGCCTCGAATGCTCGCAGCGAGCTTGGTGGTAGGTGGGGTCCTGATGTCTGGGTGTGGGGGGACCTCCCAGACCGCGCAGAGGGGCGCCATGGTCATGTCGGTGCCGTTGATCGCCACTCCCAGCACGATTCCAGCTATCAACGCCACCTGGACGCCCGTGGTGGCCGCGCAAACCCAGGCGGCCCAGTTGGAGGTGGCGGAGGAGCAATATGCGACGTGCTTCGCCTACGCGGGTCTGAACCGAGGCCTTGTGGAGTCCTCGAGCCCGGCCACGGCTCCGGTCTCGCCGTCTTGCTCGACATCCGGTCTCACGCTTCCCGAAGCAGAGCAGATCAAGAACCTGGTCCTCCAAGCATCATGAGACGCCGTTAGACCCTTCCGGTCTTGCCGCGATCCAGTCCGAATACCGCCGCTGACTCGTCGTTCGCCAGGATGAACGAAGAACAACACGATCGGCACGTCAAGCTTCGATCATGCGTGTGTGGACTCAAGCTCCGATTCTGGAGCGCCGATCTCCTCGGTCCAACACGGATGAGCGTCACACGACCGAGCAGCCCGATGAAGGAGATTCGAAGGCTTCTGCAAAGCACTTCACCAATGGACCAGCCGTCCGAGTCAGAGCAACGGCAAAGCTGGGTTGCCCGAAACGTAGAAGCCACCCGGGCGTGTGAGGCCTTGCGCCTGCCAGTCGGTGTACGCTCTGGTTCGGACCTGGCGGGAATCCTGAGCGATGTCAACTCGTACACTGGCGCAGCGACAGCAGAGAGCATCGCCTACCCCGTCTTTCGAGCATGAGGCCCTCACGTCACTGTTTCCGCGAGTTACCGCGATCACCGTTGTTCTACTGGTGATCCTCGTCTCGATCCGGGGCAGTGCGGGCGCCAAGGCATGGGATCAGGCCGCATTTGCGGGATCGGTCGCCGCAGATCTCGTGTTGGTCATCCGCTTCGTTCGCCGATCGACGCCGATCCCGCCCAGTCGCGTCGCATTTGTCGTCAGTATCGGCGGAATCCTGTTCGGTATTGCACGAGTCGAACATCGTTGGTTCGGTCCCACATTTTGGGAAGGGTTCGGGACATCAGTGGCCATCCTGTCCATACCGCTTGCACTGTTACTCGTGCCTGTGACCGACTGGGTGAGACGGTCACGCGCACGCGCCAATGTCCTCTGCACCATCATGCTCGCACTCGGTGCGATCGACGCCCTCAGCCTGATTAGAGACCTTCCCGACTTCGTCAATACGTACGACAACAAATTCATCCTGAACGAATTGCTCGCTCCTGCCGCGGGCCGGGTGCCGGACGCCAACTTTGTCCCTGAGTACACGAACCTCTACGGCTGGGTCATCCTCCCGTTTCGCCATCTGCTATCGGCCTGGGGACTGGCGAACTTGGCCACGATCATGGTGAGCTGCTTAGGCATCGGCGCCGTTGTACTGGCTGTCGTCATTGCACGACACACACTGCCAGAACGGTCATTGTGGTTGGCGCTGGGTTTGACGGTACCTCTGGCCACCGTCACCACACTCCATGGTACGGCGTACAGCTCAATTGCCTCGAGCCTTCAGGAGCTTCCGATCCGTATCTTCCCTTCGATGCTTTTCTCGGTGATTGCCATCGGCGCGGTGGTGGCTTTGCTGGACCACTCGGTGCCTAAAGCGTCGCTCGTAGTTCTCGGCGTTCTGGCAGGCTTGATGGTGTGGAACTCGCAAGACTTCGGCATTGCCGTCCCCATTGCGTTCGCGGTGATACTCCCGATCGCGACTCGCGGCGGTTTCCGCAAGAGGGCGACGATCCTCTGGCTCTGTGGGCTTGTGCCGGGACTCCTGCTCTATCCCCTTTGGACTGTGAGCATCGGGCACCCGGTCCAACTGAAAGACTTCGACCTGACCGTGACGTCATTTGGAAATGGCGTTGCCAGAGGGCTGATTCAGATCCAGGGGCCAGTTCTGTTCGTCATCCCGGTCATCTTGGGCTGTGTGGGTGTGGGCATCTCTCTTCTGTGGAGAGCTGCAGCGGGAACAGGCGAGCTTTCGAGAAGCCACCAGTATGCGGTCGTCACGCTCGCGTTGGTGGGGTCCTGGACGACGCTGAGCCTGCCGTACTATGTAGATGAGTCGTTTGCAACGGGGCAACTTCAGACGTTTCTCTTGCCGCTCGGCGTCTGCCTCTCCGCACTGTTTTCGTTGTGTTATGCCGCGATTCAGCACAAGAATAAGGGCGATGGGTCCGATCCTCGCCCGTATCGCGTTCGATGGTTTCTCCCTCTCACGTTGCCTATCGCCGTTGGTCTCGGTGCGATACTTCAGACGCCCTATCCTTCGGTGACGTTAAACGCCTTGACCAACGCTCCCGCCTCGAATGGCTTTCTCGGGACGTTGTCCAGCGGCGACATCTCCGTTGCCAAGACGTACGTTCGGAGCCATGGGGGTGGCGCGGTGGGCTATTTTGGCCCCAATGCCAACTATCTCCAGTTGGCGGCTGGCCTACGTCCCCGCATCCTCTACGATGATCCGAGCGATCTCTATCTCAGCCCTGCGGCGTACAGGCAGGGTTGCCAATATCTCCGCGATCATCCGACGCGATGGCTCGTAGTCGAACCGGGAGCTGGGAATATCACCCTTGGCAAGACCTTCTTCTGTGGCGACTACTCGCCTGTGCAGGTTCCAGGGATACCGCCCAAGAGGCTGTTGCGACTGCGAGGCCCGCTCGTGTGACGACGATGCTGGTCTCCGCTTTGCATTGGCGGGGAGTGGGGCGAGCAGCAAAGACGGCCCAACGGTATCGCCGTATGCTCAGCGACCGGCGGGAGGGCGACTACCGATGAGGGGGATGATCGTTCGGGCAGATCCCGCCGTAGTAGTAAAGGGCATCGTGGGTCCATGGTTCTGTCCACCACTTCGCGGTCGGAGCCGGAAGCCCCCACTTGGCTTGAAGGTCGGCCAGAACGGCCTCGGAATATCGGGCGGTCCCCGCTGGACACAGGTGGAAGGCATCGATGCTGCGTACTCGCACCCACAGACCGTTGGCATTTGGCAGCCATGTCGCGAACTGTCCATCGAGTTCAATGGATGCGGCCACCGGTAGGTAGCCGATGTTGCGTGGGCGAGCGGCAGCTTCCGATGCGACGATGGTGTTCCAGGCATCCAGCGAGCGGTCAATCGCTTTGGAGCCGGCGGCGTACTGGGCGATGTGCGGCAACAAGGTTCCCACCGGTGGGAATTGTAGGAAGATCATGCCTTGGACGCCGTCCCCTGGAGCCAGGATCACTGCCAGCGCCTTGTCGAGGAGTTTCCGGTAGGCCGTCGGATGGGTTGCCGCCGCTGTCTTGTCCCAACTCCAGGTTCCCATGACCACATTTGGTTTGAACCTCGTGATGCGATCGCGCAGCTGTAGTTTCCAGCGTTTGTCGGTCGTGAGTCCCCAACCTGGATAGGCCATGGAAGTCGTGTGGATCACACCCGTGGACTGCAGAGCTGCTTGGAGCCCAGTTACCGCAAACTCCATGACGCTGTCCCCGATGAACATGACCCGCAGAGGGTGTGCTGGCGTGGGTGGCTTCGCTATCGCGAATAGCTGTCCACTGATTGGTGGGGACGGAGGAGGAGCATAGGCGCCGGCCACGGCCGCGGGTGTGGTTTCGAGGGCGAGTGCGAGAGCAAGCGCTGCCACG
This sequence comes from uncultured Acidimicrobiales bacterium, assembly GCA_963838775.1. Lineage (GTDB taxonomy): Bacteria > Actinomycetota > Acidimicrobiia > Acidimicrobiales > UBA8190 > Chersky-840. The sequence continues at coordinate 75,198 of CAWISP010000036.1, forward strand.
GCGAGGGACCCGACTGCGACAGTGTCGCGCAGGCCTTGGAACCCTCGTTGACGAATTGGTTTCTCGACGACGTAGAAGCTCACGGTGGCGAGCACGAACGTGAAGGTCACGCGGGTAACGGTGACCGCCCACCCTGGTATGCCCCTGGAATTGGCAGTGACGAGGACGAAGACGGGCCAATGCCACAGGTAGAGCCCATAGGAAATCGTCCCGACCCAGCGAATTGGGCGAAGCGACAGGAGTGCTCCGAGGGGCCCGGGATTCGCTTGCGTCACACTGGCGATCACTATCCCAGCCAGGATTGCGATGACCAGAAAGCCGCCTTCGAACATCCAGTGAGGGGGGCCACCCAGAAGAGCAAGACCAGCCAGAAGCGCGCAGGCCCCCACGATGCCGGCACGGTGGAGAGTTTGGGGGGTAACCCGAGGCAGCCGGTACGGTCCTTCTGTCCAGAAGGCGAGCATGGCTCCGACCATCAACTCGAATACCCGCGTGTCTGTACCGAAGTAGACCCGCGTGACGGCGTTGGGGTCCCGCGCCAGAATCGCCATGTCCAGCGCAGAGGCAAGGGCGAGCGCGGCGGTGCCTGCGATTGCGATCCGTCGCCAATTCCGGCCGCCGACCTTCGCGAACAGCAGGACCAACGGGGGCCACGCAACGTAGAACTGCTCCTCGATGGCGAGTGACCAGGTGTGTTCTAGGGGCGACGGAGCAAGAAATTGCGTGAAGTACGAATTGTTAGAGGCGATGAAATGCCAATTGGCGAAATAGAGCAACGTTGCGACGATGTCGCCCCGCAACGTCTGGAGGTTCACTCCCGGACCCCCGAGGTTTGCATAGAGAGCAACGGCTCCGAGCATTATCAGCAGGGCCGGGAACAAGCGGTGTGCCCGGCGCGACCAGAATCGTCGGAGGCTGATCATTCCCGTCGCGGAACGTTCCTCGATCAAGAGGCTCGTTATAAGAAAGCCGCTCAAGACGAAGAAGAGGTCGACGCCGAGATAGCCCCCTCCTGCCCAGCCGAAGCCGAGGTGGTACGCCATGACTGCACACACGGCCACGGCCCGAAGCCCGTCCAGGGCAGGAAGGTGGTGACGACGGAGTTCGATCTGTCCTTCGCCAGAACCGCCTTCCACGTTCCCTCCAGTGATGAGCACAGCTCTCGTCGTTGACCTGGCCCTCGATCAGGTCACCCGCCACAGCACCTCCGGCGCCGCCGATTCGAGTTAGCCCAGCGGCTTGGCGGCGGCCATGACACAGCGCGTCTCGCCTACGAGTGACGAGGTGGAGTTCGTGGCCGCCTTGGCACAACTCTGGAACGCCGGTCCCGCCAACGCCACAGGCCTCGTTGAAGACTGGACATCGGTCCACACCAGCGCCGCGTCTTCGGCAGTCGGGAGTCGCCCCACCGCAGCGGTAACGAGGCCCACAGCGTCGGCCGCTCGCCACCCGCGGTCGGTGGCTGGCACCGCGGTGGGATCGGGCACGACGATTGTCGTCACTCCCCACCCTGCCAACGCGGCGCGCACGGCTCGAACATTGGCGCCTGAAGCGTCGGCCGGACGTGATTCGGGCCAATTGGCGCCGGAAAGCAAGGCCAACCCGGCGCGCTCGCGTCCGGCGCGCGCCGGGATACTCCCGGGGCCTCCGCCCCCGGCCACGGCGAACTCCATTCTGTCGATGGCCTGCCAGGTCAAGACGGGTGGCGACCAGGCACCCGGGAACGGATAGGCGAGTACGACGTCGGTTGGAGAAATGCGGTCGCGCTGCACGTCGAACCACTGCGGCACCACCACACGTCGAACGGCGAGCGGCAGCGCGTTGGCCTCTGCCGCCCCTACGGGGACGAGGGCGACGAGGGCGACGATCAGACCCCCAACGCCGGCCAGGACGTTCGCAGAGCTGGCATAGCGGCGACTCTGGTGGAAGACGCCTTCGGTGGCGCTATGTGTCCGATCAATGACGATGGCGAGCGCCGCGGCAACACAGAGGAACGTCAAGGCCATGAACCGCTCGGGAATGATGTTCTGAATGAAAGGAATCTTGGCCAGTACTTTCCACGGGACCCAGAGCGAAGTCGAGGTCTTCCCGATCGACAGTGCAATGTTGATGAGTCCAAAGGCTCCGAAGAACCAGAGGCGACGATCGCGTCTCCACACCGCGGTCCCGGCGGCGATCACCAGCAGCAATCCCGGCCCCAGGTATTCCACCGCTGGCAACGGACGACCTCGGTATCCCGAAACATAGTTGGAAAGGGCACCGGGGTACGACGCGGACCAAAGGGCGTGGAGATCGATCCCTCCGGCCCCGGCGCGGACTTGCGAGCCCCACACCTGCCCGGAGAGGTGGGCGGGACCAGACAAAAGAAACCACACCGGGTACACGAGGGCTACCACAGCGACTCCCGCGGCGGTCACGAGACCTCGAAGCGCGTGGGGGAGACGTCTTGGGAGACTGTGGCCCTCGCTGAGGAGGCCGTACGCCACGAGCAGTACTAGCGCACCGGTACCGGCCACCACCATGACGGCAAGTATCTCGGTGCCCAAGAAGAACTGGACGATGAGAAGCACGCCGAGGAGAAGGCCCACGCGCCCTGGTGGACGTCGCTGTCTGACCAGCAATTCATCGAGGCACGCCACGATGAGTGGCGGAACCATCAGTGCCGCCGTCATGAGGTGCGAGATGGCGACGCTGGAAAGCATCAGAGGGGAGAACCCGTAGACGATCCCTCCCACGAAGGCCGCCGGGACCCACCGAACCCAACGGCGAAGGAGCCAGAACATGGCGAGTGCAGACAGCGCTGGGGTCAGGGTTGCGGCGACGTTGAGCGTCGCCACTGGTCCGAAGAGCCATGTGACCGGGGCCAGCGGGATGCCGAGAGCCAGACTGCTGGCATTCGAAAGCAAGTTGATTCCGGTCGGGTGGAACATGTCAGAGGAATAGAAGGGGCTCAAACCGTGAAGCAACGCGTGCGCCGGCCAGGCCATGAACCACGTGACAAGTGCGGGATCCGAGCAACTACACGGGGCCACGGCACTCGGGTGCTTCGACCACACGTTCCACCAGACCAGAACCGCCATGAGCAAGTACGCACCGAAGGCGACCCAGATCACCCGTGACCCTCGTGGGGCCGCATGAGGCTTTGAGCCATTCGTGTCCGTTGCTCGGGCCCCCGCGCCGGGTTCACTCTTTGTGAGTAACATCGTGTCGACTTTTAGTCGGTCTTCACTGTGATTTCGCGCCACGTCACCGATGGGCTGTGCACGTTCGTGCCAGGCTTTGAAGGCTCATCAACATCGGTTCGATTGACCCCGAATTGCCGTTCCAACGCCCCCCCTTGCGCCCCGCCACTCCTCCTCCAAGTTTAGGGCACCCCAACCCGATGGCAATGTTCAGATCAAGCGATGGGACCCACCGGAGGTCAGGCGCCTGACTACGGTTCCGATCCCGGCAGCGAGGCACCCGCTTTCGACCGATACCCAGGTCGGCCCTGCATGATCCTCGGCGGGACCAATCGGCTGTCTCTGGAGATCGACCATCTTGATGATTTTGCGGATGGGAAGCTCTAGGACCCCCTACCCATTGTGAAACTGGCTATCGCCTCCGCCGATCGGAGTCAGATCTGAATGCCCCAGGAGAGCCGGCAGTTCCAACGTTCCTTGCAAGCATGGAGAGGAGCCGGTGCGCGTTGCCACGTCGGATCTGTCAGCGCGCGAGACAGCTGATGCGTCGATATCGCCTCTTTGGCGCGGAAGAGTGCCAGGCGAATCAACGCTTCGTCGGCACTCCTGATGACGCACCGTCGATGTTAGAAAACGATTGGTCGAGGCCAGGACCCGAGTTGGCAGCATCCGTTGGTCCCAGCGATGCCACGAGGGTGTCGGTGATCCGGGAGATAATGAGGGCGTGAGGGGACGCCTGGGAGCCACGGGACCGAGGGGACGCACGTTTATCGCCATCGTCGGGGCCGCCGTGATATTCGGCGGAGGGATCTTGCTGGGGGCCAACCTCCAGGCCGCCAACAATGGCCCGACCCGCCCTCGCCCCGCCTACGCGTCGGAAAGGGGCGTTCGTCCCAGGTCCAAACAGGTAACGGTCGTCTGCACGACCTTGACGGGAACGGTCTCAGGTGCGCTCACGCTCGGGGGCTGCAACAAACCCGCTGCCACAGGTGGTTCAGGCACCATTTCCGGCTCTGTATTACGCGCGTCAGGCTCGAGTACGGTCACTTGGAACGGCACCGGTCAGACGACGTTCCTCTTTTCGTCCACCACCTCGACCATCAAGCGGGACAAGTGTGGTGGTGGGACGGAAGTCGTCGTGCGAGGATCGGTGACGGGAAACCGCTCCATCGGCGCCGGCAATCCCGGGGTCAAAGGAGCCGTGCGGGCCAAGGTTTGCCTCGACTCAGGTTTGAACGCGAGCTTGCTGGCGGGTCGGTCCTTTCGATTTTGACCGTGGTTCCGCTCACATTCAGCTGCGCGCCGGACGCCATGATCAGTTACGGGCAGAGTCGGGGCGGGACCACGACGACGGCGGGAACGCTCAACACGGCCTTCTCCCAAACCCATGCTTGATGGGGCGTCATGCAGAGGGTCATACCCGCCAGACCCTTCGTCGTGACGGGCGTGCGGGATATCGCCGGGGCGGTCATTCCGAATGCCGCGGTGGCGACGACGGCGATGACAGCGACCGCCATCTGCATGAACGGGCGCATCTGAGAGACCCTCATCCTCGCGAAGGCCCCGGTCTCTGTGCGCGTCACGAGCCCCACTCTGCGTCGTCAGTGTCCAGGGAATTCCGACGTGGGGCCAACTGATGCCCAAGCAAGACGTTCTTGTCGCCCCGGGAGCCGAAATCCGGTCGATTCGTGCCCGGAGGAACCCTTCCGTTCAGGGCGTCGCTGCCAAGCGTCGTCACGTCAGCCGGGCATGGCAACTCCCCAAAGGGGTCATGGGGCGGTGTGTTGCGTGGCCCGGCCGGCCGGAGGATGAGTGGCGACCAGCCAGCGCCACAAGAACGCGTTCGGGTACTTCGGTCCGAACATCGGGTCTGGGCTCGCCTTCACCAGCTTTGAGGCGGACAACCTCGCGCACGACGTCGTTCGCAACAAGCTCCCGGCCGTGACATGGGTTGTGGCCCCAGACGGGTATGACGAACACCCTCCGGCCCCTGCAGCGCTCGGCGAGTGGTACACAGCCAAGGTGTTATCGACGCTCATGCTCAATCCCGAGGTGTGGGCCAGCACCGTGATTTCATGTACGACGAGAACGACGGCTGGTTCGACCACGTGCCTCCTCCCACGCCACCCCCGGGAACTCAGGGGGAATACATCACCGCTCGCCCGTTGCCCTCGACGGCGGGTGGCATTGCCGGACCGGTGGGCATGGGCGTTCGGGTTCCCATGTAGGTGGTCTCTCCGTTCAGCGCGGGAGGTTGGGTGTGCTCGGACACCTTCGACCACACCTCGCAATTGCAGTTCGTCGCGGAACGATTCGGCGTAGCGATCCCGAACGTGTCGGCGTGGCGGCGCGAAACCGATGGTGACCTCACGAGCACGCTCCCGACACTGGTTTATCCAAGACGGCTGTAGCGCCGCCGCCCGCCACGTCCGAGAACATCGACTCACCTCCGATAGGAAACCAATGTGGGGGCTTGCAGTCCTCGAGCTGAACGTGAACGGCATTCCGTACCCGGTGCCGGCCACCAGGCTCAACCCACGCAGGGGCCCCACACGCTGACACCGACACTTACCTGAGGGTCGAGTCGCCAGTACCCAGGCGACTCGCCACCTTTCAGACGCGGTACGTCGTCGAGATAGCGCGCCGCGACCCCGGGGGTGGCCGCCGGCAACCCCCGTCAGGTCGGTGGCGCCAGGGAGCCAAGACGTAGGCAATTGTCCGTGCGCGAGCCCAGCCCGTAGGAGCAGGGACTGCGATCGCTCCCACAGCGAATGCGCGCCGACATTCGCCGGCGGCGGCAACTCGTCCTCACGAGTTGTGCGCCCCGTTGTCTCCGAAGCCCACGGAGCAGTCCTGAACCGGCGGTAGAATCGAATCCGCTATGGACCGGTCCTCGGTGAGGCGTCGATTGGGGCACCTCGTCCACGACGGGGTCACGGCGTATGCGGCATGGAAGGAGCCCGATTATCGACGGCTCTCGAGGACGTACAGGCTTCCCGACGGAGCCAGGCGCGTGTACTGCTACCACATTCGAAAGACCGCCGGCACCAGCCTCCATTTCAGCTTCCTCGCCCTCGGCGACGAGGACCCCGCTGCCGTGCACCGGCGGATCGCCGCGTCCGACCTGCACCGCACCATCAGCGGGAGTTATGCCTTCGCCGCGCATCACCGTCAGGTGCTCGAGCACGGGGCTTATCTATACGGCTGGTCGCACCTGCCGGCGCATCGGATCTCCCTCCCACCCAGGACCTTCACTGTCACGCTCCTGAGGGACCCCTGTGACCGGGTCGTGTCCCATTACAACTACATACGCGAAGGGGACCAACCGGGAATGGCCTTTGCCGTCACCGATGCCGAGCGGGCTCTGGCCGGCAACGGTTTTCCGGCCTTTCTGGCGGCACTGCCGAGAAAGGATCTCCTGCGACAGATCTTCACCTTCTCACCGGGTTTCAGCGTGGCCGAAGCCGCCGAGCGGATCTCGGGGTGCTCGTCCGTCTTGTTCACCGAGACGTACGAATCCGGTCTTGCCGCCTTGGCAACACGATTGGACCTGCCCTTGGAGCTCCGGCGCGATCGCGCCACGCGTGCTCCGAGCTCGATCTCGAGTTCGGAACGCGAGCAGCTCCGGGAGATCCTCGAGCCCGAATACGACCTGCTCCGACAGCTCAGCGTGACTCCGACAGGGGACGTGACTCCGCGCTGAGAGCGCTCATAGGGTGAGTTGTGGGGGTCATCTCGGACGTCAACGAGGGTTCTTCCCGGGTCGGCCTGGCCCGCAGTCACTGCGATGCGGCTGTGCCACGTCGTAAGTCACTGCGCAGCCAGCTCTACCGAGCGGCCCGAGACTGGGCAATGTCGAGGCCGCTACCAAAGGCCCGGGTGCCTACGGCAAGCGGATCGTGCGCCGCAAGGCGTACCGGTCGACCAACGGCGCCCTGAGAAAGTTGCTCAAGAGCGTCCTGGGTTGATGGGCGTGGGGATAGCCTGCTACCGGCCTCACGCCACGAAGAGTGTCTTGCGAAGACGTTGCACACCATGCATCTGGCGGGCCAGCTCTTCTTCGCTTACGCCCTGGCGGGCGCGGAGCCGCTCGCTCAAGGCATCGAGCCTCACCACTTCACGTCCCCGGAGCGCGGACTGCTCGGCGGCACTGCGGAGCCGCAACGCTCGGTTGAATGCCGCGTTGGCATCGATGGCACCGGCGAGGTCCAACTCCCGGGCGATTCCGGCGAAGGACAGGCCCTGATCCCGAAGGACCAGAGCCTGTTCGTCGCGATGCCTGCCCTCAGGCATCCTCGGAGTGGGCTTTCCCGGCCGGAATGGAAACCCGCCTTACAGCGGTCGGACGCGCTTGGCCTGGAGGCCCTTGGGGCCCTGCTCGGACTCGAAGTCCACTTTTTGGCCCTCGATGAGCTCGCGATACCCCGAACCCTCGATGGACGAGAAGTGGGCGAAGACGTCGGGTGTGCCGTCGTCAGGGGTGATGAATCCGAAGCCCTTGGTGGCGTTGAACCACTTCACGGTGCCTGCTGCCATGGTGTTGCCTCTTTTCTCCACGCTCGGGACATTTGCGGGAGACCTTGTGGCAACCGGCAATGACGCACAGCTCGCGTGAAAACTGGCTGTCCGCGAAATCCACTCTAGTCGGTATCGACCAGGTCCGCGTCCCATAGCAGCCGCAGGAGGGGTAAGGTGTTCCATCAACTCACCCGACAGTCGCCGAACGGCACTGCGGGCGCTCGACTTCCAAGACGATCCTGAAGGACGCGCCGGCTCCGTATTGCAGATGCCTTCGCCGCGTCTGGTGCTGTGGCATGCGATTCCGGTCGTGCTCGAGAGCGTCGTTTGCCCTGTAGCCGCCTACTACTGCGTCCTTCTCATAGCCGGTTTTCGTGGCGCCCTTCTCGGCGCCCTCGGTTGGTCCTACTTGATCGTGGCCCGCCGTCTCATTCGACACGAGCGGGTGTCGACCCTCCTCGTGCTCGGGACCATCCTCCTGACGACTCGGACCGTCATCTCGTTCGTGACGGGGAGCGCCTTCCTCTATTTCATCCAGCCCACGGCCAGCACCTTCCTCGCATCGCTCGTGTTGTTGGGCTCGGCTGTCCTGGGTCGTCCGTTCACGCAGCGCTTCACCCATGACTTCTGCCCGCTTACCCCCGAGCTGTTGGCCAGACCGACCGTCCACCGGTTCTTCGTCCGGGTCTCGTTTTTGTGGGCGGTGGCGATGTTCGTCAACGGGGGAGTGGTGCTGTGGCTCCTTCTGACCGCCTCGAGCGGGGCCTTCCCCCTGGAGCGCACGATCATCACCTTGTCGCTCACCGCTGCTGCGATCTTCTTTTCCGTGACATGGTTCACGCGCAGCATGCGACGAGACGGTGTCACGGTGCGATTCGGGGTCCCCATACCTCTGCCCGCGCCTGCGGCGATCATCCCGTAGCCAACGAAGGGCGCCGCCCGCCCTGGGAATGCCCCAACCCCTCGCGCCGCGCGCCGCCTGGAGCCCGACGCGTGCTCTCCTTTGAGGTCCCTGTGAGTTCCGCCCAGACGGTCTCGTTCACAGGGAGTTGCCAGGTTGACTTCGTATCGTGCCCGCCGTCGTCGGGGAGCACCGGAGGTGCTGATGTTCGCAGTGGGATATGCGTGGAACGAGCTGCGCAGGCGGTGGAGCCGGACGGTGGTGACCGCCATCGGCCTGGCGGCAGGAGTCGGGCTGGTCATGGGGATCGTCGGCGTCTCCGACGGGCTGACCCAGGCCCAGAACAAGATCCTTTCCCCTCTTTCCTCGGTGGGCACCGACATCATCGTGACCCGGACCGTTGACGCCACCACGACCTCGAGCGCTTCGACCACCACGACCACAACCGCACCGACCGGAGGTGGTTTTGGCGGAGGCGGGGCCGGCGGAGGGGGAGGAGGCTTCTTTGCCGCCGGAGCCGGACGCGGTCGAGGTGGCGCCTCGGCCATTGCCTCGTTGAATGCCTCGGACCAGGCCGCGCTCCTCAACGCCAACTCGTCGGTGCTGACCGATCTGTCCAAACTCGGTCCGGCCGGGACGGAATTCACCTATGACTTCTTCGTTCCGGGCACGCTCATCACGTTCCCGAGCGCGGCGGTGGCGGACGTCGCCTCGGTCAAGGGTGTGGCCTCAGCCGTTCCCGGCCTGTCCCTGCAGGCCCTGCACGAGACCGGCACCGTTCCCGCCCAGACCGACACCGTTACCACGGGCGGGCAGACGATCACCAGCGTGCAGAAGCCGCCGCCGCTGACCGCCGCCCAGGAGGCCTCGGTGCGAGCATGCCTGCAGTCGTCGGGCGCCTTCGGGACGACCTCCACCACCTCTCCCGGCGCCACCCCCACGACCACCGCCCCGACGGGCAACTCGGGATCGGGAGCTCCCGGAGGCGGAGGCGGCCTGGGCGGCGGGGGCGGCAGGACCTTCGCCGGCGGGGGCGGGGGCGGCGGAGGAGGTTTTGGAGGTGCCGCTTTCGGCGCGGTCTTCTCGAAGTGTCTGCCCGCGTCGTACCAGCAGTACGAGACCAAAGTCGTCGTGCCCGAGCAGACCATCACCCGGGTGCTGAATCCGCCTTCGACCAATACCGAGACCAAGAGCTACACCGTCGCCGGGGTGGACCCGTCGGACACCTCGACCGGGCTCATCACGCCCGCCCAGGTGGTCAAGGGCAAGTGGTTCGGCACCAAGCCGGCCGACCAGATCCTCGTGAACACCGCCTACGCCAGCACGAACAACATCAAGGTCGGCCAGCAGCTCACCATCGACAAGACGGTGTTCACCGTCGCTGGTCTTGTGAACCCGACCCTGACGGGCAACACCTCCGATATCTATTTCGACCTCTCCACCCTTCAGTCCCTGGGCTCGAACACGGGCCGGGTCAATGAGGTCCTGGTCAAAGTCGACAAGTCTTCGGACGTGAACGCGGTGGCCGCCGCCATCCACAAGGAACTCCCCGGCGCCCAGGTTCTCACCGACAAGCAGCTCTCGGGCCAGGTCACCGGTAGCCTGTCCAACGCCCACACGCTCGCCACCAACCTCGGCGGGGCCCTGGCCGTGATCGTGTTGTTGGCCTCGTTCCTGATCGCGGCGCTGCTCACCCTGTCGAGCATCGCCAAGCGGGTCAGGGAGATCGGCACGCTTCGCGCAATCGGCTGGTCGCGGGGGCGGGTGGTGCGGCAGATCGTCGCCGAGACCGTGGGAATCGGCATTCTCGGGGGTGTGCTGGGGGTGGCGGTCGGCATCGCCGTGTGCGCCATCATCGGAGCCGTGGGTCCTGCCCTCACCGCCACGAGCTCGACCATCCCGGTGGGCACCTCGACCGTAGGCGCCGTCTTCCACCAGGCGACGACGGCAGCCCAGGCGTCGTCGAAGATCCATCTGCGTGCCCCGATCGATGCCGGGATCATCTTGCTGGGCCTCGCCTCGGCAGTGGTCGGCGGCCTCATCGCCGGCGTCGCCGGCGGTTGGCGCGCCTCGCGTCTCGCACCCGCCGTGGCTCTCCGGGACCTCGGATGAGTACACCACCAGTTGAGGAACCGGGCCCGGCGGAGGGGGCCGAACCGATGAGCGAAGACGGAAACCCCGAAGCACCAGCCGCGGCCGACACCAGGGTCGATCCCGCCACGTTCGTGCCGAACGGCAGGCTCTACGAGTTGCGGGGAGTTGAGCGCCGCTACATGCGCGGCAGCACACCCGTGCTGGCCCTCCACGACGTCGACCTCGACATCGAGCCGGGGGAGTTCGTCTCGATGGAAGGACCGAGCGGTTCGGGCAAGAGCACGCTGCTGCAGTTGCTCGGCGCCCTCGACACGCCGACGCAAGGGACGATCCGGTTCGAGGGAAATGAGATGGGCAGGGCTTCGGACTCCACGCTGACCCGCATCAGGAGCGAGGAGATCGGGTTCGTATTCCAGCAATTCAATCTCATCCCGACCCTCACGGCGGAGGAGAACGTGGGCATCGCCATGACCCCCCATGGCCATTCGAAGGCCGAACGCCGGCAGCGCTCGAGTGAGCTCTTGGAACGGGTCGGACTCGGAGGGCGCCTCGACCATCTGCCGTCGCGACTGTCGGGGGGAGAACAGCAACGTGTCGCCATCGCCCGGGCTCTGGCGAACAGCCCCCGGGTCATCATCGCCGACGAGCCCACGGGAAACCTCGACTCGGCGAGCGCGCAGGAGGTCATGTCCCTCCTCAACGAGCTCCAATCGGGCGAAGAAGCCGTCACGATCGTCGTGGCCACCCACGATGTCGACGTGGCCAGCCGGGCGGGGCGACGCATCCGCCTCCGAGACGGCGCCGTCGTCTAGCGCCCTGCGTTCTCCCAGGGACGTGAGGCCCTCGAGGCCGCGGTGGGGTTTCTCGCCGGGCTGATGAGGTAGCTCGACGCGTCCAGGCGCTTCTAGCAGACCGGCATCCTGCCCGTCTCGCGCCGGCAGCGGCCAGACTTGGCCGAAGCTGGCAGCGTGGCACGATCCCCTGTCGGTGACGAGACCACCGGGGTGAGGGGCCATGAGCAGCGGCGTGCAAGGGTGATGGCGCAGCGGCGACGCCACGCGACCTCGATGCGGGCGCCGTGGGAGTGGTTGACCGCGGCGGCACGATGGTTGGCCGGGACCCCCGACATCCTCGGGGTCCTGTGGGTGCTGGGCGCCGCCGGTGCGGTCATGGCACCGGCGCTGGCCCACGGTTCGTCCCTCGGTCCCTTCGACCTCCTGGCGCGCTACGGGTTGTCCCAGCAACCGGGGGTGGTCGCCCACAACGCCCAGGCCACCGATCAGATCGCCGAGATGATCCCGTGGACGACGCTGGCATGGACGCAGGTCCATCATGGCCAGTTGCCCCTGTGGAACCCCTACAACGCCCTGGGGCTGCCCCTGGCGTTCAACTGGCAGTCGGGGGTCTTCAGTATCCCGGCCCTCCTCGGCTACCTGGCCCCGCTGCACCTGGCCTACACGGTGCAGGTGCTCGTCACCCTCGCCCTGGCGGGGACCGGGGTGTACGTGTTCGCCCGGGTGCTCGGACTCGGGGTCATGGGTGCGGTCATGGCGGGCACCATCTACGAGCTCAGTGGCGTCTTCATGGGGTTTCTGGGTTGGCCGATCGGTGCGGTCATGGCATGGGCGGGATGGATCTTCGCCGCCGCCACCTTGGTGGTGCGCGGCCGTCATCGCCTCCGCGCCGTTGCCTTCCTCGCCGTCGTCGGGGCCTGTGCGGTCTATGCCGGCCAGCCCGACGCCTTGGTCGTGCTCGGGCCGTCCCTGGTGGTGTTCGTTGTGGTGGTCCTCGTGCGAGAGCAACGGGGATCCGAACGCCGACGCGTGGTGCGGACCATGGCTGACCTGGCGGCGGCGGCGGTGATCGGCCTCGGGTTGAGTGCTCCGTTGCTGCTGCCCGGGATGCAACTGATTCCCGGCTCGGTGTTTCGCAATGCCACGCGCGTGAACAGCGCCATCCCTTTGCACAACCTGACGAGCCTGATGCTCCCCGGCTTCAGTGCCTCGTCCCTGGCGCACAGCCGGTTCTTCAGCGTGGGCGCTTCGGACTATGTGGGTGTCATCGCCATCGTCCTGTCGGCCATGGCACTGGTCCTTCGAGGGAAACGGCCCGAGGTGCTCGCCCTGGGCGCGGTCGGTGCCGTCATGTTCGCCCTCGCCTTCGTGCCGTCGGTGGCGTCGGTCATGAACCAATTGCCCTTCCGGGCGCGCTGGCATCTGGGGGTGGTGATGGTGAGCTTCGCCGTCGCCGCCCTCGCCGGCGTGGGTGTCGACATCGTGGTCAAATCGGGTCGGGACTGGGCGGTGCGGACGTGGGTCGGTGCAGGCTTCGGCGTCTCGATCCTCGTGCTGGCCGCTCTGTGGGTGGTGGGTCGCGGGACCCTCACACCGCCGGCCGCCCACCAGCGAGCCGACAGCTTCATCTGGCCCGCGACGGAAGCGGTGGTGGGACTGGCTGCGTACGGCTTGCTGTCACTGGGTTTGCGCCGGCGGCCGGACCGAACCCGGTGGTGGGCGGGGGCGGTGCTGATCGGTTGTGAGACGGCGTTCCTGGCCGGCGTGGGGGCGTCGCTGTGGTCCTCGAGTCCGACCTTCGTGGAACCCACCACGGCGGAGGCGAGCCTGGTGAAGGCGGTCGGTTCATCGGTGGTGGGGTTCGGGGCCCGATCCTGTCAGGCGCCTCCGACCCTCGGGATCCTGCCCGAGGCCAACAGCTTGGTGGGGATCCGGGAGTTGTCCGCCTACGACCCCATCACCCCGCAGGCGTACTTCCCGGCCCTGCACGCCAAGCCGACCATCCCGGTCAGCGCCTTCTGCCCTGTCGTGCGGAGCGCAGCGGTGGCTCGCCTGTACGGCGTCGGGTTCATCCTGGTGCACCATGGCCAACCGGGGGCTGTGGGCGGCGTCTACGACCAAGTGGTGGGGGACGAGGACCTCTACCGGATCCCCGGCGCCGCCCAGGCCACCCTGGTTCCCGACCCGTCGCGCCGGACCTTGCCCGCTGTCGATGCGCCGGGCCCGGCCGTGGCCGTGACGGGCCCGAATCCCGCCGTCCGTCACGTCGTCACCGATGCCGCCGGCCCGACCGTTCTGCGCCTCCGGCTCACCGACGTCCCGGGATGGCACGCCACCATCGACGGCCGTCCCTTGGCACTGCAGCGCTTCGCCGGCGTGATGCTCCAGGCGTGGATCCCCCCCGGCCGGCACCTCGTCGAGCTGCAGTACATGCCGACCGCCTTCACCATCGGGATCGCCGCGGCCGCGCTGAGCGGGCTCGGCCTAGCCGGGGCCGGGCTCATCGGATGGAACCGCCGGCAGCGTCACCCGCCCGATCCGTCACGTCCCCGATAGTCCCGGACTCGGCGCCGTGCCTTCGCCACCACCCGCGAGGACCGGCGCCCAGCGGCAGCGCGCTGCAAGGGCATGCGACTGTCGCGCCACATCTCCCACGACTCGTGAAGTCGGGTGGACCGCGTAGCCGGTTCGAGCATCGTGGTGGCGCGTCGAAGCACGAATCCGAACTCGATGCCCGGCGGGCTCTCGTCTCCGGGGAGGACGCCATCGACGAACGCCCACTGCTGATCGAGGTTCTGGACTCCCCAAACGAGCACCGACAGGAACTCAGGCGCATCCCAACAGTGCACGTGCACCGAGCGGCGGCGGTGATGCTCCAAGAGCTCGAGTCGTTGCTCGGGAGTCGTGCCCAGGGGTTTGCCCCTGCTCTTCAAGAACTCGACGACGTGCGTATCGTCGACGGTGGTGACCCCGGCGCGGTACTCCGCGACGAGGTGATCGAGTGACGTGGCGGGTCGCTCGCGGTCCTTGGTCCGGTGCCGGTCGGGCAGCAGGATGAGCGCGGTCCCCCCCGGTCGCAGCACCCGGTAGATCTCGGCGATGAGCCCGATCGGCTCGGCGAGGTGCTCGAGCACGTGACTGGCGATGACGAAGTCCTGGCTGGAGTCGGGGACAGGATGGAGCCGATCGGTGTTGAGGTCGGCGACGATGTGCGGTGGGGTGAAATCGCCGTGGGTGGCCAGGTGCGGGAACAGCTCGGCGCTTTCCTCGGGGAGCCAACGGTCTACGAACCGGACCTCGGCACCCGGCAGGGCCAAGGAGAAGGGATGATGGCCGGGCCCGAGCTCGATGCCCGAGCCCTCGAGGTGCCTGGTCATCATCTGCCGAGGCGTGGCCCGACGCGGTCTCCGTGCTGCCGGTCGCCCCGGCTCGGCGCGTGGCGCGGCCTGCCCCCCGTGTTCGCCGTGTCCGATGCCGTGGGACTCTAATCCCGGTCCGGCATTGGCGACGTCCACACGAGCGGGGAAACCCACGAGACCCCCTCCGAAGAGGGGGCCTCGTGGTCCAGATTCTGGCGGTCACGAACCAGAAGATGACCGCCACTCCATGGACAGGCGACTCAGACCTTGAACGTCCGTTCACCCGGAACGACGAGTCTGTCTTCACGACAACGCAAACGGGAGGGCCGAGGCCCTCCCGTTTGCCTGACGGCTACTCGTCAGACTCCGGAGCGGCGGGACCTGACGAGACGAAGATCACTTGATCTTCAACGGCTTCGCTGCGCTGAAGGTTTCTGCCGAGTCGTTGCTTATGCACACCGAGCCCTTGTAGCTGCCGGGAATCTTGAGGCCCGTGTTGTCGGAGGTCACCGCGCCGCTGAACGTCACAACCGACGGCTCGGTTCCGCTATAGGGAGCCTTCTTGGTCGACTTGATGTAGCCCGGGCAGTGCTTGGCGTTACCCGAGCCCAGTGTCGGGGCCGCGAACGTTGTGACGTTGCCGTTGACCCAATCCACGGGCCCACCGGATGCCAACACCGCGATCGAGATCGGCTTCGAGCTCCCACCGGTGCCGGCCAAAGCGGTGCCGGAGCACCCGCCTATGGTGATAAAGCCGCTGGTTTCTGACCCGCTGTCCGTGGTGCAGGTGATCTTTCCTTTCGGGCCACCCTTTGCGGATGCGGCTCCGGGAAGGGCCAACACCGCGGCACACACGAGGGGGAGTGTCAGCGCCGGGACGAGGAAGAGACGAACTGAACGTGAACGAATTCGATGCATGCGGTTCCCCCTTGTATGACGTGGTTGTCAGGCTTCAGTGTATGCCGAAGGAGGTGGTATCTCATCGTCAAATTTTGGGAGTATGGGCAGCTCGTGGGGGGTTTCTGGGCTGATTGCCACAGAGCCAGCTCTCATATCACCCTCAGTGAGCATGCTGGAGGATGCGGGACACAGCGCGGCCACTCACCATGCGGTGTGACGTCGACGGGTCGCCTGAGGGCGTACGCACCCATCTTCCGCCGCCGCGGTCAGGATCCGTGCGCGGTCAGGGCCCGGCTAGGCGACGTACC
This sequence comes from uncultured Acidimicrobiales bacterium, assembly GCA_963838775.1. Classification (GTDB taxonomy): domain Bacteria; phylum Actinomycetota; class Acidimicrobiia; order Acidimicrobiales; family UBA8190; genus Chersky-840. The sequence continues at coordinate 91,254 of CAWISP010000036.1, forward strand.
GTCATTCTTGACGATGCCAAAGGGAGGGAGGCGCGCCTATGAAGAGGCAATGTCTATCGGCGCGCGTGACTTTGGGTTCGTCGCCTCGGCCAGGAGACTCGCCGTTCTGGCCGTGCTGAGCTCCGTCATGGTCGGTCTCGGAGCCGGGACGGCGGGCGCCCAGAGCCAGGCCGTGTACCGGTGGGGGTCGTACAAGACGGTGGGTCAAGGCGCCGCCAACGATCAGCACGTGCCTACGGCCCTGCCTGGTCTGACCAACGTCACGGCGCTGGCGGCGGCGAATTCCGCCAATTACGCGTTGCTCGCCAATGGCCAGGAGTGGGCCTGGGGGAACGGGAGTTTCGGCCAGCTCGGTGACAACAAACGAGCCAACAGCGTGATGACACCGGTCCACGTCCAGTTCCCCTCCGGCACCGTGATCAGGGCCATCGGTGAGGCCCAGGACATGGCGTTCGCGGTGGATTCGCAGGGTCAGGGTTGGGCATGGGGCTGGAACGGCCGCGGCACGCTCTGTCTCGGGAACCACAAAGAGGAGCTGGTGCCCACCAAGGTCCCGGGTCTCTCGAACGTGGTGGCCGTCACCGGGGGCGGCGGTACCGTCGTCTGGCTCACCGCATCGGGTGATGTGTACACATGCGGGTACACGTTGACGGGCAATGTCGCCACCCCCCGTCTTGTGACAGGGCTGCCCGTCGGTGACCCTGTGGTGGCGATCAGCGACGGGAACGCCTACTCCACGGTCCTGCTCGAAAGCGGCCAAGTCTGGGACTGGGGACTCGGTGGCGCGGGCCAGTTGGGGAATGGCTCTACCAAGAATTCGGCCGTGCCCGTCCAGGTGCAACTGCCGAGCGGCACCCATGCGGTGCAGGTCTACGCCGGGGGCGATCTCGGCAACGACGGCCATCAACTGGCACTGCTCAATACCGGAGCTGTCGTCGCGTGGGGAAGCAATCTCTGTGGTCAGCTGGGTGCCGGGCGGCAGCACCGGGAGTCGATACCGACCGTGGTGAAAGTGTTGAACGGTCAGGCCATCTCCGACGTCGTTGCCGGGGGGTCGACGTCGTACGTCGTCGACTCCACCGGGAAGGTGTGGGCCTGGGGTAGCAACAAAGGCGGGCAGGTCCGTTCACCGAGCAGCCGCTGCGTCGCCACTCCGACCGCGGTGGACACCGGAGTCACGCTGTTGTCGGCGACGGCGTCGGACGCGGTGGATTTCCACGGCTGACGAGGTATCCACGGCGCCGTCCGGACGGCGCTGTTCGTCCCGGAAACAGCTTCTCCTGACGAGGAGCGAGCAGTCGCGCTTGTGAGGTGGCAGCGATTGCCGGGCGCTTCCTCAGCCCTCCGCCGACGGGACGAGGATGGCGGAGGGTCGGCCGCCGACGTGGACAGCACGCTGCGCCCGACCCGTCCGAAGATCGACAGGCGTCACGGTGCCGTCAATTCCCGCCACCCATGCCGTCGTGCCGCGCGGCCCGAGGGCAACCGCCTGAGCCACGTGACCCACGACGACGGCGTTGCCGGCCGTGAAGGTGGCGAGGTCGATCGGGATCAGGGATGAGCCCACCGAGACCCACGCCGTCGGTGCCCCAGCCGACAGTGCGATCCCCGTCGGCCCGGGACCCACGGGGATGGGGTGTCCCGCCCGGAGCGTGGTGAGGTCGACAGGCGTGACGGTGCCGTCCCCGAGGTTTGCCACCAACGCCGTGGTGTCTCCCGGTCCCCCCACGGCCACGGCGTCGGGCTCTGAGCCCACGGGGATGGGGTGTCCCGCCCGGAGCGTGGTGAGGTCGACAGGCGTGACGGTGCCGTCCCCGAGGTTTGCCACCAACGCCGTGGTGTCTCCCGGTCCCCCCACGGCCACGGCGTCGGGCTCGAGCCCGGTGGTGACGGTCCCCACGACGGAGCCGGTGCCCGTATCAAGAACCACAAGGTGGTCCTCGCCCTCGGCGGTTACGAGGAGGCGCCGCCCGTCGGACGTGGCGGCCAGAGCCGAAGGCAGCGATCCGACGCTGACGGGCGATAGGGCGCCGTCGCGGGCAAGGTCGACAACGGCGACTGACGTCCCGGGTTCGGCGCTGAAGGCGCCGGTACAGACGTAGGCGATCGTGCCGGACTGCACGCTGGCAAGGCTGGCCGAGCTCCCGGCGCTACACCCACCCACCAGCCCGACCACGCCGAGCAACAGCCAGCCTCGCCACGAACGTCGGGGCAGTGATGACGGGTCGTGCACCACCGCGGTCCTCACCGCGTGGCGACGTGTGGACTCGCGGCGCCGTCTCTCAGGCGGCCGGTTGGTCCGTTGTGCTCGTTGGGCTCGGTGCCGTCAGGGAACGCCGCTCGACGAAGAAGATGATGGCGGCCACGGCCCAGAGCACGATGGCCAGCGCCAAAACAGCCTCGCCCCGCCGCTTGCGGTGGGCCTGCACATGGTGGAGCGGGCCCAGGAATGTCGGCAGGGATTGAGCGGCCACCGTGAAGTAGATGATGGCTGCCACGAGCGCGACCAGACCGAGAACCGCGAGGACAGCGGTGAGCCATTTCATCGGAGTCATTTGGATGACTCTATCGAAGAGGGCGGGGCTGGCAAGGCGATCATCGGGTCAGGCGGTCGACGCTTGGCGCGGAAGGGTGCCGAAGGCAAGGGCTACCGCGGCGAGCTGAGAATTGACGTTCAACTTTCGCAGGATGGAGCGGATGTGCGACCGCACCGTGGTGAGCGACACAACCAACATGTCGGCGATCTCAGAAGCCGAGCTGCCCTCCATCATGTGGAACAGGACCCGCCGCTCGCTCGGTGTCAGGTGGACGAGCGCGTCGTAGGGTGCGGGCAACTGCCCCGGACCGCGGGGTTCGTCCCGGACAGCTGGAGTTCCGCTGTTAGCGGCGTTGGACCGGGCCGCGGCGAGGCGCGCCAGCTCCTGAGGGAGGAGGTCCGAATGGAAGAGCCCGACGGCTCCCTGTTCGACACACACCGCCAGCGCAGCCGCACTGGCACCCATCCCCAGGGCGACGACGGGAACACCCACGTCGCGCAGAGCCCGCGCCAGTTGGGCGGGGCGTTCCCAGGCCCGGCCCCAGTGCGGACCCAGATCGGATCGAGACCCAAGCGCCTGAAGAACGATGACCACCACATCGGGCTGGGTCAGGTAGAGGTTGAGCAAGACCCCGTCAGGGTCGAGGGCCGACGCCACGATGGGCTGGGCGCCGGCTCGACGAGTGACCGCGGCGACGGCGTCCACCATGGGCCGCGGGGTGTTGTCGGAACCGGGTTCGGGATCGACGAGCAGAACCCGGAGCCCTGACGCCCACAAGGGGGAAGTATCACCCGCCCAGGGCGACTGCCATGCCTCGCTGTTCGATAGCGAGGCGCTCACGACGTCGCCGTCGGCAACCAGCGGCACGAGGACTCGTCGGACGAGGCGATGCGGTGGCCACGAGGGGGACCGACGCACCGGCTTGCGAGTGCCGGGTCTCGATCCATTGTGGGCACCGGCGAGGAAGGAAACCAGGCGATCCGGAACGTGCGTCACGGCGACGAATGGTCGCGGGGGAGCGGTTCCCAAGGTGCCGGCGCGCGCCGTTGTCTCACGGATCGTCGCCATGGCCGCCGCCGCCAGCTCGGAGGATTCCACGTCGCCCGATGCCGCGCCGATGCCGACCGCTACCCGCAAGTCGAGACCGGCCGCGCCCACGGCGAGGTGGTCGCCCATGGCTCGCGCCAGGCGCCGTCCGAGCGCGTTGGGGGCGATCCCCTGTCCGCCGGCACCCAGACACACTGCGATGCGCGCTCCGCCGAGCATGCACATCTTGTCTTCGGGCCGGACGCATCGTTCCATGCGACGAATGGCCAAGCGCCACAACACGTCCAACCGCTCGGGATGGGCGCCGATCTCCGATGCCGGCTGGACGTCGACGCACGCGATGACGTGGTAGCCCGGGGTCGCCCCCCAGACCCGACGACCGGCGATGGCGGGCACATCCGATACGGGGTGCCCGTTTTCGGCCGGAGTCGATTCTTCGGGATCGCAAACGAGCGACGGAGTTGCGACGGGCGCGCTGCGAGTGGCGGCTGCTCGGCGTTGCCGGTCATTGTCGCCCCCGAGGCGCTCAACGAACGCCATCACCGTGCTTTCGAGACACTTCCCCCGCACCCCCCGGGACCCCTCACCACGGAGCGTGGCCCCAAGTCCTTAAGATAGCTGGTTGTGTGGTCGTTGGCCAACCGCAATGGCCTCTTCGAGGAAAAAAAAGGACCCTGAGGGACGGACTTACCGGGGCCAGATGGCCTGGATACGCCGTGTTCGGGGCCCGTTGGCGGACTCGGAGCGGGATGGATCGACTCGACTGACAAATTTTGAGGGATGGTTCCGGCCGACAACGTCGATGTCAGGAGCCTGATGTCCGAAGTACTGGCATCAGAAGCTCTGGGGCAGGGCCAGGCTGATGTGCTGGTAACAGACCAGCAATCCCGCCAACGTCAGGGGCGCGCCCATCGCGAACACCACCCACGACCACGGTCGACGGCCCCGACGCCAGCCGACGAGCCCGAGCACGGCCGCCAGAAGGGTCATGGCCCCCCACAGAATTGCCAGTTCCACTTGTCCACGCGTGCTCACACCACTCAGGCCACCACTGCTTTCCCCGACCCCGCCTCCAAGAGTTTTAGGGAGGGTGGCAGGCGTGCTGCTCGAGCTCGACGTCGGGGCGCTGGTGGGCACCGTGGGGGGCGTGGTCAGAACAGCGGCGGTCAGTGTCGCGAGGACGACCAGCCGAGTAGCGGCGCTATAACGCGGATTGCAGGTCGTCAAGGTGAGCTCGGGGCCGGTGCTGGCGTCGAGCACAGCTGTGTTTAAGGGGGACACCACGTGTGCCGTGACGACCCGATACGTGAAGGTCCCCTGCGATGTCTGGATCATGATCGGGTCGCCGGGCTGTAGTTCGTTGAGGTTGTAGAAAGGGGCGCCGTATGTCGTCCGGTGACCGGCGATGGCTGTATTCCCCCCCTGGCCCGGAAGCGGCGTTCCCAGGTAGTGGCCGGGGCCCTGTTGCAGCTGGTTCTCGTCGGTTCCCTCGACGATGGCCGCGCCGTTCATTCCGATGCGCGGGATCGTGAGAAGGCCTATGGGCGTTCCGACCTTCGGGTCCGGAGTGGTCGGCGCCACTGCGAGCGCTGCCGGCGTGGTCGTGGTCGGGCTCGTGGTAGGTGAGGAAGTGGTGGGCGACGTCGTCGTCGTGGGTCCGAGTTTCTCTTGGAGTTCCTGGCGCAATTGGTCCTGGGCGTGATGCTCGTAGAGCGCCGTTCCCCACAGCTGATAGGCCACGAAGGAGAGAAGGAGGAGGCCGACAGTGACGAAGGTCAACGCCACGCGCTTCAGCACCCGGTGCCCCCTCACAGACCGCCAGTGTACGACGCGAACTTCATGAGGACGCCGTCGCTGTGGGGAGATTTGCCCGAGAAAACACCCCTTTTGCCACGGCCAGTCACCCTGTCCCTACGGAACCACGTCGCAGGCCTCGGGAACGCCGCGGGCGAGGCTCCTATTTAGTCAATCGTGACGATGTGACCCGGCCCGGTACTCCGTATCGTGGCTTGTAGTAACGGTTGCGGGGGGTTCCAGGCGGCCGTTATGAGCGTCGCGGGATGGACGCGAAAGATCGTTCTGGGAACCCACGGGAACGGAAGGGGGTAGGGGGACTTCAACCCGCGGTGAGCGCTCGATTGCCGGAAAGGCAAGGTCGAAGTACCGGGACGCACCCCCCCGGACACATCGATTGCGGGCACCTGCGGGGATTGATGGGGGGATGCGTGTCAGGAATTGTTTTATCCGTGATCAAACCAACCTGATCCAACAAAAGGAGCACCAACACATGCGTCGCAAAATCCTGATGGGCATCCTCGCGATCGCCCTTCCTATCGGTACCGTGGCCGCGGTCCAGTCCACCGCGTTCGCCAAGTCGAAGCCGCCGCCCGACGGGGCGAAGAACTGTTCCGTTTCCGGCTTGGTGACGTTCCAGGCGCCGGGCCTGACCACGAACGGTGCCATCAGCTCGACGCTCAAGACCTCGGTCACCACGGCGACCTCGAGCTTCGGCGCCGGCTGCACCGGCAGCACCGGGTCCCTCGGCATCAGTTCGAAGAACGCGAAGTGCAAGGGCGTCGGCCTGCAGTCGCCCGCGGCGTCGCCCCCGTCAGTCTCGATCTGTCAAGTGAAGAAGACGTACGCGTATGACAGCGAGGGCGGCTTCGCTGCCACGGGAACCACGTCGATCCTGAAGTCGCTCAAGAAGCTGAAGTTCACCCTTGACGGCGTGAACTACCAGACGAAGGCCACCAGTGCCGGCGACATCGGGTGCGCCGACAACATTGACCCTCCGGGCGGTCAGCCGGTAGAGACTGGCTTCAAGATCAGCGGTACGGTCAAGGCGCCCAAGAACGACAAGGGTGAGACAGTGACCCTGAATGTGTGCTTGGGCCTGGACAGCGGTCCAGGGACGTCGGGCAACTTCACCGAAGACCTCGGCACCGGCACCGGCACCATCGTCACGGCTGCGATCGATGGGAACACGAGCACCGTCGCGATCAGCTGATCGGTCGCGGGACAACAGTTAGGAAGTAGCAGAAGGAAGTGAAGGTGTGCTCTTTGGGGGCGGGGCCGATGGGCCCCGCCCCCAAGGGCCACTTGTAGCGACTAGTGCTGTAACGAAAAGAAGTGCAGCAAGGCAGTAGTGCAGCAAGGCAGTACTGGAGAGAGAGATCGCACGGGGCGGACCACACGGTCCAGCCGTGGGCGGTCCGACTGGGGGGGACGTGGAAGGCTTGAGGAAGACCTCGAGATTGCTGACGGCGATCGGTGTGCTCACCCTGGTCGTCGGCACCTTGTTGCTGGCGACCAATGTGACGAGCGCGTCCGCCGCGACACAGACGCTGTCGCTGACCTCGACGTCAGCCGGTGTGACGTGCAACGACTCCAGCCCGACCGCTCCGGTGTGCTCAGGGCTGGCCGCCGGTGACGTCGTCACCATAAGCGGCGGGAACTTCACCGCCGGCTCCTTGGCCTCGATCGAGCAGTGCAACTCTGACCCGACGCAGCCCCAGATCCTCTTCCTCGGCAATGACATCCCCATCAGTTGCTCCGCGCTCGCCCTCACGAGCATCTCGTCCAAGGGCGTGTTGTCGGGCACCAAGACCATAAAGGCAGGGACCGTCGGGCCGCCCACCGTGGGTACGCCCACGTGCAAACAAACCGTGCCCTCGACGTCGGTCATCACGGGCTGTACCACCTCGGGCAGCGGGCCCACCGACGCCGCCAATTTCCCATGTCCTCCCACGGCGGCCCAGCAGGCCGCGGGAGACACCTGCGTGCTCGCCATCGGGGACCAGGCCGGTGACCGGGCTATAGGCATCGCCCTGTTCGGCTCGGAGACGCTTCCCACCACCACCGTGGCGGGGGCCACCACCACCACCGGGGCCGCGACCACGACGACGGGAGCCACGACCACCACCACCGGTGCGACCACCACGACGACGGGAGCCACGACCACCACCACCGGTGCGACCACCACGACGACGGGAGCCACGACCACCACCACCGGGGCCACGACCACGACGGAGGCGCCCACCACCACGACCTCGGGGGCTACCACCACGACGACCACCGAGGCGCCGACCACCACGACGGAGGCGCCCACCACCACGACCTCGGCGGGGGGGACGACCACGACGACGGCCCCACCCACCACGATCACGGGGGCCTATGAGCTGTACTGCCCGGGCACCCCGGTGGGCAGCATCGCCCTCAACGACGCCGTGACCTCGGCCACGCTGTCTCCGGCCGCGCCCACCTCGGGCCAGTCCTTCAGCGTCACCGGCTACCAGACGGTGGTGAACCTGCCCGCGTCGTTGGCATCAGCGGCCGCCGCGGTGTCCCCGGGCCAGCCCCTGGCCGGCTCGGCCACGGCCCAGATCGACGCCAGTGGGGCCACCCCGGCCAAGACCCCCCAGCAGCTCACCTTCAGCGTGCCCTTCCCGAGCCCCATCCCGGCGTCGGGGGTCAGCCTGTCGCTGCCCGCCACCCCGGCGACGATCCCGGGCTTCACGGCCACGAGCTCGTCCATCACCATCCAAGAGGACGCCTCGGCCAGCCTGAGCCTCACCGTGGCCGGCAGTGCCCTGGCGCTCACGTGCACGGCCTATCCCAATGACGACATCGCGGCCTCGGGCATCACCACCGCCACGCCGACGGGCAGCCCCATCGCCCCGGTCATCGCCGTGGCCGGCGGGGGGTCGACCTCGACCACCTCCGTGGCCCCGGTCACCACCACCACCAAGGCGGGGACCACCCCCACCACCTCCGGTGGCAGTGGCGCCAAGCCCGTCACGGCGGCGTCGAGCTCCCTGGCCTTCACCGGTGCCGGGCCCGGCATCGGGATGCTGGGCGTCATCGGTGGCGCCTTGATCCTGATGGGCCTGGCGCTTCTGGTCCTGGTGGACGCCCCCCGGCGGGCCTTCGCCCAGCTGGCCGTCCTCAAGCCGAGTCACTGGCGGGGCGGCCCCGACGACAGCGGTCCGGGCGGAGGCGGGAGATCCATCCTTGCCTTCCTCACCACGAGCCAGTCAGCGAGCGGTCACGGTGAAGGCGCCACGCCTCGGTCCACTCTCGCGAACCCGTTGCGATGGATGCCGAAGCGCAAGGAGCGTTCCCCCCGTGCGGTGACCACGGAAGGTACGCCCATGGTTGCGCCGCCGACGATCGGCTCCCCTTCCTCTGGACGACGGAGGAACAGGGAGCGGTTCTCGCAGCTGCCCAGCCTGAGTCGCAACGTCGCGTACCAGACCGTCAGCATGGCGAGGAAGACGGCGGCCTGGTTCCTCGGGCGCTAGCTCGCTCCCACCGACACCCCGACGGGATGACCCCGCGGGGTGTCGGTGTGTCACCCCAGCCACGACATCGGCGCCCAGGAAGACTCTGACGCGCCGGGTTGACCGGAGCCCTGCATCCTCCGCGCGCGCCGTTGTGGGGGCGTTGCTACGGGCTGTCCAGCCCGATCACCGATATCCCTGGTCGGTATGACCCGGAACCCCGACGTGGTCTCCGGGTCCGACAAGGGGGCCAGTCATGCCCGGTTCGGCGCGTTGGGTGGGTGTCGTGAGCGGGTCCAGTCAGGGCTTCGCCCGAGGACCCTCCCTAGCGGGAAACCGGGGCGAGGTCGTCCTGCGTCCTACCGGTGTCGTCGTCTTTGCCACCCTCGAGACGCCTGCCCGACGGGACGGCCTCCACGGGGAGCACGAGGCGATGTCGCTCGGCGCGGCGGCGCCATTCGCCCCGGTTCTCACGTCCCCGTGGCATGAGGTCGGCGGCCCCGCAGCGCCCGCGCCCATGGCCCGACGGGGGTTGGGGCGCGTCGCCACGTGGTTGCTCGGGCGCTGAGCCCGACGCTCCACCCGCGCCGGCTCAGGAGGCGGTGTGTCTCGGAGGGCGGGCCCGTGACCCAACGACGGCGATGGCGAGCAGGACGAGCACCGCCGCCGCCACGATGAGCCCGGTGCTGAAGTTGTCGGGCCAATAGTGGAGCTCAATGTGGTGTCGGCCCGCAGGGACACGCACTTCGAGCATCACGCCGGAAAAGCTGTGGAGCGCCAGGGGCCGTCCATCAACTGAGGCGTGCCAACCGGGGATGTCGGAGAGGCGCAAGCGGAGCACTCGGGGGCTCGTGGCGTCGGTGACGATGTCCCACTGCCCCGGTCCGGGGTGCATGACGGCGACGGCGGTGCCGGGCTCGTCGTCGGCCGGGAAGCCTCCGTCGGCGAGCAGAGGGCTCAAAGTTGCCTGGGCCGCGCCGGGGACTCTCCACAGGCTCTCGTTTCCGATCTGGGCGGCGAGCACGGTGCCCGGCGGACCGCGCCGGCCCGGCGGCTCGAGGATGTAGCCCACCCCGTATCGGCGAGCCACGGTCACCGACGTGATGGCGGGGCAGAAGACGAGCGGTGCCCGAGCCGGCCCACCGGGCTCACCGGTCGCAGCCCGCCAGTTGCGGAAGAACGCGGCCGGGATGACGGGGTCGTAGACGGCGAGTTCGTGCACGTCGAAGGCGACGTTCACGTTGGGGAGGATCCCGAGGGTGGGCGGTTGGGAGCAGGCCCGCGCGCCGAGCCCGACGAGCGCACCCCCCACGACCCGCTGCAGGACCGCCTCCGAAGGGGTCGGGGCGAGGGACGTCGGGCTCGACGACAACAGCGGTGCACCCGCGATCACGAGGAACACCGTCTCGCACGCAAGCAACACGGCGCCGGCCACGTGACCGACGTCGAAGCGGCTCGGGCCCGCCCGATTGGCGCGGCGGCGCCGGCGCTTGTCGGCCAGCACCAGGCCCGCCACGACCGCGCCGCCGACGATGATGTCGGTGGCGGGCCAGATGAAGCTGTCCCGACGGATGCCGGCCTCGGCCGCCGGGAGGTGCCCGCGCCCGAACGCCCACAGCGCGCCGACGACGAGCGCCGCCACTGCGAACCCTCCTCCCGCCCAGGCGCGCACGGCCCGCTCGTGGTGCGCGCGCACGATGGTGTCGAGACCGACGCCGGCCAGGACGGCCAGGGCAAAGGCCATGGGGAGCAGCGAGCGCTGCCAGGCCACGCCCCGCTCGTGGGTGACGCTGTGCAGCAGCGTCACCACGGGGGAGAGGAACACGAGCGCGGCCATGACGAGGACCACGGCACCGAAGGCGAGCACCTCGGGTCGTCGACGGACGGCTACGGCCGCGACGGCGAGCACGAGGGCGATCACCCCCACGTAGGCGGCGGACTCGGGGTAGATCGAAGGCCCGAACCATCGACTTCCGGCCACGGGTATCCCGTCGAAGCCCTGGAAGACCACATGCACGAGGTCGTGGGGGGGCAGGGCGGTGTAGTAGCCGACGGCCCTGCGGATCGACGCCGCGGTGACCTGCAGCCCTGGCAACAGCAGCGGTGCGGCCAGTGCCACCCCGGCGAGTCCCCCTACGGCCACGCCGACGGCGGGCCGCAGCACAGGCCCCGATCCACCGAGCCACGGGGCCCGCAGAGCCAGGACGGCGATGACGAAGACGGCGAGGGCGATGCCGAGCTCGACGGCGGTCTCGGGCTGCCCGGCGTAGAGCACGAAGGCCAGGATCACGGCCATCAGGGGCACGGCCCGGGCGCGCCGCCGTCCCCGTATGACGAGGAGGGTGGCGGCGAACAACCATCCGGCCCATGCCATGACTCCGGACAGGGGCCAGCCCAGCCACCCCACCAGGGGCCCGCTCAGCTCGAACACCGTGGCCGCCATGACGCACCCCAGGGTCCCGAGGCCGAGGAGCCGGCCCAGGACATAGACGCCGGTCCCGGCCATCACGAGTGTCGTCACGATGGCCGCGGTGTACGCCAGATGGAGGGGAAACAAATAGCCCACCAGGGCGGGCACGCTGAACGCCGCCGACAGCCAGTTGAAGGCGAGGGGCATCCCGGTGGCGCTGTACGGGTTCCACAACGGGAGGTGGCCCGCGTGCACCTCGGTCCACGCCAGCGAGGTCCACGGGATCATCTGCTGGATCTGGTCGCTGGGGCCGGTGTAGTGCACGACGACCCCGGGCTGGCTCGACAGGCCGTACCGTGACAAGACGTCGTAGGGACCCAGAAATGCGCCATGGGCGAGCGCCGGTGTCAATATGGCCCCCGCCGCGGCGAGGACCCACGCCATGCCGAGGATGTCGGGCCCCCATGAGCGTCGGGGCGAGGCGCTGGGCCCCCGCCCCGACGTCCCCCCTCCCGGCCCCATCGGTCCTGGCTCGGCGATCACCCTGGTATCGAAGCAGATCGAGACGGCCCCGAAGCAGATCCCGTCGTGGGGCTCAGTCCCCTCGACCGCCGGATGGTGCGGGGGACGGACCCTCGGCGCTCGACCGGAACCAGTCCACGGTGGCTCGCAACCCGTCAGGGAACGGCACGGGCTCGATGGTGGGGAAGAGGCCGCGCAGGCGCCTGACGTCGGCCTGCGAGTCCCGGACGTCGCCGGCCCGGGCCGGTGCGTGGGTTCGGGCCACAGGATGACCGAGCACGGTCTCGAGGGTGGCGACGAGGTCGAGCAGCGAGTGGCGACCGCCGAAGGCGAGGTTCACGGGACCGGGCGCGGTGACCTCGCCGGAGAGCGCCCCGGCCAAGACCGACGTCACGCTGCCCACGAAGGTGAAGTCGCGTGTTTGCAGGCCGTCCCCGTGAATGGGAAGGGCCCGGTCCCCCAGGGCGGCGGACACGAAGGCCGGGACCACCGCCGCATAGGCGTGATCGGCCCGCTGCAGCGGTCCGAACACGTTGAAGAAGCGGAACACGAGCACCGGGACTCCGAACGACCGCCCGTAGGCGAGGGCGTACGCCTCGGCCGCGAGTTTGCTCGCCGCGTACGGGCTCAACGGGGCCGGGGCCATGTCCTCTCGCGCCGGAAGGGTCCGGTTGGCTCCGTACACCGAGGACGACGAGGCCACGATCACATACGGACCCTCGGCACGCCGGGCCGCCTCCAGGACCCGCAGGGTGCCGGTGGCGTTCGCCTCGTGGGTGGCCACGGGGTCTTCGAGGGAGCGGGGGACCGACGCCCTCGCCGCGAGGTGGACGACGGCCCGGGCACCGCCGGTGGCAGCCTCGAGCAGATCGGTGTCCAGGATCGACCCCGCCACGATCTCGACATGGTCCAGACCTACAAGGTTGTCGGCACGTCCGGTGGAGAAGTCGTCGACGACAACGATCCGTTCACATCCCGGCTGGCCGGACAGGGCGCGGCACAGGTTGGCACCGATGAACCCGGCTCCGCCGGTGATCACGACGTGGCCAGGACGACGAGGTGCTCGTGGCACGGGTCAAAGCCGCTCGACGTTGGGACCTGTCATCCGATTGCGGGTGTCGAGCACGAACAGCGCGTTGTCCACGACGGACTCGTAGTCGAAGGCGTCGTGATCGGTGACGAGCACCACCGCGTCAGCGGCAGCCAGCTCCTCGGGCGTCGCCTCCACGATGGGGACGTCGATGTCTTCGGCGCGCATATGGGGATCGGCCACGAGCACCTGCGCTCCGAGCTCGACGAGGCCCTCGACGATCGACACGCCGGGAGAGGTGCGAGCATCGGCGGTGTTGCGCTTGTAGGCCATACCCAACACGAGGATCCGTGACCCGTTGGCGGGCTTGCCCATGCGGTTCAGAGCATGCACGAGCCTTCGGACCACATAGTCCGGCATGTGGGCGTTGACGTCGTTGGCGAGCTCGACGAAGCGGAACGGCACGCCGAGGCTTCGCCGAACCTTCCACGACAGGTAGCTGGGGTCGATGGGGAGGCAGTGGCCGCCGACACCGGGGCCGGGCGTGAACCGCATGTAGCCGAATGGTTTGGTCGAAGCCGCCTCGATGGACTCCCACACGTCGATCCCGAGGTCGCCGGCGAACATGGCGAGCTCGTTGACCAGCGCGATGTTCACATGACGGAAGGTGTTCTCGAGGAGCTTGGTGAGCTCGGCCACCCGCGTGCTCGACACCGGGACGGTCCGGTCCACGAGCCGGTCGAAGAACGACCGCACGGCCTGCAGGGACGGGGCGTCGATGCCGGCCACGACCTTGGGGATGGCGACGAGGGTCCACGTCGGGTTCCCGGGGTCGATCCGCTCCGGGCTGTAGCCGAGGTGGAAGTCGGCGCCGGCGACCAGGCCCGATCCTTCTTCGAGAATGGGGCCCACGAGCTCCTCGGTCGTTCCCGGATACGTCGTCGACTCGAGGATCACGGTGGCGCCACGCTTGAGGTGGCGGCTGACCATCCGCGCCGCCGCCTCCACGTGGGAGAGGTTGGGGTTGCCTTCGAACAGGGGCGTCGGGACGTCGATGACGGCGATGTCGAACCCGGCGCAGCGGGCCGCGTCGGACGTGGGCTCGTACCGACCCGTCGACAGCGCCGCCGCCAGGACCGTCTCGGCGACGTCTTCGACGTAGGAGTCCCCGGCGGCGAGGCGCTTGATCTTGTTGTCGTCCTGGTCGATGCCCACGACGTCGAACCCGGCCTCGACAGCTGTCATGGCGAGGGCCAGTCCCACGTAGCCCTGACCGACGACGACAACCTTTTCGGGCACGGTCTCACCGACCACGCGACGCCCCCCGGTCACGACGCTGGGCGGCGGGGAGACGCCGCGGTTGGCTCACGCCGAGATCGGGTCGGAGTTGGCAGCAGCGATCTGGTGGGCGTCGACCGGGCGGCGGTCCGTCGTGGTCAAGGTGAAGAGGATGTCGCGCACCAGGGTGCTGTCGCGTCGGGCCATGGCGTCGCGCATGGCGAGCAGGCCCTTGTCGACCACCTCGGTGGGAGGGTCGGCGGGTGCGAGGCGTCGGATGAAGGGGTGCGACGTGGAGAACGCTACTTCCTCAGGGCTGTGCAGCTCCTCGTGAAGCTTCTCACCGGGCCGACGGCCGATCATGCGGACGGGGATGTCGGTGCCGGCGTCATGCCCGGAGAGCCGGATCATGCGCTCGGCGAGATCGAGGATGCGCACCGGCTCACCCATCTCCAGCATGAAGATCTCTCCGTTGAGCGACAGCACCGATGCTTGGAGCACCAGCTGCACCGCTTCTTCGACGCTCATGAAGAACCGCGTCATGCGGGGATCGGTGACGGTGAGCGGTCCGCCGGCGGCGATCTGGCGGGCGAAGGTCGGGATCACGCTGCCGCGGCTGCCGAGGACGTTGCCGAAACGCACCACCGAATAGGCCGACCCCGGGGGGGCGTGTCCCAGCACGACCTGCTCGGCGAGCCGCTTCGAGGCGCCCATGACACTGATGGGCTCCACGGCCTTGTCCGTGGAGATGCACACGAAGCGCGTCGTCCCCGCCGCGGCGGCCGCCTCCACAACGTTAAGGGTCCCGTAGACGTTGACGTTGACGGCTTCGATGGGATGGCTCTCGAGGACCGGCACGTGCTTGTGGGCCGCCGCGTGGAACACCACGTCGGGGCGATAGCGCAAGAGGACCTCGAACACCGCGGCACGGTCTGCGATGTCCACCAGGAGTTGCTCACAGGGGCCGGGGAGGGCTCCCGCCACGTCGTGCAGATGTGTTTCGTCGTGGTCGAGTAGCAGCAGCTGCGAGGGACCGAAGTCCATGACCTGGCGGGCGATCTCGGACCCGATCGAACCCCCGGCGCCGGTGATCAGGACCCGGAGGTCCTTCAGTGATCTGCGCACCGCCCCGAGGTCGGTGGAGACCGTGCTCCGGCCGAGGAGGTCGTCGATGCGAGGCTCCCGGGCCTGGCGAACAGCGGCGGTGTGGACCGTGCCCCCGACGAGGTCGCGCACCGACGGGATGATCTTCATGGTCACGCCGGCCGCCTTCGACGCCCTGAGGGCGCGTTCCACGATCTCGGGCGAGGCATTCGGGATGGCGAGGAGGACCTGCTGGATGGTGTAGCGGACGGCGGCCTCGGGAATGTCCTCGATGGCGCCCACGACGGGGACTCCGAGGAGCGACAACCCGTGCCCCCGGCCGTCGTCGTCGAAGACCGCCACCGGCACGAGCCCGGCCACGGGCGTGTTGAGCATCTCCCGGATGGCGGTGGCACCGGCGTCGCGGCTGCCGATCACCGCCACACGCAGGCCGACTCGGTGCGATCCCCGCTGCCACGCGAACAGGCGCGAGTGGAAGCGGAGGGCACCGGTGCCCATCGTGACCAAGGCACAGCCGATGAACAGGATGTTCAGGGGGACTCGCTCCAGCCAGATGCCGTGCCAGATGGGGCGGAGCGCCACCAGCACGACGAAGGCGGACAAGGTCGATACCAGGACCTGTCGAGCCTCCTGGATGCCGGCGTAGCGCCAGATGCGCCCGTAGAGGCCGAAAATCCAGTTGGCGCCGATGTGGACCACCAGCGCGAGCACGAGGAACAGGGCGAAGTGCCGCCAGTAGATCGCCGGCGGCTTGTCCCGGAAGTAGCTCACCTCGGCCACGCCGTAGGCGGCGGTCACCACCACGGCGTCGAGGACGATGAAGAGGATGCGAGCTCGGATGCGAGATGCCCAGGTGGCGACCCGGTCCCCCCGGACATGGGTGTGCGGGAGAAACCTGCGGAGTCCTCCGGGTGTAGCGCTCGAGCGCTCCCTCCGTACCGCCATTGCCATCGCGAATCTGCCCCCCTACCCCTGGCCCGTGACGCCGCGCGACAACGGCGCTCGCAATGGCCTGACAAGCACGTTATGAGACCCCCTCAGGTGTCGGCATCGTCAGTATTGACGATTGCGCCCACAGTGATCAGGGCGTGGGCGCCAGTTTCGCAGATCGGAGTGGACCGGAGGCAGCCTGGGGGAGTTTTCGACGCCCAGGGTGCTAGCGCCCCGACTAGGGGTAATGTAAGGGGGCCGGACCGGAGGCCACTGAGCAGGTCGGCCAGAGGAAAATGAACGCGATCGACTTCAGGGGGGCGGTGTTTCGCGGCTGGCGGTTGATCGTCCTTTTCGCGCTCATCGGCACCGGGGTGGGGTACTTCGTCTCCGCGCCCAAGGCGAACTCAGGAGTCACGGTCCCCCTGTGGTACAACGCCGTGACAATCATCGGCCCGCAGCCTGGCCGCCATGCCGTGTCGGTAAGTCAGTTGTATGTGGACATAAAAACCCCGGCCGTCCTCGAAGAGACGAACAAGCTGGCCGGCACCGACATCCCGATCGGCGTTCTGTCCACGCAGATCCTTGTGGTGAACGGCAAGGCGGCGCTCGGCATCACCCACCACAACAAGTTCCATGTGAAGGCCTTGGCGATCACTGTCTCGCAGTACACGCCGGCCGCCGCCGCGACCATGGCCAATGCGGTCGCCAACGCGGTGGACTCGTATCTCAATTCCCAGGCCGACGAGGCGTACAACGCCAGCGTCGCGCACACGGCGGCGACCGTTCAGAGTCTCGGGGCCCAACTGACCGCCCTGGCCACGGAGATCCAAGGTGTGTCCCTGTCCGATCCCTCGCGCGGCGTCCTCATCAACCGCCGATCGGTGGTTTCAGAACAGCTCGCCATCGCGGTCAAGACGCAATTGCACCTGTCACTGGGGGGACCGACGGTGCCCGGGTACAGCATTTTGCGCACGGCGTCGGTCGCGCCGATCTACAACGTCAAGAAGGGTGTGGCCTCGATCGTCGGGCACCGGTCGACGAAGATCCTGGGCGGAGCACTCGTCGGAATCCTCGCCGCCTTGGCCGTGATCTTGGCGGTCGAGATCCTGGACAAGAGCTTGCGCACGGTGCGCGCCGTGGAGTCGGCCTTCGACTTCCCCGTGGTGGCGGAGATCCCCCTACGGGGTTCGGGGCGTCCGTCCACCCAGAGGTTGGCTTCTGAGGCGCGCCTCGACGTCATCACCGAGCCGGGCTCGGCCGTCGCCGAGGTGTACCGTCGGCTGCATACCGCCGTGCTCCTCGAGCCCCTTGCCGCGGAACTCGCCGCGCTCACCAATGGCAATGGATACGGGAACGGCTATGGCAACGGCAATGGCAACGGCAACGGGTACGGGAACGGATTCCGCGACAGCCACGGGAACGGTGGGCAGTGGGCGCGAGAGGGTGGCGGCGCCGACACGGAAGTGATCGGGAATGGGCACCGCAGCCTGCGCCAAGTGATCCTCGTCGTGTCCCCCGCCGGTGAACCGACGAGGTCCTCCGTGGTGGCCAATCTGGCCGCCGTCTTTGCCGAGTCCGGCGACCGTGCCCTGGTCGTGAGCGTGGGGAACCTCGCGTGGCGCCCCGGCTCGCTTGCGGAGCATCCGGCGCTTCCTCGCAACGGGGAGATCGAGCCCGACGACCTCGCCCCACTCACGGTGCCATCGCCGGTGGAAGGCGTGTCGCAGCTCATGTTGGACCGCTTCCTCGAGAGCCGCGGGCAGGTGGTGACCCAAGGTCCGGGGATCCTCGCCGCCGCACGGCACATCGCCGATGTCGTCCTCGTCGATGCTCCCGGTTTGCTCATCGCGCACGATGCCATAGCCCTGCTCCCCGCCGTCGACGTGGTCCTCGTCGTGGCCCAGCACGCCCTCACGAAGTTCGACCAAGCGCAGGAGTCCGGTGACGTGCTCCGCCGCTTCCGGGCTCCCGTGCTGGGCGTGGTCTTCACCAACGTCCCCACCAAGACCAAGCTGCCACGGAGAGACAAGTCGGGACCTGGCCCCATAGAGCCCGTGCCGGTCGCACTCGACCCGATGCCGACCGCCCCGGTCACCGGCGCCGGGCTCTGGGTGTAGCCGCAACCACGTACAAGACTCTTCGGCGCCATGGTTACCTCGCAAGTCTTCGGCGCCGCAGTGGGTTCAAACTCGATCGTGGGAATCGCGATCGCGGCACTGCTGATCCTCATCACCGTGCCGATCGCCCGAAGGATCGCGTTCGCCGAACGCGATCCCCGGCTCTACAACCTCCTCATGGCCGCTGTGGTAGCGCACTTGTTCTTCACGATTGTGCAGATTTGGGTGGTCGATCACGTCTACCACGGGCTCACTGACTACAACAAGTACGTCAACCAGGGAGCGCTGCTCGCACACCGATTCGACGCGTTCAACTTCTCGACGGCGGGATTGAACGTCAAGATCCTCGGGCAAGGTTCGGTCAGCATCGCAGCCGGCGTCGTGTTCGCCATCGTCGGGGTCGACAAGCTCGCCGCGTTCTTCGTGTTCAGCTGGCTCTCTTTCGTGGCCACGGTCTGCTTCTACCGAGCTTTCACCATGACCTTCCCCGACGCCGATCGCCGGCGCTATGCGCTCATGGTCTTCTTCATGCCCTCCCTGTTGTTCTGGACCGCCGACGTCAGTAAAGAGTCGATGATGTATCTCTCGATGGGGGTCGCCTCCTACGGTGCCGCCCGCATCCTGGCTCATCGTCCTGGGGGCGGCCTGCTTCTCGTCATCGGCACGTTTGTCGGTGTGTACGTCCGGCCCCAGGAGATCCTGTTGTTCCTCGGGGCCTTCGCCATCGCCGGCCTGTTCCGGCGCCGAGGCACGGCCCGGAGCCTGCGGGGCATACGGAGGGTGGCGGTGATGACCCTCCAGGCGGCGTTGCTGATCGCGGCTGTGACCCTCTCTCAGCAACTGGGAAAGACCGCTCCTGTCTTCAATCTGACCCAGCTCAACCAGAACAACACCGGCGTGGGAAGCGACGTCATCTATACCCCGGGCCCCAAGGGCTATTTCAAAGACGTCTATACCGTGGTGTTCGACCCACTCCCCATCAACGCACACGGCAATACCCAGCGCGTGGCCGCACTCGAGAACACCATCATTCTCGTCTTGATCCTGATCTCGCTGCGCCGATTGCGCTACGTGCTACGAGCCGCGTTCCTGCGACCATACGTGTTGCTGGCCTTGATGTTCACGATCGCGTTCCCCTATGCCTTCGCCGCGCTCGGAAACCTCGGCCTCATCGACCGAGAACGGGTGCTATTCCTGCCCTTCCTGCTGGTGTTGCTGGCGATCCCCGTCTCACCGAAGGGCTCGCCCCCGACCCTGCCCTGGGAGCTGTCGAGCCGGACGCGGCGTGAACAGCGCAGTCCGAAGAACCGTTGGCGCCGTACGTCGTCCCTGCGTCCCTGACGGTCGCCTTCACGAGGCGATGTCGGCCAGCCACGCCTGGAGCATGAGCACGTCCCAAAGCTCGTACTGGCGGTCGAAGCGACCCGACAGATGCTGGCGCCACATGCGGCGCACCGGGTCGGCGGCGAGGTACCCGTCGCGCTCGATGCGGCGGGAGTCGAGGAGCTCCTCGGCCCATGGGCGCAGGGGCCCGCGCAACCAGGCGCCGAGGGGGACGCCGAAGCCGGCCTTGGGCCGGTCCACCAACTCGGGGGGGACGTACCGGTACAGAAGACGGCGAAGGAGCCACTTGCCCGTTCCTCCCCGGACCTTCAGGTCGGGGGGGAGTCGCCACGAGAACGCGGCCACGCGGTGATCGAGAAACGGGAGGCGGGCCTCCAAGCTCGCGGCCATCGTGGCCCGGTCGACCTTGGTCAAGATGTCGTCGGGGAGGTACGTCATCGAATCGAGGTACATCATCAACTCAACCGGGCCGACCGACGCCGGCCACAGCGTCGGTCGAGCGAGAAGGGACCGGGGCTCTCGCGCCCCGAGCACCAGTCGCTCGGGCTGCTCGGCGTGGGACGCCAACAGCACGTACGTCTCGTGCAGATCGGCGGCGGGGAGAACCCGGGCCACCTTCTGGATCTTGGTGCCGGGAAGGCGAAGGTCGAAGGTCCGAGGAAGGATGCGCCCCACCAGCTGGGCGCCGCCGTCCCACACCCGGGGAGGAACGGCGCCCAACAGGGCGCCGGCGACGCCACGTAAGGGGCGCGGGACCGGCTCGACGAGACGCCAGAAGCGCTCCGCCCAGCCATAGCGGTTGTAGCCGCCGAAGAGCTCGTCTCCGCCGTCACCCGACATCGCGACCGTGACGTGTTCGCGCGTCAGGCTGGCCAGGACCGCCGTCGGGATCTGGGACGAATCGGCGAAGGGCTCGTCATAGAGAGCGGGGAGCCGGGGAATCGTCTCGAGAGCGTCAGCCGCGGTCATGAGCAGCTCGGTGTGTTCGGTCCCCAGATGACTGGCAACACGACGGGCGTGGGTGGCCTCGTCGTAGCCGGCATCCTCGAAGGCGATCGTGAAGGTCTTGACCTTCGACGCCGAGTGAGCCTGCATCAATGCCACCACCAGCGACGAATCGATCCCTCCCGACAAGAAAGCACCGAGGGGGACATCGGCCCGCATCCGGATCCCGACCGCGTCCCGCAGCGTGTCATCGAGCTCGCCGAGCGCCTCGGCCTCGGTCCCCTTCCACCGCGACGCCACGCCCGCCTCGGCCACGTCGCACAGGGACCAGAAGGCCTCGGGTTCGGGGAGGACCGCCGGCGGCGTGGACGGTCCGAGCGTCACGAACGTGCCGGGTGGGAGCTTGGCGATGCCCTTGAACGCCGAATAGGGCGCCGGCACGCAGTTGTGGCGCAGGTAGAGGGCGAGCACGTCACGGTCGACCTCGGTGCGAAACGCCGGGTGGGCCCGCAGGGCTTTGAGCTCCGAGCCGAAAAGGAAGGCATTGCCGGCCCACCCGTAATAGAGCGGCTTCTCTCCGAAGCGGTCACGCGCCAGGTGCAGTTGCCGTTCCCGGTTGTCCCACACCGCCAGCCCGAACATCCCGTTGCATCGTGCCAGCGTGTCGCGTACCCCCCAACGCTGGACGGAGGCGACGAAGACCTCGGTGTCCGACGAGCCCCGGAAGCGGTGCCCGAGCCCTTCGAGCTCGGCGCGGAGGTCGGAGAAGTTATAGATCTCGCCGTTGAAGGAAACGACGTACCGGCTATCGGACGAGACCATCGGTTGGTGCCCATGGGCGCTGAGATCGATGATCGCCAGCCGCCTGGTGCCCAGCGCGATGCCGGTGACGGCATCGACGAAAGAACCGGCGTCGTCGGGTCCGCGGTGCCGCAGCGTGTCGGTCATGGCGACGACGCGGTCTTCCATTTCCTCGGCGCGTGCCGGCCGGCGGTCCCAGAATCCGGCTATCCCGCACATGGTCCCGGGGTGCGCGACGGCGGTCTCAGGGTACGCGCCATCGGTCCGTGCACCCTCACGGTTTGTAGAATAGGCGCGTGGGTCTCGAACCGAGACGGGGTCGAAGGCCAAAACGGGGTCGAAGGCCGGAACGGGACGAGCCCCGGTGCGGGGGGAGGGGTGGGGGGAGGAGTGGAACAGTGCGTCGGCAAGCCGGACGCCCTGCGCGGGTGCCGGGTGGTGACGACGTCCATGACGGCCCGACTGCTTCTGGACCATCAGTTGCGGGCACTCGACGAGATCTCGTGGAGCGTCGTGTCCGGCGATGCATATGGGGACGCGCCCAAAGACGTGGTGGTGGACGTGGTTCCCATCCGGCGGGAGTTCGCGCTCTCCGACGTGACTGCCTTTGTCAGGCTGTGGCGGTTCTTCCGACGTCGGCGCTTCGACTTCGTGCAAACCCACACGCCCAAGGCATCCTTCCTGGGGCTTCCGGCGGCCCGGCTGGGCGGCACCACGGCCGTCTACACCATCCACGGATCGCTGTACTTTCGTGACAACAGCCGTCAGGCGAACGTCCTGGGTTGGTTGTTCGAGCGCTGGTGCTGCAGCTGGGCCGACCTCGTCCTCGTCCAGAGCCGCGAGGACGAGGTGGTCTTGCCCGGTGCCCACGTCTGCCCCGCCCGCAAGATTCGCTACATCGGCAACGGGGTGATGCTGGACCGGTTTCTCGAGGCGGTGGTGCCGGCTCCGAGAACCACTCGTCCTTTCGTGCTCATGGTCAGCCGCCTGGTGCGGGAGAAGGGCTGCGCCGACTTCCTGGCTCTGGCCCGATCGCTCGCATCGCAGGCCGACTTCGTCCACGTGGGCCCCGTCGAACACGACCAGCGCGATGCGTTGGACGAGGCCGAGATCTCGGCCGCCTCTGGGTACGTGTCGTTCGTAGGGTCGGTCGACGACATCCGCCCGTACCTTGCGGCCGCCGACGTCGTTGTCCTTCCTTCCTATCGCGAAGGGATACCGCGCGTCGCCATGGAAGCGTCGATGGCCGGCAGGCCGGTGGTGGCCTATGACATTCGGGGCGTGCGCGAAGTCGTCGACCCGGCGTGGGGGCTTCTCGTTCCCCGGGGAGACGTGTCTGCTCTCACCAAGGTCGTCGACGCGCTCTTGCACGATCCCGAGCGCCGGGTCACGCTGGGCAAGGCGTGTCGCCAACGTGTGACGGAGCAGTTCTCGGAGGACGACGTAATCACCCGGCTCCGGGAGATCTACGCCCAGCTGCCGGCGGCCACGTGAGGGCGGCGGATCCCAGGCGCGTCTGTGTGACCGTCGACGTGGAGGACTTCTACGAAGGCATGGAGGCCCTCGGCCAGCACGTGCCCCGTCCCCCGCGTGTCGAGGACGGCATGATGACCGTCCTGTCGAGGCTCGAGTCGCAGGCGACCAAGCCCCGCCTGACGCTGTTCGTCGTCGGGCGCTACGCCCCGGCGGTTCAAACTGCGCTGGTGGCCTTCGCTGCCGCCGGCCACGAGATCGCCAGCCACGGGCCCGACCACGGAGCCATGCCAAGCAACGACGTCGTCGACTGGCTACGACGCGGGCGCGATCAGCTCGAGCAGCTGCTGCAAGTCCCGGTGCGGGGCTTTCGCTCACCTCGCTTCGACGTGCCCGCCGTGGGACTGGCGACGTTCCGCCATCAGCTCGCCGAGGCGGGCTACGCGTACGTCTCTGACACCTCGATGCTGGGTGCGGGCTCACCGGTGCGCGAGATCCCGGTGCTGGCGTGGCACGGACTGCGCATCGGAGGGGGAAGCTACCAACGTCTCCTCCCGTTCTCCGCCCTGCTTGCCGGGGTACGACAATCGACCGGACCCGCTGTGCTCTATTACCACTCGTACGACTTCGACGGCACGCTGCCGGGCCTCGCCGCGGTGCGCTCGCCGATGCTGGCCCGGCAGTTGCTGGGACGGGGACGGATCGGCCCCATCGCATGGCGTATCACGGAACGATTCGGCAGCGAGACCTGCTCTGATGTCGAACGCTGAGTTCGGGACGTATTTCCAGCGCCGAGCCTCTCGGTTCGCGCGCTTCTACCGCAGCGAGAGCGTGGCGCGTGCGCTCGGGCGCGGCCCGCTGTTCGACCGGCTGCGGGGCAGTGTCGACATCGTCGCAGCCTTAGGGGCGACGTCGGTCCTCGACGTGGGCTGTGGGAGCGGCCCTCTGTTCGCGCCGCTGGCGGCGACCGGGGTGCGGATCACAGGCATCGACCCGGCTCCCGCCATGGTGGCCCTGGCCCGACAGGAGGCCGCTGCTTTCGGGGACCTCGTGACCGTGGAGGAGCGGGGGTGGGAATCGATCACCGAGATCGACGCCTTCGACGTCGCCGTGGCGTTGGGGGTGCTCGATTACGTGGACGACCCCGTGACCCTGATCACTTCGCTCGGGCGGGCGGCCCCGCACGTGGTGGCGTCGTTCCCCGCTCCCGGGCTCAGGCTCCGGCTCCGCCAGGTCCGCTACGGCGCGCGCGGCGTGCACGTCCACGGCTACACCCGTGACGATCTCGTCACCCTGGCGGGCTCCAGCGGACTCTTCGCCACCGATCTCATCGCTCTGGGGCGGGCGGGTTTCCTTGCCCACTTCGCGCGCCGCGACCCCTGAGCCGCCGCGACAACAGAGGTTCGAGGAACGAAAGCCAGCAGGTGGCGACGGCCTCGAGGCTGAATTGTTCGATACACCGCAGCCGCGCCGCGCTCCCCATGCTGCGCCGGAGCATGGGTTCGGCCAGGAGCGTGGCCACGGCGTGCACCATGGCGGCCCTGTCGTCGGCGTCGACGACATAGCCGGTCACCCCGTCCTCCACGATGGTCCGCACGCCGGGAACCGCGCTCGCCACCACGGGCAGGCCGCTGAGCCCCGCCTCGATCAGGACCCCGGGCATTCCCTCGCCCGTGGGCAGGCTGGGAAAGACAAGGACATCGGCGCTGCGCAGGATGGCGGCGACATCGGAGCGGCTCCCGAGCAATTCGACGGCCGCTGCTGCCGCGGGCGCCCCGAGCTCGGCGGCCAGGGGTCCGTCACCACACACCGCCGCCCGGAGCGCCACCCCCTGCCTGCGTAGGTCCGCCACGACCTCGATGAACCGATCAGGACGCTTCCCCGACGTGAGCGCTCCCACGAAGACCACGAGTGGTGGCCCGGGAGCAAACTCGCCGGCGAACACCGCACGGGGTCTGAATTCCTCGGGGTCCCGGCCGTTGGGAGCGAGGACGAGTCGGGTGCCGGGGACGCGCAGAACCCGGCTGCACTCCTCGAGGACTTCGGTGCCCTCGGCCGCCACGACGTCGGCCCTGCGTACCAGGGTGCGCCACAGGACCTCAGACGGGATGCGCCCGGCGCGGGCGAACGTGCCGGTGGCGTAATAGACGAGCGGTACCCGCAACAAGACGGTGGCGGGAACGAGGTATTTGAGGGGGTCACCACCGTGGGCCACGATGACCGTCGGGTCCAGACGTCGGATCTCGGACCTCAAGCGCCATGCCAGGCGCGGATCGAAACCCACCGCGGGCCGGTCCCCACCGCGATGATCGAGCGCGTAATCGACGTCCACCTCCCGAGCTGCGACGAACAGGCTCATCAGGCGGTGGTGACGGATACCGGGGATGTCGAGGCGGGTGGCCAGGGCGCGCGCTTCGCGTTGAGCCCCTCGGGCAGTGGCCGTGGGGATGACGTGCAACACGACCGGAACCGCCGGAGCGCTCCCACCCGGGACCGGGACCATCACCGCTCCTCGAGGATCTTCGCGTAAGCGGCCTCGATGACAGCGACGGCGCGCGCCACGTCGAAGTCCTCGCTCCGTGCCCGCGCCGCGACAGCGAGCCGGGATCGCAGGGGTTGATCCGACATTACGAGCACCAGAGCCTGGGCCAGGAGCTCGGGCCGCCCCGGCGGCACCACGAGCCCCTCGACGCCGTCGGTGACGATGCCCGGCACACCGCCGACGGCGGTGACCACCACGGGAAGCCCGGCACTCATGGCCTCCATGAGTGCCACCGGCAGGCCCTCTTGGTGCGACGGGAGGACGAAGACGTCCGCACCGGCCATGAGTCGAACGATGTCGGTGCGCGGACCGAGGAGCTCGAAGCGCCCGTCGAGCCCGGCCGCGTCCGCGGCCCTGCGCAACGACCCCTCGAGCGGGCCGCGACCAACCGAGACGAAGCGGGCCGGCACACCCTGGGCGACGGTCAGCCGGGCCGCCTCGAGCAAGACGTCGTGCCCTTTCTCAGCCCGCAGATTCGCCACCGTCAACGCCAGGATCTCCCCTTCGAGCACTCCGAGCTCACCACGGACGGTCGTGCGCAGAGACCCGTCGGCGCCCTCGACGAAGGCGAACCGGGCTCGGTCCACCCCGTGGACGACCACCTGGGCCCGGGCGCGCAACCGCGGTGGAAGGGCATCACGGGCGGCCGTCGAGACCACGAACAGCGCCGAGTCGAGAGCCACGGTGCTGCCGTTGAGCGCCTTGGTCACGATGGCCGCCTTGTTCCAGAGGCTGTGCTCGGTGTACACGAGAGCGGGCCGCCGGCGGCGGGGCAACGACAGCGCCACCAACCGCCCCATCGCTGCGCTGTAGGGCAGGTGGAAATGCAAGATGTCGAATCGGCCCACGCCGAGAAGATGGCGGAGTCGGAGCATCCACCGCACATCGGTACTCCCCGACGCGCCCAGGTCGTGGACGACCACCCCGGCGGCGCGCATGGCCGGCACCAAGGCGTTCTGACCCGAGAGGACGTAGGCCACCTGGTAGTCGAACTCGTGTCCCCGGTGGCTGACCACATCGACCAGAAGCCGTTCGGCGCCGCCCAACCCGAGGCCTTTGATGAGCAGCAGGACCCGGGGGCGAACGGTGGACGCTCCCGTGGCCGGCATCCCCCCTGCGTGCACGGGCCGCGATGGTAGCGGGGGACGGCGACGCCCCGTGGCGACCCGAGCGCCGTTCGCACTAGCCGAATAATGGGCGGTAAGCTGGCTAATCGTCGGGTGGGGCGCGGTTGGGAAGTGGGGGGAACTTGACAGCGACAATAGAGCCGCTCGCCGAGGAGGCCGCTCTCAAGGTCTTCGACGCTTCGCTCGTACCGGATGATCCTCCCGCCGAGATCTGGTACCGCCACAAGCCCAATCTCCTGAAGTCGGTCCGCGAGCTGTTCCGACGGGGTGAGATCATCTACACGCTGGCCGAGCGTGACATCAAGGCCCAGTACAAGCAGGCCGTGCTCGGTGTCAGTTGGGCTCTGCTGCTGCCCCTCGTCAACCTCGTCGTCCTGACCATCCTCGTCGGGCACACGAAGGGGTTCAGCATCGGGGGAGGGGTCCCCATCGTCCTGTCGATGTACGTGGGCCTCTTGGTGTGGGGATTCTTCGGCGGCGCCATCGGCGGCGGGGCGAGCTCACTGGTGGGCAACAAGATGCTCATGGCCAAGAGCCACTTCCCCCGGGAGTGCTTCCCCATGGCGCAGATCTTGGAATCGGCCTTCACCTCGCTCATGGCCGTGGCGCCGTTGTTCGTCCTCTTCGGCATCACGGGCTATGGCCCGAAGCTCACGTCGCTGTGGTCCCCTCTCTACCTGGCCATCGAGATCCCCTTCAGTCTGGGTTTCGTCCTCTTTGTGTCGGCCATCATCGTCCAGGCGCGCGACCTGCAGCAGGTGATCCCCGTGGTGTTGCCCCTCGCCATGATCGTCACCGTCTTGAAGCCCTTGACCCAGGTGTCGCACCACGTCCTGCACCCGGTCTTCATCCTGGGGTGGCAGCGCATCGCGTACTGCATCGTCAATCCCATGGCGCCGATCATGACGGTGAGCCGGGACTCCATCCTCATCGGCATCGGGCCGCAATGGGGGCTTCTGGGCTGGGCGCTGCTGGGATCGCTCGCCTACCTCGTCCTCGGCTACAAGGTGTTCAAGCGCCTCGAGGTGAACTTTGCCGACCTTACCTAACGGGACGGTCCTCGCCGATCACGTCTGGAAGCGGTTTCGAGCGGATCGCTCCCGGGCGTTGTTCCAGGACCAGATGTACCGCATGGGTCGTCGCCTCAAGGGCCAACGCCGCGAGTACCGGTGGGTGCTCAAGGACGTGAACCTGCACGTCGAACCGGGCCGCACCCACGCCATCATCGGCGTCAACGGATCGGGCAAGTCGACGCTGCTCAAGATCATCTGCCAGACCACCTACCCCACGGCAGGCCGGATCGAGGCGGTGGGCCGCATCGGCGCGCTCCTCGAGGTCCGCAGCGGCATCCACCCCGATCTTTCGGGCCGGCAGAACGTCTACCTGTACGGGAACATCCTGGGCCTTTCCCGTGCCGACATCGCGGCACGCTTCGACGACATCGTCGACTTCGCCGAGGTCGGCGACGCCATCGATCGCCAGGTGAAGTTCTATTCGACGGGAATGGCCATCCGGCTGGGGTTCTCCATCGCCGCCTTCCTCGAACCGGACATCCTGCTCGTGGACGAGGTGCTCGCCGTCGGCGACGCCCGATTCCAACAGAAGTGCCTCGAGCGCATCAGCCAGGTGGTGGCGAACGGAACCACCTTGTTCTACGTGTCGCATGATCTTCCCACCGTCGAGGCCGTGTGCGACCAGGCCATGTGGTTGGCGGACAGCAATGTCCGGGCTGACGGCCCGGCGCGCGAAGTGGTGGCGCTGTACCGGCAGTCCGTCGAGGAACAAGCGCAGCTGACATCCGCGTCGGACACCGGCATCAGATTGCTCAAGGCTGAGGTCACCGGGCCCGACGGTGGGCAGGTCCGTTCGGGCGAAGAGGTCAACCTGCGCTTCGTGGTCGAGTCTGAAGAGCCGATGTTCGGCGCCTTCCACATCGGTATCTCCCAGGGCACGGCCCAGCCCGTGTTCGTGGTCCGCTACGCCACGTCCTTCCCCGAGGGGCAGTTCGAGCTGAAGTGCCGACTGCAGAGCCTTCCGCTCCCCAAGGGGTACTACTCGGTGTGGACGGCCATGAAGGCCCCGGTCGCCAGCGAGATCAAGACCTCGTTCCCATGGCAACCGGTGACCTCGTTCGAAGCCTTCGGCCCCATTGCCATCAAAGGCCCCTCGGGCGTCATGGTGCTGTCCCCCGTGTACGTGCCCGCCGACTGGGAGCTGAGCTGAACACGGACGCTGCACCTGGCCTCGACGGGGTCACGGCCGTCGTGCTGACCCACCTGCGTCCCCGCTTGGCCGGCGCCACCGTGCGTTCGCTGATCAACGACGAGGGATTCCCGCCGGACCGGGTGGTTGTCGTCGTGAACGGGGAGGGCGGCCTCGACGATCCCGAGCTCGAGCGCGCCGTGCGCATGGTGCGCCTGCCGTCAAACCTGGGGCCAGCCGACGGATTTCGCCAGGGAATGATGGAGGCGTTCCGAGAGCCGTCGACCCGGTGGGCCTACCTGTGCGAGGACGACATGGTGCTGCTCCACCTTCCCGCGCCCCGCGTGACGAGTGTGCTCGCTCGGGTTCCGATCGTCGAGGCACTCGGCACCCGCGTCGGCGCCGTCGTCCCGTTCGGAAGGGCGTTCGTGGCGCGTTCGGGCCATAGTGTCAACGTCGTGCCCCGACGAGGATCACCCGGTGAGCTTGCTCCGGTCGACGTGAGCACGTGGGGGGCCACGCTGGTGTCACGATCGGTCGCCGACGCCGGCGTCCTACCCGACCCTGAGCTCTTCTTCGGCTTCGAGGACTTCGACTTCTTCTGCCGGACACGCGACGCGGGATTCGCCGTCCTCGTGGACGTCCCGTGCGCCCGGAAGGTGGCGCATCGCCAAACGCTGGCGAGCCGGGACACCGCCCTGCGCGACCACCGACCCATCGACAGCGACGAGCCCTGGCGGGCGTACTACGTCGCCCGGAACTTCTTCGCCCTGGCCCGACGCCACGGTCGGAGGAGCTGGTACGCCTGGCACCTTCTCTATTCGGCGCGGCGCCTCCAGCTGGCGAAGAGCGGCGCCGAGCGGCGCGCCATCGTCGAGGGACTCCGTGACGGCGTCCGGGGCCGCCTCGGCATCAATGCCCGGTACGTGCGCCGGGTGGGCGAGCGTCCAGCTCCTACCGCCTCAGACACGACCGCGTCCGACACGACCGCCGACGACGCCGGGCGACCCGAGCCCGTGTCGGACAGAGTACGGGCACTGGGCATGGTCGAGCCGCAAGGCGCAATGTCGGTCGTGGCCATGGTCCTATCGCACAATGCACCGCGGGCGCTCGACCGATGCCTGGGGGCCATCGCCACGCAGACCGTGCCACCCGACGCCGTGATCGTGGTGGACAACGCCAGCGACCCTCGGGTCCGGGTCGCCGACCTCGAGCCGACCGTTGGGCCCCTTCCGGTGCGGGTCGTGCGCTCGGAGCACAATCTCGGGCCCGCCGGGGGTTGGGCCATCGCCTTCGAGGAGTTTCTGAAGAGCTCCTTCGACTACGCCTGGGTGTTCGACGACGACATCGTGGCGGATCCCGATTGTCTGGAGGTCCTCTTAGGCGAGGCGAACGCGGACCCCAAGCGGGCGTTTTGCTTTCCCCGTTCGATCCAACCCGACGGCACCGTGGGCGAGTGGGGGTCGTGGTGTGGGTTCATCGTCTCGGCCCACATCGTCGAGCAGGTCGGTGTGCCGATGGCCGAGCTCTTCTGGTGGGCCGAGGACAACGAGTACTGCCATTGGCGTATCCCCCATGCCGGCTACCCGCGCAAGATCGTGGACGGCGCCGTGGTGCAACACGACGCCGTGCGCCAAACGCCCCGTGTGCCGCTGTGGAAGTACTACTACGAGGCCCGGAACATGCTGTACCTCCACCTGCACGTCATGCACCGGGTGGGGTGGTACCCGCGCAACATCACCAAGTTGCTGGGCAGGGTCGTGCTCCGGGAACGGGGCCGTCGCCTGCGTTGCCTGTCGACCGTGGTGCGAGGCCTCGCCGACGGGGCCCGGGGCAGGCTCGGCATTCGTTTCCCCGTCGAACCGATGCAGGAGCAGCCCGGGGCGGGTCTGTCCCAGGCCGGCCTGCGGTGATCATCGTCACCGGTCCGGGCCGGAGCGGGACCTCGTTTCTGGCCACGCTCTACCGGGAGCTGGGCTTCGAGCCGGGCGGGCGCTTCGAACCTGCGGTCCACGCCGGGCTCGAACACCGCGACGTCGTGACCCTGAACCTGGAGATGGCGCGTGCGCTCGGGGTCTCGATTCGTGAACGCCGGGGGGGCCGGGTGCTCGAGGCACTCGGGCACGCCGTGCGGGCCAGCGACGGGCGTGTCCCACCGGCGATCCGAAGGCCGATCGCCGACGCCGTCGATGCTCTGCGTTATCGGCGCGCCACGCCCGATCTCATGGACTGGAACAGCCTCGACCGCGTCGTGGAGCGCTACGGCCCACAGATGCGCGCCCTCGCCCGGGACATCCAGGTGGTCAAGGACCCCCGGTTCTGTTGGACGCTGCGGGCCTGGCTGGCGGCGGGGGTGCCCATCGAAGCCGTGGTGTTCACCTTCCGGCCCCTCGACGCCATGGCCGACAGCCGGGTGCGGGTGGGGATGTACTCGCAGCGGGCCCGGGACTGGGCCCGACACAATTACTGTTATGGCATCGGCCTCCTGCTGACGGCGGTCGCCGAGCACCGCCTGCCCTTGTCCATGCTGCGCTATCCGGACTTCCTGCGCGACCCGGCCGACCTGTACGCGACCCTCCCGTGGCCCGAGCCCCGGACCTGGGAGGAGTTCCAGCGCGCCTTCTCCACCGTGTTCGACCCCTCTCTCGTCCACGACGACCGTTGACCATGTCGAGCTCCCCACCGCCGTCGAGCCGTCGAGCCGCCGACGAGGCCAGGCCCACTCCCAACCTCTTCATCGTGGGGGCGCCCAAGTCGGGCACCACGGCCTTGGCCAGTTACCTGAGTCAGCACCCGGCGGTCTTCGTGGCCGACAAGGAGCTGAGCTTCTTCGGAAGCGATCTCGTCTTCCGGACCGACGACGGCGGTCGGTGGCAGATCTCGTACCGGGCTTATCTGGAGTGGTTCAGCCGTCACGGCGACTGTCGGTACCGGGCGGACCGGTCGGTGTTCTACTTGTACTCGTCGCTGGCCGCCGCCGAGATCCACGACTTCGACCCCTCCAGTCGCATCATCATCCTGCTTCGCAATCCCGTCGACCAGATGCATTCCCAACACGGCGAGATGCTCTTCCAGGGCGACGAGGACATCGGCGACTTCGGCCAGGCATTGGCGGCGGAGACCGACCGCCGATGCGGACGCCGTATCCCGCCGGGGTGCCGGAAGCACTTCGGGCTCCTGTACCGCGACATCGCCCGGTACTCCGAGCAGGTCGAGCGCTACCTCTCGGTATTCGGACCCGGGGGGGTGTGTGTCGTGCTCTACGACGACCTCGTCGCGGACGCCCTTGGAACCTACCGAAGAGTGCTCGACTTCCTCGAAATCGACACCACTCATGTGCCGACGTTCGACGTCGTTAACGCCAACAAGGTGATCCGCAGCGCCCGGGCTCGCGATCTGCTGCGACACACGCCACCGGCGCTCCGTCGCATGGGCCGCATGGTGGTTCCCAACCAGTACGCCCGAGCGGCCCTGCGGAGGCGATTGCACGGCCTCAACACCGAGCGCCGACCGCGGCCACCGGTCGAGCCCCGGCTCCGTCTCACCTTGCAGAGGGAATTCGAGCCCGACATCCGGCGCCTCGAGCAGCTGCTCGGTCGGGACCTCACCCCGTGGTTGGCACCGGACCCTGCCGGCAGCCCCGGGGCGTCCGCGACCGGACCGGGGAATTGACGATGCCGGGGATCATCGTCCTCGGAATGCACCGCAGTGGCACCTCCGCGGTGACCCGTATCGTCAACCTGCTCGGCGCCGGGGTCGGTCCCGACGAGGACCTCCTGACGGAGTTCGACAACCCCGCCGGGCACTGGGAGAGCATCAGGCTGAACCGGTGCAACGACCGCATCCTGGCCGCTTTCGGGCGGTCGTGGGACTTCCCGCCCTGGCTCACACCCGGCTGGGAGCTCTCGCCCCGGGCGTCGCGTCTGCTCCCCGACATGGCCAAGACCTTCACGGGGGTCTACTCGTCGGACCCGTGGGTGTGGAAGGACCCCCGCACCTGTCTGACCCTCCCCTTGTGGCGACGGGTACTCGAACCCGAACCACGCGTGGTGCTCGTCCTGCGTGACCCCGGCGCGGTGGTGGCCTCGGTCCACCGCCGGGACGGGATCCCCCGCCTCTATGGCGCCGGCCTCTGGCACCACTACGTGCGGTCTGCGGTGAGCGGAGCCACCGGACTGCCCGTGGTGTGCCTGCATTTCGAGGACCTGGTGCGGTCGCCGCTGGCCACCATCGAGAGACTGGCCAACGACCTCCGGCTCCTCGGCGTCGACCTGCCCGGCGACGTCACGGTGGCGGCTGGGTCCCTGCGAGACGACCTCGTGCACGGCAACGACCGCGGCGCCGTCGTCCGGCGGCTCACGACGTCCACGGTCGACGTGCTGCGTTCACTCCCGCCACGCAGCGAGGTGTTCGAGCCCCCGTCCTGGCGTGAACCGCGCTGGGTCCGCCCCTTGCTGGTGGCCTACCGGGGCCCGTGGGCGGTGCGGGCGCGCGCCGGTCGGCCCTTGCGCCCGGGATTCGCGTGAGTGCGCCCCGGCCCACCAGCCGGAATCGGCTCGCCCCGGGTCGCCGGAACCGGTCGGCACCACATGGTGTGTTAGTGCTCGGCATGCACCGCAGCGGGACATCCGCCGCCACACGCCTCGTCAACATGCTCGGACCGGCCACGTGCCGCGAGGACGACATGGTGCGCGGCCCGTGGAACCCGCGCGGCCACTTCGAGAGCCGTTCCCTCATGCACCTCAACAATGCGCTGCTCGGGCAGATGGGACGGACATGGTGGTACCCACCTCCGGCCGGGGCCGACTACGAGACGGTCGCCGTCGCCATCACAACCTCCCGGGCCCGGGCGCGACGCGTGTTCCGCGCTGTTCATGGCGTCACCCCGTGGGTGTGGAAGGACCCGAGGACCTGTGTCCTGTTACCGTTCTGGCGGCACGTGCTCGGTCCGCGCCTGGCGGCGGTCATCGTCTTCCGCAACCCCCTCGAGGTGGCCGAGTCCTTGCAGCGGCGGCACGGGTTCCCCCCGTCCTTCGGCTTGGCGCTGTGGGAGCGCTACAACCGACTCCTGCTCTCGCACGCCGCCGGGCTTCCGACACTGGTCAGCCGGTACGACGATCTCATGACCGACGCCGGCCGATGGACGGAGCAGGTCGGCGAGTTCCTGGCCGGGCTTGGCATGGACGTCGGTGCTCCGGCCCTCGACGACGCCATCGCCTCGTTCGTCGATCCCGGGCTCCGCCACAGTTCGCACACGCGGGGCGAGATCTCCGACGCGTCCTCCGCCGCCCAGGCCGTATACGACGGGCTCGAGGCGGTCCTGGGTCAGACCGGATCCTTCGTCCCGCCTCCCTTTCCCCCCGAACCGTCGTCGGTGGAGCAGGAGTTGCGCACCCTCGGGCCCGACCGTCACCCCGACTGGCATCCACCACCCTGGGCAGGCCATGGGGACGCCACCGGTGCAGCCGCGGGAGAAGAGTAGGGATGGGCGCCCGGATCTCCCTATGATTGTGTGAGCGGGCCGCAGCGGAGGATCGCAGGATCCCCATTTCTGATGAGGTCAGGCGGGACGGCATCGCGATTGACTCGATCGTGAACCCCTCGGCCGGGCGACTCCGGCGCCGAGGAGCACGGCGCGCCCGGGGACCACGGGCGATGGGAACGATAGGCAGCGGGGGGGTGTGCAGTCGATGGACTTGATCGAGCGTCCGACCGACGAGGTACGCCGTCATCCCTGGGAGATCGCCCGGGCCCGCTTCTTCCTCAGGCTCATCGAACGCCTGGGTGTCGTCGAAGGCACCGGCAGCTGGCTCGACGTGGGGGCGGGGGACGCCTGGTTCGCGCACCAACTTCGCGAGGTCATCCCGGCGGCCGCCCGCCTGGTGTGCTGGGACGTCAACTACTCGCCGTCACAACTCGAGGCGGCGGACACCGGTGGCGGTGTCGTGCTCACCCAGGCCCGGCCGTCGGGCGTGTTCGACGGTGTCTTGATGCTCGACGTGATCGAGCACGTCGAGGACGACATCGGCTTCGTCCGCGGCATCGTGCGCGAGTCGGTCGCCGTGGGCGGGTGGGCACTGGTGAGTGTGCCCGCATATCAGAGCCTGTTCTCCGAGCACGACCGGGCCCTCAAGCACTTCCGCCGATATTCGCCCCGGTCGCTGCGCTCGGTGCTAGAGGCAGCCGGGCTCAGCATCGAAGCCCGGGGTGGGCTGTTCCATGCCTTGTTGCCGGTCCGTGGCGCTCAGGTGTTGCACGAGCGCCACCGCGGTCCGGCCCCCGAGCAGACCGGCATCGGCGCCTGGCAAGGAGACGACCGTGTGTCGCGGATCGTGACCGCCGCACTCGACCTCGAGGCGCGACTGTCACTGGCGATGGGGACGCGAAACCTGCCGGCGGTACCCGGGCTCAGCACATGGGCTTTCTGTCGGCGACGAAGTGGGGACGTGTCGTGACAGCTCGCGAGGAGACCCCGATCGTCGTCGTTCCTTGTTACAACGAGGAACGACGGATCGACGAGCAGGCCTTCGTCGAGATCGCCCGCAGCCGCAAGATTCGACTGCTCTTCGTCGACGACGGCTCGACCGACACGACCGCCGCCGTCTTGGCCCGGTTGGCCGATCGATCGGCGGCGATCGATGTCTTCACATTGGAGGCCAATGGCGGGAAGGCGGAAGCCGTGCGCCGCGGCATGCTCATGGCCGTCCGAAATGGCGCACCGGTCGTCGGCTACTACGACGCCGATCTGGCCACCCCCCCAAAGGAGTTGCTCCGCCTGGCCCAGACCATGCGGGCAGAGCCCCAGCCGGCGGGCGCGTTCGGATGCCGCGTGGCCCGGCTCGGCAGCGCCATCGAGCGAAACGCACTACGGCACTACCTCGGCCGCACCTATGCCACCGTCGCATCCATGGCGCTCGGTGTCACCGTCTACGACACCCAGTGCGGGGCGAAGCTCTTCCGGGTCAACGAGACCTTCGCCGCCGCGCTCTCCGAACCTTTTCGCTCGTCGTGGGCGTTCGACGTCGAGCTCCTCCAGCGCCTTCTGCGAGGCACGGCGACGACACCACCGATCCCGGTGGCCTCGTTCGTGGAAGTTCCTCTGGAGGCCTGGCATGACGTGGGTGGGTCCAAGATGCGCCTCTGGCCCGCGGCCACGGCCCTGTTCGACCTGGTGAGGATCGCCTGCAGCACTCGTCGCGAGCGCCGTGGCGCCTCGACGGACGCCGCGTCACACGTCGAGACCCGAGTGATCGCTCCCCGGGTCGCGCCCGACCTCCGACGGGCTCCCCCCACCACGCCCGCGCAGCTCGGTGACGGCGTGTCGAAGCGAAGACACGCGTAGCGCATTCGAGGCAAAGGCGAGGGGATGCGGGACACAGGCGCATCACAGGCAACAACGCAGGTCCACCCCCTAATATCCGGGGAAAACCCGACCCGTTCCGTCGTCAATTCTGATGATGACCCGCTGCCATTGGCAGCCTATGGTTACCGCGGGAGTGAGAATGAAAAACCGCGGATCTCGCCACTTGCGGCGACGGGCCCATGGCCCGATGGTGAGGTCGCGCGCGAGCAGACGGGCGCGACATGCCGTTGGAGCGGGCGCGCTGCTCGCCGTCGGGCTGACAGTCTTCTGGGCCGGTGTGGCGCAGGCGAACGCGCCCGGTCCCACCGGAGTCATCCACATGACCGCCGTTCTCAACGCCGACCAGACCGTGACCGTTGACGCCAGTGGCACATGGCTGTGGATGTACTCGCGGAGTGATGCCGACGGGGGTCTCAACGCCACGGTGAACGCCCCCTGTGACCACCGGTCCGGCGTCGGGTGGGGCGTGATATGGAACGATCCGCAAGACTCGGGATTCACCGAGACGTACGTCGACAAGATCGGAGGAATAACGGTCCACATCGGATCTCGAGGCGTGAACCCTCTCAACACCGACAGCCTGGTGGCGTTCGACCCACCTGCCGCGTGCGGGACGTTCGTCCAGACCAACGAGCCGGCGCCCGGCGATGGGTACGTGACAGGACCCTGGACGAGCACCCACGTCTACAGCAGCGCGGGCGCCGTGCCGCCGGCCATCTGCGTAGTGACCTACGACCTCGGGTTCGGCAAGGTGCCGCTGCCCAAGTACCGCAACTTCTCCAACGACGACAATTCCGTGGCCTGGCAGCAGCAGGACACGGGCAGCTGGTCCATAACCACCGGCGGCATCAACTGCGAGAGTGTCCCGCCTCCGACCGCCGCGCCCCCCGTCCCGGCTCCGACGGTTCCGCCCGCCAAGACCGTAGCCAAGACGATCCCGCCGACCCCGCCGACCCCCCCCGTCACGACCCCCGCGCCCACACCGGCCGCCCGGCCGCCCGCCGTCACAGGCCCGCTCGCCTTCACCGGCTTCGGCCCGACCGGTCGCCTCCTGACACTGATCGGCATGATCCTGGTGGTCGTCGGTGCCGTCTTCTACTTCGTGGACGTGCGCAAAGCGGCGCGATGGCTCTTGGGGTTGTGACCGTCGGCGACATCTCGCCGGCGCGCCATGGTGGGAATCTGACCCTGCGGACCTGACCGACCCGTCACCGCCGTGGATGGGGTCGGGTGGTATACCAAAGGTCGATGCCGGGGCCGCGGACGATACTGCACCCGCGCGTTCAGCCTGAGCCTCCCAGTCGGAGCCGTCGAGCGTGACCCCTCGGCGCCACGGTCAGTGGCGCGGGTGGGGGGATGCCCTGGGGGTGTTGTGGGTCTTGGCGGCGGCGGCGGCGGTCATGGCCCCGGCCCTGGCGCACGGTGCGTCGCTCGGGCCGTTCGACCTCCTGTCGCGCTACGGGCTCACGAAGCAACATGGCGTCGTCGTCCATGACGCGCTCAGCAGCGACCAGATCGACGCCTTCATCCCGTGGACCACCCTGGCGTGGACCCAGGTGCACCACGGGTTCCTTCCCCTCTGGAACCCCTACAGCACGTTGGGCCTGCCCCTGGCGTTCAACTGGCAGTCGACCACGTTCAGCCTTCCATCGCTGATCGGCTACCTCTTCCCGCTCCACCTGGCCTACACCGTCGCCGTCGTGCTCACCCTCGTCATCGCCGGGACCGGGGTCTACGTCCTGGGACGGGTGCTCGGCCTCGGGGTGCTGGCGTGCACCATGGCTGCCACCGTCTACGAGCTGAGCGGACCGTTCATGGGCTGGCTCGGTTGGCCCGTGGCGGGGGTGATGTCGTGGGCAGGATGGCTCTTCGCGGCGACGATCCTCGTCGTCCGCGGGGAGCACCGCGTCCGTTCCATCGCCGGGTTCGCCGTCGTGCTGGCCTTGGTGCTCTACGCCGGCCAACCCGAGATCGTGGTCCTGCTGGGCGTCGCCCTCCTCGTCTACTTGGTGGTCCTGCTGGGGCTGCGCGCCCACTGGCTGGGGGGTTCGGGCCCCATACGCCGCCCCGTCGCCGACGTGGCCGTGGCGGTGGTTGCCGGGGCGGCTCTGGGCGCCCCCATCCTGCTCCCCGGCGCGCAGATCGCCTCCGGGTCCATCCGACGAGCGGTCGGCTTCTACGGCGCCTTGCCCGGACACGACCTCATCCACATCCTGTTCCAGGGCTTCGACGGGTTGCCTGTGGCGGGCAGTCGATCCTTCGGCGGCCTCAACTACGTGGAGACGGCGGGGTATGTGGGAGTCATCGCCGTCGTGCTCAGTGTGCTGGCCGTCGCGGCACGGCGCCGCGACCATCAGACCCTTGCCTTCGGTGCCGTGGCGGTCAGCGCCATGGGGCTCGCCTTCCTCTCTCCGGCCGTCTCGATCCTCTTCCTGATCGGACGGGTGCAGTGGCACCGGGACCTGGTGTCGATGGCGTTCGGGCTGGCTGTGCTGACAGGAATAGGGACCGACGTCCTCGTGCGCACGCACCGCGAACGATCAGTGCGAAGGTGGACCTCCGGTGGCTTTGCGGGCGCGGCGATTGTCGTAGCCGCGCTGTGGCTCGTCGGCCGCGGCAGGCTTCACCCTCTGCAGACGTCGATCCGCGAGAAGAGCTTCATCTGGCCTGCGGTGGAGATCCTCGTCGGTCTGGCCGTGATCGGGGCCGTCGTCTGGGCTCGACGCCGTCCGGCACGACACGGGGTGGACCCCGGGCGTGTGCATCTCGGTCGTTGGGCGGCGGCGGTGTTGCTGGCGTGCGAAACGGCCTTTCTCGTCGCCGTCCGGCGCGCCCCTGTGGTCCTCGAGCCCGAGCTTCCTCCCCCAGACCACAGGGGTAAAGGCCCTGCAGAGGGCGGCGGGGTCTTCCCTCGTCGCCATGGGGAACCTAACGTGTCATCCCTTCATCTCGCTCGGGATCCTGCCCAACGCGAACATCGCCTACGGGGTCCAGGAGTTGGCCGCCTATGACCCCGTGATCCCGAGCACGTACTTCTCGTCCTGGAAAGCCACTACCGGCCAACCCGCCGGCTTCCCGTTTTACAAGGAGTTCTGCCCCGCGGTGACCTCGTCCACCGTGGGCCGCCTCTACGGCGTGGCCTTCGTGCTCGAGCCCCGCCGAGGGCGCGGTCCCAAAGGTGCGGTGTTCGACAAGGTGGTGGGCGACGAAGACCTCTACCGCATCCCCGGGGCGGCCCCGGCCACCCTGAGCGTGCTTCGAGCCGGGGGGGGACTGCCGGGGCCGAACGCCCGGGGCACGCCCGTGGTGGTGGCCCATCCCGATCCCGCCTCGTGGGCGCTCACCACCACGGCCTCGGGCCCCCGGGTCTTGCGCCTGCGCCTCACTGACGTGCCCGGCTGGCACGCCACCATCGACGGACGTCCTCTGGCATTGAGCCCGTTTGCCGGGGTCATGCTCCAGGCACGCATCCCCCCGGGGCGCCATTACATCGAGCTCCACTACTGGCCCGATACCTTCAGCGCGGGCCTCGTGCTCGCCGGGGTATCGCTCGCCGGGATCCTGGTGGCCCTGGTCGTAGACGGCGCGAGGAGACGACGCCACGCGGGGTGATCGACCTAAGATGTGTCCTTTCGTCGAAAGGGAGTGGCATGCGCAAGGCCGTGGTCCTATTGGTCCCGCTGTTGATGGCGGTGGTCGCAAGTGGGTGCTCGTCGGGCGTGACGTTGGTGGACCACCCCGCTGGGACGACCAGCGGGCTCGCCCATGTCGGCGACACGCTCGACCTCTACACGCTGTCAGGGAAACACTTCTCCGTGACCCTCACCAAGGTGATCGATCCGGCCACAGGATCGAAAAAGGCCAGCCCGGGCGGCGGAGAGCGATTCGTGGCCACCGTGTTCCGGATCAAGAACACGTCGGGCAAGCAGCTTCAGGCAAACCTCGGTGCCGACACCGTGGTGCTCTCCTCCACCGGCGTCCAGTACAACCACGACCGGGTCGAGTTGAAGGAATGCGCGGGCTCTTCGAACGAGCAGTTCACCCTCAACTCGGGCCGGTCGGTGACACTGTGCGCCGCCTTCCGGCTCCACAATTCGGTCAAGGTCGCCCAGGTGCAATTCCTGCCCACCGTGGGTGCCGCCAACGACTACGGACAGTGGAACGTCCCGTGACCGGGTCGTAGACGTCTCGTCACGACTGTGGTCGTGACTCCTCGAGTCGTCGTCGGACCCTAGGGGGTCACGTCGGATCTCCTGACGCGCCGTCGTCGGCGAACGTGTCCCACAATCGGAGCGGCCACGAGGGCGAGCACGCTCACCAGCGCGAGGATGATTCCGACCGAGAACGTCTCGGGCCAGTAGTGCAGCTCCACCGTGTGGCTCCCCGGTGGGATGTCGGCTTGCAGCATCACCTCGTTGAAGGGACGCAGTGGTAACGGCTGGCCATCGAGACTGGCGTGCCAGCCCGGCACGTCGGTGAGGCGCAGGCGCAGGACCTGGGAGGTCGCGGCGTGGGTGGTGACCTTCCAACTCGCCGGGTCCGGATGGGTCACGGCCACGGGCGTGCCTCGGGCGTCGGCGGGAAGACCCAGCGGGGTGAGCGTGGCCAGGGCGGCGCCCGGAATCCGGTAGAGCCGCTCCGCTCCGATCCGCTCGTCGAAGACCGCGCCCTGGGGACCGGGGGTGCCGGGGGGCTCGAGAACGAATTCCACACCGTAGAGACGGCCCAACTGGGCCGTCGTCACGGCGGGACAGAAGACCGATGCCGCTTGAAAGGGCGGGGGCAGTCCCGCCGACTGTCCGCTGGCGGCGAACCACGACGCCTTGTAGGTGCGCGGTGTGAGCGGGTCGTAGACGGCGAATTCGTGAACCCCGTAGGCGAGATTCGCGTTCGGCAAGATCCCCACCTTCGGCCCCGTGGCACCGAAGCACGAGAGCACTCCCGCGCCCACGAGAGAAGATCCCACGGCCCGCTCGAGTGCCGCTGTCGTCGACGTGGGCGCGAACGACTGCGGGCTCGAGGACCACAACGGCGCTCCCGCCACGACGAGGAAGGCCGTCTCGCAGAGCAACAGCAGCACCGCCACGGTACGAACCGCTCGGCGTCGGAGTTGATCGGAAGCAGCCAGGAGCGGCGCGCCC
Source organism: uncultured Acidimicrobiales bacterium (assembly GCA_963838775.1). Classification (GTDB taxonomy): domain Bacteria; phylum Actinomycetota; class Acidimicrobiia; order Acidimicrobiales; family UBA8190; genus Chersky-840. The sequence goes on from CAWISP010000036.1 coordinate 132,449, forward strand.
CGCACCCGGAGCGTAGCCAGCCCGCCGAGGAGCACCAGGCCCACCACGGTGGCGACGGCGGGCCAGATGAAGCTCTTCGCCCGCAGGGCGGCCTGGGCGGGCGGGAGCTGTCCTCGGCCGAATAGCCACACCGCCAGCAGGGCCACGCCGGCGCCGAGAAACGCCGCGCCCGTCGAGACCCGCACGGCACGCGTCGTAAAGGAACGGACGAGGACGTCCAGGCCGACACCGGCCAAGACGGCGAGCGCAAAGGACATCGGCCCCAGGGCCCGGACCCAACGCACGTTCCCGAAGAAGGGCAGATGTCCCATCAGCGAGACCAGGGGCGACGCAAAGACGACCGCCGCCATGGCAAAGGCGACGACGGCGAATGCGACCACCTCGGGTTGTCGCCATCGTCGTGCCACCGCAACCACGGCCAGCACAACGGCGATCACCCCGACGTAGTCGGCGACGTCGGAGTAGAAGACCACCGTGGGACCGAACCACAGGATGCCGGGTCGTCCGTCGAACCACTGAAAGAACACTTGCACGAGGTAGTGCAGCGAAAGGCCCGACTCACTGACCAACGTGCGGTTGGAGCCCGGTATCAGCTGCAGCCCGGGCAGGGCGAGCGGAGCACCGAGCGCGCCTCCGGCCACCGCCGCCACGGCGAGGTCGGCGATGGGACGCAGGAGGGGCCCGGAACCCCCCAGCCATGGGGTGCGCATCACGAACAGGGCAACGAGGAACACGACCACGGCCAAGATGAGCACGACCAAGGTGTCGGGTTGACCGGCGTAGATCGCGCCGGCGACGACAACGGCCAGGAATGTGATCAGTCGGACACGCCGCCCGCCCCGGACGACGAGAATGGCGGCCGCGAACAGCCACCCCGCCCACGACATCACCCCGGCCACGGGCCAACCCAGCCACTCCATGAAGGAACCGCCCAGTTCGAAGACGGTTCCGGCCATGGCGGACCCCAGCACCCCGAGGCCGAGGACGCGACCGAGGAAGTACGCCCCGGTGCCGGCGATGACGAGCGTCGTCACGACGCCGACGGTGTAGGCGAGGTGGAGCGGGAAGAGATACCCGATGAGCGCCGGCACGCTGAAGGCCGACGACTGCCAGTTGAAGGCGAGCGGCATCCCGAGTGCGCTGTAGGGGTTCCACAGCGGGAGGTGGCCCTGGTGTACCTGGGTCCAGGCCAGTGCCGTCCACGGGATCATCTCGCGGATCTGGTCCCCGTGCCCCGTATTCAAGACGGCGACTCCGCGTTGACTGGTGACGCCGTAGCGGGCCAGCAGGTTGTACGGACCCAACGACGCACCGTGCACGATCGCCGGTGCGAGGACGCAGCACCCGGCGGCCACCACCCATGCCAGGCCCAGCAGGTCGGGCCAGCGCGCCGACAGTCGCGCCCTCCGGGTGCTCGACACGGTGCTGTGTGTCACGCAGGCGTGGGTTTCCGGGTGTGGTGGCCCCGAGACCGAGGGGACCGCCCGCGGCGAGCCCTTCCCACGAGGAGTGTCCCGCACAGACCCACACCACTGGCGGCGGCGAGCACGAGCCCTACGGTGAAGGTGTCGGGCCAGTAGTGGAGCTCGACGGTATGGGTTCCCGCCGGGATGCGTGCTTGGAACATGACGCTCGACAGGGGCAGGAGGGCGAGGGGTCGGCCGTCGATCGTGGCGTGCCACCCCGGCAGATCGGTGAGATGGAGACGCAGGACCTGGCGGCTCGACGCGTGGGTCACGAGGTTCCAGTTCGCCGGACCGGGACGGGTGACGGCTACAGGGGTGCCCGGGGCGTCGACACCCGGGAGGGCGCCGTCGGCCGGTGCGTCGGTCAGTGTGGCGGTGGCGGCCCCCGGGATCCGGTACAGGTCTTCGTCACCGACCGTCCGGGCGAAGACTCCACCGTGGGGACCCGGTGCTCCGTGGGGCTCGAGGACATACCCGACCCCGTAGCGGCGCGCCATCGTGGCCGTCGTCACCGACGGGCAGTAGATGAAGACCCCGGGGGGACCCGCCGGCCGTCCGGTGGCGGCCTTCCAGCTGCGGAAGTAGGCCAGAGGGACCATCGGGTCGTACGAGGCCAGCTCCCGCACGCCGTAGGCGGCGTTGACGTTTTGCCGGATCCCGAGCTGGTTGAAGCCGATGCAGGTGGGTGTCCCGAAGGCCACCAGCGACGAGCCCACGGTGCGCTCGAGGGTGACCACGGCCGGAGTGGGGGAGAGCCCCGTGGCACTCGAGGACCATAGGGGGGCGCCGGCGGCGACGAGGAAGGCGGTCTCGCCCGCCAGCAGCACCGCCGCGGCCCACGTGCCGGGGCCAACGCGTGGACGCCTCCTCGTCCCGTCGGCGCCGGAGCCCGCTGGGCGGGCCAAGACGAGCCCCACGACCGTCCCCGCACCGATCAGAATCGCGACCACGGGCCATACGAAGCTCTTGGCCCGGATGGCGGCGTCGGCGGGGGGGACGTGACCGCGTCCGAACAGCCACAGTGCGAGCACGACGACGACGGCGAGGGCGAACCCCGCACCCAGCCAACGTTGAACGCGACGGCTGGTGCCGGAACGAACCACGACGTCTGCGCCCACCCCGGCCAGGACCGCCAACGCGAAGCCCATCAGTGTCAGGGCGCGGAACCACAGGATGCCTCCCAGGTGGAAGGGGAGGTGGTCGAGGACCGACACCACCGGGGGGGCGAAGACGATGGCGGTCATGACAACGGCGATGGCGCCGAACGCCAGCACTTCGGGTTGGCGGCGGCGCATCGTCAGCGCCGCCACACCGAGCACGATGGCGATCACCCCGACATAGGCCGCCACGTCGATGTAAAGGAAGCGATCGGAGAACCATCGGCTCCCCGACACGGCGAGACCGTCGAAACCCTGGAACACGACGCCGATGAGATTGTGCAGTGGCAGCGCCTGGGCCAGCGTCGCCTTCCCGGTGTAGGAGGGCTGGCCCCCTCGGACTTGGCGGATCGAGAGGCCTCCGACCTGGATGCCCGGGAGCAGAAGCGGGGCACCCAGGGCGGCACCGGCGGCTCCCGCCACGACCAGGTCGACGAGAGGTCGGAGGATCGGGCCTGAGGCCTTGCGACGGACTCGGAGCCCCAGCACGACCACGACGAACACCGCCATGGCGATGGCCACGAAGACCAGGCCCTCGGGCTCACCGGCGTAGATCACACACGCCAGCACGACGGCGAAGAAGGTCACGGCGCGAGCGCGATGACGACCCCTGATGACCAGGATCAGAGCGACGAAGAGCCATCCGGCCCAAGACATCACCGCACCGAAGGACCACCCCACGAGCGCGAACAACGAGCCGCTCAGCTCGTACACGGTGGCCGCCATCGTGCAGCCCAGCACACCCAGTCCCAGCATCCGACCCAGGACGTACACGCCGGTCCCCGCGATGGCCAGCGTGACGAGCACCTGGACCGTATAGGCGAGGTGGAGCGGTACCAGGTAGCCGAGAAGGGCGGGGACGCTGAAGGTCGCCGATTCCCAGTTGAACGCTAACGGCATGCCCAGCGCGTTGTACGGATCCCACAGGGGGAGATGGCCGTGATGAACCTCGGTCCACGCCAGATTCGTGAACGGGATGAAGAAGTTGATCTGATCGCTCGACTGGAGATTGTGCACGGTGACCCCGGACTGCTGGGTGAGGCCGTAGAAGGTCTGGATGTCGTAGTTCCCGAGCGACAAACCGTGCACCAGCGCCGGGGTCAGGGTCGCGCCGGCCGCAACCAGGACCCACACCACACCCAGGATGTCCGGCCCCCACGCACGCAGGCGGGGGAGCCCGCTCCCTCCGCGCCGACCCAGGGCAGTTCCTTCGGGCCCGGTCGGGTCGGGACCGGAGAGGGTCGAGGGTCCGGCCTCGAGGGAGCGCGCCCCGGTCTTTGCCGACCCGCCAGCTCCCCCCGCCATCCTTCTCCCTGTGTCCCCCACCGGTGCCTCTGGGCGCACTCGAACGGTTCAGGGTATCGCACGACCAGGTCAGGACCACGGTCGCTCACGCCCGCCGGACATCGTCGTTCGGGCGATGTTTTCGCCGTTGGCCCAGGTGGGCGAGTCCTCACCGTGGACCGGGGGTGGCCGGTGCGGGTATCTTGGTGGGAGGGTCCGGGTTCTTGGGGGGCAAGACATGAAGCGGATCGGCATCCTGATCGTCGCCTACAACGCAGCGTCGACGCTGGCGTCGGTGCTCGACCGTATCCGGCCCGAATTCGCCGAACGGGTGACGGAGATCCTTGTCTGCGACGACCACAGCAAGGACGCCACCTACCTGGTGGGTCTCGGGTACAAGCAACTGATGCCCGATCTGCCCCTGACCGTCATCCGCCACCCGATGAACTTCGGCTACGGGGGCAACCAGAAAGCCGGCTACCAGTGGGCGTTGGATCACGACCTCGACATCGTGGTCCTGCTCCATGGCGACGGCCAGTACGCACCAGAGATCCTGGACCAGATCGTGGCCCCGCTCGAGAACGACGAATGCGATGCCGTGCTCGGCTCGCGGATGTTGGAGCCGGGTTCAGCGCGACGGGGTGGCATGCCGGCCTACAAATATGTCGGCAACCGTATTCTCACCAAGGCCCAGAACGCATTGGTGGGGACGTCACTCTCCGAGTGGCACAGCGGCTATCGCGCCTACTCGGTTCGGGCATTGCGCGACATCCCGTTCCAATCGAACTCCGACGGATTCGTCTTCGACACCGAGATCATCACGCAACTGGTCGAGTCGGGTAAGCGCATCGTCGAGGTTCCCATTCCGACCTATTACGGCGACGAGATCTGCTACGTGAACGGGCTGGGGTACGCCCGTGACGTGATGCGCCACGTGGTGCGCTACCGGATGCACAAGATGGGCTTGGGGTCAGGTGATGCCACCTTCGTGGAACAGCAGTACGAGCTAAAGCACGACGAAGAGACCTCCCACGGTGTGATCAGGGATTGGCTGCGGTCGCGCCGCGACCTCGACATCCTCGATCTGGGGTGTGCCGAAGGCGTCGTGAGCCTCCAACTCGTCGAACAGGGCAATCGTGTCACCGGCGTCGATCGAGACGAATGGCCGAAAGTGGCGGGAAAACTTGATCGCTTCGTCACCGCCGATCTCGACGACGGGCTGCCGGCCGAGATCGACCAGCAGTACGACATCGTCCTCGCCGCCGACATCCTGGAACACCTCCGAGAACCGGGCATGCTCCTCACCCAGGTACGAGAGCATCTCGCTCCGAACGGCTGGGTGCTCGTGAGCATTCCCAATGCGGTGCACTGGTACCCACGGTTGCGGATGCTCTTCGGCCGCTTCGATTACGACCGCCGGGGCATTCTCGATCGTGGCCATCTGCGATTCTTCACTCGACGCAGTTTCGAACGTCTGGCCCGTTCCACGGGGTTGCTGGTGACGCGCTGCCAAGCCGTGGGCCTGCCGCTGGAGATCCTCAACCGGGGTGGGGGCGAGAATCCCGTGTCGCAGAAGGTGCCGCTGCGGATCCTGGCCCTTCTCGATCGTGTCATCACGCGGCTCTGGCCCAACCTGTTCGCCTACCAGTACGTCATGCGGCTCGAGAAGAAGTAGGGGCGCGGCCTCGCTTCCGCCGGCGTGCACCGGACACGACCGGGACGGCGAGGGCCACCACGGTCACACCGGCCACGGCCAGGCCTAGGTTGAACGTATCGGGCCAGTAGTGCAGCTCGATTTGGTGGCGACCTGGCGGAATCCGTGCCTGGAGCATCACGCCCGCGAATCGACTCAGTGCGAGGGCACGCCCGTCGATGCTGGCGTGCCAGCCCGGCACGTTGGTGAGCCGCAGCCGCAACACCCTTGGCCCCGGCGCGTTGGTCGTGAGCTTCCACGACGCGGGCCCGGGACGGGTGACTGCCACCGCCGTTCCCGGTGCGTCGAGCCCCGGCAGTCTCCCGCCCGCGCCCAGCACACTCACGGTGGCCGGGCTCGCCCCGGGAATACGGTAGAGGTCCACGTTGCGCAGCTTGATGTTCTTCACGAACACGGCACCGGACGGGCCGCGAAAACCCGTGGGCTCGATGACGAACCCCACGCCGTAGCGGCGGGCCAGCCGGGCGGAGGTCAGCGCGGGGCAGAAGATCAAGGGGGATACAGACGGGCCCGCGGGGGTGCCGGCAGCCGCGGTCCAAGACTCGAAATAGGCATGGGGGACGACGGGGTCGTAGACGGCGAACTCCTGAAGCCCATAGGTGAGATTCTCGTTCTGGGTGATGCCCGGGGACTTCGGGAAACAGTCGTGCGTGCCCAAACCGAGCACCGCCGTTCCGACGTCCTGCTTGAGGGCCCACGCGAAACCACCCCGGGGAGGCGGTGACAGGGGTATCGGCGCCAACTTCCACAGTGGTGCCACCGAGGCGGCGAGGAACGCTGTCTCGCAGGCGAGCAGTGCCACTCCCGCCCATCGCCCGAGGCGCCGGGAGAAGCCGCGCCCGCCGCCGACGGGGCGCGCCCACCGTCGGGGCAAGGTCGCAAGGAGCCCCACCACTGCCAGGCCGAGCACGACCTGGGCTACGGGCCAGCCCAGTCGCCCCGTGGTGAACACGGTCAGGAGGGCCACGCAGGCCGCCACGAACGAGACCGCGGCCCAGACCTGTACCCGTCGGTCGGCATGCGATCGGACCAGGACGTCCAACCCGATGCCAGCGGGCACGGCGAGGGCGAAGACCATGGCCACCGTCGCCCATTCCCAGTGCACGTTCCCGAGAAACGGAAGCCGGTTCATCACCGATTCCACCGGGGCGGAGAAGGCGAGCAGCGCCATGACGAGCGCGGCGGCCAAAAAAGCGATGAGCGAGGGCCGCCTCCAACGCCATGCGACCGCGGTGATGACCAGGGCCACCCCGATGACCCCCATGGCCCTCAGGTAACCCATGAAGTCATGGAAGGGAATGGCTTGGCGGTTGATCCCCGCCAGTCCCCGCACGTTGTTGATGGACCCCTGGATGACCTGGACCCCGGGGAGGACGAGCGGCGCGGCCAGGGCCAGCCCGGCCACCGCCGCCACCACCAGATCGAAGGCGGGCCGCAGGACGGGACCGCCGGCTCCGAGCCGCTGGCGACGCGCCATGAGAAACACGACCAGAAACACGACGAGTGCCACCCCGAGCAAGACCACCGTCTCGGGATGTCCGGCGTAGAGGGCAAGGGCGAACACGACGGCGAAGCTCGCCATGGCGCCGGCACGGCGTCGTCCCCGGATGACGACGATCGCAGCCGCGAACAACCACCCCGCCCACGACATCACCCCCGCCACGGGCCATCCCAACCAACCCATGAACGTGGCGCTCAGCTCGTAGACGGTGGCGGCCATGGCACACCCGAGGATCCCCAGGCCGAGCACTCGACCGAGGACGTACACGCCGGATCCCGCGATCACGAGCGTGACGAACATCTGGGTCACGAACGCGAGGTGGAGAGGAACCAGGTAACTCACGAGCGCAGGCACACTAAATGCCGCCGACTGCCAGTTGAATGCCAGCGGCATCCCCAGCGCGCTGTACGGGTTCCACAGGGGGAGGTGACCCTGGTGCACCTCGGTCCAGGTGAGGTGGGTCGACGGGATGAAGAAGTCGAGCTGGTCCCCGCCGAAGGGGCTGTAGAACGATGCGCCGTGGGCCAGGGGCGGTGCGAGGACCGAAACGGCGAGCACGACGACCCAGCCGATGCCCAGAGCGTCAGGAACCCAAGGTCGGGCGCGAGGCCGGCCACGAACGGCCGGCGCCGTGGTCAAAGAAACTCCCGGTAGAACTCGGGGTCACGCTCGATCTTGGCGAAGACCTCGTCGCGCAGACGCTCGGCCGTCGCTGCCGTCCGAGCATGGTGTCGCTGCGCCCGTGCCTTGTTGCGCCGTCTGAGGAGGCGCGCTACACCCGGTATGCGCTTGGCGCGTGTGTTGACGCGCGGGATGTCGCGCAGGTCCACCCGGCCGACGGCCCACCGGAAGCCGGCACCATGGTGGTAGACGATGCCCCCGTAGATGCCGAACCACAGCGGATGGAGATTGATGCGGTTACTGCGCAGCAGCGGAGTCCAGGAGTCCCCGGAGCGCTCCAAGGCCCGCAGCAGGTTCCCACCGACGTCAGTCGTGAGTCGCCCGTTCTCCGCCTCCCAGCAGAATCCCGGAGACCAATCCCCATGCAGCCTCTCCCAGTCGCGTACTCGCACCGCGCAGAAGGCAGGGTGCGGTTGGGTGTCGATGGCGTTCTCATCCCGTCGCACGGCGACGAGCGTCGAATGGTCGAGCGCCGCGCGCACGGTCGGCATGGGATCGACAATGGGGAACCCGTCACCGTCGAGAAAGATCATGATGTCGTCGGGTTGCGCGTCCGCACTGATCTCGGCGGCCAGGAGATTTAGCTTCCCCGGGTGCTGTCCGCCGGCAGGCACGATTCGGTCGAAGCTTGCACTGTGGTCACCATCGACGTCCTGGAGGTTGGCGTAGACGCGGAACGGCTCGGAGATCGTTCGGTGCAGGAACGACGACTGCACGCCGATCCAACGCGCCGAACCGACATGCACGGTAGCGACGTAGATCACGTTCCGATCCCTCTGTTGAGGACGCGCACCATGGTGACCCTAGGCGTGAGCCACGGTGATGTCAGGCTCCTCGTCCCGACGCGACCACTGTCGCCGGCTGACCGGGCCGTGCCACAGCCCACGTGAACGTGCGGCGATTGTCGAAGACGTGACCCGTGTGGCACCCTGAATCGGTGGCTTCGCGCAGAGCGCTCGGGAGGGCGCTGTACCGGGTGCCGGGAGCATTTCGCGACAGACTTCCCCGCGCCGCCAGAGATGCCGTCCGGCATCGCATCGGCCCCTTCGCGCCCTGGGAATCCGGTTTCACCCATGCGCCGCCCCCGACTGCCGACGGGGAGCACATCGGGCCCCCGGACTTCGTCGGGATCGGAGCCCAGAAGGCGGGCACGACGTGGTGGTTCGGATTGATCGTGGCCCACCCCGGAGTGTTCCACCGGACGTCGATCCACAAAGAACGTCATTTCTTCGCTCGCTTCGCCACCGAGGGCTTCGGGCCCGCCGAAGTCGGCGCGTACCACGCATGGTTCCCGAGACCGGCGGGGACGATCACCGGGGAGTGGACGCCGGACTACTTGTGCCAACCCTGGGTGGCGCCGCTCCTGGGCCGAGCCGCTCCTGACGCGCGGCTCCTGGTGATGGTGCGCGATCCGATCGAACGACTCGTGTCCGGCCTGGCTCATGGTCGGCGACTTCCGGGGTCCCACGGGGGAGCGGCTCTGGTCGAGGCGGTCGACAAGGGCTTCTACGCCGCGTCGTTGCATCCCTGGGCGGCGTCGCTCGAATCCGGACAGCTCCTGGTGCTGCAGTACGAGCAGTGTGTCGCCGACCCCGTCGCACAGCTCGCCCGCACCTACCGTTTCCTCGGCCTCGACGACTCGTTCCGGCCGCCCGATCTGGCGCGGCCCGAGAACCCGACGCGCCGGCCCAAGGCGACCATCGACACCGACGCCCGCCGGCGCCTGGTCGACGTCTACCGGGCCGATGTGGCGGAACTGACCGCCATGGCGCCCGACCTTGATCTCGGTCTGTGGCCGGACTTCGGGCCCCGCTGAGCGGCGGTTCACGGCTTCAGACCCGGAACAGCCCCGGCCCGCAGCGCGGTCCGGTCCGGTCCGGCGAGATACAGCCGGGCGAGGCGCAGCGCGGCGGCACGGCGAGACCCTCGTCGGGTGAGACCGCGTGCGCTGTAACCGAAGATGGTGCCGGCTCGGTACAGGACCCAGCCGCGGGACCCGTACCACTTCCGGACGTAGCGTTCGATCCCGGCGTGAAGGCGGAGTTGAAGCCGGACCGGGTCGGGTTCGGAACCGCCGGCGCTGTGCACGGCGATGACCTCCGGGCAGTACCGGACGCGCCAGCCTCGGGCACACGCCCGCTTCTGCCAGTCCTCGTCCTCGCTGTAGAGAAAGAACCGCTCGTCAAGCGCTCCGACGTCGGCGAGGGCTTCTCGGCGGAGCAACAGGACCGCACCTCCGAGGAAGTAGCTCGACGACCGCAGACGCCGACGGCTGCAACCGATCGCCTCTGCCCAGGCTCCGGCGGGAGTGTGCCAGGGCCATCGGGCTCGGGCCGGGCGGCCTGAGACGTCGGCGTGCAACGAAGGCGCCACCGCGGCCAGGTCGGGGGCGCCGTGGAGCAATTCGTGCAACCGCCCGATCTCATGGGGCGCGATGCGCGCATCGGGGTTCAAGAGCAGGACATCACCAGAAGCGTGGGCGATGCGGGCCACGCCGCGGTTCACGGCGGCGGCGAATCCGAGGTTGCCCCCGGGATCGATGTAGGTGGCTCCAGACTCCGCTGCGAGCTCGCGGGTCACCGCCGAGGACGCGTTGTCGACGACGATGACCGGGTACGTGTCGTCGAGGGGGTGCAACGCTTCGGCAAGCATGGCAGGGGACCCGTAGGCGACGACGACGACCGTGAGCACCGCGCCGTCAGGGCCGGCACCTCCGTCGCCGGTGCTCACCGGGGACCCGGGACGGCACCAGCCCCGGCGGGGCCCGCCGGGCGCGGCCGTCGACGAAGTCGTGGCGAGACGATCTGGACACCGAACGCCAGCACCAGGGCCAACACCGTGCCCAAAGCCAGCCCGATACCGACGCTGAAGAGCGACGGCCAGTAGCGAAGCTCCACGACGTGGCGACCCGGGGGCACGTTCGCTTCCAGCATCGCGCCCGTGGCCCATGTCCGTAACGCGAGGGGGTGTCCGTCGATGGTCGCCTGCCATCCCGGGACCGCGCTGAGACGGAGACGCAACATCTGTGACGTGGAGCTGTTCACCACCACACGCCAAGACGCAGGACCCGAGTGCGTGACCGCCACCGGCACCCCGGCGGCGTCGGTGGGGAGCGTGGCCCTGTGTGCCGGCGGCGGGACCAGGGTGGCACTGGCCGAGCCCGGGATGCGGTAGAGCATTTCGCGGCCGATGGTGCCGTCGAAGACACTGCCCCTCGGTCCGACGTGGTGGGCGGGCTCGAGCACGTAACTCACGCCGTAGATGCGGGCCTGGGTGGCGGTCGTGATCCGCGCACAGAAGACGCCCAACGTGGTGAGCGCGGCGGGGGAGTGCACGCCGCTCACAGCCAGCCACGACTGGTAATAGCTCCGGGGAAGGATGGGGTCGTAGACCACGAACTCGTGAATGCCGTACCCGATGTTGGCGTTCGGGCGGATCCCGACTTCCCCCGGGTTCGACGTGAGGTACTCCAGAGGACGACATGTCCCGTACCCCACCAACGACGAACCCACGGCGTCCTGGAGGGCGGTGACGGCGGGGTTGGGCGCGAAATACCCCGAGCTGACCGACCAGAACGGCACCCCGGCGCTCAGGAGGAAACCCGTCTCGACGGCGAGGAGCACGGCCGCCACGATGACCCGGATCGACGGTCGTCGGGGTGCTTGGCCGTGCGACGCGGGTCGTCCCCACCAGCCCAGCGCCGCCACCAGGCCCAAGCCGACGACGACCTGCGCGGCCGGCCAGATCAAGGTGCCCTTGTGATGCGCGGCGACCGGTGACACCCCGAGTTGGATCGCCACCAGGAGCCCTGCGAGCACCGCACCGGCGCCGACGAACCCACCGACAGCCCAGCGGATCACGACACGCTCGTGGGCGGCCCTGAGCAAGGCGTCGAGGCCGAACGCGCCCAGCACCGCGATCGCCAGCGCCATCGGCATCACAGCCCGGCTCCACGTGATCGTCTTGCCCCCGGGGAGCGACGCCAGGATCCGGTCAACGGCTCCGACGAAGGTGAGGACGGCCGTCACGACCACCGCCACCGCCAAGGCCGGTACCTCGGGCCGGTGCCACGCCAGGCGCGTCCCCACCACGGCGAGAACGAGGGCGATCACACCCACGTAGGCCGCGGTCTTGAAGTCGGGGCCCTGGAGACCCGCCACGAGGACATTGGGCACCTGCGTGACGGGGAAGGCGGGCTGTCCCGATCCGTAGCGGCGGACGGAGTTCAACGCCAGCTGGGCACCGGGGAGCAACAACGGTGCTGCCAGCCCGAGTCCGCACACCCCCGCCACGACCAGGTCCCGGATGGGGCGGGCCACGGCACCTTGCGCCGAGCGAGCTCGCACCGCCAGATAGACGGCGACGAAGACCAGGACCGTTCCGCCCAACACGACGAGGCTCTCGGGATGCCCGCCGTAGACGGCCAGGGCCACCACGACGGCGAGCATCACCGTGTGCCGAAGCCGATGGCGACCCCGCATGAGGAGCACGGCCGCGGCCAGGATCCAGCCGGCCCAGCACGTCACCGACGTGTGGGGCCACCCGGCGTGGACGATCATCGGACCGGAGAGCTCGAAGACGGTCCCGCCGAAGGCGGCGCTCAGCGGGCCGAGCCCGAGCACCCGGCACAACACGTACGCGCCAGTCCCCGCGATGACGAGCTTGGTGAGCACGACGGCTGTGAACGCCGCGCTCACCGGGAAGAGATACCCCACGAGCTCGGGGACGCTAAAGACGCTCGACTGCCAGTTGAAGGCGAGGGGCGTGCCGAGGACGTTGTACTGGCTCCACAGCGGCAGGATGCCGCTGTGGACCTGATGCCACGCCAAGTCGGTCCACGGCACGAACTGCTGGATCTGGTCCGCCACGATGGCGTTGTGAACAACGACACCGCGCTGATAGGTAAGCCCGAAGCGCGTGAGCAGATCGAAGGGGCCGAGTGACACGCCCGGCCGCAGGGCTCGGATGAGCACGATGGCGGCACACGCGACCGTAAAGAGGATGCCTACGACGTCGTAGACGGCCTTGGTCGGGCGTTCGGTTGCCGGCGCGGCGTCGACCGCCACGGGAGGCTCGCGAACGACGGAGTCGTGGCCTTCCCCCCTTGGGCTCACGATTCGAGCCTACGCGGAGGGCGACAGCCGGTGGATGACCTCGACGACGCGGGCCAGATCGGCGTCGGAGAGATTCGAACCGCTCGGAAGGCACAATCCCTGTTCGAAGATCCGCGCTGCCTCGCCACCGCCCAGCACGGGGTTGTCGGCGAGGAGGGGCTGGAGGTGCAGAGGCTTCCAGGTGGGGCGCGCCTCGATGTCCTGGGCCTCGAGGGCGAGGCGCAGCTCCTCGCGACCCACCCCGTACTGGTCGGGGTCCACGAGGATACAGGTCAACCAGTCATTGGGCTCGCCGTAGTCGGCTCGCGGCATGAAGGTGATCCCGACGACACCGCCCAGTGCGGCACGATACGCCTTATTGATAGCGTGCCGTCGGGCCATGCGCCGATCTAGCCCCTCCAGTTGGGCGACACCGATCGCCGCCAGCAGGTTGCTCATGCGGTAGTTGTAGCCGAGGTCGACGTGCTCGTAGTGGGGCTCGGGCTCTCGCGCCTGGGTAGCCAGATGACGGGCCCGATCGATGAGCTCCTCGGTCCGTGACACGAGCATCCCGCCCCCACTCGTGGTGATGATCTTGTTCCCGTTGAAGGAGAACACGCCGGCCACGCCGAACGACCCCGCTGGGGCGCCTCGATACGAGGCGCCCAGAGCTTCGGCGGCATCCTCGATGAGCGGCACCCCGTACTCTTCGCACAGCGGGACGAGTTGCCCGTAGTCCGCAGTCTGTCCGTACAGGTCGACAGCCACGACCGCCGAGGGCAGCCGTCCGTGGCGCGCCCGCGACCGCAGGTCCTCGGCCACGAGATCGGGGGCGATCTGCCAGGTGTCGCGGTCGCAATCGACGAGCACCGGTCGGGCGCCGATGTACATGGCCGCGCTGGCGCTGGCCACGAATGTGAACGTCGGGACCAGCACGTCGTCGCCCGAACGCACCCCAACGAGCAGCATGGCCAGGTGGAGCGCGGCGGTGCCACTCGAAAGTGCGACGGCGTACGGCACCCCGATCCGCGTGGCGAGGTCGTGCTCGAAGGCATCGACATGAGGGCCCAGTGGTGCGATCCACCCCGAGTCGATCGCCTCGACCACGGCTCGGCGCTCTTCGTCGCCGACGTCGGGAGGAGACAGGTAGACCCGACTCATGCCGACACCGAGCGATCCGGCGACAACGCGCCGCACGCCGAGGCGAGGACCACGATGGCGACCGCGGCGGCAACGGTCACGGCTACCGGGACCGTCAGGGCGTGCGCTCTCGACGCGCCCAGCGCGGCGGCCACGAGGACGACTTGCCCCATCAGATAGCAGAGCACGGTGGTGCGGGGCGACCATCCCCGGGCCACGGCGAGGTCGTAGGGGTGGCGACGGTCACCCATGGTGACTCGCTGGTGCGACCGCACGCGACGCACGACGGCGAAGGCGACCTCGGCCACAGGGACCGCCACGAGCATGAGGCTCACCACGCTGACCGGTGACCGCACGCCCTTGCTCCATGCCCACGCCACCAGGACGGCCAGGGCGGCCCCGAGGAAGTACGCACCGCCGTCGCCGAGATAGACCCGGGCGGGCGGGCGGTTGTACCAGAGGAATCCCACCAGAGCCGCCGCCAGCGCGACCGACAGATCGCGAGCGCCGTGATCCAAGAGCAGCGCGAAGCCGACACTCGCCGCGGCGAGGACGCTCGACGCCAGCGCGTCGAGCCCGTCGAGGAAATTCACCCCGTTCATGAGCAGGACCGTCACGGCGGTGACGAGGACGTCCGCCGCCGAGGCCCGGCACCCTCGTCGTCACCACCACGGCCACACCCACCCCGACCGCTCCCTGGCCCAAGAGCCGGAGCCACGCCGGCAGGTCGAATCGATCGTCGAGCACCCCCAGCACGACCGCCCCTGCCAACGGCGCGACGACGGTGGGCCGGCCCGCGAACGCTCCCACCATCGACGCCACGAAGACAGCCACGCCGCCGAGATACGGCACCGGGGCGGCCTGAGGCTTGAGTGGGCCGGGGTGGTCGACCACCCCGGTACGCACGGCCAACACCATGGTGAGCGGGGTGAGGACGACAACGACGCCCACGGCCACCGCCGCGATGACCACCACCCGTGTCACGGGCCGGGCCGTTCCATCAAGACCGAGGTGGTGCCCCGGTGCATCTCGAACGTCCGCGACGTGGTGAATCCCATCCGCCGGTAAAGGGCGATGGCGGCGACGTTGTCCGCCCCCACCACCACGTGCGCGCCCGTCACGTTTCGTTGCGCCAGCTCGTCCAGAAAGCGCTCGACGAGTCGCTCCCCGACGCGCTGGGCCCGCCAAGCCGGGTCGACGGCGACGGCCAAGAGCTCACCGCCCGACGCCGCGCCCTCCGACGCGGGGTGACGAAGGGTCTCGAGGACGCGCGGCCAGGCCCGCACCAGGCGAACGGGGGCGCTCAGCGCCGCCGGAATGCCGTCGTGCACCACGAAGTCCCGATACAACCTCCCCACCGCCACCGAGCCGGCGATGAAGCCGATGGCGACCGAATCGGCTTCGGCCAGGAGCAGGAAGGAGCCCTCCGCCCGCGTGACGCGGCGGTAGAGCCGGCCCAGAAAGCGCGGTCCCAGACTGGAGAGGAACCCTTCGGAGATGAGCGCGGCGTGCATGGCGGCCGCAGCGGGTGCATCGGCGGCGCCACCCCTCCGCACGGCGTACGGGACGTCGCAGGGCTCGCCAGCCACAGACCCCCCTGCGCTCGACCGCATCGTCGCCCTCTCTGCCCACGGTGCGCGGAGCTTGGTCGCGCCTCGTGCCGGTCTTCGAGTCTACGCCCCGTCTATCACCCGCTCCGGCCAATCCGGCGTCACGAGGGGGGGCGCACGACGGTCCGAGCACCGCCGCGGCCGCGGTCCATCCTCACGAGCCGCGCCATGAGCCGGGCCTGCAATCCGGGGTCCTGACGTCGCTGTCCGGCACGGCTGGCGGCGAAGCTCGACGCCAGGAGCAACGCCACGAAGGCGGCGTCGCTCTTGGCCAGACCCGGACGCGGCGCGAGGTGCCGCAGCATCCCGGCGCGGCCCTGTTCGTATCCAGCGAGGACGGTCTCGTGGAACAGTCGGCACGAGGGGGTCATCATTTCGCCGTACTTGGACAGCAGGGCCTGGCGTCCTTCGATCTGGGACCCCGGTGTGCGGGTGGCGCGCGCTCCTCCGTGTTGGGTGTAGAGGTACCCGACATGGGGAACCGTCCGCAGGGGACGCTCCTGGGAGCATCGCAACCACAAATCCCAGTCCTCCCCCGTGGGGAAAGAGGGATCGAACCGAATGTCGAACGAGAATGCTGTCCGTCTGATCATCGCGGAGATGAGGATGAAGTTCTGCCAGAGCAGTTGGTCGGTCCCGTGCACGAGCGGACCACGGAACACCGCCGCCCTTCCCGTCTGTGCATGGAGCACCAGATGCCACGAGGAGACCGCTCCGACGTCGGGGTGCGCCCCGAGATAGTCGACGAGTACTCGCCCGATGCCGGGCAGCCAGACGTCGTCGTCGTCGCAGAATGCCAAGAGCTCGCCCCGGGCGACGCCAAGGCCACGGTTGCGCGCTTCACAGGGCCCGACGGAAGTGTCGGTGCGGACGACACGGACGCGCCGGTCTTGGGACATGAGGCCCTCGAGTACCTTGGCGGTGTCATCCGAGGAGCAGTCGTCGACCACCACGAGCTCGAGATCGTCGACCTCTTGGGCCAGGACCGACGCCGCCGCCCTCGCCACCTCGCCGGCACGGTTGCGTGTGGGCATGATCACGCTCAGCATGGCCGGCACGTCGTGATCACCCCGCTCCGCATCCGATAGGCCTCACGACAGCGTACGTCCGGGTCAACGACTACCCCGCAGTTTGTCTCGGAGGGCGGCAAACCTTTCCCGGGCACGCCAGAAGGGGCTGGCTCGCATCGACGCCACCTGCAGGCGCGCCTGCTCGAGCTCGGCACCCAGGGCGACCTGTTCACGCCGGAGGCGGGTGACGAGATCGGCGATGGGGTCAGGCGGTCCCGGTTCCGGGGCCTCTTCGGCTTCGGGCCCGCGAGCCGGGCCCGTTTCGTCGAGGAGCCACGTGTCGATCGAGGAGAGATTGGTGTGCACCGGGAGCCGGTCCTGCCATTTGCGGGCCAGCACCCGCTCGCTGTCGCGGTATTTCCAAGGCACACGACCCGTGAGCGAGTTGTGGTGACAAGGCGCATCGAAGACGGCGACACGCAACCCCCTCGCGCTGGCCTGGAGGGCGAGATCGGTGCCGTAGAGGTGCCACCCCAGGTCGGGATCGAGGCGCAGGGGCGTCTGGCGCGGCACCACCATCAAGAGCTCGTCGAGTCCGTCGACGTCGGCGGGGAGGTCCCGATGCATCAGCAGGCGGTCACGATGGACCACCCGACCGATCGCATCGAACGGGACACTGCGGTCCAAGACACCGAAGACCCCGCCGATCCCGATGGGACCGCCCTGCTGTTGGGCGAGCCGCCATTGGGCCATCATCCGCTGTGGCCATGCGTTGGGCAGATAGACGTCCTGATGGACGAGGACCACGAGCTCGTGCTTGGCCTGTTCGATCCCCGCGTTCAGGCCCTCGGCGGCGCTGGCGCAACCCCGGAACAGCAGCACCTGGTGCGGACTCGGGTCGCGCAGGCAGGGTGACGACAACAGGTTCGCCTCGAGCTGCGCCTCGTCGTTCACGCAGGCCACGACGGTAATGGGCTGTTCCTCCTCGTCGTCCACGGTCGGAAGTGGGAGCCCGCGCACGAGCATGTGGGTGGTGGTGAGGTCCCGCTCAGCATCTCCGGTGCCGACGCCCAGTAACTCGAAGAGCGCCGCACCCGCCGTGATCGTGGCCTGGACGTCAGGGTCACCGTCGGTGTCACGGAGCCGGTCGATGGTGTCAGGGGCGTAGCCGGCGTCGAGCAGTGTCTGCATGACGGTGGCGAAGGTGAACAAGCGCTCGTAGGAGGGGTCGACCAGGCTTCCGGCCCGGTATCGGAACATCCCCCGTATCAGCTGGGTGACCACGCTGTGGTGCTGCAGGTTGGGCACCGAGGCGCACATCGTTCCCGAGGGCGACAGCAGGCGGCGGTGTCGTTCCAACACCGCCACGGCGTCACGGAGCCGGGGGAGCTCGTCGGCGTAGACGATGCAGTCGACCGATCCCTCATCGAGCGGTGGGTCGTCGCGATCGAGGTCGAGCTCGAAGAGCCCGTCGAGGTCCGCTGTCGGCACGGCGCCAACGGTCCCTGACGACTGCGCCCCGTACACGATGCGCGCCGGGTTGCGAGCCTTGAGCGCGGGCGCTAGCCATCCGTGAGCCGATCCGACTTGGAGGATGACCCGGGCCGCGTCCGGTACCGCGACGACGAGACGCTCGTTGAGCAAGGCCGACGCCTCGTCGTGGCCCGGACCCCCCTGGTGCATGGCGAGAGGCTAGTGCCCTGACACTGGGCCAGGTCCTATAACTTGGGAGCGCGTGGACAGCGAGAACGATGGCGCGGAGCGCTGAGGGGACGTTGGCCGATACCGTCGAAGCAGGGTTGCCGCCCGGACCATGGGTGCTCGTCGTCGGGATGCACCGCAGTGGCACCTCTGCGGTCACCGGTGCGCTGGGACAGTTCGGCCTGGCGGTGCCCGCACCGCAGGACCTCGTCACGGGCCAGCCCGACAACCCTGTACATTTCGAGAGCCGGGCCCTCACCGATGTCGACGACGCCGTGCTGCGGGCCGCCGGTGGGTCGTGGAGCGCACCCCCCGTCCTCGCGCCCGGTTGGGAACGTGCACCGGCCGTCCGGGGCACGATGCAGGGGGCAGGCCGCGCCGCCTGGCGGGCCTTCCCGGATGCCGGGCCCGTGGTGTGGAAAGACCCCCGGATGTGCCTCCTGCTCCCGTTGTGGCGAGCAGTGCTGCCCGGGCCGCTCACGATCGTCTTCGTATGGCGCTCACCGCTGGCGGTGGCGCGTTCTCTCGGCTCACGGCAGGGATTCACCGTGAGCCACGGCCTGGCGTTGTGGGAGCGCTACAACCGAGCCGCGCTCGCCGCCCTGGCCGGGCACGAAGTCTTCGTCGTGCGCTACGAGGAGATGCTCGACGATCCCACGACGACCCTGGCGGCCCTGGCCGGTTGGCTCGACCTCAGGCGTGGAGCACCGGAGGTCGCCACCGACGAGAAGATCGCCGCCGCGGTGTCCTCGGTGTCGAGACGGCTGTCGACCCACGAAGGAGAGGGCGCACTCCCCGACGTCGTCCGCCACGCCGTGGACTTCTTGACCACGCTCGGCAGTGTCAACGACCGCCTGCCGCCGGTGGAGCTGCCCCCAGCTCCCCCGTGGATGGCTGACGCATTCCGGCAGCGGCGCGACTACGAAGACCTGTATGCCAGGTACCTCCGCTACGTCAAGTGGCGTCGCAAGATCCCGATCCTCGGGTCCATCAAGTGGGGCGGTGGCGACTGAAGGCACCGACGAGCCGAGTCACGGGCGCCCGCCGGTCCCGAGCACGGTGTCCCACAGATCCTCGATACGGCCCACCATGCCCTCGACCTGGTACCGCTCGGCGGTGTGCCGAGCCCGGGCGCCCATCGCGGCGCGCCGGACGGGGTCGTCGAGCAACCGCCCCACCGCTTCGCTGAGATGCTCGACGTCCTCGGGGTCCACGAGCACGCCGTCGACACCGTCCTCGATGAGAAGGCGAGGACCATCGGTCTTCGCCGCGACGACCGGCTTGCCGGCGGCCATGGCTTCGAGCACGGCCAACCCGAACGGCTCGGAACGTGCCGGGTGTACCACGACGTCGGAGCCAGCCACGATGTCGTCTTTCAGCGGCGGACGGATGTCGCCCGGCATGAACAATCGGTCGGCGAGGCCGTAGCGCTCCTTGAGGGACTCGAGCTGGCGCCAGTAGTTGCCGGCACGGTCGCCCGGGCCGCACATCACGCCGTAAAGATCCCGGTGGCTCGCCGCTAGCCGGCCGAGACAGTGGACGAAGTCGGCCTGACCTTTCTGGGGCACCACGCGGGCGAACATCGAGATGACCTGGGCGTCGTCGGGGATCTCGAACGCCTTACGGCCACGAGTGCCGTCGCCGCTTCGGCACTGTTCGAGATCGATACCCGGAAGGATGACCGACGACGGGACCCCTTCGAAGGGCATGGTCTTCTTCTCGGTACCCGGTGACGTGAAGACGATATGCGCCGGCGGTAGGCGGCGAAGAACGCCGTTGGCGAGCTTCTCGGCCCGCCCGTGGGGCCACATGGGCGCGTGGATATGCCACACCACGGGTGTTCTGGTCAATCGCCCGGCCAATGTCCCATACAGCAACGCCGAATTCTCACTGGCATGAATGATGTCGATGTTTGCGCTCCGGACCAGACGCGCCAGCGCCCGGACCACGTGCGCCAGGTTTCCCGGCGAGCGCAAACGCTGTCGCGGAAAGCTGTAGGCGGCTGTGCCGGTGGCGCGGACGAGGTCAGGCCAACGCCCCGGCCCCAATGTGGCCAACGTCGGCACGAAACGAGCCCGGTCCATCCTGTTGATGAGCTCGTTGATAACCGTCGACGCACCCCCGAGGTCTTCGTAACCCAAG
Source organism: uncultured Acidimicrobiales bacterium (assembly GCA_963838775.1). Lineage (GTDB taxonomy): Bacteria > Actinomycetota > Acidimicrobiia > Acidimicrobiales > UBA8190 > Chersky-840. The sequence continues at coordinate 152,948 of CAWISP010000036.1, forward strand.
CTGTCGACCAGGAGGACGTTGGCGGGACGTTTCGTTGTCACCGTCGATCTCCGCCCAGGCTCCCCACCACCGGCACATGGTAGTTGCGGCGGGGGACGATGCCCCGTTGCAGGGCGGTGCGATACGGGCCCTTTGCGTACAGGCGAGCAAGCGCGAGCGACGCGCGACGGCGCGGGCCGCGTCGCGTCACCGCCCTGCGCAACGCCGTGAGCACGGTGGCGGTCTGGTATGACCTCCAACCCGACCGACCACTCCATTTCCGCACGTATCGTTCCACTCCGGCGTGGAAGCGGAACTCGCGTCGAGATGGTTGAGGATCGGTGGCGCCCCCCACGTGCGTGGCCACGGCCTCGGGGCAATACGACACCCGCCATCCCCGATGCGTCGCCCGGCGTTCCCAGTCCGCTTCCTCTGCGTAAAGGAAGAACCCTTCGTCGAAACCGCCCATGTCGAGCAGCGCGTCACCTCGCACGAGGAGAACGGAGGCGGTCACGTAGTCCCAGCCCGACCGGAAGCGGCCCAGGCCGACGGCTTCCTTCCACGCCCGTGACGCGGTGGGAAAGGGCCAGCACACCGGCGAGGGCGAGGGCGACCCCGGTCGATGTTGGCGGGGGGCGACACACGCCGTGCCGGGCTCGGCCACAAGCACCTGGCGCAGAGTCTCCACCGCGGGTGGGTCGACGAGCGCGTCGGGATTGAGCAGGAGCACATCGGTATCGGGGATCGCCATGGCGGCTAGTCCCAGATTCACCGCCGACGCGAACCCGAGGTTCTCCCCGGGGTCGAGATACAGGGCGCCGTTGCGCTCGGCCACCGCCCTGGTCTCCTCGGACGAGGCATTGTCCACGACCACCAACCGGTAGGCGTCCCCGACCGACAAGAGGCACGCCTCGAGGGTGGTGGGATCGCCGTAGGCGATGACGAGGACGGTGACGGTCTTCACGATCACCGTTCCCGTGTCATCGGTAGCGCCGCATGACCGCGGCCAATTGAGGTGCGATCACGGCCACGGAGAAGGTGCTCTCGGCCAGGGCCCGGCCGGCGCGCCCGAGGGCGCGCGCCCGGTCGCGGTCGCGGTACAGGGCGAGGAGCGCCTCGACCCAGTCGTCTTCGCCGGTGGCGGCAAGCCCGACCTCTGCCATGCCGAGCACTTGCGCGCTCATCCCCACCGGTGACACGACAGCCGGCACCGCGCACGCCAGGTACTGCAGCATCTTGAACGCACATTTCCCCCGGGCCCAGTCCCCCCCGGGCAGTGGCATGAGCCCGACGTCGAAGTCGTGGATCACCGTGGCCTCGGTGGCGGGGCTCCACGGCACGTATTCGACCCGATCGGGAGGGACGTCGGGGAGAGTGACAACGGCGTCGGCCATGACCACCAGTCGCGCCTCGGGGGCCTCGGCGAGAAAACGCGCCACGGCCCCGGATATCGACCGGAGGTACCGAAGACTCGATCCCGACCCGGTCCAACCCACGACAAAACCGTCATCACGAGCCAGCCCGGGCGTGAAACGCTCGGTGTCGATGGCCGTCCACACCCGTTCCACCGCAGGTGCCGCCGAGGCGAACCACTCCGCCAGGAAGTCGTTGCCGGCCACGACACAGGCCGCCCGCCGCGAGATGGCGCGCGTGGCGCGCTCGTGTCCCGGGGACAGGAGCCAGATAGCGTCGTCGACGTCGAAGACGATGGGTCGGTGCAGCAGCGGCTCGAGGGTCAGGTGGCCAGGGAGCACCTCGCGCTCCAACCACGTGACATCGGCTCTCCACGAGCCGACGAGGGCGGGCATCCGAACGCCCAGCTTGGCCGCCTGGACGGCGACGGTTGCCGGTGCAGATGTCAGGCGGCCCCGAGCGAGCCGTGATGGTACCGAGGCGTACTTGGAGATGCGCGGTGGTCGGGCCGAGACGTCGACGCCGAGGGCGCGCAAAGGACCGACGTGTTGCAATACCCGGAACCGGCTCGACGCCGCCAGCCTCCCCGACACCAACGCCTCGACGCGGACGTCGACGGTCACGGTCGGCCCTGTCCACGGGGAAGACGACGGAGACGCGACTCGGTCCGTTGCCCGGGCTCCGAGAACCGCAGCCGGGACAGGGCACTGAGGCGGGTCCACGGATCGACCTCGTCTTCGACGGAGGAGATCCCGAGCCCGATGCGGAGCAATCTGCTCAAGAGGATCCGACTGCGAAGCAATTGGGCACGGGTGCGATGTCGCAGCCGGGGAGCCATGACGGCGTTCCAGAGCACGACCGTGTCCGGCGCGCCCTCCAGCAGGCGTTGCGGAGACTCGACCCGCGAGAAGAACCGCCTCCACTGGTACCACGGCACGGGGGCGACCCTGGGCATGGGGATCGCCTTCCAGGGCACGTCGCGAGCGAGCTTCCACGTGACGTCTTGAGCCAGTCCGGCGTAGGAGAGCGTCGACCAATCGGTCAATCGCGACAGGGCACGATCCTGGCGCTCGACCCAGGCGTCGACAAATGGTGTGCCGGGAGCGGCCGCGCACAGACCTCCGAAGAAGCGGTGGACCTCCTTTCCGAAGCACACCATGCCGGTCTCGTCGATCTCGTCGAGCAGGAATGCCAACGGCGACAGCGCAATGGTGTCCACATCGATCCATACCCCGCCGTACTGTTGCAACAGTCGAGAGCGGACATAATCGGACCGGTAATTCGGCGCGGGAAGAGTCTCCCATCGCTCGAGATCGACGGCCGGGAGCCACGTGACGACGTCATCACGCGACAGCACGCGTAGCTCGAGCGGGTGCGCGTGCCGTTCGATGGTCTCCAGACAAAGGTCGAGATAAGGAGCGCGAGACTGATGGGGCCCGTCCTCCCAATATGCCCAGACGACCTGGGCCGGTGGCCCGCTCGAGGGGGGGGTCACGACGAGGCACCCTGTATGCTCGGCCGGTGCAACTCGGCATCCTGTTCTGGTTCTATCGGGATGTCGCGGTGTGCGAAAACCGCTTGCGGCTGTTGCGCCGTCGTAACCCCGGGGTCCCGATCTATGGCCTCTACGGTGGTCCGCGTCAGGACGAATCGCGGTTCGCCGGCGCGCTGCGTCCTCATCTCGACGATTTCTGGGCGTTTCGCCTCGAACGGGATCGCCAATGGAGATGGCGCAACGGTGACCTCATGCTGAGCGCATGGTTCACCGGACGCGGCGAGAGCCTCGAATGGGACTCGATCTTCGTCGCGCAGTGGGACATGGTCGTCGTGACATCGCTGGCAAGGCTGCTGCCGCCCCTCGCCGTGGGGGAGATGCTGGTCTCGGGGATCCGACCCGTGCGCGAGGTGGAGCCGTGGTGGCAATGGACACAGGGCGCGGCGCGCCAGGAGTACGAAGCGTTCTTGGGCCACGTCGCCTCGCGCTTCGGTGCTGTCGAGGACCCCATGTGCTGTCAATTCATCGGGCTCGTCGCCCCCCGTAGCTTTCTGGCCCGCTATGCCGGCATCGACGAGCCCGAGCTCGGCTTCTTGGAGTACAAGGTCCCGACCTACGCCCAGGTCTTCTCGATTCCCCTCGTCCCCGACACGTGCTTTCGGCCCTGGTGGCCCGAAGAGCCGGGCACGTCCGGGGTCGGCCGGACGGCGACCCTTGTCCACGCATGGGCCACGCCGGTCAGATTGCCGGTGATGCTGTACGAGTCGTTGCGGCCGGGGGGTCGCCGCGTCTTTCACCCGTATCACGGGATCTACCCGCATGACCTGGCGTCTGTGGGCGACGCCGTGCGCCGGCGCCGCGACGATGGCTGAGTCGTCCTCGTCACCGCGTCGCGCATGGCGCACTCGATGGCGTCGACCTCGCTGTCGAGTGACAACCGGGCCACGGCCTCGGCCCGGAGGCGATGGCCGAGATCGGGCTCGCGCTGCTGCCACGCGTGCAACGACGAGATCCGCCGCGCGAGGTCGTCGACGTCGTGTGGTTCCGCCAGGTATTCCGACAGCCATCCGGTGAGGATCTCGGGGTTGCCGCCCACGTTGGTGGCGACGACCGGCACGCCGCACGCCAAGGGCTCCATGACCGAACGCGACAAGGGCTCGGGCCACAGGCTCGGGGCCACCGCCACATCTGCGGCCTGGACGAGGCTGACGACGTCGGGGCGAGCCGGGAGCCACGACACGGGTAGGCCTTGCGCCGCGTCGCGCAGCTCCCGTTCGTAGCGGGTCGAGTCCTCGGGATCGGCGCCGAGCGACGGGGACCCCACCACCACCAGGAACGAGTCGGGGAGCGCGCCGTACACGCGTCCAAATGCCTGAACCAGGACGTCGACACCCTTCTCGCGGCCGATGCGCCCGGCGTAGAGGACCAGGAACCCACCCTCGGGTGCTCCCACGCCGCGGCGGGTCGTGGCCCGGGCGTCCGGCGCCGCCGGGGTGTACCGGGACAGGTCCACCCCCGTCAGGACCACCGTCGTCCGCTCGGGCCGCAGTCCCGTCCCGGCCCACCGTGATGCGGTGTCGCGGGAGACGGCGAGTGTCACCGCCACCCGCCTCAGGCAGAACCGGAGCCACCTCGGGACCGTCCTCGGAGGAGGAAGACAGAGATGGAACACGATCGGCGCTCTCGCCAGGAGCCCCACCGCGGCGGCGTAGGGAATGTCCCAGTAGCGGTACACGTACACGGCGTCAGGTCGCAGTCGCAGCGCCGATCGCACCGCCGCGACGAGAGCCCGCGTCGACGAGAGAGGCCGGCGGCGATTGGGGAGCGATCCCCGGATCTGGACCATCGAACCTGTGATCCGGCACCAGTCCTCGGCGAAGTCACCGGCGGTCACGAACATGAGGTCAATCCGGTGCCCGCGGGCTGCCAGCGCCGCGCAGTTCGTGAGCTGGGTCCGCTCGAGGCCGCCCCGCGCGCCGAGGTGGTTGGCCACGGTCAAGATGCGCATACCGGGTCCCCGCGCCGAGCGGGGCCCCAGGTATCTTGGCCCCAAGTGGTGATCGTTCCCATACGGTCATGCCGACAATACAAGGGAGCCTCACGAACTTCGGGCGCCCAGCATCCCGCCGTACCCAGGCATTGGCTGTGGCGCGATCGGGATACTGTTCCTCGCGCCGAGACCGGACGGACCGTGTGCGGGAGGGATCTGTGCTTCAGAGTCGCCTGCTCGAGTTCCTCGACTGCCCTCGTTGTGGCGCCGGATTCAAGACCGAAGGTCCCGATCACACGGGTCCGGTCGTCTGCGCCCAAGGTCACGGGTTTCCGACCGATGGAGGCTATCTGGACCTGTCGGGAGAGGCCCCCGCCGACGGTGTGACGACCCGGACCTTCGAGAGCTTCGGCTATGAGTGGAACACGTTCGACGACGTCCGGGACGAGGACGCCGAGTTCTCCGAGGTGTATTTCCGCGACCTCGACATGGCGTCGCTGCACGGAAAAGCTGGGCTCGACGCCGGATGCGGAAAGGGTCGCTACACCCGTTTTCTCGCCCCTCATCTCGACTCGCTCGTCGCTCTCGACGGCTCGAGCGCGGTGGAGGCGGCGTCACGAAACCTCGAGCCGTACCCCAACGTCCTCGTGGTCAAATCCGACATACGGACGGCGCCGGTCGTCCCTGGAAGCATCGACGTGGTCGTATGCCTGGGGGTGCTCCATCACCTCGCCGACCCCCGCCAAGGGTTCAAGACGCTGGTGCAGATGCTGGCCCCCGACGGGCGCATCCTCGTCTATCTCTACAGTCGGCCCACCGGGTTCGGGGCGCGGCGCGCCGCGCTGTTCTTCGCCCGGTGGCTGCGCACGCTCACCGTACGGTTGCCGCACCGGACGCTCCGGGCGCTGAGCATTCCCGTGGCGGCTGCCCTGTACTTCGGGGTGGTCCGTGCCGGCGCATGGGGCAAGCGCGTCGGGGTGCGACCGCTGTCGCGCCTGCCCATGGCGGGGTACCGGGGAAAGCCGTTCCGCAGCCTCTTCCTCGACACCTTCGACCGCCTCAGCGCTCCCGTCGAGCATCGCTACGTGTGGGACGAGCTGGCTCCGTGGTTCGCCGAGGAGGGGCTCGTGGTCGACGCCGTGCGCGACGAGGCCGGCTGGTTCGTCCTCAGTCACCGCTCCCCGGTGTCGTGACCACCGGGCTCGGACCGGGACCAGTCGGGGCGTCTCGCTAGTCCTCAATTGTGACGATGTGCGATCTGTCGAGCGCATCCCATACTGGGAAGTCGGGGGTTCGTGACACTCGATCGGGGCCGTGGTGGCGCGCGTCGCATCGAGGACCGGGTCCTGCCATTGGGGGCCGGACAAGCCGGAGCACCCCCGCGGTGAAGGGGGTGGGGGGCTTGAGGATCCTCGTTCTGGGGGGCGACGGGTACCTGGGGTGGCCGACGGCGCTGCATCTGTCTCGGCGGGGCCACGACGTGGGCGTGGTCGACAACCTCTGCCGGCGCCAGTACGACTTCGAGATGGGGGTCGACAGCCTCGTCCCCATCGTCCATCTCCAGTCCCGGGTGCGGCGCTGGGCCGAGGTGTCGGGCCTGAGCGTCGAGGCCTTCGTGGGCGATCTCACCGACCACCGCTTCTGCGAGACCCTGCTCGAGCGCTTCGAGCCCGAGGCCATCGTGCACTTCGCCGAGCAGCGCAGTGCGCCCTACTCCATGATCGACCGGGCCCATGCCGTCTACACCCAGGTCAACAACGTGGTGGGCACGCTCAACCTGCTCTACGCCATCGCCGAGCGAGACCCGCAGATCCACCTCGTGAAGCTCGGGACCATGGGGGAGTACGGCACCCCCAACATCGACATCGAAGAGGGCTTCATCGAGATCACCCACAAGGGCCGCACCGACGTCCTGCCCTATCCCAAGCAGCCGGGGTCCTTCTACCACCTGTCGAAGGTCCACGACAGCCACAACATGCACTTCGCCTGTCGCATCTGGGGCCTGCGGGCCACCGACCTCAACCAGGGCGTGGTCTACGGCCAGGAGACCGACGAGACCACCATGCACCCCGACCTGGCCACGCGCTTCGACTACGACGCCGTGTTCGGGACCGTGCTCAACCGCTTCTGCGTCCAGGCCGTGGTGGGCCACCCCCTGTCGGTGTACGGCAAGGGGGGCCAGACCCGGGGCATGCTCGACATCCGAGACACCCTGGCCTGTGTGGAGCTGGCCCTGCTCCATCCCGCCGCGGAGGGCGAGTACCGGGTCTTCAACCAGTTCACCGAGTCCTTCTCGGTGCTGCAGATGGCCGAGCTGGTGGCCGACGCCTATCCCGGTGCCACCCGCATCGAGCACGTCGAGGACCCCAGGGTGGAGAAGGAGGAGCACTACTACCGCGCCGCCCACACCAAGCTCCTCCACCTCGGCCTCGTGCCCCATCTGCTCGAGGAGCCCACGATCAAGGCGCTGCTCGAAGTGGCGGACCGGCACCGCGATCGCGTGAACCTCGAGGCGGTCGCGCCGACGGTGCAGTGGCGCAAGACCTCGAGCACGTTGCCGACGGGTGGGAGCTCGGCGTCGTAACAACACCACAGTGAGGGCCGGCTGGCGCTTTTGACGACGGTGGCGCGTTCGGCCACGGGTTCGGTCGTGGCCAGCCGGTAGGTCGTATCGGCCATACTTCGGAGACATGACCAGGACCTCCTTGTTCGCGTTCGGTCGGCCGTCGCGCCTCGTGATACCCGACGTGCTGGGCCTGCTCTGGGTTCTGGCCGCAGCTGGGGCCGTTATGGCCCCCGCGTTCGTCCACGGTGCGTTCCTGGGCTCGTTCGACTGGGTGTCGCAGTACGGCCTGTCTCAGGCGCCCGGCGTCATCGTGCACAATCACCGGGCGTTCGATCAGGTCTCGGAGTTCATCCCGTGGACCAACCTGGCCTGGACACAGGTCCACCACGGTCACCTGCCGTTGTGGAACCCCTACAGCGTCAACGGATTGCCGCTGGCGTTCAATTGGCAAGCCGGCACGTTCAGCGTCCCGGTCCTGTTGGGGTACCTCGTCCCCCTCCGGGACGCGTACACCGTCCAGGTCCTGGTGACCCTGGTGCTGGCCGGGACCGGCGTGTACGTCCTCGGGCGAGTGCTGCGACTGGGGGTGCTGGGCTGCGCCATGGCGGCGACGATCTACGAGTTGAGCGGCCCGTCGCTCGGTTGGCTCGGATGGCCAATCGCCTCGGTGATGTCGTGGCTGGGGTGGCTCTTCGCCGCCAGCCTCCTGGTGGTCCGCGCCCGGCACCGTCCCCGCGCCATCGTGTTGCTCGCCGTCGTGGTCGCCTGCGCGGTCTACGCCGGACAGCCCGACACGTTGGTCCTCCTGGGGTCGGCGCTGCTCGTATTCCTCGCCGCACTCTTCATCTCGAGGGTTTCGCCGTTCGCGGACAAGGGTCCCATCCTGCGCCCGGTGATGGACACCCTGGTGGCCACCGTGGCGGGCGCCGCGCTCAGTGCGCCGCTGCTTCTCCCCGGTCTGCAGATCCTCCCCGGATCGCTTCGCACCGGGAAGAGCCTCAGCCGGGCGGTGCCGACCCAGAGCCTCGTGCTGGTGTTGTTCCAGGGATTCGACGGGTCTCCGGTGGCAGGCAGTCAGTGGTTCGGGCCCGCCACCCCCTGGACCGTCGCCTACGTCGGGGTGGTGGCGGTGGTGCTCGCCGTCCTGGCCGTGATGGCGGCGGTGAAGCTGCGTCATCGGCGCCCCGAGGTCATCGCCTTCGGCGCCCTGGCGCTGGCCATGACCGGAATCGTGTATGTCCCTGTCATCGAGTCCCTGCTCGACGGCCTCCCCCTGGTCGGTGGAGACAAGTGGTTCCGGGCGACGATGCCGATGGCGTTCGCCGTCGCGGTCCTGGCCGGCATGGGGACCGACGTTCTCGTGCGATGGCACCGGGAGCGAGTCATACGCCGGTGGATGGGATGGGCCTTCGGGGCATCGGCCGTCTTGCTGTTGGGATTGTGGCTATTCGGCCGTGGACATCTCCCGCCCCTCGAGGCGTCGATCCGTGCCAAGAGCTTCATCTGGCCCGCCGCCACCACGCTGCTCGGCTTGGGGGTCACCGGCGGATTGGTTCTCGTGCACCGACGACGCCAGTGCACCGGCACCCCGGTCGGAGGCAGGTTCGGCGCCGGTGGATGGGCAGCGGCCGTCCTCCTCGCCGGTGAGACCGCCTTTCTCGTCGCGGCCGGCGCGCCGTTGTGGTCGTCGAGCTCCACCTACCTGGCGCCGACGCCGGCCGAATCGACGCTGGCGCGTGTGGTCGGGTCCTCGCTCGTGGGATTCGGGCTCAACACGTGCTTCAGCCCCAGCCAACTCGGCATCGTGCCCAACGTCAACGTCGCCTTTGCGGTGCGGGAGTTCGCCGTCTACGACCCGCTCATCCCCCGCAGGTACGGCGAGACCTGGAGAGGGGCCACGGGCCAGACCGCCACCCTGGCGCCTTACGCCGGCGCGCCATACTCGGTCTTCTGCCCGGCGGTGGAGACCGCCACCATCGCCCGCCGGTACGGGATCGCCTACGTGCTCGAGCGCAAGGGCGCGCCCGGCCCGTCCGGTTCGGTCTTCGACCAGGCGGTGGGCAACGAGTACCTGTACCGAATCCCCGGATCGGGCCCGGCCACGCTGACCCCGATCCCCTCGACGGGGAAGTTGCCCGCGCCCAACGCGTTGGGAACGGTGGTCCCGGTCACCGATCCGGACCCGTCGTCGTGGAGGCTCGTCACCGACGCCGGCGGCCCGCAAGTGCTTCGATTACGGCTCAGTGCCACCCCGGGATGGCACGCCACCATCGACGGACGACCTCTGGCCCTGGAGCGTTTCGCCGGGGTGATGCTGCAGGCCCGCATACCCCCGGGTCGGCACGTGGTGGTGCTCAGGTACTGGCCGAGCGCCTTTACCGCCGGCATCGTCCTCGCCGTCGGCTGTGCGGCCACCTTTGCTGCGGTGTTCCTCGCCGGCTGGGTGCGCCGCCGGAGACGACCACGCCCACGCGGTGTCGAGACGGCGACGCCGGCTATGGGCCCGACGTGAGGTCGTCGAGCGGAACCGGATCCTCGACGAGTCCCTTGCTCGGCACCCACCATTCGAAGGGGAGGTTGTGCGTCGCCACCAACTCGCGCCAGGCCTCGTGCAGCGCCTCGTCGTCGTGGGCGCCCATCCCGCGCCAATGCTTGCCCACCTGGGCGCTGAGATCACTGGCGTAGAGCGCGGCGGAGCCCTGTCGCAACTTGCGAACCAACTGCTCCTCGGACCGGTACGGGAAATGTCGTATCTCGAGGCCTGCGGTCCGTCTCCCAGGACGCGACACCCCGTGGTTCCCATAGGCGAGTCGGGCCCGGCGCTGGGCACGGAAGGCCACCTTGTGCAACCGGTTGGGCTCGGTCTTGCGCCACCGGAGCCGGAGCACGGGGTCGGGCTCGCTCTCGTCGTCGCTCGCCGTCGGAACGTGGTTGAACATCGGCGCCTGCACGACATCGGCGTCGCACCCGGCCAGGAATTCCGCCAGCGTCCCGGTAGGGGAGAGCCAGACCTCGTCGGCGTCGAACGGAATCACCCAGCCGGCCCCGGCCCGAGCCGCGTACCGAGCGAGCCGTGTGGTCTTCTCCGCCTGGTAGTACTCGGGCAACCGGTCCATGAGCACCGTGACGGGGTGCGACAAACTCAGTCGTTCGAGGATCTCGTGGGTCCCGTCGGTGGAGAGGTTGTCGGCGATCACCACCCTCTCCACGCCCTGGCCCAACAAGTGCCGCACCACCGTCTCGATAATGTCCGCTTCGTCGCGCACCATGGCCACGGCCCACACTCCTCCCGAGCCGCGCTCGATGTCGGGAAAAGGGTCGAGGTGGCGTCGGACGGCCACACTGTGGCGGAACCACCCCGGCTCGCGCTTGAGCCGCTTGGGCACGCCGGGCACGCTATCGCACCGTTCTCGCCGCTACGATGCCGCCTCGAGCATGCCTCTTCCCAACCTCTTTGTGATCGGGGCGCCCAAGAGCGGGACGACGTCGCTGCACCGGTACTTGGACCAGCATCCCTCGATCGCGATGTCTGTCGTCAAGGAGCCGAAGTTCTTTCTGGCCGACGGCACCCGCCCGCGCCACGGTGGTCCCGGCGACGAACGCGCCTGTCGGTCCTACGTCGTCGACCGCTCGGAGTACGAGGCGCTGTTCCAATACCCCGACGGCCCGGTGAGCTTCGCCGGGGAGTCGAGCCCCTTCTACCTCTGGCATCCTGACGCGCCGGCGCGGATCCACGCGCTCGTGCCCGAGGCCCGGCTCGTGGCGGTACTGCGGGAGCCGACGATGCGGGCCTACTCCAACTGGGCGGACCTCAAGGAACAGGATCGCGAGAAGCTCGACTTCCCGGCGGCTCTCGCCGCCGAGGAGCAACGGCGCCTCGACGGTTGGGAGCCCTTTTGGTTCTACCGCTCGCTCGGGCTCTACGGCGAGCAACTGACGCGGGTGTTCGCGGTGTTTCCGCGGACGCAGGTCAAGATCGTGCTCGCCGAGGAGCTCGCCGACGCCCCGGGGCGCGCCCTGCATGCCGTCCTCGCCTTCCTCGGCCTGCCCGACCTGCCGGGGCCCGTCGTGGAGGAGCGGCTCAACCAGACGATGTACGCGCCCGTCGACCGCAGGGGCCGGGCCCTCGACAGGATCTTCGCCCTGGGTTCGCGAGCTCGTCCCCTCGTGCCGCCCTGGGCCCGGGCCCTCGCCCGCGGGGCCGTGCGTCGTGGGCTCCGCTCTCGTGCCACCTCGGGCGTCGGCGGGTCCGACCTGCGGGCCCGCTACGGCGAGCTCTTCGCCCAGGACCGCCTGCTCCTCGAGGATCTGGATGTCGACGTCTCGAGTTGGGATCGCGGAGCCGGGCCTCAGGGGTGACGGCCGGATCGCAGGGCGACCACCGGTCGGGGGACCATGTCCACCGGTCGGGGACCATGGTCACCCTGTGGATATCGGCTCGGCGAATATCGTCAGATGTGACGATGAGGAGTCCTGAAGGTGCTTCCTAGACTTCCCGGGGAGGGGTGTCGGACGACATACGTGGGGGGCGTAAGGGTTTCGCTCGCTTCGTCGTGTCCTGAGTAGCGGGTTCAGCGAGGGGGCACGGTGGCCGACGTCGAGGTCCTGCATTCGGGCAAGGGCGTCCCGACGGTCGCCCGCCCGGCACCGGACGCTGGTCAGGACCCCCACCAAGCTCATCGGGTAGCCGCCGTCGCCAGCTTCGAGAAAGTGGCCGCACGGGCACTCGAGGTGGGCCTACGGAAGCTCTCGATCATCGCCTGGCGGGACCTGGACGACCCCGAGGCGGGGGGCTCCGAGCTTCACGCCCACCAGATCGCCTCTATCTGGGCGAGCGCCGGTCTGGACGTGGCGGTCCGCACCTCGGCCGTGGCGGGGTTGTCGGCCACCACGACGCGTGACGGATACCGGGTCCTGCGCAAGGGCGGCCGGCTGAGCGTCTTTCCCCGCACCATCCTGAGCGGCCTGGCCGGACGGGGCGGAAGGCCTGACGGGCTGATGGAGATCTGGCACGGGATGCCGTTCTTCTTGCCCCTGTGGGCACGCCGTCCGCATGTGGCCTTCGCCCATCACGTGCACGCCGAGACCTGGCGGGTGATCCTGTCGCCTTCCCTCGCTCGGGTCGGCGAGGTGGCCGAGCTGCGCCTCGCCCCCCTCGTGTACCGCCGGAGCGTGGTGATGACCGACTCCGAGTCCTCACGCCACGACCTCGTGTCCCTGGTCGGCTTGGACCCTGACCTGGTCAGCGTGGTACCCATCGGCGTCGACCCCATGTTCACGCCGGGCAGGGAACGCTCGCCCGTACCGCTGGTGGTGGCCACGGGCCGGCTGGTCCCGGTGAAGCGATTCGAGTTGCTGATCGACGCCCTGGTGGCCGCACGCCGGTCGATCCCCCAGCTGCACGCCGTGATCATGGGTGAAGGGGTGGATCGCCCGCGCCTCGAGGCGCGCATCGCCGAAGCCGGCGCCCAGGGGTGGATCGAGCTGCCCGGGCGAGTTCCCGACGACGTCCTCGTCGACACCTACCGCCGAGCGTGGGTGCTGGCCAGCACGTCGCAGCGGGAAGGATGGAACATGACCATCACCGAGGCGGGGGGGTGCGGCACCCCGTCGGTCGTGACCGACATCGTCGGGCACCGCGACTCGGTGGCGAACGGCCAGAGCGGCTTGCTCGTCGAGCCCGGGGAGGCCTTCGCGGCCGCCCTCGTGCGGGTGCTGAACGACACCGACTTGCGCCAGAACCTGGCCAAGGGGGCCCTGGCCCGTTCCCAGGCCCTCACCTGGGAGGCGACGGCGGCGGGCACGCTCAGCGCCCTCGTCGACAAGGCTGGGGGTCGCGACTAGGGCCTGGGCCCGAACCGGCGCGAACCGCGCCGAACCGGCGCGGACCGCGCCGAGCTCGTCAGCGCCGGGGTCGACGGACGAGCTCGACCACGACGTCGGCGGCGAGAAGGGCCACCGCCGTCCACACCGCCACGCTGGCCGCCTCGAAGTGGTTGGTCCACCCCGCCGGCGTGAAGTGCTTGGTCGCCTGCTCCACCACCACGTAGGCGGCGGCCACCGCACACAGCCCTGGAACCAGCACGGCGAACCCGCTTCGCCCTCTGGGCAGCACGAGGGCCACCAGGGCCACGAGCGCGACGACAAACCCGATGGGGGCCTTGGGCAGGATGGTCGCAGTGGCGAGCCCGCTGATCAGGGCCACGATGAGCGCCTCACCGATCGGCAGCACCGGCGCGGGGGCAAAGGGGTTGACGAGCACCGGGACCAGGTCCTCGTCCCCGGGTGTCGGATCCAGGGGCGCCGGCGCGTCGACGGCAGCGGCGCCCGCCGACGCCATAGCCCGGCTCCGGCGCCCGTGCGCCGACGCGCCGTCGGCGCGGCCACAGCACGAGGCCAAGGCACAAGACGACGGCGGCGGCCGAGACCACCAGGGCTTCGGTCACCGTGCTCTGGGGAGCCCACCGAAGCGTGACCGACAGCGTCTGTGGTCTCGGCGAGCCGCTCGAGTGCGACGAACCGCCGAAGTTCGGCGGGATCGACGAGCCAGCCGTTGGCGAACCCGTCGATCAGCGTCGGAGTGCCGAGGCTCGTGGCGTGTCCGGCCACCGTGGCTTCCCAGCCGTTGTTGAGGCTCTCTCCGAGCACGAGCCAGAACGGCTTGGTGGCGCCGGTGATCCGCACCTGGTAGCTGGTCGTAGTTGACGACGTCACGTGGACCGCGGGCACCGACGGCGGTGCCGACGGCCCCACCGCGGTCCGGTTCGCCTTGGCCACTGGTGCCGAGGCCAGCATCAACTGGTCGATGTCGAGCCCGGTGGCCGCCCCGTCCGTGCTCTTGACGACGTGACTCCCGGGTCCGAGTGTGATCCCGGCCGCGTCGGCGCCGCAGGGTTGCACGGCCAGGCCTTGTCCGGCGAGGGCGGCCTGGGTGGAGCCCGTGACCTTGATCGATACCTTGTGACCGTCGATGCTAAGCAGGTCGGAACGGCACGGGTCGGGGACATTGGTCGGGGTCGGTGCGACCCTCACGCCGGGAATGCCCAGTTCGGCGATCCCGAGGGGCAGGGCGATCGGGGTGGGATTCTTGGTGGTCTCGAGTCGCACCCCGGTGACGGTGAAGGTGAAGTACCGGCCCGTGAGCGCCGCGAAGCTGACGGGGACGCCCACGGTGGCGTTCTGGCTCCGACCGTCGGCGACGGGTGGCAACGTGACGTCGCGGGTCTGCGACCCGGTCGAGGGACACCGGGAGTCCGTGCCGAGGTGGGCACACGACGTCACGCGCAGCGAGGTGGGAACCGAGTGGTACCCATCGGCGACAACCTGCAGGTCGAGGTGGTCGAAGGTGGTGGGCCGGGGCAGGTTCACCTGGATCCAGGCGCCGACGCTGATTGGGGGCACCAAAGCCCGGGGACCAAATGGTCGAAGGGTTCCCGTCGAGCGCAGCCGACGCGGTGTCGCGGATGTCGCCGGTGAGGCGGCTCGACGAGTAGGCCACGACCCCGTTGGCGGGTCCCGGCCGACCCACGACGGTGTCCACCGTGTTGTCGGCCACCGATGAGTTGATCCGTGCTGTGCCCGACAGGGTGAATCGCCGGGCGGTTGGGAGCGTGAACGACCGGGCCAGGATGGGCTCGGGGTACAGCTGCGCCGGCGCGGGGGTCAGTTGCGGGATGGTGACCACCGAGCGCTCGCGCGTCATCACCAGGTCGAGCGGTTGGCTCTTCGAAGCGGTGCCCGCCTCGGACAACAGGTCAGTGGGCATGTTGATCGTCTGGTCGGCGCGCACGTTCCCGATCTTCACTTCGCTCAGTCCCACCGCAGAGGACGCGGCGATGACCTTTGATCCCGCCTTCCCCAGGGTGGCACCGCCGATGGTGATGCGCAGCGTGGTGAACGTGCGCCTGGGGAACGAGACGCGCTGACCTGACGACGTCCGCGACGCCGGGCCGAGCGTGACGTGCTCTCCGGGCTGGCCGTCGAACGTGAGCTGCACCTTCGTGATCCATCGGTCGTACTGGAAGTCACCGGGCTGGGCCTGGACGATGGTGATGTGGTTGGTCGTGATGGGCTGGTTGAGCGTCACCTGCCACCAGTCACCGTGGGGGAGCGCCCCGGGAGTCGTCTCCCACGCAGTGTCGGGGAGGCCGTCGATGGCCATGAACGGAGCATTGGACGCTTTCGTCGGCAGAGCGGTGACCGATTGCACCCCGGTGATGCTCGACGTGGTCTGCGATCCGGGCGTCACCTTCTTCCCGAAGATGTCGAGGTTGTTCACCGGCTGGGGCGCGGCGGCACCGAGGGTGGGCCCGGTCTGGCTGAGCGCCTCGTACCCGAATGATCGCTTTCGATTGGTGTCGGTCACCACCAGCGTGGCTCCGGCGCGATCGGCGGCGGCCAGGGTCCCGGGCTGGGTGTCGAGCGTCGCTGCGTACAGGACCGGGGCCCTCGTGTCGAGCAGGCCCAGCCCGGCCGCGTCGTTCACCCCCTCGCCGTCGCCGTCCACGATCACGGCGCCGGACTGCGACTCCCCGCGGACCACAGACCGTGGATTGGCCACCCCCATGACCTGGACCGGTGATGGCCACGACACGTTGGGCGAGGTGGCCAACACGGATGCGTTCACCACGGGCATGACCGGCACGTTGGGACGGGGTGCGCCGTACCCCTTCGGTGGCCCGAGCCCGGTCGGCGTGGGGTCGAGCAGGGAGCGCAGCGTACGCGGTTGGATCTGGTTGTAGAGCTCGTACTGGATGTCGTTCTGCACGAGGACGTCGCCCGCACCCATCAGCCGGGCCAAGGGGGCGATGGCGGCGGGGTTCTCCGTCTGGTTCTGAATGGAGTCGTCGAGGCCGTAGAGAAGGTCGAACCCAGCCAGTGTCCCCAACGGGACCTGACCACCCTGCACGAAGGGCCGCGACAGGACCCCGGGCCAGATCGAGTCGGTCAGGGTGCCGTACCGATAGGGAGACCCGATGCCGAAGGCGTTCTGGGGAATGGCGAGCACGCCCGAGTCGGTGTGCTCACTGTCGAGAGCCTTGGCGGCCGCGAGCACGTAGTGGGGTGGCGACGCCGGCTCTGTGTATCGATCGAGCACCGTCGAGCCGTTCCACACCGGGGGGTTGGCGGCGGCGACGACCCCGACCGCCAGCACGGCGCTCACCAGGCCCGCGACCCGAACGCGGCGGGTGAGTGCGGTCACGCCCGCGCCGAGGAGCATGGCCAGGCTCAGAACGACGGCGGGCGTGGCTCGATCGGTCGACCGCGCCGCCAGCCCCAGGCTGGTGCGCGTCATCACGATCTTGAGCAGCCCACCGATGACCGACGGTGTCAGATAGGGATGGGGTCCCACCGCCAGCACCATCGCCACCACCAAGGTGAGCACGAAGAAGGCACGGTGGCGCCACCGGACGACGACGGCGGCGCCCATGGCAAGGGTGGGGACGGCGAAGCTCACCACCAGGAGCCAGATGTCGCGGGCGAAGCCGACGGACGTGCCCGCCCACTGCCCGAGACCGTCCGACCCGTAGAAGAACCACGATCCGAGGCCCCGCAGGACCTCGGAGGCCAGAGAGGTCTGGGCGACAGTGGGGACCGACTCGGTGTAGTTGAGGACGTCGATGCCGAATTTCGACTCCACGAACAACGGCACCACCCACCACACGGAGACGAACACGGTGAGGATGAAGACTCGCCACGCCGCGCTCCACACCTGGCGCCAGGTGTGCTCCTTGGCGATGAGCACTGCGTACAGCAACCACAGGGTGGGGGCCACGGCGACGTACAGCGCACCACTGGCACTGATCCCACTGACGGTCAACCACACCAACGCCACCAGGGCCGGATATCGCCACCCACCGGTGCGCACCGCCCGTATCACGAGGGCCAGCAACCAACCCAGCCCGGCCCATGGCAACAACAGTGCCGAGATGCGGCCCGCGTACTGCAAGAAGTACGGCGTGAGCATGAACGCGAAGGAGGCCACGAAGCGCCCCGGCCCGTCGAGCCCGATGGTCCGACACAGGAACAGCACGCCCGTTCCGGCCCCGAAGAGCAACGCTCCGACCCAGAGACGCTGGCCCACCCACAACGGAACATGGAGCACGTGGACGACCCAGTAGAAGGCCCCCATGGGGTAGAGGTAGCCGATCTGCTGATGGGTGAGCGTGCCCAGTCCGACGGTGGGGTCCCACAACGAGGTGGACTGGCGGAGATAGCGCGACGGGTCGAGGTAGAGATAGCTCTTCGTGTCCCCGACGACCACACCGGGCCGGCTCAGCAGCTGCGGGATGAACGCGACCACGGCCAACGCCAGGTTCTCTGCCCATGTCGTGACCCGAGGGCGAGTCCGGGCGCGCCCCGTCGCGCTCGACACTGTCAGGCTCAACGCGCCGTTCCCCCTCTCCCGGCGTGGCGCCGTGGTCGCAGAGCAGTATGGCATGGCGTCCCGCATGCCCGACGGCTCACATCGATCCCACAGGCTCCCTGCGCCCGAGAATAAGGCGTGGGCTCGGCTACCCTGGTGATTGGGGGGGTTCGGGGTGAAAGCGGGACGTTGCGCACGATCAGAGACCGCACCGGCTGTGCCGGCGGCGATGCGCGGGCGCACGAGGATATCGGTCGATGGCGTCGCCGCAGGCTCGTCGTGTAGGTGGATCTGAGGCCGACGGTGCGCGCGTGGTCGAGGCGGCGGCTTCCTGCATTGGCGATCGTGGGCTTGCTCGCGACGGCCTGTTCGCCGGGGACGAAGACCGGCGACGCCAAAACCGACGGCCCCATCGGCGCCACCCTCACGGCGTCGAACGCGACCATCAAATTGGACAAGATCCAACGCGACCCGGCTACCAACCTCGAGGTGGTGATCCTGACGATCACCAACACCACCGGGTCGACGACGAGCTACTCGATCATCCCGACCGATTCCTTGCTCAGTGACTCGACGGGGCAAAGCCACATGCCGAGTGCATCGGCCACCTCGTCCCTGGCCCCGTGCCAGGGGACGAGCTTCTACGACATGGTCGACCCGGGAGCATCCCTCACGACGTGCGAGGTCTTCGCCGTTGCGGCCGGCGTCACTCCCGTGACGCTCCAGATGCTCGTGACGCCCACGCTGCAGTGGCGCCTGTCCAACGTTGCCGTGGTCCCGACCACCACGGGGGCGGCTGGCAACACCGGGGGCACCGGTACCGGCACCGGCACCGGCACCGGCACGGGTACGGGAACGGGAACGGGAACCGGCACGGGGACCACCGGCAACAGCGGAACCAGCCCAGCCACGACCAAGCCCAAGTCCAAGTCCAAGCCCCACCACGTGCGGACACCCAAGCCCCACCGCGTGCGGACACCCAAGCCCCACCGCGTGAAGCACCCGAAGGCCTCGTCAGCGACAACGGGCTAGGGGACCTCCGAGCCCATACGTGCACATCCGACGCGCCTCAACCCCAGTGCCCGACGATCGCGCCTGGTGGCGCGCCCCCCGATCGGCCGGCGCCTGGTCGTGGACGGCGGTCGGGCTGGCGGTGTTGTGGAATGTGTGGCATTGGCGTGCCGAGCTCACCGGCGTGCCCTACCTCGACGACAGTTCCGTCCACGAGCAGATGGTGCGGTTCGCGGTGCGACGATTCCAGGCCGGACACCTTCCCCTCACCAGTTGGTTCCCCTATCTGGGGCTCGGGTCGCCACACTTCCTCCACTACCAGAGCCTCCCCGCCATGGTGACCGGTGCGGTGGGAACGGTGATCGGTGGCGACGTGGCATTTCGCTGGTCCTTGTACCTGCTGCTCGTTCTGTGGCCCATACCGGTCTTTGTGTCGGCCCGGGTCTTCGGCCTGAGCCGTGCCGCCGCGGCGGTGACGGCAGCGTCGGCGCCTTTCCTCGTGAGTGCCATCGGGGTTGGCTACGAGCCCAAGGCCTACGTCTGGATCGGCTACGGGGTGTGGGCGCAACTCTGGGCGTCGTGGACGCTGCCCCTGGCGTGGGCGTTCACGTGGCGGGCGATGTCCTCCCGACGAGCGGTCCTGCCGGCGGTGGTGTTCGTCGCGCTGACCATGGCATTCCATTTCGAGACCGGCTATCTCGCCGCCTTCCCGATCGTCGTCTTTCCCTTCCTTTCGTGGGAAGGCCTTCGGGGTCGCCTCCGACGCGCCGGGCTGGTCGCGATCGGCTCCCTCCTGTGCTCAGCGTGGGTGACGGTGCCGCTCATCGCGGACGGACGGTGGGCTGCTACGAATGAGATCCTCGCCCCGACCCCCTTGGTCAACGGCTACGGGGCCAAGACCGTGCTGTCGTGGCTGATCACCGGGCGCCTCTACGACGCCGGACGGTTCCCGATCGTCACCGTGCTCGTCGCCGTGGGCCTGGGCACGACCCTGGTCCGCTGGCGTGCCGACTCCCGAGGGCGCGCCATCGTGGCCCTGTTCGTCGTCAGCCTGCTCCTCTCGTTCGGGCGTACCACCTTCGGCGTGCTGACGAAGGTGTTGCCAGGCAGCACCGACATCTTCATGCGCCGTTTCATGATGGGCGTGCAATTGGCGGGGCTGTTCTTGGCCGGGATCGGTGCGATCACCTTGGTCCGGCTCGCCGCCCTCGTCATCGACCGCGTCAGCCCGCATCTGGCGGCATGGGCGAGGAGCCGTCGCGCCGCGCCCGCGGTGATGGGCCTCGCTCTGCTGGCACTAGTGGGGATGCTCGCCCCGGCATGGACGCAGCTCGATGCGTATGCCGCTCGGAACTCTGCGGAGGTGGCCGATCAGCGCGCCGCCGACACCGCCCGTCAACCGCAGATCGGAGCGATCATCGCCTACATACGTCAGCACGGTGGAGGCCGCGTCTACGCAGGCCTACCCTCCAACTGGGGCACGAACTTCACCGTCGGGGCGGTGCCGGTGTTCAAGTATCTCGAGAGCCAGGACATCGACGAGGTGGGCTACACGCTGCGGACGGCGTCGCTCATGACCGATCCCGAGTACTTCTTCGACGAGGACGTCCCCGGAGACTTCGCCCTGTTCGGGATCCGCTATCTGATTCTCCCGGCCGGCCACGCTCTGCCCGTCCCTGCCCATCTCGTGCTGAGCCGAGGCCCGTACTGTCTCTGGGTCATCCCCGATGTCGGCTACGTCCGTGTGGTCGACACCGTCGGCGTGCTCACCGTCAACCGAACGGATGTGGGGGTGAAATCCGTCGCCTATCTCCGATCCCCACTGCCGGGTATGGGGGAGTACCTCGCAGATGAATTCGACGGAGCCGCACCGTCGCCCCTGACGGCGCCGACCGCCGCGGCCGCCGTGCACACCGACGTCGGCACGGTGCGATCCGAGACCGACCATCTCGCTGACGGCACCGTCCGGGCCACCGTGATGGCGCGCCGCAGGGCCGTCGTCGTCCTGAGCGCGTCGTTCGACCCCGGATGGACCGTGGTCGTCGAC
The DNA here is from genome assembly GCA_963838775.1 of uncultured Acidimicrobiales bacterium. Lineage (GTDB taxonomy): Bacteria > Actinomycetota > Acidimicrobiia > Acidimicrobiales > UBA8190 > Chersky-840. The sequence goes on from CAWISP010000036.1 coordinate 173,815, forward strand.
GGACATCGCGCCCGGACCGAGATGCTCGCCCCCGCCCTGGTGGGGGTGACGGTGGGCCCCGGCGTGCACACGGTCGTCTTCGACTACGAGGGTTTCTCCGCCTACCCGGAGCTGTTCGCCGTCCTCGGGGTGGCCCTCGTCGCGCTCGTGTGGAATGCAGTCCTCGGCGACCGGCGTCGCCATCGATTGACCGGGTCCCGGCGCGGTGCCGAAGCCGATCAGCGCGCCGCCTGACGGCGGCGAGCCTGCTTGGCCCGGTACATGGCGTGGTCGGCTTCGGCCAGCAGGTCGGCGGGGAGCACGTCGGGATCGCTCGTCATGGCCAGCCCGACGCTGACACCCACGCTCAGCTCGTTGCCGTCCACGTTCATCGGCGTGTCGAAGGCCAAGGCGACGCGACCGGCGACCGCGGTGGCGCCATCCTCGTCGATGCTCTCGCACAGGACGACGAACTCGTCCCCACCGAGGTGGGCAGCGGTGTCCGCGGGCCGGATGACCGCCTCGATGCGGCGGGCCGTCTCCACCAGGACCTGGTCGCCCACTCCATGGCCGAGTCGGTCGTTGATGCCCTTGAGCCCGTCCACGTCGCAGAACAGGACGGCCAGGGTCGTCGGCGCGCGCCTGTCCCTCGCCAGTGCCTGTCTCAGCCGGTCGTCAAGCAGGTAGCGGTTGGGGAGTGCGGTGACCGGGTCGTGCGTTGCCCGGTACGCCATCTCCGCGTCCGCCACAGACCGCTCTGTGACGTCGCGCAGAAGGGCGAGAACGGCCGGTTCGTCGTCCCAGTCCGTGGACAAGATACGCATGTCGGCAAGGAGGACTTCGTGGTCGGGTCGCCGGGAGGTGGTGTTGACCACGGGGAAATTCGCAGGCTTGCCGACGAGCTGGGAACGAGTCGATCCGAGCATGACGGCCGCCGCCGCGTTGGCGAAGACCACGATGCCGTCTCGGTTCACCACGACCACACCGTCGGTGCTGTTGTCCACGGCGCCACGGAAGTGGCCTTCGACACTGGTCAGGCGGTCGCGCAGCTCTCGGACCTCCTGGCGGAGATCGTTGCCATCCTGCTCGTCGCGGTGCTCGACTTCGTCGCCGGTTGTCACTTGCCTCTTTCGGGCCCTGGTGGCGGCCTCGTCAAGGCCCCGTGTGGCGAGCTCGCCCCGACCGCCTTGGACGAAGCGGCGCAGACCCCTCGGCCCGGGCCCCGCCCCCCTAACCCACGTACCGTCCTCTGCTACCCACTGATTGTGGGCCACCAGGCCCACCAAAGTCCCAACTTACACACAACGCCCATCCAATTCCGGCTCGTCTCACCACGGAGCGTCGGCTCGACCGACGGGCAGCCGTTGTGGTTCGAGACGGGGGGACCGGCTCCGACGGCCGAGGCGGGTGGCGTGGGGTCCGTGCCGGTCGGATCGGAGGGGTCAGTCCAGGGCGTTCAGGGCCTGCTGGGCCGCCTCGAGGCGGAGGACCTTGGCGCGCTCCTCCTCGGTTCGACGCCTGTGCTCCTCCTCACGGCGGACGAGGAGCCGGCGGTACCCGTCGTTGGCGGCTTCGACGCACGCCTTGACGTATTGCACGGCGCCGCGCAGGTCAGCGGCCGGGACGGTCCAGTGGATCGAACCCCCGGAACGGATGTCGGGCGCCGGCATGGTGACGAAATCGGGCGAGCCGGACCGGGCCACGTCGACGCTGCGGAACTCCCGGGCCCAGTCGCTGGTCGGTCGTCGGTTCAATGACCACACCACGCGGACCGCGTCTCCCTCGACATCGACGGCATCCTTGCTCGTGATTGCGATCGGCTCCCACGGCAACGCGCTGTGACCTCCTCGAATCGGCTCCCCGAGATTATCCGAGCGTCGTGACGAAGGGCCCGCGAACGTGCCTGGGCCTCGCATGCCGGGACCCACGGGAGGACGATGGCCCCGGTTCCGCGGGGGGAACAGCACGCCGACGCTGCCCACGGGGCATCATGGACCATTGTGCTGATGCTGCTCATACGCCACGGCCATGCAGGGACCAAGGAGCGTTGGGTCGGCGACGATCGGCTCCGGCCGCTCGATTCGCGTGGGAGGCGTCAAGCCGAGCACCTCGCCGTGGTTGCCGTGGAGTACGAGCCGACCCGCCTGTTGTCGAGCCCGTACCTGCGTTGCCTGCAGACGATGGAGCCGATCGCGGCGAAGACCGGCCTCGCCGTCGATGAAGCGGACGCCCTCACCCCGAGCGCCGGAGAACGGGCCGTGACGCTCGTGCGAGAACTGTCCGGAGCAGGACCGGAAAGCCGGTTCGTGCTCTGTACCCACGGTGAGGTGATCGGTGAGGCCTTGGCCATGTTGGCGTCGCAGGACGGCGTGCGGCTCCGCCGTCACCCTCCCGGGCCCAAGGGTTGTGCATGGCTCCTCGATTTCCGCCAGGGCAAGATGGCAACGGCCCAGTACATCTCGCCGCGGCGATGACGTTGCGACTCCGAGTGCCGACCGATGTCCGCCGTTCTGTGAGCACGATGGTGCGGACGTAGACGCCGAATCGGCGCGGGTGCGTGGTAAACAGACCGTCGTGACCACGCTCCAGACTCGTCCGGCCACACGTGCCAGCGCGGGCCAGACTCACACTCGGGCGCGTCGGCAGGGCTACCACGCCGAGATCCTGCTCGTGAGCTTTGCGGCCCTCATCATCGAGGTCTGTTACACGCGGGTCATCTCCTACAAGCTCTTCTACTACTACACCTATCTCATCATCGGCCTGTCTCTTCTCGGCATCGGAACGGGTGGGGTGATGGTGGCGGTATCCGAACGGCTGCGCCGAGCTCGGACCGACACGGTGCTGTTCTGGAGCTTCCTCCTGGGGGCTGTCGGTGTGGTGGCGAGCTATGTCGTGGTGGCATACACGTCGCTGAACTCCTTGGACATCTGGCGCTACGGAACGTGGGCATCGGCCAAGAGCATGGGTGAGCTCCTGGCCATCTGCTTTTTCATCTTCGTCCCCTTCGTGGCGCCAGGCGTGATCATCTCGACCCTCTTCGGCCGCCGGCCCGAGGGCGTTGGCAGCCTTTACTTCGCGGACCTCGCCGGCGCCGGTTTGGCCTGCGCCATCGTGATCTACCTCACCGCCACCATCGGGCCGCCCGCTGCCATCATGTTGGCGGCCGGTGTCATGCTCCTGGCGGCCACGATCGTCACCGGTCGCATGCGCCCGCTGGGTGTCCCCGTCGTCGTGGCCCTGACCGCGATCACGATCATCCTCGTGGCCGACCCCAATCTGCTGCCCGCGCAGCGCCTCGACACCAGCAAGGTGAGCACCACGACCGGGAAGGTCATCTACTCCGCTTGGAGCCCGATCTTCCGTGTGGACGTGGTTCAGGACTCCCCGGACGTGCGAGCCCTCTACCACGACGGCATCATCGGCTCTGCGATCTACCGATGGAACGGCAAGGTGGCATCACTCGCTCACTACGACTTCAACGCCGATCCGCGGGCCCTCCCCTTCGCCTTATCGAAGACGCCGCCTCGCCAGGAGGCCATCATCGGCGCGGCGGGTGGGCACGAGGTTCTGGCTTCGCTCTGGTTCGGGGCCAAACACATCGATGCCGTCGAGCTCAACCCGGTCACGTACTCACTCGTGAAGACGACCTACAAAAACTTCGACGGCCATCTGGCCCAGGATCCCGCTGTCGACTACATCAACGCCGACGGCAGGTCCTTCATGGCGCGTACCCAGAAGACCTACAACATGATCTGGTATCCGGCACCCGACAGCTATGCCGCTACCAACGAGGCGACCGCCAGTGCCTTCGTCCTGTCCGAGAGCTACCTCTACACCACCAATGCCGTCGTCAGCAGTCTGCAACACCTCGCCCCCGGCGGCATCTTCGTCGCGCAATTCGGCGAGGTCGACTACAAGGACAAGCCGTACCGCACCACGAGGTTCGTGGCCACCGCCCGTCAGGCGCTGGCCCAGATCGGGATCACCGATCCCAGGGACCACATCCTGGTGGCGAGCTCGCCTGCGCACTTCTTCGGTTCGTTCACCTTGTCGACCATCATTGTGAGCCGGGCCTCGTTGACACCCGTCGAGGTGAACCGCTTTGTCTCGTCGCTGTCGGGAGTCTCGGGGACGACACTGCAGTACGCCCCGGGCCATGCCGTCGCGAAGAACCCCGTCGACACAGTGGCGTCAGCCACACCCGCACAGTTGCGCTCCTTTTACTCGTCGTACCGGTACAACGTGGTGCCTACGACCGACAATGATCCGTATTTCTGGCATTTCGCCCGCTTCGGCACGGTCCTGCGCGACTACCTCCACCCCATTACGAGCACCGACCGGGAAGATCAGGTCGGTGAACGTGTCCTCATCCTCCTGCTCGCCCTTTCCGTCATCATCTCCGCGCTGTTCCTACTGGCTCCATTTGTCGTCGTGCGCGCCAGCTGGCGACGGCTGCCGGGCAAGTGGGTCTCCGGGGTGTTCTTCGCAGCCATCGGGTTCGGGTTTATGTTCTTCGAAGTGACCCTCATGCAACTGCTCAACCTCTTCCTCGGGTATCCGACCTATGCACTGACCGTCACGTTGATGTCGCTTTTGCTGTTCACCGGCGTCGGCGCTCTTCTCAGTGCGAGGACGCGTGACCACCCACGGGCCGCTCCGGTATTGGTCCTCGCCATCACCGGGCTCACCGTCTTTTACGTGCTGGGCTTGACCCCCCTCACCGACGCGCTGCTCGGTCTCCCCATTGCGGCGCGCGTGCTCATTGCCTTTGCGCTGGTCGCGCCGCTCGGGCTCTGCCTGGGCATGTTCATGCCCCTCGGGGTGCGAGCCGTCTCGTCCCTGAGCGACGCCCCCCGTGAATACGTTGCCTGGGGCTGGGCAGTCAACGGCTTTGCTTCGGTGGTCGGGGCTGTGCTCGCCACGCTGCTATCCATGATCTTCGGCTTTCACGACGTCCTCGTGCTCGGGCTCGTCGCCTATCTGATCGCGCTCGTCGCGTGGCGACGCCTGGCCCGCCGAGCCGCGGCGGTGACTGCGGGCGCATAGCACCCGTGCGTGGCGGCGCGCGCGACGACCGTTACCATGTGCCGACATGATCGCGCCGCCCGGTCCGATGGACCCGTCCGACGCCGCACCGGGCCCAAGGGGACTGCGCCGCTCCGTTGCGCTGTTCCGGGCCTTTCGCTTCGAGCAGACCGACCCCGATCACTTCTACCGGATCCAGGCCGCCGACGCCGTGGACCAATTGCGCCGCTACGCGGCGCTCGACGGACGGCTCGTCGTGGACGTGGGAGGGGGCGGGGGATATTTCACCGAGGCATTCACCGCCGCTGGGGCCCGCTGTGTCTTGGTGGAGCCCGAGGCCGGTGCCCGCGACGACGCCTCGGAGCACGACGAAGACCCAGACCCGGGCGAGAGCGACGGCGAGACCGCGATCCTCTCCGAATCCGTCCGCCTGGCACGGCACCGCCGCGCCGTCCGGCCCGGGCGCCTGGCCCCGCAACGGACCATCGCCGGCGATGGAAACCGCCTCCCGCTCTCCGACGCCGCGGCCGATGTGGTCTTTTCGTCCAATGTGCTCGAGCACATCCCGGAACCCCGCACGCTTCTCGACGAGATGATCCGGGTGACACGCCCCGGTGGCATCATCTACCTGTCCTTCACGGCCTGGTACTCCCCCTGGGGGGGTCACGAAACGGCCCCGTGGCACTACCTCGGTGGACAGCGCGCTGCAGTGCGCTACGAGCGGCGCCACGGAAAGCCGCCCAGTAACCGCTTCGGCTCCTCACTCTTCGCCTGCCATGTCGGCCCGACCCTGCGGTTGGCCCGGGCCCATCCCGGCGTGGACATGGTGGACGCCCTGCCGCGCTACTACCCGGACTGGATGCGCTGGGTGGTCTCGGTCCCGGTACTACGCGAGGTCGTTACCTGGAACCTCCTGCTGGTGCTCCGCCGACGGGGCACGGGTCGGTGAGCCCTGGGGACGACGACGGGCACGACCGAGGTGTCGGGTTGACGACCACGCCGACGGCGCTCGCCTCCGAGAGCCAACCGCGTGCCGCGGGGGAGTCCGACCGACGTCGGAACCGTCGGTGGTGGGCCTGGCTTGGGGTCATCACGCTGGGGGGCTTCGGGATACGGCTCGGTACCGTCCTCGGGCGCCCCGGTCGGCGCCCGGGCGGCGACGCCTACTACTTCCACAACGCCGCCAACCTGCTGGTGGAGGGGTACGGCTTCATCAACCCGTGGAGCTACTCCCTCCATCCCCACCAATACATCCAGACCGCCGACTGGCCGCCGCTGTTCGTGTTCGTGCTGGCTATGACCTCGGTCATTGGGGTGAAGTCGTTCTTCGCCCACCGGGTGTGGTGCTGCGTCATCGGTGCTGCCGCGATCACCGTGTGCGGTGTGACAGGGCGCGAAATGGCGGGGCGTCGGGCCGGGCTGATCGCCGCCTTTCTGATCGCGGTGTACCCCAACATCTGGATGAGCGACGAGCTCGCCCTCTCCGAATCACTGTCCCCTTTGCTTGTCTCGCTCATCCTGCTGTGCGCGTACCGGTTCTGGAGACAACCGGGAACGCGCCGCATGCTCGTCCTCGGAGCCGCGACGGGTCTGGCCATCCTGGGACGAGACGAGTTGGCGCTGCTGATACCGCTCATCGTGATTCCCCTCGGCCTTCTGGCTCGCAGCCCATGGCGCTCGCGCCTGGCCCTGACGTTCCTCGGCACCCTGGCCGCCCTCACCGTCGTGGCTCCCTGGGTCGGGTACAACATGAGCAGGTTCGAAAAGCCGACGTTGGTCAGCTCCGGCCTCGGCATCACGCTGGCCTCCGCCAACTGCGACGAAACGTGGTCGGGAACCTTCGAAGGGTACTGGTCGCTGCAGTGCTCGTTGCGGGCCCCGATCGATCGGCACGCCGAAGAATCGGTGCAATCGGCTCAGGCGCAGGCCTACGCGTTGCATTACATCCGAGCCCACCTGCACCGCTTCGGTCCCGTGGAACTGGCCCGCCTGGGACGCGCCTTCGGGTTTTTCCACCCGCTCCAGCAGATCGAGCTCGATTCCTACGTGGAGACGCGCCCGTACCACTGGGCTCTCGTCGGGCTCGGGATGTACTACGCGTTCGTGGCGCTCGGCGTCGGTGGCATCATCGTGTTGCGGCGGCGGCGTGTCCCCGTGTTCCCGCTGTTGGCATTGGGCCTCGACGTCGTGGCCACCGTCCTTGTCAGCTTTGGCCAGACCCGGTACCGGACCACCTTCGAGGTGTCGCTGGTCCTGCTCTCCGCCGTTGCCCTCGATCGGCTGTGGGACCGCGCCAGGTCCTCAGGGCCACCGGGCGACGTCGTGCGCGGCGTTCCCCGGTCCGAGCCTTTGCCGCAGCCCGATCCGACGGGACCGGTCCCGGTGCCGTGGCGCTAGGAACCGCCCCGGCCGCCCCGGCCGCCCCGGCCGGCCCCAGATGGGAGCGCTACGGGGCCGGAGCTGACGCCGGGGCCGGGGCCGGCGGGGAGGTGGTCCACCATCCCAGTCGGCCCTTGAGCCGCAGGATGGGCCGCTCGACGAGGAGGTAGCTGGCGGTGGCCGAGGCGACCGCCAGAGCCAGCACGACGCCGAACGTCTCGGGGAACGACACACGGAACAACTCGCCGGTCCAACGCACGAAGAGGTTGAGCCAAGCCTGGTGCCACAGGTACACGCCATACGACACGACCCCGAGGGCCGCCACAGGCTTGCATTGCAGCGCCTTGCGGATGATCCCGCGGCGCTTGGGCCCGAAGACGGCGGGAAGCAGGAGGAAGAAGGCGAACAGCCCGTACAGGAACTCTTGGAGCAGGCCGCGACCGGGTGCGGTGTGTTGGAGTGGGAGCCGGGACACGCCGATGTGCGCGACCGCCCACAACAGCGCCAGGGCGACCAACCAGCTGGCTCCGGGCAAGATCGGGCTCCACAGCCAGCGCGGTTGCACTTGGCGGTGCACCACCCAACTGCTCAACACCGCCAGCAGCATGCCGAGGGCAAAGAGGTCGAGGCACGACGGGAGCCAGTCGAGCATGACGTAGGCGAGGGGGGTGTGCAGGTGGAGGAGCCAGAACCGAAACCCCAGGCCCACCACGAAGAGCCCTGCCACCCCGAGCAGCTCGCGGCGCAGTTGGTGGCGGTCGGAGCGGCGTCGCAGCACCATCAAGGCCGCGTACAGAGGCAGGACGAGATAGAAGGAGACCTCCGTGCACAACGACCAGGCCTGTGTGATGCCCGTCAGCGCGTGGGACGGGAAGTAGACCTGGAGCAGTCCGAGGTAGATCAACAACGAATGCCACCCCGGGAGCACCTTGAGGTTGGCATGCATGACGTAGCTCGTCACGACGAACGCCAGCCAGTAGGCGGGCATGATCCTCAGAAAGCGACGCATCCAGAACTTCCCGACCGACGGCGAGATGGATCCGGCGATGTGTGAGGCCACGAAAGGCCGGTACAGGAGAAAGCCCGAGATCAAGAAGAACACTGACACACCGATCTCGAACCGGGCCATGTAGATGCCCGCCGACGAGCGGCTCGTAAAACCTGAACCGAACGAGGTGTGCACGAGAACCACGAGAATCGCCGCCATGGCGCGCAGGCCGTCGAAACACGGGAAGTGTCGGGGCTGCTCGGGTCCTTGGTGGCGGTTACGTCGATGCCGTCGCGCCTTGCGCCGGGGCACTATCACCCTGTCCATCGTCGAGAGCCTCGGGCGCGGGACGGGGCGCAACATCGACCATCAACCGGTCGACCGTAGCACGCTGCCTTCGCGCCGAGTCACATACGGCGAGAGTGTTTTGCGCGCGTGTACGTCCGACCCGATGGCCGCCGAGCGACAGGCGCGTTTTGCGCATCGTGCGGTACGACGTCACGGCGGGCTCGACGTTGTCGTACCTCCTGCACCAACGCGTCGGCGGCGAGCGCGCACACAGCCAGCCAGGCCAATGTGCTCGCCGTCTCGAAGTGGGTCGGCCAGCCGAACTCGGCCAGGTAGTGGAACTTGCTCTGGCCGGTGGTGACCATGTCGTCCACCGCCACGAGCAGACCCACCGATCCGATGGCCAGGAGGACGCGCCCATAGGAGAACGCCAGGCCCACGAAGGTGGCCACGCCGACAGGGATACCCGCGGCGGGTGCCACCACCGCCGAGGTCACCCCCCCAGCCAGCGCCGAGACCAGCAACACCCACAACCAATGCGGCCGTGTCCCCGTAGAGCGCAGGGGGGAGCCGAGCACCGGCGCCTGCTCACCCACCCCCCAGTCGCCCGACGGTGAGACCGCAGTTGACACCGCGCCAGGTTTGGCATCAGGGGTCGACGTGACCGGTGACGAACGCGTCGACCACAATGCCGCTATCCGGACGGCGGCGCGCCCCGAAGCGGGGCCGACCGGCACGGACACGGGCTTGACCGCCGCCTGACGACGACGTCGCCGGGAACGGCGCGGCCAGCACGCCAGGACGAGACAGAGCGCCAGGGTGGCGCCCGTGACCACGATGGCCTCGTCGACGAATCGCTGCGGAGTCCACGTCAAGGTGATCACCATGTCGTGCCCCGGGCTCGGCGGGGTGACGAGCCAACCGTTGGCGTAGCCGTCGATCAGCTGCGAGGCCCCGAGATCCTTGCCTCCGACGACGGCGTGCCAGCCCGCATTGGTGCTCTCACCGAGCACCATCCAGAACGGAGCCGTGGGATCGTGCACGACGACCTGTGCGGACGTCGTCGAGGAGTGGACCACCGACACCTCCGGCGCCGGACCGGGGTCCGTGGGCTCGGCCCGTCCCGACGCAGCGGGGGCGAGGGGGCGGCCCCCGGCGGCGGAGTCCAGGACCAGGCTGTCGATATCGACGTCCACCCCCGGCGAGACCCCGGGCTGGGTCTGCAGCTCGTGGGCCCCCGCACCCAGCGTGATTCCGTCGGCGGCGCTACCGCACCCGTGCACCTGGAGGAGACCGAGCGACGCCGCGCTCTGGGTCGTCCCGGTGATGCTCACGGGAACCTGCTTGCCGTCCACGGTGAGCAGATCGCTGCGACATGTCCCGGGCAGCGAGGCGGGTGCAGTCCTCGAACCCGCCACGCCCGGGATGGACACCTCGGCGATCCCGAGGGGCAGATCGATGGGCTTGTTCGAGAATTGGTCGAGATCGGTGACGGGACGGACCGTGTCGAACGTGACCCGCAGGCGCGAACCCGTAAGAGCGGGGAAGGAGACATTCACGGTTTGTGTCGTCCACGGGGTCGAGCTGTCGGCCAGCGCCGGGAGACCGACCGTGCGGGTTGTGCCGTCGGCGCTGATCGTGACGGAGGTGGGCACCGAATGCTTTCCGTCGGTCACGATGGCCATCGAGAGGTGGTCGAAGGTGATCGGCTTGGCGACGTTGTACTCGAGCCAATTGCCCGCCTGCGGGCCCAGGCCGGGGCTCCAGACGGTGGCGAGGCTGCCGTCGAGCGTCGACGAGGCGCGGTCCTGGATGTCGCCGGGCAACCGACCCGAAGAGTAGGCGGCGAGGACCCCCGGGACCGTCGTCCCGAGCAATTTGTCGATCACGTCGTCGGGGATCAACGGTGAGAGCTCGGCGGTGCCGCTCACGGAGAACGTGCGCGCCGTCGGAAGCGTGAAGGAGCGGGCGATGTCCACCTCGGGATCGGTGCGGGGCGGTACCGGTGCCACGCGGTCCCTCGTCATGAGCAACGTGAGGCGGTGTGACGCCGAGGACGGCCCCGCCGCGGTGAGGAGGTCCTCGGGCATCCGGATGACCTCGTGGACCTGTTGGCCTGAGACTCGCACCTCGGCGAAGCCGACCCCTGATTGTCCGCCATAGGAAACGAGCGTCCCCGTGTTCGTGGCATCGATCGTGATCTGCAAGGTCGTGAACGACCGTGACGGAAACGTGACGGTCTGTCCGGCCGCGGTGCGGGACGTGGCGCCGAGCTTCTCGGTGACCGCATGACCGCCGTCGAAGCGCAGGGTGACGCGGGTGATCCATCGGTTACGCGGGCCGTACAGGGGCTGGACGAGATTGACCTGGTCCGTCGAGACGGGGTGGGCCAATGTGATGCGCAGGTATTGACCGATGGGGTTGTCGAAGGCGGCCACGGTCCACGCCGTGCGCAGGTTGCCGTCCATGGCCTGGTCGGGTCGGTTCTCGGGTGTATAGGTGATGGAGTTGCCATAGCCACTGGCTTCGACGCTCTTGACGCCCTCCTCCAGGGCCACGGTCTGGCTGGCGGTGCCGGCCCGGGCCGGGAAGGGCGAGGTCCGTACGTCGCGGTCGTCGGGAACGAGGGCTTTCTCGCCGGCCATCTCGGTGTACCCGAAGTTGTCGCGCACCGTACCGACCTGCTCGGCGCGCTTGCGATTGCTGTCGGTCACCACCAGATCGGCGCCTTGGCTCAGGGCGAGTTGCAAGCCGGCGGGGTTGGTGGCAAACGAGGGCGAGTACAAGACCGTGGCCTGCGCGTCGAGGAGACCGGCGCCGGCCGCCGCCACCAGCCCGCTCCCGTCCCCGTCCACCAGCAACGGGTGGGACGCGCTCTCGGCGCGCAAGATGGGACGGGCGTCGGGAACGGGGAACACCGCCACCGGCGGTGGGTACGGCGCACCGTGAGGAAGGCCGAGCTCGGTCTCGTCGATCAACGGGTACTTCACGGGTGGGGCGGCGGTCACCGCCGGGTTGCCGAACGCGACCGGGGCGCTGAGACCCGATGGGGTCGGGCTGAGTGTCTGCCACAACGCTCGTGGACGCGGGGTGTCGTAGTGCTCGTAGGCCAGGTCCGATTGGACGACCAGATCACCTGCGCTCATGATGCGCGCCATGGGCGCCAGGGCGCTCGGATCGACGGTGCCCTCCTGCACCTGCTCGTCGAGGGCGGTGAGCAGGTTCGACGATCCTGTCGAACCGTAAGGCACGAGACCCCGGTCGACCTCGGGACGCGTCATGAGCCCGGGCAGCACCGGATCGAGCGTGGATCCCCACCGGTAGGTGGCGAAATCGATGCCCGGTTCGGTGAGCACGCGCGTCTGCGCCGCGCCGGGCTGGTCGTCGAGGAACTTCGCCGCATCGGTCCAGTACGAGGGCACCTGCTCCGGACGCGACCAGCTGGTGGTGACGAACTGGCCCGTCCACAAGGCGGGCAGGTCGGCGGCGACGAGCCCCATCACAGCCACGGCAGAGATGGCGCCCGCCACCTTCCACCGTCGTGCCAACGCGGCGACACCAGCCCCCAGGAGCACAGCGATGCCCAGAATGACCAGCGGCGTGGCGCGGTTGGTGCTGCGCAGCGCGAGTCCCGCCGTCGAGTCCGACGAGCTGGCCTTGATGACACGTCCGAGCGGGGACGGGTCCGAGAGGGGGTGGACGCTGACGGCAAGGATCGTGCCCACCACGATGAGCGCGACGAAATAGGCGCGCTCGCGCCATCGCACCAAGAACGCGGCCAGGAATGCGAAGGCGGGAACGGCGAAGCTCACCGCCAGCAACCACAGCGACGTCATGTACGGTCCCGCCGTCGGCAGGTACAGACCCAGCTTGTCCACTCCGTAGAAGAACCAGTAGCCGAGCCCGCGCAGGGTCTCCGACGCCAGGCTGGTGCGGGCCACGGTGGGGATCGATTCGGTGTCCCGCAGGATGTTGCCCAGGTAGGCCCCCTCCACGCTGAGCCCCACGATCCACCATGCGCACGCCGCCAGGCTGAGCACGGTGACCTTGACCGCCGTCGACAGGGCGCGTCCCCACCGGACCCGGCCCGTCACGAGCTCCCACACCACCCACAGCAGGGGACCCACGCCGACGAAGATCAACGAGGCGGCGTTGGTGCTGCCGACCAGCGCCACGACAAGAGCGAAGAAGGCCGGGTAGCGCCAGCCTCCCACTCGCAGCGCCCGGGCGATGGTGGCGAGCATCCACGGCAAGCCGACCCAGGGGAGAAGGAGGACCGACTCGCGCGCCTCGTACTGCACGACGTAGGGCGACAACATGTAGGCGAGTGCCCCCACCATCGCGCCCAGGCCCCCCAGCGTGGCCATGTCGAGCGATCCGGTGCCCCGTTCCCCCGTGGCCGGCGACAGCGTGCGCAGCAGGTAGAGGACGCCGGCGCCGGCGAGGAAGAGGAGACTCCCGGTCCACAGCCTCTGGGCCACCCACGTCGGCACGCCGAGCACGTGCATGAGCGCGTAATAGGGGCCCATGGGCAGCAGATAGCCGATGTACTCGTGGGTGACCGATCCCATGGCGAGATCGGGGTCCCACATGGAAGCCGAAACCGACAGCCAGCGGACCGGATCGAGATAGAGGTAGGCCTTCGTGTCCGCCCCCACCCGGCCCGGGGCGGTGAGGAGCAGGGGGATGTAGGCCACCGCGGCCAGGACCAGGTGAGCCACCCAGGTGGCCACGCTCCGGCGCCCGGAGCGTGGCGGGTGCGTGTTCGTGGGCGGGCGAGTTTCGGTCACAAGACGAAGGGCTCCGCCACCCTTGGACCCGAGCTGAGTGCCGGGGCGGCGGAGGGCAGCCTACGAGGTGCTCGCCGGCACCGGAGGCCACACCTTCGGTGGGTGATGGGCACCGTAGAGACGCGTCCGTGAAGTCAGATGCTCAGGCGTGTAGAACGGACCGGATCGCCACTCCTAACCGATCCGAGCACGAGTTCGGGCTGCGCTCCTGGTCCGATCCGGCCGTTGTGGCGGTGGCGTTCATGGCCCTCGCCTCGGGCTTCGGCCAATTCGGAGCCGTCGCCGCGCTGGGCGACGTGGCCCAGCACTTCGGGCGGGTCGTGCACGGGAATTCCATCGCCGACCAAGCCGGCCTATCCGCCACCGAGCTCGGGGTCGGCCTGGCCATCTTGCGCCTCGCTTCGTTGGGCGGGTTACCTCTGTCGAGCCTGGCCGACCGCATCGGACGCCGCACCATCTTGGTGGCGACGTGCGCGCTGGGCCTTGCCTTCACCGTCCTGGCCGCCTTGAGTCCCGGGTACTGGTGGTTCGTCGTCATCTTCGCCCTGGGCCGCCCCCTGCTCAGTGCCACCAACGCCGTGGCTCAGGTGAGTGCGGCCGAGGAAACGGCCTCGTCGGACCGGGCCAAGGCAATCGCCCTCATCGCCGCTGGGTACGGAGTGGGCACCGGTCTGACGGCGGTGATCAACGGCCTGTGGAAGTCGACGCTCGGGTTCCGGGGCCTGTTCGCACTCTCGGTGGTCCCCTTGGCGGCGATCTTCTTCATCCAGCGGTGGCTGGTCGAATCGGACCGGTTCAAGGCGGTGGCGGCGGCCGGCGAACACCCCATTCCAGTATTCGGCGCCATCGCCCCTCCGTACCGACGGCGCCTGCTCACGGTGGCGTCGATCGCGTTCGCGGTGGGTGTCGTCACCGGCCCCGCCAACAGCTTCATCTTCGTGTACGCGCAGAACGTGCTCAAGATCTCGGGCGCTGTCACCGCCGCCATGGTCGTGGTGGCCTCGGTGTTCGGACTGTCAGGCCTGCTGCTGGGGCGGCTCCTGGCCGACCGTTTCGGTCGCCGCCCGACAGGGGCGTTGGCCATGCTCGCCATGGCGATCACGGGCGTCTTCACCTACAGCGGATCGAAGACGGCGTTGCTCGTCGGGTATGAGCTCGCCGTGTTCTGCGCGTCGACGTTCGCTCCCGCCGCCGGCGCGCTCGCCAACGAGTTGTTTCCCACATCGGTGCGGGCATCGGTCGCCGGTTGGAACGTGGCCGCCGGCGTGGTCGGCGCCGTCGTGGGACTCGTCGCCTTCGGCGCCATCGCCGAGGTCGGTAACCGCTTCGCGGTGGGGGCCGAGGTGACGTTCCTCCCTGTCGTCCTGGCCACGGCGCTGTTCGGGCTGCTCCCCGAGACCAGGGGGCACGAACCCGAGGATCTGTGGCCCGAAGAGGCCTGAGGACGGGACCAGGGGCTACCGTCGGCGTGATGGAGCTCACCGACGCGCTGCGCACGACCGGGGCCGTGCGTGATTTCCTGAGCCTGCCCGTCAGCGATGACGTCGTCTACCGCGTGCTCGACACAGCCCGTTTCGCGCCCAGTGGAGGAAACCGCCAGGCGTGGCGCGTCGTCATCGTGCGCGACCACGCGTTGCGGACGACACTGCGGGACCTGTACCTGCCGGGCTGGTACCAGTACCTGGCGCAGAGTGCGGCCGGGCTGGTGCCATGGGCACCGATCACCGACCACGACGCCGAAGAGCGAGCGATCGAAGGTGCCGGAGCCATGGCTGCCGCGGCCGCGACCGGACCCGGGGGGTTCGCGGAGAATCTCGACACGGTGCCGGTGCTCATCCTGGTGCTGGCCGACCTCCGCAAGTTGGCAAGCGTCGACCGCGGTTTCGACCGCTACACCTTGGTCGGGGGTGCCTCGGTGTACCCCTTCGTCTGGAGCTTGCTCCTGGCGGCGCGCGCCGAGGGGCTGGCCGGGGTGATGACCACCATGGTGGTGAGGCGTGAAGTCGAGGTGCGCGCCGCCTTCGCGGTCCCCGATCACATGGCGGTCGCGGCGCTGGTGGCGCTCGGTCGCCCCGTGCGTCAACCGACCCGGCTCACACGCCACTGCGTCGAGGACTTCACGACGGTCGACCGCTTCGACGGACCCGCTCTGCGGGTCCGCCCCGACCCCGGCTAGGCCTGGAACCCGTCACCGTGCCACGACGTGCGACGCGGCTTTTCGAGTTCCGGGTGGAAGACACCTCCGAGGTGGTAGGGGTCATGGACGAGCTTGCCGCCGCCCACGACGGCTGGCTCAACCTCCACCCCGAGGTCCGACCCGAGGACGAACCACCTCCCCGGTCCGGGTTGACGACGCTCCTGGCGGGGCCGATTCACGATGTACCGGTGTGCACCTGGGTGGCGGGCAAGGCCACGGCGCGTGGCCCACTCCCGGACTCGATCGGGGTGCAGCATGCCGCTGGTGAACGGGTGCGCCTGCGACTGGTCACGGCCGGTGTCGCAGTCCCCGAGGGCTGGCGGATCGTGCAGGACCATCCTCGTCGTGGGCTGATCGTGACCCCCGCCCCCGATACCTCCCACCACGATGTCCTGGCCTGGACACTGGAAGCAGGCGCGGCGTTGAGCGCCGTCCGACTCAGCGGGGAGTGGCGCGCCGAGGTGCACCTTCATCTGTGAACACCCCTCCGTGAACGCCACCTCCCCCCACGCCGCCTGCCGGTAGCCTGCAGCGATGCCGCCCATCCGCATCGGTGTCCTCGGCGCGGCGAGGATCGCGCCAGCCGCCATCGTTCGCCCCGCCCGGAACGTCGATGGCGCCGACGTCGTCGCCGTGGCGGCACGCGACCCATCGAGGGCGGAGGCGTTTGCGGCCAAGCACGGCATCCCCCGTGTGATCGCCTCGTACGAGGACCTCGTCGGTGACCCCGACATCGATGCCGTGTACAACCCCCTTCCCAACGGTCTCCACGGCCAATGGACCATGGCGGCGACCGCGGCGGGGAAGCACGTGCTGTGCGAGAAGCCCTTCACCGCCAATGCGCACGAGGCTCGGGCCGTGGCCGCGGCGATTCCGGCCGGCGTCGTCGTGATGGAGGCGTTTCATTACCGCTACCACCCGGTGTTCATGCGGGCGCGCCAGCTTCTCGACGAGGGAGCCGTGGGTGCGGTGCAGCGGGTCGAGACGGCGCTGTGTTTCCCACTGCCGATGTTCAACGACATCCGCTACCGGCTGGAGTTGGCCGGTGGGGCCACCATGGACGCAGGGTGCTACGCGATCCATATGGCTCGCCACCTCGTCGGGGCCGAGCCCGAGGTCGTTTCTGCTTGTGCCAAGCTCCGATCACCGGGCGTCGATCGCGCCATGGAGGCAGAGGTCCGCTTCCCGGGCGGTCCGACCGGGAAGATCACGTGCTCGATGTGGTCGAGACGGTTGCTCCACGTCGGTTTCCGGGTCGACGGTGACGCCGGTGTGCTTCGAGTGTTCAACCCCGCCGGACCCAACATCTACCACCGCCTGTCGGTGCGCGGTCGCGGGGACCACGTGGTGGAACACCTGAGCCGGCGTCCGACCTACGAGTTCCAACTGGAGGCGTTCTGCCGTGCCGTGGTGGCGGGGGAGCGGCCCTTGACCGATCCGACCGACGCCATCGCCAACATGGACGTGATCGACGCCGTCTACCGCGGCGCCGGGCTCGAGCCCCGACGCCCCACGGGCGCCGCCTGATTCGCCTCAGAAGATCCCGGCCGCGATCCCGGCGGCGAAGGTCGCCCCGAGCTCGGCGACCTGCTCGGTGTCGGCCGATGTCGTCGCGCCCACCACGGTCACGGGAGGGAGCACGCGCCGCCATCGGAGCCCCGTGGCGATCCGCTCCACACTCGATACCGCCCCGTCGACGTCGGTGTCTCCCTTCACCACCAGGGCGTAGGGGAGCCCCACGGTGTGCTCGAGGCACGGGTGGTACACGCGCTCGAAGAAGTCCTTCAAGGCGCCCGACATGTACCCGAAGTTCGCCGGGGTCACGAGCAGAACACCGTGGGACCACATGACGTCGTCGGGCCCGGCGCTGAACGCCCCGAGGACCCGGAGTGCCACCTCGTCGCCGGCGGCCGCCGTCGCCGCGGCCACGGCGGTGTCGCACAGGGCCAGGGTGGACCCCGTGCGGGAGTGGAACACGACGAGCAGGTGACGGAGCGGCGCCCCGGCACCGGTCGTGGCGCCGTCGTCGGGCATGGGTCGATCGTAGGGATACCGGCGCCCGGGAGCCCGATCGGCCCATGGCATCATCGGTGGATGTCGGTCGACGCCGGTGCTCCCGTGGTGGTCACGGCGTCGGCTCCGGTCCGGGTATGTGACAACGGTGGGTGGACCGATACGTGGTTCGGCGGGCCGGGCCGGGTCCTCAACATCGCGGTGACCCCGGGGGTGGAGGTCTCGATCCGCACGACGGGCGGCCCGGACTCGGTGGTATTGGACGTCGCGACCTTCGGCGACCGGTATTCCATCGTGCCGGGCGCGTCTCGGGTCGCTCGTCATCCGCTGCTCGAGGCGGCGGTCGACGCGTTCCCGCCGCCGGGGGACCTCGCCGTGGAGGTGAGCGTCCGTTCCGCCGTACCGGCCGGTTGCGGCACCGGTACGTCTGCGTCGGTGGCGGTCGCCATGGTGGGCGGGCTTGCGGCATGGCGAGCTGAGCAACTGTCACGACGCGACATCGCCTACGCCGCCCATCGCCTCGAGGTCGACGTCCTCGGTGCCGAGAGCGGGATCCAGGATCAGTTGAGCGCGGCGTTCGGTGGGATCAACTACATCGAGATCGAGCCCTACCCGGAGGCGACGGTGCACACCCTGCCCGCGTGGGAGGAGCTCGGTCCCCTTCTGACACTGCTCTTCCTGGGCCGCGCCCACGATTCCTCGGGTGTGCACCGCCACGTCGTGGACGAGGTGCGACATCGAGGGTCGGCGTCGTTCTCGCGGCTACGAGATGCGGCGATGGCGGCCCGCGACGCCGTCCTCGCCCGGGATCTCGACGCGTTCGGTCGAGCCATGATCGCCAACACCGAGGCCCAGCAGCACCTGCACCCTGGGCTTGTCGGCGTGGACGCGACGCGCACGATCGAGAGCGCGGCGGCGCACGGAGCACTGGGGTGGAAGGTCAATGGTGCGGGAGGAGATGGCGGCTCAGTCACATTCTTGAGCGCCACCCCCGAGGCCAAACAAGCGCTCGAGCGTCGGGTCGCCTCGTTGGACCCCAGCTACGAGGTGCTGCCCATCGAGATCAGTACGCAAGGACTCCAGGTCCGGCGTGCCATCTGACCGCATGTCCAGGGTGGCGTCTGACCGGATGATGGTGGGTGCGCCTGATGTCATGATTGGGTGATGTCGGGACCGGACGGCACCGCCGCCGGGGCTGGGGTTGAGATGGCCGCCACGTTGCCTGGCGCCGGCAAGCGGTCGGTGTCGTCGGGCATGGTCCTCGCCTTGGTGTGCGTGGGACAGTTCATGGTCGTCCTCGATCTGTCGATCGTGAACGTCGCGCTCCCGTCGATGCAACGCGATCTGGGTTTCTCCACCTCGGGGCTGCAATGGGTGGTCAACGCCTACGCCCTCTCCTTCGGCGGCTTCTTGCTCCTGGGCGGACGGGCCGCGGACCTCTTCGGCCGGCGCCGCGTCTTCATGCTCGGCCTGGCGCTCTTCGCCGGCGCCAGCCTGGTGTGCGCCATCGCTCAGAACCAGTTCATGCTCGTCGGGGCACGCGCCCTCCAGGGCCTCGGCGCGGCCGTGCTCTCCCCGGCCACCCTGACCATCCTCACCATGACATTCCGGGCGCCGGCAGAGCGCTCGCGCGCCCTCGGGATCTGGAGTGCGATGGCCGCGGTGGGGGGCGCCTCGGGGGCACTGCTCGGAGGGGTCCTCACCGACCTGCTGTCGTGGCGCTGGATCTTCTATATCAACGTCCCCATCGCCGCCGCCGCCCTGGTGGCGGCCCGTGTCGTGCTCGTCGAGACCCGAGCCGAAGGCGAGCGTCCCTCGCTCGACGTACCCGGAGCGATGCTCGTGACCGCCGGGCTGTCTGCGCTCGTGTACGCCGTGGCCGGCACGAGCACCCACTCGTGGGCGTCCGCCGCCACCCTCGTCCCCCTCGTGATCTCCGTCGTCTGCATCGTCGCGTTCGTCGTGGTCGAGATGAAAGTGGTGCGCGCGCCCCTCGTCCCCTTCGGCTTGTTCCGCTCCCGGGCGCTCACCGCCTCGAACCTGGCCATGTTCTTCGCGGGAGGGGCCATGTTCTCGATGTGGTTCTTCGTCTCGCTCTATCTGCAGGACGTCTTGCGGTTCTCCCCGCTCACCACCGGCCTGGGATTCCTGCCCCAGACAGCCGCGATCGCCGTCGCGGCCCAGATCAGCTCCCGGCTCGTGCCCCGCTTCGGGCCGCGCCTCCCCCTGTTGGTCGGGGTCCTCCTGAGCGCGTCCGGATTGGAATGGCTGTCGGGAGCGGGGCCCACCGGCTCCTATTGGGGATCGGTCTTCGGCGGCGCCACCCTGGCGACCTTCGGGATGGGGCTGGCCATCACCCCGCTCGCCTTCGCCGCCACCGCCGGCGTGGCCCAGACCCAGGCCGGCCTCGCCTCGGGCGTGCTCAACACGAGCCGCCAGATCGGCGCCTCGGTGGCCCTGGCCGCGCTGGCCACCATCGCCGCGGACCGCACCCAGTCGGTCCTCGCCGCGGCACGGCACGACGTGGCGCACCCGGTCGTGCACGAGGCGGCCGCACTCACCGCCGGATTCTCCCGCGGCTTCACGGTGGCGGCGCTGATCGCGCTCGGAGGTGTCGTGGCCGGGGTGTTCATCCCGCGCCCGGCGCGCCCTTCGCCCGCCGTGGTCGAGGCCGGGGCCAGGGCCGGGGCGGTCGAAGGTACCGTCGCCACCGTCGCGCCGACGGGATCGGGTCAGTCGAACTGACGCCAGTTGGCGACCGACGGCTGGGTCTTCGAGGCCGGCCCCGCTCCGAAGAGCGAGAAGACGTTCTCCATCATCCGCCACAGGACCGGGGTGACGCCGGGAATGGCGGCGAACACGATGTTGGGATCGATGCGCGGCGCGTCGGAGAGGCGGCACACGAACATCGCCGATCCGCTGGCGAGCACGCCTCCACCGTCGGGTGCGGTGTAGTAGGTCATGTCCGAGACCCGCCCCCGCCCGCGGTTGGCCACCGGCGAATGGGCCAGGAGCATCACGTTCCCCGGTCCGCTCAACGACGGTTCGTAGTTGTCGTACTCACCCTGGACGACACGGGCCAGGTGCTGGCCGTCGGTGACGCCGGTGCCCGCGAAGATCCACGCCCCGGCATCGGCGACGACCATGTCCGCCATGGCACCGACATCCGCGTACTGCGATCCCACGAGCTCCTGCTCGGGTCGGGGCACCGGCCCGTCGGGCCAGTTGGCGGTGACTTCGGCCGGGTCGATCCCCCACATCGGATCCTCCCGGGCGAGATCCGTCTTGTAGCAGACCTGATGCCTGTTGACGCCGAGCGGCGACGGCTCGAGGCGGATGTGGCGGTACACGGCGTTGGCCCCCAGGAACGCCAGGTTCACGCCCTCAGACAGCGCCTCGGCGGCGCCGTCGCGCATGGCGCTGGACCAGTACTCGTCGTGACCCAGGCTGAACAGACACCGGTGGCGGCCCAGGCGGCCGGGGACCTCGTGGAGGTCGATGTCGGTGAAGTAGGTGACGTCGAGCCCGAGACTCTCGGCCAGGAAGATGAGAGGGAACTCGTTGCCGGTGAAATCCGGCGCTCCCCACCCCCTCTGGTCGTAGGGCCGGTCGAACGAGACCACCCGGGAGCGGTTGGTGCTACCGGACTCGCCCACACGCGTGGTCCCGGGGCCCACGTACAGGCTTCTCCCCCCGTAGGCGTTGTAGGCCTGCCAGGTCGTCACCGAATGCATGATGGCGAAGGCGGCTGTGCTGGTGTCGTCCCGGATGCACAGCGGGATGTATCCCGCCGTCATGCCGTCGCTCCCGGTGAGTTTGAAGAGGTACGCGCCCGGGGGCCACGAGTCGTCGATCCCGACCCGGAGGGTGGGACTCCACTGGCACTCGACCATGTTGGTGCCGGCCGCCACCGTGAACGCCGGTTGAGCGGGCCCGCCCGCCAACGGTGCCGATCGCCACACGAGCCGACCACCGAACCCGCCGTAGTACCCCATCCGGTACAGCTCGACCTGGTACGGAACCGGGGGCGGGTCGACGAACAGCGTCACCACGTCCCCCCGTACCGCGCTCACGCGGTCGCTGTAGCCGTAGACGCGACTGGTGGCGCTCATCACCCAGTCGAGCGTCCCGGGCTGTTGGTTCTCCTCGACGACCCAGTCCGCCGACGGCACCACGACACCGCTGTCGAGGGTGATCATGCGGACCGTGTCGGGCCCGGGGGCAGCCGCATCCGTGTGCCGCACGGCCCCCTCCGACGTGTTCGTCACCACCGGGCGCGCCCGGTGGCGCGAGGCGCGGCGTGATCCGACCTGCTCGCTCAGCTCCCAGGCGGCCCCGCCCAGGGCGGCGAGGCCGAGGCCGGCCCCCGAGGCGCGCAGGAACCTCCGTCGGGTGACGGCCGTCTCGCGGTGAATGTCTGAACCCTCGACATCACCTGAGCGGCCAGGAGGGGACGTCTCCGGGGGACCGATCCGCCCACACTAAGGCGAAATCATCGTGACTTCGCCAGTTTCCCGGGGCGCGAGACGTGAGCTGGGCAACAGGCTTTTGGCTTTTGCGGTCACGCCGCGGGGAGGACGACCGTGGTGGTGCCGTCGTCGTTGATCCGTAGCTCGCAGTCGAGCGCTCGTAGCTCTGAGAGCTTGCGGCGAGCCCTGATGGCGGGTGTGTTTCGTCGGTCGAACCAGTCAGGACCGAGATCGAGGTAGGTGACGCCTTCGTTGGCGAGGATGTGCCAGCACGCGATGAGGATCGAGTGCCCCACGGCCTTTCGTGCCCGGAGCTTGCCCCGTCGTGGGCTGAGGCGTCGATACTGGGCGTGGAGGTAGGTGCCCTTCGAGGAGGCCGCCGCCATGGCAGCGACGGCCAGATGACGCTGCAACCAGCTGTCGCCGTGCCGAGCGGTCCCCTTCTTCTGCTTGCCGGCTGACTCGTGCTGGCCCGGACACATCCCTGCCCAGCTGGCGAGATGGGCTGCGGTCGGAAAGTGGCCCATGTCCACCCCGATCTCGCCGATGATGGCCTCGGCGATGCGACGATCGACACCGGGGATGGAGCAGAGGCGGTCTCGGGCGTCAGCAAAAGGGGCGATCGCCTCCTCGATCGCGGAGGTCATCCGCCCCATCGCCTCGTCCAGGTAGTCGAGGTGGGACAAGATCTCTGAGACGAGGATCCCATGGCGTGCGCCGAAGCGTCCCTCGAGGGCACTGCGCAGCAGGGGCAACTTCGCTCTCAGCCTGCCCTTGGCGAGATCGGCGAGCACGGCAGGGTCCCGAGTGCCCTCAACCAGGGCGCCGAGCATGGCCCGGCTCGAGACGCCGAGGACGTCAGACGCGACCGAGGAGAGCTTTACACCGGCGTCTTGGAGGACCTTGTCGAGGCGCTGAGCCTCCCGGGTGCGCTCCTCGGCGAGCGTGCGTCGGTAGCGGGTCAGCTCGCGCAGGTCACGGATCTCTTGGGGTGCGACGAAGCTCGGCCGCACCAGCCCGTGCTCGGTGAGCTGACAGATCCACTCGGCGTCGCCGACGTCGGTCTTTCTCCCCGGGACGTTGCGCATGTGGCGGGCGTTCAACAGCCAGCACTCCATGGCGTCTTCGAGGACGTAGAAGACGGGCTTCCAGTAGACGCCGGTGGCCTCCATCGCCACCCGGGTCACCCCGGAGGTCAAGAGCCAGTCCCGCAGGGCGAGAAGATCGGCGGTGAATGCCGAGAAGCTCGCAGTCTCGGTCATCCGCTCGCCATCTGGTCCGGGGTAGCGGACGCAGGCGACGACCACGTCCTTGTGCACATCGAGGCCGGCACAGCGCTCGACGACGACATCCATGGTGCAACCTCCTTCAGCCGGTCATGTGGTGCACCACGCCAGGAGGCCGAGGGTTAGAAATCTAAGGCACGCGCTCGAAGCGGCAGTCATCGGTGCTCGGGGCCTCCACGTCACGCTAAGCCACGGGCGCAAGGCACCAAGTACGCCCGACGTCGATGGCGTGCTGCACTACAAGATTTCCCCACCCATCAGGTGGGCCGCCAGGCCCCCGGGCGCTAAGCCCGTAGCCGGACCCGGTCGGAGGCAGAGGAGCAGAACCGGGGGTCCCACCAGGATCCTTTGCGCCCGGGTACGTCGAACGTATGTTCGATATGCTGAGGGCGTGGGCGAGCCCGTGGCGTTCCGGTGGAAGACGGCCGACGACGATGACGGCCAACCGATGCTCTTCGCCGAAGAGCACCTCGTCGATCGGCACGTGGGCATCGGCGAGTACCGGGGCCTCGAGTTCCTCCACGTCAATGCGCGGCGCGTGATCAACGAGGTGCCGGCCGCGTCACGCATGCCGTTCCGCTACACCATCAACGCCTACCGAGGGTGCAGCCACGCCTGCGTCTACTGCTTCGCCCGTCCCACCCACGAGTATCTCGGGCTCGGCGTCGGCGAGGACTTCGAGCGCAAGCTCGTGGTGAAGGTCAACGCCGTCGAAAGGGTGCGGGCCGAGCTCCGCTCTCCTCGATGGCGCGGTGACCACATCGCCATGGGCACCAACACCGACCCCTATCAACGCGCCGAGGGTCGCTACCACCTGACGCGCGGGATCGTCGAAGCGCTGGGGGAGGCCCGCAATCCCTTTTCGATCCTCACCAAGTCGACGCTCATCCTGCGCGACCTCGACAGCCTCGTCGCCGCCGCGGCCCGGACCGACGTGCACTGCAACCTCTCCATCGGCACCCTCGACGAAGAGGTGTGGAAAGCCACCGAGCCGGGCACCCCTCACCCCCGGCGCCGGGTCGAGGCGGTGCGCCGGCTCAACGATGCCGGCATCCCCACCGGTGTGCTGATGGCGCCGATCATCCCGGGTTGGTCGGACTCGCCCGAGCAGCTCGAGGAGGTCGCCGCCGCCTGCGTGGAAGCCGGTGCGGTGTTCGTGACGCCCATCGCCCTGCACCTGCGTCAGGGGGTGAAGGAGCACTTCCTCACGTTCGTGAAGGAGCATCATCCCGAGCGACACGGCGCGCTGGCGCGTCTGTATGCGCGTTCCGCCTATCTCCCCCCTGCCCAGCAGGAGGCGGTCTCGGCACGGGTCCGCGCCGTGGTGGCTCCCGAGCGACGCCGGCGCAGCACTGCCGACACCTTCGGGCACCCCGCGCCCGGTACCCCCTCGTCTGCGGCACCCCCCGGACCCGCTCCGACGACGGCACCGGTCGAGCAGCTCCCGCTGCTCCCGCCGCCCTGAACGGAGCCCGCGGCCACGACCGGGGCGGCGCCCGGCGCGCCGGGGCGGGTCAAGCCTCGATGAGGCGACCGTGGAGGTAGTCGTCGTAGGCGCCGAGATCGAGCAGACCGTGGCCCGAGTACGAGAACAGGATGACCTCTTCCTGCCCTACCTCGCGCGCCGCCAGCGCCCGGTCGATCACGGCGCGGATGGCATGCGCGGTCTCGGGGGCGGGGATCGTGCCCTCGGTCCGGGCGAACTGCACAGCGGCGTCGAAGACCTTGCCCTGGGGGTAGGCGACGGCCTGCATGCGGCCGTGCTTCACCAGGTTGCAGATGATCGGCGCGTCACCATGGTAGCGAAGGCCGCCGGCGTGGATGGGCGGCGGCACGAAGTCATGTCCCAGGGTGTACATGGCCAGCAGCGGTGTCATCCCCGCGGTGTCTCCGAAGTCGTACTCGAAGCGGCCCTCGGTGAGCGTGGGGCACGACGACGGCTCCACGGCGAGAAGGCCGACACCGTCATCGGGGACGAAGGGCAGGGAGATCCCGGCCAGATTCGACCCGCCGCCGCACGACCCGATGATGATGTCGGGACGCTCCTCGCCCGCCAGGGCCAGTTGCTCCTTGGCTTCGAGCCCGATCACCGTCTGGTGCAGCAGCACGTGGTTGAGCACCGATCCCAGTGAATAGTGGGAATCGTCACGGCCGGCTGCGTCGCGCACGGCGTCGCTGATCGCCGATCCCAACGAGCCGGGGTGCGAGGGATCATCGACGGGAGACGGCTCGACAGCCGCGCCCCACACCTCCATCATCACCCGCCGGTACGGCTTCTGCTCGAACGAGGCCCGCACCATGTACACCTTGCACTCGAGGCCGAACAGCGCTGTGGCGTAGGCCAGCGCGCTGCCCCACTGACCGGCTCCGGTCTCGGTGGTGAGACGTGTCGTGCCGGCCGCTTTGTTGTAGAAGGCCTGGGGCACCGCCGTGTTGGGCTTGTGCGATCCCGCCGGCGACACCGATTCGTCCTTGTAGTAGATGCGGGCGGGTGTCTGCAGCGCCTGTTCGAGGCGCGTGGCGCGCACCAGGGGGGTGGGCCGCCACGAGCGGAGCACGTCGAGCACCTCGCCCGGGATGTCGATCCACGGCTCGGCGCTCACTTCCTGGCCGATGAGCGTCATCGGGAACAGCGGTGCGAGGTCGTCGGGCCCCACCGGCTCACGGGTCCCGGGGTGCAAGGGCGGTTGCAACGGCTCGGGAAGGTGGGGGACCACGTTGAACCAGGCCTGGGGAAGGCGGTCGTCGGTGAGGATGTATCGCATGGAAGCCTCCGCGGGTTCAGGGCGTACCGGTCCACCGGTGCCGGCGTTTGCGATCTCGGGACCGCCGACGCGACGACTGTACCGGCGCCGTGCGCGCTCGTCCCGGGGGCGCTCGGCGCCAGAGGCCCGTCGTCACCGGTCTCGTGACCCATCTGCGAACATGACCCGATGGGCGGGCGCGTTCCCTGCGGGGGCACATGGGTCATCGATCTCGACGGCGTGGTCTGGCTCGCCGACCAACCCATCCCGGGCTCGGCCGACGCCGTGGCGCGACTGCGCCGCGCCGGCCACGCCGTGGTGTTCGCCACGAACAATGCGTCACCCACCGTCGCCGAGCTTCGCCAACGCCTGGCGAAGGCCGGGATCAAAGCGGGGCCCGACGAGATCGTCACGTCGGCCCAGGCGGCCGCCTCGATGCTCGAGCCCGGTACGACGGCGGTGGTGTGTGGGGACGGCGGGGTGCTCGAGGCGCTGGCGGCGCGAGGCGTCTCGGTCGTAGCGCAGGGCCCAGCCGACGCGGTGGTGGTGGGATGGACCCGGCGCTTCGACTTCGACCTTCTCGCCACCGCGGCGACGGCGGTGCGCCAAGGAGCGAGGTTCATCGGCACGAACGAGGACCCCACCCACCCCACGCCCGATCGCCTGCTCCCCGGGTCGGGGGCGATCCTGGCCGCGGTGGCGACCGCCGCCCAGGCCACCCCGGAGGTGGCCGGCAAGCCCCACGACCCCATGGTGGCGCTGTTGCGGGCACGCGCCCCTGACGCCGTCCTCATGGTGGGGGACAGGCCGTCCACCGACGGAGCCCTGGCGCGCCGGCTCGGGCTCCCCTTCGCGCTGGTGCGGACGGGCGTGACCTCCGACGGCCGGGAGCCGATGGTCGTCGAACCCGACGAAGAGGCCCCCGACCTCGCGACCCTCGTGTCGCGCCATGTCGCCGGCGACGACTGATCGTCCCGACGGCCCTTTTCTCTTGCCTTTTCCCTTGCCGCGACACGGAGCGCGGTCCTAGCGTGGCGGAATGACCGAGAACGACGGAATGCGCCGCTACGTCGAGGCCGCCACGACGCTCACGCAGATCACCCGATCCCGTGCCGAAGAATTGGTGCGCGAGTTGATCAAGGCGGGCGAGCTCGAGCGTCACCGGGCCCAGGACTGGGTCGAGGATCTGGTGAAGACGAGCCGCGAGCGGTCCGAGGCGCTCGTGGGCACCGTGCGCGGCGAGGTACGCCAGCAGCTCAAGGAGCTCGGCTTCACCAACATGGACGACCTCGCCAAGAAGGTGGCGGACATCCTGGCCAGGTCCTCGGCGGCAGGGCGCAAGGCCACGCACCGACCCGCGGGCAAGGTGAAGAAGACGAGCCCAAAGAAGGGCGGCCCCGCCAAGAGCGGCGCGGCCAAGTCGACGGCCCGCAAGACGACGGGCACGAAGAAAGCGACGGGCACGAAGAAAGCGGCGGCGAAGAAAACGGCGGCGAAGAAGGCCCGCGCCTGACTCCGACCCCGGTGCGCCGCCGGCTCGACAGCGAGCTCGTGCGGCGAGGGTTGGCCGTCTCACGCGAGAGCGCTCGCCTCCTCGTGGAGCAGGGTGCCGTCCTGGTGAGCGGATCACGTGCCGACAAAGCGGCGCGACTGGTGGCCGAGTCTGACCCCGTTGTCGTCCTCGACACCGGTGCACAGCCCTTCGTGTCGCGAGGGGGGCAGAAACTCGACGCCGCCTTGGATCGCTTTGCCGTGGTGGTGGCGGGTCGTCGCTGCCTCGACGCGGGCGCCTCGACCGGGGGGTTCACCGACTGTCTTCTGGGTCGGGGGGCCTCGATGGTCGTCGCCGTGGACGTGGGCCACGGGCAGCTCGACGAGTCCCTCCGTGGCGACTCCCGGGTCGAGGTGCTGGAACGGACGAATATCCGGACCCTGGTGCCCGCTGACGTCGGCGATGAACCCTTCGACCTCCTGGTCGCCGATCTGTCGTTCATCTCGCTCGCGACCGTGGCCCCGGTGCTAGCCGGGACCCTGGCCCGGTCCGGCGCCGACGTCGTCGTGCTCGTGAAGCCCCAGTTCGAGGCGGGCCGGGTCGAGGTGAGCCGGGGCAAGGGCGTGATCCGAGACCCGGCTGTACGCCGCGGCGCTCTGGAAAAGGTGGCCTCCGCCTTCGCGTCGCAGGGAGCCAGCATCATGGGGGCCATGGCGTCACCGCTTCTGGGTCCGGCCGGCAATGCCGAGTTCCTCCTCCATGTCCGGGCCGGTGCCGCACCCGGCGAGATCTCGGCACCGATGGCGGGCTCGCCCCGCGACAGCTGGGCCCGCATGCTCGATGACGCCGTCAACGAGGCTCCCGATGCCGTCGCCGCCGCCCGCGTGCCGGAGAACGAGGGGGCGTCCGGACCGGTGGCGCCTTCGCCGAAGGCTCGGTAGCAGCCGGTGGCCACCATCGCCTTCGTCGTGCACCCCGAACGGCCCGATGCCGCCGCCATCGCCCACCACGCGGCGACATGGCTCAAAGAGCGCGGGCACCGGGCCGTGGAGGTGTGGGACCCGTCTCCCGCCGAGGACACCGTCGTCCTCAAGGCGCCCCCGGCAACACAGAGCGCCGCCGGTCCGCACCCCGAGTTCGACAGCACCATCGACCTCGCCGTCAGTTCGCACCCCGAGTTCGACGGCACCATCGACCTCGCCGTCAGCCTCGGGGGTGACGGCACCATGCTCCGCACCGTGGCGCTGGCCTGCCGGCGCGGCACCCCCATCCTCGGCGTGAACCTCGGCCGCCTCGGGTACCTGACCGAGGTCGAGCCCGACGGCCTCGAACCCGCGCTCGATCGATTCCTCGCCGGCGACTACGGCGTCGAGGAGCGCATCACGCTCGAAGTCACGCTGCAACGGGGCGGGGCCGAAGCGCCGGCGCCCGACCCACCCGTGGTCGTGCTCAACGAAGCGGTGGTCGAAAAGACCGTGCCGGGCCACACCATCCGGGTTGCCGCGGCCATCGCGGGCCGCCCCTTCGTCACCTATGCCGCTGACGGGCTTCTGGTTGCCACCCCCACGGGCTCCACGGCTTACAACCTGTCGGCGCGGGGGCCGATCCTCAGCCCGGGGCTACGGGCCCTGGTGCTCACCCCGGTGTCGCCGCACATGCTGTTCGACCGTCCCGTAGTCCTCGAGCCCGAGCAGTTCGTCCGTCTCGAGGTGCTCGGGCCCCTTCCGGCCGTGCTCGTGCTCGACGGGCAGAGCTCGGACACCCTGGATCCGGGCGATGCTGTGGTGTGCCGAGTGGGGCCGTCGCCGGCCCGCCTGGTGACCTTCGGGCCCCGCGACTTCTTCTCGATCCTGCGAGCCAGGTTCCACCTGGCGGATCGCTGACGAAGCGCGCCGATGCTCGTCGAGCTCCGGGTCCGGGACCTCGGTGTCATCGAGTCGGTGGCCCTCGATCTCGGGCCGGGTATGACGGCGCTCACGGGCGAGACGGGGGCGGGCAAGACGCTGCTCGTCGACGCGCTCGAACTGCTGGTGGGCGGCCGGGCCGATCCGGGCCTGGTGCGCCCGGGAGCCAGCGAGGCCCTGGTCGAGGGACGGTTCACCGTCGATGACGAAGAGGTCATCCTGGCGCGTGCCGTGCCCGCCCAAGGGCGCTCACGAGCTTGGATCGATGGCCGGATGGCACCCGTCTCGGCCTTGGCCGACGCCGGTTCCCGGCTGCTCGAGTTGCACGGACAGCACTCCCAACAGTCCCTGCTCGACGCCCCGGCGCAGCGCCGGGCGCTCGACGCCTTCGCGGGGACCGACCTCGGTCCGTTGACCGGGGCGCGCGCCCGGCGGCGGGCACTGCTCGCCGAGCTCGAATCACTCGGCGGTGACGACCGGGCCCGGGCGCGCCAAGCCGACCTGGTGCGCTACCAGCTCTCCGAGATCGACGCCGCCGGGCTCCAGGACCTCGACGAAGAAGACGTGCTCGCAGCCGTTGAGGAACGGCTGTCGGAAGCAGCCGCGCACCGGGACGCGGCGGCCACGGCGCTGGCCGCCCTCGACGGCGGTGACGACCTCGCCCCCGACGTCATC
Organism: uncultured Acidimicrobiales bacterium; assembly: GCA_963838775.1. Taxonomy (GTDB): domain Bacteria; phylum Actinomycetota; class Acidimicrobiia; order Acidimicrobiales; family UBA8190; genus Chersky-840. The sequence goes on from CAWISP010000036.1 coordinate 204,044, forward strand.
GGTCTCCTGGGCGCGGCCCGCGCCGCCCTCGACGGCCGGGCCCCGCTGGCCGAGCTCAACGGGCGCCTGGCGTCGCTCCAGGCCGACGCCGCCGACGTCGCATCCGAGCTCCGAAACGTCGTCGAGACGTGGGAGGACGACCCCGAGCGGCTCGAAGAGGTCCGGGCCCGACGACAGCTGCTGCGGGAGCTGTCTCGCAAGTACGGCGAGGGGCCGGCCGGAGTCCTCGCCTTCGCCGCCGAGGCTCGCCACGAGCTGGAGCTGCTCGACGCCGCCGAGGTGCGCGCCGGGGAGGTCCTCACCGAGATCGAACAGGCCGATGCCGAGGTAAGGGCGGCCGAGGCCGCCGTGGGCGCGGCGCGGCGCCGGGGCGCGCCCGAGCTCGCCCGGGCCGTGGAGGAGCGCCTGCGGCGCCTGGCCATGCCGCACGCTCGGATCGAGGTGACCGTGGGCGAGCCCGACCCCGGCGACGACGTCACCTTCCTGCTGGGGGCGAACCCGGGGGAGGCCGTCTTGCCCCTGGCCAAGGTGGCCTCCGGGGGCGAGCTCGCCCGGGCCATGCTGGCGCTGCGCCTGGTGCTCACCGACGCTCCCGCCACCATGGTGTTCGACGAGGTCGACGCAGGCGTGGGAGGCGAGGCTGCCCAGGCGGTGGGCAGCGCGTTGGCTGAGGTCGCCCAGCGCCATCAGGTCCTCGTGGTCACGCACCTCGCCCAGGTCGCCGCGTGTGCCCGGCAGCAGCTGGGCGTGCGCAAGGAGGTCACCGGGGACAGGACGGTGGCACATGCGGCGGTGCTCCACGATGACGACCGGGTGGTCGAGCTGGCCCGCATGCTGTCGGGTCGACCCGATTCGGCGACGGCACGTCGCCACGCCGAAGAGCTCCTCGGGCCCGATGTACGGTCCCCGAAGCGCACATCGTCCCGGGCCCGCTGACGCGGCGGATCGCGCCGACACACTCCACCGGTAGATTGGCCCCGTGGTCTACCGTGGAACGATGCCCGGGAAGCTCCGAGCTTGACCAAGTACGTCTTCGTCACCGGCGGTGTGTCTTCATCGCTCGGCAAAGGACTCACCGCCTCATCGCTTGGTCGGCTCCTCAAGTGCCGGGGCCTGCGGGTGACGATGATCAAGCTCGACCCCTACATCAACGTCGACCCCGGCACGATGAACCCGTTCGAGCACGGCGAGGTCTTCGTCACCCACGACGGCGGTGAGACCGACCTCGACCTCGGGCACTACGAGCGCTTCATCGACGTCGAGCTCAAGACGACGTCCAACGCCACCACGGGGTCGATCTACTCCGAGGTGATCCGCAAGGAACGCCACGGGGAGTACCTGGGAAAGACCGTGCAGGTCATCCCGCACATCACCGACGAGATCAAGGCGCGCATCCGCCATCTCGCCTCTGAGGAGATCGACGTGGTGATCGTCGAAGTGGGCGGTACGGTGGGTGACATCGAGATCGTGCCCTTCCTCGAGGCGATCAGGCAGTTCCGCCACGACGTGGGGCGCGACAACGTGTGTTACGTCCACCTCACCCTCGTCCCCTATCTGGCACCGTCGGGGGAACAGAAGACCAAACCCACCCAGCACTCGGTGACCGAGTTGCGGAGTCGAGGCATCCAGCCCGACGTCATCGTGTGCCGTTCGGACCAACCCATCTCCGACGGGCTCAAGCGCAAGATCTCGCTGCTGTGCGACGTCCCCGTCGAGGGGGTCATCTCGGCCGTGGATGCACCGAGCATCTATGAGATCCCCCTCGTCCTGCACGAAGAGGGCCTCGACCGCGTCGTGTGCCAGATGCTCGCCATCGACAGCGAAGAACACCCCGTCGACCTGTCGGGATGGGAGAAGGTCGTGTCGCAGGTGTCCGCGTCCGAGCGGCCCGTGCGCATCGGCGTGGTCGGCAAGTACGTCAACCTTCCTGACGCCTACCTGTCGGTGGGCGAGGCCCTGCGCCATGCCGGGTTCCACCACGGCGCCAAGGTCGAAGTGGACTGGATCCAGGCCGAGAAGGTCCCCGACCTGTTGGGCACCGACCGCATGTTGCAACTCGACGGCATGGTCATCCCCGGAGGCTTCGGCGAACGCGGCATCGAGGGGAAGATCGCCGCCGTCGAGTTCGCCCGCCAACGCGAGATCCCGTGCCTCGGGTTGTGCCTCGGTCTCCAGGTCATGGTCATCGAGGTGGCGCGCCACCTCGCTGGCCTCGAAGGAGCCAACTCGCGCGAGTTCGACACCATCAGTCCCCACATGGTCATCGACCTCATGGACGATCAACACAAAGTCGTGGACATGGGCGGCACCATGCGGCTCGGTTCCTACGTGGCACAGCTCGAGCCCGGCTCCATCGTGGCCGAGGCCTACGGGACGACCGTCGTGTCCGAGCGCCACCGCCACCGCTACGAGGTCAATCCCCGCTATCGCTCCAAGCTCGAAGAGGCGGGGCTGCGCTGTTCGGGCTCCTCGGCCGACGGCGTGCTCGTCGAGTTCGTCGAGCTTCCCGGCCACCCCTTCTGGGTGGGGACCCAGGCCCATCCCGAATTCAAGAGTCGCCCCGACCGTCCCCACCCGCTGTTCCGCGAGCTCTTGGGCGCGGCGCTGCGGCGTGCCGACGGACGTCTGCCTCGACTCATCACCATCGACTCCGACGTCGGTGCCGCCTCCTGAGAAGGGGTTCCGTCACCTCAGTGACGAGGTCCTCCTCGAGGGGTGGAGGATCTCCTTCGTCCGAGCGCAGTGCGAAGCCCCCGACGGGACGCGCTTCAGCCGTGACGTCGTTCGCCACCCGGGTGCGGTCGCCGTCGTCCCCGTGACCGACCGCGACACGGTGCTCCTCGTGCGCCAATACCGCGGGCCCGTAGACAGAGAGCTGCTCGAGATCCCCGCCGGCACGCGCGACGTCGAGGGTGAAGCGCCCGAAACCACGGCGGGTCGCGAGCTCGAGGAGGAGGTCGGCGTGCGGGCCGGGACGCTGCGCCAAGTCGGCGTGATGCTCAACAGCCCTGGCTTCTGCGACCAAGAGACGCTTCTCTATCTGGCCCAGGACCTCGAGCCCGTCGAGCACGCCCGTCACGGCGAGGAGGAGCGCTACATCGAGGTCGTGGAGGTCGCGCTCTCGGAGATCGATGCCCTCATCGCGTCACGACAACTCGTCGACGCGCAGACCTTGCTGGGTCTGCTCCTGGCCCGCCACGCCCTGCACGTCGAGCGTTCGGCGGCACCCGGTGCCGACCCGGCGCCGACGGCGACCTGAACACGGGCTGCGGCGATGACCCCGGTCACGATCGACGTGTCCGAGAGCGGGCCCACGCTGAGCCGCCCCGCCGAGGAATACCTCACCTGGTTGGCCATCGAGCAGGGTCGTGCCCGCAACACGATCCTCTCCTATCGACGTGATCTCGTCAGCTACGAGGCCTTTCTCGCCGCGCGCGGCACCACGGTGGACGGCGCCGACGTCGCCAGTGTCGAGGAGCACCTTGCCGAACGGCGCGCCGCGGGGCTCGGACCCGCCTCGGTGTCGCGGGCGCTGGCCGCGCTCCGGGGCCTGCACCGGTTTCTCCTCGAGGAGGGCGGTGCCACCGGCGACCCGACCGCGGACGTGCGTCCCGTGCGCACACCCCGTCGACTCCCCAAAGCCATCGACGAAGACGAAGTCGGCCGGCTCCTCGACACGACGACCAAGAAGGATACGGCGTCGATACGGGACAGGGCCATCCTCGAGGTTCTCTACGGCACCGGGATGCGCGTGTCGGAGCTGGCCGGGCTCAGCCTGTCGGACCTCGAGTCCGACACCGGGCTCGTGCGGGTGCTCGGCAAGGGAGACAAGGAGCGCCTCGTGCCCATGGGCCGGTGCGCGCGTCGAGCGCTCGACAGCTGGCTCGGCCCCCGCGGACGACCCGAGCTCGAGCCCCGGCGCTGGGCCCGGCGCGGCGATGCCGAGGCCGTGTTCTTGAACGCCCGGGGCGGCCGACTCACCCGTCAGGGGATCTGGGGGGTCCTCAAGAAGCGGGCCCGGGCCGCCGGCCTCGAGGACAAGGTCCACCCGCACGTGCTGCGCCACTCGTGCGCCACGCACATGCTCGCCCATGGCGCCGACATCCGGGTGGTCCAAGAGCTCCTCGGCCACTCCTCGATCGCCACCACCCAGCTCTACACCAAGGTGTCGTTGGAGCACCTCCGAGAGGCCTACGAACAGGCACATCCGCGCGCCGACTGGGGTAGGGGGCAGTAATCTCCTAGGCGTGTCTCCCGACGCCCCGACTGTCGATCACCGCGCCCTGCTGGAGACGGAGCGCCGCGATCTAATTGCCAAGCTCGACGAGCTCGGTCTCGGCGGCGCGGGCCTGATCTACGACTCCAATTTCGCCGACTCCAGTCAGGTGACCGCTGAGCGTGGTGAGGCCGAGGCCCTGGGGGCGTCGCTGCGGGAGACCCTCGACGACGTCGAACGGGCCCTCGCCAAGCTTTCGGACGGTACCTACGGGGCATGTGAAGACTGCGGACAGCCGATCGACCCGCTGCGCCTCGAAGCGAAGCCCGCGGCGCGGTACTGCATCAACTGCGCCGCGAAGCACTGATCCCGGACATCGCGTGACCGACGCCTGGGGCCACCCCGCGTCGTCGGGACCGGCCGCGGCGCCAGGGCCTGAGCCCGCGCACCACCATCTGGATCATCGCCGGGGTGGCGCTCGTGGCGGTGCTCATCCGCACCCACAAGATCACCACTTTTGAGATTCTCTTCTACTGCGCCCTCGTCCCCTCGGTCATCCTGCACGAGGTCTCCCACGGCGCGCTGGCGCTCGCCTTCGGCGACGACACGGCCAAGCGGGCCGGCCGGCTGACGCTCAACCCGATCAAGCACATCGACCCCTTCGGCACGATCATCCTTCCGGTCCTGCTCATCCTGAGCGGAGCCCCGGGTGTCATCGGCTACGCCAAGCCGGTTCCCGTGAACGTGTCGCGTCTGCGGAATTCGCGCAACTCGAGCGTGGCGGTGTCACTGGTGGGGCCGGCCGTGAACATCGCGTTGGCCGTGGTGCTCGGGGTGGCGTTCACGACCTTCATCACCACACCTCTGGGACGTCTCGATGCCGCCGTCGGCACGGGACCGGTATGGGCGCAGTTTCTCTTCGTGGCCGGCTATGTGAACGTCATCCTGGCGGCGTTCAACCTCATTCCTCTGCCTCCCCTGGACGGGTCGGCGGTCCTGGAGCGATTCCTACCGAGGAGCCTTCTCCCGGGGTATTACCGCATCCGACCGTTCACGATGTTCATCCCGCTCATCATCGTGGTGCTGCGCCCGAGCGCGCTGAGCAGCGTCTTCGATTGGGCGCTCACGCATTACGCCAGCGCTATCGGCGTTCCTATCAACGGCTGAAGCCACCCGGGGGAGCGAGGAGCCCGACGGCACGCATGGCCCGGTCGAGCGTCGGCCCCGCCACCGCTCTGGCTTTGGCGGCCCCCTCGGCGAGCACCGACTCGACGTAGTCGCGTTGTGTCTGCAGCTCGACGAGGCGCTCGCGCACGGGACGCAACAGCTCTGCCAGCGCCTCCGACACATCCGCCTTCAGGGCGCCGTAGTTGACATAGCCCGCCGCGAGGGTGGCGGGGTCGCCCCCCGTTGACGCCGCCAGCAGCTCCAACAGGTTCGACACACCTGGTTTCTGCACGGGGTCGTAGCGCACCTCGGTCTCGGTGTCGGTGACCGCCTTGCGCACCTTGCGGTCGATCTCGTCGGGGGAGTCGAGCACGAGCACGGTGCCGAGGGGTGAGCTCACCGACTTCGACATCTTGCGCGTGGGCTCTTGGAGATCCATGACCCGCGCCGCAACCTTGGGCACCACCGGTTCGGGCACCACGAAGGTCGGGCCGTACCGGTTGTTGAAGCGCGCCGCCAGGGTCCGGGTGAGCTCGAGATGCTGGCGCTGGTCATCTCCAACGGGGACGCGCTCGGCGTCGTAGAGCAGGATGTCGGCGGCCATGAGCACGGGATAGGTGAGCAACCCCGCCCGCACCGTCTCCTGGTCCTTGCCCTTGTCTTTGAACTGCGTCATCCGGCGCAGCTCGCCGTAGGTGGCGGTGCACTCGAGCACCCACGTCAGCCGGGGGTGCTCGGGGACGTGGCTCTGGGCGAACAACGTGCACACGGACGGGTCGAGGCCCACCGCCAGGAGGTTCTCGGCGGTCTCGAGGGTCTTCGCCGCCAGGAGGGCGGGGTCGTGGTCGAGGGTGAGCGCGTGGAGGTCCACGACGCAGAAGAAGGCATCGAACTCGTGCTGGTCGGCCACCCAGTTCCGGAAGGCGCCCAGGTAGTTGCCGAGGTGCAGATCACCGCTCGGTTGCACCCCGGACAAGACCCTGGCCATGGCGTGCCATGGTACGGGACCCGTGCCCGGGCGCGGTGCTGGCGAGACGCCCGGCGGGGCCGGCACGTCGGGAACGTCGTTCCTGCTCAGGGCCCATGCACAGACAGCAACAGGGGAGCCGGTAGGGTCGAGATCGTGGTGGCGCACGTCTCGACGCCCGTCTATGAAGGGCCCTTCGACGTGCTGTTACAGCTCGTGTCGGACCACAAGGTCGACATCTACGACATCCGGATGTCGGACCTGGTCGACGCCTTCGTGGCCGAGATGCACGCTCGCCAGCCCTTCGACGTCCAGACCGCCAGCGAATTCCTCGTGATCGCGGCCATCTTGGTGGAGCTCAAGTCCCGCAAGCTCCTCCCCGGGCCCGACGAGGTCGACGACGACGAGGAGCTCGCCGGCTTCGAGGAGCGGGACCGCCTCTTGGCCCGCCTCCTCGAGCTCCAGGCCTATGCGGCCGCCGCCGACGCCTTCGCCGTGCTCATCGACCAGGCCCGTCGCACCCTGCCTCGCGTGGCCGGCCTCGAGGAGCGCTTCCGCGACCTGGCCCCGGATCTGCTGGCGGGCGTCACGCCGGAGCAATTGGCGGCTGCGTTCATGGTGGGTACGGTCCCGCGACCCGAGTTCCTGCTCGATCTGTCCCATGTCACGGTCGAGGCGGTGACCGTGTCCGAAGCGGTCGGAGAGCTCGAAGAGCGCCTCCCCGGTGCCGGGAGATTGTCGTTTCGCGAGTTGACGTCGCACTGCACGACACGGATGCAGATCATCGTGCGCTTCCTCGCCCTGTTGGAATTGTGCAAGCGGGGCTGGGTCACCCTCGACCAAGGCGAGACCTTCGGTGACCTGGTCGTGTACTGGTCCCGAGACTCGTCCGTGCTGTCCAGCGTCGGCGGTGGCGACACGGTCGAGGAATACGACGGCTGACGGTTCTGCCCGTGGGACTCCCTGAGGAGTACAGGGCCATCGAGGCCATCTTGCTCTCGGCGCTCGAGCCGGTGCCGCCCAACATGCTCGCCGAGCTTCTCGAGATGCCCATCGAACGCGTCGACGCGGCCTGCACCGAGCTGGCCGCGAGCTACGAAGAGGAAGGCCGGGGGTTCGTCCTGGCCCGGGTGGCGGGGGGCTACCGCTACCAGACACACCCCGACCTCGCCCCCTTCGTCGAGCGCTTCGCCATGGAAGGCGTGTCGTCGCGCCTGTCATCGGCCGCCCTCGAGACCCTCGCCATCGTCGCCTACCGCCAACCCGTCTCGCGTGCCCAGATCGCGGCACTGCGGGGCGTGAACGTCGACGGCGTGGTGCGCCTCTTGGAGCAGCGGGGCTACATCAACGCCGTCGGCCACGCCCCGGGCCCCGGCCAGCCCGTGCTCTACGGCACCACCGCCGCCTTCTTGGAGAGGCTCGGGCTCTTCGACCTCGACGAGTTGCCCCCCGTCGAGGACCTCCTGCCCGGCCCCGAAGTCGTCGAGCAACTCGAGGAGCGCCTGCGCCCCGGCGCCGATGCCTGAGAGGCGCCGCCAGCCACCCCGCACGCGAGCGGCTGCGAAGCCCGGCGCCGACAGCACGGCGCCCGAGGGTGAACGCCTCCAGAAGGTCCTGGCCCGCCTCGGGCTCGGAAGCCGGCGGGCCTGCGAGGAGCTGATCGCCGACGGGCGGGTGACGGTGAACGGCGAGACGGCCGAGCTCGGTCGGCGCGTCGACGTCGGGCGCGACGTGGTGTCGTTCGACGGCGTGGCCCTGCCCGTGCTCCCCGGCCTAGTGCACTACCTGCTGCACAAGCCGGCCGGCATCGTGACCACCGCCCACGACCCCTTCGGTCGGCCGACGGTGCTCACGCTCGTGCCCGACGCCCCGCGCGTCTTCCCGGTGGGGAGGCTCGACGCCGACACCGAGGGCCTGCTCGTGCTCACCAATGACGGCGACCTGGCCCAGCGCCTCACCCATCCTTCCTTCGGGGTCGAGAAGGAGTACCTCGTGGAGGTGGACGGGGTTCCGTCGGCGGGCGATCTGCGCCGATTGCGGCTGGGGATCGACCTCGACGACGGGAAGACGGCTCCGGCCACGGTGGGGGTGGTGGCGCCGGGGGTCATGCGCATGGTCATCCACGAAGGGCGCAACCGCCAGATCCGCCGCATGTGCGACGCCGTCGGGCACCCCGTTCGGCGGCTGGTGCGCACCCGGATCGGGCCGGTCACCGACCCGCGCCTGAAGCCGGGGTCGTGGAGGGCGCTCGACCCGTCCGAGGTACGCGCCTTGGGCCGCGCCGCCGCGCCGCCGCCCCGACGCCCCCCGGACCGCACGCCGTCGCGATGGCCCTGGCCAGCGGCGCGCGCCGCCCGGGGGCCACGGTGCGCCTGGCTAGCATCGGAGCCATGTCAGCCGTCCGGGCCCTGCGCGGCGCCACCACCGTGGACACCGACACCCCGGACCAGGTCTCGACCCGCATGCAGGAGCTGCTGGGCGATCTGCTGGAGCGCAACGGGCTCGAGCACGACGAGGTGATCAGCATCGTGTTCACCGCCACCGGCGACGTCGTGTCGATGTTCCCGGCGGCCGCGGCCCGGGCCATGGGACTCGGGGACGTCCCCCTGCTGTGCGCCCGTGAGCTCGACGTCGTCGGGGCCACCCCGCGGTGCCTGCGCGTGCTCCTCCACGTCGACACGGACCGGGACCGCCCCGAGCTCCACCACGTCTACCTGCACGGGGCCCGGGGCCTGCGCGATGACCTCCCCGAGTGACACCCGCCGCGCCGCGGTCGTCGGGACCGGCCTGATCGGCGGCTCGATCGGGCTCGCCCTGCGGGCGCGTGGCTGGTGGGTTACCGGGCGCGACACCGATCCCCTGGCCGCCGACCGGGCCAAGGCCCTCGGCGCCATCGACGCAGTGGGGGACGACCCCGAGGCCGAGATCATCTTCGTGGCCACCCCCCTGGGGGCGGTGGCGGGCGAGGTCACGCGCTCGCTGGGTCTGGCGCGGCGCCCCGGAGCGGTCGTGACCGACGTCGCCGGAGTCAAGGCACCACTGGCGGCACAGCTCCTCCAGCCTGGCTTCGTGGGTGGCCATCCCATGGCCGGGTCCGAGCAGGTCGGCATCGACGGAGCCGATCCCGAACTGTTCGTCGGGGCCACCTGGGTGCTCACGCCCACCGCCACCACCGATCCCGATGCCTATGCCCGCCTGCAGTCGGTGGTGAGCAGCCTCGGAGCCGAGGTCCTGGCACTGTCGCCCGAGCAGCACGACACGCTCGTGGCCATGGTCTCTCACGTGCCGCACCTGACTGCGGCGACACTCATGAACCTCGCCGACCGCGCCGCCGAGGAGCACGGGGCGTTGCTGCGTCTGGCCGCGGGCGGCTTCCGCGACATGACCCGCATCGCGGCCGGACAGCCCGACATCTGGCCCGACGTGTGCGCCGAGAACGCGCCCGCCATCGTCGCCGCCCTCGACAGGCTCTTGGCCGATCTGTCGGACATGCGCGACCGGGTAGCCGCCGCCGACAGAGCGGGCTTGCTGGCCGAGCTCGAGCACGCGGCGACGGCGCGGCGTTCCCTGCCGGCGCGCGCCGTGGCACCCGAGCGCCTGGCCGAGGTGCGGGTGCCGGTCCCGGACCGGCCCGGTGTGCTGGCCGAGATCACGACACTGGCCGGCGACCTCGGCGTCAACATCCACGACATCGAGCTCGCCCACAGCGTCGAAGGTGACCGGGGCGTGCTCGTGCTGGTGGTGGACGGCGACATGGCCGAGCGCCTGCACGACGCCCTTACCGGCCGCGGCTACCGCTCGACGGCGGGGCATCTGCAATGAGCCCGGCACCGTCGACGAGCGCGACGCCGGGCCCCGCCCCCGGCACCGGCCACGGGGCGGTGCTGACCGTAGAGGGGGGTGGACCCCTCATCGGGCACGTCCGTGTCCCGGGCGACAAGTCGGTGTCGCACCGGGCGCTGCTCCTCGGCGCGCTCGCCGCCGGGGACAGCGTGGTGCGGGGGCTCTCCGACGGTGACGACGTGGTACGCACGGCCGCGGCCCTGGGCGGTCTCGGAGCCCGCCTCGTCCCCGGCGCGGCCGGGACCGTGGTCATCACCGGCGGGCGCGACGCCCTGCACGCGCCACTCGGGCCGCTCGACCTGGGCAATTCGGGCACCACCATGCGCCTTCTGGCCGGGGTGGTGGCCAGTCGAAGCTTCACGACCGAGCTCACCGGCGACGCCTCGTTGTCGAGCCGGCCCATGGACCGGGTGGCGGTCCCCCTGCGCCGGATGGGGGCCACCGTCGAGGGCCGCACCCAACGGTGCCTGCCGCCGCTCACGATCCGGGGCGGCGCCCTGCGGGGTATCGACTACACGACGCCCATGGCGAGCTCGCAGGTGAAGTCGTGCGTGCTCCTCGCCGGCCTGGGCGCCCACGGCCAGACTGTCGTGCGCGAGCCGGTGCTCACGAGGCGCCATACCGAGGAGATGTTGGTCCGCGCCGCAGCCCGGGTGACCGAAGAGGACAGCGCCGACGGCTCGCACGTGGTGCGGCTCGACCCTTCGGAGCTCGAGGGGTTCGAGCTCGACGTGCCCGGTGACCCGTCCCAGGCGGCGTTCTGGGTCGTCGCCGCCTGCGTGGTGCCCGGCAGCACGCTCACCGTGGAGCACGTGTACGTCGGACGGGGCCGACGCGGCTTTCTCGACGTCCTCGCCCGCATGGGGGCCGACATCGAGGAGGTTCCGGTCACGGGTCCCGATGACCTGGGTGCCACCGCCGACATCGTGGCGCGCTTCGGTCCCCTCCACGGGACCGAGATCCACGCCGCCGAGATCACCGGCCTCGACGAGGTCCCGGTGTTGGCGGTGGCGGCCGCGTGTGCCTCGGGTGACACGGTGTTCCGGGACGTGGGTGAGCTACACGTGAAGGAATCGGACCGGTTCGCGGGCGTGGTCGAGCTGTTGTCGGTGTTCGGGGCCGGGGCCGAGGTCGACGGCGACGACCTGTGCGTGCATGGCACGGGCCGGCTCGTTCCCGGCGCCCTCGACGCGCGCGGGGACCATCGCATGGCCATGGCCGCCGCCGTGGCCGGCCTGGCGGCGGGGAGCGCCCCCACCCGCATCGAGGGGTGGGCCGCCGTCGCCACCAGCTACCCGGGCTTCGCCGCCGACCTCGCCGCGCTGCGCGCGGCGCGGCCGTGACCGGGACGGGGGGAGTGCAGGTGGTCGCCATCGACGGCCCCGCCGGGGCGGGGAAGTCCACCCTGGCCGAGGCCGTTGCCGCCCATCTCGGGTTCGAACGGCTCGACACCGGCGCGATGTACCGGTCGGTGGCCTGGTCGGCGCTCGAACACGGGGTCGACGTGCACGATGCCGAGGCCGTGGCCCGGCTGGCCCGGGACACCGACATCGAGGTGGGCGAACGCGTGCTGGTGGACGGCCACGACGCCACCGACGCCATCCGCTCGGTGGCCGTGGACGCGGCGGTCTCGGCGGTGGCCGCCAACCCGGCCGTGCGCGCCGAGCTCGTGGCGCGCCAACGCGCCTGGGTGGCCCAGCGGGGGCGGGGGGTTGTCGAGGGCCGCGACATCGGCACGGTGGTGCTTCCCGACGCCGACGTAAAGATCTATCTGACCGCCGCCACCGAGACCAGGGCCCGGCGGCGGGCCCGCCAGCGCGCCGACGGGCGCAGCGTGGCATCGGTCCACGACGACCTCGTGCGCCGCGACCGCCTCGACTCGACCCGCCTCGCCTCGCCCCTGCCATCACCCGAGGACGTCGCCGCCGATGCCAAAGTGATCGACTCGACCGGCAAGTCGAGCCGGGCCGTGCTCGAGGAGGTCCTGGCATGCCTGTGAAGCCTCATCTGGACGTGACCGACGAGGACAGGGCCACGATCCGACGGCGAGCCGGGGTGCGCGTCCCGTCCTGGGTCTACCGCACCCTGCGCGTCCTCGTGCACCTCATCAACCGGGCCTACTGGCGCGTCGAGGTGCAGGGCGCCGACGCCGTCCCCGACACGGGCCCGGTGATCCTGGCCCCGGTGCACCGCAGCTTCATGGACTTCTTCGTGGTGTCGGAGGTGACACCACGCAAGATCTTCTACATGACCAAGGAAGAGATGTGGAAGACGCCGCTGCTGGGGTCGTTCCTCGACGCCGTTGGGGCCTTCCCCGTCCACCGCGACGGGGCCGACCGCCTCGCCCTGGAACGGGCCCAGGACGTGCTCGAGCGCGGGGACGTCCTCATCTTGTTCCCCGAGGGCACGAGGCGGGCGGGCCCGACGATCGAGAAACTCCACGAGGGTGCCGCCTTCCTCGCCGCGCGCACCGGCGCGCCCATCGTCCCCATCGGGATCGGCGGCACGGCCGCGGCCATGCCCAAGGGGTCGAAGTTCGTCCGCCCCGTGAAGGTCCACCTGGTGGTCGGCCCGCCCATCGCCGCGCCCGAGCGCTCGGCACGGGGCCGGGTGCCCCGCACCCAGGTCCATGCCCTCACCGAGCAGCTTCGGGTCGAGCTCCAATCCCTCTACGACGACGCCGAACAACGGGCCACGCCACCAGGCCGAGCATCACGATGAAGCCGATGGCCGATGCCACGAACCCCTCGAGGACTCGGTGGGGCCGGTAGGTGAAGTGCACGAGCGACGTCCCGGCGGGGACGCGCACGGCCTGGATCAACCCATGACGACGCACCGGGACCGCATGACGGCTCTCGCCGACACCGCGGCCCGCCGCGGTCATGACCGTGGCCTGCCACCCCGTGGCGAACTGCTCGGAACGCACCAGCGTGGCGGGGTGCGCGGTGATGACGCGAATGGTCTCGTCGCCCCACGGCGTGGTCGAGACCACGTGGGCCGTCGCGGCGGGGCCACCTCGGGACCGGCTCTGCACCCAGGCGCGGCCGGCCGCCGAGGCCTCGGTGAAGATGCTGAAGGGACCGATCATGCCGCGGTAGCGCCACCGCGCCGGCGTCACCGCGTCGCGTAGCGACCCGTCGATGCGGTAGGTGCCCTGCCCGGCGGTGTGCAGGATCACGGCGCCGATTTCGACCGGGGCCGAGGAACCGGAGCCGGTCTCGAGGACGAGGCCACTGGCCGGTTCGGGGCCGGGCACCGACACCTGCGCCGGACCGGGCCGGGCCGGGGCCGAGCCGATCCAGGTCGTGGAGCTCCCGTCGGGCGCCAAGAGGCCCACTCGCATCGACCCGGAGCCCGACTGCACCGGGATCGAGACCGAGGTCACCGACAGCACCGTGCCGAAGTACTGGGTCCGGGACCGGCCCGGCACGAGCGGCACCGTCGTCGCCGGTGGGGGCGCGTATTGGTAGTTGCTGGGAGAGGTGGGCGGGGGAGTGGTGGTGTCGGGGGGTGCGCCCGGCTGCGGCCCCACCGGCGGGATGCGGGTGGCCCCGGTGACCACGCTGAAAGGTAGGGCTGGCGGAGCCACCACCAGGTGTTCGAAATACTCCGGCACGGTGGCCAGGACGCCGAGATCGAGCTGGGCGAAGGTGCCGTCGGCGAGCGCGCTGGGCTTCATCTCGAGCTGGCCGTGGGTCTCGGTGGCCTGGTCGTAATTGGCGTCGACGACGGCCCCGTAACCCTGGACGCTGCTCAGGTTGCGCAAGATGGTGAGGTCGGGCTCGCCGATGCGCTCGGTGGCGATCGAGTAATAGCGGTCCGGGTCGAACAGCGCCACCCGGTGGTCCTCGCCGGCCGGCCCCTGGCCCTGGGCGGCGACGAAGGACGCCAGCGCGTTGGCCGTGGCGCTGTTGTCGGTGGCGCCCTGGGGGTCGGCCGATCCCTGGGTGAAGCCGTTGAACAACAACAGGTCCACGATCAACAGGACCGCCAGGAGCCGTGGCAGGCGCGCCCTGAGACGTCGGCGACCCAGCAAGAGCCACGACGCCCACGCGGCGAGGGCGCTCGGGATGGTGAGAAAGGCGATCAGGGGCCACAACGACGACCGGGTCACGTGACCGGGCACGTGTAGGAAGTGAGGGAACCAGGTCCCGCCGGCGAGGAGGACGATCTGCAGCCCGATGACCGCCACGGGGGGAACGAGCGGGAGCACGATGTCCGAGTGCCATCCGTCGGGCCCCGGCAGCATCCGCCACCACGGCGCCGTCGAGATCTCGGGGGTGGCCGCCGATGTCGGCGAGAGTTCGGGGCCGGCGTCTAGTGCGATGGCAATATCCCCTGGAATGGCGGCGTCGGAAGAGGGCGCCAGCAGCATGTGATCGACCCAGGTCGCGAACAGCACGGCGATGGCCAGGTCCACCTCGAGGAGGTTTCGGGACAGCAGGCGTTGACGGTTGAACAGCGGCAGGTGGAAGAAGACGTGACCGAGGGGAGTGAAGTCCCCCCAGCTGAGCACCAGCCCCAAGGCCAAGATCGCGTACCAAACCCACCATCGGCTCGACTCGGGGTTGCGACGGTGACGCCGGGCCAAGAGTCCGAAGACGCCCATGAGCGGCATGATGCCGACGTAGCTCGACACCTCGGGAAGGTTGTAGGTGGCGAGGAAGTGCAACGGGAACGCGCCGCTCGTACCGAGCACCAGTGGATCGAGCCCGAGCACGGTCAGCGACTTGTTCATCGACCCGGACGTGAAATAGGCGTAATCGTGGATGGCCCGTTGCGACTGTTCCTGGATGAGCGCGCCGGGGACGAGTTGCGCGCCGGCCAGCGCCAGACCGAGCACGACCCCCGCCGCCACCCCGAGCGCGAGCGAGAGGCGGCGGGTCGGGGTCTTCCAGAAGAGCCACAGCGCGTACACCGTCAGCGCGACCCCGCCGTCGAGGATGGGCTCGGCCGCGCCCGACAACCCCATCAAGCCGATGGAGGCGCCGAGCATCGCCACCCACGGCGTGGCCGAGCGGCCCTGGGGGCGACGGGCCAGACGATCGAGGGCGGCGAAGGCCCACGGCAGCCACGCACCTGCCTCGACGAGGTCGATGTGCACGCTCTGGGCCGCCATGAAGCCCCCGTAGGCGAAGGCGACCGCACCCAGGCCCGCACGCCGCCCAGGAGCGGCCGAGCACGCGGAGGAGCACGACCATCCCCAGCGCGGCCACCACCTCCACCAGGGCCTGGTTGACGACCCAGGCCAATGCGCCGGGGAGCACGCTGAAGAGCCACGTGGCCGGATAGGCCGCCCCGGCGTTGAACCCCGACAGCAGGGGCGACCCGCTCCACAGATAGGGGTCCCACACCGGGGCGTGCCCGTGGCGGAGGTCGATCCCCACCAGGACCCGCAGGGGGAAGTTCTGGATGAGGTTGTCGTCGACGAGCCACGGCACCCCGGCCAGGGCGGGCAGGCCGAAGATGGCGCTGGGCACGGCCACGAAGGCGGCCAGCATCCACCGGCTGGAGCGTTGGTGCACCAGACGCGCGGCGCGAGAAAGCACCGGCACCGTCTCTCGGGCGAATCAGGTCAGCTGCGGTCGCGCAGCCAGGTGCGAACGATCACACGCGCGTACTGCAGTGCGAAGAAGGCGTTGTGCCCCTTCTTCGACTCACCCGACGCCCGCCGGTGCCACACGACGGGGCAGTCCGTGATCCGCCAGCCGCGCGTCGCCGCGCTGATGATGAGCTCGGCCGTCTGGTACTGGTCCTGTTCGAGGGTCACGTCCTTGAGCACCTCGATCCTCAGGGCCCGGAACCCGTTCGACGTGTCCGTGAGGTGCTGCCCGGTGAGCGCGTTGATCACCTTGGCGAACAACACCACCCCCGCCATGCGGACCTTGTCGGTGGTCTCGTCGATGCCGAGGCGCCGGCTGCCGATGACGAAGTCTGCGGTCCCGTCGACCAGGGGCTTGACGAAGGCGGGGACCTCGGTGGGGTCGTTCTGACCGTCGGCGTCGAGGGTGACGACGTAGCTCGCCCCGTGGGCGGCGGCGAGGTCGTAACCGAGGCGCAGGGCGACACCCTGGCCCATGTTGACGGGCAGCACCGCGCAGTAGGCGCCGTGGGCGGCCACGATGTCCTCGGTGCCGTCGTCGCCGCCGTCGACGACGACGAGGGTCGAGACGGCCAGGCCCTCCACCTCCGAAGGAACCGCCTTGAGCACGTCGTCGATGTTGTCGGCCTCGAGGTAGGACGCGATGAGCACCAGCACGGGCCCGAAGGTGGCGGTGCCGTGCCGGCGGCGGAAGTCCTGCCTGCCGAGCTCCATGACGAGCCGGCGTACGCCGTCGTGGCGGCGCATGGCGCGCGCCCGGGAACGGGTCCGTGCCGTGATCAGTCCGGACCCCATCAGAAGCTATGGGGGCGGGCGAAGACCTCTCGCACGAGGGGCTCGAAATGCACGAGCGGCTCGGTGGGGTAGTCGGGGTCGAAGCTCGTCTGGTCCCATTCGTCGGCGAACCGCTCGCCCAACGCGAACCACGGTTCGCCGCGGTACTGCTCCCGGGCTTCAGGGTCGCCACCGAAGTGGTGGTAGTAGTGCCGGCCCTGGAAGTCCTGGTGAGTCAGGATCACGTGGAAGATCTCGTCGCGCACGTACGGCCGCAGGATCTCCGCCGCGATGCGGGGGTGATTCGGCACCGATACGTACTTGCCGATGTCGTGGCACAGCGCCGCCACCACCATCTCGGGGTCGGCCCCGGCCTCCTCGGCCCGCGTGGCGGTCTGCAGCGAGTGCATGAGCTGGTCGACGGCGAACCCGTCGGTGATGTCGCCCAGTCCTTCGAGCATGGCCAGGATCTGCATGGCCACACGGGCCTGGCGCTTCGAGGTGAGGGCGCCAATCTCGGCCCACTGCTCGGCGCTCGATTCGTCCATCCGACGGAAGCTGCCCGTGCCGGTGGTGGTGGTCTTCGCGGTGGTGGTGCTCATGACGCCATTCTCGCACTCCGGACGCGGAGGCGCCGTGACGAGCGCCGTCCCGGTCGCCTCCTCAGAGACCTCACAGTTTGGAGCCGGCCGGTCGCCGGGCGTCGGGGCCGAGGGGTGTGGCCTCGAGCGGACAGCACACCGGGATCCCGCCGCGGCGCCGGGCCCGGTCGGCGAGGCGCGTGGCGGCGCCGGGATTGCGTATGAGCAGTGCAGCCAGGGCCCCGCCTCCGGCGGCGGCCACCCCGGCCAGGACCACGGCGTGGCGAAACCCGGCCTCGAATTCGCCGGGATGGAGATAACTGTGTCCTGACAACCCCGACAAGGCCGGCAGCAGCGCCACCGCGATCAGGCCGCCCGCACGCGCCACGTCGTTGTTGACCGCCGACGCCATCCCGGCGTGCTCGACGGGCGCCGACGCCAGCGCCGTGGAGGTGAGCGGAGCCACGGTGATGACGAGGCCGAGGGCGAGGACGAGGACGCCGGGGAGCACCTCGGTGAGGTAGTCGCCCGACGGCCCGATCAGGCGCAGGAGCACCATGCCCACACCCACCACGACGGGGCCGACCGCCATCTGCAGGCGGGGCCCGATGCGCACCGCCAGTGCGCCGGAACGAGCGGAGAAGGCGAGCATCACGGCGGTGAGGGGGAGCAGCGAGCTCCCCGCCTCGAGCGGTGAATAATGCGACACCTGCTGGAGTTGCACGGGCAGGAGGAACAGCGCACCTCCGAGCGCGGCGTAGACGACGAAGGTCACGGCGTTGGTGGCACTGAACTGCTGGCTGCGGAAGATGGCGAGCGGGAGCATCGGGTAGCGCTCGCTCCCCTCGGTGACGACGAACGCCACGAAGAAGACGAGGGCAACGACGAGCATGGCCAGGACCAGAGGAGAGGACCAGCCGTAGGTCGGTGCCTCGATGAGCCCACCCGCCAGACCCACCAGGCTGATGGTGACGAGGGTGGCGCCCACCACGTCCACGGGTCCGGCCGCGGCCGGGTCACGCGTCTCGGGCACATGGCGCGTGGCGATCAGCACGACCACGAGCGCGATCGGCAGGTTGATCAGGAAGATGAGGCGCCATGACACGGCGCTGATGAGAAAGCCCCCCGCGAAGGGGCCGATGGCGGTGGCGACGCCGCCGAGACCGGACCAGGCGCCGATGGCACGGGCCCGGTCGTCCTTGGCGAACGCGGCTTGGAGGATGGCGAGCGAACCCGGGGTGAGCAGTGCGCCGCCCACACCCTGCAACGCCCGGCCCGCGATGAGCACGACGGCATCGGGAGCGATGGCGCACAACAGCGATGACACCGCGAACCACACCACACCGATCACGAAGATGCGCCGGCGCCCGTAACGGTCGCCGAGCGCTCCGCCCACCAGCAGCAAGCCGGCCAGGGAGACGAGATAGGCGGTCACCACCCACTGCAGGCTCGAGACCGACAAGGCGAAGTCACGCCCGATGGCGGGGAGGGCGATGCCGACCACCGTGGAGTCGATGGCGGTCACCGCCGACCCGAGCACCGTGGCGGCCAGCACCCATCGTCCCGGGGAACTCGAGAGCCTGAGCTCGACGGGGACTGCGGTCGAGCTCACCCCGCCAGCCGGGCCAGGACGTCGGCGGCGGAGATCTGGCGATCGCCGAGCGCCGCCCCGCTCCCGCTCGACCCGGCGTCGGTCGACCCGGCGTCGGGCGACGGGGCATCGAGACCGGCGACACCCGGGGCCGGCCCGTCAGCGGGGGGCGGTGCGGCCAGGCCCACCGCCACCGCGGCGGCAAGGCCGCGCAGCAGGTCGCGCAGCTCGGGGGGTGGCGGAAAGTACTCGTCCTCGTCGGTGACGTGGACCTCCTCGACCCCGTGCAACGGCGCCAGGCGCGCCACCACCGCCTCCACCAGCTCGTCGGGGGCCGACGCCCCGGCCGTGACGCCCACGGTGCCCGCCAGGTCGCCGGGGAGCTCGGCGGCCTCGTTGACGCGCAACACGAGCGGGCACCCCGAGGCCCGTGCCACCTTTTCGAGGGCGCGCGTGTTCGAGGAATTGACCGACCCGATCACGACGACGGCGTCGGAGCGGGCCGCGATGACCTTGAGCGCCGCCTGGCGGTTGGTGGTGGCGAAACACAGGTCCGAGCGGTTGGGCATCCACAGGTCGGGGAACCGTTCCCGGGCCCGGTTCATGATGTCGGACCATTCGTCGTGGCTCAGCGTGGTCTGGGCCAGCAGCGCGACCGGCACCCCGGGGGTGATCTCGGCCGCGGCAACCTCGACATCCTCCTCCGAGCGCACCAGTCGGACCGAATCAGGTGCGACCGCCATGGTGCCGACCGCTTCTTCGTGGCCCTCGTGGCCCACGTAGAGCACCGTGTACCCCTTGCCGGCCCGCACCTTCAGCTCGTGATGGACCTTGGTGACCAAAGGACACACGGCGTCGACCACCACACGCCCGCGCCCGCGCGCCGCGGTCACGACCTCGGGCGCCGAACCGTGTGCCGAGAGCATGAGGGGGGCGCCGTCGGGCACCTGGTCCACGTCGTCGACGAAGATCACCCCCCGGGCGCGGAATTGGTCGACGACATGACGGTTGTGGACGATCTCGTGATAGCAGTAGACAGGCGGCTCGAAGACCCGGACCATCCACGCCAGCGCCTTGATCGCCTTTTCCACTCCGGCGCAGAAGCCCCGAGGTGAGGCCAGTAGGACACGCTCGACCGGCACCTTCCCAGGCTACCGGCCCTGTGTGTCCTGGCCGTCGAGGCAGGGGGGCGTCGGGGACCAAGTAGCCTCGATGGCATGTCGGCGCCTCGGGTGGTCTCCGTGGCGGCCGCCTCCCCGGCGCAGCGGGCCGGCCTCAGGGTCAATGACGAGCTGCTCGCCGTCGACGGTCGGGTGCCGCGCGACGTGATCGAATACCGCCTCTTCGTCGACGAGGCCGACCCCGAGCTCGAGATCCGCCGGGGTCACGAGGAGCTCACCGTGCAGCTGCGTAAGCAGGCGGGGGAGGTGCCCGGGATCGAGGTGTCCTCGGCGCTGTTCGATCGCGTCCGCACCTGTGACAACCACTGCGAGTTCTGCTTCATCTACCAGCTCCCCAAGGGCATGCGACGTAGCCTCTACCTGAAAGACGACGACTACCGGCTGTCGTTCCTGTACGGGAACTTCACCACCTTGACCCGGTTCACCGAGCTCGACCTCGAACGGGTCCTTACCGAGCGACTGTCGCCGCTGTTCGTGTCCATCCACAGCACCGACCCCGGGCTCAGGGCCAGGATGCTGCGCAACCCCCGGGGCGCCACCAGCCTGCGGTGGCTGCGGGCCTTGCTCGACGGCGGCATCGAGGTGCACGGCCAGGTCGTGGTGTGCCCGGGGGTGAACGACGGGGACGCCCTCGAGACGACACTGGCCGGCCTCGTCGACGAGTACTCCGACCTCTCGACCGTGGCGTGTGTGCCGCTCGGGGTGAGCGATTACACGACCGAGCCGTCCATGCGCCCACATACGGTGGCCGAAGCGGCCGCGGTGATCGACACCGTGGAGCAGTGGCAGGAGCTGTGCCTGCACGCGTTGGGACGTCGTCTGGTCTACGTGGCCGACGAGTACTACCTCCTAGCCGGCAGACCCTTCCCGCCCGTCGCCGCGTACGACGGCTTTCCCCAGCACGAGAACGGTATCGGTATGGCCCGCGCCTTCGAGGCCGCGTACCACGGCGACGTCTCGGCCGCCCACGGAGTCCAGCCCGGTTTCTTCTCCTGGGTCGACGGCGCTCCGGCCGCGGGCTACCGCGCCCTGCGCACCGACGCGGCGCTCGTGCCCCCGAGACCGCGACGACCCGCTTGGGTCCGCCGCACCCACACCGGTCGCCGTCCTCACCGGCGAATACGGCGCCGCCGTGCTCGAACCGCTTCTGGGCGACCGGGGGCACCACGTTCGCCTGGTCCCGATCCACAACGCCTTCTTCGGAGGCAACATCTCGGTCACCGGGCTCCTGACGGGGGTCGACATCGCCCGCGTCCTGGGCGACCAGCCCATGGGTCATCGCTACCTCCTCCCCGATGTGTGTCTCTCCGAGGGACGCTTCCTCGACGGCATGACCGTGGCCGAGCTCCCTCGACCCGTCGAGGTCATTCCGAGCGACGGGTACTCGCTCCGCCTGGCCATC
>CAWISP010000037.1:0-106344 GCA_963838775.1 uncultured Acidimicrobiales bacterium
CTCGTTGTCGAAAACACAACGTAATCCCTGGTCAGGGGCAACGTTTCGTGTCCCGTCGCTCAGGCACGTTTGTTTCCTTATTCAAACCCTCACTCGAATGCATGAGGGTGCATGACAAAAGACCTCCATCACGTCGGCTGCTTCACTGCTCGCACCAACGCGTCGATGGCCACACGCTGACCCTGGTCTGTGTCGACGCCACGTCGCATATGGTCAGCTCGCACAATCCGTAGCCCCGCCAAGTCGCTCGCCACCTGCTCTGGAGTGAACAGCACGGTAGGGTCCTGCGGCCCCCCGTAGCCGTCGGTCAAGTTGGTCGTGTCGTGACCAACGACCAGGAGCGTGCCTCCGTCGGCCAGTGCCTCTTGTGCGTGGGCCATGACTCGGCGCCGGTCATCACTCGGGAGATGCAGGTAGAAGACGACCACCAAGTCGAAGGTTGCGGCTGGCGGATCCCACTCGACGACGTCCGCTTCCACCCAATCCACGTCGACGCCGTGTTCCATGGCGAGGCGGCGAGCCTTCGCAAGTCCGACTGGAGAGAAGTCGACGCCGGTGACTTCCCAGCCGCGTCCGGCAAGCCACACGGCGTTGCGACCCTCTCCACAGGCGATATCAAGCGCCTTACCCGGTGGCAGGTCGGCCACCTCGGCCACGAGGAACTGGTTCGGTTCCGTCTTCCAGACGAACCCTTCTCCGCCGTAGCGCTCGTCCCAGCTCAAGCTGTCCACGATCCCTACTCCGAGACGTGACGTGTTGGCGTCATGACCGAGCGGTGTTCCGCAAGGGCATATGGAGCAGGGGCGCCGCGAAACACACACCGACCAACCCGGCGAAAATTGGTATCAATCCCACGGCAACCAGAGCCAGCCAACCGCCACCCAGCGTAACCCCCAAAGTGATCAGGCCCCCGCCCAAGAGGATTCTCGCGATTCTTCCGGCGGTCGTCTGCATGAGGCGAACAAGTCCCATCACCGATCTCCGTTCATAGATACCCTCCGGGGTATATGGAGTTCAACCGAGTAGGGATCAGGTTCATTCCCGACTGTGCCGTAGAAGCCAGTGGCGGCGATTCCTTGGTAGGAATACCCCTTGGGGTATCGGCGTTCTCCCAAGGGAATCGGATGCTGAGCGGGAGGATTCGAACATGGCGACCATGAACCTGACCAAGGACAACTTCGCGGAAGTGGTGTCGTCCAACGACACGGTGTTCGTGGACTTCTGGGCGTCGTGGTGCGGACCTTGTCGGATGTTCGCTCCAATCTTCGAGAAGGCCTCGGAGCAGCACTCGGACGTGGTCTTCGCCAAGGTCGACACCGAAGCCGAGCAGGAGTTGGCCCAATCGTTCGGGATCATGTCCATACCTACCTTGATGGTGTTTCGCGATCAGGTCGTGCTGTACTCGCAGCCTGGGGCGTTGCCTGCGCCCTCGTTGGACGATCTCATCGGCCAGGTGCGCGCCGCAGGACATGGACGACGTCCACCGCCAGATCGCCGAACGCGCCTGCGCAGTCAGCCTGACTCGCTCGGGCCAGGTGGCACGCTATCCGGGCTTTGTGGCGACCCCGGCACTGAACCAACTCCAAGGCTTGGGGCCCTTGGCGTATCGCTGCACCACGTGCTCCAAGCGTGAAGCCTGCGTCGCTCACCAACACCGCAGGCTTGCGGGTGAGGTGGCACCCGTCGGCCAGACGGATTTGGAGCGGTTCGAGTCGACGTTGCCAGGCGGCCACGCCAGGATCGGGGGCGAGGCCGTGCTCGAGGAAGTGAAGCCGGGCGCCTCGGGCGCATCACCCGTCGCAGTTCGGCTAGTGCCTGCCGGGCATCGGGGATGGTGCACAACGTGAAGGTCGATAGGGCGCTGTCGCAGCTGTCATCTTCGAGAGGGATGGCCTGGCCGTCGAGGCCGATATGCGTGACGGGCATCGCTGACCGAGTGACCCGCTTCTTGGAGAGCCGACGGGCAACTGCCGCCGGCTCAACGGCCAAGACCAGTTCGACTTCTGGCGGGTAATGGTCGATGTTCAGCCCCGACCCGAACCCGATCTCGACAACCCGTCCCCTGAGCCCTTCGGTCACCTCGGCTCGCCACCGGCGCAAACCGCTCGTCCCGCAGGCCCGGTCCACCAGGCGGGGCAGTACCTGCTCGCGGTAGAAACTCACGGTCACACGCTAACCGCGTGCCGATTGAGGGACGATGGAACTGCTCGGCGGAGCCTCTCGTCGTGAAAGTGCGCGTCCCACGACCACTCAGTGGGCGAAGCGAATGCGGGGCAGGATGCGCGCCAACCAGCGTGGGAGGTGCCAGCTGTGGTGGTGGCCGAGGCGGAGCAGGACCGGTAACAGGACGAGGCGGACGACAAGAGCGTCGAGCGCGACAGCCACGGCGAGGATGACCCCCATCTCCTTCGGAGCGAGTGGTCCGGAGAGGGCGAAGGTCAGGAACACGGCGATCATGACCGCTGCCGCCGACAGGACCACGCGCCCTGAACTGAGCACCGAGCCCACCATGGCGTGCTCGGGGTCGGCGTGGGTCTCGTAGCGCTCCTTGGCTGCGGAGAGAAGGAACAACGTGTAGTCCATGGCAACGCCGAAGACCATCGCCCCGAAGAACAGCGGTGCCCAGGCGTCGACGAACCCTTGGGGCGTGAAGCCGAGCAGCCCGGAGAGGTGCCCGTCTTGGAAGATCAGCCGCGCCACTCCGAAGGCTCCCGCCACCGACAGGGCGGTGATGAGGACCCCGGCGGCGGCGAGCAGAGGTGCGCCGAGGGCCATGAGCAACAAGATGAAGCCGATCACTGCCAGCAGCCCGAACACCAGTGGGGTGTGCGAGGTGAGGGACTGCTGAAGGTCGTGGTTCTCGGCCGCCGCGCCGCCGACCAAGCTGCCCGTCGGCAGGACCAGACGGACGCGGTCGATGGTGGACCCGGTGGCGGGCGTCGAAGGGCCGGTGGTGGGCACGACCTGGTCGAGGGTCCACCCGGCGTGGGTTGCCCCCGGAGCCACCGCGGCGACACCGGCCGTGTGGGCGAGGGTGGCGAGCGCGGCGCGTTGGTGATCCGACGGGATGAGGACCTGCAAGGTGCCCGGAGCCCCAGGCCCGAATGCCTTTGTGACCTCGTCGTAACCGACTCGGGCATTGGCGGTCGCCGGCACGATGGTGATCGACGGCATGTTGGTGCGCAGCCCGATGACCGGCGCGGCGGCGAGGAGGAGCACCCCGAGGGCGGCGAGGCCGGCGGGAACGGGGTGGCGCCACAACAGGCGTCCCCAGGCATGGAGCCGATCGTCGAGGCCTGGTCGGGACGTTGTCCGGGAACGCCAGGGGATGCGGATGCGACCGGCGTTGATCCGCGTCCCGAGCCGTCCGAGCACGGCTGGCAGGAGCGTCAACGTGGCGGCCAGGACGGCGACGACCGACAGCATGATGCCGAGGGCCATGGAGCGAAATGCAGGGCTCGGCACGAGCAGGATGGCGGCCAGGGATCCGAGCACGGTGAGGGCGCTGAAGGCGACGGCCTTGCCGGCGGTGTCCACCGTCTCGGCCACCGCGGCGACGACGCCGGCGCCATCGCCTGGTTGGACTCCTTGCCGCTCCAGGGCGGCACGAAAACGCACAACGAGGAATAGCGCATAGTCAATCCCGAGAGCGAGGGCGAACATCAAGGCGAAGTTGAGCGCCCAGATGGACACCGGGGCCACGTGCGTCGAGAGGACGAGCGCGCCGGCGGCGACGAGCAACCCCACCATGGTGAGCATGAGGGGGAGCCCGGCGGCCACCAGGCTGCCGAACGCGATGACCAAGATGATCATCGTCACCGGCCACGAGAGCATCTCCGAGCGAAGCATGGCGCTGCGATTGGCCGAGTTGAAGTTGGCCCACAGCGCACTGTCGCCGGTCAGGGTCACCGAAATGCCGGGTCGGGAGAGCCGGCCGAGGGGTTCGGCCAGGGCATCGGCGGCGCGGACCATGGCGTTGGCATCGGCGGCGGCACCGGCGGTGATGACACCGGTCCTGCCGTCGCGCGACAACGAGACGCCCGGCTGGGGTGCGACGACGGTGGAGACCCGGGGGTCGCCGTGCAGGAGCTTCGAGACCTTGGTCAGGACCGATCGGGCGGCGGCGTCGGTGGCGATCGGCCCGTGGTGGTCGACGATCACCACTTGGAGTGCGGTGGCTCCCAGACCGGCGAAGTCGCGCTGGATGATGGCTCGGGCCTTGACCGACTGGCTGGTCGAGTCCTGCCAGCCCGCACCGGCCAGGGTGTGCTCGACCTGCGGGGCGAAGGCGCCGAAGATGATCAGGACGACAAGCCACAGGAGGAGCACGGCCCGGAGGTGGGTCGCAGACCACGCACCGAGCCGGGCCATCCTCCCGCTGCGCTCGGTTGTGGTGGCGGGTGCCTCAACTCCCTCGTCGGGCTCGGTTGCAACGCTGAGTTGGTTCGATGCCACGGTAGAAGCTCCTTGGGTCTGGGCGGGCCGCCGACGAGGATCAGATGAGAAGTATACCCCCCAGGGTATCTGCGGCAAACGGGAAAATACCGTGGGGGGTACCAGCGAGAGGGGTCGATCCGAGAAACAGAAGTCCCGTGGGGGCCGCACCCGGGATCAGAGCGACGCGACGGAGCGGGCCAGCGTGTACGTAGCAACCGCCACGAGCAGGACGGCGAACCAGCGAAGGAGGGTTGATGCCCGGGTCCGGCTCGCCAGGTGGTTCCCGGCGACCGCCCCGGCCAGGGCGGCGACGGTGAAGGGCAGAGCCACGTGCCAGTCCACGCCGGTTGTGGCCAGTCTCGAGGTCAACGCCACGGCGCAGTTGACGGCGATGACGAGGAGCGAGGTGCCGACGGCGATCGGCATTTTGAACCCCAAGGCGAGCACCAGGGCGGGAACGATGATGAAGCCGCCGCCCACGCCGAAGAAGCCGGTCATGAATCCGACGACCGTTCCGGCGGCCACCACTTTGACCACCGTGGACAGCCGGGGACGGATCTTGTGCTCGGTTGGCACCGCTGGGATTGCGGACGAGTGGTCGTCGACCGAGGTGGCATCGTGGTGGACGGTAGGGGCCGCAACCGAGGTGGGCGGGCTGGTCGATGCGATGGGAACGGAGGGTGAGCTCGTCGTACGGGACCGCGCCGCTGCGATGCGATTCTGAGTGCGGGCCGTCACCCACATTCGCCACGCGGCGATCACCATGACACCGGCAAAGGAGGCGAGCAGAACATCGGGATTGACGGCACGGTTCAGGCGCGATCCCAACAAAGATCCGGCCACGCCAGCCAGGCTGAACCACAGGCCGGCGACCACACGCACCCGACCGGCGCGCCAGTGGCCCACCATGCCCCCGAGGGCGGCGACACCGACGACCACGAGCGAAGTCGTGACCGCCTCCTTGGGGCCGAGGCCGACGACATAGACGAGCGCGGGGACCGCCAGGATCGACCCGCCACCGCCGAGGGAACCGAGTGCGAGCCCGACGAGCAGACCCAGGGGCAAGGCCAGGAGGAGGTTCACACCACCATGCCCGGTTGGGCGCCCGCGGTCTCCACGGGAAACCCGGCCGCGGCCCAGGCCCGCATGCCACCGTTGAGGTTCACGGCTTCGAAGCCGGACCGGACGAGGAGGGCGGTAGCCCGAGCCGAGCGGTTCCCCGACCGGCAGACCACCACCACGCGTCGGTCCCGGGGCAACGCGCCGAGCTTGCCCTCAAGATTGCCGAGGGGGACGTGGCGGGCTCCGGGTGCGTGGCCCGCGTACCACTCGGTCTGTTCCCGGACGTCGAGGAGCACCGCGCCCGCGCGAACGAGGCTGTCGGCCTCCTTCGGGCCGACGCCCTGGCCCCCGCCCAACTTCTTCTGCAACCAGCCCACGGCAAAATCCCGGCTTCCGTTCGTCCCTCCGGATACCCGGTGGGGTATTCTATCCTTGGAATATACCCCCTGGGGTACTGGTTGGAAGCAGCACGAGACCGGCGGAATGCGGCCGGTTCTGAGAACCAAGGAGTGCGCTGATGTACCGAGACGCCGAACCGGCCGAGCTTGCCGCTCGGCTGGGCACTTCTGACCAGCCGTTCGTCCTCGACGTGCGCGAGCCGGTCGAGTTCGCCGCTTGGTCGATCCCCTCCGCCGTGAACATCCCCTTCGGTGAGCTCGAGGCGCGGGTCTCGGAGGTGCCCACCGATTGCGACGTGGTCACCGTGTGCGCCAGCGGGAGCCGCTCGTCGACGGCGGCGGAGATCCTCAGCCGCGCCGGGAGACGGGTGGCCAATCTCGCCGGCGGCATGGCCGCGTGGGCCACGGTCTACGACGCCGTCACGGTCGAGCTTGACGAGGTGCGCGTCGTGCAAGTCCGTCGGCGTGCCAAAGGGTGCCTGTCATATCTGGTGGGAGCGGGGGACCAGGCGTTCGTCGTCGATCCGTCGCTCGATACGGAGGTGTATCGCCGGCTGGCGGACGAACACGGATGGCGGATCGTCCGCGTGTTCGACACCCACCTTCACGCCGACCACCTGAGCGGCGCTCGTCGGCTCGCCGAGGAGACGGGGGCGTCCATCCATCTCAACCCGGCGGATACGTTTGATTTCGACTACGAGCCGCTGCGTGACGAGGACCGCTTCGAACTCCCCGGTGGCGCAAGCTTTCGGGTGGCAGCCATCCACACCCCCGGTCATACCCGTGGATCGACGATCTACGTCGTCGCCGACCACCTCATACTGTCGGGCGACACCCTGTTCGTCGACAGCGTCGGTCGGCCGGACCTAGCCGACCTAGCCGAGGAATTCGCCCACAACCTGTACCACTCGCTCCACGACAAGGTCCTTTCGCTGCCCGATGACGCTTTCGTGCTCCCCGGCCACTACGGCGAGGACGTCATCGTCGCGCCCGACCGACCGGTGGGAGTGGCTCTTGGCGAGCTGCGACAAGTGCTGGCTCCGTTGTCATACGACGAGGACCAGTTCGTGTCGTGGGCTACTGCCCGTGTCGCGCCACGCCCGACCAACTACGTAGAGATCATCCAGGCCAACATGGGGCGAAGCGACGTACCGCTCCTCGCCCTGCGCCAGCTCGAAGTTGGCCCCAATCGTTGCTCGGCCTCGGCCTGAGTTACCCGGGCTAGGCCTCGCGCCGCGTAACGAACCCACGCCAAGACAGGAGAAAGAATGGAACTTCCCGAAGATGTCATCGAGGATGTACGCAAGCGACTGCATCGTGTGGTTGGACAGGTCCAGGGCGTCGAACGCATGCTCGACGAGGGTCGCGAGTGCCGCGACGTTGTGACCCAGATCTCGGCCGCCACCAAGGCCCTCGAGCAGGCTGGGTTCCGCCTCGTCGCGGCCGGCCTCACCTACTGCCTCGAACACCCCGAGGACGCCGAGGCTGACGGCTACCCGATCGACGTCGTCCAGAAGATGTTCATGAAGCTCGCATGAGAGGAAACCCGATGCGCTCCCTCGATACGGCCGTCGATCAGCCCATCGATCGCGCCGAAGGTGCGGTGCGTGAGGCGCTGGCGGCCCAGGGCTTCGGCATCCTCACCGAGATCGATGTGGCCGCCACCTTCGAGGCGAAACTCGGCGTCACAGGTCCGCGGCTCAAGATTCTCGGGGCGTGCAACCCGGCCCTGGCCCATCGGGCCCTGGAGCTCGATCCGAGAGCCGCCCTGGTGCTGCCCTGCAACGTCGTGCTGCGCGGGGAGGGCCCTCGGACCTCCGTCTCGATCGCCGATCCCCGCCAGCTCATGGACGATCCGGCCTTCGCAGAGCTTGCCGCGGAGGCTGCGCATCGCCTGGAGAAGGCGCTTGCGTCGTTGCCCGACGTCGGGACCGGGTAAAGGTGATCGCGGCGCCTCAGTCGACGAGGCGGTGCGCCCGCAGGAAGGCCCGCTGCTCGTCGTGCATCTCGTCGGGGAGCCGAGTGAACCAATCGAGGCCTTCCGGCGAGATCGCCAACGCATCGCCCTCGGGAGGGGCCAGGTGGGTGCGGAACGCCAGCCCGACGGGCCAGGCGAGGCCCAGTCGGGCGTGGCTCGGGTACTCGATGTAGCCGAGGAAGTTGTCGATGGTGACGTCGGCGCCGATCTCGTCGAGCGCGACCCGGTGTGCGGCATCGGTCACTGGCTCCGCGAACCGGACCGTCCCGCCGGGGAGGTTCCACAGACCGTCGCAAGGGCCACCGACCCGACGTGCCAACAGCACGCCGAGCCCAGAGCAGATGACGACCTCCACGGTGAGCCGGGGGACCTTCCGGAAGATCGTCTGGTATTCGACCTCCGCGAGCGGTTCGGTCACGTCGTGTCAGGTGAATCGGTCACCCAGCCCTCTTCGTGTCCGGTCACCACCGGCGTTCGACGTACTGCAGTCCGAGTAGGCGAGTGAGGTTGTGCAGCACCTCACCGTGCGCCTCCTTGGCGACGGCTAGGGCCAGAGGGAGATCCAGGTTCTCGAACAAGGCCCGTCTCACCTCCTCATGCGCGGCGCCAGATCCGCCCGGCTTCGCCTCCAGGACCCGAAGCTCTTCGAGCTCGTTCTCGGCCCGATCGAGCCCGGACGCGTCGAACTCCCAAGATTCGTGCCATGACCGCGAGAGGATGAGGAAGCGGATGGCGAGCGCAGAGCAACGTTCGAGCAGGTCATGGACGAACACGAGGTTGCCGGTGGACTTGGCCATCTTCTGGCCGCCCGCCATCACGGTGCCGACGTGCATCCACGCCCGGGCGATAGGGCCGTACCCCGGTGAAGGCCTCAGCCTGGGCCGCTTCATAGGCGTGGTGCGGGAATGCCAGATCGGCGCCTCCGGCGTGCAAGTCCACCGTGGCACCGAAGGTCGTGAGCGCCATCGCCGTGCACTCCGCGTGCCAACCGGGCCGTCCCGGACCCCACGGGCTCGGCCAGGCCGGCTCGTCACCGATCGAACACACCCACAGGGCGGCATCGAGCGGATCGTCCTTGTTCGGGTCGTCGGGGTGTCCGCCGCGTTCAGCCGCTAGCGTCATCGCCTCCTCGTGGCTCAGTCCCACCGTCTGGTGAATCTCACCACCCCGGAAGTAGACC
This sequence comes from uncultured Acidimicrobiales bacterium, assembly GCA_963838775.1. Taxonomy (GTDB): domain Bacteria; phylum Actinomycetota; class Acidimicrobiia; order Acidimicrobiales; family UBA8190; genus Chersky-840. The sequence goes on from CAWISP010000037.1 coordinate 9,056, forward strand.
GATCCGTTGCGTTCGTAGGCGAGTCCCCTGGCCAGAAGTTCGACCGCCAGGGCGATGACGCCGTCGACATGGTCATGACTGCGAGGTTCGAACGCCGGATGAGCGATGCCGAGAAGGTCCATGTCGCGCTCGAAGCGATAGGACTGTTGGGTCGCCAACGACTTCCACGACACACCCTCCACCTTGGCCTGGACGAGCAGGTGGTCGTCGACGTCGGTGATGTTGCGACACACCTCCACCGGATGCCCCGTTAACCGGAGGACCCGAGCGGCCATGTCGGCCCACACGAAGGTGGCGGCGTGCCCTAGGTGCGTTGTGTCGTACGGGGTGATGCCGCACACGTAGATGCGTCCCGTGCCCAGGAGAGGCAACCGGATGCCCGCGATCTGCACAACGCCGTGCCCTTCCTCCTTGACCAATGCCATGGTGTCCCGAGATCCTCTCTCCATGAGTGAGCAACGTCTCGTCATTCTGCTCGCATTGCGAGGGATCAGGTGAAGATGATGTGACCCCCGGCCGCCATTTCGTAGAACTCGCCGACGGTGATGATGTCCTTCACCTGCTCGATGAGGTCATCTTTGGTGAGTTCGAACAAGTCGCAAGACGCCTTGCAGCCGTAGAGCCCGGCGCCGGTGTCCGAGATCATCTCGATGAACTCGGGGATCGAAGGGATGTCGAGCTTCTCCATCTTGCGCCCGAGGTAGTGCGTCATGACCGACGACACGCCGGGAAGTCCCCCGGCCATCGTGGCTAGGTGAAGGCCGGGGTTGCCGACCGTCGCCACCTTGATGTGCTCGTGGCGCGCCTTGTGAATGGCGTCGAGCCCGAAGAATGTGAAGAACAGGTTCGCCTCGATGCCTTCGGCACGCGCCCCGTTCGCCATGATCAGCGGCGGGTAGATGCCCTCGAGAGAACCCTTTGACACGATGATGGAGACCTTCTCGATGGTGTCGCCCATGACATTGTTCCTTTCCTAGATGGTAGCGAGGTTCCGCCGACCAATCAGATGCAGCCGCGGGGCTTGGGAATCCCGGCGATCTTGGCGGCGACCTTCGCCGGCCCTTTGGGGAAGAGTTGATACAGCTCCTTGATCGACACGCCCGAGGTCTTGCCGAGGACCCGCACGGTTGGTCCGGTGCCCTTCTCGGCGTATTCGGCCCGCATGAACTTGATCACGCGCCAGTGGTCCTCACTGAGTTTGTCGATGCCCTCGCCCCGGGCGATCTCCGGGGCCATCTCTTCGTTCCACTCGGCGGGGTTCTCGAAGAAGCCCTCGTCGTTGACGGTCACACTCCTGCCGGCGTAGGTGGCGATAGGCATGGTCAGCACCTCCGGGTGGATGTTGTCATGGGTTCACCTGTTCTTTGTGCTTGCCGTGCTCGGGCATAGCCGAGCCGATGCCCGGGATGTCGCGGCCCGGAAGGAGGCTGTGCCAGTAGAACCACTGGAACATGAGCTTGCCCAGGTGGTTGAGGCGAGACTGCTTGAGCAGGGGTAGACCCACCTCGGTGGGGAAGTGGCCCGGCAGAGGCTCGGTGTCGTAGTTGAAGTCGATGAGCAACGCCTTACCGAAGCCGGTCTCGATGAAGCAATTGGTGTGTCCGTCGAATGTGGCGTCGAGCTCTTCGCCGGCCAGGAACCGCTGGATGTTCTTTACGAGGACTTCGCCCTCGAAGTGGGTCACCGACCCGGCCTTCGACGTCGGGAGGTTGGCGGCGTCGCCGATGACGAACACATTGGGTCGTGCCTTGGACTGCAGGGTATGTTCGTCGGTGGGCACGAAGTTGAGCTCGTCACCCAGTCCCGGCGACCGCCCCACGTAGGGAGCCCCGCCGTGGAGGGGGATCATCACGGCGAAGTCGAATGCAACCTCACGGTCGTCGTAGGACACCAGCTTCCCGGTTTTGCCGTCCACTTCGCCCGTGTTGAACTCGGTCACGAGCTCGATCCCCTTTTCGCCGAGGAGGCCGGCCAAGGTGGCGGCCGCCACCGGCTTGGTGAAGGCACCGTCGAGCGGGGTCACGTAGGTGAGCTCCACCCGGTCGCGCATGTTTCGCTCGCGGAAGTACCAGTCGGCGAGGAAGCAGAACTCCAACGGTGCCACGGGGCACTTGATGGGCATGTCGACGACGCCGACCACGAGTCGGCCCCCGTCGAACCGCTCGAGGGCATCGTGCAAAGCCACAGCGCCCTCGGGCGTGTAGAAGGTGAACACCTTCTCCATCCAGCCCGGGCCGATAAGCCCTTCGGTCTCCTCCGGTACCAGGGCTGCGCCGGTCGCTACGACGAGGACGTCGTAGTCGAGCCCCGTCCCGTCACCGAGCCACACCCGCTCGGCTTCGAGGTCGACGTGGTCCACGGCTGCTCGGCGGTAGCCGATGTTGCCATGGAGTTGGCGCCCGCGAGGGCGGGTGATCTCGTCGAGGTGCGCCAAACCGAAGGGCACGAACAAGAGGCCCGGCTGGTAGACGTGGATATCGTCCTGATCCACCACGACGATCTCGACGGCGTCGTCCAAGACGTGGCGCAGCCGGTTGGCCGTCAGTGTCCCGCCGGTGCCCCCTCCGAGGATGACGATGCGCGTGCCCACGGTCTCAGCTTGGCAAGTGACGGAGCTATCCAGTAGGGCCCTACGTCCCGTTTTCGCCCGGACGCGGGTGGGCAGGCGCCGAGCTTCCGGCGGCAAGCGCTACTGGAGCCGCGAACTCCTCGAACGCGGCCCAGGCGCGCGGACCGTAGACGGTGGCGGTCCCCCCGTCCATCAACAGGGCCACCGAGAGCGCCTCGGCGACTTCTTCGGGAGTTGCCCCCTGTCGTGCTGCGGCCTTGGCGTGATAAGCGATGCACCCGTCACACGCTTTGACAACCGCGATGGCCAGCGCCATGAGCTCCTTTGTTCGCGCGGAGAGCACGCCGTCCGCAACGGCGGCGTCGTGCAGCTTGGCGAAACCCTCCCAGGCTTGCGGTGCTGCCTGGCGCAGCGACCGCGTGGGGCCTCGAAGCTCGTCGATGACATCGTGTGCGTGTCCCATGGGTCAACCTTCCTGATTGTCGCTTTGGTCTGAAAGAGGCAATGGTCCATTTGTCGAGCAGATCGTGGACGGTTTGCTCGGAGCCAGGAGCCATCGGAAAACCTCGAGGTCACCTTGGAGCTCAAGACGGCGCCATAGGACCGGGTTTTCGGTCGCCTGGCTCACGTGACGGGTGATGGCCCTGTGTTGTTTCCCCCGATCGACATGCACCTCGAAGTCGAGGTGCTCGGCCGTCCGGCCGACGAACCCTGTGTCGAGCTCCTCGTTTAAGGTGGCCGCGACAGGTTCGGATACCGCCCACGCCAGCACCGGCAACCGAGTATCCCGGGCGAAGTCCAGCGCGGCCTCGGTTGCTCGGCTGTGGTCGGGATGTCCGGTGATGCCACCCTCGTCGAAGACCAGGAGGAGATCGGCCCGGACCCGGTCGGCCACTCGGCACACGTGTGTAGTCAGTCGATCGAGCGACTGCTGGGTCAAAGCACCATCCGGGTAGTCGAACAGCTCTACATGGTGAACACCGAGTTCGGAAGCCGCGTCCGCCAGTTCAGTCGCTCTGATCCTTCCGAGTTCCGAGATGCCGGCCCCAAGGGTCGACGTCTCGCCGTGCGTGAAGCAGAGCACAGCAGTGGACGAGCCCGTAGCGGCGAAGGCGGCGAGCGTCGCACCGAGACCAAAGCTTTCATCATCGGGGTGGGCGCATACCGCCAGCACTGAGGTCGCGCCGGGTAGCTCGTGTGCCTGCGGATGGTTGTGATTCCCATCCATGGCGAACCTCGATTGTGTATTCGGAGAACGGGTGTCCATCCTCACCACTGATACAACCGATACCCCAGGGAGTATATTCCAGGAGACTTACTTACTAATAAGTCAAAGGGACAGGCGCTGCCTGAAGGGACGGACGCATGAAGACAGAACAAGTCGGACCAGCCGACACGGCGACGCAGATCCTCGACGTGGCCGAACGCCTGGTTCAGGTCCGGGGCTTCAACGGGTTCAGCTACGCGGACGTCGCCACCGCATTGGAGATCACCAAGGCGGCTCTGCATTACCACTTCCCCGGTAAAGCAGAACTGGGGCAAGCGCTCATCGAGCGGTACGCGACCCGTTTCGCTGAAGCGCTGGCGACAGTGGAGGCCCGAACCCCCGAGGCTTCGGCCCGACTCGATGTCTATGCCGACTTGTACCTCGACATGTTGCGAGATCAGCGCATGTGTCTCTGCGGCATGATGGCCGCCGAATACGAGACTCTCCCAGCTCAAATGCAGGATGCTGTGGTTCGATTTTTCGATGAGAGCGAAACATGGTTGACGCGCGTCCTGAAACATGGCCGCGAGAGCGGAACCCTGGAGTTCGTGGGTTCGCCTCGCGAAATAGCTCGAACGATCGTCAGCGGCTTGGAAGGTGCGATGCTCGTTACGCGACCCTTTGGCGACATCTCCCGCTTCCATGCCGCCGCAGATCGCATGCTGGCCAGTCTGAGGACTGGCTCATGAAGGCAGAACAGGTTTGAAGCATATCCGGACGCGTCGCGCAATTTATCTAGCCGTTCGAATCAATCCTTCGACAAGACGTCACAAGGCGGCAAAAATAGGTGACAGGTCGGAACCGCATAGTGCCGGGAGGAGTGAGGGGTCCTGGGGTGGCCCTGATCGAGAGGACCGCGCGCAATCACTCTGAGCCGTGAATCCAGCGCAGGGCGCCGCCGGACAGAGACGCCCGCACCCGAGGCGCGTTGCGGATGGGCCTTTCGACCCTGGTCTGCCAGCAGTGAAAGATCGACACTCATCAATGTGACCTCTCTTCGTGAGGCTTTAGGGAAACCCGAGCCACAAGGCCCACTCATCGGCAAGCTCTCCCTGCTCGACCGATTCTTGCCAGTGTGGATTGGGGCCGCGATGGCCTCGGGCATCGTGCTTGGCCGGCTCTTCCCTCACCTCGACACCTGGCTTTCGACCGCAACCCTGGCGGGCACGAGCCTCCCGATCGCTTTAGGTCTGCTCGTCATGATGTACCCGGTGCTCGCGAAGGTCCGCTACAGCGAGCTGGGCCGGGTCACCTCCAACCGTCGGCTCATGGTGCCGTCGCTCATTCTGAACTGGGTCATCGGTCCAGCAGTCATGTTTGCCTTGGCCTGGTTGATGCTTCCCGACCTGCCTGAGTATCGCACTGGCCTCATCATTGTCGGGATCGCCCGTTGCATTGCCATGGTGCTCATCTGGAACGACTTGGCTGGGGGGAACAGAGAGGCCGCCGCTGTGCTCGTTGCTCTGAACTCGCTATTCCAGATCGTTGCCTTCGCCGCCCTCGCATACTTCTACCTGCACCTGTTGCCGAGTTGGCTGGGGCTGTCCACCGCCGCCGTGCAGGTGTCGATCTGGGCTGTGGCAAAGAGCGTCCTCATCTTCCTCGGTATCCCACTCGCCGCTGGCTGGACGACTCGCAGTCTCGGAGAGCGCTACCGAGGCCGACAGTGGTACGAAGAGCGCTTCATCCCCCGAATCGCACCGGTCGCCCTGTACGGCTTGCTGTTCACCGTCGTCCTCCTCTTCGCTTTGCAGGGAAAGGCGATCAGCCAGCACCCCGGCGACGTGGCCCGCATCGCCTTGCCGTTGCTTGCCTACTTCGCACTGATGTGGACCGGATCGTTCGTCCTCGGCTATCGGATGCACCTCGGCTACCCCTCCACCGCCACATTGGCCTTCACCGCTGCCAGCAACAACTTCGAGTTGGCGATTGCGGTCGCAATCGGGGTCTTCGGCGTGACCAGCGGGCAGGCCCTTGCCGGTGTCGTCGGACCGCTAATCGAGGTCCCGGTGCTGGTGGGCTTGGTCTACGTCGCGTTGTGGGCCCGCCGCCGCTTCTATCAGAATGAGGAGGTCCCATTATGAACTGTTTCGACTGTTCTTCTCTGGATCACTGCACGGATGCAGTGGCTGTGTGCGGAGATTGTGGTGCGGCACTATGTCGCGACCACGCACACATTTCTCCTCACTGGCTCACGCGCACCGCGGTGATCAACCGCACTGTGGTCGTCGAACCACCGGCACGCACGATCCGATGCGGGGTGTGCCAGGCAGCTCACGCCGCCGCGCCTGGTGCGCACTACGGGGCAACTGGTTGAGAGCCGGCTGACAGCAATGCGAATGGGCTGTGCCGAATGTGGTTGTGTCATCGAATCGGGCGTCCGGGTTGTGGTCTGCAGCGACGAGTGTTGCTGTAGCGACGTGCCAGTGAGCGAGGCCTCGGACCGGTGGGCGCAGCAGCTGGCTGCGTGGTCGATCCCCGCGACCGTGCTGGCGGCCGCTCCCGAGTCCCCGTGGGGTTTCCCGCCTCAGCTGTTTGCCTCGGCGGCCGACCGCGCCCTGGCCGACCCCGAGTCGACCCCGTCGAGGCGACGCGCCACGGAGGTGCTTCCCTCAGGTGGGTGGGTGCTTGATGTAGGTGCTGGGGGTGGGGCCGCCAGTCTCCCCCTTGCACCACCGGCCGGAGTCCTCGTCGCCGTCGATGAGAGCCAGGCCATGCTCGACGTGTTCGCCGACGGGGCCGAGCGGCGGGGGGTGCGCCACATCGAAATCGTTGGTCGCTGGCCGGACGTGGCCCCCGGGACCCCTCAGGCGGCGGTCGTCGTCTGCCACCACGTCGTATACAACGTGGGTGACCTCGCTCCGTTTCTCGCCGCCCTCGACGACCACGCCGAACGGCGGGTCGTCGTCGAGTTGACTGACCACCACCCCCAAAGCGACCTCAACCCGCTGTGGCGGGTCATTCACGGCATCGACCGGCCAAGCCGGCCGACTGCCACGGACGCCGCTGAGGTGGCCGCCTCCCTCGGCTGTGACGTCCATATCGAGCGGTTTGAGCGACCATCGCTCTGGCACGAAGCGCCTCGTGACGAGCGCATCGCGTTCGCCCGCCGCCGCTTGTGTGTGGGCCGCGACCGCGACGCCGACATCGGCGCCTTTCTCGACCAGGCCGGTGATCCGGACCGCAAGCTCGTTACCCTCTGGTGGGACCGCACCTCCTAACGGTGCCCGCGCTGGACGCGAATACAGGATGGCCTGTTGCCTCGTGGCCGGAGGACATTCCCACCCCACGCGCAGGCTCACATCCAGGATGCCCCAGGGCCGGGCGCACTGTTGGGCGCCCGACGACGAGACGAGGTGTCGCCAGGCCGACCGGTATCACCGCACTATCGAGCGCGTCACGTTCCAATGCAGACCGCGCGAGATTGCTTGAGGGAGGAGGGCGGGTAGGGGAGAGCTTCCAGCGCCTCGAAGCCGTCCGGTATCGCCAATCGAGGTGGCTCAAGACTCCTTTGTGGCTGATGGGCGCCCGGGCTTGCGCATGGCCACGCCGGCCTTCAACAGGGTCTGGCGGACCGTCTCGGGATTGACCTGGAGCTCCTTGCCGATCGAGGCACAGGAGCGTCCCGACGCGTAAGACGAAACCGCTCGTTCGATGTGGTCAGGGGCGAGCACCCGCCCTCGCCTGGACACCTGGTGGCGTTCGAGAAGGGCCAAGACGGTGGTTCGGTGAATCGAGTGCTTGCCGGCCAAGGTGAGCGCGGTCGCTCCGGCCAGGTAGCCGGCGACGAGCTCTTCGATTTCCTCGGGTGGGAGTCGGCGCTGGATCTGTCTCGAGCCGTCAGGCGGAACACGACGGCACCTGATAGTTGCACTGTCTCGGGACGCACCGACGACGTGGTCGTAGAGCTCGCCGATGGCTGTTCGGACTCGCGGATTGATCAAATCAGGCCATGTGACACCGCTCAGATTCCCCATTTCCCCTGTTGAAGGGGGGTTTGAATAGTGTCCTCTAGGGTCCACGATCGTCTCGGAGACCGTCGTCTCCACGAACGGTCGTGGGTCAGTTGTGGAGTCTCGCTAGGTCTGAGACACATTGGCCGCGGCTCCCATGCGACACTTTTGGGACCCGGCCTTGGTTCCTGGGCGACACAGGCCTCGGTGGGTAGGCGACACCCGATCCGCGCCTCGCGGGATCCATGCCTCTTCGCTATGGACGTTCGTGGCCGCAACGAGGGAGGCAGCGACGGTGCTTGTGGGGGTGCCGGTTTGGGGTCCGGGTCAACACTGGACCGCGAAGAGGTTCCAGGTGCTAGGCACTCCTTTGAGTTCGTGGGCGCCGCGGTCCTGAAACTCGATGCCCGAGCCCGCAACCAGATCTGCCACGGTACGCGATACAAGGACTTCACCGGGAGCAGCGAGGGCACCGACGCGGGCAGCAATGTGGACGGCCAACCCGCCGAGATCCTCACCGCGAACTTCACACTCACCCGTGTGAAGACCAGTTCGCACCGGGATGCCGAGGGTCTCGGTGCCCTTCGTTATTGCCTCAGCGCATCGGATAGCGCGGCCAGGGCCGTCAAAGGCTGCCAGGAAACCGTCGCCCGTGGTCTTAACCTCCCGGCCATCGAACCTCGACAGCTGCTCCCTCACAACGCGGTCGTGGGAATCCAGGAGGGATCGCCAGCGTCGATCTCCAACTTGTGCAGCATGTTGAGTGGAGCCCACAATGTCGGTGAACAACACTGTTGTGAGAATGCGCTCCACTTGGATCGTGGGCCGTTCCCCTGTCAGGAACTCAGCCACCTCGTCAGCAAGACTGTAGTTGGCCGGACTAACGCCCGGTCCCGCCCCTGGCAGCGTGATAAGCCGCGCGTCGCCTATGTGGTCTACCAGAAATCGACCGTGTTCAATCGGAACGATGGGATCGTCCTTGGCATGAAGCACCAGAGTCGGGGCCTGGACCATCGGCAACGCGGCACGAACGTCAAGCGTTCGAAGAATGTAGTTGTACAGGGCAGCCGCAGTCCTGGGAGTTGCTGAAGCGCGGAGCATCTTGGCGACAAACCTGGCAAACTCAGGGTTCTCCGCCATGCTCGGATTGATCAGGTCAACAAAATCGGTTGTTCCCCATTTCGACTCGATGATCTCTACGATGGTGTCAACCATTTCCTGACTGGCGCCAGCTGGGTAGTCATCGGCAACGACGTAGCGGGCCGTTGTGCTCATCAGAACCAACGCGCTCACTCGCTCGGGATGGGCCGCCGCGAAGAGGATGGCGATCGGGCCGGCATCGAGGGTGGCAAATATGGCTGCCTGACGAGACCCCGCCGCATCGAGTACCGCCAGAATGTCTTCAGTCCACTCCTCCCAGGTGGGCATGGCGGAAAGCGGTACACCGTCGGAGGCGCCAGTTCCTCGACGGTCAAAAACGATCAATCGGCTGAACGACGCCAGTCGCATCATGAATTCCGAGGCAACAGGTGAGTCCCAACAGATGTCGAGGTGAGAGCCGAGCCCGTAGAAGTAGAGAAGATCCTGTGGACCTTCACCGATTACTTGGTAGGCGACATGAGCGTCGCCGACACTCACATATCTGGTCTCGGGGGGACCAGCACCGGCCGCCATGGCTCCAAGTATTGCCCCAAATCGAGTCGATTGCCGAGCTCAAGCACGGTCCCTATCGAGGCGGGAACCTTGGCTACTGGGTCTGCTGGTGCTCGCGCCACCTGCTGGGAAGGACGTCAGCGGCGTTCGGGTCGGCGAGAATTCGGGCTAGCACCTCCCGACGCTCGCTCGCGGCGGCGGCCACGGCGGCGGAAAACGACCGCCACGGCTCGTTCTCGCCCTCGATCAGCCCTTCGACGCGCTGGTAGAGGGAACCCTGCTCCTCGGGGAGCTCGCTATCCATGCGGACCCGGTACGAAGCGGGGTCTGCGACGTGGTCGAACATTCGGACGCTTGCCACCTCGAGGTCCTCATCGATGAGGATCAGGTTGGCCCCACGTTTCGGGTCGGCTTGCACAGTGTCGATCACCCAGCCGCCCGTGTTGAACAACCGCACGGGCCGGTCGAACCCCGACACCGGACGGCTGCCCACAAACGGCTTGTGAGTATGACCGAACACAAATTTCAGCTGATCGGGCCGCGGTCCATGGCGGCTGGGGTGATCAGCCTGGAGCTGCCTGAGCACTGGTCCACTGATGTAACTGGTCAGTCCCTTCTCGGCACCGGCGGTGAGCCGCCCCTTCCCCGGCACGGGCGCTTGTCGCTCGAAGGGGGCCACGGCGCCCACGGCCAGCTGCAGGAGCACCCACAGCACCGGCTGGGCGAGCGTACGGGTGAGGGGCAGCCGACCTCTCCGGGGCATCCGGTCCGCCAATCCGCGCGCCATGTTCCTCGCCAGGAGGCGCATGTCCTTTGGCGACTGGAGCATGTCGTAGAGCAGGCCCATGTCCTCCCCCACCCGGCCAGACCGGCCCAGAGTCCCCCATAGGAAGTCCACCCACGCGAAATTCTCCGCCTCCAGGTCCCAAACGTGAAGCGGGTGCTCGCGGTGGTCGGTGAACATGATGTCCCTGAGCGTCGTCATCAGCCTGTAGATCGCTTCGATGTAGTGGCCGTGGTGGAACAGGACGGCTGTCGAGTCGTCGTCAGCTCGCAGACCGAGGTTGGGGTAGTGCACAACGAAATCGACGTCCTCGCCGGCGCGCTGTCCAATCGTCTCGAGCAGCTCGGCGTGCGTGGGTGGCTCGCCTTCGGAATAAAGCCACGTCGAGTGCCAGGGCAGTGGTATCTGGCGCTCCGGATGTCGGAGCAGGAATGACGTGTACTGGCGCTCACGGGCGGTCTCCCACATGTGGTGGTCGTGGTTCCCCGGCAGGTACCAGACGGTTCTGTCGAAGAGGGGGTCACCGCCCGAAGGGAAGACCTCGTCCAGGAACACCTTGAACACGCGAAGCGCCACATCGTCGCTCGCAAGAGCCAGGTCCAGAACGTCCCCGTTCAGAATGAGCGTCGGCTTGGCGGCCCCGGGTTCGTTGGCGTCCACGAGGGTCCGCAGCGCATCGGTCAAGGCTTTCAGCACGGGGCTGACGTGATCGGGATCAACGTGGACGCTGCCGGGCTCCAACGCGCTGAGCAGACTGTTCTGCGCGCCGAAATGAAGATCTGAGAGGCATACATAGCGAATGTTGGTCATGGTCCTGCCCCTTTCCAGGGAACCGTTGGCCCGAAAGAGTACGTCTCCTCGGAGGTCTGCAATGGTCCAGCTCGATTTCCGGCTATCGTGCCGCTCCAAGCAACATTTGTGCGCTTCACGACCCGACCGCGTTCCGTGTCGTGGCGGAGGGCATGGGCCAGGAAATGTGGCGGCGGTCATCGGGTCGATCACAATCCTGAACCTGATCAGAAACGGAGGATCATGTGAGCAAAGTCTTCATTTCGGGCCCGATGTTCAGCCCGGCTGACCTCTGGGAGCAGAGACAGATAAAGGACATAGTGGAAGCCGCCGGTTTCACGACCTACTACGCCCCCGAGGACGGGATCGAAGATGAGGAGCTGATTGCCGACCTTCAGTCGCCCTTGATGGCATCTTCGTCCTATCGGCAGGCGGCCCTTCTTGTACAGAAGATCGGGTGGACGCTCGACATCTACATGGCCACCTTCGGCTGTGACGCCATGGTCATGAACATGAATGGTCGGGTGCCGGACGAGGGGAGTGTCGTTGAGGCGGCCAACGCGTACGCCTGCGGCATGCCGCTGGTGCTGTACAAGGACACGTCAATCACGATGTGGGGCCCATTCGACAACCCCATGGTCGCGGCGCTTACGGCGGGCTGGACACCGGTGACAAGCTACGCCGCCATTCCGCCCGCCCTGACCGCAGCCATAGCCGCCAAGGACTCCACCTACTCTTACATCCCCCCACCCCAATTCGCCCGCGACCTCGCCATTGGTAGGCAAGTGGCAGAGAACCGGAAGCACGTGATGGAGGTCCTGCGGACCCTCTCCCGAAGCGGGAAGGACATACCACAAGATAGCGGGGGCCTGTGGGAGCAGCTGCTCAACCAGATTGGCATCAAGGACTCACCGACCTAGCGTTCACTCATCCCCGCGCAGCATGCCTTCAAATTAGGCAAGACACCTCGTCGGGGGCCTGAGCTGCTCGGAGCCTGTGAAGAATGCCGATCTGATCTTGGGTGGTCCGCTTCGAGCTTTGTCCCATCATGCCCACGAGACACGGTCCGGTAATGCCAATGCCGACTTCTATCTGGCCTTGCAGGCGGGCTACGCGTTTCGTCGCTTCAGCCCTAGTGCGCTCCGGGACGGGTTAGGCACTGAACCTGATGCCAAAGTGACGCTCGGGCACCGATCGTTACTGCCCTGGGTGTTCGACGACGGCACCAAGCACGGCGGCCCCCGAGTGCTCGACATCCCGGGTAGCAGTGAGCAGGATGAGCCGACGACGGCCGGCCACGTCGCGAAGCCGGGTGACGATCGCCCGGGCGGGTTCCGTTCTCAGCTCGCTCCGATAGCGGCGAGAGAACTCGGCAAAGCGTTCCGGATCGTGGCCGTACCATCGGCGCAGCTCCGTGCTCGGCGCGACATCCTTGGCCCACTCGTCCGCGTCGAGTGCCTCCTTTCGCACTCCGCGCGGCCACAGCCGATCGACGAGTACCCGGTGCTCGTCTCGTCGTCGGCCGAGGTCTTCGTAGACCCGTACGATCTCGACCCGGCTCTTCACCATGACCTCGATGATCACGTGAGAGCGAACTATCGAGATTTCCCGGACTCCACCCACCGTTGGAAGAGATCGACCCGTTCAGCCGGCCATGCCCCGTCGCAAGGCATTGTCCCTGCTCGGAGCTGGGCCCCGATCGCCCCCGCATGTGTGCTGACGTCTTCGTAAGACCAAAGATCGAAGTGGGAGAGCATGGCGTCCCGGTCACGTGAGCGAAACAGCGGCTTCACCTGCCGCTCAAAGCTCACCGCTTCTCCTTCGGACGGAGTATCCATTTCGGGCACCCTTTCTATTCGTGTGATGGCCCGCCCTCTCATGAGTTGTTGACGTTCGACTGCCGGTGACCAGCTCGCTCAGGCGGGCGCCGTGGTCGTTTCGCCCGCGCTGGTGTCACGCCGGCTGACCGTCAGGTAGCCGACGAACACCACGATCAAGATTGCCAGGACGAGGCTCACGATGCCGTCCCCCCAGGCCAGGCCGCCCACGCCGCGAGGCTTGCCCATCCAGTCCGCGAACGAGGCGCCGAGAGGCCGGGTCAGGATGTACGCGAACCAGAACCAGAGAACTTCGTTGCGCTGAAGGAGGCGGTAGGCCACGGCGGGAACGGCGATCAGGGCCGCAAAGAGCACACCGGAGCGGAGATAACCGAGGTGCAGGCTCGTGGCCGTCATGTCACCGGCGGCGGTGCCGAGCGCGAACGTCGAGATGACGGTGCACCAGTAGAAGACCTCGCGCCGAGTCGTGAAGATGCTGTGGATGGAGAGGGTTTTCTCGCTCGCGTACCAGACCGAGAACACGACGGCCAGCACCACTGCGAAGAACGCAGTCGACGCCTCGTAGGGAACGTGGAACTTGATGTGTAGGACGTCAGCCGCCATCGTGCCGAAGACCGCCACCATGGCGACGGCCAACCAATAGACCCACGGGATGTACCGGCGCACCGAGAACTGCAAGACGAGCGCGATAGCCAAGGCGACGGCCCCGAAACCGACTGCGACGACCGGGTCGAATCTGTGGACCATGTAATCCGAGGTCGACTCACCCATGGCCGTGGTCAGGACCTTGACGATCCAGAAGAACACGGTGACCTCGGGCACCCTCCGCAGTCCCGGAGCTCCCGCGTCGGGATGGGGCATGTCTTTCCCGGGCGGTCGGCGTTCTGGGGTCACGAAGGTTGGTTCTTGCGATGCGCCGTCGAAGTCCCCGGCCCGGAGGCCACGACGGCGTTGTCGAGCGCGGCGACGCGGGGGGCGAGGAGCACCGGAACAGGATACGGCCCCGGGAGCGTCTCGGATGAGCAGAACGTGCACGGGAATTCGGAACCTTGGGATGATGAGCGGCGATGAAGGTGGCGGGGCTCGATGGCTGCCGGGGCGGTTGGGTGATGGTTGTGGCCGTGGTCGACGGTGGGGGCGGCGCCACCGTCGAACGGGTCGAACGGATCCTCGAACTGGAGGCACTGGCAGCACGTCTGGAAGCCGGCGAGCTCGGCGCCGTCGGCATCGATATCCCGATCGGGCTACCGCCCACCGGTCGTCGGCGCTGTGACGTCGAGGCTCGCCGGATGGTCGGCCCTCGGCGGAGCTCGGTGTTCCCCGCCCCCGTGCGAGGAGTGCTCGGAGCAACGACGCACGCCGACGCGACGCGCCGTTCCCGCGCCGTGTCGGGCACGGGCTTGTCCCGTCAGGCCTTCAGCCTCCTTCCGAAGGTCCGAGAGGCCGACGGATTTGTGACGCCGCAACGGCAGCGCCACGTATTCGAGGTCCACCCCGAGGTCAGCTTCACCGCCATCGCCGGCCGACCCATGGCGCACTACAAGAAGACGCCGGCAGGACGCGCCGAGCGGCTCGAGACGCTGCGACAGGTTTTCGGCGACAGTGCGGTCCACGCCCGGTGGCGTATCGGTGGGACCAGCCCCGACGACGTCCTCGATGCTTTCGCCGTGGCGTGGAGCGCCGGTCGTCGGTTGACCGAGACCCATCTCCAGCTCGGCGGCGAGCTCGATGAACGTGGGCTCCGCATGGAGATCGTCGCGTGACGAGGCTCCTGCTCACCGGAGGCGGGCAACGCACGAGCTCCTGGCGGCGTGCGCCTCGGTTCAGCTCATCCCGTCGGTGGGAGGCCCCCACGGCTCTCGGACGTCGCTGAAGGGGATGACCTCGGGGAGCACGGCGCCGTCTGAAGTGCGTCGAAGGGAGTATCCGTCCAGATGCGTCGCCACCACTTCGAAGCCCGCGCTCCAGGTTCCGAGATAGCGGTTGCGGACGGCGACCTTCATGCCGACATCGGATGTCGAAAGCGTCCCGGGTTGTTTGGCCGTGACGGCGTCCACGATGCTCACGGGTCCACCTCCTCGAGGTGCCGGCACCGGCCTGCACCTGTGCGCCCGCCGCCGGCCATGGCCAGAAGTGTCGTCACGAGCGGACGCGAACTTAAAGGAGTCACTGTCCGTGGTACCCACCGACACGGGTAGAAGACGGATCTTCGTCGTGCCACGACACCCGAGCGCCACGGTGCCGCGGGGCCGACGGAGGTCCGCGGCGGTTCACCGCTCCTCGTCCGTATCCGTCCAGCCGCGTCACGGCCATGATGGGACGGTACTCCGTCACCGGCGTCCGGTCGCGGATCCGACCTCAGCCCCCGGTGCCGTGCGTCGTGCTACGGAGAGGAGTCGATGTCCTCCACGTCGATCCATTCGCCACCTCGGCTCGCCGACCTGCGAGCGGCGTCGAGCACCGCCATCTGAGCGACGCCGTCGACGAAGGTGGCCGGATCCGGTCCGGCCCGTTCGACGCCGAGGATCCTGTCGCGAAAGGCGGCGGCCAGACGCGTGTAGGGCCCGTACTCGACGCCGAACGTGGTCATCTGTTCGTACGTGGTCGTGACCGAGCCCTCGGGCAGGGGAGGGGGCCGCTGATCGCGCAGCTCGTCGGGTACCGCCAATGTGTGCACACCCGATGCATCGGCCACCTTCACCTTGTCGCCCACTCCTTCGATCCAGGCCGTGCCGGTGGACCCCGTCACCCTGGTCTCGACGACGACGGTCCGATCGGAGGCCGTGCTCTGGAGCACCCCGACGCAGCCGTTTTTGAGCCGGAAGTGCACGACGAACCCGTCGTCGGCGGTCATGGGTCGCTCGACCACGTGCGCCAGGGACGCACTCACCCCGGAGAAGGCGCCGAGGGTGGCGCGGATCTGGTCGATGAGCTGCGAACCGTGTGCGCCGAGCCATCCCCCGCCCGCCGCGGCGTCGGCCCACCACTTCGGGACCACGGCCGTGGGGTCGGCGAGCATGGGCACGTGCATCAACCACGTGGCGATCCGGGGTGCGCCGATGCGCTCGGTCCGGACCGCCTCGGCGAGCAGCGCCTGTCCGGCGTCGAAGCGGAACTCCGTTCCCAGCAGGTGCACGATGCCGGCCCGTTGCGCCGCGCCCAGCACGGTGCGGCCCTCGCCCGTATCGCGGGCGAAGGGCTTCTCGCACAGGACGTGCCTTCCCGCCCCGATGGCCTCGAGGGCGAGCTCCGCATGGGTGTGCGGCGGCGTGGCGATGGTGACGGCGTCGACGCCGGGGAGCGTCAGCGCGTCGGCGAGGGTGGCACAGGCGAGCGGCACCTCGAACATCGAGGCTCGCCCGGCCGTCCTCTCGGGGTCCCGGCCCACCAGGGCCCGGATGTCGAAACCGGCGTGCCGCAGGGCCCGCACGTGCGAATAGCAGCCGAACCCGGTTCCGACCACGATGGCGCCGAGCGCACCGCGCCGGGCGCCGCTGTTGCTCGAACCGGTCATGGTGCGGCCCATTGTGCCGCTTCGAGCACCGATCGGCTGGTGTCGGCCGCCGCCCGGGCCGCCGCCGAAGCACCCGTGTCGTGCAGGGCGTCGGAGAAGACCTCGACGCCGACGGGGCACGCCACTCCGATGTCGCGCAGGGCGCCGAGGTAACCGGTGAGATCGAGCTCGCCGCACCCCGGAAGGGCCCGGTCGTGCAGCGTCGCCTCGATGAGATTCTCTTCGACGCGTGCCGGTGCGTCCGAGAGCTGCACGGCGAGCACGCGCTCGGCCGGCAGGGCGCGCAGCTCGTCGGTGGTGGTGCCGGTGCGCGCACAGTGCCACGTATCGACGTTCAGGCCGCCGTTGGGACGGTCCGCGCCCCGCACCACGGCCCACGCCGTCGTCACATCGGGGATCCGTGACCACGCCAGCCACTCCAGATGGACGAGCAGGCCGTGGCCGGCGGCGCGGTCACACAGGGCGGCGAAGGCCTCGGCCGCATCGTCGACGCTCCACGTCCCTCCCAGGACGTCGGCGGCATTGAGCGACCTGGCCCCCATGGCCTCGGCCATGCGCATCAGATCGTCCTCGCCGTGGCTGAAGACCTCCATGGTGTCGAGTTCGACGGGGATGTGGACGTCGACGGCGCCCGGTGTCCACCACCATGCCGGGTCGACCTCGGCCACGACGAGACCGTGGTCGTCGAGCATGGAACGCATCTCGGCGTCGCCGTGACCGTCGCGCCGGGCACGGGCGTAGTCGTGTCCCACATCGAGACGGCGTCGTATCCCGCTGTCCGTGGCGGCGCGGAGTCGTTCGCGGAAGCTGATGTGGCGCGGGACCGTGCCCGAGCACAGCACGAGCGAGTCACGTCCGAGCGTCAGGGTCGTGGCCCCGTCAGCCGAAGTCGGCCCGGAAGGAGGCGAGGGCGTTCGGGAAGCCGCCGTCGGTGAGGTCGTTGTCCTGGGCGCCGGCTGTGTCGTTGAACGAGAAGATGCACGTGAAGGCAACGTTGTTGTCGGCGATCCAGTTGGCGAACTGGCTGATGAAGTAGGGATCGTCGCCGAGGCCGTGCCCGTCGGTGCGGTAGTCGACGGACCATTCCGGGATGGCGATGGGCCTCCCCTCAGCCGCGGCGAAGGTCGTCAACCAATTGAGCCCCCAGGTCTGGGTGACGGCATTGCTCCACGAGGCCTGCGGAGTGAAGGAACTGCCCCAGTACTCGTCGTAGACGTCGGTACCGATGTAGTCCACGTAGGCCGAGCCCGGATAGGCGAGCTCGAGATTCCAGCTCGACGAGCCTCCCCCGTTCGGATTCCACAGGAACTTGAACTGCTGGCCCGGGACCGCTCGCATGGTGTTGACGATCTGGCGCCAGAAATGGGCGAAGTTCTGGGCGTCCGCATTGCTGGCGACGCTCCAGGGATACCACGTGCCGTTGAACTCCCACCCGAGCCGGAGGATGGCGTTGGCGGCCCCGTCTTGCACCAAGGTCTGGGCGAGGATGGTGAAGTACTGGTTGTAGGCGCCGGTCGCACCCTCGACGAGCGTGCCCCCCGAGCCTCCCGGGAGGATGGGGACGCCGAGCACGAGGCGGTACCCCGTGTTGCGCCACTGGTCGAGCATCCAGTCCTCGGTGCCACCGGCGCCGTCCATGCCGTCCCAGCCACTGGTGCGCAGCAGGTAGTCCGAGGCGAGAACGGGATGGGTCCCGGTGATCGAGGCGAAACTGGCCAGGGCCCCGGGGTCACCGGAGCCGGCGAAGTCGCCGAGCCCCGTCGTCTTGGCGGTATGCGGCCCGACGATGGCCGACCCCAACAGGGTCCCCGCTGCTTTCGCCGGCGCTTTGGCCGGTGTCTTGACCGGGGCCCGGACGGCCACCTTGGCCGGGGTCGATCGTCGTGGCGCCGCAGGGGTGGTACTGGTCGGCCACAAGTGCGTCGCGGTGCTCGTGGTGCTCGTGGTGGTGGGTGGGATCGCGACGGTGGTGGGCGGTGCGGGGATCGTGGTCGACGTCGCCGGTGCCGCCGGGGCGGAGAGGCGGTGGGGGGCGGCGCCCGGTTGTGTGGCGCTCGAGTCTGCGACCTGGGTCTGAGGGGAGGAGTCGACGAAGTCGATGGCCACCGCCGTCGCCGTCACCAAAGGGGCGGCCATGACCTTGGCGGCGGGGTGCCGGATGACGCCGCGCTTGTCGTGATGCACGGCGTGGCGGGGGGGTGAGAATCGGATCAGGCTGAACACAGCAGCTCCCTGTGAACTTGCGTCACACGTGTTGCTCGTGCACCAATGCTCGCCCCTCCCTCAGCCGTCACGGAGTCGCGTGGGCGCGTCGAAACACGCTCACGGGGCCGGGGGTGTGGGCAAGCAATCGACGATTGCCCATGCGGCGGCGACCTTACCGAGCGACTCCGACCCTGTCGACTCTCTCCGTTTTGTTCCCGACGCGATGGGCGACGACTTCGCGACGCGAATCGCCAGCGCGCGTCAGGGAATTCTCCGGGGTCGATCGGAACCGTCGATCGGAACCGTCGATCGACGCGTTGCCATCCCTACGTCTTGATGACGACCGTGGTGGTGATCTTGTCGTGCAACGTCTGTCGGCGCGGATCCCACAACGGCAGCACCATGTCGAACACCCATGGCGCGAGGAGCAGGGCGAACAGCAGGTACTCGACGACGACGCGAGCCAGCGCCCGCGCGTAGCCGATGGGCGCACCGCTGTTGGCGTCGACGGCTCTGGCGTGCACCGCCATCATGCCGGGTGTCTGGCCCCGTGGTGACCCGGTGAACGCTGTCGTGTAGATGATCACGAACAGGACGAACAGGATCGCACCCTGGTTCGTGATGGTGACGCCGAGAGCGGGCTGGGAATGCGATCCGCCGCTCACTGTCGAACCCGCCTCGTGCACGGCATGGATCGGGATCAGCACCAACGACCCGACGACGCTCGTGATGACCCAGTCGATGAGCCATCCACCCACGCGGGCGCCGTAGTTGGCGTACGGCGACGGCGGTGCTCCGTAGGCGAGGGGAGCATGACCCGGCGGCCCGTACACAGGCGGCGGTGGCGGTGTCGGGGGCGGCGGGGGGGACGGGGGCGGGGGGGAAGCGAAGGCACCCGACCCCGGGTCGTCAGATCCGGTCGCGTCAGGCATCGCTGGTCATTCTGACAGCCGCGCTCGGTCGGCCGACCCCGCACCGTGCTCACCGAGCGGGCGGGGAGGGGTCGAGCGCCATGGGCACACGCGCCACGATGATGTCGGTGCGGGTCCGAAGCGCGGCCGACAGCAACACCTCGATGTGGTTGTGCAGCACCCGGTAGCGCAGGTGCGTCGGGACGACCACCGGGATCAACACGACGACCTGGTCGTTGCGCCTCGCTCGTTCCTCGTCGATGAAGGCGACGATGGGGTCGACGACCGACGAATAGTTGGTGCGCAGCACCCTCAGCGGCACCCCGGGGTCCCACTCGTCCCAGCGCCGGCTCAGGGTGTCGACGACTTCTTCGTCGCCGTCACTGAGCACGACGGTCACGGCCTCCACCTCAGGGCACAGTGACAGCGCCTCGCTGAGGGCCCGCGCCGTCAGGCGCGAGATGTTGGTCACGGGGACGATCACGAGCGCCCCCGCGCTCGGGTGCGGTTTGGGCGGGATGGTACCGAGCCCGAGGAGCTCGGCCGCTCGCTCGTAGTACCGGTGGATGCGGCGGAACAGGGTGATGAACGCGACGACCGAGACGGCGACGACCCATCCTCCGGCTGTGAACTTGCTGACCAGGAAGATGACAGTGGACAACGCCGTGGCCGTGGCGCCCACGCCGTTGATGGTGGCCCGGCGTCGCCAGCGCGGGGGTCGTGTCCGGTACCAGTGGACGACGAGACCGATCTGCGACAGCGTGAACCCGGTGAAGACACCGATGGCGAACATGGGGATGAGCCGCTGGGTGGCGCCGTTCACCGCCACGAGGAGGACGGCCGAGAACAAGGCGAGGGCCACGATGCCGGTGCTGAAATTCTGGCGGTCGCCGCGCACGGTGAAGATGTGAGGGAGGTAATGGTCCCGGGCCAGCAGGCTGGCGAGTACGGGGAGCCCCCCGAATGACGTGTTGGCCGCCAGGGCGAGGGCGAAGGTGATGGCCAGGGACACGAAGTAGTAGGCGAAGTGCCGGCCGACGGCTTCCCCCATGATCTGGCTGAGGGCGGTCTGACCACTTCGGGGTTGGATATGGAACCGCACCGCCAAGGTGGCGAGGCCCACGAGCATGGCGCCGAGGATCAGCCCCAGGAGGGCCTCGGTGCGCTTGGCCCGGACCTGTCGTGGTTCGCGGAACAGCGGCACGCCGTTGGCGATGGCCTCCACCCCCGTGAGCGCACTGCATCCCGCCGCGAAGGCCCGCAGGACCAACAGGACCCCGACGGCCTCGAGTCCATGGGTGGCCGCGGTCGGGTGTCCGAGTGGGGCCGTGTGCAGGGCCAGGGGGTGGACGAGACCGACGATGGTGATGCCGAGTACGCCGACGATGAAGATCATCGTCGGCAGCAGGAACGCCCGCGCCGTATCACCCAGGCCGCGCAGGTTGAGGATGGTGAGCAGGGCCAGGAATGCCAGGCACAGGGGCACGGTGGCCGAGGCCAGCCCCGGAAAGGCCGAGGTGAGCTGTCCGACCCCCGCCGCGATCGACACCGCCACCGTGAGCGTGTAGTCGACGACGAGCGACGCTGCCGCCACATGGCTGGCGTTGGTGCCGAGATTGGCCCGCGACACCGCGTAGGCGCCTCCGCCCGAGGGATACGCGTCGATCACCTGGCGGTAGGAGAGGACGAGGATGGCGAGCAGCACCACGATCGCCCCGGTGATGGGCAGGATGAGGTGCAGGGCACCCACCCCCGCCACCGCCAGGACCACCAGGATCGCCTCGGGCCCGTAGGCCACCGACGTCAGTGCGTCGAGCGACAGGGCCGACAGGCCCTGCACCTGGGTGATCTGCTCGTGGGCCTTCTCGCTCGAGAGCAGGGGCCGACCCACCAGGACGCGCCAGATCGATCCGGCGGTGACGTCCCGGCGGGGCGGCGAGTCGGTCACGGTTGCAGATTCTCCTCGTGGCGGCGGGCCGGCCGGGCCCGGCGCGGTGTTGAGCCACCCCGGCCACTCCGGTAGACCCTCTCCATGTCCGTGCTCGAAGCCCTCGCCATCGTGGGCGTTGGCTTGGTGGCGGGGACAGTCAACACCATTGTCGGTTCGGGCTCGCTCATCACCTTTCCCACCCTGTTGGCATTCGGGTTCTCGCCCATCGTGGCGAACGTCAGCAACACCATCGGCCTCGTGCCGGGATCGCTCAGCGGCGCCATCGCGTACCGGTCAGAGTTGCGTGGGCAACGGCCCCGTCTGGCTGTGCTGGGCGTGGCCTCGGTGTCAGGAGGCATCGTCGGAGCCGTCTTGCTCCTGGCGTTACCCGGAAGCGTCTTCCGCCACGTGGTTCCGGTGCTCATCCTGGTCGCCTGTGCGCTGGTGGCGCTGCAGCCGCGCCTGTCGGCGCGCCTGGCAGGACGCACGGACCGTCGTGTCCACGGTGGACCGGTGTTGTTCGGATCGGTGTTCCTCACCGGCGTGTACGGGGGGTACTTCGGTGCGGCCCAGGGCGTGATCCTCCTGGCGCTGCTCGGCATCTTCCTGCGTGACCACCTCCAGAAGCTCAATGCCACCAAGAACGTCCTCGCCTTCTTGGTCAACGGTGTTGCCGGCATCGTGTTCGTGGTCTTCGCCCACGTGTCGTGGGAGGCGGCCGGTCTCCTCGCCGTCGGTTCGGTCGTCGGGGGCCAGGTCGGTGGGGTGCTGGGGCGCCGGCTGCCGGCATCGCTGTTGCGCGCCATCATCGTGGTGGTGGGCGTGATTGCCGCCATCGCCCTCCTCGTCTGATCGCGTCCAGGGTATGGGGCGGCCGCCGCGCATCCAGGGAGGAGGAGGGCACCGGTGGATCTCGGCATCGTGACGCCGGTGGTGAACCTGAATCCCCGGTTTGATCCCCCCGCCTGGGAACGCCACGGAGGCATCGACGACATCGTCGAGGTCGCCCGCGCCGCCGAGCACTTGGGGTACCGATGGGTGTCGTGTCCCGAGCACGTCGTCATCCCCGAGCCCACGGCGGCCACGCGCGGGGGCCGGTACTGGGACCCCGTCGCCACCTTGAGCTACGTGGCGGCGTCGACCGAGACCATCGGTCTGCTCACGCACGTGCTCGTGCTCGGCTACCACCACCCGCTCGAGGTGGTCAAGCGCTACGGCACCCTGGACGTCGCCAGCGGCGGCCGGGTCATCCTCGGGGTCGGAGTGGGTTCGCTGCAACCCGAGTTCGAGCTCCTCGGTGTGCCCTTTGCCGGCCGCGGCGCCCGTGCCGACGATGCGCTGCGTGCCATTCGGGCCTCGTTCTCCGAGCGTGTGCCCAGGTACTCGGGCCCGCACTTCGACTACGCGGGTTTCGTCGTCGAGCCCAGTGGCGTGCAGTCCCACGTTCCCATCTGGGTGGGGGGCCGCTCCCGCCGGTCGCTGCGGCGCGCCCTCGAGCTCGGTGACGGCTGGATCCCCTTCGGGTTGTCACTCGACGAGTTGCGCGCTCTGCTCGGTGGCGCCGACGCGGCGGCCCTCGAGGCGCGTGCGCCGGCGCTCGAGCTCGTGCTCGCCCCCGAGCCACCCCTCGATCCCGTGGGTGATCCCCGCGCTGCGGCGACGGCGGTGCGTGCCTATGGCGACATCGGGGCCACCGCGCTGGCGCTCCGTTTCCGCCACGACTCGCGGGAGCACTACATCGAACAGCTCGAGGCGATGATGGAGGTGGCCGCCGGCGTCGAGGATCGGTGAGTGGACGCCGACAGAGGTGTTGGTGGGGTCGCTGACGCGGTGACCGGCTCGCTACGCTCGCCCCCGATACCGACCCGTCTCCGGCCGAGACCCATCGAGAGCAGAGCGCCCATGCCCGACCGCAAAGAGTCTGTGACCGACGCCGCTCGCACCACCGAGCTCCTGGCTCTGGGCGCGGCCACGGTGGGCGAGTCGGGGGGCCGGACCATGCGGGCCCGGATCAGCGCGGCGTGGCCGGGCGCTCGCCTGGCGGCACCGGCCTTTCCGGTGCGGTGCACCCCCGGCGACAACCTCGCCATCCACGTGGCGGTGGCGAGCGCTCCCCCCGGCAGTGCGCTGGCGGTGGACGTCGGGGACGAGGAGGAGTTCGGGTACTGGGGCGAGGTGCTCACCACCGCGGCGCAGACGCGGGGTGTGGCCGGCCTCGTGATCGACGGTGGTGTGCGCGATGCCAGCGCACTCGAGGCCCACGGGTTCCCCGTGTTCTCCGCCACCGTGGCTTTGCGGGGCGCCTCGAAGAACCGCCCCGGCACGGTGGGGGCCGCCGCCGAGGTCGGCGGGGTGATCGGTGGCGGCGGGGGACTGGCTCGTCGGTGACGCCGACGGCGTCGCCGTGGTGCGCGCCGCCGAGATCGATGACGTGCTGCGGGCGGGCCGGGCCCGTGTCGAGAAGGAAGAGGCGATGTTCGTCGCCCTCCGCCAAGGCGCCACCACCCTCGAGCTCTTGGGCCTCGACCCGTCGCCGGTGGAGGGGCCCTGATCCTCAGCCGGTGACGAGGTTCGCCGGTCGACGACCGGCCAGCACCTCGCACACGCCCTGGCAGGCGACGCGCGCCATCTGTGTCCGGGTGGCGCGACTGGCGCTGCCGATATGGGGGAGGAGCACGGTGCGGGGGGCGCTCAGGAGGCGGGGGTGCACGACGGGCTCGGCTTCGTAGACGTCGAGGCCCGCCGCCAAGATGGTCCCGGCGTGCAGCGCCTCGGCGAGCGCCGCCTCGTCCACCACCGGGCCCCGGGCGGTATTCACCACCACGGCGTGCGGACGCAGCAGCGCGAGCTCGCGCCCCCCGATGAGGTGCCGGGTCTCGTCGGACAGCGGGACGTGGATGCTGAGCACGTCGCACTCGGCCAGGAGGTCGTCGAGGGCGGAGACGTAGCCCGGCATGTCCGTCGGATGACGGGTGTGGTGCAGCACCTGCATGCCGAACCCCGACGCCCGCCGGGCCACCGCCCTGCCGATGCGCCCGTAGCCGACGAGGCCGAGCGTCGCCCCGTGCACGTCATTGCCCAGGTACTGGTTGATGCCCCAGCCCGGCCATGCTCCGGCGCGCAGGTCGCGTTCGGCGTCAGAGGCGAGGCGCGAAGCCGCCAGCACGAGCAGGAAGGCCACGTCGGCCGTGGTCTCGTCGAGCACGCCCGGGGTGTTGCACACCGCCACGCCCAGCTGGCGCGCCGCGTCGACGGCGATGTTGTCGTAGCCCACGGCGACGTTGCCGACCACGCGCAGGTGGTGTGACGCGCCGGCCCGCAGCACGGGTTCGTCGATGCGGTCCGTGAGCAGGCACACCAACGCGTCGACCATGGCGACCGCATCCACGAGCTCGGCGTGGGTGTAGGGCGTGTCGTCGTCGCGCCGGATCACGTCGTGGCCCTCGTCGAGGAGCGGGTCGAGGCCCCCCTCGGGGAGGGTCCGGGTCACGAGGATCCGTGCCACGGGCCCCTACGACGGGTGCGTGGTGTAGTCGATCGGCCCCGAGTCCTTTACACCGATGGCGAAGCAGAAACAGTGGATGGGGGCGTGATCGCTCACGGGACGGAGGCTGTGGACCTTGTCGGGAGGGATGTGGACCAGGTCTCCCTGGACGACGTCGCGGTCCTCGCCTTCGATGGTCATGATCCCGCGCCCCGACGTCACGTAATAGAACTCATGGGTGGGGTGGGAGTGGGGGTGGACATAGCCCCCTCCGGCCACCTCGAACTCGTTCACGAGCTCGAGGAACCCTCCGTCGGTGATCTCCTTCATCTCGCGCGACTTGAACAGCCACCACACCGGGACCGTGCCGTTGTGCTCCACCACGGGCTCTACGTCCTCGATGCTGCGCACGTCCATCGCCTTGTCCTCCTCGCTCGTCGATCACAGGCCGTAGACTGACGGCGCCGTCAGCGTAGATCAGGGGGTTCCACATGGCCGAAGCCGCAAGGCGCCTCGTCGCCGGCCCGGTCGTGGCCGAAGCGTGGGCACCCTTCGGATGGGTGCCGGTGCCCGATACCGATCCGTCCGACGGGACGAACCGGCTCGAGTACCAGTGGGCAGACCCCCACGTGAACGTCATCAGTCACGCGCCCGACGAGGTGAAGAGAGACGGGGACGGGCTGCGCTGCGAACGGATGTACCGCCACGACACCCACACCCAGGTCCTGTTGGCGCTCAACGGGCCGTCGGTGCTGGCCGTGGCCCCGGCCGACGCCGATCTGTCCACCGAGGCGGGCCTCGACTCGGTCCGGGCCTTTCGACTGGAGAAGCTCGATGCCGTGGTGCTGCACCGGGGCACCTGGCACTGGGGCCCGTTCCCGCTCGGTGACGAGCCCGTTCTGCTCTTCAATGTCCAGGGCCTCGGGTATGCCGACGACAACGCCTCGGCCGACCTCGGCGCGCACGGTGTCGATCTCATCGTCCTGGGAGGCTGAGGTCCCGCACCGGGTCCGCACCGTCGCTCGTCGGAGCTGAGCTCCCCGCACGTCGTGCGGGTGATGACCAAAACGTAGAGGAGTCGGTCACAATCAGCGCGTCATGGAAGATCGCGCGTCGCGCCCGCCTATCGCGACATGGGGCGCGGGCCGAGACCGGGACCCGCCCGTGAGGATCTCGAGACGACGGTTGCTCGCCGCCGCCCCACTGGCGGCGGCGACTGTGGCAGGTGGCGGCTGGCGGGGTGCGGACGCACCGACGAGAGCATCGACCAACCGATCGGCCTTCTGGGTGGGACCAATCTCTGGGACATTCCCGACGCGGCGTGGCGACGGGCCCTCGGCAGTCACCCGCTCGGGGCCACCGGGTCGGTCCCACCCGTCGGGACGACGGCCAAGCCGGCCAGCCGTACCAAACGCGGGATCCCCGTGGGCGGGATCGGGACGGGCGCCTTCATGCTCAACCTGGCGGGATCGTTCGGCCCGTGGAACCTCGACATCGGGGGGGACGATTCGGCCGGATCGCATTGGGGATCACCCCGGGGCAGTGGGTTCGAGGACCGCTATCTCTCCCAAGCCGGGTTCCACGTGGCGCTCACGACCGGCGCCGGGACCGTCACCACGACGCTGGCCACCGAGGACCTGCTTCCGGCGTGGCCGTTGCTCGACACCGGGGATGGGTTGTATGCGGCGCTGTTCCCGAAGGCGTGGTTCGTCTACGAAGAGCTTCCCCTTCCCGTCGCGCTCAAGCAGCTGACCCCCTTCGTGGCCCGCGACTACCGGCGCTCCTCGCTGCCGGGCGGCCTCTTCCAGCTGGCGGTTTCGAACCCGACCAATGCCCCCGCCCAGGTGGCGTGCATGTTCAGCTTCCCCAACGCCCCGTTCCGCTTGCCGACGGCCCAGTACGAGTACACGCGCCAGGGCCTGCGCTCGTCGCTGGTCCGGGGGTCGGACATCATCGGGGTGCGACTGCAGGCCGAGGATCCTGCCAACGTGCCCGAGACCCAACGCACCGAGTGGGTCATCGGCGCCCGGGGCCCGAGCGGCTCGCGGCTCAGTGCCACCGAGGACTGGGCCGGTGACGGCGACGGCTCCGACCTCTTGGCCGCATTCAAGACGGGCCGTCTTCCCGACTCGCCTATCGACCCCCGCCGCCTCGGTCTCGCCGGAGCGGTGTGCGCGTCGTTCACGCTGGCACCCGGCGAGCAGCGGGCCGCCACCTTCGCGTTGGCGTGGGATTTTCCCATCGTGCAGTTCCGCAATCCCGTCGACGGGACCCAATGGCGCAAGCGCTACACCCAGTGGTACCCCGGTTCGTACCAGGGCTGGGCGATCGCGACGCGACCTGCTGGCCGAGGTCTCGACCATCGAGCGTGGCATCGACGCCTGGTGGTCGCCGGTGGCGGAGGACCCCGTCTATCCCCTGTGGTTGCGGGGCGCCGCCCTCAACGAGCTCTATTACAGCGTGTTCGGAGGGGTGTTCTGGGAGAACGGCTGCATCACCAAGCCCAAGGTGTTCGGCAATCGACCCGGGCAGCACCTCTACTTCACGCTCGAGACCGATGTGTTTCGGGACTGTGAGTCGATGGACGTTCGACACTACGAAGCCCGCCATCTGCTCCAGTTGTTTCCCACCATCGAACGCGACCTGCTGCTGGGTTGGGCCGACATGGTGGCCGTCGATCCGCTGGGACGCACGCCCCATGACGCCGGGTCGCCGGTCGACGATCCCTGGTTCGTCGTGAGCCAGTACTCCGCCACCCGGCCGGCACAGCCCCCGCTGCGCGTCGACTGGCTCGATCTTCCCACCAAGTTCGTCCAACAGGCCCACGCGTACTGGACCTACACCGGGGACCACGAGTTCGGCGCCGACGTCTATCCGGCCCTGGTGCGAACCATGACCCATCTCCTGACGCACGATCTCGACGGCGACGGGATTCCCGACGCGAATGGCTTCTGCTCCACCTATGACGCCATCGAAATGCAAGGGGCCGCCACCTATATCGCTGCGCACTTCATCGGCGCGTGCGATGCGCTGGCCGACTTCGCCCGGGTCTTCGACTCCGGCGCGGTCCAGGACCAGTGGACCGCCTCCGCCGCCAAGGCGCGCGCCTCGGCCGAAACAATGCTGTGGTCGGCGAGCGGTGGCTACTACCGCCTCGACAGCGATGGCCCCTTCACCAACGCGCTGCTCGCCGACGCCTTGTGCGGCCAGCGCTACGGGGCGCGCGACGGCCTGCCCGACGTGCTCGACCCGTCCCGGATGGCGTCGCACCTGGCGCAGACCTATCGGCTCAATGTGGCGGACGTGGCCGACGCCCAGATGGGGGCGGTCAATGCTGTCGACCCTTCGGGCCAACCCATCGACACCCTGCAGGGCAAGGCCGTGTGGCCCGGTGGTTCGTATTTCACCGCCGCGCTCATGCACGCCGTGGGTGCGGCCACCGGGCGCAAAGACCTCGTGGCCGATGCCCTCACCACCGGGTACGGGGTGTATCGCACCACCTACGACGACGACGCCACCGCGTTCTGGTTCGACACGCCCGCGCTGTGGATACCCAGCGACAGCCCCGGGATCCCGGTGCAGTACCGCGCCGCCGGGTACCAGAGGAGTCGGGCGGTGTGGGAGTTGCTCGTGGCGGTCAAAGACCCGTTCCCCGTGGGCTGGAAGCCCCCGGTGCGACCGACCTCGTGACACCGCCGCGCCCCACCGGAGACGCCATGGTCATCACCGCGCCGGCCCGCGAGTCATGATCGGGACGTGCCGGAACCGTCCTCCGAATCGATGCCGGCGGGAGGGTCGCTCTCAGGGCGCCTCATGGTGGCCTCGACCAAGCTGGGAGACCCCAACTTCGATCGCGGGGTGGTGCTGGTGCTCGACCACGGCGAGGACGGGGCGCTCGGGGTCGTCCTGAACCGTCCCACTCCCGTGCCCGTCGAGGAGATCCTCGAGCTCTGGGCCGATCAAGCCCGGCTGGCACCGCCCGGCGTGGTGTTCCGTGGGGGGCCGGTATCGCGCGACGCCGTCATCGGACTGGCGAAGCCGGCCTCACCCGGGACCGCTCCCGGGCCACCATGGCGGGCCGTGGTCGAGTCCGTGGGCACGGTCGACCTGGCGGTCCCTCCCGACGACCAGCCCGTGGCGCTGCGCGGCGCCCGCCTCTTCTCCGGGTACTCGGGGTGGGCGCCTGACCAGCTGGAGGCCGAGCTGGCCGAAGGGGCGTGGTTCGTCCTCGACGCGTTGGCGGCCGACGTGTTCTGTGTGGACGCCGACCGCCTGTGGCACGACGTCATGCGGCGCCAGGGTGGGGACCTTTCTCTGCTGGCGACGTATCCGTCGCACCCTTCCCACAATTGATCTCATGATCTGATTGATCTGACAAATGCCTTGACTGACGGTTGCCTTCAATGCGGGACGGCCTCGGGCGGCACGGACCGGACGGGTCGCACCGGTGGCCCGGCCGTGGCGCCAGCGACAGGGGTGGCCCCGGTACGATGGCGGCAGTGGCGGCTGGGGGGCCGGAGGGCCGGGCGATGACCCGCATCGAAGGCGAGGACCACAACCGCGACGACGCAGCGACGTCGAGGGCGCGACGGGGCCAGCACGTTGTGCGGCGCGTCGTCACCGGCGATGTCCAGACGCTGGTCGAGGTCCTGGCGCGAGCTTTCGACGACGACCCGGTGCCGCAATGGCTGTTCCGAGGGGACCGCCGACGCCGGCGCGGGCTGCGCAAGTTCTTCGCCATCCAACTCCGGCACACCTATCTCGAGCGCGGCGAGGTGTACACGACGCGGGACCTGGCCGGTGTGGCGATGTGGTCACCACCGGGCCGTGCCCGTCCCGGATGGCGCGACCTCGTGCGCCTCGTGCCCGTCATGCCGTATCTGACGGGGCTGGGACGCGACACCCCCGAGGCCGCCCGGCTGCTGAGCGCCGTGGACGCGGCCCGTCCCCAGGAGCCGCATTGGTACCTGGCCACGCTCGGCACCGATCCCCACCGACAGCACACGGGAGTGGGATCGGCGCTGATGCGGTCCGTGCTCGACGGCGTCGACACCGAGGGGCTGCCCGCGTATCTGGAGTCCTCCAAAGAGAGCAACCTCCCCTTCTACGGGCACCACGGATTCGAGGTCACCGGCGAGATCCGTACCCCGCGCGGCGGTCCAACGTTGTGGTTGATGTGGCGAAGGGCGCGGCCACCGGCGGCATGACGCCCCCGGTGGGGGCCACGCTCTTCAGCCGTTGGGCATGCCGACGACCCGTAGCGAGCCCTCGGCGCGTGCGCGCGGGCCCCCGAGCACCGGGTGCAAGCCGGGGGGAAGCTGGTCGGGTTTCGTCATGAGGTCGCGCAACGTGTCGAGCACGGCCCGGGCCGGAGCCGACGGCAGGCCCCGGCTGCGCTGGGCGATCCCGACCCGCCGGGGCAGCAAGCCGTCCACGTCGACCAGCCGGAACCGGGCGCGGAGGTGGGGTGGGACGGCGGTGGCGGGGAGCAACGCCGGTCCGTATCCCTCGAAGGTGAGCGATGCCAGCAGGCGCACGCCGTCGAGCTCGACCCGCGGCCGCAGTCGGACGCCGGTCGGCTTCACGGCGGCGTCGATCTCGCCGCGAAACGGTGTGCCCGGGGCCGGGAGCAGCAACTCGAAACGCTCGAGGTCGCTGATGTCGATCCGCTCGGCTCCCGACAACGGGTCGTCGTCGAGCGGGACCACGAGCACGATGTCCTCGTCGAAGAGCGGCTCGGACACGAGGTCGCGCCCGGGGACGGGAAAGGTGAGCACGGCCAGGTCCAAGCGCCCCGCCGCCAGCTGGGGCTCGAGGCCCAGGGTGGTGCCGTCCGCTACGACCAGGTGCAGGCGGGGGTGGTTCAGGGAGAGCTCGGCGAGCAGCGTCGGCACGAGCCAGCGGGCCGTGGTGCCGAGGATCCCGACCCGCACGTTCCCGGCTACTGCCTCTCGTAGGGCCCCGACGTCGGCGACGAGGGCATCGAGCTCCCCCATGACCCGGTAGGCCCGGGCCACCACTACCTCACCGTCGGCGGTCAATCGCCCTGCGGAGCGGTCGACGAGGGTGGTCCCGAGCTCGCGCTCGAGGCGGGCCACGTGAGCGGAGATGTTGGACTGTACGGTGCCCAGATGGTCGGCGGCGGACGAGAACGACCCGTGCTCGGCCACCGCCACCAGAGCCTGGAGGTGTCTCAGTTCCATCTCTTTTTACGATAGTAGAAATCTGTAATAGCTGTTTGACTGATCGAGGGCGATCATTCACAATGGTCGACAGAGACCACAGGAACCGGACGCCCCCCTCCGATCCTGTCGAGTCGGAGCAAAGGGACCGGATCCCCCTCTGGTCCCTTTGCCGCGTCAGGGCCCTAGTAGCGCATCCCCAACGGCCCTCCCCACGATGGACGGCGATATGGTCTGCGACATGGTGACGGCCCGATCGCCGAAGACCCATGTCCACAACGGCAACGGCTCGGGCCACGACGCGCCCATGACCCGGGCCGCGGTGTTCGTGGATCTCGACCGAACCCTCCTGCGCGGCGCGAGCGGCCTCGTCCTGAGCGCGGCCATGCACGCCGAGGGGCTCTTCGACGGGCGCCGGTCACTGCCCGGTGAGCGGCTCTTCTACGGGTTCTACGACCTCATAGGCGAGAGCCTGGCCTTCATGGCCATGGTGCGCGTCGCGCCGCGCTTCACCAAGGGCTGGCCTGTCGAAGCCGTGCGCCGAGCGGGCGAGCTGGCTGCCCCCGAGCTCGTCGAGCTCGTCCAGCCCTACGCCCCGGGCGTCCTGGCCGAGCACCGTGAGGCCGGTCATCTGATCGTGCTCACGACGACCACCCCCGCCGATCTCATCACCCCCTTCGCGGGGATGCTTGGGTTCGACCATGTCCTCGCCACCCGCTACGGGTGCGAAGACGGTGTCTACACCGGGGGTATCGAGGGCGAGTTCGTCTGGTCCACGGGCAAGCTCGCCGCCGTCCGGCGTTGGGCGGCGGAGTCCCGTGTCGACATGGCGGCGAGCCATGCCTACTCCGACAGCGTCTTCGATGTGCCTCTGCTGAGCGCGGTCGGGCGTCCCCACGCCGTCAACCCGGATCGACGGCTCAACGCCGTGGCCCGCCTGCGACGCTGGCCGGTCGAGCGCTGGGACCGCCCGCCGGGAGTGCCGAAGTTGGGCGGTCTCGAGCCCTACGACGTGCTTCGACCCGTCGTCCGCCCCGCCATGTTCCCCTACGCGCGCTTCGACATCGACGGCGTGGCCCGGGTGCCACGGCGCGGACCGGTCATCCTCGCCGCCAACCACCGCAGCTACTTCGACGTGGTCGCCCTCGCCATCGTGGCGGCCCGCCTGGGTCGCCCGGTGAGGTTCCTCGCCAAGCGCGAGGTCTTCGACGCGCCCGTCGTGGGGCAGTTGGCCCGTGCCCTGGGCGGGATCCCCGTCGACCGCGGCAGCCGCTCCGACACGCCGCTGCGCGAAGCCCGCCGGGCGCTCGAAGCCGGAGAAGTCGTCGTGATCCTCCCCCAGGGGACCATTCCCCGGGGTAAGAAGTTCTTCGACCCCGAGCTCAAGGGCAAGACGGGCACGGCACGGCTGGCCGCCATGACCGGCGCCCCCGTGCTCCCGGTGGGGGTGTGGGGGACCGAAGCGGTTTGGCCGCGCTCGGCCCGGGTTCCCGACGTCACCAACCTGCTCCATCCCCCGTCCGTCCTGGTTCGGGTGGGCAAGCCCGTGCACCTCGGGCTCTCCGACGCCGTCGCCGACACCGAGGCGATCATGGCGGCGATCATGACCCAGCTCCCCGCCGAGTCCCAACGTCCGCACGAGCCCACGGCCGAGGAGCTGGCCCGTACCTTTCCGCCCGATCACTCCGACACGTGACGGACACGCCCGCCGACGCCTCGGTGCCGGTGCGGGCTCGCCTGGCCGGTCGAGCCTCCACCGCCGTGAGCGCGGCGTCGCGCCGACTGGGTCTCGGGGGAGGCTCGGTGATCGGCGGCCGGGTCGGGTTGTTCCTCGCTCCCGACCTGCTCGGGACTCTGGCTGCGGGTCGGAGCGTTGCGCTCGTGACCGGGACCAACGGCAAGACCACCACTACCCGCCTCCTCGCGGCCGCGCTGGGCGGAGCGAACCGGGTGGCGACGTCGGTCGCGGGCGCCAACCTCCCGCCCGGGTTGGCCACGGCGTTGGCGTCGGCGGCGCCGGGGGTGCCGGCGGTGCTCGAGGTCGACGAGGGATACCTCGGAGTGGTGGCCGACGCCGTGCATCCCGAGGTGGTGGCATTGCTCAACCTGTCGCGCGATCAGCTCGACCGCGTGAGCGAGGTCCGCATGGTGGCGGCGCGCTGGCGCGCCGCACTGGGCGCGTCGCCCCGCACCACCGTGGTGGCCAACGCCGACGACCCGCTCGTCGTGTGGGGCGGGCAGAGCGCGGCCCGGGTCGTATGGGTGGCCGCCGGCCAGCTGTGGCGACTTGACGCCGTGGGTTGCCCCTCGTGCGCGGGCCGCATCGTCTTCGCCGACGACGACTGGTGGTGCGCATGCGGGTTCCGCCGGCCCCACCCCGACGCGGTGTTGCGAGGCGACGTGCTCGTCACCGCCGACGGGCGCACCCTGACGGTGAAGCTCGTGCTCCCCGGGCGCTGCAACCTCGCCAACGCGGCCATGGCGGCGGTGGCCGCTGGCGCGCTGGGCGTCGACGAGGCGACAGCCCTGGCGGCGATGGAATCGGTCGCGGATGTGGAGGGAAGGTTCGCGTCTGTGGCGTGGGGGGCGACGACCGTGCGGCTCCTCCTCGCCAAGAACCCGGCGGGGTGGACCGAGCTCCTCGATCTCCTCGAAGGGGGCACCGACCCCGTCGTGGTGGGGATCAACGCCCGCATCGCCGACGGCCACGACCCGTCGTGGTTGTGGGACGTCCCCTTTGAGCGGTT
This sequence comes from uncultured Acidimicrobiales bacterium, assembly GCA_963838775.1. Classification (GTDB taxonomy): domain Bacteria; phylum Actinomycetota; class Acidimicrobiia; order Acidimicrobiales; family UBA8190; genus Chersky-840. The sequence goes on from CAWISP010000037.1 coordinate 42,882, forward strand.
GGCGGGCCGTCTGGTCGTGGCGACGGGGGAGCGATGTCGAGACCTGGCGGTCCGACTCCGTCATGCCGGGGTGGCCCACGTGACGGTGCCTGACGGCCTCGAGGCGCTGGCCGCGGCCGGGTCCGCGCACGTCGAGTATGTCGGCAACTACACCGCCTTCCAGGCGCTGCGCCGTCGTCTCGCCTCCGGCGCGATCCGTGCTCGGTTGCCGGAAAGCCCGGGTCCTTCGACCTCGACATCGTTGGCACGGCCCGAGACGGCGTCTCCGGCACCGGGCATGCCCGTCCCCGTCACGATCGACGGCGTCCCCGCCAAGGCCCGCCGCCGCGTCCGGGCCCGAACCTCGGGACCTTCCGCGCTGCGCGTGGTGGTCGTACACCCCGACCTGCTCGGCACCTACGGAGACAGCGGCAATGGGCGGGTGCTGGCGGGTCGCGCCGTGTGGCGCGACATCCCCGTGGAGCTGGTCCACGCCCTGTCGGACGCCCCGCTTCCCGCCGGCGCCGACGTGTACTGCCTCGGCGGTGGGGAAGACGGGCCCCAGGTGCAGTCGGCGGAGCGCCTGCGCGACGGCGTGCTCGCCGGCGCCGTCGAGGCGGGTGCTGTCGTGTTCGCGGTGTGCGCCGGGTACCAGGTCATCGGCCGGTCGTTCCCCGGTGCTGACGGGCGCCCGCATCCCGGGGTGGGACTGCTCGACGTGGTAACCGTCAAGGGATCAGGGCGCCGCGCCGTGGGGGAGCTCGTCGCGGAGCCCATCGCGCTCTCGGCGGGCAACGAGCGCCCGGACCCGGTGGTGCTGGAGACGTTGACGGGATTCGAGAACCATTCGGCGGTGACCCGTGTCGGCGACGAGGCCCTTCCCCTGGCACGGGTCCTGTCGGGGGTGGGTAACGGCGGTGGCGACGCCACCGAAGGCGCTCGCGCCGGGCTCGTCCTCGGGACCTACGCGCACGGCCCCGCGTTGGCCCGCAACGCCAGTCTGGCTGACCTCCTCCTGGCCTGGGCCACGGGATCGGTGCCCACCGCGCTGGAAGACGTCGAAGAACGGGCTCTGCGCGCCCAACGGCTCGATGCCGTCTTTGCCCGGGGCTGGCGCCAGGCGACGACCGGGGGCTCCCACCCCGTGCGCCGCATGCGCGGCCTCGTGAAGGTGCGTCGGTCGTAGCTCGCTACGTCGTCGACACGCGACCTACGTCGGCGGCGGCGCCTGTACCAAGAATCCTCGGATCAATGGTTCGTAGTGGTCGAGAGGCGGTGTCGGGTACTCGTCGTCGAAGGCGGGCATGTCGTACTTGCGCACGAACTCCTCAGTCAGGTCGTAGTACTCGTGCCCTTTGAAGGCGTCTCGGGCATTGCGGTCGCCACCGATGTAGTGCCAGAAGTAGTAGCCCTGGAAAACCCCGTGTTTCTCGACCATCCAGTGATAGGGGGCGGGCACCCATGGCCTCAAGATCGCTGCCGCCAGGCCGGCGTGGTCGAGCGGCGCGAGCACATCGCCGATGTCATGGAGCAAGGCACAGACGAGGTACGCGTCGTCCCGCCCGTCGACCTCGGCTCGACGGGCCGTCTGCAGGCTGTGGGTGAGACGATCAACGGCGAAGCCGCCGGCGTCGGAGTCGAGCATGCGAAGTTGATCGAGAATCCGGTCCGCCAGGCTGTCGATCAGGACGTCATGTTGTGCCACGATCCCGGCCCATTCTTCGGCGGTCGACTGGTCCATCCGCTTGAACGTGGCTCGAAATGGCGTACTCGGTTGATTCATGGCGATGCTCATCGTTCCGTCTCCCAATGGGTGCGGCCTGCTTCCTCCATTCTAGGTCGACGGGTCGGTCGCCACGGGCCGGCACGACGCGGATGCCGGAGGTCGCCGAACCGCTGTCGCCGGAACGTCGTGAGGCATGATCTGGATGGTGAGGTCGATCAGGCGGGGAGAACGAAGGGGGCGCATCCCGGCGCTCTTCGCAGCCAGCGGAGCCGTGTCGCTTTGTGGATGGGCGATATGTGGATGCGCCGGTTCGAGCCTGTCCCGATCTCAATCGCACCCATCTCCCGTCACGGCACTGCACGATGCCGTCGACGCGCTACGTGCAGAACCCCGGTACAGCCTCATGGTGACCGACAGCGGTGCCGGCCCGGACGGAACCGCCGAGACTTACTGGGTGGACATCCAGAAGCCTGACAGGATCTCGATCACCGGCGGGTTGAACGTGATCGCCATCGGATCGACGGGCTATTTCAAGGGGCCAGCGGGATGGACGACCGTGCGACACTCCGGGGAATCCACGAACCTTATGAATGAATGACATGCTCATATACACAGACATCTTGCGGAGGGCGGCCTCGGCGACACGCGATGGAGACGCCTACAACGTCGCGCCGGCAGAGGCGGCCCGCCTGCTGGTGACGACAGGACTGTCACGTTTCCGGGACGCCAATGACGTATCGCTGTCAGCCACCGTCGCGGGCGGGCTCGTGACGTCAGTGTCGCTCCACGTGGGGGGTAGTGCACCGTTCTCAGCTTCCACGACGGTTGACGAGATCGGCCGCTCTCCTGCGGTGCAAGCTCCTGTACGGTGATGACCTGTCCGGCCGGGGTTATGGCGTGTCCGATCCCCGTTCAGTCCCGGGTCAGGGCCCAGCGCTTTTCGTCGTCGTCGTCAGGCGATTGTGAGTCGGGCCCCAGTGCCCAGGCTCGACGCCATGGCGACGCGTCGGGACCACGGGGGGACGGGGTCTCCCCGGCGCCGGCGCGCCGGCGCGCCGACCACCAGTCGGTGCGCGACTCGTCGGCCAGGACGCCGAGCACCGCGTCGATCCTCGCCTCCAGCGTGCGGGCATCCTCACCCTCGGCCGCCACGATCGGGGTGCCGAACGTGATGCGGGTCGGGCTCCGACGCAGGCGCTTGCCACCGCGGGGCCAGATCCGGTAGGTGCCGTCGATGTGCACGGGGACCACGGGGCGGCCCGTGCGGGTGGCGAGGTAGGCGGCACCCCCGCGCATGGCCCCGAACCATCCGTCGTGGGTCCGACCTCCTTCGGGGAAGATGATGAGGTTCCACCCTTGGCGCAGCAACGCCGCAGTGTCCTGTGCCGACTTGCGGTTGACCTTGTGGCGTTCGATGGGGATGGCGGCGAGGACGAGGGACCACAGGTGCGCCTTCCAGCGCCGGTCGAAGAAGTGGTCGGCGGCGGCGGCCACGACGGTCTTGTGGCGCACGGGTGCGGGGAGCACCGACAACAACAGGCCGGTGTCGATGTGGCTGGCGTGGTTGGCCACGTAGATGGCCGGGGCCTCCACGAGCTCGAGGACCTCGTCGCCGCGCACCTCGGGCGACGCCACGATGTGGGCGAGGGGGCGGGTGACGTTGTCGAGGAGCACGGCCCGCACCAGGCGGGCCGGGTAACGACGGGTCCACTCGGTGTCGTAGTCGGCACCGAGGTGCCGGTGCGGCGCGTCACGGTCGAGGTCGACGGGCCAGGTCGGCGCGGCCCAGGGGAAGCCCTCGGGGCGCGCCCGGCGGGCGCGGCTCACCAGACGTTCCAACGCGCTCACCACGTCCTCCCGATCGTCTTGGAACGAGAAGTCATCGCACGTCGGACATCAACAGGGGTGGCGAGTGCAGGTGGGTGATCGACGGGTCGCGCCCCACCACGTCCGAGGCCATCTCGAGCGCGTCGGCCATGGTGGTGGCCGCCTTGAATCCTAGGCGCCGCACCGCGGCGTGGTCGCCACCGACGACGATCACCGCCCCGACATGGTCGAGGGCGTGGGCGCACCAGTACCACATGTAGAACGGGTGCACGCCGTGATAGGCGTTGCCGGTCCGGTAGAGGTGGATGTACCAGGGGTCGGTGGCGAAGGCCTCTTCGTATTTGCCGATCTCGGCGGGGTCGGTGGTCTCCGCCAGCACCTGTTCGAAGAAGTCGATGTAGCTGGGGTGGTGGCCGGGGTGAAAGGCCCACGGCGTGGGATGGCTCATGATGACGACCCCACCAGCGCGCACCAGTGGCTTGCCCCGGTACATGTTGAAGAAGTAGCCGAGCCCGAGACACGCCACCAGGATCGGGTTCATGATCGAGTTGACGTTGTAGGGACAGATGTACGGCAGCCCCATGGTGAGGATGTCGCTCTGGCCGTCGACCTCGAGGAGCTGCTGCGCGTAGACGTTCTCGGTGGTGCGGGCGTGCACCGCCTCCACCTCCCCTGCCTGTACTGCGCTCATCTTGTGTGGTGACCGGATGGAGTGGAAGATCGACCGGGCCAGGCGGTCGGGGGTCGCCTCGAGCGCCTTGGACGTCGCGACGAACGCGGCCCGATCGCGGGCCGTCCATTCCCATTCGCGACGCTGGAGGAACCGGAACTGCTCGGGGAAGGTGTCGGTGTTGAGGTTGGTCTCGATCTGGAACACCTTCACCCCGGCTGCCGCGATGTGCCGGCCCATGCGCCAGTTCGACGAATGCAGCTCCGAGTGGTGCTGGTCCATGAACGACTTGCTCTGGGTCATGGTGTGGGCGTTGTGGTGGTGGCGCAGGCTCTTGTAGCTGGCGAGGCCGGTTGCCACCGACTTGTGGCCGCCGTCCATGGCCACCAGGTTGATGTTGACGTAGACGAGGAGGTCCGAGGTGGCGGCCCGCTTGTTGATCTCGACGTCCTCACCCTGGTCGGTGAGCCCCAGATGCACGAGCTGCTCGGGATCCTCGGCGTCGTGCTGCCACAGCAGCCCATGGGGCGCGAAGGCGTCGAAGATGCGGTCCCCAAGGGCGTGGCGCAGCTCGGCGTCGGTCATGCGCCGATGCAGCGCCAGGGCGGCGATGAGCACGACGTCGTCGACCCCGGCCTCGGCGGCCAGCTCGAGCACCTGTTCGATCACGAGCTGGCGCACGTCGGGGCTGCGCATGGGGGGAAGCGGCAGCGAGACGTCGTCGAAGGCGATGGTGAGCACCATGCCGGGGCGCAGCTGGGCCCGCAGGGGCGCAGCGTCGCCCCGGGGCTCGTCGAGGGCGCGCCGGATCGCGGCGATCGGATCGGTCAGCGCGTCGACGGGCTCGGGCGCGTACAGGACGCGGCTGCCCACCGGGAGCTTCTCGAGACGGTATCCCTCGCCGTGCCAGAACAAGGTGGACGGGGTGGATCGGTCGACCTCGAGGACGAAGCCGGGCCTGGGGCTCATGAGACGGGTCCTTTCGTGGCGAGGCGGGTGCCGTGGTGTCGCCCCCGGGCCCGCAGGTCGAAGACGACCTTGACGGCGCCACGGCGCCCGGCCGTGCCGGCGTGGGCGAGCGCTTCCTCGAAGCGATCGAGCGGGTAACGGGCCGACACCAGGCGCCCCAGACCCTTGGCGGTGACGACCTCCATGGCGATGTCGAAAGTGCGGCGCAACAGGCCGCCGAGGTCCTCGGTCCCGTACGCGTAGGCGCCGGTGACCGTCACCTCGCGGTGCCAGAGCGAAGCCAGGTCGAGGGTGACGCGCCCCGGCATGCCCACGAGCACGACCTCGCCCCGGGGCCGCACCATGGAGAGAGCCTGGGCCAGGGACTGCTCGCTGCCGACGCAGTCGACGACGACGTCGGCGCCCCCCGTGAGGGTTCCCGAGGCCTGGAGCGAGCGCGACTTGCTCCGCACCGCCCGCACCAGCTGGTCGGGCTCGACCACGACATCGGCTCCGAGCCCCTCGGCGAGCGTGCGTTGGTGCGCGTACCTGGCCCCGACAAGCAGCGTTCCGGGCCGGCCCAGGTGGGCCAGAGCCGCCACGGTGCACAGACCGAGGGTCCCGGCCCCGAGCACGGCCACGGTGTCGTCGGCGTGGACTCGAGCGGCCAACGCCGCATGGACGGCGCATGCGGTGGGTTCCACCATCACAGCGTCGTCGTCCGAGAGCGCGTCGGGCACCGGGTGGAGCTGGGCGTCGTGGGCTACGAGACCGCCTGCGGACCATCCACCGCCGGTGTCGGTGCAGAAGCCGATCTGCAGGCCCGGTGCCAGGTGGCCGAAGGCGACGCGCTCGCAGCCCCCCGTGCGGCCCTCGGCGCACGCCGGGCAGGGCGGAACGATGCCGCGCGCCACGCAGCCGAGGACGGGCTCGATCACGACGCGGGTATCGGTGTCGTCGAGCGTGCCGACCACCTCGTGACCGGGGATGAAGGGGAAGCTCACGACATCTTCGAAATAGCGCGAACTGCGCCCGTCGACGGTGGAGAGGTCCGAGCCGCAGATGCCGGCCAACAACGGATGGACGCGGTGCCACTGGGGACCGGGCAACTCGGGGGGCTCCACATCGGTCAGATGCAGGGGCCCGATGCTCGCCCCGCGACCCGATCCGCCGACCACCGATGCCACCCGTGATGCCGCGAAGCGCGCCAGGTTGCGTTCGAAGACGAGCGCCTTCATGGTCGAGTCCCCCGGCCCGTGGCGGGCTGCGGGCCCGAGGTCGCGCCGCCACTGCGCTCGAGCATGCCTTCGAGGCGGGCCCACCAGCGCGACACGCCGTGGTCGACGGGTCCGAAGGGCAGGGGCGGCCGGGCCCCACCCCCCGCCTTGTCCCACTGCTCGACGTGCCATCCCCGCCGACGGGCGATGGTGGCCAGCCGTGCCTCGGGGTTGACCGCCACCGGGAAGCCGACGCATTCGAGGAGAGGGAGGTCCGACGCCGAGTCGGCGTAGGCGACCGACTCGCCGAGATCGAGGCCTTCGCTCGCCGCGTATTCGGCCAGGACGAGGGCACGCGCCTCCCCGGTGGGCGGGAGTTGCTCCAGGCGACCCGTGTACCGGCCGCGGGAGTCCTGGCCGAGCTGGGCACACACCACCTCGTCGAACAGCGGTCGCAAGGGCTCGACCACGAAATCGAGTGCGCCGGTGATGAGGACCGTGCGATGTCCGAGCGCCCGATGGGCGCGCACCCGGGCGAAACCGGCGGGGAAGGACTTCGCCAAGAGCAAATGATGGAACATGTCGAGGGCGTCGGCGCGCAGCAGTTGGGCGGGGGCGCCCTCGTAGCGCCGGTAGAAGCTGCGCAGGAAATCGCCCCGGTCACGACGATCGAGGGCGAGCAGCGACGGGGCTTCACGCAGGATCCCCGCCGCGAACGTGACGCGCTCGCCCACAGGGAGGTGCCGGCTCGCCAGCCAGGCGTAGGACTCCACCACGTTGGAGGCCACGAGCGTGTTCTCGAGGTCGAAGGCGGCAAGGTGACGATCGGGCGACAAGATGGCGGTGCGCGCCCGGTCAGAGCGACTGGCCACCGTCGAGCGCCGGGGTGACGAGCGCACCCGGGCGTGTTCCACCACCGACGGAAGGTGGACGTCGTGGACGTACCCGGGCCACGAGATCACCCCGGGGTCGAAGCAGAACGCCGCTTTGTCCTCCGATGAGAGCCGCTCCCACAACGACAGGAGCCGGTCGACCCGGAAATGCGCCTCGGTCTCGGTGTAGGCGCCGTAGAGCTCGGTGTAGCCCAGGGCGCGTTCGGCCTGCGTGCGCCGCTCTTCCACCCGCGCCGCCAGATCGGCCCGTTCGCCGCGCACGGGAAGGGTGCCGAGGACGCGCTCGGCTGTGGTCAGCGCCTTGGTGGCCCGCTGGAGCTGACGCTGGACGCGGCCGCGCCCGGGAAACGACCACTGCGGGACCATGATGGGCTGGCCGTCGGAGTCATAGAGCGGGTGGTCGGTGAACCACGACCGGACGAGCTCGACGAGCTGTCCGTACCGGAGCGGGTTCCGCACGCTCGACGCCACGTGGTACACGGTGGGCCCGCCGGGATCGGGGCCGGCCGCGGCCACGGCGATAATCGCCGCCACCACCATGTCGACGGGGATGACGTCCACGACCCCTTCGGGGACGCCGGGGAATTCGCGTAACAGCCCGCGCCCGTAGGACACGATGATGGGCTCGGCCATCCGGAAGCCGCGGATCCAGCCCGGGCGCGGCTCGGCCAGCGCCGACTCGATGATCGAGGGGCGGACGATGGTGATGGGGAGCGCGCCGTGCCCACCCACGAGCGCCCGCTCGCCGAGGGCCTTGGTGAAGGCATAGGCGTCGGGCCACCCCAGTGCCTGGGCCCGGGCCCGACCGCGGTCGACGAGTTGCGTGCGCACCCACTCGTCGCGCAGCTTCTCGGCCCGTTCCGCCAGCAGATGGGTGCCGGCCGCTCCGAGCTCGGCCCGAGCCGTCTTGGTGAGCTGGCCGAGGCGTTCCGGAGCACGCGACGCGGACTCGAGGTCGTCGCGCAGGCGGCGGGCCGCGGTGACCTCGGCGTCGATGTTGACCTCGGTGGTCACCGTGGTGTGGGTCCGGGCTCTCGCTCCGGACGCCAACGCCTCGGTGGCGAGGGTCTCGGTGGCGTCTCCCTGGTGCGTTCCGGCCACGTACGCCGTGGAGACGGTGACGAGATGGGTGGGCGGTGCGCCGGGATGGGCGAAACGACGTGTCTCGGCCACCGACTCGATGGCGGCGGCCACGCGCGACGGGCCCAGGAGGTTCACTTCGACGGCGGTGTCGAGAGGAGCATCGAAGGCGACGGTGGCCGCGGAGTGCACCACCACGTCGCACGAGGCGAGCAGGCGCCGGCCCTCGTCATCGAGGTCGAGACCATCGCGCCCCACGTCGCCGGCCACGGCGCTGACCCGGCCGCCCACCACCTCGTCGAAGCGGTTACCGAGCTCCTCGCGCAGGCGGTTGAAGCAGTCGTTGCGCACCACCTCTCGTGCCAACCGGGCAGCGGCGTCGGCACGGCGGGTGGGGCGGACCAAGACCGCCACCTCGCTCGCCGGGACGGCGCGCACCAGCCGCTCGACGAGAGCGGTCCCGAGAAAGCCCGTGGCTCCCGTCACGAGGATGCGCCTGCCCGCCAGGGCGTCGGCGATGGACAGGGGGCCCGAATTCCCGGCTGCCGTGGGGGTGGTCACCTCAGCCACGATCTCTGTCTACCATATGGTAGGTGGAGGCGGGGAGAAGGCCGAGCGCAGCGCTGCACCGTCCCGAAGGCGGCACCGCCGATCGCATTCTGGACGCAGCCCTGGCGTCGTTCGGGTCCCGCGGCTACGAGGCGACGTCGCTCGACGCCCTGGCCGACAGCCTCGGGGTGCGCAAGCAGTCGATCCTGTACTGGTTTCCGTCCAAAGAGGTCCTGCTCGAAGCGCTGATCGACCGCTCCGCCATGGAGCTGGCCCACGCCCTCGAAGACTCGCTGGCGCGAGCGGGATCGGGCTGGTGGCGGGTGGAGGCGGTGGTGCGATCGGTCTTCCGGCTCGCATCCCGACGCCCCGAGCTGCTGGGTCTCCTGCGTGAGGTGGGTCGCCTCGGCCCCCCGTCGGCGACGAGGCTCATGCTCGTGCTCGAACCCCTCGTCACGAGGGCGTCGAGCTTTCTCGAGGACGAGATGGATGCCGGCCACATGCGGCGCCACGAGCCACGCCTGCTCCTGCTGGCCATCTACTCCACGGTGGTGGGCATGATCACCGAGGTCGAGGTGCTGCGGGCGCTCGGAGAGGATCCGACCCCGCGCTCGTTGGTCCGGCGCCGCCAGGAGATCTTGCGGTTGCTGCGCTCCGCGCTGCTCGTCGAGGACCGCGACGAGGTGTCGCCTCAGGAGGGCGGAGCGGGGGGCCGGGGCCGTGTCGGGCGCGGTGGCGTGTAGCGCTTCGACGGCGTGGGCCCGGTCGGTGCGGGCTCTTTCCGGCCGCGCCGCCCCCGGGACTGGGCGCGGTCGCGTGCCGCCGCCGCACCGGCGCGCCCGGCGGCGCGGGGGTTGGCGGGAACCCGTCCCCCTCCACTTCCCCGCGTCGCGCCCCGGTCCGTTGCCCCCTTGGTCGTACCCCGGGCTGCGGCGGTCCGGGCCGTCAGGACTCGCTGGTACTTGAACACGCGCCAGATCAGATATCCGCCGAGGACCCAGAAGGGCAGCGCGAACAGGGGGGATCCCATGGCGGTCCCGAGGAAGAGCAGCGAGAAGCCGACCAACGAACGTCGACGCGTCAAGGCACAGGCCACCACGACCCCGGACAGCACGATGCGCACCCCGCCCTCCAACAGGATGAGCGAGTCGCTCACGTGCTTGGGGTTGAGCTTGCCGTGCACACGCGCAGCGGGGTTCAGGTGGATCGCGAACGCCGTGAGGAGGATCCCGACGGCAATGCCGATCGGCGCCGCCGTCAGGGCCAGGAACCGCTCCCGGTCGTCGAGCCTCTTGATGCGGTGGGCGATCTCCTCGCGAGTCATCGTGTCGAGCTGGTCCACGGGCCGGGGTCGCGCTCCGGCGGGGGCGGGATTGAGCAGCGCGCTCATCCGCCCGCTGAACCCCGTGGGTGCGGGCCTCGGGCTATCATCGGGCGATCCGATGTCGTCGTCGGGTGTATCGGTGTCTGTGTCTGCGAACTCAGCACCGGCATCGGCGTCGTCGTCGGCGGAGTCGCTGTCGACGCCGGCGTCGGGACGAGCGCGAGCGGTACGGGTGGTACGGGTCGCCGTCGTGGCACGGGTCGCCGTCGTGGAACGGGCCGGGGTGGCGGGTGCCGGCTCGCGCTGGAGGTTGGGGAGTGCGGCCAGGATGCGTTGGCCGATGGTTAGTCGGGGCGGCGCACCATCGCGGGCGCCGGAGTCGTCGTCAGTCACCGGTCCTCGCTCAACGTGCGTACCAGGCTAGTGCCGGCGGAGGAGACGACCACCGCACCGCGACGGCTCTATGTCTGCGCACGGGCCGGTTCTGTCGCCGGGCGATACAGCACGAGACGCGTCCCGTGGTTGTCGGCAGGATCGATGACCCGGGCCGTCGCGTCACCCGGGAGCACTCCGGGTACCCCCGGCGACGCCCCGGCGCCGTCGGTGGCCATCGGCGCGTCGCCCGGCACCTCGAAGGCCAGATGGTGCAGCCGGCCCGGCCACGGGCCCAGCCAGTCGGCCAGCGGTGATCGTCCCGGCGCCGCCGGCGCTACCACACGAACGGCGAGGGGGCCCGCCCACCGCAGGTCGACCCACGCCCAGGACCCGTCCGGTCCCACCCCTTGCCCGGCGCGCTGGCCACCGAGGAGACCCTCGAACAACGCCAGCCCCGTGTCGAGGTCGGCGACGGCGTGGGTCACCCGCTCGAGTGATGCCGCCAGCTCCGACCGCTCGGCCGGGAATCCCTCGGGCGGCGGGGACTGCCACAGATGTGAGGCCTGAGCGATCTGCACCACGATGCCGGTGGCCTGGCGGGGGTGGAGGAAGGCCTCTTTCCAGTCGTCGTTGCTGAGGTCGACGCCCACCGGGGTGAAGCCGGCGTGGCGGGCGTCGTCGAGCGCCGACGCGAGGTCGGGCACCTTGAAGGTCAGGTGGTGAGGTCCGGGCCCGTGCCGGTCGAGAAAGCGGCGGAGGAACGGATTGTCCTCGGGGTGCCACGGCTGGAGGATCTCCACCCGACCGGCGTTGGCGTACCGCAGCTGGGCCGGACTGAAGCCGACGTTCACGCCCCCCGAGGTCCACTGCCCCCCGAGCTCGACGGCATAGCGCGGCCAGGCATCGGACCAGCGCTCCACGGCCACCGCCACATGGTCGAGCGAGGCGTCAGAGATCGTCGGGGACATTGGTCCAGGTTGCCGTGCACGGTGGCGGCGTGTCCATCTCCGTGCGGCGCCGGGGCACCGCCACCCGAGTCGTGCTACGCGTGGGGCATGGACTTCCGACGTGAGTCACTCACCGATCTGGCGGCTTCGGTGCGGTCGGGCCAGGCAAGCGCCCGCGCCCTCGTCACCCACGCCCTCGAGCGCATCGAAGCGCTCAACCCCCAGGTGAACGCTTTCACCGCCATCGACGCCGACGACGCGCTCGAGGCGGCGTCGGTGATCGACGCCGCCGCGGCGGCCGGAGAGGACCCGGGGCCCCTGGCCGGAATCCCCATCGGGGTCAAGGACCTCGACGACGCGGCCGGCTTCGTAACCTCCTTTGGCTCCGCCGTCTTCGCGGGTGGTCCGGCCGCCGTGCAGGACTCGCCCCTGGTGGCGCGCCTGAAGGCGGCGGGCTGCGTCGTGGTCGGCAAGACGAATACGCCCGAGCTCGGGTGGAAGGCCGACACCGACAACGTGGTGTTCGGCCCGACTTCCAACCCGTGGAACCTGGCCTACAGCCCGGGGGGTTCCTCGGGAGGAGCGGCGGCCGCCATCGCGTCGGGGATGGTCCCCCTCGCCACGGGGTCCGACGGGGGAGGGTCGATCCGGATCCCCTCGTCGTGTTGCGGCCTGAGCGGCATCAAGCCTTCGCTCGGCCGGGTCCCTTCGGGCGGTGTCCACGGCTCGGACTGGCACGACCTGTCGACGAAGGGGCCCATGGCCCGACGCGTCGCCGACGTGGTCACCGCGCTCGACATCGCCGTGGGGCCCGACCCCACCGATATCCGCTCCCTTCCGAGGCCCGAAGCGTCATGGCCGGCCGCGCTCGAGGATGCGCAGCTCCCCAGCAAGGTGGCATGGTCCCCGACCCTCGGCTACGCGCCTCTCGACGACGAGGTGCGCGCCCTGTGCGAGGACGTGATCGACAAGCTCAAGACACTCGGGACAGAAGTCGTCGAAATCGAAGTCGTGTTCGACGAAGACCCGGTGCGGGACTGGTTGACGTTGGCCGTTGCCTACAACTGGCGCACCCTGGCGCCCTACCGTGACACCGAGGTCTGGGAGCGTGTCGATCCTCTGCTGGCCGCTCAGGTGGATTGGGCGACCGACAATCTGTCGGCCCTCGACATCGTGCGGGCGCAGGACGCGTGCCACACCTTGAACCTCAAGCTGGTAGAGCTCTTCCGTGACGTGCGACTGCTGTTGACGCCGACGTGCGCGGGGTCGCCGCCTCCCCGAAGCCTCGAGGGACAGGGACTCATCAACGGCGAGCTCGAAGCCAACTGGGCGCGCTTCACCTATCCCTTCAACATGACGCGCTCTCCGGCGGCATCGGTGTGCGCCGGACTGACGCCGGGCGGGCTGCCGGTCGGGATCCAACTGGTGGGACCCCAGCACGCCGACCTGGTGGTCATCCGCTCGGCGGCCGCGCTCGAAGACGCCATCGGTTTCGACGCCGTCGCGCCGGTCTGATGTCGTGGCGCCGTGAGCTGACCTTGCCGGCGGCAATCGTGGCGGTGGCGACCGGGGTGGGCGGGCGCTAACGTACGTGCGCTCCGGACGCCAGACGGAGTGGTGGAGGCCCAGCGAAGCCGGTGAGATCCCGGCGCTGTCCCGCAACGGTGATGCCCTTTTCGGGGACGAGCCCGGACGCCTGACCTGCATCGGCGAAACCTGTCCTCGGAGGAAGGGCGGTTCGTTGGACACCACTGTCGGGTGTTGCAGCGGGCGCACTTCGTCCTCCGCAACCCGATGGAGGATGACCACATGCACAAACGCTCGACGCGAGCCCTGCTTGCCGTTTGTGCCGGGCTCGGATTGCTCGTTGCGTCCTGTAGCAGCACGTCGAGCCCTTCCCCCGACGCGGCGGCGGCGTCTCCGGGGTCGTTCCCGGTGTCGATCTCGGCCGCCAACGGCACGGTTCGGATCACGGCGCGTCCCGATGCCATCGTGTCGCTGTCGCCAACGGCGACCGAGATGTTGTACGCCATCGGTGCCGGGAGCCAGGTGAAGGCGGTCGACAAGTACTCTGACTACCCCAAGCAGGCACCCCGCACGACCCTCGACGACCTCTCGCCCAACGTCGAGGCCATCGTGGCGTACCGGCCCGACCTGGTGGTGGTCCCCGGTGACAGCAGCGGGCTCACGGCTCGGCTCAAGACGTTTGGCATTCCCGTCTTGTCGCTCCCCCCGGCGTCGACCCTGGCCGACGCCTACGTCCAGTACGACCAACTGGGCCTGGCCACCGGTCACGTCCAGGCGGCTCAGTCCGAGGCGGCCCGCGTGAAGGCGCAGGTCGCCCAGATCGTGCGCGAGGCCCCCAAGTCGAACGTGGGCCAGACCTATTACTACGAGCTCGACCAGACCTATTACTCGGTGACGTCGTCGACCTTCATCGGGAAGGTGCTCGGCCTCCTCGGGCTGCGCAACATCGCCGACCGTGCCCCGTCGGCCGCGTCGAGCGGCGGCTATCCCCAGCTCTCGGCCGAGTTCATCGTGCAGTCGAACCCCGATTGGGTGTTCCTGGCTGACACCATCTGTTGCGGACAGACTGCGCACACGGTGGCGGCGCGGCCGGGATGGTCGACGATGAAGGCGGTCCAAAAGGGTCAGATGGTCGGTCTCAACGACGACATCGCATCGCGTTGGGGACCCCGCATCGTGAACCTGCTGCAGACGGTGGAGAGCGCGCTGAAGCATCATCCCGGTGGGACGTGAGCACCACGCTGCCCCGAAACGAGGTCGCGCCGGCGACGGCCGGCGACGCAGGGGACGAGGAGTCCTCGGTGCTGCGGCCCGTCTCGGCGCGCCGTCCCGTCGCGGTGGCGCTAGGCGCCCTGGTCGGCGCGGTGGCACTGGGCGTGTCGATGGGCCCTGCCGACCTGTCGTTCGTCGCCGCGCTGCGCGTGCTTTTGTCCCACGTCCCGTTGCTGCACTTCCACTCGGGCGTGAGCCGGATCGACGCCGACATTCTGTGGCAGATCCGGCTGCCTCGGGTCGTGCTCGGCGGACTGGTCGGCGCCATGCTGGCCGGGGGCGGCGCCGCCTTCCAGGGAGTGTTCCGTAACCCCCTGGCCGACCCGTACCTGCTGGGCGTGGCCGCCGGGGCCGGGCTGGGGGCGACGGCGGTCATCGTGGCGGGCTCGCAGCTCTCCGAGCTCCTGCCCCTGGCGGCGTTCGCCGGAGCGGTGGGTGCGGTCACCCTCACCTACGTCGTGGGTGCGACGGTCGGACGCCAGGGCGCCACGGTCTCGATCGTGTTGGCGGGCGTGGCCGTCGCCGCGTTGCTCACGGCGATCCAAACCTTCCTGCAACAGCAGCACGCGCAGGACCTGCAGTCGGTCTACGCCTGGATCCTCGGCAGCCTCACGGTGGCGACATGGTCCGACGTGGTGCTCATCCTCCCCTACGTCGCGCTCAGCGCCGTCGTCCTCCTGGCCCACAGAAGGCTCCTCGACGTCCTCCGGGTGGGCGAGGACGAAGCCGACAGCCTCGGGGTGCGGTCGTCTCGCGTCCGCATCACGATCGTGGCGGCCGCCACCTTGGGGACCGCCGCGGCGGTGGCGGTGAGCGGTCTCATCGGGTTCGTCGGCATCATCGTGCCCCACACCGTGCGCCTGACCACCAACGCCAGCTATCGGGTGGTGGTGCCCGTCTCGATGATCGGTGGGGCCGCCTTCCTGATCCTGGCCGACGTGGCCGCCCGGACGGTGCTCGCCCCGAGTGAGATCCCGATCGGTGTGGTGACCGCGTTCGTCGGCGCGCCGTTCTTCTTGTTCGTCCTCCGGTCGCGGCGCGTGGGGCGCAGCACGTGAACGGGCCGCCGTGATCACCTTCGAGGGCGTCACCGTGTGCTACGAGTCGACCCTGGCCCTTTCCGACCTGACCGATCGGGTCGACGCGGGGGAGTGGGTGGGGCTCATCGGGCCCAACGGGGCGGGCAAGACGACCTTGCTCCGGGCGGTGGCGCGCCTGGTTCCCCACGACGGCGAGATCAAGGTCGACGGAGTGACGGTGTCGTCGATGTCGCCCAAGGCGCTGGCCCGGCTCGTCGCCTATGTGCCCCAGCAACCCGAGCTGCCACCCGACATGACCGTCGGGCAGTACGTCCTGCTCGGACGTTCCCCCCATATCGGCTACTTCAGCTTCGAGACCCGTGGCGACCGGGCCGTGTGCGCAGAGCTCCTGCGCTCGCTCGATCTCGCCGTCATGGCGGACCGTCGACTCTCGACGCTGTCGGGTGGCGAGCTCCAGCGGCTCGTGCTCGCTCGGGCCCTGGCCCAGCAGGCGCCCGTCCTCCTCCTCGACGAGCCCACCAGCGCTCTCGACCTGGGTCGCCGGGTCGATGCCCTCGAACTGGTGGACGGTCTGCGGCGCGAGCGCGGGCTCACCGTGCTCAGCGCGCTGCACGACCTCACGCTGGCGGGCCAGTTCACCGACCGCCTCATCATGCTGGGCGAGGGTCGAGCCGTGTCCACCGGCAAGCCCGATGAGGTGCTGACCGAAGAGGCCCTGGCGCGCTATTTCGGTGCCAGCGTGCGGGTCATGCGGTCTGAGGACGGTGACCTCGTGGTGGTTCCCCGACGGTGGCGATGAGCAAGGAGAGTGCCATGCCGGACGAAGAGAGTGTCGCCCCCGACCTGACCGAAGGGCCTGCCGAGCCCGAGGGGCGCGTCGCGTCGCTGGTCCTCGTCAACACGGGGCACGGCAAGGGCAAGTCGTCGTCGGCATTCGGTGTCATGGGCCGAGCCTGGGCGCGGGGTTGGACGGTGGCGGTCGTCCAGTTCGTCAAGAGCGGGAAGTGGAAGGTGGGCGAGCGGAAACTGGCCGAGCACCTGGGTATCGAATGGTCGACGATGGGCGACGGATTCACATGGGAGTCCACCGACCTCGACGAGACCGCCGCCAAGGGACGCCACGCCTGGGAGCTCTCCCGAGTCAAGTTGGCGTCGGGTGACTACGACCTCCTCATCCTCGACGAGCTGACTTATGCGATCACCTATGGCTGGATCGACGTCGCCGACGTCGTGGCCGGGATTACGGCCCGGGCCCCGAAGACCAACGTGGTGATCACGGGCCGGGACGCGGCGCCCGAGCTCATCGAAATCGCCGATACGGTCACCGAGATGCGCAAGGTGAAGCACGCCTACGACCGGGGCATCATGGCCCGCAAGGGGATTGAGTTCTGACCATGACCGATCCGTCGGTTGGTGCCTGGGGCTCGGCGGCCATCGAGCCGGAGCTCTTCGAGCACGGCGCGGCCGAGGACGAACTGTCCCTGCTGGTGTGGCGGTTTCCCGAGCCGCTGTTGGTGGTGACCTCGGCCCCCCTCGGCGGCGGCATGGGACAGCGCGACTGGGTCCTCAATGCCCAGGTACCCCACACCTATGGGCGCGTCGACCCGGAGACGCATCTGGCCGAGCTCGCGTCCCAACGAGGGCTCACGGGCCCGGGGGTCGGGATGCTCACCGCGGTCGACGTCCGCAAGGTGTGGCGCGGTGAGGACGGCGGTGCGCGTGTCGACGCCTCGGTGGGCGTCACCATCCCGACGTGGGCCGCCGCACCCGACGAGCCGGCGGGTCCCCCGCCACCGGGCACGATCAACATCGTGGCCATCGTCCCCGAACGTCTGTCGCGTGCGGCCATGGTCAACGCCGTCATCACCGTGACCGAGGCCAAGGCCCAGGCTTTGTGGGACGCGGGCGTCCCCGCCACCGGCACGGCGTCGGACGCCGTGTGCGTCGTGTGTCCCGACGAGGGACTGGCGCAGCCCTTCGGTGGACCCCGGTCGCCATGGGGAGCGCGGCTCGCCCGGGCCGTGTACCGCGCTGTGCGGGCTGGTTGTGCGGACGCCCAGTCGTGATCACGCTCGTCCTCGGCGGCGCCCGATCCGGCAAGTCGACGGTGGCTGAGGGTCTCGCCTCCGGCCTGGAGCCGCCGGTCACCTACGTCGCCACCCTCCACATCGGCGACGACGCCGACCTGGCGCCCAGGGTGGCGCGCCACCGGGCGCGTCGTCCCCCGGATTGGCGCACCGTCGACGCCGGTCCCGAGCTCCCGGACGTGCTCCGGGCCGTGGCGGGCACGGTGCTCGTGGACTCATTGGGGCCGTGGGTGGGCGCGTCCCCTGGCCTGGAGGTGCAGACCGAGTCGCTGTGCTCGGCGCTGGCCGAGCGTGACGGGGACACGGTCGTGGTCTCCGACGAGGTCGGCTTATCGGTGCACCCGTCGACCGAGGAGGGGCGTCTGTTTCGCGACGCGCTGGGCGCGCTCAACCAAGCCGTGGCGGCTCGGGCCGACGACGTCATCCTCGTCGTGGCGGGGTGCACCCTCCGCCTCGACCGGCCCGGACCTTCTCGTGCGTAGGGCGATCGCCTTTCTGACCCCCTTCGGGGGGGCGGCGGTGCCGTCCCCCGGCACGCTGGACTGGTTCCCGGTCGTCGGCGCCGTCATCGGTCTGGCCGTAGGGGGCGTGTGGTGGTTGGCGGGACGGGCATGGCCGCTCGCGGCGGCGGGGGGCATCGCGCTCGCTTCCGACGTCGTCCTCACCGGGTACCTGCATCTCGACGGGCTCGCCGACGCCGCCGACGGGCTGTTGCCTCCCATGGAACGCGACCGCCGCCTCGAGGTCATGCGCGACCCCGCCGTGGGCGCCTTCGGTGCTGTGACCCTGGTCGTGGTGCTGGTGCTGCGCTTCGGCGCGTTCGCGTCGACCGTCGCCGTGCCCCTGGTGGTGGGTGCCCTGTGGTGCGGGTCGCGAGCGGCCATGGCCGTCGTGGCACGCACCACGCACTACGCGCGGCCCGGGGGTCTCGCCACCGCCTTCGTCGACAGCGGCCCCGACGGCCCGCCCGGGCACTCCCGCCAGATGAGCGGGGTCCTCGTGCCCGGCGTGGTGGGCGTCGTCCTGGCGGTGGGGATGGCGCTCCTCGGACGGGGCGGTCATGGCTTGGCGGCGGTGGGAGCCGAGTGGGTGGCTATGGCCGGGGTGGTGGTGTTGGCGCGGCGAAGGATCGGGGGCTTCACCGGGGACGTGCTCGGGGCCGCCGGCGTGGTCGGAGAGACTGTCGGCCTACTGGTGCTGGCGGCGCGGTGGTAACCGGCCTTACGGTGCGCCGGCCCCGGTCGGGGCGTTGTCGGGGCTCGGCATCGGTGTCGAGGCCCCTGTCGGCGGCCGTCGGTGTCGTTGCTGACCGTTTCCTCGGAGAGCCGCCCGCCGCCGTGCACCCGGTGCGCCTCTTCGGACTCTGCATGAGCCACGTCGAGGCGAGGGCGTACCGCGACGATCGCAACGCCGGTCTTGTCCACGCCGCGTTGGGGACGGCATTGGGAGTGGCCACCGGTGCCGTCGTCGGCTCCACCACCGTCGCCACCTACATCGCCGTGGCGGGGCGCGAGCTTCGTCGAATCGCCGTGTCGATCGGCGACGCTCTCGAATCGTCGGACCTCGAATGTGCCCGTGCCCTGCTGCCGAGCCTGGTCGGGCGCGACGTGGACACCCTGGACGGCGCCGGCATGGCGCGCGCCGTCGTGGAGTCGGTCGCAGAGAACACCGTCGACGCCGTCGTGGCGCCGGCGTGGTGGGCCGCCATCGCAGGAGCACCCGGCGTGCTCGGCTTCCGCGCCGTGAATACGATGGACGCCATGGTGGGGCACCGCAACGACCGGTACCGGCGCTACGGGTGGGCGAGCGCGCGCCTCGACGACATTGCCGCCTTCGTGCCGGCACGATTGACCGCCGTCCTCGTGGCGGCGGTGCGACCTCGGACCGCGCCGGCGGTGTGGCGCGCCGTGCGGACCCAGGCCCCGTCGCATCCTTCGCCGAACGCGGGCGTGGCCGAAGCCGCGTTCGCCGCCGCCCTGGACCTGCGCCTCGGTGGGGTGAACCGCTATGGCACCGCCACCGAGGACCGTCCCCTGCTCGGTGGGGGGAGCATCGCCGAGCCCGGTGACATCGGGCGGGCCGTGAAGCTGTCCGAGGACGTGACCTCGGCGCTCGCCCTCCTCCTCGCCACCGTCGGGCTCGCCCTGACGGCCCATGGCCGGGTGCGGCGTCGGTGGCACCGATGACCTCGGTACCGGCGCCGGGCCAACACGGAGGTGATGCCCCGGCGGTGGCGCGTGCCCTGGGCGTCGACCCCACGAGCATGCTCGACCTGTCGCAGTCCCTGAACCCGCTGGCGCCCGACCCCGTGCCGGTCCTGCGTCGTCATCTCGAGGCGCTGCACCACTATCCCGACGCGGCACGGGCCACGGCCGCGTTGGCCGGCGCCATGGCAGTGGACGAGCAACGCCTGCTCCTCACCAATGGCGGTGCCGAAGCGATCGGGTTGGTGAGCGCCGAGATGGGTGGACACGTGATCGAGCCCGAGTTCTCGTTGCACCCCCGCGGGGGCGGCCCACTGTGGCGATCGAACCCGCACAACCCGACGGGGCGACTGGCCCGTCCCGACGCACACGCCGGGGTGTGGGACGAGGCGTTCTACGGCCTCGCCACCGGATCCTGGACCCGAGGCGACGCCGACGCGGTGGTGGTGGGATCGCTCACCAAGCTCCTGGCGTGTCCAGGTCTGCGCGTCGGGTACGTGCTCGCTCCCGTCGGTGAGCCGGACCTGATCGCCCGTTGTCGTCGCCGGCAGCCCGAGTGGGCGGTCAACGGGCTCGTGGCATCCGCCCTCCCCGAGCTCCTGGCGTCGGTCGACCTCCGGGCTTGCTCGGTCGGGGTCCGGACGCTCCGTGCCCGGTTGGTCGCCGTCCTGCACGACCATGGACTCGACGCCCGACCATCTGACGCCAACTGGGTGCTCGTCGAGGCTCCGGGATTGCGGGCCCGCCTGGCCCGTCTGGGCATCGTGGTGCGGGACTGCACGAGCTTCGGGATGACCGGGCTCGCGCGGATCGCGGTGCCCACCCCGGGGGGCCTCGAGCGGTTGGACGAGGCGCTGACCAGGATCGGTCGATCCGCTTGGGATGACACCGACGTCTGCACCAACAGCGACGTCTCGACCGGCACCGACATTGCTCACCCCGGACTCGAACATGCTCGACGGAAAGGCGCATCATGAGCGGACAGAGGTTTTCCGAAGCCTGCAGCACCATCGGTCCCGTGGACGGTGACGCGGCCGCCACCGCGGTGCAGTACCACGATCGCCTCACCAAGCCCCGGGGTTCGCTCGGTCGCGTCGAGGAAATCGGCATCCGGCTGTGCGCCATCGCCGGTGCCTGCCCACCACCGGTTCCCGAACCCGTGACCGTGGCCGTGTTCGCCGGCGATCACGGTGTCGTCGTCGAGGGCGTGACGCCGTGGCCCCAGGAAGTCACGGCCCAGATGGTGGCGAATTTCTGTGCCGGGGGCGCAGCCATCAACGTCCTCGCCCGCCACGCCGGTGCCGATGTCGTCGTCGTCGACGTCGGCGTGGCGACACCGATCCCCACCGACTCGGTTGCCCTGGTGCGCAGGAACGTGGCACGGGGCACCCGCAACCTGGCCGTCGAACCCGCCATGACGATCGAACAAGTCGGTGCCGCCCTCGACATCGGGGTGGAAGTGGCACTGCACGCCGTCGCCGGGGGGGCGCGCATGGTGGTGACCGGAGACATGGGGATCGGGAACACGACCCCGGCCGCGGCGCTGATCGCGGCATGCTCGGGTCGAAGCGCCGAGGAGGTCACCGGGCGCGGCACTGGGATCGACGACGCAACGCTGGAGCACAAGAAAGCAGTCATCGGGCGCGCCCTCGACCGGCTCCCCCGTGGAGCCGAGCCCCTGGTCGTGCTGGGCGAGCTCGGCGGCCTCGAGATCGCGGCGCTGTGCGGCTTCGTCATCGGCGCGGCGTCGCGTCGGGTGCCGGTGTTGGTCGACGGGGTGATCGCCGCGTCCGCCTCCCTGATGGCCCGGTCGTTTGCCCCCGAGGTCGTCGGGTATCTCCTCGTCGGGCACCGTTCGAGCGAACCGGGATCGTCGGTCGTCCTCGAGGAGCTCGGCCTGTCTCCGGTCCTCGATCTGGGCATGCGGCTCGGTGAGGGATCGGGCGCCGTTCTCGCGGTTCCGACGGTGCAGGCGGCGGCCAAGATCCTGCGGGAGATGGCCACCTTTGACTCCGCCGGGGTCAGCGACAAAGCAGACGCCACCAGTTGAGAGGAACGATCCTCGTCGCCGGGACATCATCGGGCGCCGGCAAGAGCACGTTGGTGACCGGCCTGTGCCGGTGCTGCGCGAGGAGGGGAGTCTCGGTCGCTCCCTTCAAGGCGCAGAACATGTCGCTCAACTCGTTCGTCACCCGTGGCGGCGAGGAGATCGGTCGTGCCCAGGCATCGCAGGCCCAGGCCGCCGGCGTCGAGCCCGAGGCAGTGATGAACCCGGTCCTGCTCAAACCCGGGACCGACTCGCGTAGTCAGGTCATCGTGCTCGGACGGCCCGTAGGGGAGATGGAGGCACGGGCGTACTGGAACGAAAAGGCGAACCTCCTCGGCGTTGTGGTCGAGGCCTACCGTGAGCTCCAGGAGAGATTCGACGTCGTGATCTGCGAGGGCGCGGGAAGCCCCGCCGAGATCAATCTCCGCGCCGTCGACATCGTGAACCTCGGGTTCGCTCGGGCCGTCGACGCGCCCGTTGTCGTCGTCGCCGACATCGACAGGGGAGGGATGTTCGCCTCGTTGATCGGTACGGTGGCCCTCCTGGACGAAGAAGATCAACATCTTGTGCAGGGGTTCGTGGTCAACCGCTTCCGAGGGGACCGAGCCCTTCTCGCGCCGGGCCTCGAGATGCTCCGGACCATGACGGGTCGACCTACGTTCGGCGTGGTTCCCTTCGCAGAGGACCTCTGGGTCGACGAGGAGGACGGTCCCGACCCGAGTGCGTACCGGGACCCCGGCGCTCCTGCCGGAGAGGACACGTTGCGGGTGGCGGTCGTTCGGCTGCCGCGGTCGAGCAACCTGACGGACCTCGACCCCCTTGCCGCCGAGCCGGGCGTGACGATCCGTTTCGCCTCGTACCCGCAGGAGATCGCCGACGCCGACCTCGTGGTGCTCCCGGGAACTCGAGCGACGGTCGACGATCTGCTGTGGCTCCGCCACCGCGGGTTCGACAGCGCTTTGCGGCAGCGCGCCGTCGCGCGGCGTCCGATCTTGGGGATCTGCGGCGGGTACCAGATGCTGGGTCTGTCGATCGAAGACAACGTCGAGAGTAGGCGCGGCACGGTGCAAGGCCTCGGTCTGTTGCCCGTCGAGACCACGTTCGCCCCGGAGAAGGTCCTGGCTCGCGCCGTCCGGAAGCTGGCCGACGGCACAACCATCGAGGGATATGAGATCCACCACGGCATCGTGGACCGATCGGGCGGGGACGCCCTCTTTGCCGACGAAGGCTGTCGGGACGGCTCGGTGGCGGGGACCTCGTGGCACGGCCTGTTCGAGAACGACACGTTCCGACGCGCCTTCCTGGCCGAGGTCGGCCTCGCCGCGGGCCGCTCCTTCGTGGCGTCTCCCGATTGTCGGTTCGAGGACATCCGAGAGGCGAGGTTCGACCGTCTCGCCGACATGGTCGCCGAGCACCTGGACACCGAGGCACTCACCCGGCTCATCGAGGGTCACCGGGTGCGCTACGCCCCAATGCGCATCTCGTCGGCATGAGGGGCGGAAGCGAGCGTCACTCGCCTGACGGGCCTTCGACGGAGGGCCAACCCAGGGTCGGGACCTATTTCCCACGTCGGTCACCGCGGATCGTGACGGGGTAGCATCGCAGATTCCGGGCGCATAGCTCAGTTGGTTAGAGCGCAGCCTTCACACGGCTGAGGTCGAGGGTTCGAGTCCCCCTGCGCCCACCATCTGAGCTGGGATTTTATCCAAAATGGACTCACCGTTTGCCGTTTGTCCTACATTTGTCCTACGAACCGGTAGCGTTTCTCCTATGGCGACGGCCCCGAGGACGAACCGACCGGGAACGATGCGGGAGCGGCCTCCGGGCTCGGGTCAGTGGCAGCTGCGGGTCTTTGCCGGATCAGACCCGCTGACCGGACGACCCCAGCAGGTGTCGCGGACGTTCAAAGGCACCAAGACGGCCGCCGGCAAAGCGCTCGCCGCGTTGGTAACCGAAGTCTCCAAAGGACTGATGCCCAAGAGCGGTGCGACTGTGGGCCAGCTCCTCGACGCGTGGCTCGAGCAGGCCAGGCATTCGCAGCGGCCGCGCACGTTGTACGAGAACAAGCGCAAGATCGAAGGGCGCATCCGCCCCGTGCTCGGCGCGCTGCCCCTGGCCAAGCTCGGCGCCGACACCCTCGACGACGCGTATCGTCGATGGCTGGACGACGGCTTGTCGCCGACCACGGTTCACAAGTTCCATTGCATCTTGTCGGCGTCCCTCAACCAGGGGGTCAAGTGGGGTTGGATCGACCGGGCCCCGACCGACCGGGCGAGCCCTCCGTCGCCGACGAAGAGGGTGATGAAGGTGCCGACGCCCGCGCAGCTCTCCGTGCTCGTGACGGCGGCCGAGGACGAGGACCCGGTGCTGGCCGCGGCGATCGCCCTCGCCGCTTTGACCGGAGTGCGACGCGGCGAACTCATCGCGTTGCGGTGGTCGGACGTCGACCTCGAGGTCGGCCGGGTCATGGTCGCCCGGTCGATGACCTTGGCGGGCGGCCGGCTGCACGAGGGTCCCACCAAGACGCACCAGGCTCGCCAGGTCGCCCTCGACGAGGTCGGCACCGAGGTGCTGCGGCGACGGTGGGACTACATGGTCGACCTGTCGCAGCGGGCCGATTCGCCGCTCGTGGAGGACCCCTACGTCCTGTCCTACAACGCCAACGGCGGCCGGCCCGTCGGCCCGGACACGTTCACGCACCGATTTGGAGCCTTGTGCCGCAAGATGGAGGCCCAGGCTGACAAGCGGACCAAGGTCTCGAGGGCGAGGCTCCCGGGGCAGCGGTGGCCCTATCGGTTTCACGACCTGCGCCACTTCTCGGTGACGACACTGATCGCCGCCGGTGTGGACGTGCGCACCGTCGCCGAGCGCCATGGCCACGCCCAGGCCACGATGACCCTGAATCGCTACGCCCACGCCTTGCCCGAGCGCGACCGTGTCGCCGCCGGCATCTTGGGCCAGGCCTTGTCGCCGACGAGCTCCGGCTGACACGACCCCGTCCGGCGGGCGAGACCCGACCGTCGGGTTGCCGGCACAACTGGGGCCGATCAAGGCGTCATGTCGGGTCTTCGCCGTGCAAGTACCGCTTCAGCCGGGGTACCGACACCCGCCAGCGCCCGCCGATCTGGACTGCCGGGGGAAGTGGCCTGTGCGGCACAAGCGGTAGAGAGTGTCGGCATGAAGCCCGATGCGTCGGGCGGTCTCTGGGATCGAGATCAGATCGACGCCGGCTGTGTGCTCGTCGCCGCCTCCGGCAAGGGCCGTGGCCGCACAAGAGGGCTCGGTCACCAGAACGAGGCGACCGGTGGGAACCTGGGGCCTCTCGCTCCCACGCCCAGTGCGCATCGAAGCTCCCTCGTTCGGGACAGGACGGCGTGCCCTGTCGGGTCCATGATCCGGATCGACGTCACCCCCAACGTCACCTTGGCGGAGGGTTCCGAGAATTTCTTCTCCGGTAGGCCAGGGTGACGCTGCGCAGCCCAACTCGATCGTGGCCCAGGGCTCGCGCGGGTAAACAGGGACCTCGCCCTGGCCGACGTCCGAACAATCACGGCGCCCGTGGGGCATCGAGCCCGCACCGGCCGCGTCAACCAGCCCCTGGCTTTGCTTCGCTGGACCGGGACGATCAGATCCACCTACTTGCAGCAGGTAATGCCATGCCTGCGGGCGGTACGCGATTGTTGGCCCGCGAGGGCGCCAAGACGGCCGCGTGGCGAGGCGCCACGACGGCCAGGGTGACGTTCGCACTGGGAGTGCACGTGTGTGGACTATTTGTAGAGGGCTGGCGAAGCCGACGGGTGCATTTGAATCGCTGTCCGGCCGGACTCGATGTCCGCCTGGACAGCGTATGTCGAGCGTGACGGGACGCCTGCGCCATGGGTCGTGCGGCGGTTCAGTTGGTGAAGGAACGACAAGATGCTTGCAATAGGGCGACAGAACGGCCCCCAAGCCAGGGATCCCCGTAGCGCTCCCGCGCCAGCAAGGGACGCCCTTGCAATCGTGTTCAGCGTGGTGGATGGGTGCGACACAGTCAGCGGGGAGCTCTGGAAGGCGTGTGCGACCGGGAGTCGGGTTCTGCGGGATGCAGCGGAAGACCAGAGACGGCCTGCCAAATCAGGAGCTACGGACATCGGAGATGGGTGAGAGTCCTGCATGCCTGCCCAGATTCGAAAGGAACACTCAGCACGTCGTTGAAGAGATTCCGCCCGGCCGCAACGTTGCCACGACCTGGGAGGGTGACGTTGCAGGGTGACGTTCGCCAGTGCTCGGAGGACATGCCCGAAATGAACTCACGCAACACTACCCATCGTGTTTCGACGACCAGTGCTCGAATCCTCCGCTCCTTGGGGCAAGGGACGTACCTACCTTCGGCCCTACGGGCGACTGACTTAGAACCGCAAAGACTCCGAAAGGCCATCAGCGCCAAGACCGCAGCGCGAGGGCCCGTCAATGGCCGGCCGACAGGCCGCCCGGAGGGATCGCCTTGACGGGTCCCGGTCACGGTCACGGGATACTGGGCGATGGAGCCGGCGCCGTCGGCTCCTGGCCGCGCTCCCGCTGGCGTGTTACCGGATGGCGAGTACACAACCGGCAAATCACCGAACTCCACCCCGGGATCAAGCAATCTCGCATTTCCAGCCCGCAGCAAAACGGATCTCGATCGGCCTGAACTTGGTCGGGCTGACCTTGGAATGGCCACAACAAACCGGCATCACCCGCCCAGTTGCGAACGGGACACCTGAATGACTGAGGCGGTCGCGAACGATTCGTGAATTCTACGTGAACGGCTCGCGTCACATCTGCAAAATGGCCGTTGATCGCTCGTTTCACTTGATTTTGGGTGAGCGACGCTCTAAAAGACTGGAAAGGACCTAGGGAAGGCGAGCGAGATGAGTCATCGGCGTCTTCGGTTCTTTCTTTGCTCGATGCTATTCGTGGGCATGTCACAACTTGTATGGACGATCGGAGCCTCCGCGTCGACTCCCTCTGTCATGATCGCAACAAGTTCGAACGCGTTTGGTGGAGTCGTCATTAGTCCCGACTCACAGACTGCATACTTGACGGTCCCATCACAGAACCAGGTGGCGGTGCTCAACTTGAAAACCGGGACCTTCGGTATACCCATCAATGTGGGTTCCCAGCCCGAAGGCATCGACATCACTCCCGATGGAACGACCCTCTACGTGTGCGATTCAGGTGGGCAGGCTATCTCCGTCGTTGATATTGCAACAGCTTCTGTCACCAAGACGATCACCTTCCCAGGGGGATTCTCCTCCGAAAAGGCATGGCAAATTGCGATCGGTAACAACAAGACCGCGATCTTCACTACCACCTTTGCAGGGTCAGGTTTCGGCGCTCACGCCTATCAACTCGATCTAACAACGAACACGGTCATCGGAGTCGCTCCGGGAATTGGTACCAATGGCCCTAGTTACGGAGGCCACTCGGGTAGCGCGTAGTGCAGACTACTCGACCGCCGCAATCGTCCTCGGGGATGATTCGGGCGGACCCGTCTATCTCTACTCATTCACGAACGGGGAAGCGGGAGCTAGTGCATCTCTCAATGCGTTTGTGACGTTTCCCGGTCTAAGCGGTGACGGCGGCGTCCTCGCGGTGAACGGAGGTGACACGGAGGTTCTTAATCTTTCGACGGCATCGGTGCTGGGAACCGTTTTTGGATCGGGTGGGATGGGAGTGGCGATCAGCAGCGACGGGACGACCGGGTACTCCCTGACGTCGACAGCGGTGGATGTCCTCAACGTGCCGCGGTTTCTGGTCTCATCCTCAATACCGTTACCCAGCGGTACGACTGGAACAGGCCAGCTCTTCCTGTCTGCCGATGACAACACACTGGTTGGCATCGTTTCGTCGGGCGCAGTCATCATCACTGATTTGGCGGCTCCGCCGGCTGAAACTCCCGAAGTTGGCGAGGCGATTTTCCTACCACTTCTCGCTGGTGGAATGCTGATTGCGGGCGCTTTCATTCAACGTCGTCGGAGGTTGGCAGCTACGTCGTGACGGATTCCGTCTGAGGCCCTGTACAAGCCCTGATGCGCTCGTATCAGTCGAACGTCGAACCGCTGACCGAGCGATCCGTGCCGTTCTACGGCGAGGTCCAGTACAACGGCGAGGGGCGAGCCACGTAGCGCAGAATCGGGGCTATGCGTGGCCCGTGTCTTCCTCTGTGTCGGAGAGGTTGCACCGGATTCGGGTGGCGGGGCCGCAGGGTGACCCGACCGGGATCACCACGCTGAACATTTCCGGGCGGGTCCCGTGGACGCTCCCTATCCGGCGATGGGGCGAACTTGGGGCGGATTCGGGCCGCGAGGCCATCCGGGTCCGGGTGATATGCGCCCCCACTAGGACCTGGATGGGATGATGCTGCGAATGGTTCCTCAATCAATCGCAAGCAGCACGTCCTCCGCCGGAACCATCGCAGTCGGAATATTCGGTCTGGCGGTGGGGCCGATCCTCTTCGCCTTCTACGAACGTCTTCCCTGGTCCGCAACACGCCGAGGTCCATTTCACGGTCGTCTTGAGGACTTCCGCCGTTCCGTACATGTCATGCAGAAGTACGTCATACCGGCCTTCCTGGTCGTTGGCGGAATCGTGATCGTGCTAATCGGCGCGACATGACCCCACGTATCCCAGTGGGGGTCCTGGTCGGGAAGGCCGGGTTACGAGCGACCGGTACTCGGTGGGATACCGGGGGGCCCTCGCAACGCTGGAACGGGTGATCCCGGATGCCGCCTTGGCGCTGATCCTCCTCTATTGGCGTCTTGTACCCGGCAATGCAGAGCCGTCAGCGCGTGTCGACCGGAACTCTTCGAGCGTGGTGATGACGGAAGCCTCTAGCATGAACCGAAGTCGACGACACTCCAACGAAGGGCCCAAATCTTCAAGTCGATGCTTTCCCACGCCCGCGTTGGCTCACCTCGAGTGCACGGTCGTCATCTGTTCGCGGCTAGTTCACTCATAGTTCACTTGCTTGACCAATCGATTCATGATGAGGATGGTCTCGCCTCGGGAGCGGGGCCATTGTGAACGCTTTGAGTCAGACTGGTGGAGGTTTGGTCATTTGTGATGATCGTCTAGTGAAGAGACGATCAGTCCAGTGAGCCGCGGTCTTTTGGCAGTAGCACCACTCCTGGTCGGTGCGGTGCTCGTGTCGACCTCATGGACTCCTAGCGAGGCCCCCACGCCCAGCAACGCGTCGCCGAACGAACCTGACAGCATTCTGACAGCCGTCTCGTGTCCCACGATGGGATATTGCGTGGGCGGGGGCTCGTACGAAGATGGCTCCTTCGATCGAAACGGCTTGCTTGATATTTTGTCCGGAGGTAGCTGGACAGCGGCGCAAGCGCCCGTACCGGGCAACGTCTACACGGGCATAGGCGCTCTCAACTCTCCGATCGACTCCGTTTCGTGCAGCTCGGAGGGCTCCTGTGTCGCAGTCGGTTACTACGACGCAAATGTCAGCGGGCAGGTTGGGCTCATCGACACGTTGTCTGAGGGCGAATGGAGCGCGATTGAAGCGCCTCTTCCGAGTAACGCCGCCACGAGCAGACAATCCGTGGCTCTCAGCGAAGTCTCGTGCTCGCAAATCACGACATGCGTCGCCATAGGAACCTATTTGGATTCGTCCGGTTTCTCCCACCCGTTGATCGAAAGCCTCTCGGACGGGTTGTGGACGGGGATCGAAGCGCTTGACCCAAGCGATGCAAGCCAACCCGCGTTTGGTTCCTCGACAGACGTCGCCGGTGTCTCGTGTTCCCAGACGGTGTGCGTCGTAGTGGGCTACTACTTCACCGATGCCTCACAGGGCGGTGTAGCTCAGCGCGGACTTATCGACTCGTTCTCGGGCGGCGCTTGGAGCACGATCGAGGCCCCGTTCCCGGCTGACGCTCCGGTGGGCGCGTTCGATTCGTTGACTGCGGTCTCTCGTGTGTCGAGTTCAAGCTGCACCGCAGTCGGCGAATACGACTCGTCCAGTACTGACGAGCAATCGGCGGCGTCTCTCATCGAGAGTTTTTCGGGTTCGAACTGGATCGCCACCATTTCACCGCCACCCTCGGCCACAATTTCTGTGATGCTGCCGTCGGTGTCGTGTGGCACATCCACCTTCTGCGGAGCAGTAGGTACCGTGCAGGACAATAGCGTCACTGACGGACTTGTCGCCTACACCGACACGTTGGAATCGGGAACATGGACCCCGGCGAGGGCCCCACTTCCGGCTGGGGCAGATGCGTCTATGGGGTCCGAGCTTGTCTCCACATCGTGCACGTCAGATGGCTCGTGCACTGCCGTTGGTGGGTACAGCCAAACGTCTCCTTTTTCCGGTATGGCGATGATCGTCACGCTCTCGGGAACTGCGTGGACGGCAGTTCAGGCACCTGTGCCGAACAACGCGGGTTACTCTGTGTTCAATGCCAACTCACCGAGCGCGATCGCTTGCCCCGCCGTCGGTTCCTGTGTTGCGGTTGGGGCTTATGCGCCGCCGGACTCCTTGGGTCACGCATTGATTGAGTCTGAAGAGACCGCCCCACCTTCCGAAACGCCTGAAGCCCCCTTCGCCATTGCGTTGCCGGCTCTCGCAGCCCTGGTGATGGGGACTCTGTTCTCCTCCAGACGGCGACGTCAGAGGCTCTCGAGGTGATCAAGTGGCCATTGGTAACGACGGCGGCTGTCGGAGCGCATAATTGACGTTATGCCTCGCTCGTGTCTTCCACTCGCTCCGACAAGTTGGACCTGAGTCGGGTGGCCCGACCGACGGGCTACCCGCCCGGGATCACCACAGTCGAGCAATACAGTTTGGCCCGATCCCCCAACTAACCGGCGCAAAGTACCGAACCACCGGCATTTGCGAGCGGGTTGTGGGACCATCGGATCATGGTCGGTGTTGTCCTGGGGGCTACGGCACCCACTGGCGAACAGAAGGCTGTCATTGTCATCGTCACGGTTGTGTGGCTGGCGATGCTGACCCGTACCCGAGCGTGGTGGCGTTATGTTCCGCCGCCCGAGGGGTCGCCTGCGAGGACCAGAGGCTGGCTGATGGCTCGACGAAATCGGCCATGCGGGCTGGTCCTCTGCGGTTTTCTTGTTGCGACCGCGTGGTTCACATTAATTGCGTCGGGCCCGAAGGGTGAGGGCTGGGCAAAGGCGGCAGCCGCGGGCCTGGCCGTTGCCACTCTCGGGACGTTCGGCGTATCGATCGCTATCATCCTCTACAACCGACCGCGGTGGCTCGTCCCTCCGGCACTGCGGAGTGAGCCCGGAATGTTCCAGCAGGGCACGCCCTGACCACCCGATACGTGCCGGTACCGGATACCAAACGCCTTCTGATCCCTTGCTGTTGATCGTCCGGTATCGGGCTTACGATGTGGTGGGGTCACCTTCGGGGTGAGTCTCCAAGACCGGATCGATGAAGATGCCGCTAGCGGCGGTTGGGCTCACGTCCCTGTCTGCTTCGGAAGAGTTCCAAGATTTGAATCCGGACATCCAGGCCCGCTGCGGCCTTGACGAGGAAATCGGCGAGCTCACGATCATGCGGAGGGATGATCCGCTCTCCCTCGATGCCGTTTCGGTCGAGGGTCCACTTGGCCAGCAGCATGGCCGTGCGCTTGTTTCCTTCGGAGAATCCCTGGGCACGCGCCACCCGGTAGGCCACTGTCGCGGCCACCTCGATGGGGTCCTCGATACCGCCTGCAGCCTGTAGGGCAGCTCCAACCCGATCCAGGTCGTCCGGCTCGTCGAACCACTCGTCGCTCTCGCGAATCGAGTGATTGAACGCGACGGCCAAATCGAGCGAAGGTCGCTTCAATGCTCGCGGAGATAGCCGAGCAGCTCGGCGTAGCGTCGGAGTTGCTCGTCGAGCCAGGCACGATCCTCGGCGTCGAGTACGGGAATCGTCTTCTCGGTCGCCCGGGAGGCATCGCTCATGGCACCAATCGTACCGTCGGAGCCGATCGATGGGGACGATTTGGCACCAATGACGAGTCGAGGCGACGAGCCCCGCTCGAAATCCGGATCTCAGCGATCTTCCCGATCGCCGGTTGATAGCGACCGTCTTGCTCGTCCTAGGATTTGTCCTACAACTGCCGTCGTCTCGTGTCGTCGGCCGTCGTCCCGGCCCTGCGCTCTCGCTCATCAAGCCGCCTGACGTCTAGGACGGTCGTCTCGTCTGCCAGCTTTGAACGGCTTCACACGGCTGAGGTCGAGGGTTCGAGTCCCCCTGCGCCCACTACCGTTCACCAAGGTCAGCACGGGTGTTTCCACCTGGGCGCCCTCTTGGTCACCGGCATCGGGCGCGCCATGGGCGCGATCGGATGCAGTTGCCGCCATTGCCGTTGCCGCCAGCGCGGCAAGGGCGTCATTCACACGATCCTCGGAACTGGGGACGAGATGACCGTAGCGGTCGAGGATAAAGGCCACGGAGGTAACGCCAGCGCGTGCCTTGACTTCCAACGGATTGGCACCCGCGGCGATCCAGAGTGCGACTGCCGTGTAACGAAGGTCGTGAGGTCTAAGAGGGGCAAGTCCGGCGGTCTTGACAGCCGGTTGCCAGAAACGCTTACGCCATTGATTGAGAGACACGGGTCCACTCTTAGATGCGGGAAAAACCGGGTCGTTCGGTCCATGACTCCACTCGCTCAGGTGGGCGCTCAGCGCGTCAGATGCGACCCTGGGAATCGGCACGGTGCGCCGGGCACTGCGAGTCCTGGGTGGACCAAGGACGAGATGGCCGCCGACATCGGTCACGATTTCGACGATTCTCACGGTGGGCTTGCTGGTGTCGACGTATTGCGTCCTCAATCCCCAAAGCTCTCCCATCCGAAGACCGCCGTGAGCGGCCAGCAAGATTGCCGCCCCACACCTGTCATCGATTGTGCAGGCCAGGCGCTCCACCTCCGAGGCGTTCAGGAAGCCCCTGACCGCACGAACACGACCCGTTGCGCCCGGGCCAGATGAGTAGAGCGCCGGGATAAACCGGCATGGAGGAGGGGATGAAAGAGCCCTACACCGAAGGAGTAGCGACCCACGGTGACCCCGAGTCATGCGTTGTCATCCGCAAGGGTGTCGGCGAAGCGTTGACAGGGGCACGTGCAGGCCGGGCTATTGAGCCGCGAAATCAGGGCGATCGGGGTGCCCAGGCGGTTATTCACGTCGAAGGCAACATCGGTTGCGGCGCTATGCGCGAGCCGCAGTCGGACCCCGCGCGGTCGGAGAACCTGTGCATGTACGGAACCTCCATGCGCGAGAACCGGGAGATCCCGCCCTCGCCCGTTCGGCTGATCACCGGACGGGCCGCTCAGGGAAGGCCAAGGCCGCAAGCCTGAGATGCACGAGGACGGGAAGTCTGACAGCCCCGTAGTACCTGCGAAGCCGCCGAACAACGCCGGGAAGCCGGCTGCGGAGGTGGTGGAGGAAAGGGGGCTGGCCAAGGGGAACACGACCAGCACGACACGCCCCGGACACAGAGCCGCAGATACTGGTGTGCCAAACGGACTGGATCGTGTGCGTGAGGTAGCACGAAGGGACAAACAAGCACGGTTCACGGCACTGCTGCACCACGTCGACCTCGACCGCCTGCAGGCGGCCTACCGGGCGATTCGGCCCCAGGCCGCACCGGGGGTGGACGGGGTGACGTGGGAGGACTACGGAGAAGACCTGGAGGCCAACCTCCGGGACCTTCACCGGAGGGTCCACAGCGGTGCTTACCGGGCAAGGCCATCTCGAAGGGTGTACATCCCGAAGGCGGACGGGCGGCAGAGGCCGCTCGGCATTGCAGCGCTGGAGGACAAGATCGTCCAGCGGGCCGTCGTCGAGGTACTGAATGCCATCTACGAGGAGGACTTCTGCGGCTTCTCCTACGGGTTCCGGCCGGGGCGCAGCCCGCACCATGCGCTCGATGCGCTGGCGGTCGGAATCACGAGGAAGAAGGTGAACTGGGTGCTCGATTGCGATATTGCAGACTTCTTCTCCCGACTGGATCACGTCTGGATCGAGAAGTTCCTCGAGCACCGCATTGCGGACAAGCGAGTCCTGCGGCTCATCCGGAAGTGGCTGAACGCAGGGGTCGTCGAAGCTGGGAACTGGTCGGAGACGCCAGAGGGATCACCGCAGGGGGCATCGGTCTCGCCGTTGCTCGCCAACGTGTATCTCCACTACGTCTTTGACCGGTGGGTCCGGCGGTGGAGGAGTCAGCAGGCCCACGGCGACGTGATCGTTGTCAGGTTTGCCGATGATCTTGTTGCCGGGTTCGAGCATGAGGCTGATGCGCAGCGATTCCTCTCCGACCTTCGAGAGCGGTTTGCGAAGTTCGGGTTGGAGCTGCATCCCGAGAAGACCAGGCTGATCGAGTTCGGGCGCTACGCCGCCCGCAACCGGGCCGCCCGGGGTCTTGGCAAGCCGGAGACGTTTGACTTCCTCGGCTTCACGCACATCTGTGGGAAGACGAGGAACGGGCGTTTCTGGCTCAGGCGCATCACCATCTCGAAGCGGATGCGGGCGAAGCTACGAGCGGTCAACATCGAGCTCAAGCGACGCCGGCACCAGCCCATCCCGATGCAGGGCCAGTGGCTCGCCAGCGTGGTGAGGGGCCATGTCGCCTACTAC
Organism: uncultured Acidimicrobiales bacterium; assembly: GCA_963838775.1. Taxonomy (GTDB): domain Bacteria; phylum Actinomycetota; class Acidimicrobiia; order Acidimicrobiales; family UBA8190; genus Chersky-840. The sequence continues at coordinate 77,209 of CAWISP010000037.1, forward strand.
GCCGTGCCTGGCAACATCGATGCTGTGGACCAGTTCCGCACCCTGGTGACGAAGCAATGGTTCAAGGCGCTCCGGCGCCGCAGCCAACGCACCCGACTCAACTGGGTTCGGATGGACCGCCTAGCAACACGGTGGCTACCCCCTGCCCGTGTGCAGCATCCATTCCCTGATGTGCGCTTCGCTGCCAGAACCTGAGGCAGGAGCCCAGTGCGGGAATTCTGCTCGCTGGGATCTGTCCGGGGGGCCGCCCGCAAGGGCGGTCCCTACCGGGATCATGACCGACCGGGATCGTCGAATATGAGCGCCTTGAGCCACTGTCGCCACTAGGCCCCGACCCCGTTCGGGGCACGTAGATGGCGGACAGCTTACGCTTCAGGCATGACCGGACTCCCTGGTTCCGTCGAGACCTCGCCTGAAGACGGCAACAGCGTCCCAATCGTGGCGTGGGAACTACCTGAGATCTTCGTCATAGTGGTGGCGGTTAGCGTCGCCTTACTTGCCCTGGGCGGGCTGGGCACGGGAATCGCGATAAGTGTCACCACCGGGTTTCTGGGTACTACTCAAGGCGTCTGGAATGCGATTCAGTTCGGCGGGCAGTGGGCAAATGTTTACCTCGCAGCCATTCTGCTCGGAGCGCTCGGGCTGTCCTGGTGGCAGGTTCATCGATGGACAGGAGCCGCCAACGTGTCCGCCAATGAACGTGACACTTCTGCTGACTTAGAACACATCCGACGCGCCCAGCGGATGACAGGTTGGGTCGAGGCCGCGCTCGCTCTTAACGCTGCTGGCGCGATCGCCGAGTTCATTGGACAGGTTGGTTCCTATGGATCGGGGCGCGATCTATGGTCATATGACATCGGAGGCGGTTCCGAAATGCTGGCTGTGTTGGTGATAGCCGCGACCGGAATCTTGGCGAGTCGGCGATTTCAACACCGCTATTCACAACTCCGTCCCACATAGTGCAAAGCGGTGCCGGTGCCCAATCGGAAACACCCGGGTTGGGATGAAGGTCGAATGGTGCGGCGAAGCGATCCGGTGTGGCCTGGTTGGCGTTACCAGTCGACGGTCCGGTGAGTCGGTAGCGGCACACGTATCGGGCGGTGTGCCCACCGGCCTTGGGGGTGACAGAGAGCCCTTGCGGCGCGATGATGGCATCGTGCCCAAGTGGGTAGTCCGGGGCTCTCAGACGGTCTTTGTCGTTGCCTCAAGAGCGGCATTCTTTCTGACGGGGATGACCGCCGTTTTCCTGGCGACGGGGTTCGTGAATGTCACCCCGGACTGCGTAATGGGTCATCTGACTCACCCGAGTCCTTTGGAGCTATCTGGCAACGACTGCGTCAAGCCGCCTGGGTACATGCCGTGGATGGTCGTCTTTGGCGTTGTTGGAGCCGCGGTCGGACTGCTGTTCGTACTAGGCGTCCTCCAGCTATTCAGCCGGATTCGATCTAGGCGGTGGCGAACCAAACTGGCGGCCTGAGCGTTACCTAAGCCAATCGGAATCGCTCAGATCCGGGAGCGGACCGCACCCACTGGGGAACCCCGAGTACCGAGCGCTTTGGCATCAAACAATGGTGCGTTTCGACCAGGGGTGCCATTCTGCTGGGGTGGCCCTGCTTCCCGATGTGCTGCCTGCTGGCCCTGTCGAGCTTCGACGGTGGCGCCCTGCGTTCGTGGATGCCTACATACCAGCGATCGCCCTCAGCTTTGCAGAGCTTCAGCGATGGATGCCGTGGGCCCGAGTGATGCCCACACCGGAAGACCTGCATCCTGTCCTAGCAGCCGGCGAGGCCGCATTCGACGCCGATCAGGAATGGGACTACACGGTCTACGAACTAGCTACGGACACCCTCGTGGGTGGTGCCGGACTTTACCGAGGAGTCGAGCCGGTCGCTCTGAACATCGGCTACTGGACTCGTTCTGACCGCACTGGTCGTGGCTATGCCGCCGCCGCCGCCAAGACGCTTACAGAGGTCGCCTTTACGCTCATTCCCGGCATCCAGAGGGTCGAGATCCACATGGACAAAGCCAACGTGGCGAGCGCTGCCGTTCCGAGGACGCTCGGTTACCGACTTGATCACGAGGAGGTCCGCCAAATCGAGGCGCCCGGACACACGGGTCACGGTTTCGTTTGGGTCCTTGATAGACCCTCCGCCCGTGGCATTTCGTGAAGGGGTCCGATATCAGCCGGTTGCGTGCGCCAGATTCGCCACCTTGGACCGAGCAGGATTGCTGGTCTTGCTCGGGTTATGGCGAGCGGCATCCAGGGCCATGCGCTCGGAAACACTCGTTAGGCGGCGATACAGGCCGGGGCTCCGTTAGACGAAGGTGCACTATTCCGGCTGGCCCCCGGTTCTTCGCGGTTACGACGTCGCCGGGGAGGAGTTGGGTCCACGTCCGGATCGAGTGTCCCGATCAAGATTTTGGTGCCTTTCAGCTACCTCGTCGGTGAGAGCATCGGCCCATTTCATGATCGTATCGGCTGTGCTCTGATCGAAGATCACGCGAAGATGCCCGACGTTCGGCACCTCTAGGAGAGTGTGTGGCCTGTTCGGTCGAGTGGCACTCTTCGGTACAAACCTGTCTTTCGCCGCTGTGACCACCAGGATTGGTGGGCGTTCGCCAGGGATAGCTGCCACACCCCTTAGATAGGCGCTGTTTGTTCCCATCTCTCTCATGACCGGTAATGGGCCGAAGCGTGACAGATTGTGGCCCTGGTGCGGTGTGCCGATGGTTACGAGTCCATCGATTGGTGCTCCTAGCGCTGCGGCGTGCTCTGCGACCAGGCCTCCCATCGAATGCCCGATCACCACGATGGTGTCATGGGTCTGATCCAGTTCGTCGATCAGCTCGACTAGGCGTTTCGCCGAGGTAGCGAGTGGCCCGAAGGCCAATCGCTCGTTGAAATACTTGGTTCGCCAGCCCTGTTCACGAGCGCTGCGCCGAATCGCGGTGAGCGGCCATTCATTACCGGGAGCAGCCAAGCCTCCCACGAAGACGAGGACCTTACTCATCGTTCAGCACTCGGAACAATAGGGCGGCGTGCTCATCGCTCACCTGCTTCACTGCACTGATGTAGGTATCACTGCCATGCGCCATTATTCAGGAGTTATAACCGGAACCTGCGGATGCACCCCGGCGCGGGCCCGATGCGTCTTGCGTCGTCGGGTTCGCTCCACCCGGTCCCGCCTCGCATCGGGCGACGTGGTGGCGCCGCCGTTCGCCCCCCCGATATCACCCCGTCATACGCTTCGACCGTCATCGAGTGGACCACGCGTAAATGCCGGTGTGCGTGCGGCCCCCTGGGGAGGTTCTGACAGGGCGGACCATCTGGATCGCTCCCGGCCGCGGATATAGCTCGGGTCAGTCCCGGACCAGACCGCACACAGGGGTACGTCTCGCCCCATTCCACGCCGATACATGATGCGACCGGGATCGATTATGGGCGCCCTCGATCGAACTATGTCGATCTGCCCCTCCGACGTCACTACCGGGCCAGATCCTCCCCTTCAGGGGCTTCGATCGGGCGACCTAAGGGAATGGCGTAGTCGTGCCGATGATCATGGGAACTGCCGACGAAGGACTATCTCCCATGAGTGACAGGGCGCAGGAATCTGGTTGGTGGCTTGCCTTGGATGGTAAGAGGTATCCACCGGCGCAAGACATCGACAACGGGCCCGTCGAGTTTGCATATGGGGGAGAATCACAGCCGGCTTCAACTTTGCCGACACAGCACGATCTGGTCGACTTTGCCGTCGGTCCCGTAGCGGTAAGTCCGACGACGGTTCGGGCACGAGACGCTCGTTCAACCGGGTTGATCTTGCTGGCGATCATGGTGCTCATTGGTGGCGGCGCCTTGGCCTACTCACTCGCTCACGGTTCGGGTAAGAACGCTACCGTCGGAGCTTCACCCAACGAGACGGCACGGCTCGCCGCCCAAGCCGTCAAGCAGGCACGTTCCGTGCACGTCGTAACGACGATCCAACTGCAAGGGGGGACGGCGACCTACGTGAACGACACCGCGGCTAGGTCCGGCAAGCAGGTGATCACTGCAGGCGGCGCCGAGGTGACCGCAATCGCTACCAACGGGATCGTCTATGTCAACGCCAATCAGCTTGCCATGTCGGAGTTATTCCAAGCGCCTTCGGCTGCCGGGGAGAAGTATGCCAACAAATGGCTCTTCTTCCCGTCGAGCAGCCAAGATTACAAAGCGATCGTTCAGACCCTGACGATCGGTTCACTCCTAAAGCAGGTCACCCCGACGGGCCAAACGACCAAGCTCGGCCCTTCCGTTGTCAGGGGCCAGTCAGTGATCGGACTCCGAGGTCACCTTCCGGGTGGTCTGTTCGGCACCCTATACATCGCAGATACTGGTTCGCCTCTTCCGGTCGAGGAAGTGAGCACGACGAATGGCGACGTTACGACATCGACCTTCAGTGCGTGGGGGGAACCGGTGAACGCCGTCCCACCGACCAGTGCGGTCCCTGGTAGCGAGACTGGCCTGTTCTAGGGGAGACGTCCTCACGCCGGGCACACGGTGACGCCGCCAAGAACCCGCCGGGGGTGATCGGTATCGCTCCCAGGGTGTCGATAGAGGGCGCGTGGCGGCCTGGTCAGGGCGAGAAGGAACGGCACGACCCGCCTGAGCCAAATCGATACACAAATCGAGCGGGATCCCCGACTACCGTGCGCTCCGGTCACGTCGCCAGCTTGGAGTGACCCGGGATCCGCGGACACCTGACCGCTTGGCGAGACCATGTCTCGTCTGGCAGAAAGGAGTCCGTCATGTCCGGGAGAGTCCCGCCTCCGTATCCGCCCGAGGTCCGCACCGAGGCGGTCCGTCTCGTCCGTGAGGGCGGGGTGTCGCTCAAGCGGGCCGCCGCCACGGTGGGCTGCTCCGAGCAGACCCTTCGCAACTGGATCCTCCAAGCCGACAGAGATGACGGTGTGCGCACCGACGGGCCGACCACCGACGAGAAGGCTGAGCTCGTCGCACTTCGTCGCCGGGTGCGGGTCCTCGAGGAGGAGAAGGAGATCCTGAAAAAAGCCGCGGCCTGGTTCGCCAAGGAGACGCACTCGACCCCGTAGCGGGGTTCGAGTTCATCGAAGCGAACCGGGCCTCTCACGCGGTGGCCACCATGTGCCGGCTCCTCGGCGTCTCGACGAGCGGCTACTACTGCTGGCGAGACCGTCCGCCGTCGGCCCGGGCGCTGTCGGACGAGGTCCTCACCGAGAAGATCCGCCTGGTCCACACCCAGTCCCGGCAGACCTATGGCTATCGCCGCATCAGGACCGAGCTGGTCGAAGAGCACGACGAAGATGTGGGACGCCATCGGGTAGCCCGGCTCATGCGTGTCACCGGCATCCAGGGCGTGACCAGGCGCAAGTTCTGTCGCACCACCCGCCGAGACGAGCGGGCCCGCCCTGCGCCTGACCTCATGGAGCGGGACTTCACCGCGCCGGGCCCGGGGCAGCGTTGGGTGGCCGACATCACGTATGTCCCGACATGGGCAGGCTTTCTGTTCCTGGCCGTGGTGCTCGACGTCTTCACCCGCCGGGTCGTGGGGTGGTCGATGTCTTCCAACCAGAACACCGAGCTCGTTACCAGAGCCCTCCAGATGGCCATCGCCCGCCAGCGTCCAGATGGTGTCGTGGTCCATCATTCGGACCAGGGATGTCAAGGCGGATTCCAGTGGTCGTCGCAACACCTCGATGATGGAGGTGTTCCGGGATGGGAGTTGGCAGGCAACAGAAGGCGACGTGGGCGATGCGAGACAAGATGTACTCGCCGGGACGGCCGCCGGTCTGGCAGCGGGATCAGGTTCAGCGGTTCTGGGTCGGGATCGCCAAGGGGCTGTCGAGTGAGGACGCGGCGCTGTCGGTGGGAGTGTCATCCCCCGTTGGGAGTAGGTGGTTCCGTGAGGCTGGTGGGATGCGCCCTGTCAGCCTGGCCCCGTTGTCTAGCCGTTACTTGTCCTTCGCCGAGCGTGAGGAGATCGCCATCCTCGAGGCGAAAGGCTGCGGTGTGAGGGAAATCGCCCGACAGACAAACCGTTCTCCATCGACGATCAGCCGGGAGCTGCGCCGCAATGCGGCCACCCGGGCGGGGTCGTCGGGTTATCGGGCCATCGCTGCACAGTGGCACGCGAACCGGCGAGCGAGGAGGCCCAAGGTGGCCACGCTGGCCGCCAACGAGAAGCTCCGGACCTATGTCCAAGATCGCCTGTCCGGATTGATCACCCGGCCGGACGGAACCGAGGTCCCCGGCCCGACGGTCCGCTTTATCGGTCGACGGCACGGACGACGCCAGGACCGCCGGTGGGCGAAAGCGTGGAGCCCGGAGCAGATCTCCAAGCGTCTGCAGGTCGATTTCCCTAATGATGAGACGATGAGGATCTCTCACGAGGCGATCTATCAGGCGTTATTCATCCAGGGTCGGGGAGCCTTGCGCCGGGAGCTGACCGCCTGTCTGCGCACCGGCCGGGCTTTACGAGTTCCAAGGGCCCGGACGCAGGGGCGGGGCAAGAAGTTCGTCACTCCCGAGGTGATGATCAGCGAGCGGCCCGCAGAGGCTGAAGACCGGGCGGTGCCCGGGCATTGGGAAGGCGACCTGGTGCGCCACGAGGCGCTGTATGACCGTGCGGTGATGAAAGGACACCGCCGTCGGGATGTCGCAGCATCCCGGCAGAAGCTGAGGGCAGCCTGACCCTGGAGTCGCAGGAGAAGGTGGGAGCAGCCCTGACAACGACGGGACGGATCGGCACTGCCAGACGGTCCGGGTCCGGCAAGCGAGACGAAAAGGTGTACGTGAGAAACCAACGTCTGAAGGCTCCTCAATCCTCCCTCCAGCTCGAACCTGGTGGATCTGGGCTGGGCCGCGATGCGCACCCGCAGCAGTTGGGCGGGGAACTCTTGGGGTGGAAACAGATCGCCGCCCCGGAGGCCACGCTGAATGCCTGCGGCGTAGGCGTGGCGATGTCGCAGGGGCATAGTTGGGCGCCTCATTCGTCGAACGGTCAGCAGTGAACGTGGGAACCATCCCGGCGGTCCCCTCACCGGCCAGCAGCCAGCTGGTCGGCGGGAAGGTCCGTCGTCGACTGACGCCACCGGGATGGGGCGGAGGGTCCGTAGTAGTCCGAGGCCGGGAAAGCCGGTCACATGGCGAAGGGACCCAGCAGGATCGCAGCATCAACGCTGATGGTGGAGTTCGCTGGTGAATATCGGCGATCTGTGGCCTGACCTCGATGAGGCCGAGCTGCGGGTACACAAGATGCAGACGAAGCTGCACCAATGGGCGATCAGCGATCCCGATCGTCGTTTCGATGACCTCTACAACCTCGTCTACGACCCGGCGTTCCTCGTCGTGGCGTGGAGTCGGGTCAAGGGGAACAAGGGGGCACGCTCGGCCGGTGTCGATGGAGTGGTTCCACGCTCCATCGTCTTCGGCGCTGGAGAGCTGCTCGGTGGGCTGCGAGATGACCTCAAGGCACGCCGATTCTCTCCGATGCCGGTGCGGGAGACGATGATCCCCAAGACGAACGGAAAGCTCCGCCGTCTTGGCATCCCGACCGCTGTCGACCGAGTGGTGCAAGCCTCCCTGAAGCTGGTGCTCGAACCCATCTTCGAGGCGGACTTCAAGCCATGTTCCTATGGCTTCCGTCCGAAGCGCCGAGCCCAAGACGCCATCGCCGAGATTCATTTCTTCGCCTCACCCACTCGCAACTACGAGTGGGTGTTCGAAGGAGATATCACGGCCTGCTTCGATGAGATCGACCATGTGGCCTTGATGGGCCGGGTGCGACGTCGCATCGGGGACAAGCGTGTCTTAGGCTTGGTGAGGGCGTTCTTGCGGGCCGGGATCCTCAGCGAGGATGCCGTCCACAGGGACACGACCGCCGGCACTCCCCAAGGCGGGATCCTCTCGCCGCTGCTGGCCAACATCGCTCTGTCCATCCTTGACGAGCACTTCACCCAAAAGTGGGAAGCACTTGGCTCGGAATGGAAACGCTCCAAGCACCGCCATGCGGGCGGCGCCATCACCAGATTCGTCCGCTACGCAGACGATTTTGTGGTCATGGTGTCCGGCAGCCGGGCAGATGCCGAGGCGTTGCGCGATGGAGTCACATCGGTGCTCGCTCCGATGGGCCTGCGCCTGTCGGAAGAGAAGACGAAGGTCTGTCACATCGACGAGGGGTTCGACTTCTTGGGATTTCGCATCCAGCGGAGGCTTCAACGGGGAACGGACAAGCGGAGGGTGTACACCTACCCGTCGAAGAGGTCGCTGGCCTCGGTGATGGCAAAGGTTCGTGCGCTTACCCGCCGGTCGAGGCATCGAACGCTCGCCGACCTGCTGCGCCAGGTGAACCCGGTGCTGCGGGGGTGGTGTAACTACTTTCGCCACGGGGTGTCCAAACGGACCTTTAGTTACGTCGACGCATATGCCTGGTGGCGCATCGTCGGCTGGATCCGCAAACGTCACCCAAAAGCGAACTGGGGAACGATCCGACGTCGTCACCTCCCAAACTGGGAGATCAGCGACGATGGGGTGGCAATGTTCCGACCACGAGCGGTGCCGGTCACTCGATACCGTTACCGGCATGCCCATATCCCCACACCATGGACGAGCGCCACAACGGAAGGATCACCCGCACCAGCGGCATGAACCTGTGGAGAGCCGGATGCGGTGAAAGCCGCACGTCCGGTTCGGCGGGCGGGCCGGAGAAACCCACCAGCTCAAAGGCTGGCAGGGCGCTCCGGTCCGACCCACCATCATCGGTCTGAACAAGTCGGCGATCGGCACGCTGGTCGAGCGGACCACCCGTTTCACCATGCTGTTGCACCTGCCGCCCATGGACGGCCACGGAACCATCGAGCCCGTCAAGAACGGGCCTCCGCTGGCCGGCCACGGCGCCGAAGCTGTTCGTGACGCCATCGCTGCCACTATCGGGACTCTGCCCGAACAACTACGCCGATCGCTCACATGGGATCAGGGATCCGAGATGGCCCAGCACGCGCAGCTGCGTGTCGACAGTGGACTGGCCATCTACTTCGCCGATCCTCACAGCCCTTGGCAGCGCGGAACCAACGAGAACACCAACGGTCTGCTCCGCCAGTACTTCCCCAAGGGCACCGATCTCTCCAAGCACCATCCCGACGACTTGTCGCGGTCGCCACTGCACTCAACGGCAGACCCCGCAAGACCCTCGGTTGGAAGACGCCCGCCGAAACACTCGATCAGCTTTTACAATCAGCTGGACAAGGCAGTGTTGCTACGACCCCTTGAACCTGAGCAATACACGAGTTACGACTTCGCCCAGGCCTGTCGGGCCGCCGGGGTAGAGCGCTCGATGGGGTCGGTGGGTGACTGCTTCGACAACGCCATGGCCGAGAGCTTCTTCGCCACTTTGGAGTGCGAGCTCATCGACCGCAGCGTCTTCGAGAACCGCAACCAGGCCCGCATGGCGATCTTCGACTACATCGAGGGCTTCTACAACACCTGGCGCCGGCACTCCTCGATTGGGAACCTCTGCCCGGCCGAGTACGAGCGCCGCTGGCGCGCCAACGCCGTCTCAAGCAATGCTGCATGAACCCAGAGCACCGGTGTCCGTCAGACCCGGGTCACTCCATGCCGGAATTTGTGTCAACAAGGTCTATGGGTAGAACACCTAAGCTTGCGATTAAACCTTGGCCCTATGTCCCAGCGGCCTCTTTGATCTTCAGCTCTCCGGCCTTCGCCGCCACCTGACGCATCTGCTGGATGAGCCGGCGCAAGCGCCGGTCATTGGTGATCCACTCCTGGTAGAGCTTTGCCTCTTGCACGCTGAGACGCCGGGTCACAGTCTTGCCGTCGACCTTGGTGGTCCACTGGTAATACGGGCCGTGCGGCTGAGGTGGGTCGCCGTGGCACTTGCAGCCCGCCGTGGCACAGCGCGTGTAACGGCGGGTCACGGTGCCCGAGGAGATGAACCCGACCTCCGCTAGCTGAGCCGCGAGCTGCCGATAGCGGCGCTCGTAGCCCGCCAGTCGCGTTGTGCTCGCCGCCTTGGCCATGTCGTCCTCCCGGGACAAGTATCCCCGATCCATGTCCAGACAGTAGTAATACTGTCTGGAAATGCGCCAGCCCCCCCATGACCAGGAACGGCACCAGCTCCACGCCCTACGAACCGAGCTCTATCGATGTATGACCGGATGGGGAGACACCCTGTTCGAGCTCTGTGACGCCGCGCTGTGCGCTCCGGGTCCACTGCGCTCGGTGCCCGCGCTCAGCCTGGAGCCCACCTTCCGCCGCTCGCATGGCTCGCTCTACAAGGCCCTGGCCCGGGGCGAGATCGATGAAGAGCGTCTGCGTGGGCTCTTGGTGGAGACCCGGCCGGCGACCTGGCCCCAGGTCTTCGCCGTGGACGCCTCGGTGTGGGACCGCTGTGATGCCGAATGCAGTCCCGAGCGGGGCTTCTACTACTCGGCGTCGAAGCATTCGGCGGGCCAGCCCATCGTGGCGGGCTGGAGCTACCAGTGGATCTCCCAGCTCTCGTTCAGCCCCGACAGCTGGACAGCGCCCGTCGACGCCTTGCGCATCGCGCCCACCACCGACGCCACGGACGCCACCATCGGTCAGGTCCGCCGTCTGTGTGAGGCCCTCGGTCCTCAGAAGGGCGCCGCGCCGCTGTTCGTCTTCGATGCCGGCTACGACCCCGTCGCCCTCGGTGCGGGGCTCAGAGATGTGGATGCCCAGGTCCTGGTGCGCATCAAGTCGGACCGCGTCTTCTACGACGATCCCGGCCCCCGCCCGGGGCCGACCAAAGGCCGACCTCCGCGCCACGGGCGACGCTTCAAGCTCTCGGACCCCAGAAGCCCCAGGCCCGACTCCCAGACCCAGCTGCACGATCCTCGCTACGGGACGGTGCGAGTACGCGCCTGGCACCACCGGCATCCCAAACTCCCTGGCCGGGGACGATGGGCGGGACCCGAGATCCCAATCGTGCGCGGCAGCGTGATCCGCGTTGACGTCGAACATCTCCCGAACCCCATCGGACGCACCAAGAAGACGCTGTGGCTGTGGTGGTCAGGACCCGGTGCGCCCGATCTCGAACTGTGCTTCCGCACCTACCTGCGCCGCTTTGACATCGAGCACACATATCGCTTCGTGAAGAACACCCTGGGGTGGACGACACCGTCGCTACAGATGCCCGAGCAGGCCGATCGCTGGACGTGGATCGTGATCGCCGCCTATACGCAGCTCCGATTAGCGAGCCAGCTCGTCGAGGATCTCCGACTCCCGTGGGAACGACGTCTTGATGCGGCGCAACTCACTCCGGCGCGGGTTCGACGAGGGTTTCGTCGACTTCGTGCAACACTGGGCACGCCCGCCAGTCCACCGAAATCCGACACGCCCGGTCCGGGACGACCCCGAGGCACACGAACCGGACCGCTCAAGCGCTACGCAGTGATCAAAAAGAGCGCCTGACGCAGTCCTCAGGGTTTAATCGCAAGCTAAGAACGTGTTTGATAACTCTCCGGCAGAGGCCCGCGTTAGCTGAGCGGTCGCGAGGGCGCTTTCGAGTGCTCAACCCGCCGTGCTCAGTGAGATCTTTCCAAACACGCGCGTGACCAGCGCGTTTGTCGTGTCAAGATGCTCGCGATTTGTCCGCTGCTGCGTTGGAGTGGTGTACATGGCACCCACACGTCGCTATCCGACCGACCTGACGAATCACCAATGGGCCATCATCGAGCCTCTCCTACCCGAGACCGAACCCGTGGCGCCCGGCGGTCGCCCTCGGGTCCACGCCAAGCGCGAGATCGTCAATGCCATCCTCTATCTCACTCGCAGCGGGTGTGCGTGGCGGATGCTGCCGGCCGACTTTCCTCACTGGCGGACCGTCTACGGCTACTTCGCCCAATGGCGCGACGATGGAACGCTCGATCTCATCCACGACACCTTGCGCGAAGAGGTGCGAGCTGCCAAGGAGAAGAAGGGCCGAAAGCCCAGGAACCCAACCCCGACGGGGGGAGTGATCGATTCCCAGTCGTTGCGGGGGGCCGACACCGTTTCCAAGGCGACACGGGGCTATGACGCCGGCAAGAAGGTGGAAGGGCGCAAGCGCCACATCGTCACCGACACGCTCGGTCTGCTCCTCGTCGTCATGGTGACGGCGGCCTCTGTCCAAGACCGCGACGGTGGTGCCGACATCTTGAAGCTCGCCCACAAGCTCGTGCCCAGCCTTCGCCATGTCTTCGCCGACGGCGGATACGCCGGTCGTCTGGTCGGAAAGGCCAAGCGCTACTGGAAGATCGCCGTCGAGGTCGTGAGGAAACCTCCCGAGCAGCACGGATTCTCCGTCCTCCCTCGTCGGTGGGTGGTCGAGCGCACCTTCGCCTGGCTCATGCGATGGCGCCGCCTCACTCGCGACTACGAACGGTTGCCCGAAACTCACGAGGCGTTCGTCAAGTGGGCGATGATCGGATTGATGTTGAACCGACTCTCGCGCCCGCCCGGTCCGAGACCCTGGGCCACGCGATGAGAGATACCAAACACGTACTAAGCAAAGAAAGCCCGCAGCTCCGCCACATCGACTCCACCTGCTCAGCCAGGCGGACCTAGCGAATCCTCCTTCGTTCCTGGCCCGGTCGATCGATGGTTGGGCATCGAGGGCTCCATGGCCAGGACTTCCAGAGGCAGTTGGACCCGCGCCACCACCACATCGGGGCGGCTTCGCAACGCCGCCGAGAGGACGAGGTCGATTTGGTTATGGAGGAAGCGATAACGGACCCGGTCAGGGATGACGACGGGGATGAGCACGACGATCTGCTTGTCATTATGCCCTCGGAGCTCGTCGATGAATGAGATGAGCGGATCCACGACCGAGGCATAGTCGGTGTGAAGTACCTGCAGCGGAACGCCCGGATCCCATTCGTCCCACTCCTGAGCGAGCGTCCGGGCGCGAACGTCGCCATCGCTACCAACGTCGAGGATGACGGTGACCGCCACCACCTCCTGACTGAGCGAAAGCGCTTCGCAGATTGCGTGCCGAGTAAGGCGCGACACCGCGGTGACAGGCACGATCACAAGCGATCGTTGTGCTTCTGGCTTCTGGGGAATTGTTCCCAGACCGAGGTCGTGTTCCGCTCGTCCGTAGTAGGCGTGTATCCGCATGAAAAGGAAGACAAAGGTCGGAATGGCGACGACCACCACCCACGCCCCTTCTAGGAACTTCGAGAAGAGGAATACGATCGTCGCAATCGCCGTCATCGTGGCTCCGAGCCCGTTGATGGCGGCCCGGTGACGCCACTTGGGAGGTTTGTTCCGCCACCAGTGCACGACAAGGCCGCTCTGGGCGAGTGTGAAGCCGGTAAAGACACCGATCGCAAACAACGGAATCAGGCTGTTGGTGTTGCCGCCCACGGCGATCAAGAGGGCAGCCGAGAGGACCGAGAGCGCCCAGATGCCGTTGGCAAATACCTGTCGGTCCCCGCGCAGCGCAAAGAGGTGCGGAAGGTAGCCGTCTCGCGCTAACAGACTGGCGAGCACAGGGAGTCCTCCGAACGAGGTGTTGGCGGCGAGCGAGAGCACCAGCGTGATCGTGAGCGACACGATGTAGTAGGCCCAGTGCCGCCCGACCGCATCGGCCATGATCTGGCTCAACACGGTCTGACCTGACCGTGGTCCGATATGCCATCGACTAGCCAGTACGGCGAGTCCGAGCAGCATGGCTCCGAGAATCAAACCCAAAAGCAGCTCGGTCCGCTTGGCACGGACAGCCCGCGGCTCCTTGAACAGCGGCACCCCGTTGGCGATCGCCTCGACACCGGTCAGCGCGCTACACCCAGCCGAGAACGCCTTCAGCACCAACAGCACGCTTATTGTTTCGAGGCCGTGCGTGGAGAGAAGTGAACGGCCAGGTTGGGCTGCATGCAGGGCCAGAGGGTGGATCAGGCCGACCGCGATGATGGCGAGGAGACCGACGATGAAGACCATGGTCGGGAGTAAGAACGCCCGCGCCGTTTCGCCGAGGCCACGCAGATTGAGCAGGGTGATCACAGCAAGAATCCCGAGGCAAATCGGAACGGTGGCCGATGCCAGACCCGGGAAGGCCGACGTCAGAGCCCCGACGCCGGCAGCGATCGACACTGCCACGGTCAACGTGTAGTCGACGATCAGCGACGCCCCAGCGACAAGGCTCACGTGTGCTCCGAGGTTGGCGCGCGAGACCGCATAGGCGCCGCCGCCCCCGGGATAAGCGTCGATCACCTGGCGGTACGAAAACACGAGAACGGCGAGCAGCGTCACGATCACGATCGTGATCCCCAGCACAAAATGAAGAGACCCCGCTCCTGCGGCGGCGAGGACGACGATGATCGCCTCAGGTCCGTACGCGACCGAGGTCAGCGCGTCGAGGGACAGGGCCGAGAGCCCTTCGACTGGCGTGATCTGCTCCTTCGTCGCTTCGGTGCTGCGCAGCGGTCGACCGACGAGGAATTGCCAGGTGGATGCGCCAACGCTTCGCTTGCCCGTCAGGTGATCTGCCACGACCGCACCTTAATTGCCATGTGACCTGTGACCCGATTTATTGGACGCTCACGGCAGTCCCTGAACGCACCAAGCTCGTACACGAGACCGTCTGCGCAGAAGTGAGAACCTGAGGCCGAGTCCCCGGGGAGATCATCGAGTCCGTGTGAGCGCATATCCCGTACCCGCTAGGTTCGACAAGACGAGACGGTCAAGGATCCCTTGACAGGAACGGAGGCGTGATTATGGCGACGGAACATTGGAAGGATCAGCCCGAGGATAAGGACTTTCCTGCTGCCCGCACGTACTTGTCGTTACTCATCGAGGGTCCGCAGGCGGACAAGTTGGCCAGGGCTCTAGAGCAGACCTCCGGGCTTGAGCACTTCATGGCCAAAGACATCCTGCGAGCGAGCGGGCTGCCACTTCTCCCGGCCGATGACAAAGAGGTGGCGAAGGATCTCGCCAAGGTGAAGTCCGGCACCAAGCTCTCCCCCGTATTGTTAGTGCGAGGGACGCCTCTCTGGGTTGCAGACGGCTACCACCGCGTGTGCGCCAGCTACCACCTCGACGAGAACGCGCAGATTCCATGCCGAATCGTGGCCCGCGGCACTGAGAATGCGTGAACGGGTAGCGCATATTGCCGGGACCATGGTGCCCTTGCAGGGGCGTACGCCACGTCCTGAGGGGCGCATATCACCCTGATTCATGATTGTGGCGACGCTGGACTTCGGTTCTAGCGTCTGGGAGCTTGGCGGCCTGGCTCTGTAACACCCTGCCGCCTTCGGGCTGGCCTCAAGTAACGAAGTGTCAGCCGCCGAGTTCCTTGGCCACGGCGTGGCTCGAAAGAGGCGGATCGACCCCGGGGCGGGGTGGAGGGAACGGCGGCCTGTGATTGGGTCCGCCGCTCGATCGAGACCGCCGTGATTACCGGTCGCGATCGGTTCTCGAACCGACCGGGAGACGGCAAGGGCCGGTCATATCGACTCGCGGAACGCGGAGCCGGCAGCGGTCACCGTCACGTTGTCCATGATGTCGATCACCGGGGCGACTTCGAATTCGAGCCACGTAAAGAACTTCGAGGGCGCGTCAGCCAGGCTCGCCGGGTTATCGGTCTCGACGACGGCGTAGCCGCCCTGGCCGTCAACTCGGGCAAGGAACTGCAGAAAGTTCTGGTCGGTCGGAATTTGCCACTTCGCAAACGTATCGAGCAGCTTCTTCCCGTCATCGTGGTTCTGCTGGGCCGTCCCGCCCGCCCGCACCTTCCAGCTCACGACGTACTTCGCCATCGTCTTCTCCCATCCGGGTCATCCATTCGCCCTTGCGAGGCCGTTCCAGCACCGTAACCGGGATCACAGCTCTTCGCTCGGCCGAAGCCTCCGATGGGGCGGGCCGAATGCCGGAACGGACTGGTCCTCCGCACCCAGGCTTCCTTCCGACACCAACGCTTGCTGGACGGCTGAAGGCGGACCTGGTGTAGCGTCCGGAATTGCCGGTGTGAGACCGGTCCCAGCCCCGCAGTCCACACACCAGGCGGTTCAGCCCGTTGCCAGCGCCTCGAAGTTCTCGTAGAGCCGCGGCTCACCCAGACGCTCCCGGGCTTTCTTAGCCGCAGGTCCGACGCGCGCCCAGGCACCGTCAACCCACCACAGGTCCTCGACGAGGTCCTTGTCGAGGGTCTTGTGCTTGACGAGAGTGGCGATGGTCTCGCCGAACATCAACATCGTTCGGACCGCCTTGTGGTCCGCGCTTGCCACCTCGGGGTCGAACCCATCGGCGAAGATCTCATGCGTTGCCTCGTCGAGACCCATCTCTGTCCCCCAGCGGACAATCTGCATAACGAGAGCCGCATCTTCGTGCTTGGCACCCATCGCCACCCTCCCTTTCTCCCATGTCCGACGCTGGACCCCTCCGGACGCCGTCCAACGGAACATAGCCCCGCGGTCGATCGGGATCCCAAACCCGATCAAGGGGATGATGTCGACTCTGAGACGATACTGGGAAGTCCCGAATCCCTACCGATTGGACCGGCCGCTATTGCCGTACATGGCGTCCTGACGGGGCCAAGGTGCACGAGGCCGGACCGCACGGGATCACCCGGACTGGGATGGAAGTCCAGTGGACCTGCCAGGTGGTCCTTCGCTGGCTGCGGCTTGATCGGCCCGCCCGAGATCACGCGACCTCGCGATTATGAGCGGATGCCCCCGGCCAAGGGCAGCTCGTTGGGACGGCGTGCCACATAAACAACCCGATAAAAAAGAGGTAGGCGAGATCCCCGATTACGGGCGCTCGGACCACCATGTTGTCAACCTTCGGCGACCGCCCGGAATCGGCACGTGCCGGATCGAGGCCCGTCCGTCTCCCACCGGGAACGGCCAGGAGGCTGATGACAGTCTCCGTCCTCGGTGATCGATTGAGAGCAGGTCGGGTCGCCTCGCCGGTGGTGCCGGTGCCTGAGGTGGGGACCTTCGCCTCTACCAGTCTCGGCGCTCACAGGGCGTACTGGCGGGATGCCGCTTGACCGAGCTGGGATGGAGATCCTCGACGCCGACCAATGCCTGGGCCTATTGCGCACGGTGCAGGTGGGTCGTGTGGCCGTGTCATCGGGGGCAATCCCGACGATTCTTCCGGTCAACTTCGCCGTGCTCGATGCTTCTGTGGTCTTCCGTACTAGCGACGGCACCAAGCTCGACGCAGCCGTCCGCAATGCCGTAGTGGCCTTCGAGGCCGACGCGATCCACTCGATATTCGAGACGGGGTGGAGCGTCGTCGTTGTCGGTGTTGCTGAGGAGGTGCACGATCCCACGGAGATCGACCGAGTCACGCACATCGGTCTTCGACCCTGGGCACCCGGTTCGCATTCGCATCTCATCAAGATCAACCCGACGATCGTTTCCGGCCGACGAATTATGGGCGATAGACAAATCTGATCCGAGGCCATGGCACCGACCAGACCGCACGGGATCGACTCCGATCGCGGATACAGGTCGGGTCAGCCTCAGATCCTACCGCTCGCCTCGGCACCTACCCCGAGGCGAGTCGAATACACGATGCGACCTGGATCCCCGATTTCGTGGCTCTGACCCGAGCTTCCGGACCGCGGTTATCGGATGGGCTATTCGGCTTGCTGGCGAGCCCACCACTGCCTGGCGATGGCCTCAGCGGAGTTGGAGGTAGTGGGCGATTGGTCGACAGCGTCGGCCTCGCCTATCAAGGCTCGAGCGGCGTCCAGCATCTTCAGCACGTCCTCGCCCTCGGTCCGGACTGGCACGGCCAGATTGATGATGGTGGGGGAGTCTTTGCCCTCGATGATCCGCGCTCGCAGTCCATCGGCTCGCGCCAGCGCCTCATAACGCCGTACCCACATCCTAGTGATCTCTCCGGCCAGCGGGATCATGACCATCAAATCATCGTCAACATAGGCGGTGTTGATATCGCTACGCGAATCGATATCAGCCATTGTTAGCCCCCTGCTTCCTTGTTGCGCGGCTCCAATCTCCCCAGAACCATGGAGTTGAGTTCACCGAGTCACGCGCGGCGGTTTATCAGCCTCATAGTTCCGATCACGAACGTTACTGTGATCGCGAGAAAGATCGATCCGCAATGCCCTCCGGGCTGCGGGCGGCCGTCCCCTCCGGGGCACGCAGGCGGTCGCTATCAGCCGATCCTGCGATGCCGATAACGACGCGCCCCCTGAGCGGTACCGCCGGATCTGTGCGCCCCTGACAGGGCCAGCCCGGGTATCTCCAGGCCGGTCGAGAACACTCGCTACGGGGCGTCCAATCCACGGGCTAAGACCGTCCGAACCTGCCGAGTACATGGCACACGCTCAGGTATCAGACCATCCGATAACGCGCGGCAAGTCGGGAACCGGCTCTGGGCGCGCCAAGGGGCGCGTAATCCAGGTTAATCGCGGTCAATTCCGGTCAAGCGGAATCGTCTTCCCAACTGGGCGGACCGTCGTTGTTTCTGGTAGGAGAATCGGGCCGAACCGCCTTCACGCGGCTGAGGTCGAGGGTTCGAGTCCCCCTGCGCCCACCGAATACCCTTCGACGGCCTTCTCCCTAGTGGGGGACGCCTCTGTACCGGGACGCGCAAGAGGGTGGACCGAAGCCCACCCTCTTGCGACCCGACTTGCGGCTCCCCGCAGCGAGCGGAGAGCGCGCCTGCAGGTGTTTTACAGGCTGCCCGAGCTGGTCGACCGGTCGATCGTCAGCGTCGAGATGCTCCCACTGCACGTCCCGATTGCGTTCGTGCTCGCCGGGGTGAGGTAGACCCCGAGCGACCCCGTTCCCGCGTAGGAACCGCCGACCGCGAAGCTGCCCGTGAAGCCCACCTCGGCTTCACCGTTGACGGCGGGGTGCAGACCAGCGACGCTGAACTTCGACGGCTTCTCGCCGGACCAGTTGACCTTGACCTTGACGGTGATCGTCGACGAGTTGGCCTCAAAGCTGGAGCACGTACCGGCGTTCGAGCCCTTCGCCACCTTCGTCTTGATCGGCTTGACGGCGACGGACGTTGCCACACCCGGTGGCGTTCCTCCCGAGCACGTACCCAGGCTCGCACTCACCGTCGTGACTTCCTTCTTCACGCCAGGGGTCCCGTTCTGGCTCAGAGGCGGGTTGAAGTTGATGGTGCCTCCGAAGCTACAGGTGGTCGTACCGGTCCCTGTCACCTTCTTGGCGAACGCTGTGCCCTCGAGCAGCGCGATGCTGGCAACAGGCAGCATCACCGCAGTCAAGATCAACAAGCTCTTCCTCAGTCTCATGTATTCCCCTCCGTATGGTCATTGGCGAGTAGCCAGTGCCGGGCTGCGCCCGTCCATCGGGTGACATCTTGACAACTGCGCCTCAAAAGTGAGCCCGAGAATCCACCTAGGTGATCTAGGTGATTCTTCGTGACAACAACAGCTCAAGAGTGAGGCCGAGAATCCACCTAGGTGGATCTAGGTGATCTTTCGCTTTGCAGAGCTCACGGCATTTACGATCATTGCGGGAGCAGTACCCTCAGGTTGGTTAACACGCGAGGTTGTCGGGAGGGTGTGGGCGTCCCGCATGTGCGCCCACACCCTCCCGGACTCCGTACGTCGTACACCTGGGGGCGCGTCTTCCTTCTGTTCAGCCGAGTCGCGCGGTGTGCGGTGCCTGACCTTGAAGGGATGATCAGTCACTACGCCGCTTTCCTGGTGAACTGGCAGTAGCAACCCTCAGGGATGCGCCCGCGGCGACACCATGGGCTTGAGCGGGCGATGACGTCAGTTAGTTTTCTCTGATGGGTGACTTGGCAAGAGATACGGCCGTGCAAGCCCTAGGCGACGGGCGCTACAGGGCGGTGCTCAGTCGGGACTGGGAGATTTGGGGCCCCATGGGCGGGTATGTGGCCTCCTTCGCTCTCCGGGCGGCAGGTCAGGAGAGCGCTTTCAACCGTCCGGCCAGCTTCTTTTGCCACTACCTGCATGTCGCCGCGTTCGAGCCGATCGATGTGCAGGTGAGCTCGCTTCGATCGGCAAGGACAGCCCTGTCGCAACGCGTGACGATCACGCAGGGAGAGCGTCAGGTCCTCGAGGCGATGGTCTGGTCGGTCGGTGAGGTCGAAGGACTCGAGCACGACGACACTGAACCACCTTCCGTGCCGGCGCCAGACGAGCTGCCGTCCATCGAGGAGTTGATGCCCGAGCGCGAGGCGCCCTTCAGATTCTGGAATAGCTTCGATATGCGCCCGGTGACGTTCCGGGCGGAATGGCCGCCACCCGAATCGCTGCCACCGCAGTGGAGGGCATGGTGCCGGTTCCGACCGGTGGCCGTTTTCGACGACCCGTGGCTGGACGCCTGTCGATCGGTCATCCTCGTCGATGTCCAGAGCTGGCCAGCCTCATCGGCGCGCCATGCGTGGCGGGAGCCGCATGGCTTCATCGCTCCGAGCCTCGATCTTTACGTGGCCTTCCATCTTTCGACGACCGGTGAGCCCTGGCTGTTGACAGACGGGTTCGCCCCCGTTTCCGCCGACGGGATGTTCGGCTGGACGGGTCGTCTGTGGACTCCTGACGGGCGGCTGGTCAGCTCGGGAACAGGCCAGGCGTTGTACCGGCGAGTACCTACCCCTACCTGAGCATCGGATCGTCTCGAAGCGCGGCGGGTTCCCGCACGGGAGCTGACCGCGACAGGAAGCGATCGAGCGGGGAATCCTAAGGGGCGGCCAAGGCGGGAGGACCGCTGGCGGGTGGGTCCTCCAACGCCCGGCCACATTCCTCACGAGCGCCATTGCGGAAGGTCGCTCACCGACTCCTACTCGGTCAGGCGGTGCCGAAACCGGCGAACTCGGCAACCTCGCCCCAGATCACACGGTCGACCTCCTGGAGCCGCCTGGCCTCCAGGACGCCCATCGGACTGAGGCACAGGGGAAACGACGAGACCGTGCCGTCGGACAGGACCTCCTGGCCGATGCGCACCAGCCCGCGATCGCCGAGGCTTCCGATCGCGTCGGGCAGGACCGACCACACGGCATCTCGCTGCTGACCACCGACGAGGCCGGCCACCAGGACCTCTCTCTCAGCCCGGGTGTAGCTCATCGAGCACACCGAGTGGACGTCCGGCACCGACGGCAGCCCGGGCGGCCGTGTCGAAGCCCGGTCCTTGCACGCGACCGCTGCCTCGTCATGGGTGTTTCCCCTCCTGGTCGAGTCCCTTCGCGGTCACGGAAGTCAGCTATCGGCAGCCGGCCCTTTGAGCCTGAACAACAGAGTCACCACTGCCTGGGCCCACGTGCCGGGGCCGAGCGGGACGGAGGACCGCCGGATGCGGGGTTCGCCAGGGTTCGGCAGGAGGCGGGAAACCGGAATCAGGGAAAGGCGATGAGCGACCCTGACGGTACCCGGAGGGTACTGAGGCGAGGCACCCGGTTAACCCCCCGGAATCGGGTGCCTCCAGCCCCAGCAGTTGCCCGTCGTCTGCACCGAGTGCGTCGTCCCAGCGCCAGGCGATGAGGACACGCTAACTGCGGCAGGTGGCGTCCTCAATGAGACATCCGCCCCATTTTTCCAGGGGTACGTCAGCCCGTGCCCCCGGAGTCGTC
Organism: uncultured Acidimicrobiales bacterium; assembly: GCA_963838775.1. Taxonomy (GTDB): domain Bacteria; phylum Actinomycetota; class Acidimicrobiia; order Acidimicrobiales; family UBA8190; genus Chersky-840. Next base: position 98,777 of record CAWISP010000037.1, read on the forward strand.
TTCGGGTCGGGCAGCTCGCCAACAAGCCCCGAAGCTTGTCCACGGGTTCAGGGGGTGTGTCGGAGGCGACTGCTCTTGTCGGCGGTTGGTGCTCCTCACGTCCCTCGGAGTTCGTTGGAAGCGCCGGCACTTCGTGGAGTGCTCGGGTCCACTCGCTGACGCAGGGTGGTCACCTACCTCGTGATCGGTTGCGGCGCTCGCGTCGAACTCTGAGGGTGGCGAGGAGCTTGCGGAAAATAAAGACCACGCACCGAGCATACTTCGCACCAATCTCGACTGTCGGCGCGGTCGTGAGACGACGTCGTGCTACGGGGATCGAATCGTTGTGAGGCACAGGGGCTCGTGACTCCAGAGGATTCGGTGCATGAGTGGGAGAGCGCAGGAACTCGTGGGGCTATGCGGCCAGGAATGGTGACGCCGTGAGGGCCGAGGTGCTACCTGCAGAAGCGTCGGTTCTTCGGAGTTCGATCCCGACTCCCGCTGAGGAGATATCGATGACTCGGCAACCCCGCCAGCGGGGTAATCAGTGAAAGCTGGAGCCAGTGTACGCGAGATCGACAGAGTCCCTGCCCCTCCATAGCCCGTGATGCCGCCTGCGTAAGTCCATGCTCGTGGCATGAGCTGTCGCCAACGATGCGGGCTCTCGTTCGATCACGTCTTGACCGAGAGACGCCCGTCAGTTCTTACCGGGCATTCTATTTCGCGCCACCACCACCACAGTGGCCAAAACGCGCCACCACCACCACAGTGGCCAATAACGCGCCACCACCACCACAGTGGCCAATAAACAGTGTCCCACGCTGCTTTCCACCGGTCATACGTGGTTGCACCCGGGGCATGTAGGTGATTCCTCTCGGATCATCTGGTGCCACGGGACTGGGCCCTGTCGGCGTGTCTGACGCCGCTCGTGGTGGCGTAGCGGGCGAAGTCGATCTCGCGATGGATAGCACTCGCGGGCCGATATCATTGAGTCGTGGTCGATACCACGCGGTGGGTGGAGGCGGACGGCAGCGACACCTTGCTCCGAGTGCTCCTCGTCGATGATCACGCCGTGGTGCGCACCGGGACACGCCAAGTACTCGAGACGTCGGGCGATATCGCCGTCGTGGGCGAGGCCGAGAGTGGGGCCGCGGCACTTGCCCTCGTTGATGCCATGGAGCCGGAGGTAGTGCTCGTCGACGTGCAGCTTGTCGACGAAAGTGGCATCGATGTGGCGCGTGAACTGGCTGTCACTCATCCGAGTGTACGAGTCGTGATCCTGTCGGCGCACGATGACGAAGAGTTCGTGCACGACGCGTTCGAGGTAGGCGCGGCCGGTTATTGCGAACGCGCCGCGACGGATGGCTTTGTCGGTGAGATCTCTGAACCACCGCTCGATTAACCGGCCCTCGGGGTTGTGTCAAGCACAAGTCTGTTGATCAGGCTTGATTTCTGAGCCGTCGGAGGTGGCCGTCGATGCTGGCGACGACGCGTTCGTGGCGGGCGACTTCGGAGTTCCATCCGCGTGCTTGGGCGTCGTCGCGCAGGGTGTGAATGTCGGCGAGTTGGGCTTCGAGGACGGATTGAAACTCGGGGGCGGCGACGTAGTTGTCGCATTGTTCGCAGATGTTGGCGTAGGGGCAGGCGTCGGCGACGAGGTCACGGGAGCAGTAGCCGTGAGCGACGCGGGTCTTGAGCATCTCGGATCGGAGCCATTCGACTCGGTCGGTGGCGGTGCCGCGTCCGGTGGCGACGACGAAGAGCGCTTGGCGAGCGTGCACCTTTGTCATGGCCGCTTCGTAGGCGGCTCGAACGGTCGGTGACGCGAGCGACGCGTAGCGCAGGGTCATCTCGGCGGAGACGTGACCCATGAGGGCCATGAGCGCCTGTAGCGACATGCCGGCGTTGACGAGGCTGGTCCCATAGGTGTGCCTGAGTTGGTGCGGGGTGACTCGAAGCGGTTGGCCGTCACGTCCGGTCAGTCCAGCGACGGCGATGGCCTGTTCGAGGCCGTGGCGAAGCCGGAACGCCGATAGCCGCCGTCCCTTTTCGACGAACAAGAAGTCGGCGGGCTGCCCGTGGCGGGGGTGGATCAACGCTCGTTGCGGCCCGCGTTGTGCCATCCAAGCGTCGAAATCGGCGAGAGTCGGCTCGTCGAGCGGCACGGTTCGCTCCGTGCCGAGCTTGCCCAAGGGGACCTTCACCCAGGTGCCCCGGTCACCGAAGTCCCAGAGGCAGTCGAGCTCGAGGTCGAGCAGCTCGCCGAGTCGCATCCCGGTGCCACGCAGGATGGCCAGACCGTGGCGTGCGAAGGGATCTGCGAGGCCAGCCACGGCGGCCATGAGATCCCGGTCGACGTCGGGCGGAAGGGCTTTGGGCATGGGACGGTCGAGGCGTGGGATGTCGCTGGCGAAGACGAGTTGGCGGGTCGGGCGATCGGCCCACCCCCACACGGCCAGATCCTCGAAGAAGGCGCGCAGGTCGACCACCGTGCGTTTGGAAACTGACGCCGCCACCGGCTTGTCGCGGGCGAGCCAGCCGCGCCAGGGCCGGTGGTGGTTCCACACCAGGAACCCTTCGATGTGGGCCCGCTCGAGCTGCTCGAGCCGGCGTAGATCGGGATGGTGTGCCGCGAGGTACTCACCGAAGATGATCAGGCTGTCCGCTCTCAGCAGCACGGTCGAGGGGCGCAGGGTCGTGGCCACGACCTCCAGGTAGCGGAGGGCAACCTTGCGGATCTCTGGTTGGGGGAGGGCTTGGAGCGTCTCGGCGACGGTGGCTGCAGGCGGTCGGTTCTTGCGTGGGGTGTGGTGGCAGATCCGCAGCTCGTAGCAGGCCTGGTGGAGACTGAAGGCCCGGGCCTGGTTGTGCAGGCGGGCGTCGCGCCGGGCCGAGGGGGTGTCGGCGAGCGCGGCGGTGAAGCTGTCGAAGACGTCGTCGGTCAGCTCGTCGAGATCGTTCCCCGACCACAGACACAGCATCGCCAACGCGTTGCCGGCGACGTCGCGGGTCCAGTTGGCGCTCCAGGAGTAACGGCGGGCGATCTCGCTGACCCGGGCTACATCGTCGGCGTGACGTTGTCCCCACTCGACGTAGAGGTCACCGGGGGTCTTGGTCAGCAACAGGTCCAGGTCGGGAACGAGGATCTGTTCCAGGAAACACCAGGTGATGAACGACCAGGCATGGCTGCGAGCCAGATCGGCGAGACGGGCGCGTGTCGGCCTGGCCATCCACGCCTTGAGATCGGGATGGGCGTTAAGCAGTTCGCAGGCCGCGTTTCGGCGATGGCGCTTGGCTTCGGGCCCGATGCTCAGTCCGGCGACGAACCGGGCGTAGTCGACAAGGACGTCAGGAGCGCCGCTGGCCTCGAGGGTGGCCAGGGCCGTCGCGCTCATCGGGTGACCGCCCGCGCCTTGGCGAACTCGGCAGCCAAGGTGTCCGACGACAGGTGCACATAGGCGGCGGTCGATTCCGGGGAGGCGTGGCCCATCAGCTCGCGCAACACCAGCAAGTCGATGCCGGCCGCTGCCAACTCGGTCCCATAGGTGTGGCGCAGACGGTGCGGGCGGACTCTCGTCGAGCCGGACCGGGCCCGGTGCGTGCGGAAGATGCGACGCATCCCCGCTTCGGTCAACGCCGATCCTCGTGTCGGTCCCCGCAGCACCACGAAACACTCCGGCGTGGCGCACCCCGGCGGGCGTTCGGTCCGAAGGTAGTTGCCCAGCTCGGTGAAGAACACCCGATCGACCGGGACCGTTCGTTCCTTGTTGCCCTTCCCGACCACTCGGACCCGGCGCATCCCCCGGTCCACGTCAGCCAGGCGCAACGAGCGGACCTCGGCTGCTCGCAGCCCGCCCACCAGCATCGCCAAGGCCATCGCCTTGTCCCGGCAGGTGCACAAGTCGGCGAGGAAAGCGGACACCTCGTCGGGTTCGAGACTCTCGGGAAGGCGCCGTGGCTGGCGGACCAGCCGGCCACCCGTCGGCGCCCGGCGCGTCCCGATATGGCCCAGCAGACCACGGCCCTTGGGCCGCAACCCGGTCGAACGCCGAGCCGCTGGCACCGGGTTGTCTCCTCGGACACCAGCGATCACCGCGTACTCGAACAACCCGCGCACCGCGGCGATCCGTCGGTTCATCGTTGCCGGCGCCGCTCCGCGCCGATCGGTCAGGCGCACCACCTTCTTGTTCCCGCTGCGCTTGGACTTCGCCTGCCAGTCCAAATAGTCGAACAAGTCGGTCGGCACCACCTCAACGACGGTCAACCCCTGATCGCCGAGGAAGCGACCAAAGTTCAACAAGTCGAAGGCATACGCCCGCACGGTGGCCGGCGAGAACCCCCGAGCCTCGAGGTGCGTCAAGAAAGTGTTCGCCATCTCGACATCAGTCCATGAACCCTCAAGGCGATGCGAGCCCTCCAGGCGAACGACCGCCAGCGGTCCCGCTGACACCGTCATCGTGCATCACCGTCGAAGAACAGTTCCCCGTCGGTGACACCGAGCAGGAACCCGAACCGGGACAGGTCCGCGTGCAGCTGATCGATGTCGTAGCCGTCACTTCCGACGAACCGTCTCAACGAGTCGGCCAGTCGGCTGTGGTCACATACCAGCCACTCGCCGAGAAACTCCAACATTTCGCCGAGCTCGATTGCGTCCCCTGGATCCAGACATACCTGCGGCACTGCCATGGCACACCTCCAGAGTCGTCGCTCCAGGTCAGCATGAACCTGGACGCCTCCCGGTTGGTGGACCCTCAGACCGCTACAGCCAGTCGAGCCTCCCAAGGCCGGTTAACCCATACGAGGTTCATCCACGAACCGTAGGTCGGGGTGAAGTGGAAGTGGAACCTCCGGTGACGCAGCAGCCACTGGTGGACCTTCGGGGTCTTGTGCGTCGACAGGTTGTCGAGCACGACCTCGACCTCGAGGTCCTTCGGCACGCTCGCGTCGATCTTTCCCAAGAAAGCGAGGAAGTCGGCCGAGGTGTGGGTCGCCTTGATGTCGGTGATCACCTTTCCCGAAGCGATGTTCAACGCGGCGAACAGGTCGCAGGTGCCGTTGCGCTCGTAGTCATGGGTTGCGCGCGCCGGGGTTCCCGGCAACATCGGGAATGTCGGGGCGGTCCGGTTGAGGGCCTGGATCTGGGGCTTCTCGTCGACGGCGAAGACCACCGCGGCGACCGGGGGATTCAAGTAGAGCCCGACTATGTCGCGGATCTTTTCTACGAGCTCGGGGTCGGGGGAGACCTTAAAGGCGTCCTCGCGCCAGGGCTTGAGACCGAAGGCCCGCCAGATCTCCGACACGGTCTGGCGGCTGATTCCATGCTTTTTCGCGAGACCCCTCGTCGACCAGTGGGTTGCGTCGGCCGGGGCGGACTCGAGCGTGTCGACGACGACCGCTTCGACGACGTCGTCGCCGATGCTGCGGACCGCTCCGGGACGAGGTGCGTCGACGAGTCCATCGAGACGCTCCTCGGAAAAGCGGTGCCGCCACTTCCCGACTGTGACGGGATGCACGCCGAGCTCTGCCGCGACCTCGCGATCGGTGCGCCCGTCGGCGCAACGAAGAACGATGCGGCACCTAAGGGCGAGAGACTGCGCAGAGGAGTGCCGCCGCGCCCAGCGTTCGAGGCTTCGGCGTTCCTCGTCGGTGAGGGTGATCTCAACGGTCGGTCGTCCGCGACGCGCCATGCCAGCTCCTTCTCGAGAGGTTCTACCAGGCAGAACCTTTGGCGCGCAGGGAAAATTCCCGATATCGACTAATTCTTCAGATAATCACGCTGACACGTCACTAGGACGGCGCTGAAGTAATCGACTCCAAATACTCGCGATTTCCGAGCGGGTAGGCGAGAATTACATCCATGGCACTTGGTGTGGCGCAGGTTCAGCCCCGCTTCGAGAACCCCCGGGAGATCCTCGGCGAGCGTCTCCGCGAAGGCTCGATCTATCGACTGCTCGCCGACGAGGGGCACCGGCTCTTTCCCGACGACTATTTCGCGGACCTCTACGCCGATTCGCCAAGAGGTCGCCCGACGATCCCGGCGCGGGTGATGGCAAGCGTGATGGTGCTGCAGGCCTTCGAGGGACTGTCCGATCGCGAGGCGACCGATCGCCTGGAGGTCGATCTGCGTTGGCAGGCGGCCTGTGGTGTCGACACCGGCGCCGAGGCCTTCCATCCGACGAACCTTGTCGGACAGCGCAACAGGCTCCGGGCCTCTCCGCGTCCCCGGAGGATGTTCGAGGACACCAAGGTCGTGGCCACACAGTCCAAGGCGATGGGCAACCGTGCCCGGGTCTTCGACTCGACGCCGATCTACGACGCGGTGGCGACCCAGGACACCGTCACCCAGCTGCGGGCGGCGATCAGAAAGCTGCTCGTCGTCTTAGACAATCTCGGTCTCGCGAGACTTGCCGCAAAGGTGCGCGAGGCGCTGGTTCGCGATGACGACTACGCCTCGCCCGGCAAGCCGCCGTGCGACTGGGATGACCCCGATGCGCGCGAACAGCTCGTCGACGAGCTCGTCGTGGACTGCCTTTTGACCCTCGTCGTGCTCGAGGACAAGACGTTGCCCTCTCCGGCGCACGAGGCAGCCGAATTGTTGGCCCTCGTCGCCGGTCAAGACACCGAGCAGGGATCAGACGGTGTCTTCCGCATCGCGAAAAAGGTTGCGAAAGACCGTGTCATCTCCACGGTCGACACCGAGGCTCGTCACGGGCACAAGTCCAAGGCTCGCCGCTTCGACGGCTACAAGGCGCACTTCTCGCTCGACCCGGACTCCGAGCTGATCGACGAGGTCGTCGCCACCCCGGCCAACACACCCGATCGTGACGCTGTTCCCGCCCTTGTCGAGTCCCTTCCCGAGGAGGACCCGCCCGAGATCGTCGGCGACGCCGCCTATGGGGACGGGGCGACGCGCGCCGAGCTTCAAGCATCCGGACTTCGCGTCGTCGCCAAGGTCCCGCCCTATCGCAACACAACCGGCGGCTACACGAAGGACCGGTTCGCAATCGACCTCGAAGAAAAGACCGTCACCTGCCCGGCAAATCACAGCGTCCCGATCCGCTTTCATCGTCGCGGTGACGGAACAGCGAGCTTCGCCCCCCACTGTAAGAGCTGCCCGCTCGCGTCTGCCTGCACGCGGTCGCGCTCGGGCCGCACGATCACGATCCATCCTCACGAAGCCCTTTTGCAACGGGCTCGCTCCGAGCAGGCCGACCCGGCGTGGCAGGCGCGTTATCGGGCCGACCGACCGATGGTCGAGCGCAAGATCGCGCACTTCGCCTTCCGAGCCTGGGGCGGACGACGAGCGCGCACGCGCGGCCTTCGCCGCGTTGGCACCGACCTCGACACGCGCGCCGGGGCGCTCAACCTCGCGCGTCTTGCCACACTCGGTCTGCGGTTTGGTCCGGCCGGCTGGAGCATCGCTGCGACCTGACGCGCCCGACAACCCACGGGCTCAGCCTCGAGTAACCACGCTTGCACGTCTGGACGTCTGGACGTCTGCCGATCAACCCGTTGGCTGGCCCATTATCAACAACACACTCACCTGGCACAACTGGCCCAACAGAAACGTCCTTACTTCAGCGCCCTCC
>CAWISP010000038.1:0-70244 GCA_963838775.1 uncultured Acidimicrobiales bacterium
TCGGGCCATGCGATTCGGAATCGACGTGGCCCAGCAGCGGACGGAGTTCGCCGAGATCGTCGAACGGGTGCGCTTCGGCGAGGAGCTCGGCTTCGACGGCGCGTGGGGATTCGATCACTTCGTCCCCATGTACGGGGAGGGCCCCGGCAATTGCTTCGAGGGAATGACCACCCTGGCGGCGCTGGCCGCGGCCACGAGCACCATCCGCCTGGGTCTGCTCGTCACGGGTGTGACGTACCGCCATCCTTCGATCCTCGCCGCCCAGGCGGTGACGGTCGACCACGCCAGTGGGGGCCGGCTCGAGCTCGCCGTCGGGGCGGCGTGGTACGAAGCCCGAGCACCGGCAGCTGGGACTGGACTTCCCACCGACGGCACGTCGTTTCGACATGCTCGAAGACGAACTGGAGATGCTCACGCGGCTGTTCACCGGAGAGGTGGTGTCGTACCAGGGGGCCCGGTTCAACTTGGACAATGCCCAGATGCGCCCCGTCCCCGTGCAGCGACCTCACCCGCCGATCTGGATCGGAGGCTCGGGTCGCCGTCGAACGCTGCCCCTGGCGGCGAAGTGGGCGGACGTGTGGCACACCTACGGCAGCCCCGACCAGCTCGCTGCATTGGGCAGCGAGATCGACCACCTGGCGGAGGCGGCGGGACGCGACCCCGGCTCGATCCTGCGGGCGTCGTCACTGTCGTTGTCCGAGCCCTGGGACGAGGTCCGGCGTGAAGTGGCAGCCATGCGTGACGTCGGAATCGGCTACCTGGTGTGCGGGTGGCCCGGTGAGGGAAGCGCCCGAGTCGAGGAGTTCGTGACGACGGTCATGACCGAGTTCGGCGCCGACTGAACGTCGGGGGTCAGCGACCCTCGAAACGCGGTTCCCGGCCCTCGAGCATGGCGCGCACACCTTCGACGGCGTCGGCCGTCCCCGCCAGGGCGACCTGCTCGGCGAGCTCGTGGCGCATGGCCTGGCGCGCCGCATCGGCAACGCCGCTGCGAAGCGTCGCCCTCGTCGACGACACCGCCAACGGCGCACCCGCCGCGATCTGCTTGGCCAGCTCGAGCGCGACCGGTAGCTCGTCGCCGGCCGGCACCACCCGCTGGGCGATGCCGATCCGGCCCGCCTCGGCGGCGACCACCCGTCGTCCGGTGAGGAGCAATTCCGAAGCACGTCCGGGCCCCACCACGTGGGGCAGGGTGGTGCTCAACGCAAAGCCGGGGTGGATGCCGAGGCGCACGAAGTTGGCCTGGAACCAGCCGAGCTCCCCGACGACGCACAGGTCACAGGCCAGCGCCAGTCCGAACCCGGCCCCGATGGCCGCGCCCTGCACGGCGGCCACGAGCGGCACGGGAGCATCGAAGATCCGTACCGCCTGCTTGTAGAACGCCGCCGTGGTCGCCTCGAAGCCGCCCTGGGCGGTGGGGTCGGGAGCATCACCAGAGCGGAAATCGGCCCCGGCGCAGAACGATCGCCCTTCCGAGCACACCACCGCTGACCGGGCCACGCCAACCAGCCCGGCAACGGCGTCGGCCACGGTGCGAAGCACCGGTTCGGTGAGCAGATTGTGGGGTGGTCGTCGCAGGGTGACGACGGCCACGTCTCCGTCGTGGTGCACCGTGACGTCGTTCCCGGCGCTGAGTGCTCCGTCGATGCCCGCGTCAGGGGGGGTGGGCTCGTCTCGAGATCGTCGCGACGCCAACGGTGGTCGGGATTACCCCCGCCCGCGCCGGCGGGCGCGGCGGCCTTTGAGCATGGCGGCCTCCGCCCCGGCGATGAGGTCGTCGAGCGTGTCGTGTTGATGGAGGTCGGCGAATCCCACACTGGCGGTCGAACCCGGCGCCTCCTCGGAGAGGATGACGGCGAATTCCTTGAAGCGAAGTTCGGCGGTAGCCATGTCCGACCCGGGCAGCGAGAAGAGAAACTCGTCACCACCAAGCCGGGCGATCACGTCGTAGGACCGCAGGGTGGCCCGGAGCGCGGCCGTGACCTTGCGCAGGATCTCGTCCCCGGCCCGCGAGCCCCGGGCGTCGTTCACCACTTTCATCCTGTCGACGTTCAGGTATCCGAGGACGAAGTGCTCTCCGCTGCGCCGGCATCGATCGATCTCACGGCCGAGGGCGGCGAAGCCCGCCTGTCGATTGAGGACGCCGGTGAGCTCGTCGCGAGTGAGGCGATCGGAGTCGCGCCCGGACTCCGGCGGGACGTGGCGCAGGAGGGGGGTGGACACGGGCTCGGCCTGGGGCGCGGCCTCGGGGACCACCTTGGGCACCGACGCAGGCGCGGCGGCGACGACGGTCTCCGGAGTCGACACCCGAGCGGGATGATCGCCGGCGCCTCGACCTTGTCGTTGCGTCGCGAACGGTGACGGGTCTCGAGCGCTCGCCCCGTGCGGCTCGACCGGTGTCGTCGGCGACGCGTCGCTGGTCGACACCACCCCTCGTACGAGGTCCGCCCACAGGGTCACGATCTCGGTGACCTGCTCGCCCACGAGGTCCAAGATCGCGTCACGGTCGGCAGGCTCGAGGTGACGGAGCTGCGCGTGGAGTTTCGTGGCGCCGTCGGAGAGGGCGGTGGCCACCTTCAGGAGCCGTTGCGCCGACACCACCGCGGCGTCCTCGGTGGTCACCGGGGGAGTTCCTCGCTCACCCTGGATGGCGGAGAGCCGTCTGCGGCCGAGGGGTGGATCGTCATCCAGATCCTGCATGGCACTTCCCCCGTTTAGTCGTCACCGGCAGTGAACGCAAAACTACATTACTGTCACTTAGGGGACCCGGATCCCGGACCAGAAGCGTCCCGGTGGGGGACCCGGACCGGCCGGGAGCTGCCTGTGCCGAGATCGGTGCCGCGCCTCAGCACGCCCGGGCCCGCTCGATGCAGGGGTCGAGCGCCTCGAACGCGGCGGGGACCTCTTCGGCCGACATGGCGAAGAGCAGCGCCGAGACGGCGTCGGCACCTGCTTCGGCGTACTGCTCGGTGATCGACGCGTCCAGCGGCTTGAAGTACGGGCACACCGTCACCGTGACGTCACGGCGGGCGCGGCCGTGCTCGTCGAGCAGGGCCCCGAGGTGGGCGACGGCGTCAGGGAGATCAGCCGGGGGGCGGTTGAAGGTGTGCCAGCCCTGCCCGACCCGAGCGACGCGTCGCATAGCGGCTGCGCTCTCGCCCCCGATGTGGACGGGAGGGTGGGGGTCCTGGACGGGCTTGGGATGGAGGTTGCACGCCGGAAGCGTGTAGTGCGTCCCGGAGAACGACGACGGGTCGTCGCACCACAAGGCATGCAGGACCCGGAGGTACTCGTCGGTGCGCTCCCCGCGCCGTTCCCAGGGCACGTCGACCGCCTCGAATTCCTCCCTCAGCCAACCCACGCCGACGCCGAGGTCGACGCGCCCGTTCGACAGCCAGTCGACAGTAGCCACCTCCTTGGCCGTGTACACCGGGTTGCGCTGTGGCAACAGGCACATGGCGGTTCCCAGTCGGACCGATGTCGTGACCGCGGCCAGGAAGGCCAGGGTGGTGAACGGCTCGAGGAGGCCCGATCCGGGTGGGATGGGGGCTTGGCCGTCGTCGGCGTAGGGATACTTCGAGGCGTAGTGCTCGAAGGTCACGACGTGTTCTCCCACCCAGATGCCGTGCATGGCACGTGCCTCGGCCTCGCTCCCGACCGCGGCCAGGAATTCCGGCGTGGCGAAGGGATTGGCGGTCGGCAGCCAGATGTCGAAGTCCATCGCTACTACCGGGCCGGTGTCGTGATCCGGAAGACGGGGTGCTCCGGGGCGATGCGCCGGAGCTCGCCGTCGGGGGAGTCTGCCGACACCCCGTCGAAGAACCTGCCCACCTCGAACTTCCAGCGGCGGAGATAGGCGCGCAGCACGTCGACCTTGTCGTCGTCGCCGAGCTCCTCGGCACGGAACTGCTCCACGTGCCGGCCGACGACGAGCTCACCTTCACGAGCAGCTCGGAAGTTGCGCACCCATTCCGTCTCGCCGCGCGGCGCCACCAGGTAGCGCTCGCCGTCGACGGTGAGGACGTTCACGGGGTTGCTGCGCCACAGGCCCGACTTCCTCCCTCGGACCCGCAGCACCCTCGAGCCCCACACGCTCACGCCCAGGCGCGTCAGCCCGGCCACGGTGGCGTTGAAGACCTTGTCGACCGCCGTCGGCTGTCGGTAGTGGGGCATCCCGCCATCATGACAAGCGCGACGCCGCCGGGCCACCGGAGACCTGCTTCGGACATGGGTGCGCAGCACACTCACTCGCCGGGTTCGTCACCGCAGGTGGAGCCCGCCGTCGACCATCACGATCGCTCCAGTCACGTAGCTGGCGCCCACCAGTCCGAGGATCACGTGCGCGATGTCCTCGGGCGTGCCCGAGCGCTGCATCGGCGCCATGGCACGCACGAATTCCCGCACGACGTCCCAATCCGCCGTCCATGGGGTGTCCACGAGCCCGGGCGCGACGGCATTGACCCGGATCTCGGGCCCCAGCACGTTGGCGAGGAGCTCGGTCATGTGGCTCACCGCCGCCTTGGACGTGGCGTAGGGGATCGAACTACCCCTCGTCGTGTGGCCCGCCACCGACGACACGTTGACGATCACCCCCTCGCTCCCGGCGCGCAGATGGGGAACGGCGGCGACGGTCACCTGCCACGTGCCGATGACGTTCACGTCGAGGATGCGCCGCCACACCTCGGGCGAGGCCGCGTCGAGATCGGGGTGGGCGATGACCTCGGTGGTCCCGGCGTTGTTCACGAGGATGTCGAGTCGACCGTGATTCGCCACCGCCTGCGCCACGAGGTTCCGGGCCTGCTCGGCGTCGGCGATGTCGGCCTGGACGTAGCTGGCCCCGGGCAGCTCTGTCGCCAGCGCCGTTCCCGCCTCGACCGACGACGCCGAGTTCACGACCACAACGGCTCCCTCCTCCGCCAGGGCACGGGCCGTCGCCGCTCCGATGCCGCTGGACGAACCGGTCACGAGGGCGACCTTGCCCTGCAGGCTTCCCGGCATGTGCGTCTCCTCGTCTCGGTCGGCATCCGCCCGCAAGCTCGGCGCCGTTGCTGTTCTCTTACCAGGTTGTCGGTACGGTGGCGGCATGCGGCTCGTGAGCTTCGTGGAACCCGACGCCCCTTTCGTGGTCCGTACCGGGGTGGTGGTGGCCGACGAGGTGGTGGACCTCACCGATCCGTCGGTGGGGCTCCCCGGCGACATGACCGAATTCCTGGTTGCCGGCCCCGGCGCGATGGAGCGGGCGGCCGACGCGACGACGTCGAACGCCCGTCGACTGGAACTCGACCACGTGCGCCTTCGCCCGCCGGTGCCCCATCCCGTCAAGGTGCTCGGCATCGGGCTCAACTACGCCGCCCACGTGGCCGAGACCGGAGCGTCGCGCCCCGAGTACCAGGTGTGGTTCAACAAGCAGCGCACCTGTGTGATCGGGCCCGGCGAGGCCATCGAGATCCCCGCCGTGTCGCCCCAGGTCGACTACGAAGGCGAGCTCGCCCTGGTCATCGGGCGTCGCTGCCGCCACGTGCCTGCGGTGGACGCCGCCACGGTGGTGGCCGGCTTCACCGTGCTCAACGACGTGACCGTGCGTGACTGGCAATGGAGGACCCCGACGTGGACCCTCGGGAAGTCCTTCGACACCCATGGGCCGACCGGACCGTGGATCGTGACCGGCGACGAGGTCGGGGACCCCCATCGCCTCCGTCTGCGGACGTGGGTCAACGGCGACCTGCGTCAGGACGCGTCGACCGACGACATGATCTTCTCGTGCTGGGAGCAGATCGAGTACCTGTCCACGGTGTTCACGCTCGAGCCCGGGGACATCATCTCGACGGGGACCCCGGCCGGGGTGGGCATGGGATTCGACCCACCGCGCTGGCTCGTCGACGGCGACGTCGTCCGCATCGAGATCGAACGTGTCGGGACACTCGAGAACCACGTTGCCCTCGAGCCCGAATCCTGACGGACCACCCCCGCAGTCCGGCTCTCTGCGTGTGACGCGCAATGTGGTCATCCCCGCCGAGGAGCTCGAATGGCGGTTCACGACGAGTGGCGGTCCCGGTGGTCAGCATGCCAACAAGGCGAGTACCCGCGCCGAGGTGTCATTCGACGTGGCGGAGTCGAAGTCCCTGGGCCCGCGCCAGCGGGCCCGGCTCCTCGAACGACTCGGGCCGACGGTGCGGGCCGCCGCCGGCGACGAGCGATCCCAGATGCGCAACCGGGAGATGGCCCTGCAGAGACTGGTGGCGCGACTCGCCGACGGGCTCAAGGTGCAGACACCGCGCGTGGCGACCAGACCTTCGAAATCGGCCCGGGCCAGGCGTCTGAGCGACAAGCGTCGCCAATCGGCTCGCAAGCGGGACCGGGCCCGACCCGCCGACGACGACTGAACGACGTGGCCCGCTCCTTGTTAGACGATGTCGGGGTCAGACGATGTCGGGATCAGAGGATGTCGGGGTCAGAGGATGTCAGGACGCAGCAACGCATCGCTCCCGCCGTCGACGAACAGCACTGAGCCGTGGATGTAGCTGTTGGCCGGGTCGAGAAGGAATCCGATGGCCGCCGCGATCTCGGTCGCATTGGCGCGGCGCCCCATCGGCACGGGCAGAGCGTCGATGAGCGGGCCGAGCACCGGATCCTCGAGCCCACCCGCCAGTAGCGGGGTGTCGACCGGTCCGGGAGCGACGGCGTTGAGCCTGACCCCGGCCTTGCCCCAGGCGCCGGCCCGGCGTCGCACGGCACGCGTCAGCGCCAGCTTGGTCATGCCGTAGACCGTCGCACCGTCGACACCGGCCGCACACGCGCACGCTTGGTCCTCGTCTCCATCGAGAAGCAGGCCGAGCAGCTCCTCGTGGACCGGGGTGAGGCTGGCCGAGTTCGAGCAGATGACCACGGCGGCGGGTGCCTCGCCCTCGGTCAGGAGGGGCAGCATGCCGTCGAGCACCTCCACCGCCCCGAAGAAGTTGACACGGACGATCATGTCGGTGGGCACCGTCTGGGGCCCGAGTCCGGCACACACGACCAGTCCGTCGAGGCGCCCCCCCGACAACTCGGTCACCGCCGCGACCGCCTGGGCCCGACCGGGGACGCCCGACAGGTCGGCGATGACCTGGGCGTCGTGCACGTCGACGCCGAGGACGCGAAGACCGCTGCGCTCGAATCGTCGTCGGACCGCAGCGCCGATCCCCGAGCCGGATCCGGTCACGGCGATGGTGCGCGTGTGGCGTGGGGCGTGGGTCACCTCGGGCCGAGGGCTGCTGTCCATGGCGGCACGTTGTAGTCGACGGGCGCCGGGTGCGCCTCTCGGGAGGTTGGGTGGCCGCCGGGGGTGCGCCGATCAGACCAGACTCGGCCTGCGGGCCCTCAGGTCGAGCAGTCGTGACAGGCCATCGTCGCCGCATCGGCGAGCTGGACCCGCTTGCGCACCAAGAAGCACGACCGGCACACGAATTCGTCCAGCCCGCACGGCGCCACCTCGGCGAGCTCGACGCCGTCGGTCAGCACCTGGAGGAGGAGGCTGCGCACGACGGCACCGTCTTGGAGCTCGGCCTCCACCTCGGCGTCGCCGTCGTCGAGAAGCGCCAGCCGGTCGAGGAGGACGAGGTCGAGGCTCTCCTCGACGTCATCGTCGCCGACCTCGTCGTCGGACTCGTCCACGGCCGGGGCTCGGACACCGACTCCGTCGGCCGCGACACCGAGGAGACCGGTCCACGGGGATTCGACCCCGTTGGCGAGGGTGCCCGGTGTTGGTCGGAGCTCGCCGTCGTCTTCGTCCTCGCCGTCGCCGCCGTGGACGAGATCCTCGAGAGACGCCTCGAGCGTGTCCTCGTCCACGTCCTCCTCGAGGAGGTCCTCGTTGTCGAGCTCCTCTTCGAGGATGGCCTTGTCGTCGAGTTCCCCGATGGCGAGCTCTTCGGGGGGCTCGAGGTCGAGCTCACCCTCGGTGTAATGGGTCTCGGCGGCCTCAGGGTGCCTCTCAGCCAGTCTCATGGGCCCAGGATCCCTCCTCGCCGAGTCCGCCTGGGCCGGGAACAGAGGTCCGGGCTGGGTCACGATCGCTTCTGGTACCAGCATCGAACCAGCGGGGCGGCTGCGCAAGAGGCTTCTGTCCCGATAGGAGCTGGGGAGCCCGACGGGACCCACGCCCGCTTCTGTCGCCAGGAACGGGGCCGGTCGCCGCCTTGACATCCATTTCACATTAAATCTAGAAATACGGGCGATTTAGTGGCTAAAGTCTCGACGAGACGAACCCACCTGACGGAAGAGGAGCTGCCGGTGCCGGCCAACGGTCCTGCCATGCAACACCACGGTCCCGCGCCGACTCGGCACGGTCGGGCCCCGACGTCGACGCCACCTCGCTCCCGCACCAGGAGGGCACGACGGTGGCTGGCGGGGGTCGCCGTCATGGCGGCGGCTGGGGGGCTGACCGCGGCCGGCGCCACGCCGGCGTCGGCGGCCACCCCCAGCCAGACGGGCTACTACGTCGTCGGGGCCAATGGCGGCGTCTTCGGGTTCGGCGGGGCCGCGCTGTACGGCTCCCCGGCGGCGTCAGGGACGACCCTCGGCGCACCGGTCATCGGCATCGCCGAGACGTCGACGGGCAAGGGCTACTGGCTCGTGGGTGCCGACGGCGGCATCTTCACCTACGGCGATGCCGGCTACTTCGGGTCGGTCCCGGCCGTCACCACCAAGAAGCTCGCCGCGCCGATCGTCGGCGTGGCGTCGACGTCGGACTCCAAGGGCTACTGGCTCGTGGGTGCCGACGGCGGCGTGTTCGCCTTCGGCGACGCCGGCTACTTCGGTTCTCTGCAGGCCCTGCACGTGACGCCGGCTGCTCCCATCGTGGGCATCGCCCCCACGCCCACCGGCAAGGGCTACTGGCTCGTCGGTGCCGACGGCGGCGTGTTCGCCTTCGGCGACGCCGCCTACTCCGGCAACGTCCCCACGCTCCTCGGGGCGCCCGCACCGTCACCCATCGTCGGGATCGCCGCCACCCCCGACGGCGGGGGCTATTGGATCGTCCAGAACGACGGGGCCGTCTCGCGCTTCGGTGACGCCGGGTTCTTCGGGTCCACCCTGACCACCGGCGTCGTGCCCAGCGCGCCGGTGGTCGGCATCGTGGCCACCCCCGACGCCAAGGGCTACTGGCTCGTCGGTGCCGACGGCGGCGTGTTCACCTTCGGCGACGCCGCCTACTTCGGCTCGGTCCCCGCCGAGCTCGCCACCGGCGGCGTGACCCTGGCCGCGCCGGTCTCGATCGTGGGTCTGGCGCTCACACCCTGAGCGGTCGACCGGCGCGAGGCTCGGCCCCCCCGTCCCGAGCCGGTCGACCGCAGTTCACGGCGCGACGACCCGGGCCGTCGGGAACCTCAGCCCACCTCGCCCGACACGTACGCCCTCGTCCGGGGGTCGCGCGGCGAGTCGAAGATCATCTTCGTCGCGCCGTACTCGACGAGCTCACCGGTGGAACGGTCCTCTCCGAGGAGGAAGAAGGCCGTGTAGTCCGACACCCGGGTGGCCTGGAACATGTTGTGGGTCACGAGGCCGATGGTGACGTCGGTGGCGAGGTGCGTGATGAGCTCCTCGATCTTGGCCGTGGCGATGGGGTCGAGCGACGAGCACGGCTCGTCCATGAGCAGCACCTCGGGCTCGACCGCCAGGGCGCGGGCGATGCACAGCCGCTGCTGCTGGCCCCCCGACAGCTTCACCGCCGGCGAGTTGAGGCGGTCCTTGACGAGGTCCCACAGCGCGGCGTGGTGCAGGGCGGCCTCGGCCGCCTCGCGGAGAACCGACTTCGAACGCACCCCGTTGAGCCGCAGTCCCGCCACCACGTTGTCGAAGATGCTCATGGTGGGGAATGGGTTCGGACGCTGGAAGACCATGCCCACCCGGCTGCGCACGAGCTCGGCCTGGGTGTCGCGGGCGTAGACGTCGAGGTCGCCGACGAGCACCTGCCCGGTCACCTTGCCCCCGGTGTCGTCGTGCAGCCGGTTGATGGCCCGCAAGATGGTGGTCTTGCCGCACCCGGAGGGTCCCACGAGCGCCGTGACGCGGTGGCGGACGAGGTCGAGGGTGACGTCGCGCACCACTTGGTGCTTTCCGAACGAGACGTTGACGCCGCGCAGCGACACCGCCGCCGTCATGTCCGACGGGGCGTCCGGCCGGTCGTGGCGCTGCGGATCTGTCCCCGATGACATTTCCGCGCTCGTGGTGATGTCGATCGTCATCTCCGTACTCCGATGGGCCGGACCATCCTACGCGGTCTCATTCAGCGGGCTTGACGGTTCAGGCGGCCGGACACCAGCCGGGCCACCACGCTGAGCACGAGCACCAGCACGAGGAGAACGAAGGCCGTTCCCCAGGCGATGAGCTGCGCGTCGGGAAAGGGCTGGTTGGCATTGCTGTAGATCGTGAGCGACAACGCCCCCATGGGCTGGAGGGGGTTCGTGACCAACGCCGAGGCTCCCAGGATGGTGACGAACAACGGAGCGGTCTCGCCCACGGCCCGAGCCACCGCCAGGAGGTTGCCGGTCACGAGCCCGGGCAATGCGCCGCGCAGAACGACCGAGCGCACCACACGGGAGCGGCGCACCCCGAGGGCCAGACCCGCCTCCCACAGGTCGCGCGGCACCGACCGCATGGCGGCTTCGCTGGCGCGGATGACGATTGGCAGCATGAGCACCGCCAAGGCGAAGCTCCCCGCCAAACCCGAGAAGTGGCCGATGAGCGAGCCGGGCCCGATGAGCACGGCATAGGCGAAGACCCCGAGGGCGATCGACGGCACCCCGGTGAGCACGTCCGCCCCGAACCGAAGCGCACCGGCGAGCCGGCCCCGGCGTTCGACGAGGAACAGGGCGCACATCGTTCCGACCGGCACGGCGATGGCGGCGGCCAGGCCCACGATGATCACCGACCCCACGATGGCGCTCGAGATGCCGTTGTCCGGAATGCCCGGTCCCGTGGGGATGTGGGTGAGGAAGGTCCACGAGATGGCGCGGATGCCGCGGCTCGTCGTGTACGCCACCGAGCGCGATCAGCGGCGCCAGGGAGATGGCCACGGCCACCACACACAACCCGACGGCGATGCGTCCGACGGCCCGCCGTCGGGCCAACGAGCGCCGCGCCGACTCGCGCACGAACTCGCGTCGCGTGCCGATGGCATCGGTCAAGTCGTTGGATTCGGCGGGGAGAACGGTCAGGCTCACGACGTGGCTCCGACGGCGCGCAACCTCCGGCGCAACAGGAGCTGACCCCCGACGTTGACGAGAGCGGTGATGGCGAGCAACACCACCACGAGGCCGATGACCGAGCTCTTGTCGAGCCCGGGATTGGCCTCGCCGAAGCTGTTGATGATGGCGGACCCGAGCGTGGCCCCGGGGGCGAGCAACGAGTGGGGGAGGGCGTTGTTGTTCCCGATGACGAGGGCGACGGCGATGGTCTCACCCAGCGCACGGCCCATGGCGAGGATGACAGCCGCCTCGATCCCGGTACGCGCCCCGGGCACCACGGCGGTCCGCACCACCTGCCAGCGCGTCGCGCCCAGAGCCCGGGCCGCCTCGCGGTCCTCGCTGGCCACGCCCGCGAGCGCGGTGCGCGACAGCGCCACGATGGTGGGAAGGATCATGACGGCCAGGACGGTGCCGGCGAGCAGCATGCTCGGCCCGTAGGCGGGGCCGTGGAAGAACCACTCCAGAACGGGGATCTTCTTCAGGAACGGCTCGACGTGACGGGCGAAGACCGGCGACAGCACGAGCAGCCCCCACAGGCCCACCACGATGCTCGGTACCGCCGCGATGAGGTCGATCAGCACCGATAGCGGCCCGGCCAGCCATTTGGGGGCGAGCTCGGAGAGGAAGGCGGCGGTGCCCACGCCGATCGGCACGGCGAGGACGATCGCCACCCCGGTGGTGATGAGCGTCCCGATGATGTAGATCCCGGTCGGGTAGATGTCCTTGGTGGCGTTGTAGGTCCCCGACCACAGAAAGCTCAGTCCCGAGTGGCCGAAGGCCTGGCTCGCCGAGCCCACCAGGCTGACCACGAGGCCGATCACGATGACGGCGAAGATCGTGGCCCCGGTCCAACGCAAGATGGCGTAGGCGCGGCCTCCGGGCCGGGCCCACCGTCGTTGCAGACCGTTCTTGACGCCCGGGACCGGGCTGAGGCGCGGCGGGGGGACCTCTTCGAGCAGCGTCGTACTCATGGGGTCGCCCGAGGTCCCGACCCGGTGCCTACGAGGTGAACAGGGGCTTGCCCGCCGAGTTCTCGAGTGTCAACAGGGTCTGGTGCGCGAGCGCCACCACGTTGGCGGGTAGGGGCGAGTACCCGAGGGCGTTGGCCTGCTGCTGGCCAGTCGTGGTGACCCAGTCGAAGAGCTTGCCGAGAGCGACACCTTGGCTGGTGTTGGACTGCTTCTGGTAGAGCAGCGTCCAACTGAAGTTGGCCAGCGGGTAGGTGGCCGCCCCGCCCCCGTTGACGATGTTGAAGTTCGTGGCGCTCAACGTCGTGGCTTGGGACCCGGCCGCGGCGATCGACGACTGCGACGGCTTCACGTAGCTCCCCGCCGCGTTCTTGAGCGCGGCGTTGGTGAATCCCGCCTGCAGGGAGTAGGCGTACTCGACGTACCCGATGGCCCCCGGGGTCTGCTGGATGAACCCCGCCACCCCCGTGTTGAGCTGTTCGCCGATTCCGACGTTGGTGATGGGCCACTTGGTCGACGCCGTCGTCCCCGCCGCCGAGCCCGTCCACGTCGATCCGCCCGTGTCGATCAGGTACTGGTCGAGGTCATAACCCGGACCCGACGAGTCGGCCCGGCGCACCGGCACGATGGTGGTGGACGGAAGGTTCACGCCCGGGTTGAGCGCGGTGATGGCCGAGTCGTTCCACTTGGTGATCTTGCCGAGATAGATCCCCGCCAAGGTGGGGCCGTCGAGCTTCAGGCCCGCCGCCACGCCGGGCAGGTTGTAGCTGATGGCGACGCCTCCGAGGTCGACGGGCACCTGCACGATGTTGCCCCCCGTGCCCGAGGCCGGCGTCTTGATGGGGATCTCCGAGTCGCCGAAGCTCACGGTGTTCTGCTCGATGTCGGTGACGCCCACGCTGCTGCCGGCCGGGGAGTAGTTGACGCTGACGCCCTTGTTCGCCTGGCTGTAGTAGTAGAAGACGCGGGTGAAGAAGGGCTGGATCGAGTTCGCCCCCGCGCCCGAGGCCTTGAACGACGGCGACTGGGTGTCACACGTGGCGCTCAGAGGTCCACCCGACGCCGAGCACGCCGAGCTCGTCGCCTTGGGCGGCGTCGTGGCGACGGTGTGGACCGCCGGGGCGGCCGTCGTCGTCGGTGCCGCCGCCACAGGCGACGTGGTGGTGAGGGCCGGGCTGGTCGTCGTGGTCGACACTGTCGTCTTCTGCGTCTTCTTCTTCGCCGCGGTGGGCGTCGAGCTGCACGCCGCCGCGACAAGGGCCAGCGCGCCCAGCGCCAGCGCCAGCGTCGACCAGCGGTGCAGGGAACGGCGCGACACGTCGCGACCGGCGTGATTGTCTCGGGCTCGGCGTGAATCCGCACCTCGGTGCACGGGTTCTCCTCTCGAGGCGTGAAGAGACCCCCCTCACACACCGATCCAAGTTAATACATGGATTTCATAGAAATACTAGGCTGGAGGATCGGGGTCGTCCAGCCCGGGCCGGGTGCCGGGGGTTGCTCGAGCCGGGCGCGTCGGGCGCACCCCGGCGGGCAGCCGCGGCTGCGTTCGGGTGTGCCCGGGCCGGGCCGGAACGGCTCTGTCCGTGCTGAGGCTGGGCGGGGGGGCCTGGGGAAGGGCAGAATCCGGACCGTGCACATTCCCGCCAAGGTTGATTACGGCATGCGGGCCCTCCTGGCGCTCGCCGATCGCAAGGAACCGGCCACGGCTGAGGCCCTCGCCGACGCCCAGCGGCTCCCGGCCCGATTTCTCGGGGCCATCCTCATCGAGCTGCGACGAGCCGGCATCGTCTCCAGCCAGCGGGGCTCGGAGGGTGGCTACCGACTGGCCCGGCCGGCCAAGGAGATCAGCGTGGCGGATGTCATGCGCGCCCTCGACGGGCCCCTGGCCGAGGTGCGGGGGTTGCGCCCCGAAGCAGCGCACTACGACGGAGCGGCCGAGCACCTGCAAGACGTGTGGGTGGCGGTGCGCGCCAGCCTGCGCAACGTGCTCGAACGGGTGAGCCTCGAAGACGTCGTGGCCGGGCGCCTGCCGAGATCGGTCGCCAAGCTGACCGAGGACCCCGACGCCTGGGCCCCGCGCCGCTGAACCACGAAGGCCGCCAACGCCTCACCGTGTCGGCGGCGAGGCGACCTTCAGGCCGACTCGCCCAGTGCCCGCGGCTCGGTGCCGTCGCCCCAGGTGTCGTCGAGGAACTCGGCGATCTCCGCCGTCAGCCTGTCGGGGGCCAGCCGGAGCTCGAAGATCGATCGAGCCTCGACGAGCTTGGCGTGCTGGAGCTGTCGGGTGAGGTGGTCGGCGTCGGTGAAGGGGTGGATGAAGTCGATCTTGTGCCCGATGACGAGCGCCGGCACCTCGATGGCGTGGCGCGCCTCGTAGGTCGGGGTGACGGGACCGACGAGCATGCCGTGCAGGACCGCGGCGATCTCCTCGGGCTCGGCGCTGATCATCGTCACCACGCTGTCGAGGGGGGCGACGGTGGTCCGGGGCAGGCGCCGCGCCAGCGACGCCACGACGCGCACGAGCGGGGCCGCGTAGTGGACGCCGAGGAGCATCGGGAGGAACACGAGGGCGGCGCCGGGCACGGCCCACTCGAGGACGGGCATCTCGATGAGGAGTCCCCGCACCCGGTCCGGGGCCTGGACCGCCACCTGGAGGCTCACGTTGGCGCCGAGTGAGACCCCCCCGACGACGGCCTCGTCGATGCCGAGCTCGTCGAGCAGCGCCACCACGTACCGTGCGTAGGAGTCCATGCGGTGGGCCGACGCATGCCGGGGCTTGTCCGACCCTCCGTGGCCGGGCAGGTCGAGGAGGACCACCTCGAACCCCCGGTCGGCGAGATCGGCGGCCAGGCGCCGGCTGAGCTGGTTGTCGAGCAACAGGCCGTGGAGGAACACGAGGACCCGCGAGCCCTCGCCGTGGCGCTCGTAGTGCAAGCGCAGCCCCTCGACCTCGAAACTGCCCTCCTCGAAGGGCCGTCGCTCGAAGAGCCCGGTCACCCACGAGATGGGAGCGAGGCCCAGGAGACCTCCGGCCACCGACCCGGAGGGCACCGAGTCGGCGTCGGGTTCGGAGCCCTCGGTGTCGGCGCCCTCCCCCTCGGGTTCGGGGCGGGCGTGGCGGCGCGCGCAGCACGAGACGAAGTCGAACCACCCAGCCCGGCCCCCACGGTCACCACGCCGTCGACGTTACCCGGGGCCGATTCGGGCCCGCATTTCTCGTTCTCATTGTTTTGGCGTCTCCGCGGGCTTCCTCGGGGCGTCTCGGCGCCGTTGGACGGCCTCGGTCTGAATCAGATCAGCCCCAGTCGGCGCGAGCACGCCGGCCACTGGCCCCAACCGCTCCTGGCCTGGAGCTTCTGCGCAGCTTGGTCCTGGACGGCCGGGGTGGCGGCCGACGGCAGGCCCGCATAGCCCAGTCCGTGCCACGTCCCCGCCGAGAACTGGTAGGCGCCGTAGTAACCGTTGCCCGTGTCGTCGGCGTAGTTGCCGCCCGACTCGCACTGTCGCAACAACGCCCACACCCCACCACTGGCCGCAGTCGTGGCCGGCGCCACGGGCCGGACCGGGGTGGCGGCGGGGTGGGACGCGGCGGCCGCCGGCGCGGGAGCCGGGACCGGCTTCGGGGCCGGAGCCGGGGCCGGTGCCGGTGCCGAGGGCGGCGGCGGTGCGTGGGCCTGTTGGTAGGCGGTCCAGGCGGCGAGCATCGTCACGAAGCGCGTCCCGGCGGGACGCAACAGCCCGATGTGGGTGTCCTCTCCCTCGGCCGACGACACCGGGGAGGACGGCGAGGGATTCGGCGCCGACACCAGGTGGATGGTGCCCAGGGTTCGATCGGTCCAGGCCAGCCGCAGCAGGCCGATGGGGGACTCCTCGCCGAGGGCGAGGGCGGTGGGCTCGTGATCGGCGGTCAAGGTCGCCGATGCGAGTTGCGTGCCGGTCCCACCGAGGTGGGTACCGGCGATCTGATGATGATGATGGTGAGGAGAACTCGGCGACGAGTGTAAAAAGCTCATGCCGAGCAGCACGGCGGGGACAACGCCAAAGAGTCGGTGATTCCGCATCTTGTGCCTCCTTGAAGTTCACGGGATCCCCGTAGGGCTCCAGGTGGGCTTGGGAATGCGGGTGGCCCGTCTTGTCGTGCATTCGTCTCGCGGAGCCGGCGCCGGGAAGGGCGGGCGGCCCTGGACTGACTGGCTGTCCGAACGAGGTGCTGACGGAGCGACCCGGGGTTCTGGCGTTAGGCACTTCCTCCTCTGGATGGGCGTCGACGATCGACAGTGCAGGCAGGGTGGCGCCGGACAGCGCGAAGACCGGGACCCCGGGCGCGCGGCGGCGCAAGGGGACGAAACGGTTCCGGGGCGGTCCACATGAGCAGGGCCTCTGGGGCCCGGGCGACAGCCTCCGCTGCTGTCGCATGGACTCTGCCGATGGCTTGAGTGGGAACGAATGTAAGCGCTTGCGCGTCGGCGCACAAGCTCATCCGGGCTCCCCGGCATTCCGCGCCCGTCGGGCGATCGCCACCGTGACCAGCGGAAATCCCCTCTGAACAGGGGCTTTCGCTCCAATTTGACACGGGCGGTGGGGGTCTTGACGCCCTGTCAGATTTCTGCGGGAAATCGGGTCCGCGGCACGACGCGGACTCCTCGGTAGCGTTTCGGTCCTATGACAGCTGCCACCCCCCGCGCGCCAGCAGGACCCTCTGTGACCGACCGGAAGGACCCCGCCGACCTGTCGACGCGGTGCATGGCGTGTGGCGAGCCGATGCGGCCCGAGCATGCGCACTACCGGTGCCCGAGCTGTGGCTGGCGCGACTCCTGCTGCGACGGCCCTTACTGATCCCGATCAGGGACCGACCGCCGACCGGCGACGAATCCCGGGCGGGGACCGATCTGGGTCAGGGGCGGACCGGTTCGTCGTCGGGATCTCGTCCCGGCGTGACGCCGGCCACGGCGTAGAGCGCCTCGAGGGCGCTGTCGACCACGTCGTCGCTCTCGGCACCGGCCTCGCGCACCCCGACGAGGGCGGTCAGCGACGCATAGTCGCGAGCCAGGAGTCCGGCGTCGGTGTCGGGTTGCACCCGAATGCTGCTCCCCGGGGCGGTGAGATCGAGGCGAAGCGTGCCGGTCTGCCCGGGCGGGAGCGACACGTGGGGGAGCGGCGTGGTGTCGTCGCCGGTGTCGTGGACGGCGGAGCGGATGGTGCCCCCTCGCCCCAGACGGCCGTGGCGCAGGCCCCGCAGGTCGCCCAGGGCGACATTGGGCACGTTGAGGTTGAGCGTCGTTCCCGCCGGGGCGCTCTCGAGGACCGGCACCAGTGCGACCGCCAACGCCGAGGGCGTCTCCCAGGGGACGGGGTCGTCGCCCCAACGGATCGACACCGCTAGGCAGCGCAGCCCGAAATGGGCAGCGGTGAGCGCGGCCCCCACCGTGCCCGAGTGCATGGCGGAGCGGCCCACGTTGATGCCGTGGTTGATCCCCGACAGCACGATGTCGGGCCGGGGGCCGAACCCGCCCACACAGGCCAGGATCACCGCCAGGGCGGGAGGGCCGTCGATGCCGTAGGTGGGCATGTCCCCGAGGCCCTCGATGGCGTGCGCCTCGTAGTCGACGCCGGCCCGGGAGTGGACCGGGCCCACGGCCGCGCCCGACCCGCTGTAGTCGATGAGAGGGGCGACGACGACGACGTCGTGGCCCGTGGAGGCGGCGACGAGGGCCAACGCCGCGATGCCCGGGGCGCGCACGCCGTCGTCGTTGGTGACCAGGATCCGCACAGAACCTCCGGTGGGTGGCCCACCATGCTGCGCCGACGGAGAGCTCCTGCGCCGGCGTGGGCTCGTGCGTCTACCATACGACTCCGCCCCAGACCCGTACGCCGCCGACGACCGGACACGAGCCACCCCCTTGCCAGTCACCGCCACCGGAACGCCGGCACCCTCGGGGGTGCAGTACGACATCGGGCACGGACGGCACCAGGTGGTCGTCACCGAAGTGGGCGCCACCCTCCGCTCCTACACCGTCGGGGGCAGGGCGGTCCTCGACGGATTCGGTGTCGACGAGATGTGCGACTCGGGCCGGGGCCAGGTGCTCGCTCCCTGGCCCAATCGCCTCGGTGACGGCCGCTACCGCTACGAAGGACGCGACGGGCGCGCCGCCCTCGACGAACCTGACCGGCACAACGCCATCCACGGTCTCGTGCGCTGGATGCCGTGGCATGTGGTGTCGCGCGCCCAGAACGTGCTCACCCTCGGCTGCTCGCTGCACCCCCAACCGGGATACCCGTGGCGGCTCGAGCTCGTCAACGAGTACCGCTTGGCTCGCGACGGTCTCACCGTGTCGACGAGTGCGACCAACCTCGACCGCGCCCCGGCGCCCTTCGGCATCGGCTTCCACCCCTACCTGACGCTCTCGACGCCGATCGACTCGACCTCGCTGGCGATCCCGGCCCGGCGCCGGCTCGTCACCGACGAACGGGGACTGCCCACCACGACCAGCTCGGTGACCGGATCCGAGTTCGATTTCACCGCGCCCCGTTGGATCGGCGACACCGCCCTCGACACCGCCTTCACCGATTTCCGTCGCGACCCTGACGGGATGGCCCGCGTCGAGCTCGACAACACCGCCGGCGGCCGTGGGGTCACGGTGTGGATGGACGAGCACTTCGGTCACGTCATGGTGTTCACCGGCGACACGCTCGAGCCTGTGAGCCGGCGCCGCACCTCGATCGCCATCGAGCCCATGTCGTGCCCGCCCGACGCGCTTCGTTCCGGGGTGGACCTCGTGCGCCTCGAGCCGGGCGGGTCGTGGGGCGGCCGCTGGGGCATCAACCCCCGCTGAACCGCGAGCGGTCAGGAGGCTGCGCCCGAGGCCGACGTCGCGCCGCTGGGGACGAAGAGATGCCCGAGGTCGTCGGGGGCGGCAGGCTTGCCGAACAGATAGCCCTGGGCGTACGGGCACCCCAGGTCGATGAGGCGGTCGCGCTGCTCCTCGCGTTCGATGCCCTCGGCCACCACGGTCAGGTCGAAGGCGGCGGCCACGTCCACGACGGCGCCGATCACGGCGTCGTAGCGGGTCCCGAGGGCGTCGATGAACGACTTGTCGATCTTGACGACGTCGATGGGTAGACGAGCCAGGGAGTTGAGCGACGAGAACCCCGTGCCGAAGTCGTCGATGGCGATGCGAAGGCCCAGGCGTCGTAGGGCCTGAAGCCGGCGTACGGCGGCCTGGAGGTCGCGGATGAAGAAGCTCTCGGTGATCTCGAGCACGAGGCAATGCGGAGGAAGGCCGCTCTCGTCGAGCGCGGCCGCCACCTCGGCGATCATCCGGTCGTGCTCGAGCTGACGGCTCGAGACGTTCACGCTCACCGAGAAGCCCGAGGAGTCCCCGATGGTGTTGACCCACTGCGCCGCCTGGCTACAGGCGCGCGCCAGTACCCAACGACCGATCTGCAGGATGAGCCCCGACTCTTCGGCGATGGGGATGAACTCCAGCGGGGGGACCGGTCCGCGCTCGGGGTGCTGCCAGCGCACGAGGGCCTCGACCCCCACCGTCGTGCCGGTGTCGATCGCCACCACGGGTTGGTACACGACCGAGAGCTGGTCGCCGAGCAGCGCTTGGTGCAGCGCGGACTCGATCTCGATGCGCTCGGCGGCCCGGGCGGTGAGGGTTTCGTCGAACACCTCGACCCGGGCCCGGCCACTCTGCTTGGCGTGGTACATCGCCGCGTCGGCCTGGCGGAGCACGTCCATGGGGTCGTCCCCGCGCATCCCGAAGGCGACGCCCACACTGGCGGACACGAAGCACTCGACACCCTCGAGCATGAAGGGGCGGTCGAACGCGGTGAGCAGCCGCCACGCGTAGGCGACGGCCCCTTTGCGGTCGGTGATTCCTTCGACGAGGACGGCGAACTCGTCCCCACCGAAGCGCGCCACGAGATCGTCGGCGCGCGCCGTCGCCGCGATGCGTCGGGCCACTTCGACCACCAATTCGTCGCCGGTGGTGTGACCACGGCTGTCGTTCACGTACTTGAAGTGGTCGACGTCGAGGAAGCACACCGCCAGGGGCGGTCCCGGGAGCTGGGCCCGGGCCAGGGTCTCGGCTAGTTGCTCGGCGAACAGGGCCCGGTTGGGCAGCCCGGTCAGGTGGTCGTGGGTGGCCTGGTGCTCGAGACGGCGTTCGAACTCGCGGCGCTCGGTGACGTTGCGGGCCGTGGCGGTGATCACGAGGCCCTCGGGGGTCTCGATCGGGCCCAGGACGATCTCCATGGGGAACTCCATGCCGTCCTTGCGCACTCCCGAGACATCCGCCACGTCACCGATGACGAGTGTGCGCGGGTTGTGCATGAAATCCTCGTAATAGTCCCGCAGCACGCTCTGGACCCTCGGGGTGGTGAGCGTCTCGATACTGCGGCCCGCCAGCTCGTCGGGCGCGTACCCGAAGAGCCGGCCGACCTGGTTGTTGGCCTCGAGGATGACCCCGTCGGTGCTCATGACGATCATGGCGTCGGGGGCGGACTCGATGAGCGACCGGAAGTGCGCCGCGTCGCGTCGCTGGTGCTCGAGGCGACGCGCGCTCTCGAGACCGTGACCGGCGTGCGCAGCCAGGAGCTCGAACGCAGCGACCTCGTGGTCCTCCACGGTGCGCTGGACGCGGGTCCCGCCTACGAGGGTGGCGCTGAGCTCACCCTCCACCCACACCGGGGTGGCGATCACGGTGCGAAAGCCGTCGGCGCGCAGCTCGGGGTGGCCACCGGTCCGTTCGAGGTAGTCGTCGACGACGACGGTCCGGCGTTGCTCGGAGATGAGCCCCACCATGCCCCGGTCCGAGCTGTGGACCCCCTCCACGTAGGAGTCGGGAAGCCCCCGGGCGTGGACGACCCGGTAGGTACGGCGGTCCTCGAGGAGCTCGCACACGTTGGCGGCCTCGAACCCGAGCTCGATGACGGCGTCGACGGCCCACGCCAGGATGGAGTCCTCGTCGAGCGAGTCCAATTGCCGACCCAGCCCGGCCACCCGGCTCCACAGGCTGGCCCGGTGCTCGTGCTCGGCGGTGGCGCGCTCGCGAAAGACGAGCTGTTGGGTGAGCTGCACCGAGATGAGGTCGGCGGCGCCGGCGGTGGCCAGGATCATGCCCACCCGGAGGACCACGGTGGCGGCCCCGATGCCCCATCCGGCGCCTCCCAGGGCGGCCAGGTAGGCCCCGACGGTCAAGACGGTCAGGGTGATGCGTCCGAGGCGCGGGTACGAAACGTTCGCCATGAACACGCACTGCAGCAGGTAGACGAGATACAGGTCGGAGTGGCCGCCGCCGGTGAGGTCGATGCCGACCGACACCAGGGCGATGTCGAACAGCGACCACGTGTAGAGGACCGGGAGCACGAGCCCGCGCTGGGTGAGGGCGTTCCACGGCAGGAGCGCGATGGGGATGGTCCCAACGACGGCGATCCCGATGAGGAAGAAGAACGGGACGCGCGAGATCGGGTAGTGCCCGGGAAGCAGCGCGTAGAGAAGCAGGACGAAGAGCACTGCCACCGTCGACGCCACGCCGATCCGCGCCGACTGCACCCGCACCTCGTCCAGGGCTCCGAGTCGTCGTTCGGCGTCAGCCGGGGCTTGGTCGGCGCCGAACAGCGCACCCATGGCGCGCACCCGTCGGATCGCCGCGCCGACCGGGCCTGGGGGGTGAGGTGGTGCCGGGGCGGTGACGGTCGACGGCTGGGCGGGCGCGACGGTGTGCGACGTCACATTCGGTCCGTCGTCGGCTGAGCCAGAGCGGCGCTCACCGGTCAGCGACGACGGCCGCGCGATGCGGCTCGGTGCCCCCACCGTCAAAAATCGTAATGGTGGGCTCGGTTATAACCGGGAATTACCCGGGCCCGTTGTGCCGACGTTGTGCCGACGTTGTGCCGACGTTGTGCGCACGGATTGATCGCCGCGACCCGATGGTTCCGAGACGTTGCAGAGGTGTGGAGATGTTGTGTTGACAGTGCCCGCCGGATCTCGGGCCGCGGGCACTGTAAGGCATGGCCTACCCTGAGAAAGCCTCCATCACCAAAATCCGGGTCGCACTTCATGCGGCAGCCGTGTCACCTCGATGAGGCATCGACGACGTCACGATGGACATCCGAAGGTGACGTCGCATTCTGGCTTGATGGCGGCAAAGTTTCCGGCGAGCCACGGCTCGGTGGTGAGGGCAGCCTGGACCTTGCTGATGTAGGTGTTCGCCGCCGAGTCATGCCAGTTGCCGTCATACCAGGCGCCGATGCATCCCCACAGATCTCCCGCGGTGTACGAGGCGCCCAACTCCCACTGCCATCCCTCGTAGCATCCCCGGATCATCGCTCCCCAGTAGTCGGCCGCGAATGCGGTGGACTCATGGTTGAACGGGAAGGTTCCGTTCTGGTTCCCGGCCCAACTGAATCCCCACGTCGGGTTCCACCATGACATGACGCCCAGAATTGAGAATGTCTGCGGACAGAATCCCGCTCCGTCCCATTGTTGATAATTAACGCCGCTCAGGACAGCAACGTCATTGCAGTACGTGGTCGAGGCGGCACTCGATGACGAGAAGTAATCACCGCACCCGTAGTCCGTGACGCACTGCTGATCGGGGTACGTCATGGCCTGGAACCAAGTTGATTCCACGAAGGCGTCGGCGCGGATCAGGTTGTCAGGCAGTCCCCACTTGCAGGCCGCCCACTGCAGGATCTCGTCGGTGGTGCCGGAGAACTGGCCGTCGACGCGCGGGAGAAGGTACGAGTCCCACAGCGGGTTGTAAGTGCCGAGTGTCGAGCGCGGTCGGCTTTGGAACGACTCATGTACGGCGCTCGCATTCACAAGGGTGTTGTTCGCTGCTGTCTGGCTCGGCTCGGCTCGAGGCTCCCACGCCGATCGATGCACGGCTGCGGCGCACTGGGCATCGCTGGGCAGCGTGGACCACGAGCCCACCGGCTGCAACGCGAAGTACCCCGCAGCCGAAGGTGGGCTGTCACCCTGAGGCGCCGATGTGGTGGTCGTCGTCGTCGGGTCCGTGGTGGTGGTGGCCGGAACCGTGGTGGTGGTCGGGTCGCCGACGACAGAAGTCGTCGTGGTCGTGGTCGGGTCGCCGACGCCCGAAGCGGTGGTCGTGGTGGTCGTGGGGGCCGTCGTCGTCGTCGTCGTGTGGCCCGGGCGCCGTGCTCGGACGTGGGTCGCGGTCCCCGAAGCGACGGAGGGCGCGAGGGAGTTCACGAGGGCGATGAGTACGATCAAGGCGACGGCCCCCGCGGCCAGGGCGCCCCGTCGATGGACGAGCGACGGTCGGGGGAAATACCCTTGAGCCTGAGGAAACCGGCGTTCGCCAGGGATTTTGGCACCGGGGCGACGGCGACCTCGGTGTCGCCGGTCCGGGGACGGGGGGGGATTCGGAATGCTGCCGTCTAGCACTGAGAGTGAATCGGTAATCACGCTCCGTGGCTTTAGCTATTCTCACGGGCTCCCGCTTTTGTGGTTCGTCCCGAGTGCCGGGGACGGCCGAGCGTCGGCCCCCGCCCGCCCCCTCGGGGCCGTGTGAGGACGAGTGGAACTCGGGGAGGGTTGAAGCCGTGAGAGCGGTACGGGGCCTCGGGCGACCACCCGCACGGCACCCGCGGGTTCTTGCAGGCGGTAGTGCAACGACCCGCCGAACCCGTGGCGCGATTCAGCGAGAACGCAGGAGGAGGTCACGGGCCGGCCGATATCACACCGTGGTGGGGATGATCGGCGGGGGTCTCCTGGCCATCGGGGTGACCTACGCGGTGTTGACCGTCGGCGACCACACGCTGGCCCACGACGACCTGAGGGCCGAGAACGACATGTACGGCGTCGAAATCGGCGCGTGGGAGGCCAACGGCGGCCCCGCCGTCCAGGGCGCCACCGTCCCGGGCTTGATCACCGCGGCCGGGATCCCTGACATTCGCTTCGCCCAGTACGACTGCTTCACGGGTGAGACCTGCGGCAACGACGACCACGCCGGTTCCGAGACGAGGGCCAATTTTGACGCCGCCATCATCGGCATCACACGAACCCTTCATGCGGTGCCGTGGATGAGCCTGCTGCCCATTACTCCGGGCGCGATCGGCACGGTGTCGAACGGCTCGGTGTTCTGCCCGCCATGGACCGGGGATGCCACCGGCAACATCCCGATGTACGAGTCCCAGCTCCACGAAATGGCCAAGGTCTACAAAGGACCGATCATCTTGGAGTCGAGCAACGAGATGCAGAACGACTGCTGGCAAGCGTGGAAGAAGCAGGGCGCCCCGATAACCTCAGGAGGATCGATCGGCGTGAGCCGGCGCCTGGGCGAGGTGTACGCGTCCACGATGCCGGTGCTGACGGCTTACGCCAGAGCGCTCGGGTTCTCCCGCGTTGTCACGGTCGGATACATCGGTGTCGGCGGTGGAACGAACTGGGGCCAGACCTGCACCCCGAAGACGTCGGTTCCCTATGGTTACACTTGCACGTATCAGTCGCGCTGGATCGACGAATTCAACGATGCTGTCCATGCTGCCTATGTGGCTAGTGGGGACAACCCCGACTACATCCCCTATGCAGAGTCCATCCACGCCTATCCGCACTCCAGCGACTTCGGGACATCGCCCACCTACGAGTTCAACGACAACATCGCCTTCGCCTACTACCGGAATTGGATCGAGTCGAGCCGGGCCCAGGTGCGCGCCATTTGGGGCACCCTCTACGGCGACGACATCCGGTTCGCCATCAGCGAGTGGAACGCAGGAGTGGCTAAGGGATCGGACACGTGGTCCGGATGGGCGACGCCGAGCCGCGTCCAGAGCTTCTACACCGGTTGGTTCAAGATGCTGCAGGGAAACGGCCTCACAACGGGCGCCAGCACGCGATACTGGGCCGCCAACTGCTTCGAGGTGGCCAGCAACTCCGACATCGGCTCACAGGCGTTCTACAACCTGATCAACCAAGACGGCACTACCCCTGCCTGGTACACCACGTTCGTGCAGGCCAGTGACAGAGCCAGAATCCCAAATCCGTAGCGCCCTGGGCATCCGACACCAGACACCGGTGGAAACGGAGTCGTTGACCCTGTCCGCGTCATGCGCCGTGGGCACGCCGATCCGGCACCGGTGACGAAGCGCCCGCAGCCTTCAGGTATCCGCAGCCTTCAGGTAACCGAGCTGGCAAAGGTGGTCGATGATCTGCGCGGCGGCCTGTTCCGGTGATGCGGTACAGGTGTCAATGACGAGGTTCGCCTCTGATGGGTCTTCGTACGGGTCCGACAGGCCGGTGAAGTCCGGCAGCAGCCCGTTACGCGCCTTGGCGTACAGACCCTTGCGATCGCGGTCCTCGCAGACCTCGAGCCGGGTGGCCACGTGCACCAGGACGAATCCCCCATGCTGTTGGACCATCTTCTGCACCTCGATTCGGGCCGCGTCATAGGGCGCGATCAGCGCGCAGATCACGATGCCGCCGTGCTTGGTGATCTCGGCGGCCACGAATCCAGCCCGGAGGACGTTGCGGTCCCGGTGCTCCCGGGAGAAGCCCATCTCCGAGGACAAATGCTGGCGGACCACGTCTCCGTCCAGCACCGTGACGTGACGGCCGCCGCGTTCGAGCAGCTCTGAAAGCAGCGCCGCGGCGATCGTGGACTTGCCCGCGCCCGACAGTCCCGTCAAGAAGACGGTAAAACCCTGTTCGGAGCGCGGCGGGTAGCTCCGGCGTAGTTCCGCGGCGACCTCTGGGGACGTGAACCAGGGGGGCAGCTCGCGGCCTTCGGCCAGCCGCTGTCTGACCTGCGTGCCCGAGATGTACCCCAGATGGGCACCCTGGGGAGCCTCGTCCTCAGGGACGTAGCGGTTGGTGTCGTGGACGTAGACCATCTGCCGGAACGGCACGACGCCGATGCCGAGCTCTGGGCTGTGGTCGAGAAGAAGATCCCGGGCGTGGTAGGAAACGTAGAACGGTCGACCGTTGGAGTCGAGCCCTGGACCGGCATGGTCTCTTCCCACGATGAAATGGGTGGCGCCGTAGTTCTTGCGGATGATGGCATGCCACAGCGCTTCGCGTGGGCCGCCCATACGCATCGCCAGCGGGAGTAGAGACAACATGGCGCCATGATCGGTGTAGCTCGGCAGGATTGCCTGGTAACAGCGGACCCGCGTGTAGCTGTCGATGTCGCCAGGCTTCGTCAATCCCACGACCGGATGGATCAACAGGTTGGCATTCACCTCGGCGGCAGCCCGGAGTGTGAGCTCTTGATGAGCGCGATGCATCGGATTCCGGGTCTGGAAGGCGACCACGTTGTGCCAGTCACGCCGAGCGAACTCGGCCCGGACCTGTGCCGGGGTGAGCCGGAGCGTCCGGAAGTCGCGGTGCTCGGGCAACTGCAGCGCCTCGAGGACGCCGGTGACGTACCACGGGTGGGTGTGGTGAAGCAGGTATTCGACCCCATGGTGGGCGGTATCGGCGGTGCCGAACACCGCGGTGGCTTCCGCCCGGAGATCAGGTTGCCACGCCTCGGTGACATGGAGCGCCGCCAGCATCATCCCCTCGGAATCCCGAAGGGCGAGCGTTCCGGCCGATTCGGCCAGGGCGACGACCTCTTCCGGTACGTCGAGGGTCACCGGGATCGGCCACAGGACACCGTCGGCGAGTCGCATGGAGTCGCACACCGACCGGTAGTCACTCCTGCCCATGAAACTCACCAGGGGCGAGAAGCCGCCGCACGTGAGCAACTCGAGATCGCAGAGTTGACGTCGCGTCAGTTGCC
Organism: uncultured Acidimicrobiales bacterium; assembly: GCA_963838775.1. Classification (GTDB taxonomy): domain Bacteria; phylum Actinomycetota; class Acidimicrobiia; order Acidimicrobiales; family UBA8190; genus Chersky-840. The sequence continues at coordinate 26,944 of CAWISP010000038.1, forward strand.
AACTCGGCCATGTGGCCGAGAGCTCCTTGAGCTCGGTGGCGCGCCCCCCGTCCACGATGAGGTCGACCAGGAGGCCGCCATGGGGATCGACCTCTGTGACGGTTCCCAGGGCGCTGTCGTCGAGGCCCTGTCCGGTTCCCGGGGAGCGGGATGCGACAGCGGCGTCAGGCCTCATGGTGGCCACCCCGGGACGAAAAGGTCCGGTACAGACGCTGCGCTTTCTCCCGCAGCCCGGCCAGGTCGGGCCGCAGCCACTGCTCCCCGAGCGCTTCCTTCGATCGGTCTCGGTCATTTGAGGGGACCCATGCCTCTTTCGTGTCGAGGTGCTCCGAGAGCCGAATGAGATCGGGGAGTTCGCGGCGCAACTGTTCTCGAGTGACCACCCCCGACTCGAAGCCCAGCAGCGTTTCCGACAGGGTTCCCCGGAGCTTGATGAGGTCCATGCACTCACGCCTGCTCGTCTCGGTATGGACGAAGCTGGCGAAGTCCGTGCCGAACCGTTCGTTGATCCTTCGGGTCACCGACCCGAAGTCTCTGGTGACGTCTTCGAACTCGCCGACGACAAAAGCATCCTGGTGGGGGAGCAGACACGCGTAGAACCGGCAGTAGGCGACGAGGGCGTCCCGCAAGGCCACATCAGGCTCCCGGACGAGCTGCGACAGCACGGCTCCCTGCGGGTCACGGATCAACAACAGAGCCGGAACGTTGTGCCGTGCCGCCTGGATCAGCTGAGCCGGGGCGTGGAGGTGGTGGGCGAGTCGAACGGGCTTGTCCTGAGACAGCTGAAATGCGTACACCGCGAACGTGGTAGCCGACCGCGTGTACCCATCGATGACGAGTTCGGTGTCCGAGCCGATCACCTCGGGGCTGGGGCCCGGGTATTTGTGGCGGGCGAAGGACAGGTACACCATCGGGTGCTCCGAGACGTGGGTCCGTAGGCGGTGTCTCACTCTCCCCACCGCGGAGACAGACGACTTTGTTGTCACGAGCGAGCCTCCCCGGCGCCCAGGGCCGGCTCGGCGTTGGCTCGATGGATCTGGCCCTGTCCATCGGGTCCGTCCCCCTCGTCGACGCGGCCCGCTGCCAACAGGGTCCGGTACACCGACAGGTAGGCGCCTTCCTGTCGGTCCCAGGCCAGGCGTTCTTCGACACTGCGCCTGCCGGCTCGGCCCATGTGCGCGCGTCGCTTGGGGTCATCGAGCAGCCCGTCGATCAGTTCGGCGAACGCAACGACGTCGCCGGGAGGGGCGTAGGCGGCGGCGCCCCCGGCGAGCACCCTGGTCTCTTTGAGGTCGAAGCTCACGAATGGCAGCCCAAAGGCCATGTATTCCATCCCCTTGACCGGTGAGACGATCTCCTCGAGGTTGGGTTCCAGGCCGAGGTCGGCGGTCGTCAGGTACCGGAACGCATCGTCCTCTCGAGCCCATCCCGGAAACGACACCCAGGCTCTGAGGCTCAGGTCGTCGCAGAGCTGCTCCAAGTCCCCCCGCGTCTCGCCGTCACCGACGAAGGCGAAATGGCAGTCGGTGCGTCCGAGCACGTGCACGAGGTGATCGACGGCTCGGATGGCCAGTTCCACCCGATCCTGCGGGCCCATCATGCCGAGCCAGCAGCACAGAAAGCGCCTTCCCCGTTTCAAGTCGATACTCGGCGGCCTCGGGCGCGTCCGGCCGAGGACCGGGCCGTTTCCCACCACCGTGACCGACCCTGGCGGCAGGCCGCCGCGCTCACAGGCGAGCTCTTCCAGGGAATGGTTCACGGTGATCACGTGGTCGGCGGTGCGATAACTGACCCGCTCCAGCCAGCACAGGATGCGGTATGCGGTCCCGGTGCGACGCCCGTAGCGGACCTCGTAGAGGTCAGGTGAGAGGTCCCGCTGGTCGAGTACCAACGGCCGTCCCAGCAACTTGAACGGTGCCCCGATGGCGAAATAGATGTCCGGAGTGCCACTGATCTGAACGGCGTCAAACCGGTCGGTGACGAACACCTTGAGAGCCAGACAGGCGGCCATGGTCCAGGAGTATCCGTATTCGCGAAGAAAGCCGATCTTGCTCGTGGCGTCGGCGGGCGCCCGATACTGATGCACGCGGGCTCCGTACTCGCTATTTCCCGGGTCGCGGCGGCATATCACAGAGACCCGGTATCCGTGAGAGAGCAATGTGGTGGTCTGTTTCTGAAGGCGGTGATCGCGGGCGAGCGCGACGTTCTCCACGATGAGCAGGATGTGCGGCTGACGACGGCGCCCCTTCGCCGGAGCCACCGCATCGTCAAGATGGTCCACGTGGGCCACGGTCATGATCTCTCCCGCGACGCATCGTGCCTATCCATCCTGCCGACCCCGGTGCCTGGAGCAGTGCAGGCCGCCCGTGCACCGGGCGCCATCTGTGGCAATGTGATTGGGAACAGGGTTCGCTCCGTGGCTCGTGCTCAGGCCGCTTGTCAGCTCGCTGTGGCGTCGGCCGAGAGTCGCGATATCTGTCGGATCTCCTCGTTTTCGATCTCGAATTCGGTCAACGAGCCCAGTCCCACGGGTCGGCGCCAGCTTTCGTCCTCGATGCCGCTGAGCTTCACCATCACCAGCCGGATCATGACGGCGTGTGTCACCGCCACGACCGTCTCGCCCTCGTGGCGGGAGGCGATGAGCTGGAGTGCCGCCATGATCCGCTCCTGAGCATCACTCAGTCGCTCACCGAGTGGACACGCGGCACGGCTCGGGGAGGTCCGGTAGAGGGCGTACGCCTCCGGGTCGTAGATGGCGGCATCCTCTTCGGACATGCCCTCCCATACGCCGTAGTCCACGTTGTTCAGCCCGTGCAGGAGGCGCAGATCCGGGACCCGTGCCTCGTCGGCGATGATCTGGGCGGTGGCGATCGTGCGGCGCAAGGGACTCATGTAGACAGCAGTCAGCCCAACCTTCGAAAGCCGGCGAGCCGCGTCCACCGCATCCTGGTACCCCTGGGCGTCGAGGGGGACGTCACGACGCCCTCGGTATCGGTTCTCGATGTTGAGCGTGGTCGTCCCGTGCCTGACCAGAAAGAGCCGGCACACCGTCGCGCTGGGCTGTTCGAGAGGCCCGACCGCGGCCATATCCAACTGGTTGGTCGTCATTGGTTCCTCCTCATCGTCGTGTGCTCGTGGTTGATGCCGTGGCGCCGGCCGGGGGGCCTTGCACCATGGGTTCGACATTGGTGTCCGGCCGGGGCGGCGTCGTGGGCGCTGGCTTGAATGGGACCCGTTTCCCGACGTTGTCGAGGACGCAGCCGATCACCTTGTTGCGCACGGGGTCGAGCTCTTGGAGCGCAGCCCGCACCTGAGCGCGCGTGGAGCGCCGGGCGTCCGCCACGAACAAGACCATGTCGGCGAGCTCGGCCAGGACGCTCACGTCGGAGCTATCGAGCATGGGGGAGCTGGCGAGGACTACGAAGTCGACGCTCCTGGAGAGCGCTGTGATCAGCTCGGGTAGGGCCGGAGACTGCAGGACGGCGCCGGGGTCATACGACAACGGGCCGGCGGGGACGATCTGGAGTCCGGAGACGGCGGTCGGCCGGAGCACCGACGCGAGGCTGGCGTTGACGCTGACCACGCTGGTCAGGCCGGGCTCGTTCTCGACGCCGAAATGTCCCTGGGCATTGGCCGTTCGAAGATCGGCGCAGACGAGCACGACACGTTTCCCCGACTGAGCCAGGGCCACCGCCAGGTTGGCCGCTGTCGTGCCCTTCTCGTCGCCATCGGGGCTCACCACGAGCAGCGTCGTGACGCCCCGCCGAGCGGCCGCCTGGACAACGCGGGTCCGCAGGTTGCGATAGGCATCCGCCACCGGCGAGTGCGGGCTGCTCAGCACGGCGAGTGGCCGGGTGCGATATCTCGTATGGCCGAAGGCCGGGATCACCGCCAAGACCTCCGCCCCGCTCTCGTTCTCGAGGTCTTGTCGGCCGCGGACGCGGTCATCCATCCAGTCACGCAGCAGGGCGGTCCCGAATCCCAGAGCGAGTCCCAGGATGACCGCCACGCCCACATCGATGGCGCGTTTCGGACCGGCCGGTGACGTGGGCAGCGGTGCGTCGGTGATGATCACGGCCTGCAACCCATCTCCCACCACGGTGACGCTCCGGTAGTTGACGTACGCCTCGGCCAGACCCTGAGCGAGCCGGCGCGCCACCTGCGGGTTCTTGTCCGAGAATGAGATCGTGAGCAGGTTGGCATCGACGGGGACGCCGACCGACAGTCCGGAGCGCAGTTGACTCTGCGGCACGTGCAGCGAATCCGAAGCGAGGGCCAGCACCACTCCCGACGACGCCACCAGCTTCTCGGTCCCCATGTCGAGCGCTTGCTGAGTGCTACTGGCAGAGCTCGAGGGATAGACAGCCACCTCTGCTTGTGAGCTGTACATCTTCGTCTGCTTCCCGGAGAAGAAGGCTGCAGCGGCGGTGACGACCAGCGTAATGACGACGATCTCCACGAGGTGGGCGCGCAGAAACAGCCTGGGAGAACCCGACGATCGTCCGGGTTGCGCTTGAGCACCACCCGGGGCCACCGTCAGACCGCGCAACGCCGCGTAGCCCGAGCTGTCGGCGAAGAGAGGTGCCTGCCCGTTCTGAGGAGGCGGGCTCGGTGGCTTCACGGCGCCAGTACCTGGGCCGCTGTGATTTTCTGTCACGATCGAACCTCCATCTGCATCGTTGAGCATGCGGGATCGTTGCTGTCGAGAGGACCGCCGGGGCGCGCCCGGCGGGGCGCGGCCAAGGCGATGAGGCCAAACAGGGCGTCCGCTGAGCCGCGATAGGTGAGATGGGGGTCGAAAATCATCAAGACGGTGGTGACGATGACCGCCACAAACGTCGCTGTTCCGGCCACGCTGGCGGCGCCGGGGCTATTGCGTGCCGCGTCCCACCCTCTCTTGGCCGTGGCCTGCACGAAGAAGACAAAACTCGCCAGGAGCGGTATGCCGCCTCCCCATAGGAGCCACGTATAGCCGCTCTCGATCCAGACATAACCCGTGGCCTGGGTGGCAACCGGAATGCGGGCCGCGGGGCGGACGCCGAAAACGAAGTTCCAGTCCGAGAACAGCTTGGGCCAGAAGTAGTTCTCCAGGTTCTGGAGTCGGCCGGTCCAGCTGACCGGCAGCCCCGTAGCCGACTGGAATCCGCTCAGCCGGCGCTCGATGACCGGCCGCAGGGCCAACGATGCCAGCAGCCCGGCCGGGATGAACATGGTGAGCAGTCTCGGAGAGCTCGTAACCGCCGCGATGCACACCGCCGCCACCACCAGGCCGATGGCGCTCGAGAACTCGCCGGCGGCGAGCGCCCCGAACACGAACAACGCGGCGGCAACCGCCAGCAGGCCCCGATGGCGCCGGTAGCGCACCCACAGCCCGCTCACGATGGCGAGGTTGTAGATCATGAGGTCGGCGGTGGCTGCGGGCAGCCCGAGGGTCGAACTTCCTCGGGCTTGAAAGGCGCCCTCGTACCCGGCCGGTGCGTAGTAGGTGGAAAGCACGTGCGAAACCCCGAACAGCCCGAGCGACTGCAAGACAGCGAGCACGGCGACGATGCATCCCACCCCGACCGAGATCCACAGACACCGCCGTATCTCCTGATCGGTGTGGACGCTGAGCCGGATGAGGGTGTACAGGCCGAGGTACTTCCACAGGACGAGGGAGTACAACAGGTCGTCCTTGGATATCTGCTCCTGGCGGATCAGCATCCACAACAACGGCACCACGGAACTGCACACTGCCAAGAGCACGAGGGAAACCTCGACACGATCGAGGTGGACCCGGGGCAAGTGCCCGGTCCGCATCCTCACGAGGCCGCGTGCTGCGAGGGTGCCTCCCACAAACAGCGCCAACGCCTCGTTGGGCCGCAGTAGGGGAAGGGCCGATCCGCGATTGATCCCCACCGTCAGCGGGGTGAGCCCGATGACCAAATACGCCGCCAGCGCCGGGCGCCTCCAAACGCAGGCCCCGAGGATAAACGCCGCCAGGGCAGCCAGGACCTCTACGGAGTACAGGTCGATGACGGCTCCGACAACGGCCGCCAATAAGAGAATCGGCACGATGAGCCAGAGGCTCGAAGGACGCCGGAACCGGCCACCCTTACCCTGGGGCGGCCATGACGGCGGCACCATCTCACTTCCCAGGTGGCCCGAGGCCCGTGCGAGCACGCCGGCACTACCCATTGGAGACACCGCTGAGGGGGTGATCGACCGCGCTTTGTCCTGAGGTCGACGAGCCGTTGCGCAACGGATTTCTCGGCGTGGTCAGCCACAGTGCGCTCAAACGAGGATCTGCCGGGGGCGCGAGGACGGGGTCTGCAGCACGGGTTTTGGCGCGCAGATGACTCACACCGCCCGTGAGCCAGCCGAGCTCCGGAGTCCGCCACCAAGCCTGGAGGCCCAGGAAGACGGCGGCGCCGATCACCGCCGCGCTCACCATGGCCACACGCGGTCCTAACGGTGGGCGCATCCAATGCTCGATGGCGGTGGCGCTGAGCCAGGCCGGTCCCGCCATGATGGCGGATCCGGCCACGACCTTGATCAGCGATGGTGTCAGGCGCTGGGTGCCGGGGATCAGGCTCCGCCACACTCGAGCCGTCAGGTGGCACGCCGCGGTGACGACCGCCACGGACAAGGCCAATCCCAGCACGAGGAGTACCGTCGGTCCGTGCACGAGCAGCGCGGTGCTCACGAGGCCCAAGCACACGGCGGCCTGCAGCATCATGGAAATCAGTGGTGCTCGAGTGTCCTTCCTGGCATACGACGCATACATGGCGATCATGAAGGCGGTCTGGCCGACAACCGCCACCGAGAGTGCCGCCAGCGAAAAGGCGACCATGGTGACCGCTCCGTGCGAGTCCAACTTGCCGAATGAGATCGCTCGAGCAAACGGCATGGACAGCGCCAGGTACCCGACGGCCGCCGGGATGGTGACGAAGAACCCGAGGGCAAAGCCACGCACGAGGGTGTCACGGAAGCCCGCCGAGTCGCCGTCCATGTGCATGCGCGCCAGACGCGGGAGCAGGGACAGAGCCACCGGCGTCGCCCCGATGGCGATGGCGAGGTAGTAGAAGTTCAAGGCGATCTGGAAGGCGATGACTCCGCCCGGCAAACGGTTGGCAAGGACGAGAAGAGTGAGCACCTGCAGAGCCACGAGGCCCGCTTGGGCAAGCGACGGCAGAGCCCGCCGAATCACCACCCGAACCTCGGGATCGAGCCAGCCCGGCCGGGGCAACAGGGCGACGCCGCAGCGTCGCGCTCCCCACCATTGCGTGGCGGCGTGCAGTGCGACGGCACCGGTCGAGCCGAGTCCGAGTATCAGCATTTCACCGGTGGGAATGTTGGTGAGGCTCGTGCCTGTGCCGTACAGCACGGCCACGGTCCCGAGGACGGCGATGGTACCCAAGTTCTCTATCGCAGGGGCCCCGGCCGCCAGCGCGAAGCGCCGGTGCGAGTTCATGACCGCGGTGGCGGTACCGACGACACCGTAAAAGAAGATCTGCGGTATGAACATGATGATCAGCAGGCGCCCGACCCGCACCTCGGCTGCGCCCAGCACATGGTGACCGCTGCCGAGAGCAGCGACTTTCAGGACGAGCGGCCCGAGAAGGATCGCCAGCGGTGCGGCCACCACCAGCACCATCAGCGTCATGCCCAGGAAACCGCCGGCCACACGCTGCGAAGCCCGTTTGTCGCCGGCGTCGATGTGGTGGACGAGGGCCGGAACCAGCAGCGACGAGAAGAGCGAGCCCGCCAGGAAACCGTAATAGACCAGGTTGGGTAGGGAGTTGGTGAACTGGTAGGTATTCCCGAAAATGGTCGGGCCCAAGACCGCTCCGATGACGGCGATCCTGATGACACCGGTGACGCGGCTGATGATGGTCCATCCCGCCACGGTGATCGAGTCACCGGCAGCCGCAACCGCCCCGGACTCAGCCCCGGGTGCGAGCGAATTCGCCGGGTCTTCGTCCCGGTCAAGTCGGCTACCAGTCACAGCGCACCGCGGGTGGAGAGCACGACGGGGACCGTCTTGGCGAGGATGACAAGATCAAGTCCGAAGCTCTGCCTCTCGACGTACTCGATGTCCAAGTCGAGACCCTGCCGCAGCGTCAGGCTGTTCCTGCCACTGACCTGCCACAGCCCGGTGAGACCGGGGGCGACGAGGAAGCGGCGGTGATAGACCTTGTCGATCAGCTTGGCCTCGTAAGGAAGAGCTGGGCGCGGTCCGACCAGAGACATCTCGCCCCGGATCACATTGAAGAGTTGGGGAAGTTCATCGATGCTCGTCCTGCGCAGCCATCGGCCAACTCCGGTGATCCTCGGATCGTCCTCGAGCTTGAAAAGACCCTTGCCGCCACCCAGGGGCGGATGGTCTTCGGTCAGGAGCTTCTGGATGTAGTCGCGGTGAAGGGTGTCAGAGCAGTCGCTGAACATCGTCCGGAACTTGAACAACACGAAGGGCCGGCCGTCCTGACCGATCCGGGTCTGGCGGAAGAAGACGTGTCCTGGCGTCGTGGTCCGTACCAGGACGGCCACGACGATGAGTACCGGCGAGGCCAAGACCAAGCACACGACGGCCACAGCCAGGTCGAACAGGCGCTTCCCTGTTCGCCTTGGCACCGACGTCACCGACGTTACCGACGGCACCGACGGGACCTTCTGCGAGGCTGCCCCGATCGATTGCGCGTCCGGGACGGTCATCGTCACCCCCGCGAAGCCGGGGAATGGTGCACCCGGCCGGGTGAAGAGAAACGGAAGCGACTGGCTGACGTGGTAACTGCGTCGACGCGGGTCTCGATCGGCTCGAGGCTCCCGACCAGGCCTCTCACCGTGGCGGGATTGCCATAGGCAACCGAATCGTCGGCGATGTCCCGGGCCACAACCGCCCCGGCACCGATGATGCATCTCGCGCCGATGCGCACAAAGGGCAGGATCGTGACGTTGACGCCGATCTGGGCGCCTGCCCCGATTGACGGCCCGGACATCATCTGGGCCGACGAGGCCTGTCCGGGGTACAGGTCATTGGCGATCGTGACACCCGGGGCGAGAAAGGCGTCGTCCTCGATCTCGGTATATTGCGCGACGTAGCAATTCGAGTGGATCTTGACCCGGTGGCCGATCCGGCATCCGTAGTCCACGACCGAGTTGCTCCATACCGACACGTCGTCTCCGATGGCACACTCCTCGCGGATGATGACGTTGTGGCCGGTCTGGAAGCGCGCTCCAATGCGCGACCCGAGGTAGAGGACGCAACCGCTGCGGACGCGCGCATCTGGCCCCAGGATGAGCTCGGTCCGACTCGTCCGAGGCGAGGGATAGCCGATCGTGGCGCTGGGGTCGGCGTCGAGACCGTCTTGGAGCCAGACGTTAAGCGACACTTGACCCCCTCACCATCGACGCCTCGTGTGCCGCTTCACACACGTGCGCCACTTGCTCGTCGGTCATGTGCGGAAACATCGGGAGAGACAAGATCTCGCCCGACGCTTGTTCGGCAACGGGCAGAGGCTCTGTGGCGAACCTTCTATAGGGCTCGTGCTGATGGCAGGGAACCGGATAGTGGATGCCCGTGTCGATCCCCATTGACTGGAGGTGCTGCTGCACCCGTGCTCGGTTCATCACCCTGGCCACAGCCAGGTGGTAGACGCCGTAGGCGTCCGGTGCCTCCTCGACGAGGCGAAATGGCCACGACGCGAATGCGGCCCGGTATTGCGCTGCGATGGCGCGGCGCGCCTCGGTCCAGTCATCCAGCTTGACAAGCTTCGCCGTGAGCACCGCCGCTTGCACCGCATCGAGGCGGCTGTTCATGCCCACCCTGTCGTGCTCGTAGCGGGAGCCGGCTGTACGGCCGTGATCTCGTAGGCTCCGGATCCGTCGCGCCAGACCCGCGTCGGAGGTGACAACGGCCCCTCCGTCGCCGAAGGCGCCGAGGTTCTTCCCCGGATAGAAGCTGAAGCAACCAGCGAGCCCGATCGACCCTGCTCGTCTGCCGCGCCAGGCGGCTCCGTGGGCCTGGGCCGCATCCTCGATGACGGCGAGACCTGCCCTGTCGGCGATTCGACATAGCGCATCCATGTCGGGCATCTGGCCGTAGAGGTGCACGATGATCACCGCCCGGGTCCGGCTGGTGATGGCAGCCTCGAAGGCATCCGGCGTCAACAGCAGCGTGTGCGGGCTCACATCGGCGAACCGGGGGACGGCTCCGGCGAGAACCACGGCTTCGGGTGACGCCACGAATGTGTTCGTCGGTATGACAACCTCGTCCCCGGGGCCGATGCCGAGAGCCATGAGCGTGAGCTGAATGGCGTCGGTCCCGTTTCCGACACCCACGGTGTGGGGCGTTCCACAGTACGCGGCCCAGAGCTCTTCGAACTCCTCGACTGCTTCACCACCGATGAACCGGCTCGACTCGAGCAGTCTTTCCCATGCCTGGTAGATGTCGACCTGGACTTCACGCGTCATGGCGTGAAGGTCGGTGAAGGGCACCTCGAAGCGCACGACTAGTCCTTCTCCTGCACAGCCAGCGATCGGGCCGTCGCTCTGCCTCGTAGGACTCCGGGGCCCTCCAGGGGCCGGGACCCGTTTCCATGACCGTTGATCACACCCACCGAGCGCACGAAGCGCGAATATGAGCCGAGCTCTTCGAGCAGCACGGGACGACCCAATTTCCGGGACAGCTCTGCCGCCTCGAGAACCTCGACCACCGCCAGCCCGTTCTGGCCATCAGTGCGTGGCGTCGAGCCGGCGAGAATGCACTCGACGAAGTGCTGGTCCTGCAGCACGAGCGGCTCGTCGGACGCCACGAACGGAACGACGATGTCGCCGTAGCGGTACGACATCGGTGGCTGAGTGAGGTTGTCGACACCGGGCTGATGATCGAGGCCCTTGTCCAGGACGCGGATCCTGTCTTCGGAAGCAAGGTCGTCGTACACGGCCATCTTCTTGCTCCCGACAGCCATCATCTTGCGTACCTTGCACGGATCGAGCCAGCTGACGTGGATGTTTGCCGTCAACCCCCGGTCGTCGAAGAAGTCGTCGTAGAACAGGCGCAGGTAGGCGACGTCCTCGAAGCGCCGATGCGCGTGGCGCGAGGCCCAGGCTTGAACAGCCACCGGCTTCTTCCCGAGCACGTGGTTGATGATCGACACGTCGTGGGGTGCGAGATCGAGGATGACGTTCACGTCCGATTGATAGAGACCGAGATTGAGTCGAGCACTGTCGATGTAGTAGATCTCGCCGAGTTCCTGTGTTCGCACCAAGTCACGGAGTTTCCACACGGCCGGGTTGTACTCGAAGGTGTGCCCCACCATGAGCGTCACGCCGGCTTGCTGTGCGGCGCTCATCAACTGCCGTGCGCCCGCGGTGGAGGGAGCGAGGGGTTTCTCTACCAAGACATGCTTGCCTGCTTCGATGGCCTCGAGTGCCACTTCCACGTGCGTAGTAGGCGAGGTCGCCACCACCACGGCGTCTACATGAGGCAGAGCCGCCCGCAGGGAGCTGTAGTGAGGGGCAGTCTTGTAGCTTCGGATCAGCTTTGTGAGGCGTTCTTCACAATGATCGACAAGAATTACTTCGTCTACACCTTCGAGCGCCTGGATGACGCGAACATGCTTCGATCCCCAGTAGCCGCAGCCCACCACTGCAATACGCATGTGACACTCCATCGCCCGCAACTGCTACGTCCAGCGCCCCCCCGGCGCTTGCTACGAAGAGGCCGGTCCCTCTGTCCGCCCCCTCGTTTGTTCTCATCAATAGCTACAGATGTGCGTCATCCCCCGGAATCATCGACATGAGGGTCCCTCTTCCCGACCATGTCTGCCCGCATGGTGCACAACGGCAGTACGCGGCCGGGTTGGGCCCGCCAGATCATGCTCCCTGGTCATCATGAAGCCGGAGGGGCTCCATGGCATTGACCCGTGCCCGAATCAGTGAAGCTGCTTTGGCCGTTGTTGACGAACTGCCATTGGTAGCTTCCGGGGTTCAGGGTAAGTTTCAAGATGCCGTGCGTCGTGTTGTTCAGGACCTGGCTCTGGGGGACTTCCGGCCCCGGGGTATCGAGCCCCTGACCGCCCGTTCCCTCGATGAACTCTCGGATGCCATAGGTGTTGTCGATCTGTCCCGAGGCATTGAGCGGCGCGAATCGCTCGTACCAGTGGTCGCTGCCGTTCAGTACCACCGAGACTCCGCCCTTGTACAAGTCCTGCCACAGCTGCGCAACTTGCCCCTGGTCGCTCTCGCCGCCCGACGTCGTCGAAGACCAGCGATCCGCCTCGTAATACGCCAGCGTGCACTGGGCCGTGTCGTTCGCCAGGTCTTGCTGGAGCCACAGGTCCTGCGCCGACCCGGCCGCGCACGGTGCGGTGTTGCCGTCCGAACAGATCCCGGAGTTCAAGGCAATGATGTGCCAGGTGCCCAGGTTGTAGCTGTAGTAACCGGTGGAGTCGTTCACGTTCACCACCGACGGCACCGCAGATCCGAAGGCTCCGCCACTGCTCGAGAAGTACTGCTGGTACCCGGCCCCCGGGGTGGTCGGGCAGTCGGTTCCCCCACTGGTGTCGTAGTCCTTGTCTCCGGGCGCCGGATACGAGATGGCCTTTTTGGTTCCCCACGTCGGCCCGTACGACTGCTCGAAGGCGCTGAGCCCGCCACAGAAGTACTGATCGTCGCCCACGGGCAGCACGGCATCCACGCCGGTGAGGAGCTTGGCAGTCGAGGCGTCTTGGCAGTCGGTGGCGGTCCCCAACCCGAAGTTGTAGGCAGCCTGATCGGGGTCGCAGGCGATGCCGCCCGCCGAGCCGATGACAGGATCGGCGTTCGGTTGCACCTGGACGAGTTGCGTCTGGACGGCCCCGGTGTTCCCAGAATTGTCCACGGAGAAGAACGAGATGGTCGTAGGTGAGGAGATGGTGAAGGGAGCGGTGTACACGGGGCTCGACGTCGTGGGCGTGGACCCGTCGGTGGTGTAGTAGGTGGCGGCCACGCCGTCGCCGCCCGGATCCGCCGCCAGCAGCGAGACCGTGGTGGATCCGTTGTAGGCGCTCGACTGGCACGGCGACCCGTCGCAGTCGACCGTGGTGATGGGCGCCTGGGTGTCTGGCCCGTTGACGACCTGGGACATCGTCTTGATCTGGGTACCCTGGGGTGCGCCGCCCGGTTGGCCGGCGTTCTGCAGCCAGGCAATCAAGGACTGCAGGGTGGCGAGCTCCACCGGACCCCAGGTGTTGCCGATGCAGGTGGTGTAATTGGTGGGGTCGTAGGCTTGCGAGCAGATCTGGTGGAACACGAGCGTGACCCAGCCCCCGCCGTTCTGGGAAGCGGCGGTGATGGAGTTCTCCATGTTGGCGAGGCTCAGCGGCGGAGCCGTCGCCCCCGGTGAGGGCGGTTCGTTGTAGAGCGTCCGGATGGCAAGTGGGTTCTTGGGCGGGATCGACTCGGCGTAGACGGGCCCGGCAGCCGGACCGGCCGTGTCGAGACCGCCGGCGGCGCGACCCGCCGTGTACCCGCAACTCTGCACCACGCTTTCCGCCAGCGCGTTGTAGCTCCCGTAGGGGTAGGCGAAGCTGCTCGGGTAGAAGCCGTTATTGACCAGGTTCTGGCGATCTCCGCATGCCTCGTTGGTCAGGGTCGGAAGGTCGGTCGTGGACGTCATGTTGAACTCGTTGAGGGTGTGGCCCGCGATCTCGTTCCCGGCGTTGTTGAGGGCCGTCAGCTGTGGGTAGGCCATGGTGCCGCCGTTGTCGAGGACCCCCGTGTTGACGAAGAACGTCCCGTTCACATGAGCTGGTTGAAGGGCCATCTGGAACGCCAGCGGGAATTGGTTGGCGATGCCATCGTCGAAGGTCAGCGAGACGACGGTCGTGAACACGATCATTTGCGAGTGAGGCTGTTCGGCGTTGCCGGCCAGGTCGGTCGAGAAGAAGCTGATGGTCGTGTCCTGTTTGACCGTGAACGGACCGGTGTAGACGGGGCTCGACGTGGTGGGTGTTGAACCATCAGTCGTGTAGTAGGTGTTGGCGACACCCCAGCCCCCGGGGTTGTCGACCGCCGTGAGGGCCACCGTGACGGGCGCCGAGGCGGTGTAGCCGGTGCTCGAGCAGGGCGCCCCGTTGCACGAGATCGTGGTGGTGGGAGGGGTGGTGTCCACCCCCTCTTCGACCAGGAATGTCTGAGAGTGGGCGACCTCGGCGTTCCCCGCGTTGTCCCAGGAGGCGTATTCGATCGTGGTCGGTGACGTCACGTTGAAGGGCCCGACATAGGTCGGGCTAGACAGGGTCGGGGTCGTCCCGTCGGTGGTGTAGTGCGTGCTGGCTACCCCCGAGCCGGTGTCGACGGCGGATAGGGCCACATTGACCGTTCCGATGTACGAGGACGCACAGGGAGCTCCGTTACACGAGATCGTGGTGACCGGCGGGCTGGCGTCGGACGCGATCGCTCTCGCCTTGATGGTGTTGAACACCGACCCGGCCGGGGCGCCGCCGGTCTGTCCGGCGTTCTTGACCCAGGAGAGGAACGTGTTCAGGTCCCCGAGGTCGACCCACCCCGACGAGGCAGTGCACGTGGCGTAGTCCGACGGATCCGCCGTCTGAGAACACACCTTGCTGATGACAACGGGGATCCAGCCGCCGCCGTGGGCGGCGGCGCCGGTCACCAGTGATTCGAGGTTGGCCAGCGTGATCTGGCCGCCCGGAGCATAGGCGGGCAGGGCCAGGAAGGTCTTGGGCGGCAAGGCTCCCGCGTAGGTGGGCCCCGTTGGAGACAGGCTGCCGGCGGTGCGGGCGTTGCCGTATCCGCAGTTCTGCACTTCCGTCTCGATTGCGGCGGTGAACGCCCCACCCGGGTAGGCGAAGCTGAACGGGCTCAGCCCGTGCTGAATGATGGCCTGTCGGTCATTGCAGATCTCGGCGATCTGCTGCGCGGCGGTGAGGGTGGTGAGGGTGGTGCCATCGACGGTCTTGCCCCCGATCTCGTTGCCCGCCGCCGCCAGCGTGCTCAGCTGCGACCACGACAGGGTGGCCGTGCGGCCCACGGTGCCGCTGTTCACGTAGAACGTCGCGTTCACGCCTTGCGGCTGGAGTGCTTGCTGATAGCCCAGCGTGTACTGGCTGATGGCGTCGTTGTCGAAAGTCAGTGAGACCACGGTCGGGGTGGTAGCCCCAGCCGTCGCCGCAAGGAGAGCACCGCTGGCCAAGAGCATGAAGCAAAGCGCTGCGGCGACGAATTGCCTCGCCGGCTGTTGTACCCGCTTACCCCTCACGTCGCTCCCCCGTCGCTCCCATCGCGTTTGCGGACCGACGAGTCGGTCCGCGCACCGCCGGCGCCTTCCGCCACCCCGCCCCCCCATGGCGCCAGCGAACACCTACCGCACCGGAAAGACTACCGACCGCTTGTTTGAGCGCCATCGTCACTTTTGACGAACTCGTTCAGCGACCGCTTCGTCACGGGATGAGCAATGAGCGCCTCCGTGAACACCTAGCGCCATCTGAAACCACAAACCGCGACCTTCCGAGCCCATGGCAAAGATTGACGAATCTCCCCATATTTTGCGAAGAGAGTCGACGACCTCGCCCGGGGTGGAAGTTGCTAAAGATGCATCTGGTTATGACCGCCAGCGTTACTAGGAAACCGACCTACTCCCAAGCGGGTCCATCCGACACGGTCGTCATCGTGGACCTGCGGACGAGTCGGGAAAGGCCCAGCGTCACGACCCCAGGCCGAGTGATGCCAGATGCTGCTTGTATCCGATCCCAAAAGCCGAGGGCGTCCCTGAGTAGCTGGTAATGAGGGAGGGCTCGGCGGCGCAAGGGCCCACGAACCAAGCCCAGCCCAAGTACGAGATGCCGTGCTGGTCCGCAAAGTCGAGGAACGGTGGATAGAGCGTATCTCCGCAGTCCAACTCGCCGAATTCACCCACCACGATCGGCACCTGCGTCGAGAGCGGAGCCAGCACGCCGCTCCAGCATGACGAGGCGTAACAAGGCGAATAGTCCGGGTTGGACGGATTCTTCCAGTAGATGTGGATGCTAGCCGCCAGCTGGCCCAACGGATCAGCCGGCTTGTACTGCAGCCAGCGATCCAGATCGCCGGCGTACTGGGGGCCCCCGGCCATCACCACGTTGGTCGCGCCGGTGGCGCGCACGGCGTTCAACAGCTGCTGCATGCCCGCGGCCTGATAAGGGACCCCCTTGCAGGTGCGCCCGGCGGTGCCTTCGAGAACGCACTTCCATGAAGCAGCAGAGTCGGTGTTGTGGTTCGGATAGGGCTCGTTGAACAGGTCAAAGATCACTGCTGGGTTGCCTTTGAAGGCATTGGCGACCGAGGTCCAAAACGCAGGGGCGTAGTGTTCATCAGGCATGGGCAGCTGACGTTTCGCTTTTGCTCTTCCCCCTTTCGAGGAGAAGTGCATATCGACGATGACGTACATCCCAGCTGCGTTCAATTCGTTCACGTATTGCTCGATGGCATGCTGGTATGCGAGCCCGGAATAGGCGGGGGAGACACGCTGCACGCCCAGCCAGCAGGACTCGTTCAGCTCGACCCGGGCTGCATTGAATCCCCACGAGCGCATCGCTGCGATCGAAGTGCTGCTCGCCTCTTGCGTGCCGTCGAAGATGCTGTCCTCACTGACGCAGGCGTACTCCGTGCCCGAGGTGTTCGCGCCACGCAGGACGACCACGTGGCCATTCTGGTCGACAAAATGGTTCCCACTCACTGCGAGGGCAAGCGGCGATTGTGCCATTGCGCACGAAGAAGGAAGCAAGCAGATCAGGACCGCCAGAGCGACGGCCGCCAACAACCCCCCACGTCGTTTCATATCCTCAACGCGTCACGGTACCCCTCGATCGGCCCGGTGGCAACGATGTTGTCCTGTCCCTTGCCTCGGCGGGCCTGCCGTGCTCCGGTAATCCCGCAATCCGGCTGACGTCGCGAAGTGACGGATGTGACAGTCGTGGCAATCGCGTCACGGCGGGCTCCGGCCCGGCTGCCCGGCGGGGATGGTCCGTTCAAGGGCGATCGGGTTCATCGGCGCCGAGCGATCGGACCAACCCGGTTCGACACCGACTGCCCCAGTGCTTGTCCGCCAGTCCGCCTCCGTCGTCGACGGGGCGGCGGCGCGCAAATTGGGTTGTTGGGCTGAAGTGACGATGATACGTTGCCAAAGCAGGGTATTGGGGGGGGACGGGGTGCACCGAATGTTTTCCCGTGCGCGAATCGACGCCAAGGAGAGTTTGCCGCGAAGGAAAGTTTCCCGGCTGCCGGTGATCGTGGTGCCGTGCCTGGGCGTGCTATTGCTGGCGGGCTTGGTGGTTGCGGGGGGCGGAGAGGGATCGGGTCCGCTGGGAGTTATGCCCGCTTCGGCCAGTGGCCACCCCCACATCATGATCGTCATGATGGAGAACAAGAATTACAGTCAGGTCATAGGCCAGAGGGATCAGCCCTTCACCAACGCTCTCGCCCTGCGCTACGGGCTGGCCACCCAGAGCTACGCCTTCGGCCATCCATCGTTGCCCAACTACCTCGACTTGGTGAGTGGGCAAGGACCCTCCAACTCTGTTGACGACGGGCCACCGTCGAACCATACATACTCGTTTTCAACGGTGGCTGACCAGTTGCACAGCGCAAGTATCAGCGAGAAGGCGTACGCCGAAGACCTCCCCGCCGACCCGACCAACGACAGTGGCGAGTACGCGGTGCGGCACTTCCCCTGGGTGTACTTCCCGGCCAGTTCGTCCATGCCCATCGCCGACGCCTCGTCCCTTATCACCGATCTGAACAATCCCAACGGGCCAAGCTTCGTGTGGTACACACCGAATCTCATCGACGACGAGCACGACGGGAGCGTGCAGCAGGGGGACTCCTTCCTCGCTTCGTTCATCCCCAAGGTGCAGGCCACGGCCTGGTACCAAGCCGGGGGTCAGATCATCATCACTTGGGATGAGTCCGACAGCGACAATTCGGGCCTGAATGGCAGTGGCGGGGGCCACATCCCCACCATCGTCGTGAGTGCAGCCAACGAGGCGCACCCCATCCGAGACACGACACCGGTGGACACCAGTGGGGTGTTGCGCTCGGTCGAGGACCGCTACAGCCTCTCCTACCTGGGCAATGCCGCCTCCGCCGCCAACGGGAATATCGACTGCCTGCTCGGCGCCGCGGGCACGTGCACGATCCAAGCGATCACGAGTTCCAACCATGCCACGGCAGTTGCAGGGAAGACGTTTTCGTTCTCGGTCACGACCACGGGAACCCCGACACCCTCGGTCAAGAAGAAGAGCAGGCTCCCCAGGGGTCTCAAGTTGCACGACAACCACAACGGCACAGCCACGATTTCGGGTACGACCAGCTCGAGGTTGGCTCCCGGCACCTATGACGTGAACATCCTCGCCACCTGGGGCAGGGGTAGATCCAAGCTGACCACAACCCAGGTGCTGAGCTTGACCGTCACGTCGTGAACTCCTAGGCGCCGCCCAGCCCGTGCTGATCGGGCACCGAGTGGGCCGACCGACCCCGTCACCATGCGGTGACAGCCCGGAAAACGGCACCAACGCGATCCGGACGGGCACGGACACGGTTGCTTTTTGGAGAAATCTGCACGTAGTTCGCCAATCCTGACGATGTCACCGACGGCCGCCTTCTGTACTGTCACAGGTGCGGTAGGTGTTCACAGGCGGCTGCGGGGGGGCGGGGTCGCGGGAATCCACACGGCGATGAGCGGACCGATTCCTCGGTCCGCTACTGCCATGTGAGCGACGGGGGAGCAGCAGCGTGAAGAGTGACAGGGTGCGCGGGCCAGCGTGGCGAGTCGCCGCGCCGGTGGTGTGCCTCATGCTCGTGGTCGGTGGTGCCCTCCTGGCGGCAACTGCAGGGGCGACCACCCCGACTGTGGTTTCTCTCGCCTTCGACAATGACGCCCTCAGCCAGTACACGCTGGGCTATCAGCAAGCACTCCAGCCACACGGGGTCAACGCCACGTTCTACGTGAACAGCGGCACCGTGGGTCGCACGACCACCCTGTCGTGGTCGCAGTTGAGCACCTTGGCTTCCGCCGGGGACGAGATCGGCGGCAAGACCGTCGATGGCACCACCCTCACGACCCTCACCGCCGCGCAGCAGATCGCCGAGATCTGCAACGACAGGCAAGCCTTTGTCGGGCACGGGCTGAACCCAGTGAGTTTCGCCTACCCGGGCGGGGCGTTCAATGCATCGATCGAGACCGAGGTGGAGAACTGCGGGTACGGCAACGCCCGCACCGCCGGCAGTCTGTCTCCCACAGGGCCCACCTACGCGGGAGCCTTGCCGCCCAAGACCTTCCTGGCCCTGCCCGCCTATGCCCCGGGCGGCCAGATCACGCTGGCCAACCTCGAATCGTTGGTGACCGGCGCAGCGGCGCACGGCGGCGGCTGGATCCCGATCGTCATCCAGAAGGTGTGCTCCCAGACCCTGGATCCGTCGGACTACGCCACGTGTACTGCCTCGTCGGGGTGGGTCGACCTCGGGGACCTCAACACGTTCCTCTCCTGGGTACAGAACGCGGGACAGACAGGCGGGGCCCCCGCCGGGTCGGTGTTCAACACCATCAAGGCGACGGCCGTCTCGGCCGACACCAGCCCGCCCGTCACCACGATCTTGTGCAACGCGGCGCCCTGTGTATCGACGACGTACACCGGAACGGTCAATGTGGCCCTGTCCGCCATCGACATCGGCTCGGGGGTGGCGAGCACCCACTACACCACCGATGGGACGACCCCGACCCTGTCTAGCCCGACCTATGTCGGGCCCTTCAACGTCACGGCATCGACCACGATCGAGTACGCCTCCTGGGACAACGCGGGGAACGCCGAGGCCGCCCACTCTCAGACGATCCAGCTCCGGGAGGCGGTGGACACCACCCCTCCCACCACCACGATCTCGTGCAACGGGGCGCCCTGCTCGAGCACCGGCTACACGGCTTCGGCGCCGGTCACGGTGGCCCTCACGGCGGTCGATAATCCCGGGGGCTGGGGTGTCGCCAACACGTACTACACCACAGACGGTTCGACGCCGACCACGTCGAGCCCCATCTACACCGGGCCGTTCACGGTCAAACAGAACACGACCGTCAGCTTCTTCTCGACCGATCTGGCCGGCAACGCGGAACAACCTCACACACAGATGATCTCGTTCACGACCGTCGTCTCGCTGACCTTCGACGATGGCATCGCCAACCAATTCCCGCTGGCGTTCCAGATGGCCCTTCAACCAGCTCATGTGAACGGGACGTTCTTCGTCAACACGGGGGTCCTCGACAACGGCGGCACCATGGCCTACCCACAGCTGACGGCCCTCAACAACGCCGGGAACGAGATCGCGGGCCACACCCTCAACGAGTTCAACATGACGTCCACGACCGACCTTCCGACCCTCACCAATGAGGCATGTGGAGACCGCCAGAACCTGGTCAACCACGGCTTCTACCCGACCAGCTTCGCCTACCCCTACGGGAGCTACAACGCCCTGGCCGAAAGCGTGGTGCAGAGTTGCGGGTACACGGCGGGTCGCGCCGCGGGGGGCATCGACACGGCCGGACCGGGTGCCGGCCCCCTCTACGCCGAGTCGATCCCGCCCAAGAACACGCTCGCCATCCGGACGCTCTACAACGAACCGCCCTATCCGGGGGCGACGGCTCCGCCGCTGTTGCTTGCGAACATTGAGAACTCCATCATCGCCGCCTCCCAGAACGGCGGGGGCTGGGTGCCGATCGTGTTCCACCAGATCTGCTCGCAAACCTACGACCCCACCAATTACACCACCTGCATCGGCAGCACCTGGGGTCCGGTGGAGCTCGCCACCCTGCAGTCCTTGATTGCCTGGCTACAGAACGCCGGCCAACCGGGCGGCGCACCCCAGGGTACCCAGATCAAGACGATGTCCCAGGTCGTCAACGGGCCAGACACCCAGGCGCCCGTCACCACGCTCGACTGCGACGGGTCGCCGTGCCAGTCGAGCGCCTACAACGGATCCACCACGGTCTCGCTGCCGGCGACGGATCCGGGCGGGTCGGGCGTGGCCGCCACCTACTACACCACCGACGGGTCCACGCCCACCACGTCGAGTCCCGTGTACACCGAGCCCTTTACGATCTCCTCACCCACGACCGTTGAGTTCTTCTCCATGGACAACGCCGGGAACACCGAGGCCTTCCACACGCAACTGGTCCAAGTGCAACCCAACCCCGATCCCGTCATCGGCTCGGCGGGCGGCATCGCCTGCGACCCCGATCAGGCTGGCTACAACTTCGGGTTGGGGACCGCCACCGACTGCCAAGACGCCGCCACTGCCAACCTCCTCACCGGTGTGGATGCGGTGCTGCCCGTGGGCGACGATCAGTACTTCTGTGGCGGGCTCAGCGCCTTCGAGCAGTCGTACGGGCCGACGTGGGGAACCAAGAAGTCCATCACGTATCCGTCGCCCGGGGACAAGGACTTCGACACCAGTGGTGGCACCGACTGCCCGACCACCCCGGGCCTCGGGTACCAGCAGTACTTCTCAGGCAGTGGCGGAGCCCTCGGGTCTGCGGTGCCGTCGGTGGTGAACGTCAACGACTCCACCGGTTACTACAGCTACAACCTGGGCACCTGGCACATCATCGCCCTGAACTCCGGAATCTGTTCAGACGGGGATCCGGCCCTGTGCGGCCCCGGATCCGCGCAGGACCTGTGGCTGCAGCAAGACCTGGCGCACGACACCGCCCAGTGCACCCTGGCCTATTACGAGGCGAATCGCTGGGCTTCGACGGCGTCGGGCGGCGAGAGCGACCAGTCGCAAGTTCAGCAGCTGTGGCAGGACTTGTACGACGGCGGGGTCTCAGTGGTGCTGAACGGCAGCGACCACTGGTACGAGCGATTCGCGCCGCTGAATGCATCGGGACAAATCGACAACACCCATGGCGTTCGAGAATTCATCGAGGGCACGGGCGGTCAGGGGCTCGATACACCGGGGCCGGAAGTCCCGCAGAGCCAAGTGCTGAACGCCACGACCCACGGTGTCATGAAATTCACGCTGCACAATGGCAGCTACTCGTGGCAATTCATCAACGACGGCCAAAGCACCTTCACTGATTCGGGCTCGGCTGCCTGTAACACCAAGGACAGCACCCCCCCGACGACCACCCTATCCACCAGCCCTTCCCCTAGCTCCACCGGTTGGTACCACACCCCGGTGCAGGTCACCCTGTCGGCCGCCGACAATGCCGGGGGGACGGGAGTAGCGGCCACCTACTACACCACCGACGGATCCACACCTACCACCTCGAGCACCGCGTACAGCGCACCGTTCACGGTGTCGAGCACGTCTACGGTGAAGTTCTTCTCGGTGGATAACGCCGGCAATGCCGAAGCCGTGAACTCTCAATCCATCCAGATCGACACGGTGCCACCCACCACCTCGATCGCCTGCAACGGCACGAGCTGCTCCACCGGCTGGTACAACGCGCCGGTGCAGGTGACGCTGTCGGCCACCGACAACGCCGGGGGATCGGGGGTGGCGGCCACCTACTACACCACCGACGGATCCACACCTACCACCTCGAGCACCGCGTACAGCGCACCGTTCACGGTGTCGAGCACGTCCACGGTGAAGTTCCTCTCCGTGGACAACGCCGGCAATACCGAACCGGTGAACTCCCAGGCCGTCCAGATCGACACGGTGGCTCCGACGACGACGGCCTCGTGTAACGCCACGGCCTGCTCCTCCGGCTGGTACAACGCGCCGGTGCAGGTGACGCTGGCGGCTACCGACAATGCCGGCGGGTCGGGGGTGGCGGCCACCTACTACACCACCGACGGGAGCGACCCGACCACGAGCGCGACCGCCACCGCGTACAGCGCACCGTTCACGGTGTCGAGCACGGCCACGGTGAAGTTCTTCTCGCTGGACAAAGCCGGCAATGCCGAAGCCGTGAAGTCCCAGACGATCCAGATCGACACCGGAGCACCCACCACCACGATCGCCTGCAACGGCACGAGCTGCTCCACCGGCTGGTACAACGCGCCGGTGCAGGTGTCGCTGTCGGCCACCGACAGCGCCGGGGGATCGGGGGTGGCGGTCACCTACTACACCACCGACGGATCCACACCGACCACCTCGAGCCCCGTCTACAGCACACCGTTCACGGTGTCGAGCACGGCCACGGTGAAGTTCTTCTCGGTGAACAACGCCGGCAACGCCGAAGCCGTGAACTCCCAGGCCATCCAGATCGACACGGTGCCACCGGCGACCACGATGTCCTGCAACGGCACGAGCTGCTCCTCCGGCTGGTACAACGCGTCGGTGCAGGTCACCCTGTCGGCCACCGACAACGCCGGGGGATCGGGGGTGGCGGCCACCTACTACACCACCGACGGGTCCACACCGACCACCTCGAGCCCCGCCTACAGCGCACCGTTCACGGTGTCGAGCACGTCCACCGTGAAGTTCTTCTCGCTCGACCAAGCCGGCAATGCCGAAGCCGTGAACGCCCAGACCGTCCAGATCGACACCACAGCACCCACGACCACGATCGCCTGCAACGCCACGACCTGCTCCACGGGGTGGTACAGCGCCGCGGTGCAGGTGACGCTAGCGGCCACCGACAGCGCCGGGGGATCGGGAGTAGCGGCCACCTACTACACCACCGACGGATCCACACCGACCACCTCGAGCCCCGCCTACAGCGCACCGTTCACGGTGTCGAGCACGGCCACGGTGAAGTTCTTCTCCGTGAATGAAGCCGGCAATGCCGAAGCCGTGAACTCCCAGGCCATCCAGATCGACACGGTGCCACCGGCGACCACGATGTCCTGTAACGGCACGGGCTGCTCCGCCGGCTGGTACAACGCCTCGGTGCAGGTCACCTTGTCGGCTACCGACAACACCGGGGGGTCGGGGGTGGCGGCCACGTACTACACCACCGACGGCTCGGTGCCCACCACCTCGAGCCCCGCCTACAGCGCGCCGTTCACGGTGTCGAGCACGGCCACCGTGAAGTTCTTCTCGGTGGACAACGCCGGCAACGCCGAAGCCGTGAACGCCCAGGCCATCCAGATCGACATGGTGCCACCGGCGACCACGATCGCCTGCAACGGCACGAGCTGCTCCGCCGGCTGGTACAAGGCATCGGTATCGGTGACGCTGGCGGCCACCGACAACACCGGGGGGTCGGGGGTGGCGGCCACCTACTACACCACCGACGGGAGCGACCCGACCACGAGCCCGACCGCCACCGTCTACAGCGCACCGTTCACGGTGTCGAGCACGGCCACGGTGAAGTTCTTCTCGCTCGACAAAGCCGGCAATGCCGAAGCCGTGAAGTCCCAGACGATCCAGATCGACACGGTGCCACCGGCGACCACGATCGCCTGTAACGGCACGAGCTGCTCCGCCGGCTGGTACAACGCCGCGGTGCAGGTGACGCTGTCGGCCACCGACAATGCCGGGGGATCGGGGGTGGCGGCCACCTACTACACCACCGACGGTTCGACGCCCACCACCTCGAGCCCCGTCTACAGCGCGCCGTTCACGGTGTCGAGCACGGCCACCGTCAAGTTCTTCTCGGTGGACAACGCCGGCAATGCCGAAGCCGTGAAGTCCCAGGCCGTCCAGATCGACACGGTGCCTCCGACGACGACGGCCTTGTGCGACGCCACGGCCTGCTCGACATGGTACAAGGCCCCGGTGCAGGTCACGCTGTCGGCCACCGACAACACCGGGGGATCGGGGGTGGCCGCCACGTATTACACCACCGACGGAAGCAACCCGACTACGAGCCCGACCGCCACCATGTACAGCGCACCGTTCACGGTGTCGAGCACGGCCACGGTGAAGTTCTTCTCACTCGACAAAGCGGGCAACGCCGAAGCCGTGCACTCCCAGACCATCCAGATCGACACGGTGCCACCGGCGACCACGATCGCCTGCAACGGCACGAGCTGCTCCACCGGGTGGTACAACGCCCCGGTGCAGGTGACGCTGGCGGCCACTGACAATGCCGGCGGGTCGGGGGTGGCGGCCACGTACTACACCACCAACGGGTCGACGCCCACCACCTCGAGCACGGTGTACAGCACACCGTTCACGGTGTCGAGCACGGCCACAGTGAAGTTCTTCTCGGTGGACAACGCCGGCAATGCCGAAGTGGTGAAGTCCCAGCTCGTCCAGATCGACATGGTGCCTCCGACGACGACGGCCTTGTGCAACGCCACGGCTTGCTCGGCGTGGTACAAGGCCCCAGTGCAGGTCACGCTGTCGGCCACCGACAACGCCGGGGGATCGGGAGTGGCGGCCACCTACTACACCACCGACGGATCCACGCCTACCACCTCGAGCACCGTCTACAGCGCACCGTTCACGGTGTCGAGCACGTCCACGGTGAAGTTCTTCTCGCTCGACAAGGCCGGCAACACCGAAACCGTGAAGTCCCAGGCCATCCAGATCGACACGGTGCCACCGGCGACCACGATCGCCTGTAATGCCACGACCTGCTCCACCGGGTGGTACAAGGCGTCGGTGTCGGTGACGCTGGCGGCCACCGACAACACCGGGGGATCGGGGGTGGCGGCCACCTACTACACCACCAACGGGTCGACGCCCACCACCTCGAGCACGGTCTACAGCAAGGCGTTCACCCTGTCGAGCACGGCCACGGTGAAGTTCTTCTCGGTGGACAAAGCCGGCAATGCCGAAGCCGTGAAGTCCCAGACGATCCAGATCGACACGGTGGCTCCGACCACCACGATCGCCTGTAACGCCACGGCCTGCTCCACCGGGTGGTACGTCGCGCCCGTGCAGGTGATGCTGGCGGCTACCGACAATGCCGGGGGATCGGGGGTGGCGGCCACCTACTACACCACCAACGGCTCGACGCCCACCACCTCGAGCACGGTGTACAGCACACCGTTCACGGTGCCGAGCACGGCCACGGTGAAGTTCTTCTCGGTAGACAAAGCCGGCAATGCCGAAGCCGTGAAGTCCCAGGCCATCAAGATCGACACGGTGGCTCCGACCACCACGATCGCCTGCAACGCCGCGACCTGCTCCACCGGGTGGTACAAGGCATCGGTGTCGGTGACGCTGGCGGCCACCGACAACACCGGGGGATCGGGGGTGGCGTCCACCTACTACACCACCGACGGCTCGACGCCCACCACCTCGAGCACCGTCTACAGCAAGGCGTTCACGGTGTCGAGCACGGCCACGGTGAAGTTCTTCTCGTTGGACAAAGCGGGCAACGCCGAAGCCGTGAAGTCCCAGACGATCCAGATCGACGGGGTCGCACCGACGGTCGCGCTCACGGCACCGACGAACGGATCGAGCTTCACACAGGGGACCATCGTCACGATCACTGCCAGTGCCACCGACAGTGGAACGGGGTCGGGGGCGCCCTCCGGGGTCGCACAGGTCGTGTTCTTCGTGGACGGCACAACCAAGATCGCGACGGTTACCACCGCTCCGTATCAGACAACGTGGAGCACAGCCGGTGTGACCAAGGGAACGCACACGTTGACGGCGGTGGCCACCGACGTGGCCGGCAACTCCAAGACATCGACGGCGATCTCGGTGACGATCAACTGACGATCGACGTCGGATGCTTTACCCAGATCGCTCCACGTAGAGAAGTCAGCCACAAGGTGAGGTAGGCCGGCTAACGATGCCGCAGGTGCTTCGATAGCGAGAACTCAGCAGATCTATCGGCACGGACGATGATTCTTCGTTCAGAGGGGGGACACGTGAACTTCAGCGACAGCGACACCCTCCATCTCCTGTTGACGCTGGCCGCCGTGATCGCTGCCGCCCATGCTGTAGGCTTCCTCTTTGTCAGGCTGCACCAACCGCGAGTCGCCGGTGAAATCATCGGTGGGATGCTTCTGGGCCCAACCCTGCTCGGGTGGCTACTTCCCCATCTAGCCCATGAGATTGTAGCCGGGAGCGCACCCACGACGGCCGTGCTCGGGGCCCTCTATCAGCTCGGCCAGTTGCTACTGATGTACTGCGCCGGAGCGGCACTGCGTTCTCAGCGCCGCCGCGGTGACGAGCGGACCATCTCGCTGATCGCGTTGATCGGCAACGTCCTACCTTTCGCGGCCGGTGCTGCTTTTCTCCTCGTGCTGAACCCGTCAGGGTTAATGGGGACGGCGCGGAATCACACGGCATTTCTCCTTGTCTTCTCATGCGGCATCGCAGTGACCAGTATCCCGGTTATCTCTCGCATTCTGGCCGACCTAGGGCTACTGCGGACCTCGTTCGCACGAATTGTTCTCAGCGTCGCGCTCATCGACGATGTGGTCCTGTACGTCATTCTCAGCATCGCGCTCGGCCTGGTCGCCCCCAGCCATGGAGACCAGTTCACCCTGCCGAGCATGATCTCGATCCAGCCGGACAGCGCAGTGTCTGACGCCTATTACGTGATCGTGTCGATCGCCATCTTCGGACTTCCGCTTGCGCTGGGACGCTCCTTCGTTGAGCGCGTCGGGTCGCTGCGACTCAATGTCCTTGGGCGCAGCAACGCCCTCGCCTTCCAGGTTGTGTTCATGATGGTCTTGACGAGCATTGCCCTCTTCCTCGGCATATCACCGATTTTCGGTGCTTTCATCGCGGGCATCTTGGCGAGCACGCTCTCGAACAGAGGAGATGGTTCTGGGACGGTCTCCATCGAGGCGGTGCGAGCCCAGGCAACGATCCAGAGCTTCTCCTTTGGCTTCTTCATTCCGATCTACTTCGCCATCGTCGGCCTAAAACTCGACCTCATCCACCAGTTCGATATCCCCTTCTTCGCGGTGTTTCTGATCTACGCCTGTTTCGTCAAAGCTCTGAGCGTCTATGCCAGTGCTCGACTTGCGGGTGAAAAGCGAGACAGCGCGGTCAACCTGGCGGTGGCTCTCAATGCGCGCGGCGGTCCGGCGATCGTCCTAGCTTCGGTAGCGCTCAGCGCGCACATCATCGCGGAGACGTTCTACGTCGACCTGGTCCTGTTGGCGCTCGTCACCTCGATGATGGCTGGGACGTGGCTTGACGGCGTGCTTCGGCGCGGGACATTCTTCGACGAACTGCGACCACGCAATGCGGCCACCGATATGGCACCGGAGTCCAGGCAGGTCGCGACCGGGATCTAGATGGCGTGTCTCGCCGTCGTCGACGATACTGAATCGGCTGGCAATAGATGTTGGGTTCGTGGCTCCAATCGGGCACGGATCACCGCGACAGTGACCAGAGCCGAGCGGAATAGCTCGCAGCTGAGCGATAGCGGATGGGTCAGGTCGGCGGTGAGCCCGTCACCTTCCGAGTGACTCCGCTCTGGCAGTCGGAGCGTCGCCCATCCGGCTCCGGGCTGATCTCGATCGGCCTTAGGTTGGTCGGGCTGGCCCCGTCAGGGCGCACAGAACCGGCAGTTTCGGTCTGCCCCCGGGATCTCTTCCACTCTCCAGTTCGGGCCACCGACGGCAATATGGCCTACGGGATGGCGAAGTTGGGCGTGGTCTGCAGGTAATTGGAAATCTGCCAGTTGGCCTGTTGGCCATCGGTCTCGACGCGCTGGTCGAAGTTAAGGTTGAAGCTCGGATGTCCGTTGGCGGTGATCCCGCCGAGGATGATCGCCCCTGTCCAGTTGAGCGAGCTCGAGGCTCCGTTCATCGTGAGGTTCATGTGCGGGCCCCAGAACACGGCGTCGGCTGATCCGCCAATGGTGACGCCGCACCCATCGGTTACGTGTATCAGCAGATCATGATCACGTCACGTCCCGGCGCGCGAAAGTCCTTGTTGCTAACGCACAGAGGACCGCCGTTCCCCCGGCCAGGAGCAACCCGCCGGTAACGACGGTATGCCCGGCGGGAGCGCCGACGGTGGTGTGATAGCCGACCCACGAGGCGGCATCGGTAAAGAGCAACCACCGCGCGAAAGATGGCGCGGCCTGGACCGCCGTGTACTCGATCAGGACAAAATACGAGACGATGCCAATCACCGCCGCCGTCGTGCTCCGGCCGATTGCTGCCGCTGAGACGCCGATGATCGACATTGCCGCCGTGAAGAAGACGCACCGCAACGTCATGGCCGCCATCGACAGGTACCAGGCGCCGTCAAGGACGCCGCCATTCCCGTGCACGATGGCTGCCGGGAGCAAGGCAAGGATGAGCGCCAGCAGTATGATGGCGGTCAAGCCCGCGGTGACCAGCGCGCACGCACATGCGCGTGACGCCAGTACGAGGCGTCGACGGGGCTCCCAAGTCAGCAGGGTCGTCAGTGCCCGACTCGTGTAGTCGGCTCCGAGGGCCGAGGCGCCGAGGGTGTAGCAGGCGAAAGCCAAGGGAAGCACCGCGTCGGTCATTGCGCCACGCAGGCCAGTGCGCGTCGCAAACGGGTGATGGGCGGTATACAGGAACATGATCACGCCCATCGCAGCTACAACCGCAACCCCGAAACCACCTATCACCCGGGTCATTGGCCGCCACAGGATCCTCTGGAGGTCCGCGGCGAAGAGATCGGTCACGGCAGAGCTCCGGCGTCGACTGGTGCGGTAAGGCCAAAGAAGAAGTCTTCCAACGTGGGGGCGTCGAAGCGCAGCTCGTTTACGAACAGTCGCTCGGCGGCGAGCAGCTCGGTGATGCGCGCAGCGTTTGATGCAGGACAGCTCACGCGTAGCCGGCCATCGACGATCGTCACATTCAACCCGGCGGTGTCCAGAGCGATCCGCGCCGCCTCCAAGTCCGCGACTCCGACGAGTACGCCGCCGGCGCCGGCGCCGGCACTGGCAAGCAGGTCATGGATGGGGCCGACCGCAACACACCGACCCGCATCCATGACGGCAACGTGGTCGCACATCTTCTCCGCTTCGTCGAGAAGGTGGCTTGAAACGATGACTGTGCGACCCTCACCCGCCAGCGAAATAAGCAGCCGGCGGATCTCTGCGATTCCGGCTGGGTCGAGGCCGTTGGCCGGCTCGTCGAGCACGACGACCTCCGGATCACGCAGGAGAGCAGCCGCGATCCCGAGCCGTTGGCGCATCCCGAGCGAGTAGGTGGCCACCGGGTCGTCGGCCCGCTCAGCCAGCCCAGCGGCGCGGAGCGCCCGCTCGACGCCGTCCGCTCCGATCCGGTCCAGCCGGGCCAACAACGCCAGATTCCGTCGCCCTGTGAGAGACGGTGCAAGACCAGGCGTCTCAATCAGGGCACCGATCCGGCCGATCACACGATGCAAATCGGTGCTGCTGTCCACCCCGAGCACCCTGCAAAGGCCCGATGTCGGACGTATGAGCCCGAGCAGGCAGCGCAGCGCGGTTGTCTTGCCTGCACCGTTCCGACCCAGCACCCCGAACACGCCACCCGATGGCACAACCAGGTCGAGTTCGTCGAGGGCCAACCGACCACCGCCTCCGTGGCCGTACCACTTTGTGACACCGACCATCTCGACGATCGCGTTCTTCGGCGGCGGTCCGACGACGATTCCGACCGGGCGGGTGGTACGGGGCTCACGGGCGCTGTCCCTCAGAGGCTGAGGGATCACGAGGGCTGACCTCTGATCCGACTTGACCGTGTCTTCGGGCACGGCACCAGGCTCCCACAGCGGCGGTCGCTACTGACGATTCCTGCCATTCGCCGCCGCCGACCGATGTCGCTGCCTCTTCCTAGCTCCCAATCCAATTGCGACCATCCGGTACTGCCGTACATGAAGGACTGGGATGTCCTGGTTGACCCATTTCACCGATCCAGCACCCGATCGGGATCACCCGGACTCGGGCGGGTGACGCCCCGTCTCCAGTGCCAAGTTCGTCCAAAGGTGACGGACTCGCCTCCGACCTGCCCCAACCGCTATTGCTCAGCGACGGTGATCCCGGTCGGGTCAATGTCCGACCCGGCTGCCCGACGCCGGTGCGATCCTCATGCACAAATGGGAGCACTGGACACGCATAGCCCCGATTGTGCGTGGATTCGGACCTTCGACCTGCGGTCCCGACCCCGACCGGCACTGGCTGTCGTCTTGCAACTTGAACTAGTCATGCCAAAGTTTGAACTTTCCTGTGGGATTTCATCCGAGCTTTGCAGCTCCTCGAAGACCGCTTGAGGACGATGCCGATTGGCAAGAAGGGACCACGGGTAGCCTTCTCCGTGTGCGGCGGACCCGACTGAGATAATGGGACCCGGCCTGCTTCCCCTGCTCGTTCTCGCGGGACTCGTCTACGGCGTGTATCGCATCGTGAAGAACAGGAGATCTCGCTCGGAGACTTTGCACGATGAGTGGCGCGCAATCCCTGAAGACGCGAACTCGGCTCTCCCATCCGAGGAACCGGCTGCGGTAGGCGCTGGCCCTCGTGATATTGGTTCGCCGCTGGGATCACCGACTGCTCCTTCCGCGGTCCGACGTAGCATTTCGCGCGATGGATGGGCGGTCGAGACTCATGGGCTCACGAAGCGTTTCGGGGAAAACGTCGCGGTAAACGGCGTCGAGCTACTGGTTCCCCGAGGATGCGCGTTCGGCTACCTCGGTCCGAATGGCGCCGGCAAGACCACGCTCATCCGGGTGCTCCTGGGACTCACCCACGCCGACGCGGGCACGATGTCCTTGCTTGGATACCTGGTTCCCAGGCATCGCGATAAGGCCCTGGCCCGAGTCGGAGCCATCGTCGACGAGCCGCGATTCCATGGCCATTTGACCGGGCGCCAGAATCTCCAGATCCTCGCCGCCGCACGCGAACCCGCTGCGCGCGACCGTATCGGGTCGGCGCTCGATCGAGTCGGCCTCGTTCATCGCGCTGACGACCGTGTGTCGAAGTACTCGATGGGTATGCGTCAGCGCCTCGGCGTTGCGGCCTGCTTGATCGGGGACCCCCACCTACTCATCCTGGACGAGCCCATGAACGGACTTGACCCGGCTGGTATGCAGGCTATGCGAGAGATGATTTTGTCGCTGGTGGCCGAGGGGCGGACCGTGGTGTTGTCCTCGCATCTCCTCGACGAGGTCGAGCGCACTTGCGGTGCGGTGGCAATCGTGGACCGAGGCAAGATCGTCCGCCAGGGGGCGATCTCGGAACTGCTGGCCGGGGCGTCGCTCATGGTCCAGGTCGATTGCTCCGATCCCGATCGAGCGCGCGCGCTCGTCGACGCCGCTGACATCGGGGCCGCTGTCGCCGTCGACCTTGACGGGCTGAGTGTTACCCTTCCGGCCGGGACGGGGCGCGACGTGGTGGCCGAGATCAACCGCGTTTTGGTCGTGGGCGGAGTCCCCGTGTACGGGATCCATGAAGTCCAAGCGTCCCTCGAATCGTGGTTCTTGCAGGTGACCAGTCGACTGGGGGAACCGCAGTGACGGCCCTGGGCCCGATCCACCGTTCGGCCGGGTTGCCGGACGGCTCGTCCCACGACCACCGATGACCGTGGATGCCCACCAGGGCACTGATCGCCACCTGGGTTGATGCAGCTGGCCGGCGAGTCTTGGTGGATGTTCGGGTAGATGTTGGAGGGAGCGCATCTAGCCGGGAATGAAGCCCCGGCGGGGTCGCACGCCACTTCCGGGTGGGGCGGTCGGTATCACTAGATATACCGCCCATCCTTGATGCTTCTCATGGCCTGCCACCGAGGCAGGTCGGAGGAGCGGAAGGAAGGGTTCTGTGGCTAGAGCAAATGATCACGCACCGCGCGGTCGGATTCGTCTGGGCGATCCGGTCCTGGACAGATATCTCGAGTTCGTGGCGTCGCGCGCCCGGCACAACACCGTGGTGGCGACGGCGTCGGACCTGAAGGCGTTCTTTAAGGTCGTCGACAAGACACCATCGGAGGTCGCGCCGGCCGATGTCCTCACCTTCATCGCCGAGCAGCGCAAGCCCAAGGGCGACGGCAGAGTAGTTCGGCTCATAGACGGTGAGGCGGGTCTGTCGGCGCGCACCATCAAACGCCGTCTGTCGTCGTTGTCGGGGTTGTTCGGCTACCTGGTGCTGTGCGGAGAGATGGAGCGCAACCCCGTCCCCCGCAGCCTTGCCACCCGACGGCCGGGAACCAAGGGTCCGGCACTCATCCGCAGCCCTCGGACGCTGCCCAGGATCTTGTCGCCCGATGAGGTGCACGCGCTGCTCGCAACGCTGCGCACCCACCGTGACCGGGCCATGGTCCAGGCCATGTTGTTGGGCGGGCTGCGACGCTGCGAGGTGCTCGGGCTGCGCTTCGAGGATCTGCGGCCGGGCGAGAACCAGGTCTTCGTGGCCAACGGCAAGGGTGGACACCAGCGTCTCGTTCCCATGTCAACGCGGTTCTTCTCGTCATTGGCGTCCTATTTCGACTCTGAGCGCCCGAGTACATCGACGTCGGAGTACGTCTTTGTGGCGCTCAAGGGCGAGCGCCGAGGACACCCCCTCGCCGATGACGGCCTGGAGAAGATCGTGGCGAACGCCAAGGACCGGGCGGGGCTCTCGCACTGCACCTGTCACGAGCTGCGCCACACCTGTCTCACCCGACTGCGAGAGGCGGGCATGGCGCTCGAGGCCATCCAGGCCCAGGCCGGGCACCGCTCGCTCGAATCCACCCGTCTCTATCTCCACCTGGCGAATGACTGGCTGGCGGCCGAGTACCTGCGTGCCGCCGCGGTCATCGACGCCTCGGCGACTGAGATCCTCGAGGCGGTGGCACGGTGAGCGCCCTAGCGACGTGGAATCTCGGCGTCCCGGCGTCGGCGGAGCTCGACTGGGCCGACATCGCGCAGCGGGCCCCTGGTCTGGCCGCGACCGCCCAGCGCTATCTGGCCCAGATCGGCCTGTCGTTGCGGCCGGCCTCGGTGAGGGTGTCCGACATCTCGCTGCGAGTCTTCTGCCTCTACCTCGTCGACCATCATCCGGCCACAACGAGCTTCGCGGCTGTGGGCCGGCCCGAGATCGAGGGGTTCAAGGCGGTGCTCGTGAACGAGCACGGGCGTCCGCTCGCCGCCAACACCCGAAGGATGCGGGTGGGCTCGGTGCGTCGCTTCTTCGAGCAGATCATCGAGTGGGACTGGGATGACGCCCCGCCCCGGTGCCCGGTGTTCAACAGCGACTCGCCCAAGCCCGATGAGCCGCTGCCCAAGGCCCTCGGCGATCCCGATGCGGCCCGCCTGGCCCGGGCCGTGGCCCAAGAGCCGGACCTGCTTCGACGTGTCGTGCTCGAACTGCTCATGCGCACCGGCATGCGGGTGGGCGAGCTGTGCGGGTTGGAGAAAGACGCCGTGGTGCAACTGGGCGAGAGCTGGTGGCTACGCATCCCGGTGGGAAAGCTCCACGACGACCGCTATGTGCCGCTTCATCCGGTGCTGGTGGCGCTGCTCGAGGAGTGGCGAGCCACGCATGAAGACACCGGTCTCAGTCTGTTGCTCACCAACGAAGACCGGCCCCTCAACCGCCACGTCGTGACCCGGATGGTCAACCGAGTCGCGCGCCGGGCCGGACTCGGACACATCCATCCCCATCAGCTCCGTCACACCCTGGCCACCCAGGCCGTGAACAGAGGCATGCGTCTCGAGGCCATCGCTGCGCTGCTCGGGCATCGCAGCCTGCGCATGACCGTGCGCTACGCCCGCATCGCCAACCGGACCGTGGCGAACGAGTACCAGGCCGTCACGTCCAAGGTCGAGGCCCTCTACGAAGGTCCTCCCGCCCTGGGCGCCGAGGCTGAAGGACCGGTGATGCGAAGCGTCAGAGCCGAGCACCGGCGCATGCTCGGCAACGGTTGGTGCACGCGCCCCGAATACCTCGACTGCAGCTTCGAGGCCATCTGCGAAGGGTGTGGCTTCTTCGCCACAACTGTCGAGTTCAAGGACAGGCTCGAAGCCCAGCGTGACCACGCCTCCGGTCGAGGGCAGCGCTCTCGCGAAGCGCTCTACGGGCGCCTGGTGGACACCCTCGAGGAGGTCGCCCCTGGAGGCTGAGGGCACCACGGGCCGCGGTCGCCGGGGGTGGGAACGCTCCCGGCGATGGGCGGCATATCCATTGCTACTTGACGGGATGGGCGGAATAACACCCGGTCCAGGATGGGCGACGCTCCGTCTGCCGGTGCCGAATCAGTCCTAAGGTGACGGATTCACCTCCGACCTGACCCATCCGCTATTGCTCAGCAACGCGAATACTGCGCGGGTCGCCGTCCGGCCCGCTCACCCGACTCCGGTGCAACCTGTCGGACACAGAGGAAGACACCGTGAGCGCATAGCCCCGATTATCGGTCGCCCGGGATCGCCGCATGGCGCCAACTCGAAGCCTTCATTCGATGGAGAACAAACCTGCGGCGGGGGTGACCGACCTCGTACCACGGCATCCGACGCGCTCGGGTGATCTCCCGCCCCGGGCCGCGACGCCAGCCGAACACGATCAAACCGACAAGAGGGCCAGCCGAGATTGCGTCCGCAAATGCTGCCGGGAGTAGTGCGGCCTCTGGGGAGGCCCCGACCAGCTCGACCAATCGCAATCGCTGTGGTCCGCGATCGCGAGCGGTCATGCCTCAGCACCGCCTCCGTCGTCACGGTGACCACTTGTCGAGGCAGCGCCGTGCCTGCGCTATCCACCAGTCAAGCCCGACTTGTTCGCGCTGGCGTGTGCCGATGTCATCGCCCGTCGCTCCAAGCGCCTTCTCCCACCTGAGTTGCGCCAGCGCGCCGAGAAGAGCGAGCCCAAGTGCGGTCTCGTCGTGGTCGCCAGCCGCCGAACGGATGTCGTAGAGCAACCGATCATGGTCAGCACCGAGCGCGGCAGCGTTGATCGCTACATACCACGCGAAATCGACGGCCGGGGGCGCCCAAGCGGTCAGCGTCCCCCAGTCGAGGATGACGACGCGATGCGCATCCGCTCCCAGGTTCGCAAGCTTGAGATCTCCATGCACAAGCGTCGTTTGCCGCGCGAGGAGGGCATCCGCAAGCGAGGTGGGATTCGCATGGATGGATCCGATCGCCGCTGCCACGTCGTCGGGGGCGATGTCGTGGAAGCGTTCCCACCCCGCGAGAGCGAGGCGGGGTACCTCGTGCTCCTCCGCAAAGCGGGCGCAGACGACGGGCGAGAGGAATGCGTACAGGTCGCGAAGAGGGCACAGTCCGCTGAAGGCTTGTCCGTTGAAGCGCCGGTGAATTTCGGCAGCCGCCGCCAGGACACGCTCGTGGGCGAGCCGTAGGTGTGCGCCTTCAGAGAAGAGGGACGCCGAGAGGTCCTTCATTACAACGACGCTCCCCGTCAGGGTGCGCCGGACATCGAGCAAACCGTGCTCGATGGACGTCTCCAATTGCTCGAACAACCCTTCATCCCAGAGTCTTGCGATGCGGCCATCGTCGGACGTCGCCTGCATGATCCAGTCGTGGGCGACGTCACTATGCTTGACGATGACCACTGAGCCGTTCTCGAGCCAGCAACGTTCGAGCCTCGAGCCCGACTTGCCGTCCGCCACAAGCGGCTCTCGACGGACAACACATTCGAGCAAGTCAGGCATCACCCTGAAGTCTCGCAGCAAGTCAGAGCCCTTGCCGCGGTCACGGTTAACCTCCGCCGACTGGTTGAAAGTCGTCGGAGCCGAGGATGTCCCGGTCGTGAGCGCGTACGGCGCCCCGATAGGTGTCGCCGGGCCTTCGGAGCCACCAGACATCTGCCGGCCAAGTAGCTCCATTCGGCCGTTTGGCACGACCAAGCGGAAATGCCACCGGAGGAGTGCGGCCTCAGGTGAGGCCCCGACCGGCCCAAGCGCCCGGTAATCCTCACTGGGCTGACGCGGATAGCGGTCGGTCGAGCCTCAGACCCGAGTTACCGACATTGGCACCTATCGCTCGCGACACTTCGTTACACGACTCGCACGGGACACCGATTACCGGGTGCCGTCAGAACCCCATGCCAAGGGGTCGGACACCATCCGACTCCGGCACATGCCGGTGGGCTTGCGGCGACCCGGAACTGGCCATTGGGGGTCGCCGGCTCGACGCCAGGGTGGAGACGGGATCCACCCTCAGATCCACCCGTGGGCTGACGCCAGTCAGTCGCAGATCACAGACACTGGTCATATGACAACCACCGATTACCTCATGAACTTTGGTCTCATCGCCCTGGTCGTTCTCCAGATCCGTGGGCACAAGGTGACCCGGGCCCGCCTGGTGTTCCCGCTCGTGGCCACCGTCTTCGTGGCCGCCCAGTTCCTCCACGCCATCCCCAGCGCCGGCAACGATCTGGTGCTGATCGTCGGTTTCGCCGCCGCCGGTGCCGCCCTCGGCACAGGGGCGGGATTCTTGACCACCGTCCGACGCGACGG
This sequence comes from uncultured Acidimicrobiales bacterium, assembly GCA_963838775.1. Lineage (GTDB taxonomy): Bacteria > Actinomycetota > Acidimicrobiia > Acidimicrobiales > UBA8190 > Chersky-840. Next base: position 64,167 of record CAWISP010000038.1, read on the forward strand.
GCCCAGCGCCTTCGCCAAGGCCGGCCTGGTGGCGGCCGTCCTGTGGATCGTGGGCGTCGGAGCCCGCATGGGTTTTGCCCTGTGGGTGAGCCACGGCGGGCAGGCTGCCGTGGCCCGGTTCAGCGTCCTGCACCACATCACCTCGGGGGCGGCGTGGGGTGCGGCGTTCGTCCTCATGGCCATGGCCGAAGTGGCCAGCCGAACTGGCGTCCTCTATCTCAAGACCCTCCGCACCGGTGCGGTCATCGAGCGGGGTGGCCTGCTCCGGTCCCCGGCCGCGGCCTGAGCAGCAACGGCGCAAGCAACCGCTGCCGGGTGGGATCATCGTGTCCGTGGGGCTGGCCTCCCAACTCCGTGCCCAGGTGGGGGCGAAGACCGAGCGCATGCTCAGCGCCGCTCGCCTCGCCGCCCTATTCGGACTCCTCTGGCTGACCGCACACCAGACGCCGCCAAAGGGCGTGTCGGCCGACCACCCGACGAAATGGGTGCTCCTGGGCACCGCCGGGATTGCCTGGTTGGGCTGGATGGCCAGCCGCCGCCTCCGAGCCCCGGGGCGCACCACGTGGTGTTTCCTCGCCCTCCTGTCCGCATCGGGTGGAGCGCTCGCCGCCTTGGCCCCCAACGCCATCACCTTCATGGCCGTCGCCGGACTCGGTGCGGGGATCGCCTTCGAAGGGCTTTCGGCGCTGGGCGCAGGCGCCATTGGCGTCGTGGCGCTGGCCGTGGTCACGCAGGCCGTCGGTGCTCCGGGTGTCCTGGTCGCCGAAGGGGCGTTGTCGGTGGTCGTCGGACTCATGGTGGGCGCCAGCCGACGCCAATACGTGGAGCGGACGTTCCAGGCCGAACAGCTCCTCGCCGAGCGGGTCCGGGCCGATGCCGAGCAGGATCGAGCCGCCGCCCTGGCCGAGCGCAACCGCATCGGACGCGAAGTCCACGACGTCCTCGCCCACTCCCTGGGGGCATTGTCGGTCCAGCTGGATGCAGCGGACGCGCTCTTGGAGAACAGCGATGACCCCACCGAGGCTCGTCAGCTGGTCCAGCAGGCACGGAGGCTCGCCGTCCAGGGACTGGAGGAGACCCGCCAGGCGGTGCACGCGTTGCGCGACGAGCCGGTGGCCCTGGCCGAGCAACTGGCGTCGTTGGCCGCCCGCGACGGCGCCGAGCTGACCGTCACGGGTGTGCCCCGCCCACTGGCCGCCGACGCGGGCCTGGCGCTGTATCGCGCCGCCCAGGAGGCCGTCACCAACGCCCGCAAGCACGCGCCCGGGGCGCCGGTGTCCATCCGCCTCGACTTCGACCCGCAGTCGACCACGCTCAAGGTCACAAACGGTCCCTGCCCAACCGCCGAGGCAAGAAGCGAGCTGAGCACGACGGGCGGTGGGTTCGGTCTGCAAGGCATGCGCGAGCGCATCGAGTTGCTGGGAGGCCAGGTCGTGGCCGAGCCGAACGCACTGGGGTTCACCGTCCAGGTGGCGGTGCCGGTGTGAGGGTCGTGGTCGCCGACGACCAGACGGTCGTCCGGGAGGGCCTGGTCACCTTATTGGGGACCATGCCCGGCATCGAGGTCGTGGGATCCGCGGCCGACGGCGAGGAGGCGGTCTCCCTCGTGGCTGACCTCGCTCCGGAGGTCGTGTTGATGGACCTGCGCATGCCCCGGGTGGACGGGGTGGAGGCGACGAAGCGCATCCGTGCGGAACATCCCGAGACCCAGGTCGTGGTGCTCACCACCTACGCCGACGACGAGTCCATCGTCGGGGCATTGCGGGCGGGTGCGATCGGGTACCTCACCAAGGACGCCGGCAGAGACCACATCAACCGCGCCCTCGAGGCCGCTGCCTCGGGTCAAGCTGTGCTCGACCCGGCCGTCCAGGCCCGACTGGTGGATGTGGCCACGTTGCCTGGAACACGAAGGCACGGGGGGCCCCTTCCCGACGGCCTGACTGAACGAGAAGCAGAGGTCCTCCGGTTGATCGCCGCCGGGCGATCCAACGCCGAGATCGGCAGCGAACTCTTCGTCAGTGAGGCCACCGTCAAGACCCACGTGAACCGCATCTTCGCCAAGACGGGCAGCCGGGACCGCTCGCAAGCCGTCGCCTATGCGCATCGTCGCGGTCTCATCGGTTGATGGTTCGATCTGTTTTGCAGTAGCTAACCGATCGGGATCGCCGGTTCTGTGCGCCCTGACGGGGCCAGCCCGACCAACCTCAGGCCGATCGAGATCAACCCGGAATCGGGCGGTCGGAACGTCCCGATCCAGTCAACTTCTGCGCCCAGCTCGCCTTTTCGCGGTCACGGTCGTCCTCGTCTCAATCCTCGTGGCTGGGAGCCAATGGCCAAGAGCGGCCCCAAAATGACGAGCGCCCCGGAACGGGGCGCTTGGGTGAAAGTGTGACGGTGGACCCTGGTGCCGTGCGCCTCTGAGGCGGATCATCGAGGTAGGCGGTGAGGTGCAGGTGGTCACCGACATCTGTCGGAAGTCCTGCGCCCTTGCCGCCTTTACCGGCGGAGGGGCGGATGAACGACAACACCGAACGTCGGACCGGCGAGCACGGCGGTGCTTACATCGGCGGTCGCTGGGTGAGTAAGGACGAATTACGGATGCGGGGCCGTCGAGTGACAGACGCTCTCGCCCTTGCGTCTGAAGGTCGGGACCATGTAGGAACGTGTCGGAACTGCGGGGACCCGCGTCCCGGTGCAATGGATGGACCCGGAGGCAGGCTGTTCGTGTTGGGTTCTGAGTGTCCCGCTTGTGGGGACGTCGAGACAATGGACGTCTAGGTCGGAGTTGATGTGGCGCACGGGATCCCCCGAGTATCGGGTTCCTTAGGTCCTGTGGGATGATGGAAGTGGTGAGACTTGAGGCCATCGTCTTCTTGATCACCGTGGCTATCATCGTCTTGTTCGCGGTGATCAAGCGCCTGACGAGGACCGCGCCAGTCGACGAGCGCCGGGAACATCCCTTCCCCTACGCTCCCGTGCAGTACGTCTTTGGCGCCGTACTCGCCGCCGCCACTCTCGCCGCCGCGGGCGTTGGCTGGCTAGTCACTCTCGGGGGCCAGGTGGTCGCCAAAGCGTGGCACCGAGGACAACGCAAGCCAGCGTAGTAGTGGGGGAGCATATCACCCGGACTCGGGCGGGTGACATTCCGTCTGCCAGAGCGGTGTCAGTCCGAAGGTGACGGGCTCACCATCGACCTGACCCATCCGCTATCGCTCAGCGACGCGAATACTGCGCGGGTTGCCGTCCGGCCCGGTTACCCGAATCCGTGCAACCCGTCGAACGCAACGGAAAACACAAAGAGCGCATACCCCCGAGTACCGGATACCCTCCGGCTTGCCGGGCTGATGTCAGGTCCTCGACCGGTACCGGCATATCTACGCTTCCCCAGGATGGCGTTCTTCAGCCGTCATTACAGCGGATCTCAGGTCAAAGCGATCGACACTGGTTTCGGGTCTGGAATGTTCGCCCAGTTAGACCAGTGAACGGCCAGGCTGTACGAGCCCCCTGGAAGTGGAGGCGGTGAACACTCCGGGGCACTAGATGAACTACGGCGTTCCGACCCGGTGCAGTTTAAGTTCCTCGTGGGCACAGAGAACCGGAAGACATTCGTTCCATGATGGAGGACGAGGGGACTGCACAGGGAATCCTGCCCGGTCTGGCTGAGACGCCCACGCGAAATGGTCACCGAAAGGGCGCACCGAACGGACGAACCGGCAGGCGGAGCCAGCGTCACAGCATCACCAGGATTCGTCACTTTCAGAAGGCCGTCGATGGGTTGTCCTGCCGCAACATGCGTGGCGCTTAGTGTCAGATGCTCGCTCACAGGCTTCGCAGAAGAGCACCCAGCGCCGAGAGCAGCGAGAAGGGCCAAGGCAACGACCCTTCTCCGAATCACGTTCACGGCACACCCCCGGGTGGCACTAGCTTGACGGTGAGGCTCCAGTTTGGTCAACCCTCGGCGGAGCAGAACCGCCCGGTACTGCCGTACAGGTCGGCCTCGCCGCCCAATCCCTTGGGCTGTCACCAGGCGGGATCACCCGGTCCAGGATGGGCGACGCTCCGTCTGCCGGTGCCGAATCAGTCCTAAGAGCGCGCGCCATTAGGCGACAGCCAGGGAGTGCCAGCGCTTCGCCCATTTGACGAGTTTGACGGTGATGATCAGGGCCACGGCCAGGGCGAACTGGGCCAGGCGGTGAGAGGCGAACCGGTCGGTGTTGCGCCGTAGCTGACCGAAGTTCGACAGCCAGGAGTTCGTGCGTTCGACTGGCCACCGCATGCCGAGGGGGACTCTGGTGGGTCCGTGGGCGGTGTTCTTCTTGCGCCGCTCGGCAATGACGAAATCGGTGACACCACGCTCGAGACACGCCGAGCGGACGATGCCGTTGTCGTATCCGCGGTCGAGATGCAGCGTCTCGATGTCGACGAGAAGCCCTCGGGCGTCGACGGCGTCGAGCGTGGTGGGTAGCAGCACGCAGTCGTTGCGGTTGGCGCCGTCGATCACCCATCCGATGGGCACGCCGTTAGCGTCGGTGGCCACGGACCACTTCCAGCCGGTCTTGCCTCGATCAGTCGGGTTCGGTCCGGTTCCTTCACCGCCGGTGGGTGCCTTGTGTAATGAACCGTCGATCGCCACGTCGGAGAGGTCGAGGCCGATGACCTTGTCGAAGGCACTGATGGCCTCCTCGACGAGGCACCCGAAGACACCGACGGCTACCCACTCGTCGCGTCGACGGCGCAGGGTGGTCTCGCTTCCCTTGCCCAGTCGTCCGGCCACGTCCCAGCTGCACCCGGTGACCAGGCGGAAAAGGATGGCTTCGAAGCAGTCACGGTCAGAGATCCGGGGCCGGTGACATCCCAAAGGATGATCCGAGACAGGGCGTTCAGGCAGGTAGGCGGAAAATGACCGCCACACGGCGTCGACGACGCCACGATCGAGTGCCAGCATGGGACCTCCACCGGTTCGTTGGGTCGGGACAAGCAGCCGGATCATGTCCGGTCCGACACCACGGCCGGTGGACCTTTTGTCCTGGTCAGCGGCGGTCCACCCTCGTCACGGCATCGGCGGAGAGGATGACCGCGAAGGAGGTCGCCATGGCCAAGGTCAAACGCAACGAGCCCTGTCCGTGCGGGAGCGGAAACAAAGCCAAACGCTGCTGCCACCGGTCCACCCAGTCCGTCGACATCGCGGTGATGCCCCTCGAGATGAGCCAAGAGGCTCTCGACGTGCTGGCCGGCACGGAGAAGATCGAGATGCGGGCTCTGTTCGACCAGTTGTTCTACCTGCCCGAGCTCGACCTCTCCCTGCAGGTTCCCCTGCCCGCCATCCTCACCCCTGATGTCGACCGGGCGGTGCGAGCGCTGCGCGATGACGACGGAGACGAGTTCGACCGGGCCTTGGAAAAGTTGGTGCCCACCATCGACACCATCGATCGACGGATCGATCTTGCACGAGCAGTCGTCGCGCGACGCGACGAGGGCCGCATCTCGCACAAGCTGGCAGCCATCGCCGTCTTCGAGCTCGACCGCCCAGACTCGGTTCTGTTCATGTCATCGGTCGCCGAGTCGATCGGTGTTCTCGCCGGCGAGGAGCGCACACCCACGGGTCTCTTGGTGGCAGCGAGATAGGGCGTGACGCCTGGCCGAGGGGCCAACTAGGGCGCCTATTGGCGCGCGCTCTAAGGTGACGGATTCACCTCCGACCTGACCCATCCGCTATTGCTCAGCAACGCGAATACTGCGCGGGTCGCCGTCCGGCCCGCTCACCCGAATCCGGTGCAACCCGTCGGACGCAGAGGAAGACACCGGGGGCGCATCTAAACAGGACGGACACTCCAAACTCCGGGGATTCTGGGGTCATAGGGTGCGTCGGGTTGATCCTGTCGTGTCTCGTCTCAATGAGGGCGCCGGAGCGGTGTAGTGCGACTCCTGGGTTATGAGCGGCGGGCAGGACGGGCCAGCCCGGTGGGCGTGGAGACCCTGTTTAAGGAATTCGGGACTGGCGAAGCCAGAGCCCTCTTAGTGATGTTCGGGACCTTACGCATCACCGGCCGGCCGTGGATCGACATCGACTGCGAGCCC
>CAWISP010000039.1:0-149238 GCA_963838775.1 uncultured Acidimicrobiales bacterium
CGGGCACCGAGCCACTCCCAAACGCACCCGAGCCCCACCGCAGTGGGGCTCGGAGAGGAAAATTGGCTCGGGGGGGAGGACTCGAACCCCCAATAACAGGGCCAGAACCTGCCGTGTTGCCGATTACACCACCCCCGAACGGGTGACTTCGCAGGCTAGCCCAGGCGGTGCAGGCGCGAGTAGCCGATGATCCGGCCCAGGGCCACGCCCACCGTCTCCTTGGCGTAGTACGGGACGGTTGCCCACCCCTTGATCGGGGAGTTGGTGGCCGGCGCCGGCCACGCCTGCAGCCCCACGTTGGAGGCGATGGCGAGGCTGCGGTCCTCGTGGAAGCCGTCGGTCACGATGAGGACCTTGGTCAGCCCCCGCTGGTGCAGGGCCGCTGCCGCCAACGAGAGGTTGGTCCACGAGTCGTAGCCCCCGACCTCGACCACGTCGCCGGCGGGGACCCCGTGCTGCTCGAGCCAGACCGCCGACGCGTGCGCCTCGGTGAACTGGTCGCCCGTCTGTTTCGAGCCCGTGACCACCATGGTGGTGGCGAGATGCTGTCCCCACAACGTGCTCGCCTCCTGGAGCCGCGACACGAGGTCAGGTGAGGGGACCCCGTCGTACTGGGCCGCCCCCATCACCACGATGGCCTGGACGGGACGGGCATCGTGGTGGCGCGACGTCAACCACACCTGGACGCCGGTGACGGCGAAGTACGTCCCGACCACCACGAGGATGATCACGAGTCGTTGGAGGACCCACCGCATGGCGCGCGCTCCTCGCACCATGGCGTCTCCAATCACTGCCACCGCTTCAGTCCCCCGATCCTTCCGATCCGGTCCCCGCTGGACCGTGCCTCAGCCGGCTTCGCCCCCGAGACGCTCCCGGGCAGCGTGCAGGCGTGCCAGTACAGCCTCGCGCCCGAGCACCTCCAGGGACTGGAATAGGGGCGGTCCGACCCGGCGGCCGGTCACCGCCACCCGGATCGGCGCCTGGACCTTATTGAGCTTGCGACCCAGGTTGTCGGCGATGGCCTGGGTGACCCTGTGCAGGGCCTCCGCGGTCCATTCCGAGTCCCGGTAGGCGGCCGAGGCGGCGTCGAGGACCGCCGCCGCGGTGTCGTCCTTCCCGACTGCCTCCCACGACTCCTCGTCGATGGCGGGTTCCTCGAAGGAACAGGAAGTCGACCATGTCGGGGACCTCGCCCAGCACGGTGACCCGTTCCTGGATGAAGGGCGCCATGGCGCGGAACACCGCCTCGTCGAAACGCTCGGGCGGCCACGGCGCCCGGCCCGGCGCCAGCCAGGGACCGGCCACCTCGACGAACTCGTCGACCGACAGGGCTTTCAGGTACTCCTTGTTCATCCACTCGAGCTTCTTCACGTCAAAGAACGCCGGGGCGTGGTTCACCTCCGACAGCTCGAACGCCGAGACCATCTCCTCGAGGGAGAGGATCTCGCCGCCCTCGGGATGGCTCCACCCGAGCAGGGCCAGGTAGTTGCGCATGGCGGCGGCCAGGTACCCGCGCTCGCGGTACGACTCGACCGAGACGTCGTCGCGGCGCTTGGACAGCTTCTGACGACGCTCGTTGACGAGCAGCGGTAGGTGCGCGAACGCAGGCAGCGTGGCGTGCTCGCCCTCGAGCGCCGACCACAGCAGCAGCGCCTTGGGCGTCGACGGCAGGAGGTCCTCGCCCCGGATGACATGGGTGATGCGCATGTCGATGTCGTCGACCACGTTGGCGAGCACGAACAGCGGCGCCTCCGACGACTTCACCACCACGAAGTCCTCGATGGCCTCGTTGGCGAAGACGACGTCGCCGCGGATGAGGTCGTGCACGACGACCGTCCCCTCGTGGGGGACTCTGAACCGCAACGCCCGCCCTTGGCGAGGAAGGCCCCGGTCGCGGCAGAACCCGTCGTAGCCGGGTTTGGCGTTGCCCTTGGTGCGGGCGTCGATCTCCTCGCGTGCGCACTCGCACGCGTACAACGCCCCCGCCTCCCACAACGTGTCGACGGCGCGTTCGTAGAGATCGGTGCGCTCCGATTGCCGGAACGGGCCCTCGTCGGGCTCGAGGCCCAGCCACGCCAACGACGACAGGATGCCGTCGACCCATTCCTCGCGGTTGCGCTCGGTGTCGGTGTCCTCGATGCGCAGGACGAAGGTGCCGCCGGTGTGGCGGGCGTAGAGCCAGTTGTAGAGGGCGGCCCGGGCGCTACCGACGTGGAGGAAGCCGGTGGGCGACGGGGCGAAGCGGACCCGCGTCCGACCGCCCGCGGCGACGGCCGGAGTGGCCCCGCCGGTCCCGCCGGCGCCGCCTGCCACGGGCGCTACTCGTCCTCGACGAGTGTGATCGCCCCCGTCGGGCAGTTGTTGGCGGCCATGCGGACCTTGTCCATCAGCTCGGGCGGCGGGTTCTCGTTGAGCACGTACAGGTACCCGTCGTCGCGCACCTCGAACACCTCGGGCGCGATGCCCATGCACACGGCGTTGGACGCGCACACGTCGTAGTCAACAACGACCTTCATGGGAGGCACCTCCGTCTCGACCCGACCCGCAGTGTAGTGGTGGGTACCTCGGGGCCCTGAGACGGGCCTCAGGGCTTGTCGGTGCTCAGCACCCACATGGCGAAGAACTGCGAGCCGCCCCCATAGGCGTGGCCGAGCGCGGTGCGGACGTTCTCGACCTGATGCTCTCCGGCCTGGCCCCGCACCTGCATGGCCACCTCCAGGAACCGCAGCATGCCCGAGGCCCCGATGGGGTTCGACGACAGCACGCCGCCCGAGCAGTTCCACGGGATGTCGCCACCGTCGAGGGCCGTCGCCCCGGACTCGGTGAGCTTCCATCCCTCGCCCTCCGGGGCGAATCCGAGGTTCTCGAGCCACATCGGCTCGAACCACGAGAACGGCACGTACACCTCGGCCACGTCGATCTGGCGCCGGGGCTCGGTGATGCCGGCCTGGTGGTAGACGTCGGCCGCGCAGTCGAGGCCTGCCTGGGGGTTCACCTGGTCTCGGCCCGCGAACATGGTGGGCTCCGAGCGCATGGCCATACCGTGGATCCACGCCGGGGGTCGGCCCGAGCCCGTCGACCCCGCCACGCGTTCCGACGCCAGCACCATGGCGGCGGCGCCGTCGGAGGAGGGGCAGGTCTCGAGGTAGCGCACCGGGTCCCACAGCATGATCGAGTCCTTCACCATGTCGAAGGAGATGTCCTCGATGTGCAGAGTGGGCGTAGGGGTTCTTCAGAGCCTGGAGACGGTCCTTCACCGCCACCAGGATCCCGATGTGGTCCGGCGCGCCCGAGCGTCGCATGTAGGAGCGGATGATGGGGGCGAAGAACCCGCCCGCTCCCGCCAGCAACGGAGCCGAAAAGGGTTGGGGAACCGACAAGGCCCACATGGCGTCGGAGTCCGACTGCTTCTCGAAGGCGACGGTGAGGACCCGCTCGTGACGGCCCGAGGCCACGAGATGGGCGGCCACGATGGCGGTGGACCCGCCCACCGAACCCGCCGTGTGGACGCGCAGCATGGGCTTGCCCACGGCACCCAGCGCCGAGGCGAGGTAGAGCTCGGGCATCATGACGCCCTCGAACATGTCGGGCGCCTTGCCGATGACCACGGCGTCGATGTCGCCCCAGTCGAGTCCGGCGTCCTCGAGGGCACGTCCCGCCGCTTCTCGGACGAGCCCGGCGATCGAGACGTCCTCGCGTTTGGCGGCGTGCTTGGTCTGGCCCACACCGATCACCGCACAGCGCTCGGCCATCACGCCCCCTTTCCGGCCGGGGCCGAGGGATCGGCGGCCATGGCGCACACCAGGTTCTGCTGCAGGCACGGCCCCGAGGTGGCGTGGGCGATGGCACTCTGGGCACTGCCGTCCATGATGCGGGCCGCCGCCTCCCCGATGCGCAACAGGCCGGCCACCATCAGCGCGTTGGCCGCCAGCGCCCCACCCGAGGGGTTGACGGCCACGGAGTCCGCCAAGCCGAGCGCGTCGCGCAGGATGAGCTCCTGATGGGCGAACGGCGCGTGGAGCTCGGCCACGTCGACGTGGACCGTACCCGGGGCGTCGCCCGATGCGTCGAACACGCCCGCGCCCTGGGCCGCGGTGCGCGTGGACGGCGACCGGGTCAGATCGCGCGCCCCGAGGGCGTGGGCCTCGATGCGGTGGTCGATGCCGGTGATCCAGGCCGGGCGCTCGCACAGCTCCCGGGCCCGCCCCTCGGCGGCGATCACCATGGCCACGACGCCGTCGGTGATGGGGGGCAGGGCGTGACGCCGCAGGGGGGCGACGACGTAGTCGTCGGACAGGAGCTCGTCGGGAGACTGGTCCTTGGCCACCTGGGCGTTGGGGTTGCCCAGCGCGTCGCGCCGGCTGCGGGCGGCCACCGCCGCGAAGTCCTTCTCGGTGGCCTTGCCGGCGTCGATGAGCGCCTGGGCTTGGAGGGCAGCCAGGGCGACAGGGTCGGGCCACATCGGGGCCATGTAGTACGGGTCGAGCTGCAAGGCCAGGATGCGGTCGAGCTGGCTGGGCGACGACCGTCCGAAGCTGTAGACGAGGGCGGCGTCGATCTCGCCCTCCTGGAGGAGCGTCCAGGCCTCGTACAGCGCCCAGGCGCCGTCCATCTCCACGTGGCTCTCGCGCATGGGCGGCCACACCCCCACCGCGTCGAGGGCCATGACGAAGCTGAAGGGCGCGCCCACGAGGTAGTCGGTGCTCCCCGAGCACACGAATCCCATGTCGCTCTTCGTGACACCGATGTTGGCGAACACCTCGGTCACCACCGGCATGAGCATCTCGACCTCGTTGCGATGGTCCTCGCGCCGCACCGACTTCGTCTGCGCGAACGACACCACCCCGACGGGCCGGACCGGGGCGCGCCCGGCCGTGACCGCGCTCACAGGTACTCCTTGAAGGTCTCGTAGTCGGCGTCGGGCTCGCCGTTGGGACGGAAGTACTTGACCGACGCCATCGTGAGGCCCCACTCCTCCTTCGGGAGCCACACCGCTTCCACCCGCATCCCCATGCGCACATCGGCGGCGGGAAGCTCCTGGATGAGTCCCATGAAGGCGATGTTGGCGCCGTCGAGGAGGATCTGGGCGCAGATGTAGGGGATCTCGATCGACTGGCCCTGGAAGGGCACGTTCACGACGCAGTAGGTCGTGACCGTCCCGGTGTTGCCGAGCACGACAGGGTCGGTGGTGGCCACGCCGTCGGTCGGGCACGACCCGCGCGGCGGCACGTAGACCTGATGGCACGCCGGGCAGCGCTGGCCGATGAACTTGCCCTGGGCGATGCCCTGGAGGAAACGGGACTGCGACAGCCCCGCCGTGTACTGGTAGTCCAGTCGCATCGGGGTGGCGAGGGTCGTGACGGGGGCCTCGCCCGACGCGCCGGCGTCGGTGCGGGTGCTCGTGTCGCTCATGGTGCGGATCCTTCGGGCACGAAGCACTCGATGTCCTGCATGCGGCCGGCGCGCTCGGCGGCGGGGCGCCAGCGCGCCGTCACCCGCATCCCGCTCGCCATCGCCTGGGGCGAGCCGGCGTCGACGACGTGGAGCATGCCCGTCGTGGCCCCGTCGAGCTGGACGAGCGCCCACGCGAAGGGGCGGTCGAGAGGCTGGTCTTTCTTGGGCTCCGCCGCCCACGACCACGTCGTCACCACGCCCGACGGGCCCACCTCGACGAGGTCGCCCACGTCGGCGCTGGTGACGGGGTCGTACTCGGTGGGGGGCACGATCACCGTCGGTGCCCCGCCGGCGTCGTGTGATCGGGCGCCGAGGATGCGACCCTCGCGCAACCCGGTGAGGAAGGCACCGATGACGGGGCCCACCGAACGGACATAGGGGTACTCGAGCACGTGCGGTGCCCGCAAGACTTCACTGTCCGCCATCGCGACCCCTCCCCTCGGTTGGCGTACGACGGCGCAAACTAGAACACATTGCAGTTCGCTGCCAGCCCGGGGCCCATTCCCAGGTCAGGCTTCCCCGACCAGGGGTGGGGTCGGCGACCGTGGGATCAGCTCCACATGAGCGACCCCGGCGTGGTGAGCAACTCGCCGGTCTCGAGCCACGTCTTGAGGCCCGACAGGACCATGGGCCACCCCCCGTAGAGCTGAGCGTTGGCACCCTCGCGCAGGTGGTCGTGGGTGAGGGTGAGGCGGCAGGAATCACCGATGGGCTCGATCTCCCAGGTGACGCGCGACGTTCCCTCCGCTTTCGCTTCTTCGCTGAAGTACGCCGCCATGGTGTGGACGAGCCGGCGGGGTGGGTCGACCTCGAGGATCTCGCCCTCGCCGAGGAGCGACGCCGCCTTGGTGGCGGTCATCTCGAAGTGCGCGCCGGGCTTCAGGTCGGCGACGACCATCGCCGCGCCGAAGTTGTACTTGCTCCTGATCTCGGGATCGACGATCGCCTCCCACAGGCGCTCGGGGGTGGTGCGGATGTAGATCTCGAAAACCTTCTCCATGGGACTCTCCAGTCGTCTCTTGAGGTCACTGAGCCCCGCGGCCCAGGGCTCGGCGTACTTGCTCACCCACCGGTCGTGGACGAGCCGGATGGGGACGGGGTTCAGGAAGTGGAGCTTCTCCCGGCCCCGTCGCCTGGTGACCACGAGGCCCGCCTCTTCCAGTTGCTTGAGGTGCTTCATCACGCCGAACCGCGTGATGTCGAACCTCGCTTCGAGCGCGCTCAACGTCTGGCCGTCTTCACGGAACAGCTCGTCGAGGAGGCTCCGCCGGGTGGGATCGGCCAGGGCCCTGAACACGTCGTCCACGTCTCCGACGATACGTGACCATTTGGTCACATGTCAACGGGATGAGGGCTACGTGACGTCCGAGCGCAGGGTGGTGAGGGTGCCCGCCGCGGCCAGGACGATCCCGTAGCCGAGCAGGGCGAGGCCACCCTGCCACCACGGGACCAGCGGGGTGATGCCGCCCAAGCCGCGCGAGACGTTGGCCGTCACCGACTCGAGCGCCTGTGCGGCCTGGCCGGGCAGCCACTTCCCCACCGACGGCACAACGCCCACGACGATCGGCTCGAGGATCGCGGTGACGCCCAGGCCCACCACGATGGCGACCACCTGGTTCTTGACGAGCGCCCCCAGACCCACGCCGTAGACGGCGTAGAGGATCGCGGCCGCCAGGATCCCGGGGAAGACGTGGCGGTACTCCGTGAGCATGACGGTGAGGTTGCCGATGCCACCGGCCACCACGCTGAACCCGAACACCAGAGCCACCGCTCCCGCCACGATGCCGACGGCGGTGCCGCCGAGCGTCGACGCCAGCAGCTTCGAGACGACGACGCGGCCGCGCCGGGGCTCGGCCAGGTACGTCGGGGTGATGGTCTTGTGGCGGTACTCCCCCGTCATGCACAAGATGCCGAGAACGAGCGCCAGGTCCAGGGAGAGGGTCAAGACCGAGAACGCCGAGTCGAACCAGTTGGCCGAGCCCCGGACGGCCAGGATCACGCCGCTGTGATCGTGACGGCGCGGCGCGAAGGCGACCACCGTGGTCAGCGCGGCGACGAGGAAGGCGGTGATGCCGAGGACGAGCCAGGTCGACCAGATCGTCCTGAACTTCTTGACCTCGGCTGCAACCAGCCGCCTCACGGTGCACTGCCCCCGTTGCGCCCGCTCCCGGGTGCGGTGGTCGGGACCGAGACGGGCCCCATGGGGTGACCACCGCTCCCCACGCCTTCGGTGAGCGCGAAGAAGAGCTGCTCGAGCGACTCGCCCGACGAGGTCATCTCGTAGACGACGATGCCGTCTCGCGCCATGAGCGGCCCCACGACCTCGGGCGTCGTCCCCTCCGCCACCACGACGTCGGGGCCCTCGAGCCGCACCGACGTCGGCGCGTGCTCCCCCGCTGCCGACGCGGCGGCCTCCTCGAGGACGCGTGCAAGGCGCGCCGCGTCGGGGGTGCGCACCCGGACACTGGTCCTCGCCCCCCGGAGGAGCTCGTCGAGCCGGCCGTCGGCCACGAGGCGGCCACTGGCGAGGATGATGACGCGGTCGACGGTCTGGGCGGCTTCGGCCAGCAGGTGCGACGACACGAGCACCACTCGGCCCCGGCCCGCGTACCAACGCAGGAACCCGCGCATCCAGGCGATGCCCTGGGGATCGAGACCGTTGGCGGGCTCGTCGAGAATCAGCACCGGCGGGTCGCCGAGCAACGCCCGAGCCAGCTCGAGGCGCTGGCGCATCCCGAGTGAGAACCCCCCCACCTTGCGGTCGCCGTCGCCGGACAGGCCCACGAGCTCGAGCACCTCGTCCACCCGCCGGTTGCCGATCCCGCTCACCGTGGCGATGACCCGGAGGTGGTTGCGCGCCGTGCGCGCCGGGTGGAATCCCGATGCCTCGAGCACGCCGCCCACCGTCCGAGTGGGGTCGGGGAGGTCGCGGTAGGCGACACCGTGCACGAGAGCTCGGCCCGAGGTGGGGGCGACCAGGCCGAGCAACATGCGCAGGGTCGTCGTCTTCCCCGCACCGTTGGGGCCGAGGAACCCCGTCACCATGCCCGGGTCCACCACGAAGCTCAGGTCGTCGACGGCGAGGACGTCGCCGAAGCGCTTGGTGAGCCCCCGGGCGACAAGCTGGGTGTCGACGCCCGACCGAGCTTCGACCGTGGTCGCCGTCCCCCCCTAGAAAGTGAGGATCTGGCGGATGATCTCGCCCTTCTTCATGGCGTCGAAGGCGTCCTGGGCCTTGGACAGGTCCATGCGTGACGAGATCATGCCGTCGAGGTCGAGACGGCCCGCCTTCCACAAACGGATGAGGCGGCCGAATTCGCTGCGCACGTCCGCCGAGCCGTAGTACGAGCCCAACAGCTTCTTCTCCATGAAGAACAGCTCGAAACAGTTGAACTCGACGTTCTTCTCGGAGCTGCCCGCACCCACGATCACCGCCGTGCCGCCCCGTCGCACGGCGTCATAGGCGGCCCGGATGGTCAGGGGCAGGCCGATGCACTCGATGGCGTAGTCGAACCCGCCGGCCGAGCCATTGATCTCCGCGTTGGCCGCGCTCAGATCATCGGGCTTCACCCCGTGCGTCGCCCCGAAGCCAAGAGCGGTCTTCAACTTGGAGTCGACCATGTCGACGGCCACGATCTCCGCCGCCCCGGCGATGCGGGCCCCCTGGATGGCGGCGATACCCACGCCACCGGCCCCGAACACCACCACGCTCGATCCCGGCTTCACTTTGGCCGTGTTGAGCGCGGCGCCGACGCCGGTGGTCACGCCGCAGCCGATGAGCGCCCCGATCTCGAAGGGCACGTCATTGGGGATCTTCACCACACCTTGCTGGGGCAGCACCATCTCCTCGGCGAAGGTTCCCGTCCCGGCGAAGCCGAAGACGGGTTCGCCGCCGCGCGAGAACTTGGCGGCGCCGGCGATGTTGAAGAAGATGTCCACGCATAGGTTGGCCTCACCGCGCAGGCACGCCTGGCACTTTCCGCACGGCGGTGTCCAGGCCACGATCACGTGGTCGCCCACCGCCACCTGGTCCACGCCCGGGCCCACCTCGATGATCTCGCCCGCGCCCTCGTGGCCGAGGACGGCGGGGGCGGGTTGGGGCAGGGTCCCGTTCATGGCCGAGAGGTCGGAGTGGCACACGCCCGCGGCGTGGAGCTTGAGTCGGACCTCGCCGGGTCCGGGGTCAGTCACCTCGACGTCGTCGTAGATGTCGATGACTTCCTTGCCGACCTCGTTGAAAATCGCTGCGCGCATCCGAGTTCCCTCCCTGGTGGCCGACCGTTCCTCACTGGCGCCGACCCTGCCTGCGCATTCGACCATGCGCCGCTGTGGGGCCGCAACACCTCCCCTGCGATCGCCCGCTGCACCCGAGGTCTTGACAGGCCCGACGTGCATTGCGGGCCCGCGCTGCGTTGCCGGCCGCGTCGTTTTACAAGCCCGCGGTGGACCGCCCGTTGGGGGCGAGCCCGGTCGGCAGCAGGAGGCGGACCGCCACCGCCAGCTCGTCCCGGACGCGGTCCATGTCGCTCCAGCCGTTCACCCAGCCGACCAGCGAGGAGTACCAGACGTGGCCGATGATCCGGGTGCGCTCGGCGTGATCGGGGGGCTGGGGCTCGCCGATGGCTCTGATGATGATGCCGTCCATCACCGCCCCCATCTGCTGCTGGCACTCGATGGCGGCCACGTCGGGCGAGGCCAGGGAGGCGAAGACCGCCGCCACCAGCTGGGGTTGCCGTCCCATGGCCCGCAGGGCCCGTTCCAGGACGTCGAGGACGCGCTCGGACGCCACCGACCCCCGGGCCGGGACCTGGGCCAGGCGGGCGTCGAGCTGCTCCACCCAGTAGACGAGCGCAGCGGCCAGGAGGTGGTCCTTGGACGAGAAGTAGCGGTAGACGGTGCCCATGGCTACATGGGCCCGGGCGGCCACGTCGCGCATCTGGACGGCCTCGTAGCCGCCCTCGAGGCCCAGCTCCATGGCGGCGTCGATCACCCGTTGACGCCGCGCCTCCTGGGCGCGGGTCAGCGATCGGGGAAGCACCCTCTGCTGCACAGGGATGCACGCTACTCCCGGTCCTGGCCGAAACGGAACCCGTTCTACTCCGGCGCACCGCTCCCGACCAGGCCAAATCTGACATGTCGTCAGCAAATGAGGGCTAGCCTTCGCACGGATGGCCTCTGACTCGGCCGACGCGGCCCTGGACACGATCCTCGACGACACCGACGACCCGGGCTCGATCGCCGCCACCGACGGCCGAGTCCCAGGGCGGCGCGGCCTCGCCACCCGGACCCGCCTCCTCGAGTGCACCGCCGAGCTGCTCGCGACGACCCCGTGGCGCTCGATCAAGGTCATCGACATCGCCCGTCAGGCGGGGACCTCGCCGGCGACCTTCTACCAGTACTTCGAGAACGTCGAGCAGGCCATCCTCGTCATGGCCGAGGAGCTCATGCAGGGTGCGGGCACCCTGGCCGAGCTGGTCGATGGCGACTGGTCCGACGACGGAAGCTGGGACACCGCACGACGGGTGGTCGAGGGGTTCATGGCCTATTGGGACGCCAACCGGGCCGTGTTCCGCGTGGTCGAGCTCGCCACCGAGGAGGGCGACCTGCGGTTCCAGGGGCTGCGGGTGCGGGCCCTCAACGCCGTGACCGTCACCTTGGCCCGCGTGATCGCGTCGGGCGTCCCGAACCGGAGTCCGGCGGGGACCGACGCCATGGCGGTGGCCGCCACCCTCATCTCGATGCTCGCCCATGTCGCCGCCCACCGCTACGGCTTCGAGTTCTGGGGGATCCGCACGACCGCCATGGTCGACACCCAGGCGCGCGTGCTGCACTGGGCCGTGACGGGAAGGGCCGCCCCTGTTAGCGCCGACGCCGGCGCCGTCTCTGCGCCGCGCACCGGCCCCGTGGTGGGAGGGGGCGCCGCTCAGGTCCGGGTGAGCCAGGCCCGACAGAGGCCGGGGCCCGAGGTGCCCCCCCGACGCGCTACTTGATCGCCACGGGGTTGAGCGGCGAGCCACACCCGTTGGTGAACGGCAACGGGGTGGCGTCGAGGAGGAACGTGTACTGGCCGTCGGCGGCGCAGTCGGCGGCGAGCTCGTCGAGCATCCAGTTCTGGCCCTGGGTCATCCCCATCTCGACGATGTGCAATAGGTGGACGGGGAGGTAGACCTCGGCGTCCTCGCACGGGATGACCTCGAGCGCCATCGTGTCGGTGCTCACCGCGGCCACGTCGCGGGCGTGGAACCACTCGGCGGTCGCCATCGACAGGCCTGACGACAGGCCCATGTACTGCATCACGTCGCCGAAGCGGAGCATGTTGGGGAGAGGAACCGTCGCCCCTCCGGCCGGGAAGCGTTGCGGCATGCCGAGCCGGGCCATCTGCCCGGTGCGTACCAAGACGATGTCGCCGGCCTCGACCGTCACACCGGCGAGCTCACACGCGGCGTCGAGGTCGACTGGCGTGATGGCGTAGCCGCCCTCGAGGACGTCGGTCTCCTTGGCCCGCGCCACGTCGAGGAGCACGCCCCGGCTGACGAGGGAGTTCACGAGATGGATCCCGAGGCGACTCGCGCCCGCCGAGGTGACCGCCGTCGCCGGGTACCCGTTGTAGAGCATTCCTCCGTAGCTCACATGGGCCAGGCCGTCCCAGTGCGTCGCGCACTGCAGCGGCATCACCACCACGTCCTCGTTGGCGCAGATCCATTCGGTGTCGTCCGACAGCGGCACGTTCACGTACGACATGGTGCGCACGGGGTTGAAGCGGCCCGGCACCACGCCCTTCTGGATGCCTTCGGCTTCTGACAGCGCCAGACCCATGGGGAACGCCCGGCCGGTCCGGACGCAACTCGCGGCGCGGCGGCGCACCTCGTCGGTGATGAAGTTGAGGGTGCCGAGCTGGTCGTCGTCTCCCCAACGACCCCAGTTCCGCACCTTGGCGGCGATCGTCGTGAACTGCTCCGAAGCACCCATCGCCGCCGCAGGCTACCGCCTCTCACCGTTGGCGAGCACCGGCCCGGGACCGGGCCCGGGGCGGGCCCAGGCACGGAAAGCCCCTGGTTGCCGAACCACCGCAGTCGTAGACTGGTCTGGTCTCAGTTCCTCACGAGACGGCGTCACGACGCACGAGGAGGTGTGCCGGTGCGGATCTCGACCCTTCTTGCTGGCAAGGGAGATTCGGTGGCCACGATCACCGCGGACACGACGGTGACCGGTGCGGTGGACGCCCTGCGGGAGCACGGCGTGGGCGCACTGGTGGTGTCGTCCGATGGCAAGCACATCGATGGGATCGTCTCCGAACGCGACATCGTGCGCGGGTTGAGCGGGCAGCTCACAGCGTTGCTCGCCGAGCCCGTCCGCAGCATCATGACGTCCAAGGTCTTCACGGTTTCGCCCGACGACGACGTCGAGTCGCTCATGGCGGTGATGACAGAGCGACGGATCCGGCATGTCCCGGTGGTGTGCGACGAGGTCCTGTGCGGGATCATCAGCATCGGCGACGTCGTGAAGAGCCGGATCGATGAGTTGGAGAAGGACCGCAAGGAACTGGTGGAGTACATCAACGGTCGCTGACGGTCCGGCCGCCTACACTGTCACACGTTGCCCGTTTCTTTCCGACCGCTTCAGCGCGCCGACTTCGCTCTCCTGGCCAGGTGGCTGGCGCTGCCTCACGTGGCACCGTGGTGGTCCGACGAGCCGACGGTCACGGCGCTCGAGGCCAGCTACGGGCTCTCGGTTGACGGGACCGACCCGACCGAGGCGTTCATCATCGAGCTCGAGGGACGTCCTGTCGGCTTCGTCCAGCGTTACCGCCTCGATGACTACCCGGCATGGTGCGGGGCTCTCGGCGTCGATCGGGCCGCGGGGATCGACTACCTGATCGGCGTCCCGGAGCTGATCGGTGTCGGCCTGGGCCCGGTCATCGTCGACTCGTTCACGGCGCTCACCTTCGAACGGTATGCCGACATCGACCGGATGGGGGTGGCGGTCCAACAGGCCAACCACCGCTCGTGGCGGGCGCTCGAGAAGGCCGGTTACGACCGCGTCTTCGAAGGCATGATCGACTCCGACGACCCGAGCGACGCCGGCCCCAGCTACGTCTACGTGCGGGCTCGCTGAGCGCGGCGAGGACGGGGGCCAGGTCGGCCGCACGTCGGCCCCGTGCACTCACCGATGAGGATGCACAGCGCGCCGACACCATCATCACGATGGGATGCGGCGACACCTGCCCCGTCGGCGCTACCTGGACTGGCCGCTGCCCGACGCGGCCGGCCGGCGAATCGAGGACGTCCGGCTCATCCGCGACGAGATCGACGGTCTCGTGCGGGGATTGGTCGACGAGCTCGTGTCGTGACGCGTCGATGGGCGACGGAAGAGGTCAGGGGACCCCGGGTCGCACCACGTGCCCGGGGAGGTTCTTCGTGAGCACCTCGCCGTCGCGCACGATCGGCACGCCGTTGACGATGGTCCAGGCAATGCCCCGGGGGCGCGCCGAGTAGCGCGCCTCGCCACCGGGGAAGTCGTTGACCTGCTTCTTGGACTCGAGCTCGATGGTGTCGGGGTCGAAGACGAAGGCGTCGGCCCAGTAGCCGGGCAGCAGCGCCCCCCGTCCCTCGAAGCCGAGCAACGCGGCGGGAACCTGCGTCAGCTGCCGGATGCCTTCCTCGAGGCTCCACAGCTTGCGGTCGCGCACCCAAAAGGCCAGGAACGCCGTCGACCAGTCCGACCCGTCGTCGCGGTCGAGATGGGCCCCGCCGTCGGAGACGCCGATGATCATGGCGGGGTGGCCCTGGCCGTGGGCCACGGCCTCCTCCCACGCCCGGCTCTTGTTGACGTAGCGGAAGACGGTGCGCAGATCCTCGTCGAGCGCCAGGTCGAGCAGCGCGTCGGCGGGCTCCTTGCCGAGCTCGGTGGCGATGTCCGCGATCGTGCGGCGCACGAACTTCTCGTTGTGCGGCGTGGCCACCTCGTCGACCTCGACCACACTCCAGCGCGGCGGCGGCAGGGTCGACCCTTTGGCGCCGTCGGTGTTGGGATGCTCCACGGCGTGGCGCATCTCGTCGCGTGCGGCGGGGTCGCGCAGGAGGGCGAGCCGATCGTCTCGTGCCACACCGGGACCGACGGCCCGGTGCCATGACGGCACCCCCTCGTAGAGGTTGGTGCCCGACTCGATCCGGAAGTCACGGTCGAAGGGATGGTTGCGCAGCAGCGAGAAGATCCCGACGCCCTTGCGACCGACCTCCTCGATCCACTGCGATACCTGCTCCCACTCCGCCCCGGGCACGTCCACCTTGGAACGCCCCCCGAGCCCCTGGAGGATGATGGGAAGCCGGCTCACGGTCCCGAGGCGCAGGAGCAGGTCCTTGTCGGGCTGGTCGAGTCCACCGATGGCGCTGCGGTGGAGGTAGCTGATCGACCCGCCGTTGTGGTGGCCCGCCTCCGCGCACAGGACCTCGAGCTCACCCAGGGACGCGAACCGACTGGGGACGGGACGTTCGTCGCCGTCGAGCTGGGTCGGGCCGTGCGAGGACGAGAATCCCGCCGCCCCCACCTCCATGGCCTCGGCCACGATGCGGCGCATCTGCTCGACTTCGTCGTCGGTGGCCTCGCGCTCGGACCCCGCCTCGCCCATGACGGTTCGCCGCACGGCGGAGTGCCCGACGTAGCAGGCCATGTTCACGCCGAGCTTGCCGCGCCGCGAGGCGAGGAACTCGGGGAACGACTCGAACTCCCATTGCACGGCCGACAACGCCACGGGGGACATGCCCTCGACCTTGGCGAACATGCGGGCCAGGTAGCCGCGCTGATCGGGACGGTTGGGGGCCACCGAGAACCCGCAGTTTCCGGCGAGCACCGTGGTGACGCCGTGGTAGCACGACGAGGTGGCATGCGGCTCGAACGTGAGCTGCGGGTCGTAGTGGGTGTGGGCGTCGACGATCCCCGGCGCCACGTGCAGGCCGTCGGCGTCGATGACCTGGTCGGCCTCGGCCGGCGCGACGAACCCGACCTTCACGATGCGGCCGTCTTTGATCCCGATGTCGCCGCGCCGGCGGGCGAGCCCGGTGCCGTCGACCACGATGCCGCCCATGATGGCGAGGTCGTAGGTGCTCACGTGCCGCTCCTTGCACCGGCGCATCCACCGGTCATCAGGCCGGCCTTACGCCGGTGGTCAACTTGTGGTCAGCCGGTCCAGACGATCGACTGCAGCTCCGAGTACGCCTCCAGGCCGTAGTCGCCTCCGTCGCGCCCGACGCCCGACATCTTGAACCCCCCGAAGGGCGCCTCGTGGTTGCGCTGGGCGGTGTTGATGCCCACGTGCCCGGCCCGCAGCCGCTGGGCGACCTCGAAGGCCCGGGCCGTGTCGCCCGAGAAGACGTAGTCGTAGAGGCCGAAGTCGCTGTCGTTGGCGATGGCGATGGCCTCGGCGTCGTCGTCGAATGGGATGACCACGAGCACGGGGCCGAAGATCTCCTCGCGCGCCACGGCCATGCCGTTGTCGGCGACGAACAAGGTGGGGTCGACGTAGAAGCCGCGCTCGAGATGCGACGGTCGCCCTCCTCCCGCCACGAGCCGGGCTCCCTCGTCGCGCCCGGCGGCGATGTGGCCCTCGACCCGGTCGCGCTGGGCGGCGGAGATGAGCGGCCCCACGATCGTGTCGAGCTCGGTGGGGTCGCCCACCTTGAGCGCCCCCGCATATCCCTCGAGCATCTCGAGAACCTGGTCGAAGACGCCGCGCTGGACGATGGCCCGGGTGGGCGCGGTGCAGATCTGCCCGGAGTGGAAGCTCCACGTGGAGCCGATGCACCCCACCGCGGCCTCGAGCTTGGCGTCGTCGAAGACGATGCACGCCCCCTTGCCACCGAGCTCGAGCAGGAGGCGTTTCATGGTCCGTCCCCCCGCCGAGGCGATGCGCGTGCCGACCTGGGTGGACCCGGTGAAGCTGATCATGTCCACGTCGGTCGACTCGACCAGGGCGGCGGCGGGGCCGGCGTCGGCGGAGTTCACGAAGTTGACCACACCGGGGGGGAACCCCACCTCTTCGAGGATGCGCACCAGCTCCACCACGGTGAGGGGATCCTGGGCGGCGGGCTTCACCACGACGGTGTTGCCCATGGCCAGCGCGGGGGCGACCTTCCCGGCCATGTTGACGAGCGGGAAGTTGTACGACGTGATGCAGGCCACCACGCCGACCGGCTGGCGCAGGGCCAGCGCGCTGATGAGCCCACCGGGGGCGAGCGGCGTCGCCACCGCCACCTGGGGTGGAATGGCGCGCTGGGCCACCGGGCGCAGGTCGAGCGAGTAACGCTCGAACCGGCTCACGGCGATGGGCACCTGGAGGCTCGATCCCACCGCGGCGGTGGCGCCCGTCTCGGCGATCACGAGCGGGAGCAGCTCCTCGGCCCGCGCCGCGATGGCCTGGGCGGCACGGGCCATGAGCGCGCCACGCTCGGCGGGAGGCGTCGCCGACCACGCCGGCAGCGCCTCACGTGCGGCCGCTGCGGCCGCCTCGGCATCGGCGACCGTGGCATTGGGGGCCGTACCCACGACCTCCTCGGTGGCGGGGTTGACCACGTCGTAGGTGCCGCCCGAGGCATCGACCCACTTGCCGCCGATGAAGAGTTGGCTCTCGTCTCTGAAGCCAGTCACAGGCGTCCGGGCCATGGCCGCCGATGGTACCGGGTGTCTGACGTGCCGTCAGGTCCGTTACCAACGTGAAGCGTGGACACAGATCTGACCTACCGTCAGGTCGCTGCTACCGTGCGCACACGCCCGGGAGCTCCGCGGAGCCGAGCTTCGGGCCCGGACCGAGGAGGAACGTGCGATGAGCCCGGCAGTCGGCTTCCAGGACGCCACCGCCATCGCCGGCATCGCCCAGACGGCGTTCTCCAAGCACCTCGAGCCCACCGAGGCCGAGCTGGCCTGCACGGTGATCGTCGACGCCTGCGCCGACGCCGGCATCGACCCGTCCGAGATCGACGCCTTGTGCTCCTACACGATGGAGGCGACCGAGGAGGTCGACATCGTCCGCAACATCGGGTGCGGCGAGATCACGTTCTTCAGCCAGATCGGCTACGGCGGCGGGGCGGGGTGCGGGGTGGTGGGGCACGCCGCGCTGGCCGTGGCGAGCGGCCAGGCCGAGGTGGCCGTGGCGTGGCGGTCCCGCAAACGAGGGTCGGGGCCCCGCCCCTGGACGAGCACCTCGGTCCAGTTGCGGGTGCCGGGCGCCTGGACGCGGCCGTTCGGGATGTTGCGGCCCGTCGACGAGATCGCCATGCTCACGCGGCGCTACATGCACGAGTACGGCGCCACGCGTGACCACCTCGCCAACGTGGCCATGGCCGTGCGCAAGCACGCCAACATGAACCCGGCCGCGATCATGTACGACAAGCCGATGAGCCGCGACGACTACATGGCGTCGCGCTGGGTGTCCGAACCGCTGTGCCTGTTCGACAACTGTCTCGAGACCGACGGCGCCCTGGCGTGCGTGATCGTGTCCGCCGAGCGGGCACGCGACCTTCGTCACCCCCCGGTGTACGTGCACGCCTTCGCCCAGGGGCTGCCGCCCGAGCACCAGACCATGGTCAATTTCTTCAATGAGGACCCGCTCACCGGGCCCGCCTGGGCGTGCGCCCGGCGCCTGTGGGCCAATGCCGCCTTCGGGCCCGAAGACGTCAACGTGGCGCAGATCTACGACGCCTTCTCGCCGCTCATCCTGTTGTCGCTCGAGGGCTACGGATTCTGCAAGCGCGGGGAGGCCGGCCCCATGACCGAGAACGGCAACCTCGAGTGGGAGAAGGGATCGCTTCCGGTGAACACCGCCGGGGGCGGCCTCTCCGAGGCGTACGTGCACGGCTTCAACCTCATCAACGAAGGGGTCCGTCAGATGCGCGGCACCTCGACCGCACAGGTCGACGGGGCCGAGACCTGCCTCGTGACCTCGGGAGAGGGCGTCCCCACGAGCGCCCTGCTCCTGCGGCGCTGACGGCACACCACCGCACCGCGTTCCCCGACACGAACGGCACACGACAAGCAGTACACGTCAAGAAGAAGAGAAGGAAGACGAAGCACATGAGCAACGCAGCGGCGTTCTCCGGAGGGTACGTGGCCAACCGCGGCCCGTCGCAGGACGGCTATCTCATGCCGGCGGTCGACGACGAGGGCAGTTTCTTCTGGGAGGGCACCCTTCTCGGTGAGCTGCGCATCCAGGTGTGCAACTCCTGCGGCAAGCTGCGTCACCCCCCGCGTCCCATGTGCCCGTCGTGCCGGTCCACGGACCGGGGCTGGAAGCAGGTGGCCGGCGCGGGCACGATCTGGTCGTTCGTCGTCCCCCACCCCCCGCTGCTCGAGCCCTACTCCAGCCTGGCCCCCTACAACGTCATCGTCGTCGCCCTCGACGAGCACCCCACGATCCGGTTCGTCGGCAATCTCGTCAGCGGGCCCGAAGGCGAGCTCAACGAGATCGACCCGGCCACGATCCGCATCGGCGAGCCGGTCGAGGTCGTCTTCAAGCGCTTCCATCGCGCCGACGGCAGCGAAGAGGCACTCCCGTTCTGGGTGCGGACCTAGTCGTCACGGCCATGCCGCGCACCCCGACGTCGGGGTGCGTCACGCCAGGGCGCAGGCCCGGATAGCGGCGTCGGCGGCCGTCTCGGCGCCGAGCAGCGCCCCCTCGGCCAGCCGAGCCATGGCTTCGACACGTTCGGGGTGCTCGGCGAAGAACCGCTCGATGGCCTCGTTGTTGGGCGACCCGTCCATGTTCGAGAGGCGGAACACCTCCTCGTCGACACTCCCGTCGGTGGCGCGGTCGCTGATGACCCGGAACACCGACCACGGGATGCCCCGTTCTTCGCACAGCGCGGCGATGGCCGCCGTCTCCATGTCCAGAGACACCACGCCGCGGGCGCGTAGACCGGCGATGTGGTCCAAGTCGTTGTTGAAGGTCTCCGACGTCCACATCCTTCCCGCCGGAGTGCCCTCCCCCAACGGCGCCGGGCGGAACTCGTCGCCGGTCGCCCCGTTCACCACGATTTCGGGGAGGATGAGCGTGCCGATGGGTGTCTCGTTCTCCACTGCGCCGGTGATCCCCACGACCACCACCCGTTCGACCTCCATGGCGTCGAGCAGGCGCGTGGTGCCGACGGTCGCCAGCTCGGTGCCCATCCCGGTGACGATGGCCACCACGCGCCGGTTGCCGATCGTGGCGGCATGGACGGTGAGGTCACCCACGGTCGACTCCTGGAGCTCGAGCTTCCGGATGAGGGGCTCGAGCTCCATGGGCATGGCACAGATGAAGGCGACGTGCGCGGTGGCGGTGGGGTCCGGTGCCGGCGTCATCGCCACAGCCTGCCCCATCGATTCGCCAAGCGCCTGCAGCGCGCAGGCGAGCGTCAGTGCAGGAGCGAGAGCACCAGCCCGGCCTGGCCGAGGTGATAGGTCACCATGATCCCGACGTCGGCGCCCCGGAACGGTCGGACGAAGCGGTTCCACGCGATCATGGCGTCCGACGACACGAACAGTGCCGCCCCCACACCGGCGAGCACGTTCCCCGTCGCCAGCGCGGTGGCGAGCATCACCGAGATCACCACCATGTACAGCGCGACGGGGACACCCAGCTCGCGTCGACCTCGGAGCGCACCCAGGATGCGGCCGGCCACCGGCACCACCACGACCACCACGACGCCGGCCGCGATCGCCAAGGCGACACCTCCGGGTGCCTGTGTCCACAAGCCGGCGACATAACAGACGTGGGCGACGAGGAAAGCGGCCAGCCCCGCCACGAATACGTCGGTCGGGAGCATGAGCAAGATGTCGCCGACCAATGAGCACACCAGCGCGGCCACGAACCAGTCGCGCCGGGTAGCGGCGTCATGGGCCGGGGTCACCGCCACCGCCACTGCGATCAGCGCCACCAGGGTGGCCGGCTTGCACAGGTACTCGAGCCGGGCGTTCTTGGTGGCCCGTGCCACCCAGTCGCCCACGGCGAAGAGTCCCGCCGACACCAGCGCCACGACCGCCGCGGTGGTCACCGTCCGGTGCCCCGGGCCGGTGCCGTCTTCACGACGGCCCGGACCACCCGATGGGACCGAGCTTCTCGGCCATCATCGCCATGGCCGCCTTTTCGCGTTGCCAGACCGCGGTGATCCGATCGGCGAACCCGGCGCGCAGCAGGGCCTTGTTCGCCATGAGCGCATCGACGTCATGGATCGCCAGGGCCCGCGCCGTCGTCAACGCCTGCTCGAGTGCTTTCCCGGCAGGTGCGCTCGACAACGCGAACCCGGTGGCGACGGCGGCGTCGGCGCTCAGCGCAGAGCCCGACAGCATGAGCCAGGACGCCTGTTGCGGGCCGACGCGTCCAGGGAGGAGCCAGCTGCTTCCCGCTTCGGCGCAGGTGCCCAAGGACACGAAGGGCATGCGGATCTCCGCTGTCTCGTCGACGACCACGAGATCGCAGTGCAGGAGCAGCGTCGCTCCGAATCCCACCGCGAGGCCGTTGACCGCGGCCACAAGCGGCTTCGGGAAACGGGCCAGGCAGTCGAGAAGAGGGTCGAAGTCGACACCGAGCTCGGCGCTGCCGCCGGGGCGGCGCATCTCGTTGAGATCCACGCCCGCCGAGAACGCCCGGCCCCTCCCGGTGAGCACGCACACCGCCACGCCGGGGTCGGCGCTCAGCCGCGTCGAGGTGCGCTTTGAGGGTGCGATAGCCCTCGGCCGTGAAGGCATTGAGCTTGGTGGGTCGGTCGAGGAAGAGGACGCGCACGTTGTCGTGATCCTCGACGGACACCGCATATCCCGACGCCGACTCGCTCACGTTCGCACCCTCCTGACAGTTCGTCGACTGCCTAAGCTAGAGCCCCGGCTCCGGCCGCGGACGAGGAGTGGGGACGCGAGGATGTCGAGCTCAGGGACATGACCGGGAGCGACGGCGCCACTTCCGGGTCCGGTGACGTGCTGGTCGGCCGCCCGCGGCCCGAGGTGGCGCTCGTCACGCTCAACCGCCCCGAACGGCTCAACGCCCTCACCTCCGAGATGCTGGCGCACATCTACGAGGTGCTCGAAGGGCTCGGCCGCGACGCCACGTGCCGGGTGATCATCGTCACCGGCGCGGGACGCGGGTTCTGTGCCGGCGACGACCTTCGCGACTACCACCCGCCCGATTGGGTCCCCACCGACGTCGGCCCGCTTCATTCGAACATGTACCAACAGAAGTACGTGGCCGAACTGGTCCCCCGGCTGCGCGCCCTTCCCCAGCCCGTTATCGCCGCGGTGAACGGGCCGGCCGCCGGGGCCGGCTATGCGCTCGCTCTGGGCGCCGATCTGCGAGTGGCGTCGGCATCAGCGGTGTTCGTCGACGCCTTCGTCAAGATCGGCGCGTCCGGTGCGGAGATGGGACTGAGCTGGCTGCTGCAGCGCATCGTGGGCGCTACCCGCGCCGCCGAGATCGTCCTGACGGGACGACGCGTCGACGCCGACGAGGCGGCCCGGATCGGGCTCGTCCTCCAGACGGTCCCCGATGGCGAAGTCGTCGATGTCGCCATGGCGCTCGCCGAGCAGATCATCGTCAACACCCCCCTGGGGACCTGGATGGGCAAGGCCACGTTGTGGTCGAACCTCGAGATCCCGAGCCTCGAGGCGGCCATCGACCTCGAAGCGCGCACGCAGATCCTCACCCTCGGGACCGACGACGCCCGTGAGCAATTGGACGCCTACCGAGAAGGGCGACCGGCGCGCTACACCAATTACTAGGACCCAAGACCCAGTGTAGGAGCGAGATGCCGTGTCCTCACGCTGGGCGGACGCACAACAATCACGCAACGGGCGGGGGAGAAACTCGGGAATTGACCACCGGAACTAGGCTCGCGGAGTGTGAGCGACACCTCGCAAGGCGAGGGTTGGTGGTTGGCATCTGACGGGAAGTGGTATCCACCACACGATCACCCTTCGGTGACCCAAGCTCCGCCCGCACCTCAAGATCCCCCTGTGTTGGGGACGACCGCGCCCCTATTTGGAAGCGCCCCCCCTCATCCCGGCGCACCCACCACGGTGCGTTCGTCTCCTGTCGGTACGCCTCAGGCTGACCGCTTCCCGGCGAATCCCCCGGCGACACCCGGATACCCGCCACCGAGCCATCCCGCCGCGCCGGGGTACACGCCCCCGCCGACCTATCCCGCTGCTCCCAGCGCGCGGATACGCGCCCCCACCGGGGTACGGCGTCGCACCCGGCTACCCACCCCCGGGATACGCGCCGCCGCCCGGGTACGGGCCACCCGGGTACGCGCCCCCGGGGTATGGGCCTCCGGGCTATCCACCGTCGGGGTACGGACCGCCGCCCGGGTACGGACCGCCTCCCGGGTACGGACCTCCGCCCGGTTACGGCACATCGGGCCCGAGTGTCCGCATCGACCCCGTGCTCAACCACCCGCTGGCGCCGTGGTGGAAGCGACTGGTGGCGATCATCATCGACTTCGTGATCCTGGACCTGGCTTCGTTGATCATCGTGCTCGTCATCGCCGCCGCGGCCCGTCACAACAACACGACCAACCCCCAACCCGCGTCGGGACAGTTCGGTCGTGGGCGCGTACTTCGCCTTCTCGCTGCTCGCCGCCATTCCCGGAGCCTTCTACTTCGCCTTCATGAACGGGTCCCAGCGCGGACAGACCGTCGGGAAGATGGCGCTCGGTATCGCCGTGAGAGACGCTCGAACGGGAGGGCCCGTCGGCTTCTGGCGGGCCCTGGGGAGATATCTGATCGTGGTCCTCTTCCGCGTCGCTCTCTACATCCCCTACGTCCTCGACTCCCTGGCTCCGCTGTGGGACGGACGGCGCCAGGCTTGGCACGACAAGGTCGCGCATTCGGTCGTTGTGGACCTGAGGCCGTAGTCCGTTCGCGCCCACGCGGCTGGCGAGCACTTCACCATGGTCTCCGACCCGTTACCCCAAACCGAGCTCTGGCAGCAGGCGGGGCCACCACCGGGTTGGTATGGCGACCCGTGGCGCTGGGCGTGGTGGCGGTGGTGGGACGGGTACCGGTGGACGCCCTATCTGTACGGGCAATTCGGAACCGCCGCTGTCGCGCCGGCACCGGCCGAGTTCGTCCCGAAGGGCCCCGGCATCAAAGGCGGGGGCATCGCCGCCATCGGCATCGGCGTCGGCTTCGCGGCGTCCTTGGCGGTAACCGTCGCCTACTTCGCGGCCGGATCGGGGCACCTCGACACCCAGAACCCGTGGTTCATGTTGGTGAGCCAGCTGGCGCTGTGGGTCGGCTTCCTCGGCGCCGTGGTGGTCGCCTCGCGGCGCAACGGAACCCACAGCCTGGTCCGGGACTACGGGCTGTCGTGGCCGAGATGGCACGACCTCACCGCCGGTGTCACCGGAGGCCTCTTGGGGCGGGTGCCGTCGACGCTGATCCTCATCTTGATCGTGGTGGCCACCAACGGGTTCAGCACCCCCAACACCGCCGGCCGGGAGATCGACGGCACGACGCCCGAAGGCGCCGCGGGCTGGGTCGTCACCGCGCTCCTTCTCGTCGTCGGCGCGCCGCTCGTCGAGGAGTTGCTCTTCCGGGGGCTCATCCAAGGTGCGTTCACCCGTCGGTTGGGTGCCACGCCCGCCATCTTCGTCACCGCATTGATCTTCTGCTTTGCCCACGT
This sequence comes from uncultured Acidimicrobiales bacterium, assembly GCA_963838775.1. GTDB lineage: Bacteria > Actinomycetota > Acidimicrobiia > Acidimicrobiales > UBA8190 > Chersky-840. Next base: position 24,098 of record CAWISP010000039.1, read on the forward strand.
CCTCAACGAGGGCCCCGTCGCGCCCTTCGTGCTCTTCCCACCGGCGTTGATCCTGGGATATCTCCGGCACCGCTATGGACGGCTCGCTCCCGGGATGATCGCCCACGCCACCTTCAACGGCATCGCCTTCGCGCTGCTGTTGGTACCGGCGTTCCGGTAGGTCGGTTCCCGAAACGAATCCTCAGCCGGCCCGTGACGACGACCACCACCAGGGTGGCTCATTAGGCTCTCCGGCGGAGGTGGCATCAGTACCGTGCGGTTCGCTGTCCTCGATCGGGATGAGGCGTTTCACCCAGACGGCCTGGCTTCCGTGACCTGTCCGTGAAGGGCCCCGTGTCCTCGCAGCACACCGGGGAAATCGCCGGTGGTTCGCCCCGACCGGGGGTCGCGGCCAGATTCGCGGCGCTACACGCGCGCCCGGTCTTCGGGGTCGGACGGCGGGGCAGCATGAGGGTGTGGATCCTCGGGACGGTGGGGACTGCCGTGGTGCTCGCCGTCGCGTTCGCCCTCGTCTCCGTGCACTACGACGACACCGTTCTGAGCCCCGTCGCGTGCCCCGCCTCCGCCACGGTCAATGCGGTGCTGGGCACGACCCTGGGCAAGGTGTCGGGGATCCAGTTCTCAGACTTTCATTCGTGCAGCTACGCCCAGGGCACCGACACCTCGGCGTTGGGGATCGATGTCGCCGCTCCGAACAAGCTCTCTGGCGCCTTCGGCCCCGACCCGTGCCGAAAGAGACAGCACCTCACGGTGGCCGGCCACACGGCGTGCTCGGTGGCGGGGACACCCGGCACCACGCCGGGCCGGCCCTCGCTGTTCATCGAGACGAGCCAGGGAGATTGGCAGTTCACGACGAACCTGGCCTCGGTGTCGATCACGCAGCTGGAGTCACTCGCCAAGGCCCTGCTCAGCTCGCCACGCCCGCGGTTCGCCTGAACGGCCGGGGGACCGGCCTCGAACCGCGGGCTCCGAAGCACCCGCCTCGAAGCACCGGCCTGAAACTACCGGTCTAGAACCAGTGGAACCAGGGGTGCCCGCTCCTCCAGATGACCAGGTCCACCTTGCCGATGATGGAGGAGCCCGGGACCGTGCCCCAGTAGCGGCTGTCATCGGAGTCCCCCCGGCAGTCCCCCATCACGAAGTAGTGGTCAGCGTGCGATCTTCGTCGTCTTGATGTGTTCCGAGCTCTGGGAGCAGTCCCCGGTGAGCGCCGGCAGCCACGGCTCGGACAGCGGCTTCCCGTTGATGAGCACGGTGTTCCCCACCGACGAGATGGTCTCTCCCGGAAGGCCGATGACGCGTTTGACGAGCACGGCCGGCCCCCCCTGGTCGGCCGGCACGTTGTGGAACACCACGATGTCGCCCCGGTGGATGGTGGACGAGAGCTTGTCGACCACGATGCGGTCGCCGGGCATCAGGGTCGGTGTCATCGACGCGCGTGGGCACGAAGTACGTCTGGACGGCGTAGGCGCGCGCCGCCGGTCGAGATGAGCAGCACCGCGGCGACGAACACCACCCACCCGAGGACCGTTCGTGCCCGGGGTGACATCCGCGCTCGGCCGCGCCGATGACGGAGGGAGCGTGGTCGGGGCGGGGTCCGGCGCTGATGGTCACGGTCCAATCATCGCTCACCGCAGCGTCCCCCCAAGGTCGGCGAGCCCTTTCGATACGTCCCTCGTCATCTCGAGCCCTGCTCAGCCGACCGATTCCAGGAATCGCTGACGCTGCGCCGCGAACCACGCCCGTCGCCGGTCGTAGCGCTCCATGCCTCCCATCTGGTCGCGCAGGGCCAGAAACGCCGTCTCGCCTCTGTCGATCCGGCGTTGCAGAAAGGCGCCCCCACGGGCCACGTTGCGGTCGATGGCGTCGACGAGCCCGGCCCGGTCGGGCGCCAGGCCGTAGGCGTCGGCCACCACGCCGCAGGCGGACGAAGGGATCGAGCCCACCGCGTCCCGTCCGGGCCGCGTCCTCGGGAGCGTCGATGGGCACGGTCATGAGGGCCAGTCGGGCCAGGTCGTAGAGGCGGGTCCCCGGCGAGGCGAAGTCGAAGTCGAGAAAGGCCACGGCCACGCCGCCGCGGTACACGACGTTCTCGGGGCAGATGTCGTTGTGGCAGATCACGTCGCCGGCGGCCAGGTCGCGACCGATGACGGCGCCGGCGCCGCCACGCCCGTCGGCGTCGGGGTCGGCCATCTCCGTGCTCCACGTCGCCCCGGCCGGGACCACGAAACCGATGGTGGCGTCGTGGAACCGCCTCAGGAGCTCGACCGTCGATGCCAACACGTCGTCACCCTGTGACCACGCCGGGAACGGCGGGTAGGGAACCTCCCCCGGGATGAACCTCAGTCGCTCCTCACCACCGGGGTCGAAGTCGAGTGGCTCGGGCACCCCGTCGAACCCCGTGCTCCGGACATGGCGGAGAAGGGCGTGGATGGTGGCCGAGTGCTCGTTCGCCGGCCGCAGCACCACGCCGCCCACGCGCCGCACCGCCCCGGCGTTGGCCACCCCGCCTCGCAGCACCTCCTCGTCGGTCACCGCCCCAGACTGCCATCACCACTGTCCGACACGGGACCGGTCCCACCCGCGGCCCGTGCCTCGCAGAAGATCCTGTCCGTGCCCCGCAGAAGATGGTGCCAGGCACGACGGCAGGACGGCAGGACGTGAAAGTAGGCATCTTGCCTGGCAGTCGCCGACCTCGGGCAGGTGTCATCGACCGTTGTGCCGAGGCCGCCCGGAGGTTAGGGTGCGAGCACTCGGTGACTGAAGGAGAAAGACATGCGCGTCCCGAATTTCGTTCGATCCCACCGACTCAGCATCTTCGGAAGGTGCGCCGCCGCGCCGCCGCATGCGTGGTGCGCGGCTGGCCATCGTCGGCGCCACCGCCATGGCAAGCATCGTGGGCAGCGCCGTGCTGGCCCAGCCCGCCAGCGCGGCGACCAACATCCTCTACGTCGCGACCGGGCGGCAGCGACGCCAACAACTGCCTCACGGTCGGAGCCGCCTGTGCCACGCTCGGGCACGCGCTGTCGCTGGCCGCCAGCGATACCGGCGACACCATCATGATCTCGCCCGGCACCTACACGATGACGGCCGGGTCGTCGAACACGTTCCGTCGGGTGCGGCCTTCAACGGCATGACCATCGAGTCCAACGGCGGGACCGCCGCCAACACGATCATCAACGCGGCGGGCGCCATCAACGGCATCGCCGTGAACGCCAACAACGTGACCGTCACGGGCATCCAGGTGGAGAACGCCGGAGCGGCGGGCATCATGGTGTCCCCGCCGTCGGGGGCAACCCAGCCCGCTTCGGTCACGGGAGAGACGATCTCGAACGACATCGTCACCAACAGCGACCAGTGCCAGGCCAACCCGGCCGCCACGGGCTGCGCGGCGGCCATCGGGGCCGGCGACTACGGCGAGTCGATCTGGCTGATGAGCGTCGTCAACTCCACGCTGTCGGGCTCCACCATCGAGAACGGCCTGGACGGCGGCCTCCTCGTCAGCGACGAGCTCGGCCCCAACCACGACAACACCATCCAGAACAACCAGGTCCTGAACAACGCGCTCGGCTGCGGGATCACGCTCGCCGCGCACAACCGGGCTGCCATCTTCTCGAGCGGGCCCAACGCAGGTCAGCCCGATCCGGCCGCGGGTGGCGTCTACAACGAGACCGTCGAGAGCAACACCTCCGACGGCGCCGGGGCCAACGGGATCGGGCTGTTCAACGCGGCCTACAACAACACGATCGAGGGCAACACGACCGTGGACAACGGCGGGCCGGGCATCGAGATCGACGACGACGTCCCGGGCGCCGACCTCAACGGCAACTCCATCATCGGCAACACGGTGGGCGTGAACTCGCTTCTGGGCGGGCCCAATGGCAACTCGCCGGGCCAGCACACCGTCCACACCACCCAGACGGGGGGCATCCTGGTGATCGCCAGGGTGACGCCGGTGACGGGCACCGTCATCTCGGCCAACACCATCACGGGCAACTACTACGGCATCTGGATGTCGGCCATGGCCTCGACCACGACGCTGTCGGCCAACGTCATCACGGTGGCCCAGGGCGGCAAGGCGGTCTTCATCTCACCGGCTCCGGGCGGCGGCTACTGGCAGCTCGGTTCTGACGGCGGGGTGTTCTCCTTCGGCCAGGCGCCCTTCGAGGGCTCGACCGGTGCCATGAAGCTCAACCAGCCCGTCGTGGCCATGGCCCCGACCCCCGACGCCGGCGGGTACTGGCTCGTGGCCAAGGACGGCGGCATCTTCAGCTTCGGCGACGCCAACTACTACGGATCGCTGCCGGGCCTGAAGGTGAAGCGTGTCGAACATCGTCGGCATCGTGCCCACCTTCGACGGGGGCGGCTACTGGCTGGTGGCGTCCGACGGCGGCATCTTCAGCTTCGGCGACGCCAAGTACTTCGGCTCGCTGCCGGGGCTGAAGGTCAGCGTGTCCGAACATCGTCGCCATCGCCAGCACTCCCGACGGGGGTGGCTACTGGCTCGTGGCCAAGGACGGCGGCATCTTCAGCTTCGGCGACGCCCTCTACTTCGGCTCGCTGCCGGGGCTGAAGGTCAGCGTGTCCAACGTCGTCGGCATGGGCACCACCGCTGACGGCGGCGGCTACTGGCTCGTGGCCAAGGACGGCGGCATCTTCGGCTTCGGTGACGCCAAGTACTTCGGCTCGCTGCCGGGGCTGAAGGTCAGCGTGTCCAACGTGCAAGGCATGTCCGCCACTCCCGACGGCCTCGGCTACTGGTTGGTGGGAACCGACGGCGGGGTCTTCAGCTTCGGCGACGCCACCTACTTCGGCTCGCTGCCGGGGCTCGGCATCCACGTGAAGAACATCATCGGCCTGTCGACCACTCCGTAGACCACGCTCACTCAATAGACCGAGCTCTGACCATCCCGGGCGGCTCCGGGTGTGCGCCTATCGGCGTGCACCCGGTCCGCCCCGGGATCACAGCGCGGGATCACGGCCGGGATCACGGCGCGGGCCGATCCGATCGGGTCGTGATCAGTGACGTGCCGCTGCCTGACCGGTAACGGCGACGATCCCACGTGGGCTCGGCGAACCCCGCCGGTGACGACGAGGTGCACGCGGGCTGACAGCCGGGGCCCGGCTTGCGGTCAGGTTTGGATCAGTGCCTCTTCACCACCCACACGAAGGTGACGGTGGCGGAGTCGACCGAGTCCGACACGGTCACACGTGCCGTGCTTCTTGCCCGTGGCCGTCGGCCGGCCCGAGATCACACCCGAGGACGGGTTGATCGACATGCCGGCCGGGAGCCCGGCGGCCTGGTAGGCGAGCGTCTCGGTGGGCGAGGCGTCGACCGCCCGGACATGGAGGCTGACGGCCGTGCCGAGAGCGGAGGTCTGCTTGCCGGGATTGGTGACGGCGATGGGTGTCCAGCACGAGGTCGGGCCCGAGAAGATCGGGGCTGTCGTGACCGGGAGGTCCGACGGTGGGTCGACGATGACGGTGGGGTTGGCGGGGTCGTCGATCGAGTCGGCACGCGTCCACGTGCTCTCACAAGCCCGCAGTGCCTTCTTCTCGGGCGCGGTGCGTGACCGCGCGTCTCCCCCCGCCCACATGTCGAAGCGGTAGAGGTGGAATTGGGCCCAGTCGCTGTCGCATTCCGAGCACTCGTCTTCGTGGATGAAGTAGCGCTTCATGTACGGGACGTAGATGACCTGGCACCAGCCCAGCTCGCTGACGTCGGTGGCGAAGGTCACGGGGTTGGAGAACGTCCCCACCCCGCCCGCCGTGCCGTGCAGGCACGGGTGGGCGATGCCCGGTCCCGGAGGCGAGTTGTCGGCCCAGCCGTAGAGCGTCATGAACGCCTTCACGTTGGTGGGGCCCTGGGCGTTCGCCGCCGTGGGGGCGCCGAAGACGCCGAGCGCCACCACCAGGGCGCCGAGGGCGACAAGGCTCCGAGGAGAGCGCAGCCGCGACGTCGTGGTCACGGCTGCGCAGCGTAACCCACGCCGTTGTGCACCGCCCCGGCGGCCGCCGTACCGCTACGGGTTCGCGAGCGCTGCGGCTCAGTACAGGGGCGACCAGCTGCTCGTGCGCAGGAGCTTGCTCTCCCAGCTGTCACGGTAGGCCAGCGCGTCGTGCATGAACTGGCCCGGCTGGCGGTGGGCGGGGTCGGTGTCGTGGGTCAGCAGGTGCATGAGAACCTGGTTGTTCACGATCTTCTGCATCAGGATCGCCTCCTTGCGCAGGCCCGCGCCGAAGGCGACCTGGAAGACGGCCTGGATGTCCAGGAGGTTGGCGGCCCGCTCCTTCATGGGCCCGTAGTACCCCGTGCCCCAGAACTCGACGTAGTCGTCGATGGGAGCGAAGGGATGGCCGGTGTCCTCCATGTACAGCGACAGCTCGTGGGTCGTCCCGTCGGTGGGGACCGTGCCGAGGTCGAGGTCGGCCATCGGCGACCAGTGCACGCCGAAGAGCAGCTTTCCGGTGACGCCGTGGCGCAACTCGTCGACCTTGCGCGCCCATTCCTTGAGATCGCCGCGCTGGACGCGTCTCGCCAGGTCCTCCCACGCCGCGCCGTCGCGCAGGGCCGTGATGGTGACGACGTTGTAGGCCGGCCCGCTGCCGTGGGCGTGGTGGCAGAACCACAGCAGCCGGGCATCGGCGCTCTTGGCCAGCGTGGGCATCCACTCGTCGCGGAACGCCGATTCGAATTCCTCCTCGGCCGCCCCCTTGACCTGATGAACTTCGTGCAGGAAGAGCATGGGCGGTCACTGTACGGCGTTCCGGGGACTGTGCGCTGGCGGGGGCCTGGCGGTGTCGGCACAGGTCGGTGAAGGTGCATACATCGGTGCACCGAGGTCGAGCACGCGCTCGGTGGGACCGCCGTTGACCCGTCCGACCCGGGCTGCGAGGATGCGGCCGGGTTCTCCACCGAAGGCGAGGAACGATGGGCCGACTCGAGGGACGACGTGCGGTCATCACGGGGGCGGCCAGTGGCATCGGTGAGGCGACCGCCCGGCTCTTCGTGCGTGAAGGCGCCGCTGTCGTCGTGGCCGACGTCGACGACGACCGGGACAAGCAGGTCGCGGACGAGCTGCGGCGAGAGCGGGTCGCTTCGTGCACACCGACGTCACCCAGGAGCACGACGTCGAGGCTGCGGTGGCCGTGGCCGTCGACACCTTCGGCGGCCTCGACTGCATCTTCAACAATGCGGGCAATCCCGGCTCGACGGCGGGATCGAAGATGTCGACATGGCGATGTTCGACCGCACCGTGGCCATCCATCTGCGTGGCGTCTTCCTCGGCATCCGGGCCGCAGCGCGCGTGATGAAGCCCCAGGGCACGGGCAGCATCGTCAACACCTCGAGCGTGGCCGGGCTCGCGGCCAACTACGCCGGGCATGACTACAGCGCGTGCAAGGCGGCCATCGCCCACCTGACGCGCACGACGGCGAACGAGCTCGGGGAGCACGGCGTCCGGGTCAACGCCATCTGCCCCGGAGGCATCGCCACCTCGATCTTCGCCCGGGCCGCCGGGCTCGAAGGCGACGCCGCTCAGGCCACGGTCGAGTTCATGGCCTCGGCCCTCGGCGACATGGCGCCGATCCGGCGCGCCGGCCGACCCATCGACATCGCCGAAGCCGCCCTGTGGCTCGCCAGCGACGTCGTCGAGCTTCGTGAACGGTCAGGTCATCGCCGTCGACGGCGGCCTCACCACCGGCCCTCTCCACCGGGAGCAGCACGCCCGGATCGACGGGCTCATGGAGATCCTGCAGACACCCCCGTCCTGAGCGCCGTCCCCCGTCCTGAGCCCGCCCCCGTCCTGGTCAGGAGGCGGTCTGCGCCCCTCGCGCCGGCGGAACCCGACCCGCGAGCGTTCAGGTCCGGGCGTGCGGCTGCTCGAGCGCATAGACCATCGTGATCTGCGCCGACTCCTGCTGGGTGCCAGGTTGCAGCGGCACCGCGCTCGGGAGCGTTGGCTGCGCCGACGCTCGCCACCGACTGTGCGTAACCGAAGTCGGGCGTCGACTGGTCGGTGAGCGAGCACACGGGCCCGAGCCGCTCGCCGGCGGCCTGGGCCATCGACCGGGCATGGCTCACCGCCTGATGGACGGCGTCGGTGCGGGCGGTGTCCTCGATGGCCCTCGGGTCGTCGATGGAAAAGGTCAGCGAGTCGATCCGCGTCGCGTTCCCCGCCGCCGCGGTCAGGCTGTCGAGCACCGATCCCGCCGTGGAGACGTTCCTGAGCTTGGCCGTGATGGTGTTCGTCATCTCGTAGCCCGTGACGTTGCCGGCCAGGTTGAGCTGGGGCTGGATCGACACGTTCGAGGTCTGGATGTCCTTGGCGGCCACCCCGCCTCGGGTGAGCACGGCCGTGACGGCCGACGCCTTGGTGTTGTCGTCGACGAGTGACGCCTGCGCGCTCGGGTCGGTGACGTCGATGTCCACCGACACGGTCAGGACATCCGGGGCCGCCGAGGCGTTCCCGGTCCCCTGCACCGTCAGCTTGGGGGCCGAGCCCCCGCACGGTGCCGTCGATCCCGTCGATGCCGCCGAAGTCGTGTCCGAGGCCGCCAGTCCGAGTGCCACTCCCCCGACAGCCAGCGCAGTCGACGACCGCGATCACGCCCCCGACCCGCAGGTTTCGTTGCTCCATCGTCCTCGTACCTCCCCGATCGGCGCCGTGCGCCCGGAGGACGCGTCCGACGGCACCACGGTTCAGACGAACGGCGATGCGGGAAGGTTCCCCCGATCAGCGGGAGAGGAGCGGCCCCACCTGCTCGCCGAAGGCGGCGATCTGGTCGCAGAGCTCCTCGAGGGAGCGGTTGGGAAAGCGCATCTGGATGTGCGACACACCCATGTCGATCAACTCGGCCAGGTTCTCGGCGATGCGGTCCGGGCTCCCCGACACGGTCCCCCGGGGAAGCTCGTGGTCGGGCTCGCCGACGTGGAACACACCCGCCAGCGCGCCGATCTCGATGGGCACCCCATTGCGCAAGTCCTGGCGAAGTTCTTTGAGCTGGGCGACCTGGTCGCGCATGTCGCTCCGCCGCACCGTCTGGGGGAGCCAGCCGTCACCGCGCTGGGCGGCCCGGCGCAGCGCCGCACGAGAGGAGCCTCCCACCCAGATCGGCGGCCGCGGCTGCTGCACGGCCCGGGGGCTGACACCGAGGTCGCTCGCCGGCCAGCGCGGGCCCGGGAGGGTCGGGTACTCGTCGGTGAGCGCGACCGCCAGCGCGTCGATGGCTTCGTCGAGACCCGCACCCCGTTGCTCGAAAGGCGGACCGAAGAGGTCGAACTCCTCGTTGACGTGCCCCGCCCCCACGCCGATGATGACGCGGCCCCCCGACAGCACGTCCAGGGTGGCGAACTCCTTGGCGACCCGCAACGGGTGGCGCTGGGCGGCGATGTAGACGTGGCTCATGAGCCGGATCCGGGTCGTGATCCCCGCCAACCACCCGAGCGTCGCGATCGTGTCGTACCAGGTCGTGCTCATCGCCCCCGCCAGCCGGCGCGGGATGGCGGTGTGGTCGCACACCGCCACGTAGAAGAACCCGCTGTCCTCGGCCTGGCGTGCCACCCGGGCCAGCTCGGCGGGACCGGCGCCGAGCTCCCAGTCCTCGACGTAGATCGTGGACTGCGACTGGATCGGCAGCTGGATGCCGAACACGACTCGACCGTCGGGGATGATCTGCACCGGCTCGGCCCGCGTCGGCTCTGCGTCGTCTTGTCACGTTTCGTCCCCTCGGTCGCGTTCGATCGATCAGTAGCGCTCGGCGACGAGCTCAGCGAGCGCGTCGGTCCCCTCGAGCGCGCCGGCGAGCACCCGAGCCCGCATCAGGTAGAGATGCGCCGGCACCTCCCACGTGAACCCCATGCCCCCGTGCACCTGGATGCACGACTTGCCGTTCGCCATGGCCGCCTCGACGGCGAGCAGTCCCGGCCCCGGCCGCGGCCCGCACGGCGTCGCCGACGTCGGGCTGGTCGATCGTCACCGCCGCGGCATGGACGGCGGCGCGGGCCACCTCGGCGCGCACCAGCATGTCGGCGCACAGGTGCTTCACGGCCTGGAACGACCCGATGGGCTTGCCGAACTGCTGGCGCTCCTTGGCGTACGCCACCGCCAGGTCCACGGTGGTCGCCGCCAGGCCCACGAGTAGGGCACCACCGAGGACCGACGCGTCGCGTCGCCACAACACCGTGTCGTCGGGACCGCCGACCTGTTCCCCCGCCGGCAGATGGTCGACGCGCCACAGCGGGGTGAGCGGGTCGAGCGACCGTTCGACGGCCACCGCGTCGAGGGTGGCCGGGTCCACCACCGCCAACCCGTCGTCGCCCACCACCACGACCGCCCCCAGCGAGCCGAGATGCTCGATCACGACCGGCGCCGCCCCCCGACCCGACCCGGACGCAGACCCCGGACCCGACCCCGAGCGGGGTCGGAGCACCGCGCCCACCATGACCTTCCCGTCGGCGGCGCCTTCCACGATTCCCGCCGCCAGGTGCGTGGCCAGGATGGGCCCGGGAACCAGGGCCCGGCCGAGCTCCTCGAACACGACCGCCGCCGCCGCGGTGCCCAGCCCGAGCCCACCGGCGTCCTCGCCGAGGCGCAACGAGAACACGCCGGCATCGGCGAGCTCGGACCAACCCGACGCGTCGATGGCGACACGCTGGCCCTCGGCGCCACGCACCCGGTCGAGAGGGAACCGACCCGCGCACAGCCGGCGCATCCCGTCGGCCAGCGCCACCTCGTCCTCGGAAAGCTCGAAGTCCATGCGTCTCTAGCCCTTGGGCAGGCCGAGGATCCGCTCGGCGATGATGTTGCGCTGGATCTGCGACGTCCCCGCCGCGATGGTGCGCGAGAAACTGTGGACCCACGTGCTCACGATCTCGAGGTTGCCCACGCCGACTTCAGAGCCATGGCCGCCGTTGGAGCCGGCGCCGCCGCCGGGAACGTCGCCGAAGACCAGGCCCGCCGGTCCGGCGAGGTCCATGCCGAGCTCCGCGATGCGCTGGCGCAGCTCGGACAGCGCCAGCTTGTACACGCTGCCGCCGATCCCCGGCACTCCGGTGCGCGCCGCCTGCGAGACGTTGCGCCGTGCCAGTGCCCACAGCGCGTCGAGCTCAGCACCGAGATGGCCGACGCGACGACGCACGGACATGTCGTCCCATGCGCCGGTGCGTCGCGCCAGCGAGCGCAGACCCCGTAACAGTTCCATGGACTGCAGCACTTCACCCACGAACGCCGTGCCCCGTTCGAAGCTGAGGGTGGTCATGGTGACGCGCCAGCCGTCGTTCTCGGCGCCGACCCGGTTGGCGACAGGGACGCGGACGCCGTCGAGGAACAATTCGCCGAACTCGGTGGACCCGGCGATGGTGCGCAGGGGCCGGAAGTCGATGCCGGGGCGGTCCATGGGCAGGATCAGCCACGTGATGCCGCGGTGGCGGCTGTCCTCGGGACCGGTGCGCACCAGCAGCTCGCAGAAGTCCGCCACCTCGGCGTGCGACGTCCAGATCTTCTGTCCCGTGACGACGTACTCGTCGCCGTCGCGCTCGGCCCGGGTGCGAAGCGAGGCCAGATCGCTGCCCGCGCCCGGCTCGGAGAAGCCCTGGCACCACACCTCGTCACCGCGCAGGATGGGGGGCAGGAAGCGGGCCCGCTGCTCGGGGGTCCCCTCCACGATCACGGTCGGCCCGGCGTGGAGCAGGCCGACGAAGTTCACACCGACATAGGGCGCGTGGGCCCGCTCGAGCTCTTCGAGGTAGATGAGTTGCTCCACCGGGCTCGCACCACGGCCACCGCCTTCGACGGGCCAGTCGATGCCCGCGTAGCCGGCGTCGAACAGCATGCGCTGCCACGTCGTGTCGTAGGCGCGCCGGGCGGGCCAGTCGAGATGCGACGGCTTGTCGGGCAAGGTGGGGAGGACTTCGGAGAGCCACGAGCGCAGCCCGGCGCGGAAGGCTTCCTCGCTCTCGGAGTAGCGCAGGTCCACGGCCGGGGCCTAGGGCGCCAGGTAGTCGAGCCCGAAGAGCCGGATGGCGTTGCCCCGGACGATCTTGCGGCGCTGGTCGTCGTCGAGATGCGCCATCTGGCGCTCGGCGATCTCCTTGGTGTGGGGCCACGTCGAGTCCGAGTGCGGGTAGTCGGACTCGTAGGTGATGTTGTCGACGCCGATCTCGTCGACCGAGCGCAGGCCGTGGGCGTCGTCGAAGAAGCACCCGTAGACCTGGCGGCGGAAGTACGTCGAGGGCGGCTCGGGGATCTTGTCGGCCACGCCGCCCCAGCCCCGGTTCTCCTCCCACACCTTGTCGGCGCGCTCGAGGATGTAGGGGATCCAGCCGATCTGGCCCTCGGAGTACGCCAGCATCAGGGTCGGGAAGCGCACGAGGACCCCCGAGAACAAGAAGTCGACCAACGAGAAGGTGGCGTTGGTGTGCGTCAGCGTCGACCCCACCGCCGGGGGCGCGTCGGCGGAGGTGGACGGCATCTTCGACGACGAGCCGATGTGCATGTTGATCACCGTGTTCGTCTCGGCGCAGGCTTCGAAGAACGGGTCCCAGTAGTTGTCGGGGTCGTGCACCGAGGGCAGCCCGAGGAAGGGCGGGATCTCGCTGAAGCACACGGCCTTCACGCCGCGCGCCGCGTTGCGCCGCACTTCGGCGGCGGCGAGGTGCGCGTCCCACAGCGGGATGAGGCACAGGGGGATGAGCCGGCCGGCCGACTCCGCGCACCACTCGTCGACCATCCAGTCGTTGTAGGCCTGCACGCACAGCAGCGCCAGGTCCTTGTCGTCGGCCTCGGTGAAGGTCTGCCCGCAGAAGCGCGGGAACGTAGGGAAGCACAGCGACGCCTCGAGATGGTTGATGTCCATGTCCTCGAGGCGCGGCTTGACCTGGTAGGCGCCGGGCCGCATGTCGTCGTAGGTGACCCCGGTGATGGTGACCTCGTCACGGGGCACGCCCACCGCCGCGTCGAGGCGCAACAGGGGCCGGCGCAGCTCCTCGTAGTACCACCAGTCGGTGGGGACACCCTCGCTCCCCGGTGCCACGGTGAGCTTGCCCCCGATGAAGGTGATCTCGCCCATCGGGGCGCGCACGATGCGCGGGCCGATGTCGCGGTACTTGGCGGGAAGCCGGTCCTGCCACACGTTGGCGGGCTCCACGACATGGTCGTCGACGGAGATGATCAACGGCAGGTCGCCCACGCGGGCGAGCATAGCCATCGATCTGACGACGTGTCAGGTTGCGCGCCGGCCCACCGCTACCCTGACCTCGATGTGCCTGCTCGTGGTGGTGTCGCGGCTCGACCCCGGTGCACCACTCGTCGTCGGTGCCAACCGCGACGAACAGCTCGCCCGCCCCGCCGTCGCCATGACCGTGTTGCGCGACGTGCACCCACGCATCCTGGGTGGCCGCGACGAGGAGGCGGGCGGGACGTGGTTGGCGGTCAACGAGCACGGGGTGGTGGCGGGCCTCACCAACCGTCCCTCCCCCGAGGGGCGGGATCCCGCCAAGCGGTCACGGGGCGAGCTCCCTTTGGCGCTCACCCACCACCGTGACGCGTCATCGGCGGTGGACGAGTTCGTGACGAGGTTCCGCCCTGCGGATTACAACCCGGCGTGGCTCCTGGTGGGAGACCGCACCACGCTCTACGCGCTGGACATGACCGGCTCCGCCCCTGGCGACGACAGCCTACGGGTCGAGGCGCTCGGGCCCGGCATCCACATCCTCGAGAACAACCCGCTCCACGCCGACTCGCCCAAAGCGGACCACGTGCGGACGTTGCTCGGTGATGCCAGCACGCTCGAGGGAGAGAGCCTCATCGAGCGGGTGCGTTCGGTGCTCGTCGACCACAGCGTTCCCGATCCGGTTGTCGGTCCCACGCCCGAGACCGTGACGCCGACCAGCCCCGCGGACCACGAGGGACGCGTCCGACCCGTCGAGACCTTCGCCGCGTGCGTGCACACCGAGACCTACGGCACGCGGTCATCGACGCTGGTGCGTGTGCCCGCCTCGCCCGGAGAGCTTCCTCAGGTGTACGTGGCCGACGGGCACCCGTGCACGGCACCGTTCGTCGACGTCACGGACCTGTTCAGGTCATGACTGCTACTTGGCGTCCCAGCCCTTCCGGGCCTGCTTCTGCTCGGCCTGCTTCTGGTGCTTGGCCGCTCGCTTCTCTTTGACGCTGCGGCCCGGCTTCTTCGATTCAGCGGACGGTCGTGACTTCTCTGCCATGACCCCCAGACTACGACGCGCCGAGCCCGGGCGGCGTCACCCGACGCTCGATCGGGGCGCTACCTTGCGGAGAATGCCCACCTCACCCCCTGACGTGCCCGGTCCCGACCTGCACCGTCGCCGGGAGGCCGTCGTGCGCGAGCACATGGCCTCGGAGAACGAGAGCCGGTTCGACGACACGCTCGCCACCTTCACCCACCCCCGGTACGAGCTCATCGGCACCGGCCAGGTCTACGACGGAGCTGAGGAGGTGAGGCAGTACTACGCCCGCTCCCGCGCCGTCTTCCCCGACCAGCGCAACGAAGTCCGCTCTCTCCTGAGCGCCCAGGACACCGTCGTCGTCGAGTTCGACCTGCTCGGGACCCACCTCGGCTCGCTCACCGGGGAGGAGCCGACGGGCCGGGCCTTCCGGTGTCCGATGGTGGCGCTCTTCGAATTCGACCCGGGAGCGACGGCATCGTGTGCGAGCGCGTGTACTTCGACTCCGAGACCATCTACGGCCAGCTGCGCGCCCCGGACTGATCAGGCCGGCACCATCACGACCGGCGGGCCACCAACTGCTCGAGCACCCGGGCCCGATGGGTGGCGGCATCGCCCCATGCCGCCGCCAGCGCCCACGCCCGTTTCATCCACAGATGGAGGTCGTGCTCCCAGGTGTAGCCGATGGCGCCGTGGACCTGGAGCGCGGTGCGCGCCGCCAGGGTCGCCGCGTCCGACGCCATCGCCTTGGCCATCGACGCGTGCAGGCTGCCGTCGCGGTCGCCTTCGGTCAGAGACAGCGCGGCTCGATACACCATGGGGCGGGCGAACTCCACACGCACCAGCGCGTCGGCGAGATGGTGCTTCACCGCCTGGAAGGACCCGATCGGCTTTCCGAACTGCACCCGCTCCTGGGCGTAGTGCGCGGCCATGGCGATCAGCCGGTCGGCCACCCCCACCAACACCGCCCCGGTGGCCATCGCCGCCCGGTCGCCCAGCGCGGCGAGGAACTCCTCGGCTTCGAAACCCGACACGACGAGCGTCGCCGGGGACGGCTCCCAGGCGACCTGCGCCAGACCCCTCGAACCCGTCGAGGGCGGGGCGCGGCGTGAGCGCCACCGCGGCGGCGGGCACGGCGTGGAGCTCCCCGTCGCCCTCGAGCACGAAGAGCTCGGCGCCCACGGCGCCGGGCACGGCGGGCATCGACGACGTCCCGACCGCGATCGTCGCTCCGCCGTCGGCGACCGAGCGCAACCAGCGCGCCCGCAACGCCGCGCCCTGGGGCCCGGGAGCGTCGAGGAGCACCGGGACGCCGAGGGCGACGGTCTCGACCAGGGGCTCGGGCAGCCCGGCCCGACCGGCCTCCTCGAGGAGCAGCACGACGTCGACCAGGCCGAGGCCCATACCCCCGAACTCCTCGGGAACCGTGATCCCGGTCACGCCCATCTCGGCCAACGCCGCCCACCGGGGCCGCGACCAACCGAGCGATGACGCCCATGCGTCGCGGATGTCCCCCGGCGTGCACTGCTTCTCGGCGAAGGCTCGCAGCTGGGCGCGGAACTCGAGCTGGTCCTCGTCGAAGGCGAAGTGCACGGGCTGTCGACTCGCCGTTTCGCTCAGGCCCGGGGCAACCCGAGCACGCGCTCGGCCACCACGTTGCGCTGGATCTCGTTGGTGCCGGCATAGATCGGACCGGCCAAGGCGAAGAGGAACCCGTCGAGCCACGGCGGCGGTCGGGAGTCGTCGGCGAGCCTCTCGGCCTCCGCACCGAGCAGCGCCAGCGCCGTTTCGTGGATGGCGAGATCGGTCTCGGACCAGAACAGCTTGTTCATCGACGATTCGGGACCGACCCCGGCACCGTCGAGCACACGCGTCACGGTCCAATACGTCTGGAGCCGGTACGCCTCGGCGTCGATCACGGCGCGTGCCACGTCATCGGCGTGGCGCGCCGCGCCCACCGGATCGGCCTCGGCCCGGAGCCGGTACAGCTCGACGAGGCGGGCGGCGGCCTCGGTGTAGCGCGCCGGGCTGCGCAACGACAGGCCGCGTTCGGATCCGGCCGTGGCCATGGCCACCTTCCAGCCTTCACCGACGCCCCCGAGGACCTGGGTGGCCGGCACCACCACGTCCTCGAAGAAGACCTCGGCGAACCCCGTCTCGCCGTCGAGCTGGGCGATGGGCCGGACGGTCACGCCCGGGCTGTCCATGGGCACGAGAAAGTAGGTGAGACCCCGGTGTCGCTCCGCCTCGGGGTCAGATCGGAACAGGCCGAAGATCCAGTCCGCGAAGGCGCCGCGCGAGCACCACGTCTTCTGCCCGTTGAGCATCCAAGTGCCGCCGCCCGTGTCGTCGGTGCCGGTGCCCCGCGTGTCCGGGGTGAACACGGCGCGGCTGCGGATGGCGGCCAAGTCGCTCCCGGCGTCGGGCTCGGACCATCCCTGGCACCAGATCTCCTCGCCCGAGGCCATGGCGGGGAGATAGCGCGCCTTCTGCTCGGGGGTCCCGAACTCGAACAGGGTCGGGGCGAGGAGGAAGATGCCGTTCTGGCCGACCCGGGTGGGCGCGCCGGCCCGGTAGTACTCCTCCTCGAAGATGAGCCACTCGAGGAGCCCGACCCCACGACCGCCGTACTCCTCGGGCCACGACACGACCGACCAGCGGGCGTCGCCCATGACCCGCTCCCAGGCCCGGTGGGCCTCGAACCCCTCGGCCGTGTCGAGTGACGGCAAGGGGCCGGTCCCCTTCGACGCGGAGGGAGCGTTGGCCTCGAGCCACGAGCGGACCTCGGCGCGGAACCGCTCCTGCTCAGGCGTGAAGCGCAGGTCCATGAGCGGGAATCTGACACACCGCCAGATATTGGGCAACAATCGAAGGGGCCGGGACGCTCGGATTTCGTGCACAAGGCCCGGCGTAGGAGGCCTGCAATGCCCCACGCGGTGATCGTCGACGCGGTGCGCACCCCGATAGGGCGCCGCAACGGCAAGTTGTCGGGCTGGCACGCCGTGGACCTCGCCGCCGCACCGCTCAAGGCGCTCGTGCAGCGCAACGACCTCGACCCCGCCCTGGTCGAGGACGTGGTCATGGGGTGCACCATGACCGTCGGGGAGCAGGCCATGAACATCGGCCGCAACGCCGCGCTGGCGGCGGGATTCCCCGACACCGTCCCCGGGACCACCGTGGACCGCCAATGCGGCTCGGCCCAACAGGCCATCCATTTCGCGGCCCAGGCCGTGATGTCGGGGGCCATGGACATCGTGATCGGCGCCGGTGTGGAGTCGATGAGCCGGGTTCCGATCGGATCCACCACAGACCCCGGTCCCGGCGAGGCCTACGGGCCGACCGTGCACGGCCGGTTCGAATTCATCCACCAGGGCCTGTCGGCCGAGGAGATCGCCCGGCGCTGGGACATCGGGCGCGACGAGATGGACGCCTTCGCCCTGCAGTCGCACCGTCGCGCCGCCCACGCCCAGGACGAGGGGCGCTTCGCCAACGAGCTCGTCGTGGTGCGCTCGCCGGGGCCCGACGGGGACGGCACCATCGAGGCCGACGAAGGGGTGCGGCGCGACACGAGCATCGAAAAGCTCGGCGGCCTGGTCCCCGCTTTCTCCGAGCACGGCACGGTCACGGCCGGGACGTCGTCGCAGATCTCCGACGGTGCCGCCGCCGTTCTCGTCATGAGCGAGGAGCGCGCCGCGTCCCTGGGACTGCGCCCCCGGGCCCGCTTCCACACCTTCGCCGTGGCCGCCAACGACCCGGTCATCATGCTCACCGCACCCATCCCCGCCACCCGGCTCGTGCTCGAGAAGTCCAAGCTGCGGCTCGAGGACATGGACGTGGTGGAGATCAACGAGGCGTTCGCGTCGGTCGTCTTGGCGTGGGAGCGCGAGCTGCATCCCGACATGGACCGCGTCAACCCCAACGGTGGAGCGATCGCCATCGGACACCCCACGGGATGCTCCGGGGCGCGCCTCATGGCGACGCTGCTCAACGAGCTCGAGCGCACCGGGGGTCGCTACGGCCTGCAGACGATGTGCGAAGGCGGTGGCCAGGCCAACGCCACCATCATCGAGCGCCTCGGCTAGGGGCTCTCTTCCGGTCGGTTGCCCCCGTCCTCGTTCCCCCGTCCTCGTTCCCCCGTCCTCGCCGGCGCCAGGCGTCAGGCCGGGACCAGGACCGCCCGGGCCCTGACCTCGCCCCGCTTGAGGCGGCTCAGCGCCTCGACGGCGTCGTCGAGGGCGTAGGTCTCACAGTGCGCCTTGACCCTTCCGGCCGCGGCGAGCGCCAGGACCTCGCGCATCTGTTGACGGGACCCGATGACCGATCCCACCAATCGCTTCTCGTCCGCAAAGGGGAGCTCACCGACCTGGGCATGCACCCCGAGCACGACGGTGCCTCCCGGCTTCACGGCCTCGATGGCTTGGTGTAGCACCCGGTCCGAAGGTGCGAAGATCACCGCCGCGTCGACACCACCGAGAGAAGCGAAGACCGATGCCGGATCACCGCCGGTGGCGTCGACGGGGTGGGCATCGAGCTCCTCCGCGAGCTGCAGATGCTCTGGCGCACGCGCCACCGCGTAGACGTCTGCCCCGGCCAGGACGGCGAACTGGATGACCATGTGGCCGACGCCGCCCACTCCGAAGACCGCCAGGGTGGAACCGGGATGGGGTGCCGCCTTCGACACGGCGTTGTAGCCGGTGATGCCCGGGCAGAACAGCGGGGCCGCCTCGACGTCGTCGATCGAGTCGGGCACCGGGTGGGCGTGGGCGGCGGTGGCCAACATGTACTCGGCGTAGCCGCCGTGCACCGTCTCCCCCGTGATCTGCTTCGTGGCGCAGAGCTGGTCGCGCCCGGTGAAGCAGTACGGGCAGTGGCCGCAGGTGGACCACAGCGGTTGCACCCCGACCCGGTCGCCGGGACGGATCCAGTCGACCTGGCTCCCGACCTCGACGACGCGGCCCACGACCTCGTGCCCGGGAATGATGGGCGTGAAGGCGGGAACCCCATAGCGCACCCAATCACCTTCGATCATGTGGAGGTTGGAGCGGCACACCCCGCATGCCACCACCTTCACCACGATCTGGCCCGGGCCCGGGTGGGGATCGGCGATCTCCCCCCCGTGGACGACGCCGCTCTCGAGGGGTCCGGGGGTATCGAGGACAATGGCGTGCACGACGACTCCTCTCGATCTTGGACGTCACAGGGCTGTGCTTCGACGCCTATCGGCCGGCGCGTCCGAAGGTATCGCGACCCGGCGTCGGGATCGCCCTGGGTCGGGCGGACCACCGTCGGCGCCGGGGCGAGGCCAATTTCTTGGCGAGAGTTCCTATGCTCACGACGTGGGTCTCGTGCGCCGAATGGCCGTGGCAGCAGGCGCGGTCACGCTCGTCGTGGTGGCGAGCGCCTCGGTGGCGATGGCCGCACCACCTGCTGCGACCAACACCTCCCATAGCACCCTCGGTGGGCACGCCACGCAGACTCCCCGCCCGGGCCCCTGTCTCCAGAACGCCGCGCAGTGCGCCGGAGCCGGCTCGATCATCGCGTCCACCACGCTCGGGACTCCTTTGCTCTTCGTCGGTGGGGCCGCGATCATCGCCGCCGCCCTGGCACGCCGTGTCCGGCGTCGTCGCCGCGAGTCGGGACTGCTTCCCGACGGCATGCCGCTGACGATCATGCGCCCTCCTCGTTCTCTCCCGGCATGCACCTGAGTCTCTGATCGCGGCGGCACACCGCCGCGCCAACCGCGCCAACCCGCGCCAGCCGCGCCAGCCAGAGACGTGAGCCTCATCGCCTTTGTGTCGTGATGCCCGTGCGCGGGCACACCCAGGCACCGGGGCACTCGGTCAGCGCGACCGAGCCGTCCAGACCTTCGACTCGTGCGCCTCCCTGGGCGCGAGCCCATGCCGAGGAGTTCCAAATGACCGACCGCGATCACAACGCCACCCGAGGTGGCGCCAAGCCCAATTCACAACAACCCAACGCACGCCGACGTCCAGCCCTTCAATCGAGTCGCCCGAACGCGACACAACCAAAGCGCTCGACGCGCTCAAGGCCGACCGGGTCGGCCCCGGCGCGCCCAAAGACAGCACCACCTCGGCGTTCGCACCGTCGGACGTGGTGGACGGCGATCCCGATCGCCGTCGTCGTCCTCGTGGTGGTGACATTTCTCGTCGTGGCGGCGGGGTCCGGGACTTCGGCTCGGGTCTCGACGCTCAGTGTGGGGTCTGTCACCGCATCGGGCACCGCCGTCGGTTCGGGGGCGGTGCCGGCCTCGGCCGCAGTGCAGGCCGCTGTCACCTCGGTGAGCCCGACGACGCTTCGAACCGTGGGGGTACCCGCCGGGGTGACGGGTCCGACCAAGGTCACGGGAACGCACGCGCCACTCGTGGGTGCCGACGGCAAGCCGGAGATTCTCTACGTGGGCGCCGAGTACTGCCCGTACTGCGCGGCGCAACGGTGGGCCCTGACCGTGGCCCTGTCCCGTTTCGGTGCGTTCTCGGGGCTCGAGACGACACACTCGTCGTCGAGCGACATCCACCCCGACACACCGACCCTCTCCTTCTACGGATCGACGTACACGAGTCCCGTCCTCGATTTCACGCCGGTGGAGCTGGCCACGAACGAGGTCGTCGAAGGTCAGTACCCGACCCTGCAGAAGCTCACGCCGGCCCAGCAATCGGTGCTCGACACCTACGACCAGGCGCCGTACACGTCCGAGGCGGGGGCGATCCCCTTCATCGACATCGGCAACCGCTCCGTGATGATCGGCGCCAGCTACAGCCCGACGGTGCTCCAGGGGAAGTCGTTCGCCCAGATTGCGAGCGCCCTGTCGCACCCTTCGTCACCGATCGCTCAGGCCGTCGACGGCACCGCCAATGCGCTCGTCGCCGCCATCTCGCAGGCCACCGGCCTGCAACCGACCCGGTGACGGCCATCGGATCGCGGCGGCGTGGCGAGACGGGTCAGCCGGCGCCCAGCCGCACGAGGGTGGCGTTGGCCTCGGTCACGATGGCGGCGATGAGCTCGGCAACGCTCGGGAGGTCCTCGATCACCCCCACGACTTGGCCGGTCGGCAGGACGCCGACATCGGTGCGACCCTCGACGAGGGCGGCCTTGGTCATCATCGGGGCGTTGGCAGCCATGACCACCTGAGCCCATGACAGCTCGTTGCCCTCCTTCATGGCGCGTCCCTCGGCTAACAGGGCGCGCATCGAGGTGCGCGTCTGGCGCCGGAAGGCCAGGGCATTGCGAAGGGCCCGCGGCAACGCCGCCACCCGCCCTGCGCCCTCGAGATGGTCGACGACCTCGGTGCGGATCACCCGCTGGGGAGCGCCGTCGACTCGGGTGGTGACGACGGTCCCGGTGACGGCGGTGCCCAGGTAGATCTTCTTCACGTCGTCGGGCACCGTGCTCTCGCGGGTGAGGAGAAAGCGCGTCCCCATGGCGATCCCGGCCGCGCCGTAGGCCAGCGCGGCCACGAGCCCGCGGCCGCTCGAGAATCCCCCCGCACCGATGACCACCACCCGGTCACCGACGGCGTCACAAACCTGGGGCAGCAACAGCGACGTGGGCACTTGGCCGGTATGGCCGCCACCTTCGGCACCCTGGGCGATGACGCCGTGGACCCCCCACTCGGCCACTTTCTCGGCGTGACGCCGGGCCCCGACGGTGGGGATCACGACGACGCCCGCGTCGCGCAGACGAGCCACCATGTCGGGCCGGGGGGCCTGCGCGAAGCTCGCCACCTTCACCCCGGCCTCGACGAGCAGGGCGATGCGCTGGGCGGAGTCGGGGGCGTCGGTGCGCAGGTTCACGCCGAAGGGCGCGCCGGTGCGAGCCTGCACGTCGACGATGGCGGCGCGCAGCTCGTCGACGGTCATGGTCGCCGACGCCAGGATCCCGAGCGCCCCGGCGTTGGCCGTCGCGGCGACGAGCCGGGGACCGGCCACCCAGCCCATGCCCGTCTGCACGATGGGGTAGCGCACGCCGACCAGATCGCACAGGCGGGTGTGCAGGGCAGGGTGAGGGTCGGGCAATCCGACGTCCGGGGTCAGGACGGAATCTCCTTGTCGCGCTGCCGGGTCGGGTCCAGGACCTCGCGGATCAGTTCGAGCTCATCGGCGCTGGGCAGCGGCGTCGTGGGGACCGGGTCGGGGACCACGAGCTTGAAGCCGGTGGCCCCCACGACCTCGTCGACCTCCACGCCCGGGTGCAGCGACCGGATCCGCATGGCGTGATCGGGGGTGTCGAAGTCGAAGACGCCGAGGTTCGACACGACGAGACGGACGTCGTGAAAGCGTGTCGCCGAGTACCCCGCCGCGGCGGCGCGGTCGTACCCGACGCCACACACCATGTCGACGTGCTCGACGAAACTGCGGGCCGTGTGGGCGGGGACCCAGTAACTCGTGGTGTGGTTGAGGCTGTTGCCCGGCGCGCCCCGCACGCCGATCAGCTGGGCCTTGGGCCGGGCCCAGTCGCCGATGGCGCTGAGGTTCTGGTTGCCGAAACGGTCCACCTGCGACGCCATCATCATGATGTGGCGCCGGCCCGACCACACCACGTCGAACACGCGCCGGTACGGCATCCACGCCTCGAGCACGAGCTCGTCGCGGCGCGCCGACACCGACGGGGTGTTCGCCATGAGCGCGGCCTCACCGTCGGTGAGGACGAGGTCGGGCTCGAAGGTGAGCCGGGCCAAGCGGGCACCGACCTGGGGCACGGTGCCGAAGGGGCTCGCCATCACCTCTCCGTCGCCGCGCCACGCCTGGGCGCACGCCACGGCGCAGACCTCGGCCCGTGTGACCTCGGTGTCAGGCATCAGAGGTTTCCTGCACGGCGGCGCGGTACCCGGCCTCGTCGACCTGGAGGTAACGGCGGTCGAACGCCGCCCAGGCGTCGGCATCGGCGGCCGCCGACGCATACGCCTTCTGGAACGCCTCGTCACGGTCGTAGTCGGGTGGACACGACGTGAAGTGGGCGCCGCCGGGCGTCTCGGCCACGGCGTCGGTCATCAGCCGGTTGACGACCACGGTCTGGATGGGGCCCTCGTCGGTGAGCCGGCCCGGCTCCACCACCTTTTCGGCGGTGACGAAGCGTCGGGTAGCGGCGCCCAGGAAGAGCTCGTCGAAGAAGGGGTCGGGGCCGAGCATCTGCGCGTTGCCATGGGTGTCGGCCCGGTTGGCGTGCACGAAGGCGGCGTCGAGGGGGAGCGCCGGCATCGCCACCAACTCCTCGCCGTCGTCGTAGGGCGAGCGCACCGTGCGCAGGCCGGCGTTCACGCGCAGGACGTCGGAGCCCAGTCCGGCCCGGGTGGGGAGGAAGGGCACCCGTTGGGACGCTGCCAGCAGGCCCAGGTAGAACATGCCCTCGTCGATCTCCATCGCCTCGATGGTCCCCGCCTGGCGGGCCTTTCGGAAATGGGGGTCGAGAGCGATGGAATCGAGAGTCACGAAGGCGTAGACCGCCCTGCGGACGCGGCCCGCCGCGCACAGCACCCCGATGTCGGGTCCGCCGTAGGAGACGACGGTCAGGTCGCCGACACCGGCACGCAGGATGGCCCGCACCACGGCCATGGGCTTGCGGCGCGACCCCCACCCTCCGAAGCCGACGGTCATGCCGTCGTGGAGCTCTCCGACCATGTCCTCGACGGTGGCGCGTTTGTCGCTCACGCCCGCCTGCCCGTGCCGCCGCTCACGTGGAGTTGTCCGCGTCGCGCTTCTCGACGAAGGCTCGTCGCTGCTCGTCGGCGACACCGGCGACATGGAGCTCGTAGGTGAACCCCTGTTCGAAGCGGTAACTGCGCTTCACGTCGACGGGGTCGATGCCGTTGAGCGACTCCTTGGCCCGGCGGATGATGGTCGGGCTCTTCGACGCGATGGACTCGGCCACCTCGTAGGCGGTGGCGACGAGGTCGTCCTTGGGCACGACGCGCAGCACCGAGCCGTAGTGGTGCAGCTCGGCCGCCGTGGCGGGTTGGGCCGTGTACACCATCGAACGCATGCGGTGCTGGGGAACGAGCCGGGCCAGATGGGTGGCGGCGCCCAGCGCGCCCCGGTCGACCTCGGGCAGCCCGAACGTGGCGTCGTGAGAAGCCACGACGATGTCGGCATTCCCGGCGATGCCGATGCCCCCGCCGAGGCAGAAACCGTGCACGGCGACGATCACCGGCACTTCGCAGTCGTAGACGGCCGCGAACGCCGCCGCGCAGCCCCGGTTTACCCCGACCAGCGCCTCGTCCCCCCTGGCCTGGATCTCCTTGATGTCCACGCCCGCACAGAACCCTCGTCCCTCGGCGCGCACCACGACCACCCGCACCGACGGGATCGACCCTGCCGCCAGCACGGCGTCAGCGAAGGCGAACCATGACGCCACGTCGAGCGCGTTCACGGGAGGCACGTCGATGACCACCTCGGCGGTGCCCGGCGAGCGCTCGTGTGTCTCGATACCCATGGACGGCTCCAGATCGTTCCGTGACGACCCCGTCAGGATCGTCGAGCCGACCGGACTGATGTCAGCCGCGCCGGTCCGAGCAGGGTATTCGGTGGTCGGCGTCGCATGCGAACGTACACATCGTGGCCCGAGGGGTCAGGCCGAGTCCGCCGGAGCGATCACGAGGCGGCGCAGGGCAGCTCCGAGTACCACGACGGCGGGGTCAGCGCCGTCCCGCCCGACCACGAGCCCGTGGGCGACGACGCCTGGTGCGCCCGGCCCAGCAACGAGATGACGGGCAGGATCCGCTTGGCCAGCCACTCGCTCCCGGCCACGGTGAGGTGGACGCCGTCCCCGCACCGGGCCGGCACGCCGTCGACCGTGACGCTGTAGTGCCCACCCGGCGACAGCCACGCCCCGGCGTCGATGACCGTGACGTTGCCGCTCCCGGTGATCCATGAGGACAGCCCACGCTTGGGCCGAACCGAGCCAGCACCGGCCCGTGGGCCCGATTCCGATCGCGACCCCGATTTCGACCCGGGACCCGTCCGGGAACGCGACGGCGACCGCGCCCCACCCGAGCTCCGGACAGGAGGATCGGCCATCGACTCGATGATCTGGTTGTCGAGGGTCACCCGGGCGGGATCGTCCTCGGGCCACGGTAAGCCGCTCGGTTGTACGCCCGTGTCGTAGAACGGCGAGGTCAGCAAGACGACATGCGCACCGCGAGATCCGAGGACGTCGATGGCCTGGTGGAACCGCGACGTCAGGTACGAGTCGAAGGCCGGCACCCCCAGGTTGGTCCACGTCGAATTCACCTCCTGGTCGAGGACTTCGCTACGGGCCAGATAGAGCACGACGTCGGGATTGAATTGGTCCACCCAGGCGCGCCACTGGGACATCAGGGCGTCGGGGTCGTTCTCCACGCACGGCTTGCCGGGCGGGTTGGTGAACCACAGCACCTTCACCAATTGGTCCATCGACACCGAGCAGCCCGGACTGCCCTCGTTGACCGCCACCATGTCGTACTGCGACATCAGCTGGCCGATCCCGACGCCGAGCGTGCCCGCCATCGAGTCACCGACGATGAGCACCTTCACGGGCTGAGAAGGCGTCGTGGTGCGCGCCGATTCGCCCGATCCACCCGTCGCCGCGGTGACGAGGGCGGTGCCGTGCGCGGTGCTGTGCACGCCCCCCACCGACGCCGCCGCCACGTCGCTCACGCCCACCGTGGCCAGGAACGTGGTGAGCACGGCCAGGCTGGCGGCGATCGGCATGGCGGTCGGTGCCCACCAGACCGGGAGATGGCCTCTCCGGATCGGAAGCTCGACGAGGTACGCCGAGGCCGTCGCCACGGCGATGATCGCCACGAGCCGGGCCCCGAGCAACGGATACCCCTGGAGGTGGGTGCGGGTGCCCGACAGGACCAGGATGAGCGGCCAGTACCAGAGGTACATGCCGTAGGAGATACGGCCCACGTAGCGAAGCGGCCGCACACACAGGACCGAGGCGAGCCGGCTGGTGGGAAGGTTGGCGACACACGCGATGACGCCGGCCGTGCACAGCGCGGCGACGAAGAAGCCACCCCGAAACACGAGCAGCGAGCTGGCCGGGACGAGCGCCCACAGCAGCGCCGTTCCCACCACGCCGGCGACGCCCCAGCTCCACAGCGCGGCGCGAGCCCGGCGCGACCGAGTGGGCCCCCACAACACGCTCCCGATGGCGAGCGCGGCACCGACCAGGATCGCCTGGGCACGGGTGTCACTGGCGTAGAAGCTGCGCGTGGTGTCGCCACCGGCATGGGTCAGCGCCGCCATCCACAGCGCCGAGGCCACCGCACCGGCGGCGGCGAGGACGAAGAGCACCGTCAGGCGACGTCGCCGATCACGGGCGCCGCCCGGCAGCGTCGCCCCGGTGTCGTCGGCCGGGTCTCCGTCGGACCCGCCCACCGGGCGCTCGACCCACATGTCACCGGGACCACCGACCCCGCCACCGGCCCGGCCGCTGACCCACACCCCGACCGGGTCGGCCACGGCGCGCCACCGGGGCCGGCGAAGCTTGAGCACGGCCAGGACCACGATCGGCCACACCAGATAGAACTGCTCCTCGATGGCCAGGGACCACGTGTGGAGCAACGGGGACGCCGTCCCGTAGGCCTGGAAGTAATTGGTGTGGTCGGCGATGAAGTGCCAGTTGGCGACATAGAAGACCGTGGCCAGGGTGTCGCCCCGCAACGAGGTGCTGCCGAAGATCTGGGGCCACAGGGCGGCCCCCGCACCCACGGCGGTGAGCATGAAGAACAGGGCCGGAAGCAGGCGTCGGGCCCGACGCGACCAGAAACGACCGAGGGCGATGGTGCCGCTCTGGCGCCACTCGGCGATCAGGAGCGAGGTGATCAGATAGCCCGACAAGGCGAAGAAGACGTCGACGCTCAAGAAGCCGCCCGGGATCGTCGCCACGGTATGGGTGGCGATGACCGCCACCACCGCCACTCCCCGGATCCCGTCCAGCGCGGGCAGGTACTCCAACGAGACCGGTGACGCGGGACGCGTCCTCGTTCTCATCGCACCTCCGCAGTCCCCCCGGAAGGACGCTCCCCGACGTCCTCAACCCCTCCTGCGAGTCTCGTTCTGGCTGCCGAGAAGGTCAAGAGCGGTCCCAACCCCCCACCGACCCGGCGGCACCGACGCCACGCACCCCCGCAGGCCGGGGCGTCGACGGGGTCTTGACTAGGTTCTGCACGTGACCGAGGGCACCGATTCCACCGGCGACACCGACTCCACCGGGAAGATCGACTTCACGGGCAAGGTGGTCGTCGTGACGGGCGGGTCCCGGGGCGTGGGCCGCGGCATCACCGAGGCCTTCCTGTCGGCGGGGGCGGACGTGGCCATCTGCGGACGGAACCAGCCCGCGGTGGACGAGCTCCCGGTGGCGGCCGGGCGGCGGGCGGTGTTCTTCACCGCCGATGTGCGCGACGGCGAACAGGCGGCGTCGGTCCTGCGCGCCACGCACAAGCGTTTCGGGCGCGTCGACGTGCTCGTGAACAACGCCGGTGGCTCGCCGTCCGTGCCCGCCGCGGACGCGTCGGCGCGATTCGTGGCCCAGGTCGTCGCGCTCAACCTCCTTGCCCCCATGTACTGCGCCCAGGCCGCCAACGCCTTGATGCAAGAGGCCGCGGGCGGCGGCTCGATCATCAACATCGCCAGCGTGTCGGGGCTGCGTCCGTCGCCGGGGACCGCCGCCTACGGCGCCGCCAAGGCGGGGCTCATCAACCTGACCCGCACCTTGGCGGTGGAGTGGGCTCCCAAGGTCCGCGTCAACTGCGTGGTGGCGGGGATGATCGCCACCGACGCCGCCGAGGACCACTACGGAGGGGCAGCCGGGCTCGCCGCGGCGGCCGCCACCGTTCCCCTCGGTCGGATGGGGACCCCCGGCGACGTGGCCGGTGCCTGTCTGTTCCTGGCCTCGCCGCTGGCGTCGTACGTGTCGGGGGCCGCCCTCGAAGTCCATGGCGGGAACGAGGGGCCCGCCTTCCTCGCTGCCCTGCGCGGTGCCTGACGCGTCGTCCCGGGCGCGTCGGCGGGCCGAGCATGGAGGCGTCGGCTGCGGCGCTCTTGGACAGGAAACGGGCATGAAGTGGAGCGTCGTGCGTTGACGTGCTCTGATAGCCCCCCGTGAAACTCGCCGTCCCTACCGAAACGCGCACCGGCGAGCACCGGGTGGCGATGATTCCCGACGTGGCCGGACGCCTGGTCGGCACCGGTGTCGAGGTCATCGTGCAGGAAGGCGCCGGCGTGCACGCCCACTTCCCGGACTCCGCCTACGCGGACAAAGGGGCCACGCTCCGGCCCGGCGCCGACGAGACCGTGGCGGGCGCCGACCTCGTCGCCAAGGTCCAGGCGCCGACACCGGAAGAGGTGCAACTGCTCGGTGCGGGGATCACCGTGGTCAGCTTCTTCCAACCGGCCTCCCAGCTCGACACCGTCCGGGCCCTCGTCAATGCCAAGGCGACCGCGTTCAGCCTCGATCTCATCCCTCGCATCAGCCGGGCCCAGTCGATGGACGCGTTGTCGTCGCAGGCGACGGTGTCGGGCTACCTCTCCGCGCTCGGCGCCGCGGAACGGCTCCCCAAGTTCTTCCCCATGTTCATGACGGCGGCGGGAACCATCCCCCCCGCCAAGGTGCTCGTGCTCGGCGCAGGGGTGGCCGGCCTCCAGGCCATCGCCACCGCCCGTCGCCTCGGCGCCCAGGTGCGCGCCTACGACGTGCGCGCCGCCGCCAAGGAGGAGGTGCAGTCTCTCGGTGCCAACTTCGTGGAGCTCGAGCTCGAGTCCCAGGAAGGAGCGGGTGGGTATGCGCGCGTGCAGTCCGAGGAGTTCCTGGCCCGCCAGCGCGAGCTCATCAGCAACGAGGTGGCCGCCGCCGACGTGGTGATCACCACCGCCGCCGTCCCCGGTCGCCAGGCACCGGTCCTCGTGACCACGGCCATGGTGGAGCGCATGGTTGAGGGATCGGTCATCGTCGACATGGCGGCCGACAGCGGCGGCAATTGCGAGCTGTCGGAGCCGGGCAAAGATATCGTGCACCACGGCGTCGTGGTGGCTGGGCTCTCGAACCCGCCCTCGGCGATGCCCACCCATGCCAGCTTCCTGTTCTCGCGCAACGTGGCCAACTTCCTGGCCCTCATCGTGGTGGACGGCACGTTGCGGCCCGACTTCGACGACGAGATCGTCGTCGGCAGCTGCGTGGTGCGCGCCGGCGAGGTCGTCCACGCCCCCACCGCCGAATTGCTCGCCGGAGCCGAGGAGGAAGCACCGTGATCGCCGCCGCCCCGGGCCTCATGACCTTCATCACGGTGTTCGTGTTGGCCGGCTTCGTGGGCTACGAGGTCGTCTCCAAAGTGCCGAGCATCCTGCACACCCCGCTCATGTCGGGCAGCAACGCCATCCACGGCATCATCCTCGTGGGCACGATGCTCGTGCTGGGCCAGGCGCACGGCCCCGCCCAACTCACGCTCGGCTTCCTCGCCGTCGTCCTCGCCACGCTCAACGTGGTGGGCGGTTTCGTCGTGACCGACCGCATGCTCCACATGTTCAGGGCGAAGCCGACGGATCGCAAAGCGGCCGGCGGAGACGGCGACGCGTCAACCAGCTCGGCCGGCTCGGGCGCCAAGCCCGGCGACGCGGGCTCGGGCGCGGGGAAGCCGTCGTGAGCAGAGGGACCGCCACCGACCTCGTCTACCTGATCGCCATCGTCGGGTTCATCCTGGCCCTCAAGGGCCTGAGCTCGCCCAAGCGTGCCCGGCTCGGGAACCTGGTGGGTGCGGGCGGCATGCTCGTGGCGGTGGCGTGGACGTTCTCGCTGCCCCAGGTGTACTCCCACACCCGCAACCTGGTGCTGATCATCATCGCCATCGCCATCGGGGCCGTCATCGCCGTCCCCGCGGCCCGGCTGGTGAAGATGACGGCGATGCCACAGATGGTGGCCATCTTCAACGGCGTGGGGGGTGGGGCCGCCGCCCTGGTGTCGGTGACCGAATTCATCTCGGTGCCGGGCAAGTCGCTGGCCATCTACAAGATCTGCGAGATCCTCTTCGGGGTGCTCGTGGGCTCGGTTTCCCTGGCGGGCAGCGCCGTCGCCTTCGCCAAGCTCCAGGAGCTCATGACGGGGCGCCCCATCACCTACCCGGCCCAGCAGCCCATCAACGCCGCCATCGGGATCGCCATCGTGGCCCTGCTCATCGTCACGGTGGTGACGGCCAGCACCACCGTGCTCGTCATCGTGTTGGTGCTGTCGCTCGTGCTCGGTGCCATCTTCGTGCTGCCCATCGGCGGGGCCGACACCCCCGTGCTCATCTCGTTATTGAACGCCTTCACCGGATTGGCCGTGGCCGCGTCGGGTTTCACCCTCAACAGCACGCTGCTCATCGTGGCGGGCACATTGGTGGGTGCCTCGGGCACCCTCCTGACGCGGATGATGAGCCAGGCCATGGGCCGGTCGCTCCCCAACATCCTCTTCAGCGCGTTCGGCTCGGTCGTGACGGCGTCAGGCGAGGGCCCCGACGCCGAGGGGCGGTCGGTGCGGTCGGGGACCGCCGACGACATCGGCGTGCTCCTCGCCTACGCTCGCAAGGTCGCCATCATCCCGGGCTACGGCCTGGCCGTAGCCCAGGCGCAGCACACGGCGCGCGAGCTCGCCGATGCCCTGGCGGCGCGCGGGGTCGAGGTGTACTACGCGATCCACCCCGTGGCGGGCCGTATGCCCGGACACATGAACGTGCTCCTGGCCGAGGCGAACGTCCCCTACGACCAGCTCGAGGAGATGGACGACGCCAACCTGGACATGACCACCACCGACGTCGCGCTCGTGGTGGGCGCCAACGACACGGTGAACCCCGCCGCCAAGAACACGCCGGGAAGTCCCATCTTCGGGATGCCGATCATCAACGCCGACCTGGCCACGAACATCGTCTTCCTGAAGCGCTCGATGCGTCCCGGGTTCGCCGGCATCGACAACGAGCTGCTCTACGACCCGAAGACGACCATGTTGTTCGGAG
The DNA here is from genome assembly GCA_963838775.1 of uncultured Acidimicrobiales bacterium. Taxonomy (GTDB): domain Bacteria; phylum Actinomycetota; class Acidimicrobiia; order Acidimicrobiales; family UBA8190; genus Chersky-840. Next base: position 55,276 of record CAWISP010000039.1, read on the forward strand.
ACGCCAAGGACTCCCTGTCGAAGTTGGTGGCGGCGGTCAAAGCGGCCTGAGACACCACGCCCATCTCCGGCGCCGCGCACCTCTCCGGCGGCAAGGCGACCGAGGCGGGCCTCAGCCGGTGCTGGCCCGCTGGGCCAGCGACGGGCCACCCTCGAAGAGCTGGGCGAAGACCAACAGGCCCTGGCTCGTCTGACGGGCCGAGTCGACGACGACCTCGATGTCGCCCTGGCCCACCAGGTGCGACGCGTCGTTCACGACCACCATGTCGCCATCGGGCAGGTAACCCACCGCCTGTCGAGGCTGGCGGCCTTCTTTCACGAGGTCGATGACCAGGTGCTCACCAGAAGGATGGTCGGGCGAGAGCTCGGTGGTCAGGCGGCGCAGATCGACCACGTCCACCTCCACGGCCTCGGCCCGCTGGGCCAGGGCGGCCGAGCAGGTGCCGAGACGCACGTGGAGGCGGTGGGCCAGGGCGAGGACGCGGTCTCCACTGTCTTCGAGCTCCGGGACCTCGTCCTCGTCCAGCCACACCGAGACACCGCCGGCCTGCAGCGCCTCGATCGCCTCGAGCCCACGATGGGCGCGCCGGGACGTCACGGGGTCGGGGCTGTGCGACAGGGCGCGCACCTCGTCGGCCACGAAACGCGGCAGCACGATGCCCCCGGCCAGGAGGCCGGACCTCCCGAGCACCATGAGATACCGGTCCATCACCGCCGAGGCGTCCACCAGGAGGGCGGTCCCCGGCGGCGGCTCGGCAGGACGGTCGAGCAGGTGGGTCATCCCCGCGGCGCGGACGATCTCCTGGCCCTTGGCCACCCCGATGCGCACCCCCGCCGCGCACAACACCCAGGCGAAGGCGGCCACGAGCGGATAGTCGATGCTCGAGTGGACGAGGGCCACGACAGGGAGCCCGGCCACGAGCCCGAGGAGGAGCCCCGTCGTCCCGACGACCGATCCCGCGAACACCGCGCTCGCCGGCGTGGCGCGCAGCTGCACCACCGCACCGCGCAGGCCCCGGTCGATGAGGCGCCCGATGATCCCGCCGAGGAGGTACGAAGCCAGCGCGCCCAGGGTGATCCCGACGACGGGCGCGGTCGAGTTGCGGCCGATCTCGTTCCCCACCGTGAGACCGCCGATGGTCCCGGCGATCACCAGAAGCAGCCTGAACACTTCGACGAAGATCACGCTCTGTCGCCTCACTCTCACGTACTGCAAAAGCACTTTCCAGGCTACCTACCGGACGCCTGCATCCTGTGGTCATTGGTGCATCGGCCCCGAGCGTTTTTTTGGGGAGGGATCGTCTCTCTCACCGTGCGTCAGGTGAAAACACTCGATTTGTGAATGCAAAGCGGGACCTTTTCAACCACATAGCGCGTTCGCGCACATTGACGGCGCCGAATCCCAACGGACGCACATTTCTCGGCGAACCCGCGCCGGCGCCTACCATCGGAACGTGTCGGGGTACGACGGTCGTCGACGGTGAAGACGTTCGTCGCCGGTGCCACGGGCGTGCTCGGTCGGCGGGTGGTGCCGCTGCTCGTCGCGGCCGGCCACGAGGTCACCGCGCTGGCACGCTCCGACACCCGCGCCACCCTGGTGACCGGGCTCGGGGCCACTCCGGTGCGAGCCGATCTGTTCGACCCCGAGTCGCTGCGTCGGGCCGTGGCCGGCCACCAGGCGGTGTGCAATCTGGCGACCCACATCCCGGCTCCGTCGCGCATGGGCAGGTCCGCGGCCTGGGCGGAGAACGACAAGATCCGGACCGAGGGGTCGCGCAACCTCGTCGACGCCGCCCTGCACGCGGGCGCGACCCGCTACGTCCAGGAATCGATCGCCTTCCTCTACCGCGACGGAGGCGGTGCCTGGCTCGACGAGTCGTCCCCCATCGAAGCGGTGGCGAACCTGCGCTCGGCGCCCGTGGCCGAGGCCCACGCCGCCCAGGTGACCGCCGCCGGCGCCACCGGCGTGGTCCTGCGGTTCGCCGCCTTCTACGGGCCTGACAGTGACGCCACCCTGGCCATGATCAGGCTGGCCCGGCACCGCATCGCCCTCAGCGCCGGGCCCGACCGTTACATGTCCTCGATCACCACCGACGACGCGGCCGCCGCCGTGGTGGCGGCGCTGTCGGCGCCGGCCGGGCTCTACAACGTCGGTGACGACGAACCGGTGACCGGCCGGGAGTTCTTCGCCACGTTGGCCGGCGCACTCGGGGTGGCGCCGCCGTTCATCGCGCCGGCCGGGCTCGCCCGGCTGGCAGGGTCCATGGCGGCGGCGGTGACGCGATCGCAGCGCGTCTCCAACCGCGCCTTCGCCGATGCCACCGGTTGGAAGCCCGCACAACGCAGCGTGCACGACGGGTGGCCGATCGTGGTGGCGGCGACCCGACACTGACCGCGACCCGCGAGCACGAGCCGACGACGACGAGAATCACGACAACGCGACAACAACCGCCGTCACCGAGTCTCAGTCAAATCACAGCATCGACGCAGGCGGTCGAGGAGCGACTCTTCAGATCGGCACGCTTTCAGATCGGCACGCTTTCAGATCGGCACGCTTTCAGATCGGCACGCTTTCAGATCGACACCGTCTCTTCAGATCGACACGGTTTCGACCGACAATTTGACGGTGACGCGATGCGAGCAGCACGATGCTCGGGCGCTCGTTTCGTTGAACCGCTCTCACAGGACTGCACCACACGCGCTGTCGCGCCCACGGCGACGCCGAGCCCATGGGGTCGTCACCTCGCTGCTGGTCGTCGCGGTCGCGACACTGACGTCGATCGGTGCCTTCGTCGCCATTGTCGCCGTCCCGGCCCGGGCCGCCGCGGCTGCACCGGTCGTGCATCCCTACACCGGCGGTGGTGTCGTTCCCTTCGGTGACGCCGGGAGCTACGGAACGTTGACCACCACCCTCGCCTCGGCCGTCACGGGGATGGCGGCGACACCGGACGACAAGGGCTACTGGCTGGTGGGGGCGGACGGCGGGGTCTTCACCTTCGGCGACGCCGGCTTCTACGGGTCCCTGGGCGCGGTAAAGCTCTACGGGCCCGTCGTGGCCATCGCCTCCACCCCCGACGGCAAGGGGTACTGGCTCGCCGCCCTCGACGGTGGGGTCTTCGCCTTCGGCGACGCCGCCTTCTACGGATCGATGGGCGGGACCACCCTCGCCCAACCCATCGTCGGCATGGCGGTCACCCCCGACGGCAAGGGGTACTGGCTCGTGGCCGGCGACGGCGGGGTGTTCTCTTTCGGCGACGCCACGTTCTACGGGTCCATGGGGGCGACGCACCTCGCCGCCGGGATCACGGGCATCGCCTCGACCCCCGACGGCAAGGGGTACTGGATGGTCGGCGGCGACGGCGGGGTGTTCTCTTTCGGCGACGCCACGTTCTACGGGTCCCTGGCGATGAAGCCTCCGCCCGACTCGATCGCGGACATCGCTCCCACCCCCGACGGCAAGGGGTACTGGATGGTGGACAACGGCGGCACGGTCTACCAATTCGGTGACGCCCAGCTCTTCGGTGCCACGGCCGCGACCAAGCCGATCGCCCCCGTGTCCGCCATCATCCCGACATCCGACGGCCAGGGGTACTGGTTGTTGGAGCCCGACGACTGGTCGTACTCGTTCTCGGCGCCGTCGCCCTACGACCTGGCACCTTCCGCCGCCATCACGGCCCTGGCGACCAGCCAGGTCGGTCCCGACCCCGACAACCCCCAGGGCGCGTACTGCAACCCCTACGGGCCGTGCGAGCAGTGGTGCGCGTTGTTCGTCACCTGGGTATGGGCACACTCCGGCACCCCCGTGCCCTCCATTCCCTTCACCGGCAACGTCTACGCGTGGGCCGCCGCCCACGGACGCATCGTGCCCGGCTTGGTGTTGCCCGCGCCCGGCGACGCCGTGCTGTACGGCACCGGCCCCCAGAGCACCGCCACCTCGGTGCACACCGGGCTCGTCGTCGAGGCATGGCCCGACGATGCCGTGCTGACCGTCGAGGGTGACGCCGGGCCGGCGCCCTCGGGACAGCTGAACGTCATCATCAACGGCCCGTTCCTCATCCGGGACTCTGCGTCCTACAACGGTGTCCCCGTGTACGCCGTCGCCCAGCCGGTGCCCTGACCCGCTCGAGCCTGGCCCTGGTCGCCCCGTCTCCTCGGCAACGGCCTGTCCCGAAAGCCAGTCTCAATGTCGTTGGAATCGTTTCGCAATGTCGCCGCGGTGTCGTCCGGGGGTGGGCACCCTAGGCTCGTCGCCATGGCACCGTCCGCGGAGGATGCGGGGATCGCACCGCCACTGAGCGGCACGGTGGCCGCCGGCGGTGACGGGGTGGCTTCCGGCTCGGCATCCGTGAAGGATCTGCCCGGCCCGTCGGTAGTCCCCGGTGTCGCCATGCCGAGCCGTCCCGGTACGCCGGTCCTTCCCGTCGTCCCCTCGGCGGCGTCGCCCTCCGATATGCCATCGCGTCTGGCCCGGACCTTCGACGCCGTCGTGGCCAACGTGCGCAGCAGCTATGTGGGCAAGGACAGCACCGTGCGCCTGGCGCTGTGCTGTCTCATGGCCGAGGGCCATCTCCTCGTCGAGGACCACCCCGGGGTGGGCAAGACGACTCTCGCCAAGGCCCTGGCTCGATCGCTCGGCCTCACCTTCGGCCGGGTGCAGTTCACCGCCGACCTTCTCCCCGCCGACGTCACCGGCGCCATGGTCTTCGACCGCGACAGCGGGCAGATCGCCTTCCGACCCGGTCCCGTGTTCACCAACATCCTGTTGGCGGACGAGCTCAACCGAGCGTCGCCCAAAGCCCAGTCGGCGCTGCTGGAGTCCATGGAGGAGCACCAGGTCAGCGCGGACGGGGTGAGCCACCCGTTGCCGAAGCCGTTCATGGTGATCGCCACCCAGAACCCCTACGACGCGGCGGGCACGTTCCCACTCCCCCACAGCCAACGCGACCGCTTCCTGCTCCGTCTCAGCCTCGGCTACCCCGACCGGGCCGCCGAGGACGAATTGCTCGCCACCACACTCACCAGGCCCTCTCCCGATTCGTTGTCGGGAGTGGGTGGCCCCGAGTTCCTCCACGTCTTCGCCGACGCCGTGCTGCGCGCCCACGTGGCTCCCGAGGTGCGCGGCTATGTCCTGGACCTCATCGGTGAGACGCGGTCGCACCCCGACCTCACGGTGGGTGCGTCACCGCGGGCCACCCTGGCCGTGCTCCGGGCCGCGGGGGCGGTGGCGGTGTCCACCGGCCGCGACTTCGTGACACCCGACGACGTGAAGCTCGTGGCCGAGCCCGCCCTCGGGCACCGCGTCGTGGTCCATCCCGCCGCCGAGTTGGCCGGCGTCACGGCGTCGTCGACGATCGAGGAGATCCTGTCGCGCATCGTGGTACCCGTCGGCCGCACCCGGTAGCGCATGCCGGCGAGTCCGAGCCGCCGCCGCGGCATCTGAGCCGGGCCGTGCTGTCGACCCGTGGGACGGTGCTGGCGGTGGGCACCGCCGGTGCCGCCATCGCGGGCCTCGCCTACGGCGTCGAGGAGTTCGTCTTCCTGGCGCTCGTGGTGGCGGTGCTGTTGCTGCTCGGCATCGTCACGGCGTGGTACCGACAGCGCGTGAGCCGACGGGGGTTGCACCTCATGATGAAGGTCCCCGTCGCCGAGGTCACCGCCGCCCAATCCGCCGTCGTCGAGCTGACCGTGTCCAACGTCGGTCGCCGGCGCCTGCCTCCCCTGCTGGTGGAGGATCCTGGCGCCCACTGGTCGGTCTCCCACCCCGGCCTGGGCGAGAGCTCGGTGGCCGGGGCACGCCGAGCGACGCCCCCGCCGGCCCGGGGCCCCTCGGGCTTCACCGCGCTCGGACAGCGCTCCCCCTCGGCCGACTGGCTCGGCAATCCCGGGGGACGCCCCGACCGGCGCCAGCGGGCCCGCGACCGGCGGACGGTATCGGGATCACGCCGGCTCCCCGACCTCGGTCCCGACGCGGCCGTGACCTTCTCGATCCCGGTCCCCACCGCCTCCCGTGGGCTGCTCACCCTGTCCGACCTGGGACTGTGGTGCGAAGATCCGTTCGGTCTCGTCGCCCGCCGGATCACCGTGGCGCCGCCCGCCCACGTCGTCGTCTACCCCGTGCCTGCCGACATCACCGCCGAACGACGTCCCGCCACCGCGCACCCCGGCGGGCGCGATCGGTCGCCGGCATCGGGCGCCACCAACGCGCTGTCGGGGGACGAGCTGAGCGGGCTGCGCCCCTACGCCCCGGGCGATCGCCTCACGCGGCTGCACTGGCCCTCCTTGGCGCGCACGGGGGAACTGGTCGTGCGCGAGTTCCTCGAACCCCAGGCGGGTTCGTTGGCGCTGCTCGTCGACCTCCGGCCCTCCGCCCACACCGGCGACTCCATTGAGAGGACGATCTCTCGCGCCGCCGGGTTCGGGATCGCCGCCTTGCAGAAGGGCCTGTCCGTAGAGCTGTGCACGAGTACGGGCGATCGCCTGGTGATCCCCCCCAACGCCTCGGGCCGCCAGACCATGTTGCGTGCCTTGGCTCTCCTCGGTGCGGCCAGCCCGCCCCCCGCCGTCGTACGTCGCTGGGGGAACCGACCGACCGGGGGCGCGGTGTGGGCGACGGGGAGCGTGCTCGGAGACGACGTGGTCCTCGTCACCACCCAGGCGGGGTCCGCCGAGAGCACCCTCCCCGACGCCATTCGCCGCCAGGCCGAAACGGTCCTCGTGCCATGACGTCTCGAGAGCCCCGACTCGCCGTGGCCGGCACTGTTGCCCGCACCCGGGGCGGCACCGTTGCCCGTACGGGGGCCGCCGCACCCACGTCGCACGCGGTGGTAGCCCCGGAGGCGCACGCCGGACGCGCCATGCTCGCCATCGCGCCCGACCTGTGGCTCCTGGCGGTGTCGCTGGCGGCGGGGCTCGGCACGGCGCGCCTCACCCAGGCCCCCGGTGCCGCGCACGTCGTGGGCCCCATCACCGCCACGGTCGTGGCGGGCCACCTGGGCGCCTCGGTGGCACGGCGCTTGCGCCTGTCGATGGGTGTGGTCGTGATCGGTGGCGTGGTCGCCGTGGTTCTCGCCACCATCTGGGGCCAGCTGCTGTCGGCGACGCGCGACGGCATCCCGACCCTGCAGACATGGCGGACGTTGCTGTCGACGTTCGACACCGCTGGCAGCGTCATCCGGTCGCATCCCACCCCGGTGCCGGCCACGCCCGAGATCGTGTTGTGCATCGCCACCGGGGCCGGGCTCGTGGCCGTGCTGTCCCGCTCTCTGTGGGCATGGCAGGAGGACCGCCGTGGCGGCGGCGCCGTGGCTCTGCTGCCCACATTCGGGCTGTTCTGTTACACGGCGCTGTTGAGCTCGCAGATCGACCGGCTCCCCGGCGTCGTCACCTACGTTGTGGCCGCCCTCGGCTTCGTGATCGTCGCCGACCGGGCCACCAGTGTCGGTACCCCGTCGCATGACCCGGCCGGCACCACGTCGAAAGGGCGGCGCCTGATGTCGGGAGTGGTCGCGTCGATGCCCGCCGTGCTGGTGGGGACCCTCGCCGTCGGCGTCCCCGTCGCCGCCAGCCCGGCCCTGGCGACGCTGAAGGTGAACGCCCTGCCCTTCCCGACCACACCCGGAGCCAAGAGCCTCGGCCTGGCCTTCGGCAACGGCACCGGCGGGTCCGGGGGCAGCGGGGGTGGCGCCAGTGCCAACCTGGGGACCACCGGGGTGCGCGCCATCGATCTTGTCGACAACCTGCAGGCGGTCCTCGTGAACCGCACCAGCGACGTCATGTTCGACGCCCAGACCCCGCTCCCCACCTACTGGCAGGTGGCGGTGCTCACCGACTTCGACGGCACGGCGTGGCAGCCCGACCCGACCACCGAGGCGGCCGCCCAGAGCTTCGCCCTGTCACCACAGAGCCAAGGGGTGCCGGGGCTGCCGGCGCTGCCCGAACCCCAGGCCACCAAGACCTTCCAGGCCCAGATCACCATCGGCGACCTGGAGAGCACGCTGCTTCCCCTGCCCCCGACCACGTATGCGGTCGACACCGATGCCGATCTCGTGCCGGGCTTCGGAGCCGTGCAGCCCGTGGAGGCGGCTCCCGGGCTGAGCTATGTGGCCACGGCCCGGGTCCCGGTCGACCCCACCCAGCCGGCGGCCAAGGCGCGCTCCGGTCACAAGGTCACGCCCGACACCGCCACGACGGCGGCGGGCTCGAGTGCGGCGATCGGGGTGACGGCCTCGGACCTGGCGCCCTACCTGCAGCTTCCCCACGAGCCTGCCCCGGTCGTGGCGCTCGCCCATCAGATCGTTGCCGACGCCAAGGGCCCCGCCGCCCAGGCCGCCGCCCTGGCCCGGTGGTTCGACAGCGGCCGGTACCGCTACACGCTCTCCCCACCCGCGTCGCCGGGTCCCGACGCGCTCGAGACGTTCCTGTTCACCACCCGGGCCGGGTTCTGCCAGCAGTTCGCGGCCGCCTACGGCGTCCTGGCCCGTATCGACGGCCTTCCCACCCGTGTGGCGGTGGGGTTCACGACCGGTGACTCGGAGGGACACGGGCGCTATCAGATCACCGGCGCCGACGCCCACGTATGGCCCGAGGTGTATCTCGGCCCGGCCACGGGATGGACCTCGTACGAGCCGACCCCGGCGTCGTCGGGTGAGGCCACCGGCGTGGGCGTGAACTCGGGCTCGAAGGCCGGCACCCAGACCCCCGGGGCCAAGTCGACCCCCACGACGGCGTCGACCGTCCCGCAGATCCGCCGTCCTCTTGCGTCCAACGTGTCGGTCCCGACCACGATCCCGAGGGCGCTGCGCGGCAGGTCGGCCCCCTTGTCCTCGGGCGGTTCGTCCAGCGACGCCGGTGAGGTGGCGGGGATCGTCGTCGCGCTCGTGGCGCTCGCCCTCATGGCCGCATGGTGGCTCAGGCGTCTGGTGCGGGGGGGGTGGGACCCCGTGGGTGCCTGGCGCGACCGCTGGCGGCGGCGGCGGCGGCGTCCCGCCCTCGACCCCACCGTCGAGGTCCTCGCCCAGTGGCACGACGCGGCCCGGGTCCTCGAACGGGCCCGGTTGGGCCGCCGACCGGCCGAGACCCTCGAGGAGCACGCCTCGCGCCTGAAGTCGCTGGTCGGGGCCAAGTGGCTGATGCCGTACCGTCCCGTCACCCACGCCTCGCCCGGCTCCTCCGCCGCGCCCGGGATCTCCCCGGTTCCCGACGGGCGCAGTGGTGGCGATCGAGTCGGGGGCACGGTCGACGCCTCGGTCGATGCCTACGCCGCCCTAGCCGCCCTGGCCGCCCGGGCCAGCTACGGGTCGGACCCCTGCACGCCCGAGGACGCGGCCGACGCCGAGGAGCTCGGCACCATCGTCCGGTCGGGGCTGGCGGGTCCTCCCAACCGACGCAAGACGCTCGTCCCGTCCTGAGCTCGTCTTGAGCTCGTCCCGTCCTGTGCGGGGAGGGATGGGCGGGGCTCCCGGCGGCGGCGCGAGGATGAGGCGGCATCGACCAGGACGGACGAAGGGGTACGACGTGACGATCTCGCAGACACTCCGGATGGACGACATCGAGCTGTCGAACATGGAGTTCTGGGAGAAGCCATGGTCGCTACGCGAGGCGGCCTTCGCCAAGCTGCGCGCCGAACGCCCCATCGCCTTCTTCGAGGACCCCCAGATCGAGATCGAGACGATCGTCCCCATTCCCCCAGGCCGGGGCTATTACGCCGTGACGCGCTACGCGGACGTGGTCGAGATCAGTCGGCATCCCGAGCTCTACTGCTCGGGACTGTCGGGCACCACCATCTTGGACATGCCTCCCGAGCTCCTCGAGTTCTTCGGCTCGATGATCAACATGGACGACCCGCGCCACGCCCGGCTGCGCCGGATCGTGTCGGCGGCATTCAACCCCCGCATGGTACGCGCCATCGAGGACAACATCGAGCACGTCGCCGACGATCTCATCGCCACGGTGCGGGACAAGGGCGAGTGCGACTTCGTCACCGAGGTGGCGGCCCGCCTCCCCTTGAAGATCATCTGCGACATGATGGGCGTGCCCGAGAGCGACTACGACACGGTCTTCAGCAGGTCGAACATCATCTTGTCGTTCGGAGACACCGAGTACGTCCCCGAAGGCGAGGACCCCGTGCTCGCCTTCATGAATGCCGGCAACGACCTGGCCGAGCTCATGCGTGGCCTGGCCGCCTACCGCGTCGAGCACCCCACCGACGACCTCACCTCGGCGCTGGTCAATGGCAATGTCGACGGGGAGTCGCTGACCGACGCCGAGTTGGCCTCGTTCTTCATCCTGTTGGTGGTGGCCGGCAACGAGACGACGCGCAACGCCATCAGCCACGGGCTGTGGGTGTTCACCGAGCACCCCGACCAGTGTGCCGTGTGGGCGGCGGACTTCGACAAGGTGGCCCCGACCGCCGTCGACGAGATCGTGCGCTGGGCCTCCCCGGTCGTCTTCATGCGCCGCACCACCACCGCGCCGACGACGCTTTCGGGCCACGAGTTCGCCGAAGGTGACAAGTGCATCCTCTTCTACAACTCGGCCAATCGCGACGAGGACGTGTTCGAGGACCCCCAGCGCTTCGACGTGCTGCGCCATCCCAATCCCCACGTCGGCTTCGGTGCCCCCGGGCCGCACTTCTGCCTCGGCGCCCACCTGGCCCGGCGAGAGATCTCGGTGATGTACCGGGAGCTCTTCCGCCATCTTCCCGGCATCCACGCCACGGCTGAGCCCGACCGCCTGCGCTCGAACTTCATCAACGGCATCAAGCACCTGCCCTGTGCGTACTGAGGCCTCGTCGGTACCAAAGCAGTGGGCCACGACCTGAGCCGCCGGGGGCCGGTACGCTCGCCCGGATGAGAGCGAAGCGATGAGCGACACGGCACAGCCGGGCTCGAGCCCGACGGGGCAAATGGGCCATGGCGTCAACCAGCGGGCCCAGATCAAGATGACCCCGGAGGAGATCGACGGGTTCCTCCACGAACGCCGTCCGGTGTCGTTGTGCTCGATCAACTACGACGGTTCGATCCACGCCGTGGCCATGTGGTACGGGTTCCTCGACGGGATGCTCGCCTTCGAGACCAAGACCAAGTCGCAGAAGGCCCAGAACCTGCGGCGCAATCCGACCATGACGTGCATGGCGGAGGAGGGCGAGTACTACGAGGAGCTGCGCGGCGTGGAGCTCGTCGGCACCGCCGAGTTCATCGACGACTCCGAGCGCATGTTCGAGCTGGGCATCAACCTCTTCGAGCGCTACTACGGGACTTACACCGAAGAGTTGCGCCCGTTCGTCGAGACCATGCTCAACAAGCGCGTCGTCATCGCCCTGCACGTCACGCGCACCGTGTCGTGGGACCACCGCAAGCTCGGACTGCCCTCGACCCGCCCGACCTGACCGGCCCGGCCCCACTCCCGACCTGACCGGCCCGGCCCCACTCCCGACCTGATCGGGCAGCCCCGCCGGACGCCCTGACCAGGCCGTCGTCGGACTGGAACACGTTTCACTTTGCCGGAGCCCTGGGCTAGGGTCGGCGCCGATGATCCTGGACCGTTTCCGCCTCACCGACCGCGCCGCCATCGTCACCGGGGCAGGACGCGGCATCGGCGCCGCCACCGCCATCGCCCTCGCCGAAGCAGGTGCCGACGTCGTCATCGCGGCACGCACCGAGGAGCAACTGCTCGAGGTGGCCAAGAAGATCGAGGCGGTGGGCCGCAGGGCCATCGTGGTGCCGGCCGATCTCAACGACCTCGACGTCATGGCGCAACTCGTCGACAAGGCCACCGACGCCTTCGGGCGCCTCGACGTCATCGTGAACAACCACGGCGGTTGGATGCCGCGCCCGCTGCTCGATGTGTCCCCGGGCCACCTCGAACGCGCCTTTCGCTACAACGTGAGCAGCGCCCACGCCCTGGTCCGCGCCGCGGTGCCCGCCATGATGCGGGGCGACGGAGGAGCCGTCGTCAACATCTCGTCGATGGCGGGACGCGTCGCCCCCCGGGGTTTCACCGCCTACGCCACGGCCAAAGCAGCGCTGTCGCACTACACGCGCCTGGCCGCCGCCGAACTCGCCCCCCGCATCCGGGTCAACGCCATCGCAGTGGGCACCATTGCCACCTCGGCGGTCGACATCGTCGTCCAGGACGCGGCCATGCTCGCCTTCGTCGAGGAGACCGCCCTGGTGCGGCGCATCGGGCAGCCCGAGGACATCGCGGCGTGCGTCATCTACCTCGCGTCGCCGGCTGGTGACTTCGTCACGGGCAAAGTCTTCGAGGTCGACGGAGGTGCCGAGCGCCCCCAGGTCGACCTCGGTTGAGCCGACCCGGGCGCGGGTCGCTGCCATGACGAGCCGGCTCGCGACACCGCCGACGCCGCCGATGAAGCCGACGACAAGGAGCGTTCGATGACCTATCGCGTGGTGCTGTGGGGGACGGGCAACGTGGGCCGCCACGCCCTGGCCGGCATCGACGCCCGCCCCGACCTCGAGCTCGTTGGGGTGTGGGTGTCGAACCCCGACAAGGTGGGCCGTGACGCCGGGGATCTCGCCGGCCTGGGCCGGTCCCTCGGGGTGAGCGCCACCGATGACGTCGATGCCATTTTCGCCTTGAAGCCCGATTGTGTCGTCCACACCGCCATGGCCGACCACCGCCTGCCCGAGGCGCTCGCCGACCTCGAGAAGATCCTGCGGGCCGGGATCAACGTGGTGTCGAGCGGGCCCGTCTTCCTGCAGTACCCCGAGGGCGTGGTCCCGGCCGCGATGACCGACCCCCTGCGCGACGCGGCGGCCGGCGCGGGCGTGTCGCTGTGGGTCAACGGCATCGACCCCGGTTTCGCCAACGACTGGCTCCCGCTCGTGATCACCGGCATCAGCGAGCGCATCGAAGAGGTCCGCTGCCTCGAGATCCTCAACTACGCCACCTACGACCAGCCCATGGTCATGTTCGACATCATGGGATTCGGGCGAGCCCTGGACGACATCCCCATGCTGCTGCTGCCCGGCGTGCTCACCATGGCGTGGGGAAGTGTGGTGCGTCAGATCGCGGCCGGGCTCGACGTCGAACTCGATGCGGTCGAGGAGCATTTCGAGCGCCTTCCGGCACCGCGCCAGATCACCATCGCGTCGGGCGTCGTGGAGGAGGGCACCGCGGCCGGGCTCCGCTTCGAAGTACGGGGCATGCGGGCGGGGCGGGCCGTCATCGTCCTCGAGCACGTCACCCGCCTCGCCGACGACATCGGGCCCGACTGGCCCCAGCCCGCCGGCCAGGGCGGCTACCGCGTCGTGGTGCGGGGTGAGCCCAACTACACCGTCGACCTCCAACTCATGGGCACCGACGGAGACCACAACACCGGCGGGCTCAAGGCCACCGCCATGCGCCTCGTGAACGCCGTGCCGGCCGTGGTCGAAGCACCGCCCGGGCTCCTGACCGCCCTCGACCTGCCCTTGATCACCGGGCGCGGCCTCGTCGTGTGATCACCGGCGCGACGCCGACACCGCCACCATCGCCAGCGGGGACCAACGACCGACGGCGCCGTGCCACCCTGCGGGCGGGGCTACGTTGAGTCCCTCGGGAGCCCGGCGCGGGTGCGGCGGGGCGACGATGGTGCCGAGGAAGACCAGGGGGAACCGACCACATGCCCGTGCCGCTCGACGAATACCCCGTACACCAGGTGCCGCTCTCGATGCGGTACATGGCGACGAGCGACCGCAACGCCTACGACCGGTGTTACTTCAACGCCCACGATCGCACCGGCGACGTATTCCTCGTCACGGGCCTGGGGGTCTATCCGAATCTCGGCGTCATCGACGCCTACGCCACCGTCCGGCGTGGTGACGAGCAGTACACGGTGCGCACGTCAGACGCCCTCGGCGACGATCGCATGGACCAGCGCGTGGGCCCCTACCGCATCGAAGTGGTCGAGCCGCTGGAGCGAGTGCGGGTGGTGTGCGACGGCGCTGAGCACGGGGTGGCCTTCGACCTCACCTGGACGGGATCGTTCCCGACGGTGGAGGAACCGGCGCACATCATGCGCCAGGGCGGTCGTGTCATCCTCGACGCGTCGCGCTTCGCCCAGGTGGGCACGTGGTCGGGTGTGTTGGAGGTGGGCGGCGACGAGCTCACGGTGAGCGACGACCGCTGGGTCGGCACCCGTGACCGGTCGTGGGGCATCCGCCCCGTCGGCGAGGCTGAACCACCCGGACGGGCCGCCTCCGAGCCCGACGAGCGGTTCGGCTTCTGGTGGACCTACGTTCCTCTTCGCTTCGACGAGTTCGCCATCGTCGTCATCGCCCAGGAGGACGGCGACGGCCACCGCCTGCTCAACGAGGCGGTCCGGGTCTATCCCGCCTATGCGGCCCGTCCCCCCGAACAACTCGGCTGGCCCGAGGTCGAGGTCCGCTACCGTCCCGGCACCCGGCACCCCGAGGCCGCCGTGCTCCACATGCGCAGCCGGAGGGGCGAGCCCGTCACGCTCGAGATCGAGACCCTCGGGTTCGTGGGACTGAACTGCGGGCCGGGCTACGGCGGCGACCCCGACTGGTCACACGGGCAGTGGCGGGGTCGGGGGTTCACCGAGGGCGTCGTCGTCGACATGCGCGACCCCGCCATCACGGGTCGGATCCCCTTCAGTGTGGTCGACCACGTGGCCCGGGCGACCTGCGACGGGTCCGAGGGTTGGGGCATGTTCGAACACGGGACCTTCGGCCGCCACGAGCCGTCGGGCTTCACCGGCTGGGAGTCGTTGGCGCCGGGTCCGGCGTCATGACCGAGTCCGTCGAGGCCCAGGCTCCTCGACCCCGCACCTCCACCCGCGACCGCGACGCGTTGCATCGACGACTGGTGGGGTGGCTGGCCACGCGCGTGCCCGACCCCGAGATCTCCGAGCTCCTGGTACCCGAGTCCAACGGCATGTCGAGCGAGACCTTGCTGTTCGAGTGCACGTGGCGAGACACCGACGGGTCGGCCCGGCCCGGCGCGCGCGTGACCCAGGCGTGTGCGGCGCGTCTCGTCCCCGACCCTGACGCAGTCCCCGTCTTCCCGGTCTACGACCTCGAGCGCCAGTTCCGGGTCCTACGACTGGTGGGCGAGCGCACCCGGGTCCCGGTGCCGCGCACGTTGTGGCTGGAGCTCGACCCCGACGCCATCGGCTCGCCTTTCTTCGTGATGGAGCGCGTCGACGGGGTGGTTCCGCCCGACATCATGCCGTACCCGTTCGGATCATGGCTCTCCGAAGCACCACGCGCCGACCAGGACCGGCTCCAGGATTCGTCGGTGCGGGTGCTCGCCGAGTTGCACGGGGCCGACGTCAGCGCCGACGACATCGCCTTCCTCGAGCTCGACCGTCCCGGGGACACCGCACTGCGACGCCACCTGGCCGAACAACGCTCCTACTACGAGTGGGTGGTGGCCGACGGGGCGCGATCCCCGCTCATCGAGCGCACGTTCGCGTGGCTCGAGGACCACTGGCCGGGAACGGAGGGGACACCGGTCATCAGCTGGGGTGACGCCCGCATCGGCAATATGATGTTCCGCGACTTCGAGCCCGTGGCCGTGCTCGACTGGGAGATGGTGGCGCTCGGGCCGCGCGAGATCGACATCGGCTGGATGGTCTACCTGCACCGGTTCCTCGACGACATCGCCCTTCAGGCCGGGCTGCCGGGCATGCCGCATTTCATGCGGCTCGACGACGTGGCGGCGGCCTACGAACGACACGCCGGCCATCGACCGCGTGATCTCGACTTCTACACCATGTACGCAGCGCTGCGTCATGCCATCGTGATGAGCAGGGTGGCGCGTCGACAGGTGCTGTTCGGTGAGATCACCATGCCCGACGATCCCGACGACATGATCATGCACCGCCCCACACTCGAACAGATGCTCGAGGGAACCTATTGGGAGAAGCTGTGACCATTCCCGGCCGAGCCCACACCCGGTGACAAACTCGATCGGGCCCCTCGTCCCCGCCGACGAAGGCCTGAGTCACCAGATCACCGACACCTTCGCCGTTGTGGCCACGAGCGACCTCTCGTGGACCGAGAAGATCTGCGCCATGGCGGCGGCCAAGGACGGGACCCTGCAGTTGGGGTTCGGCCTCGGCAAGTACCCCAACCGCAACGTGATGGACGGGTACGCGGGGATCTCCCGGGGCATCGAGCAGCGCACCGTGCGGGCCAGCCGACGCCTCGACTCCGCCCCCGCCGTCACCACCGTCGGACCGATTCGCTACGAGGTCGTGGATCCCCTGCGTTCGGTCCGATTCGTCCTCGAAGCCAACGACGCCCAGCCGATCGCCTTCGACTGGCTGTTCGAGTGCATCGTGCCACCCGCGCTCGAGGACCGTACCCACATGCGCCAGGGATTCCGGGTGGGCTCCGATCTGGTGCGTTACCACCAGATCGGGCTCGCCTCGGGGTGGGTGGAGGTCGACGGCGCCCGCACCGAGATCTCCCCCGACACCTGGGTGTCCACGCGCGACCACTCCTGGGGCGTGCGCTATGACGTCGGGCTCCCGCCCCGGGACCTCGAACCGCGCGACCCGTTGGCGGGACTGTCGTTCCGCATGATCTGGAGCCCGATCGCGATGCAGCGTGCCGACGGCACCCGGTACGGGCTGTTCCTCCACTACCAGATCGTCCAGGGACCGGGCTTCACCTACAAACAAGTCGTCATGGGCGGCGTCGAGCACCCCGACGGGACCGTCGAGCGCTTCGTCGACCTCGAGCCCGCGCTGGCCTTCGACCCCGCCAACCGCCGGCTGCGCGGCGGGACGATCGATGCCCGCACCGCTGACGGCAACGTCCGCACCCTCGAAATCGAAGCCGTGTCGGACACAGGCTTTCACCTCGGTGCCGGGCTGTACTTCGGGCTCGACGGCCACCATCACGGAGAATGGCGCGGCGACCTCGCCGTGGAGGGGGAGCACATCCCCGATTGCGCCGACCCGGTGGCGGCCCGGCGACTGCACCAGATCCGGGACACGGTCGTCCACGTCGTCGATCCCGTCGGGGGCGGTGAGGGATGGGGCAACTGCCAACCCATCATCACCGGCGGTGACGACGGCCTCGGCCTTGCTGCCGAAGACAGCTTCATGTAGTGCACGGGGGTTCATGCATGCACGGGCGCGGCGTCGTCGACGCAAGATCACTCGCTCAGCGCGTCAGCGACACTGCGAAGAGCAACCACGCTGCGCGCCACGACAGTCACCAGGAAGACCCACAACTGCGGGTTGGGAAATGGGCGATCGTGATCCGACCCGTGTGACGATTGCGAAACATCCAGTCCATGAGCGACGCCGGCGCGCCGTGCCGCTCGGGCTCTGGCTCGACGTCGACAGGCTGGGCACCCACGCCACCAGTGTGCCCGACCCCAGGTCGAGCAGCCTTCGTCCCGACATCAGGGTCGCGTCGGGGTGATGCCGGATTTCGTGTCACCCCGTTCCACGCCACACTGATACCTTGAACATACCGACACGTTGAACACACCGAGACTTCGCGCCGTATACCGAAGATCCGCACGAATGATCGAACCGCGGTGTCTTTGAGCGGACAAGCACCCGGGCTCGGTGCGCAGGGACCCGATCCCCTGCAGGAAGACTGGAACGGACCACCCATTGCTCACGCCGCGAGACCTGGTCATGTCTCAGGACGACGCGCACGGCCACGACGCCATCAAGGACGGAGATCCATGACCATCACCGACCACGCCTCGACGGGGACACCGCCGAGCTCGGGAACGCCGGCGGCGCGCGCCATCGATCTCGCCAAGATCTACGGCAAGGGCGATGCCGCCGTGCACGCCCTGGCGGGCGTGAACGTGGAGTTCCGGCGCGGGCAGTTCACCGCGGTGATGGGCCCGTCAGGCTCCGGGAAGTCCACCCTGATGCACTGCATGGCGGGACTCGACACCCCCACGTCGGGCCATTCCTATGTCGGAGACCAGGACATCGGGCTGCTCGACGACGCGGGGCTGACCCAGATGCGCCGTGACCGGGTCGGATTCGTCTTCCAGTCCTTCAATCTCGTACCCACCCTGACCGCTCGGGAGAACATCACGCTGCCGTCTGATCTCGCCGGGAAGAAGGTCGATCAAGCGTGGTTCGACTATCTCGTCGGCCAGCTCGGCATCGGTGACCGGCTGTCACACCGGCCCCAGGAATTGTCGGGCGGCCAACAGCAGCGCGCCGCGTGTGCGCGGGCCCTGATCGGTCGGCCCGACCCTGATCTTCGCCCACGAGCCTACCGGCAACCTCGACTCGAACTCGTCCGCGGAGATGCTCGGCTTCCTGCGTCGGTCGGTGACGGAATTCAACCAGTCGATCGTCATGGTCACCCACGATCCCCGCGGTGCCGCCTTCGCCGATCGGGTCGTCTTCCTCGCTGACGGCCAGGTCGTGGGAGAGATGTCCTCACGCACCGCCGACTCGGTGCTGGAGCACATGAAACAGCTGGGGCACTGACATGTGGAAGGTCACGATCAAGGGCCTCCTCGCCCACAAACTGCGGCTGGTGCTCACCGGTCTCGCCATCGTGCTGGGGGTGACGTTCATCTCGGGGACGTTCGTCCTCACCGACACCCTGCACAACACGTTCACCACGCTGTTCGGTCACATCTATCAGAACATCGACTTCGAGGTTCGTGGGAAGGCGGTCCTTACCAACAGCGGGGGCGGTAGTGTTGAGCGCAAACCGATCTCGGCGTCGATCGTCAACGACGTCCGCCGGGTCCCCGGCGTGTCGTATGCCGACGGAACCGTGAGCGGCATCGCCCAGTTCGTCTCCCCCGGCGGCAAGGCCATCAGCACGGGAGGGGCGCCCACGCTGGGCCTGTCGTTCGATCCCAACTCGCAGCTTTCGTCGCTGCGCCTGGCGCAGGGCACGGCCCCCACCACACCGAACCAGGTGGTGATGGACGAGGGCACGGCCCAGAAGTACCACTTCAAGGTCGGCGACCACGTGCGGATCCTCTTGTACGGGCCTCCGCAGACCTTCACGATCTCCGGCTTGGTCAAGTTCGGGACGGCGGACAATCTGGCCGGGGCCACGATCGCGGCGTTCGACCTGCCAACGGCGCAGCTCCTCTTCAACGAGACGGGGCGCTTCGATGCCATCGACGTGCTGGCCAAGCCGGGGGTCGACAAGGCGACCGTCCAACACGCCATCGCCAGGACCCTGCCGGCCGGGGTCGAGGTCGTGACCGGGCAGACGGTGGCGAACGAGCAGACGAACAACGTCAACCAGGCTCTCGGATTCTTCTCGACCGCCCTGCTCGTGTTCGCCTTCATCTCGCTGTTCGTGGGTGGATTCACGATCTTCAACACGTTCTCGATCCTCGTGGGCCAGCGCACCCGGGAGCTCGCCTTGCTCCGGATCGTCGGAGCCAGCCGGCGACAGGTGTTCCGATCCGTCCTCGTCGAGGCCGCCATCCTCGGGTTGGTTGCCTCGCTGATCGGTCTCGGCCTGGGTGTCCTTGCCGCGTTGGGACTCGTGGCCCTGCTCAAGGGTTTTGGGATCTCGCTCCCATCGGGATCGCTCGTCTTCGAGGCGCGCACCGTCATCGCCGGCATCGTCGTGGGTCTCGGAGTGACCGTGATCTCGGCGATCAGCCCGGCGCGGCGCGCCGTGCGGATCCCGCCCGTGGCGGCTCTGGTCGACTACCAGGGGGAGCAGGGGGAGTCGTCGCGACGACGGATCGTCATCGGCACGATCATTGCCGTCCTGGGCGTCGCCGCCCTCGCACTCGGTCTGACCAAGCCGGCGATCCAATTTGTCGGGATCGGCGCCGTCGCCGTTTTCATCGGCATCGGCATGCTGGCGCCGATCGTGGCGCGCCCCATGGCGAGCACCCTGGGTCGGCCCCTGGCGCGCGCCTTTCGGATCTCGGGAAAGTTGGGCCGGGAGAACTCGATGCGAAGTCCACGCCGGACGGCGCAGACAGCGGCCGCCCTCATGGTCGGTTTGGCCCTCGTGTCCACCATCACGGTGTTCGGAGCCTCGTTGTCGAAGTCAGCCACGAGCAGTGTCGATAATGCCGTCAGCGCCGTCTACATCATCACCGCAACAGGTTCCGGTAGCGGCGGGTTCAGCAATTCGGTGGCGGCTGCCGCAGCGCGTGTGCCGGGGGTCGCCACCACCTCCACGGTCTACAGCGACGAGTTCGAGTTCCGGAACTCGCTTTCCAGCGTGACCGCAGTCTCGCCGCATCATCTGGCCGACACCATCATCCTGCGCATGGATTCCGGGACAGGGGCCCCTGCCCTCAGCGCCAACGAGCTGTTGATCGACACGACCACGGCGAACTCCGATCACCTCTCGGTGGGGTCCGTCGTGCCGGTGAAGTTCGCCGAGACGGGTCTTCGACCATGCGGATCGGCGGGATCTACAAGCCGAACGCGCTGTTGGGCAGCTTTCTCGTCGGTGACGGATTCTTCCTGTCTCACTTCAACAACCCGCTCCCCGTCGCCGTGCTGTTGAGCACCACGACCGGCACTCCCGATATCACGACGGCGGTGTCGGGTGGGCTCAGGGCCTATCCGAACATCCAGATCCAGACACGGGCCCAGTTCGAACGGTCACAACAGGCTCAGGTCAACAAGTTGCTCGGCCTCGTCTACGCCCTGCTGGCCCTGGCTGTCGTCATCGCCCTCATCGGCATCGTGAACACCCTCATGCTGTCGGTGTTCGAGCGCACGCACGAGATCGGACTGCTCCGGGCCGTCGGCATGAAACGCCGCCAGGTCAAGGCGATGATCCGTTCGGAAGCCGTGATCCTGGCACTGTTCGGGGCGATCATCGGCATCGTTGTCGGAACCGCGCTCGGCACGGCGTTCGCCGCCTCGTTGAAGCAACAGGGGATCACCGACATCGTGATTCCCTACGGGAACCTGGTGGTGTTCCTCATCATCGCGGGCCTGCTGGGCCTTGGGGCGGCCTCTTGGCCGGCGCGCCGCGCGGCGCGGCTCGATGTTCTGGCCGCCATTGCTGCCGATTGATCGCCGCCCCACGGTGAGTCGCCTCGCGTCGGCCGCCTGCCAAGTCGTGTTGGAACAGGCAGACTGCAGCCATGATCGAACTGATATCGCATCCGACCGTGCTCCAGGCGGCGGGAACACCTCCGAAGACGATCTCCGAGTTCGTGGGGCGACTGACGACGGGGTCGGCGTCGGTGTCCGTCGCCATCATGGACAGTCCATCGGGGTGGGCAGAGCCGGGTCAGCGGCCCCAGTTCGACGAGTACACCGTGGTCCTCGAGGGGGAGGTCCACATCGACACCGAGCACGGATCGATCACGGTCGCCGCCGGTCAAGCGGCACGAGCACCCGCCGGTACTTGGGTGCGGTACTCCACCCCGGGTCCCGGCGGCGCCCGCTACGTCGCGGTGTGCACGCCGGCCTTTTCGCCCGATGCCGTCAACCGGGACGACGAAGCCGACCCCGCGTCCTCGGCGGGACAGTAGGGCGTCCCGACCTTCCTCAGATGTCGATGGTGCGGATCGGGTCGGTGCCGTCCCATCCCACGCTCTGGGCGTGCATGTGTTCGAAGAACCCACCGAACCCGCTCGTCTCGACGACCTCGTTCACGGTCCCGCCGTGGCTCGGGGAGTCGAAGTAGGCGAATCGCTGGTCGGCGGTGAGCCCGCGCCCCTCGTAGTACGGCGTGCGGCCCCGGGCGAGGTAGGCAGCCATGGCGGAGTCGAATTCGTTCGTGAAATGGGCGACGTGGTGGAGACCGCTCCCGAAGGCGCGTCGGAAATCGCGATACGGGGACGGCTCGTCATCGAGGGGCTGGATCAGCTCGACCTGGAGATCGCCCGAATACGTGATGGCCACGGCGATGCGGGCGCCGGTGGGCTCCCCCCGGTAGACGAGGTCGTTGAGCGGCGGAGACGGCAGGTAGAAGAACGGGCCCACGTCGAGCGACCCGAGCCAGTACTCCATGGCGCCGGTGACATCGTCGACGACGTAGCCGAGCTGCGCGATCGGCCCCAGAGCCTGAACCGAAACGGGTGCCTCCATGGTGCTCCTCCCCTGGCGTGGCGGCCGGGATCTCCACGGGATCGCGGCGGCCGAGGTCACTACAGTGACACGGCACCGAGACGGGCGCGGTCTCTCGAGACCCTCGGGACAGGACCCGACCCGACGGGGCGGAGATCGAGCAACACGAGATCCAGTAACGACGGAGATCCACGGACAACGGAGGAACCATGGCAACAGCTCCGATCGCGGTGACGGGCTTCAGCCATGTCGCCATCTCGGTGACCGACCTCGAAGCGGCGCGCGCCTTCTATTGCGGCACCCTCGGCTTCGAGGAGCTCCCCCGGCCCGATCTGGGGATCCCAGGGATGTGGCTCAAGGTGGGGGCGCTCCAGCTCCACTTCATCGAGACCGACGAGATGCCGACACCGGGACGGGGCTTCCCCCACTACGCGCTGCACGTCCCCACCGACCGGTTCGACGCCACCGTCGAGGCGCTGCGCGCCGCGGGCGTGCCGTTTCTGGGCGAACCGAGCTCGCGCGTCGATTTCGGCACGACGGTCCTGGCTGCATTCGTGCACGACCCCGCCGGCAACTTCATCGAGCTCACCAACGTGGGCCCGGCCTGATCCCGACCGCCGCCACCCCGCACCATTGATGTAGCCGTTCGGCGACGACCAATCGGCCCGGTGCTACAAGAGCGCCTTCGGCTCACGCCCGAGATGCTGAGGATGCCGACGGCCCCGGCGGCGGCTGATGCGAACCATGGCCACCCCTCCGACCAGGAGCACGGCGGCGAAGCCGACGCTCTGCTCGATGTCCGCACCGGTGAAGGGCAGGCCGCCCGGGGTCGGGACGGACTCACTCTGAGGGGACAGGTGCGCGGGCGGCCCACTGGGAGCGACTGATGGCGCGCCTCCCACGATGCTGATCGGCGCGGGCCCACATCCCGTGTAGCACGACGGGTCGGCGAGGGCTGGGACCGATATCCCGATCGTGACCACGCTCGCCGTGAACACTCCCACGATGAACTTTCTGATCACTGGTCACACGCTAACCGTCGAGACCATCACAATCGCGGCATTCGCCACAGACGACCTCCGGGGCAGGAAGGCGTCGGGTGTGACCCGTGGCCCGGAGTGGGGACCGGGCCAGACCAGGCGGGTCAACCAAGGGCGACGACCGGGGCGTCGAGGAGATCGTTCCCCGTCGATCCGTGGAAATTGGCACCCCCGAAGGTGAAGACCCCGCCGTCGGCCCCGACCAACCAATATCCGCCTCCACCAGGGAGGGGGCGCATACCCACGACCGGCTTGGAGAGGACGAGGGCACCGGTCGACCCGTAGAACGGTGCACCGAAGGAGAACACCCCGCCGTCCGAGGCCACCAGCCAGTAGCCCCCGCCCGGGTTGGCCGCCATGCCGACCACGGGCTTGTGCAGCTTCACTGCGCCCATCGAGCCCAGGAAGGCGGCGTCGCCGTAGGCGAACACCCCGCCGTCCGATGCCACCAGCCAGTACCCGTTGCCGTCGGGTGTGGCCGCCATGCCCACGATGGGGGCGGCGAGGTGCTTTCCCCCCATCGAGCCGAGGAACCGGGCATCGCCGTAGGAGAAGACCCCACCGTCGCGGGCCACCAGCCAGTACCCGTTGCCGTCGGGCGTGGCCGCCATGCCCACGATGGGGGCGGCGAGGTGCTTTCCCCCCATCGAGCCGAGGAACCGGGCATCGCCGTAGGAGAAGACCCCACCGTCCGAGGCCACGAGCCAGTACCCGTTGCCCGACGCGGTGTCGGCGGTGCCCACCACGGGCGCCGTGAGCGCCAACCCCCCCGCCGAGCCGTAGAAGCCGTCGCCGAAGGCGAACACACCGCCGTCGGCGGCCACCAACCGGTATCCCGGACCGGGCACATCGAGCACCCCCGCCTGGCCCGAGTTCGGGCTGACCATGAGCGAGGACTCGTCCACCGCCTCGAAGGCACTGGCAGGGATGTTCTTCAACTCGTCCACCAACGACAGCGGCCACGACGGGTCGGCGGTCCCTCCGAAGTACCAGTTGCTGCCGTTGTCGGCGAGGATCAGCCCGTAGTGCTGCATGGCCCGCAGGACGACCTGCGCCTGTGGTGAGAACCCGGAGATGTTGAAACTCGCCTTGAGCCGGAACCGGGCGCCCATGGGGGGAAGCGAGGGGTCGCTGCGCGCCCCCGCTTCGTGCCGGGCGGGCCACAGATAACTCGTGTCCGTGGTCTCGGCTGTCATCCGAATGGCATGGGTGATCTGTCCTGACTGGACCTCGTCGTAGCGGAGCAGGCCCGGCATGATCGGGAGCCCTGCCGCGTCGGCAGACGTCCACCCCGCGGGCCGAAGGGCGTTGGAGCGGAGATTCCAGATGGCGCCGGATCCCGCCGTCGATCCCCCCGGGCTGTACTGCGCGTCGTAGAGCTCGTAGAGCGTGCAGGTGGTGGGGTCGATCATGATGGCGTGCCGGTCGCCGGTCGAGCCCGCTCCCCCCTCGATGGGGGTGTCGGCCCCGAAGGGATACGGCCCCGGATCGCTCTCACTCGAGTACTGGAACGACACGTTGACAAAGGGATGGCCCGGCGGCACCACGGTGTAGGGCATGCCGTAGGGATTCGACGGGTCACCCGACGGACCGAAATCCGGATGCAGGAACGTCGTGGACGAGTCCATGCTGGCGAGCCATTGGGCACTGTGGATGTCGACGGGCAGCGACGAGATGTCGGTGTTCCAGATGTTGTCGGATGGGAACATCGGGCATCCTGCCGCCCCCGGAACCGGCGTCCCGGCCCGGGCCGGCCCGGCATCGACGGCGCCCGTGATCGAGAACACCGCCGTGCCGGCGAGAAGGAGGACCCCCCATGCCGCCCATCGGGTGCGGGGCACGACGTGGCGCGACGACATCCCCCGCATGCTCGGATCATCGGCATCCGGCCGCCCGGCACTGACGCCGGACGCGAATCTTGGGCAGCCGTTGCTGCCCGACTGACCCCACCGGACGCGCTCGACGCGCGAGGCGGTCGGGGCCGCCCGCCCCGGACATTGAAGTTTTGGGCCGGCGATGCCGAAAACCTGGCAGGAAATCGGCGGAATCGGTCGTGCTCGTGTCAACTGACGTCACACCCACACCACAGGCTCGCCACGCATGAGCCGACGACGAGCCAAAGGGGCGCACGCCGCACGGTCCTCCTGGGCGCAATGCGTCTCGGTCTTTGTCGTCGCAGCACTAGGGCGGTCGCGTGTCGCGGCCGTCGCCGGTCACGGTCGTCGACCTCGGCATGCCGCCCCGCTCCGCCTGCGGATCAACCCCCTGGTCGCCTGTCTGGTGGTGACCTCCCTGGTGGCGGGGGGCGCGACCCTGGGGTCGTGGGGCTCCGGTGGAGCATTGGCCGACACCGTGACCCACCCGGGCAAAGGTGGTGGAAGCGTCTCGATCATGAACGGGATGGCCAATGCCTTCGCGAGCTCGCCAGGCGCCGCCATGCTTGCCCCGGCGAGCGCCCCGCCGGCGCCGGCGCCGCCGTCGCTCGAGGGCGCCCCGGCCCTGCGTCCCCACGAAATCTTCGGGTTCGCCCCCTACTGGACGCTCCCCATCTCATCGGGGTTCAACCTGGCGGGACTCACCACCTTGGCGTATTTCAGTGTCGGGGTCGGAGGCGACGCCACCGTCCAGCAGAGCGGACCGGGATGGGTGGGCTACCAGAGCCAGGCGCTGGCCGATCTCGTCACCCGCGCCCACGGCGCCGGTGACCGGGTCGTGCTGACGGCCTCGTGCTTCAGCCCGTCGGCATTGGACAAGATGGCCGCCGACCCCACCGCCGGGGCACGGCTGGGGGCATCGCTCGTCCAGCTCGTGGCGGCGAGGAACCTCGACGGGGTGAACCTCGATTTCGAGGGGAGGGGGGCCAAGGACCAGGCCGGCCTGGACACGCTCGTCGCCGCCGTGTCGAGTGCGATGCACCAGGCCAACCCCCACTGGCAGGTGACCATGGACACCTATGCCTCGTCGGCGGGTGACCCGGCCGGCTTCTACGACATCGCCGGGCTGGCCCCGAGCGTCGACGCGTTCTTCGTCATGGCCTACGACATGAACGACCGCAAGACGCCGTCCCCAACCGCACCGCTCACCGGCGCCGGGTTCACCGATCTCGACGCCCTTCAGCAATACACGGCGGTGGTGCCGCCCTCCAAGGTGATCCTGGGGGTGCCGTACTACGGCTACGACTGGCCCACCGCCGGCCCCGGTCTGGGCGATCCCGCCACCGGCCCGGCCGCACCACTGAGCTATGCGCAGATCGCGGCGACCGGCGCACACGTCTACTGGGACCCCACGACCCAGAGCGCCTGGACCTCGTACCAGGTCGGAGCCCAGTGGCACCAGACGTTCTTCGACGACCCGACATCGCTGGCGCTGAAGGCGCAACTGGCGGACACCTACCACATCGCCGGAGTCGGGATCTGGGCGCTGGGCATGGAGGGCAACACCCCTGCCATGCAGGCGGCGCTGGAGGGCAATGCCACCATCGTGAAGGGCCTCTTACCGGGTCCGACCGACACCGTGGCGCCCACGACGACGACACCTGCCCCCTATAGCTACACCGGGACGTGGAACGGGATGCAGGTGACGCTCAGCCCGGTCGACCCGGCGGCACTGGGCGCCGCGAAGGTTCCGGCCTCGATGCCACTCACCGGCTTCGTCACCAACGACCCGACGCGTCTGTGCCTGGCAGCCGAGGCCGCGTTGCCCGTGGCGTCGGTCGTGGGGTCCGCCGGTGTCTATGTCGTCACGACGGCGCCTCCGAAGGACTGCGCCGCGGGGACCTGGGAGTTCACCGTGTCCCCGGGCGCCCCGGGTGGCGCGCCGACCACCACTACCACGACGACCCCGACCGACACCACCACGTCGACGAGCGATCCCACCTCGACGACCTCGACGACCTCGACGACGCCACAGCATTGACGCCCCGTCACACCACGCGCGTGTCGTGGCCCTCCCAGTACCGCTCTTTGAGCAGGCGTTTGTAGAGCTTGCCGTTGGGGTCGCGTGGGAGCTCGACCACGAAGTCCACGGTGCGAGGGCACTTGTAGGCGGCGAGGCGGTCGCGGCACGAGGCGATCAGTTCGGCAGCGGTGTCGGGGCCCGCCGTGGCGGGGTCGACGAGCTCGACGACGGCCTTCACCGCTTCGCCCATCTCGGGATCGGGCACGCCGATGACGGCGACGTCGGCCACGCGCGGGTCACCGGCGAGGACGTTCTCGGCTTCCTGGGGGTAGATGTTCACACCCCCGGAGATGATCATGTGGGCCTGGCGGTCGGTGAGGTACAGATACCCGTCGTCGTCGAGCATCCCGATGTCACCGAGGGTCCTCCATCCGCGGTCGTTCACCATGGAGGCGGTGGCCGAAGGGTCGTTGTGGTACTCGAAGGGCCGACCTCCCTCGAAGTACACGACTCCCTCATGGCCCGGACCCAGCTCCTGGCCGTCGGGGCCCACCACGTGGGCGGGGGTGAGGGGCCGGCCCACCGATCCGGGATGTGCCAGCCACTCCGAGGCCGTGATCCAGGTGGAGCCGATGTCCTCGGTCCCCGCGTAGTACTCGTCGATGATGGGACCCCACCACTCGAGCATCTGTCGCTTCACCGGAACAGGGCACGGCGCGGCCGCATGCACGACCGATCGCAGGCTCGACAGGTCGTAGCGCTCCCGCTGGTCGTCGAGCAGGTGCAGCATCCGCACGAACATGGTGGGGACGAACTGGGCGTGGGTTACCCGGTGCCGTTCGATGAGCTCGAGGCACAGGACCGGGTCGAAGTGCTCCATGACCACGACCGTCGCGCCCAGGCGGAGCATCGACATGCTGTAGACGAGCGGCGCCGAGTGATAGAGCGGCGCGGGCGAGAGATACACGGACTCGGGCCCCGCACCCCGTCGTGCCAATGCCAGCGCGATCTGGACCGGAACCGCGGTGGGGTCACCCATCGGAGTGCGCGGGAGCTCCTTGCGCACGCCCTTGGGACGACCCGTGGTCCCCGACGAGTACAGCATCTCGCGCCCTTCGCACTCATCGGAGACGGGGACGGGTTCGAAGGCCGCCACCGCGGCTTCGTAGGCATCGAAGCCGGAAATCCCCCCGCCGACCGAGAGCCGCACCGGCACACCGCTGAGGTCGAGGCCCGCCACGACCGGGGCCATGGCCGGTGTCGTCACAAGTGCGGTGGCACCGCAATCGTCGAGGATGTACTGCACCTCGGCGCTGCGCAGATGACTGTTGAGCGCCGTGTAGTAGAGCCCCGACCGCTGCGCCGCCCAAGCCACCTCGAGGAAGGCGGTGCCATTCTCCATGAGAATGGCGATGTGATCACCGGTCCCGAGCCCTTCGTTGCGCAGCAACCTCGCCACACGGTTGGAGCGCTCGTCGAGCTCGCGGTACGAGAGCGTCATCCCGCTCCCCATGATCACCGCCGGTGCATCGGGGTGCTCCCGGGCGCGAGTGGCGAGGTCCAAGGGAAAGGTGGGCTCGGAGCTCTGGCTCATCAAGGGGACATCTCTTTGGCGTCCGGGCCGCGGGAAGCGCTCACGGCGAGATTCTTGCCGATCTCGTCCGTCGTCATGCACAGTGAGCGACAGGGAGGGGCTCATGGGTGAACTGGTGCAGGTGGCGGCCGTCGAAGGCGGTGTCGTCTCGGTCGTGCTCGACCGGCCGCAGAAGAAGAACGCGCTGTCGATCGCGCTGCGCGACGAGTTGAGCGACACATTGGACCGCATCGCGCTCGACGAGGGTGTACGCGTCGTCGTGCTGGGGGCGCGAGGAGACACGTTCTGCGCCGGGTTCGACCTCTCGGAGTTCTCGGTGGACGAGCCCGGCTTCCAAGAACGGTTGTGGCGGTCCTCGGACCGTTTCCACCGGACCGTCCTGTGGTTTCCCCTGCCCATCATCGCCGCCGTCCAAGGCCCGGCGTTGGCGGGCGGCTTCGATCTGGCCGTGATGTGCGACATCAGGGTGGCGACGACGGACGCGTGCTTCGGCCATCCTGAGCAGCGGTGGTCGGACGTCGTCTTCTCTCCCCTGGCGGATCTGGTGGGGTCGGCGGCGGCGCGCGACCTCTGTCTCACCGGTCGGACCATCGACGCCACCACGGCGTTGCGGCTGGGCCTGGTCTCGAGCGTGGTCGAGACCGACGAGCTCAGCGGCGAGGCCACCCACATCGCCGCCATGGTGGGGGGCGGTCCCCGCGACGCGCTCATGCGTACCAAGGCCAAGGCACTGCGCCGCGCCGGTCATCGACCCGAGACGGCCACACTGGAGCTGTAGCGACCTGCTGCCGCGATCGGACCGAGTTGTCCGATTCCCGCCAGACCGGTACGCCGGGCTCGGGCACCATGGCGCCATGGATGAAGCAACGGCGTTTCTCTCGGCACTGCAGTCCACGGCCCCGACGGCGCCCACCGCCTGCACGGGATGGACGGCGCACGAACTCGTCGCCCATCTCACGGCGGGTGCGGCCGAGATGGCGACGCTCACCGAGTCGGTCACGTCGGGACGAGGTGACCGCGCCACCACCGACTTCGCGGCGCGCGAGGCGCCGTACGTGGCGATGCCCGACGACGATCTGCGGGCCCGGCTGGTGGTCGAGGCCATGCGCCTGAGCGCCGCCATCGAGGTTGTCCAGACCACCGGACAGACGGTGTCCTTCGCGGGCCGCCGGCTCGACTCGAGGGCCCTGACGATGCACGGCCGCAGCGAGGCCGCCCTGCACCGGTGGGACCTCGCCGGCGACGACGAGGTCAGCCAGGACCTCTTACGACAGCCCGAGCTCACGGTGCATGCGTTGGAGGTGCTCAACAACATGCTGGAGGCTTCGCCCGAAGCGGTGGCCCGGCGCGCCGCGGTGGCCGACATCACCGATCTCCGAGCGAACTTCGGGGCACCCGGGCAACCGGACGTGGTGCTGGTGGTCGACGGCGCGCGAGCGCGCCTCGAACTCGATGAGCCCCGGGCCCGCTGCTGCGCAGCCGCCGATGCGGCCACCCGGCTGCTCGCCCTGTGGGGCCGGCGGTCTCCGACACGGCTCATCACGTGGGACGCCCACGAGCTCGCTGCTGCTGACGCGCTGACCACCTTTCTGTGGGGCGTCGAGCCCGCCACCAGCCCGACGGGACCCCCGACCCGCCCGACCGCCCTGTCCGAAACCCGCTAGCAGGGGCGATCGAGCCCGGGCAGGATGGCGCCATGGTCGAGGACTTCGAGCGTTGCTATCGGGCGGTCTTGGCCCGCGATGCCCGCTTCGACGGCTGGTTCGTCACTGCGGTGACCTCGACGCACATCTACTGTCGGCCGAGCTGTCCCGCCCGCACCCCGTCGCGGCCCAATGTCCGCTTCTATCCGAGCTCGGCGGCGGCGCAGCGAGCGGGGTTCCGCGCCTGCAAACGCTGCCGTCCCGACGCTTCTCCGGGGTCGCCGGCATGGAACGTGCGTCAGGACGTAGTGGCTCGCGCTATGCGCCTGATCAGCGAGGGCGTCGTGGACCGCGACGGAGTGGCCGGGTTGGCGGGGCGCCTGTCCTACAGCCCGCGCCAGCTCAACCGGCTCCTGCTCAGCGAAGTCGGCGCCGGGCCGCTGGCGCTGGCACGCGCCCAGCGGGCCCAGACGGCACGCGTGCTGGTCGAGACCACCGAGCTGCCGGTGTCGTCGGTGGCGTTCGCGGCCGGCTTCGCGAGCGTGCGGCAGTTCAACGACACCATCCGCCAGGTCTTCGCGTGCACCCCCACGGAGTTGCGCCGACACCGCCGCCGTGACCAGGCCCGGTCCCCCGACAGCCTGATCCTGCGCCTGGCCCATCGCCTCCCCTACGACACAACCGGGACCCTGGCGTTCCTGGGTCATCGAGCCGTCCCGGGTGTCGAGGCGGGCACGTCAAGCACGTTCGCCCGGACCCTCTCCCTGCCGCACGGGAGCGGCACCGTCGAGCTCACCCCCGACGAGAGGTACGTGCGTGCCAACCTGCACCTCGACGACCTCAGAGACCTGACACCGGCCGTGCAGCGGTGTCGACACCTGCTCGACCTGGACGCCGACCCCGTCGCCGTGGCCGACCACCTCGGCGCCGACCGGGTGCTCGGACCCACGGCCCGTTGCACCCCCGGGCTCCGGGTGCCCGGGACCGTCGATCCCCATGAGCTGGCGGTGCGCGCCGTCGTCGGGCAACAGGTCTCGGTGGCAAGCGCCCGGGGCGTGCTCGGGCGCCTGGTCGCCGAGCACGGCAAGGCGCTGACCTCTCCTCACCGCCTCGGACCGGGGTTCGGTTCCGAGACCCTGACGCATCGATTCCCCGACGTCGCCACGATCGCCACCCTCGACCCCGACGCACTCCCTCTCCCTCGCCGCCGGGCCCGGACCTTGGTGACCATGGCAGAGGCACTGGCGGGGGGAGGGCTCACCCTCGATATCGGCGCCGATGCCGAAGAGGCACGAGCCACGTTGCGCACACTGCCGGGTATCGGACCCTGGACCGCCGATTACATCGCCGTGCGAGGGCTCGGACACCCTGACGTCATGCTGTCGGAAGACCTCGGGGTGCAACACGCCTTCGCCCGGTTGAACCTGGCTACGACCCCGGCGGCCATCGAAGAGGTCGCACGCCGGTGGCGACCGTGGCGCTCCTACGCCACCCTCCACCTCTGGGGATACCTCCACACGGACCAGGCCCGGGCCTCGTGACGATGGCCCACCGTGTCGTGGACAGTCCCCTGGGCCCCATCAGACTGGAAACGGACTTGTCGGGCCGCCTGACCGGGCTCCACATCGGAGCGGCGTCCGGGCCCGGGTTCGAGCCCGGGACGTCACGTCACCCCGACACCGAGGGGAGCGACGCCATCAGCGGTGTCCTCGACGATGTCGCCGCCCAACTCGACCAGTACTTCAGCGGAGCCCGGCGGTCCTTCGACATTCCCATGGCGATGGAGGGGTCTTCGTTCCAGCGACAGGTCTGGGCCCATCTGCTCGACATCCCGTTCGGCACCGTCGTGAGCTATGCCCAGTTGGCCGAACGGCTGGGACGGACGGGGGCGGCCCGAGCCGTGGGTCATGCCAATGCCCGGAATCCGATCTCCATCATCGTGCCCTGTCACCGCGTCATCGGGTCCACGGGTCTGCTGACCGGATACGGCGGAGGTCTCCCTGCCAAGCAATTCCTTCTCGACCTCGAGGCAGGGGCGACGATTCAGTCGTCGGAGTGAGCTCCGAGGTCCTGGGTCTCTCTGACCGCCATGGCCGTGCCCCACACCCCGACGGCCAGTGCCGCCACCACCACGGCGAGCAGCGCGGTCATGAAAGCTCCGCTGGCACCATCTCTCATCGACATGGCGATCACCGCCGCGATGAACACGAGCAGGAAGACGCAGCCGTAGACGAACGGTCTGACGTTGCGGCGTGCGCTCTTCGACTCGGAGGCGATCGGCCTCGAATCCACCATCGACATTGCCATTGCTATCGGCGGGAGCAGGGACGACCTGAATGGTCGTTCCCCACTTCGTGCCTGGCGGGACCGATGTCGTCCGCATTCAACGCCCGTTCAAGGCTGGACGTTGACTTTGCGTGCTCAGTGCTCACACATAGTGAGATCAGCGGTTGATCCCTCTGCTCTCAGCTCGAGCCTCGATCGATCGGCGACTCGGTCCGCTGGGCGCCTAGGAAAGCTCCTGAGGGCCCCGGTCCGTGATGCACCTGGAATCGGACGTTTCGGAACATTGCAGCCTGCCTCGTGACCGTTTGTGCCATGCAGGTTCGGCCCGGCTCGACGGGCGTGCGCGTCGTCGCCGCCAATGGCAGTATGCGTGACGATGGAGTACCTCGCCGTAGCCCAGATGCCACGCCGGTGGTCGAGGACGCTACAAGGCACACTCCTCAGGCGGGGATACCGGCTCCCGCGAGCCTGGCATGCCGTACCGACCGATCAGATGACGCCGGTCGCGTTGTGCGGATTCCGCTACACACGCGAACCACACCGGACGTGGCGACAGACGATGATCCCGAGACGCTGTCCCAAGTGCCAGCGTCTCGTCGAGCAATCCGAGTCGAACGCCCGGGATCCCTCGATGAACCCGCTCTGGGCTGTGCCCGCACAAGGGGTCGAGACACACGGAGTGGTCCCGGCCGGCTGAGGCCTCGACCGTCGGGACATGGCCGGGCATCCGCACCGGTGCGTGCACCAGCGCATGTGAGCCAGAATCGGGCCATGTTCCGCCACACTGCCGCGTGTCTATGACCTCTTGTACCAGGCTGCGGGCAAGGACTACGCGGCCGAAGCCACAACCCTTCATGAGCTGATCCAGCAACGATCTCCGCGCGCCGCGTCATTGCTCGACGTGGCATGCGGGACCGGTGGCCATCTCGTGCATCTCCGTCAGTGGTACGAGGTGGTCGGCGTGGACTTCGACCCGGGCATGCTCGACGAAGCACGACGCCGTCTGCCGGGTGTGACGTTGGTCGAGGCCGATATGAGACGGTTTTCACTGGATCGAACCTTCGACTCGGTGACATGTCTGTTCAGTTCCATCGGCTACATGAGCTCGGAACAAGATCTCGATCGAGCCGTCGCCACCATGGTTTCGCATCTCGGTCCGGGAGGAGTGTTCGTGATGGATGGATGGATCCGCCCCGACGCCTGGACGGAAGACGAACCCATCCATCTGCTCAGCGCTTCAGACGCGAACGTGACAGTCGCCCGGATGAGTCGAAGTCGACGCGAGGGGAACAGGACCTTTCTCGATATGCACTACCTCATCGGGTCGCGACACGGTCTCGGCCACGAGTTCGAGATCCACGACATGACGCTGTTCGAGCCCGCGCAGTATGAAGCGGCTCTGCATCGTGCCGGGCTCATTGCCGTCGAGACGTTGCCGAGCCCGTCACCGGGACGAGACCGCTATGTCGGCGTCACCGCATCGCACTGATCAGGCGTGAACACTAGGTGTGACTGAATCGCGTCTTTGGCACGCGCAGAGAGCGTTTCCCTCACGCAAAAGGTGCCGCGGGTCAAGGAAAACCCCAAAAACGCCGATAACTCAGTATGGCCAATTCTCAGTTGAAGACACGTCCCGCCGTTTCGTACCGCAGTGACCGCCAGCGCCCGGAAGCAGAAGCACACAAAGGCGAGATCGCCGCTGTGGTCGTCGAGCGCACCGACGGTACCTGCACCGTGCTGTGGGCAGGGATCTGGCGCACCTTCAACAGCCGGCCCGAGGAGTGGCAGACGCGGGGCGAGGCCATCAATGCCGTCAACTCCGTCGTCGGCGACATCCTGATCTGGAACGAGATGGCCCCCCACACTTGGGCGGCGCGAGCGGCCTGACCCCGAAGTCCTGGCGTTGTCCCGCGACCACGGCGAGCATCTGATCCTTAGTCCGATGCTGACTTGCGTAACCCGTGCAAAGGCCTCTCGAGCACGTCACGGAGCATCGGAGCCGACGTTTCCGGGCGGTTGTCGCCTGCCTTCCGTCAAATCGCCGAGTGCTCCTTCCATTTTTGTCGACCGTCTCCCCCGCGTGAGTTGCCTTGTGGGGGTCGATACCGCTGAGCGCGATCGCGTTCCTCCCTCTGTGAGTGGGAAGGCACGGGCACTCCTGATGAGATCTGCTTACTCGCCTCGTTCGAGCCACGTCGTGGCCAAGGAACCCGGCGGCCGGCACCTCATTACGAGAAGCCAACCCTCAGGCGGCAGGCACGTCCAGAGCCAGCTCGCCGAGCTCCCGAGGCGCCAGCGCCGAAGCCCATGCGTCGAGCCAGACGGGCACCTTGTCGGGCGCGATGTCAACCCCCGCGCCGCCCTCGTTGAAGCCAGAACGCACCCTCGGTGATTCGAGTAGAGGCAAGCTACGGTGATGCCACGACGATCGAGGATTTCGAACAGGTTCTAGATGCGGCCAGCGCCGGGGAGGAGTGGGCGGCGGCCGTCCTTTTCGATGCCCTGCAGCCCTCGCTCCTGCGCTATCTGCGATGGGAGGAGCCCGGTGCTGCCGATGACCTGGCAGGTGAGACTTGGTTGGCGGTGGCCGAGCGCATCCATGACTTCACCGGCGATGAACGTGCCCTGCGAGCCTGGGTGTTCTCGGTGGCGCGCCGCCGCCTCGCCGACCATCGCCGCCGCGGCGCTCGACGCCGAACCCAGTCCGTCGCCCCACAAGACCTGAATGAGTTGCCGGGAGGAGAGGACCCGGCCGACGTCGTCCTCGAGGCGCTATCAGCGCAGCAGGCGATCGATCACCTCGTCGCCGCGCTGAGTCCGGGACAAGCTGAGGTCCTGGTGCTCAGGGTGGTCGCCCGCCTTTCTGTGGAGGACGTCGCACAGATACTGGGCAAACGGCCCGGAACGGTGCGGGTCATCGAGCACCGGGCGCTGCGCCGCCTGAGTCGTGAGGGCGTCGACACGTGCCCAGCACACGAAGGGTGTAATGCCATGAATACCTTCGACGATCTGGAAGACATGGCCTCGCTCTACCTGGACGCCACCACGACGGAAAGGTTGATCTCAGGAGCGGTTGAGATCGACGATGCCCCGCCGGGGTTTGAACGCTCGCCGGACTGATCAACAAGGCCCAGGGAACGGCCACCGCTGGGGAACTCGCAGCTCGGGCAGCGATCGTGAGGACGTCGCGGCAAGAGTGCGGTCCCGTCCGATCGTCCGGGAAAGAACCAAGCGAACGTTCGCGTTCCCCAAGTTCCCCGCCAGGGTCTTGGCATTGGCCGCTCCTGTCGTCCTTTTGGGTGGCGGTGTGGCGGCGGGGACGGACTCCTTGCCGCCCTCGGCCCAGGCGGCGGTGTCGCGGGCGTTGTCGAGTCTCGGCATCTGGGTGCCAAAAGGCCGCAAAGACAATCACGGCATCGCTGGGTCGCCGCCTTCGAATACGGGAAGAACAGCGGCGATCGACACGGGTTCCGTCGCCGGACCGAGAAGTCAGGCGACCGTCGGGCTCTGTCGGGCGTGGATGGAGCGCGTTCTCGACGACAACGGGACGGCCTACCGCAACCTGGCGGCGGCGGCCGGGGGCGCCGGACGTCTCCCGGCGTACTGTGCGGGCGCCCCCGTTTCCTCTGTGGCTGATGGGGCTACCGGCCGTGCCCAGAACCCGTCGTTTACCCAACGCGACGGCCGAAAGGGTGTCGCCAGACCATCGACCACGGGGATCAAGAAGACCGTCGCCCGTTCCCGGCGGGAGGGCATCGCCATTCGACAGTCGGGTGCTGTTGCGCCTGGTAGGGCGGCGGCCTCAACCTCGACACCGCCCACAACGTGGCGGCACGGCCCGAAGGCGGCGGGAAGTTTCGCGGCCTCCGGTGGTGTCAACTGGGCGTCTCACGGTTTCAGGGGGACTTCAGGGACCGCGGGGAACCCACAAGGCGACGACCTCCGGTCGATCCCGCGGCCACCGTCCGAGTCCGAGAGCCGGCCCGGGGAGACCACAGGCCTTCAAATCGTCGACCGAGGGAAAGTCGAGCACGACCTCGCCGGTATGGACGTCTCCGGTTTCGTCGTCGCTGCCGGTGGGCCGCGGCCCGTCTCGTCCCAGTCAGACAGGGCCTCCGGGGCAACAGCGGGGGTGCATCGACTCCGCTCGACCCGGGCAGGTGATCCACGGCTCATCGTCACTGTCACCCCGCAGCGTCTACCGCATCGAAAAGCAACGCGACGTCTACCGGATCAGGGCGACACGGTGCTCGACCCCCGCGTCGGGTCCATTAGGTGGGTTCCAAACCACGCTCCGTGAAACATCACAATCGCATGTAACGAATCGGGTGACTCGAGCGATCAGGCTCGGGTACGCCACATTGGGCGTCGCAGTAGCTGAAAGAGTCCACCATGGATCGATCTTCTTTCCACCCGTTCGGTCACCAAGGACGGGCGCAAGCAAGACCGCTGGTGGGCAAGCACCCTTGAAGGGGCAAGATGAAGCGCTTCGTCGTGATGTGGGTTGCAATCGCCATGACCTCAAGTCTCGGCATACTCGGTGTGTCGAGCGGGGCTTTCGCTCACCAACGCGGCCAACACGAACGCTTTCCAGGCCCCCAAGGTGGTGTCTGTGACCCCCAACCACGGTCCGCTCACCGGCGGGACCATTGTGCAGATCAAGGGCTCGAACCTTGTGAGTGTCAGTGCCGTGGACTTCGGGACTGCGGCCGCGAGCTTCGCTCCGCACGAAGCACCTCATCCAGGCCATCGCACCGGCCGGCACGGGGACGGTGGATGTACGAGCGACGACGAACACCGGCACGAGCGCCATCGTGGCGGGTGATCAGTTCAGCTACGTGTCGACACCGGTTATCCAAAGCGTGCGCCCGCGAGCCGGCTCGACCCTCGGGGGTAATCAGGTGAGCGATCAGCGGCGCCGACTTCACGAACGCCACGGCGGTTGATTTCGGCTCAACACCGGCCACGGGTTTCCTCGTGGACTCTCCCAACGCCATTACAGCCATGGCGCCCGCTCACGCGGCAGGCACCGTGGACGTCACGGTCACGATCTTGGGCGGCGCCACATCGCCGTGGATCAGGCAGACGAGTACACATTTTGTCCAAACCTCCCTGTGGTGACCTCAGTCGTGTTCGACGTGGGGAATGTCGCCGGCGGTGAGCAGGTGACGATTACCGGGAAACTCCTCTCTAGCGGCGCCACTGTCGACTTGGCTCCACACCGTCATCGAGTGTCACTGTGAAGAGCTCGACCACGATCTTGGCAACAGCTCCGCCCGGCGCTGCGGGAACGGTTGAGGTCACCGTACACACGAGCAAGGGGACGAGCGCCCTCGACCCACCGATCGACGACTACATGTACACAGCAACCGGTCCGTGACCATGAGTCGTCTGTCCGCGCTCGACCGATAGGTTTGGCGCTGTAAGCGGCTCGTGCCTCGGAGGTCTCCTCGGGGTCTTTTCGTTGACGCTGGCAGGGTGCGGAGCGTCATCGTTCCCCATCCGCACGGGCACGGCCACGTTCACGTGGCACTCGATCGCCTACTCCGGCAACGACCTCAAGACCGCGCCCGAGCCCTCCAGCCGGGACCGTCGCGGGCATCCCGATCAACGGCAAGGCGCTCGGCGTGGTGCTACCCACTCGCGGACTCACCTCCCTTCCGCCACGTTTGACCCTGGCCCGATGGACGGGTCGGTTCCAGGGCCACACCTTCTCCTAGGTGTCGGAACACGGCGGCGCTCCGCAACCTCACCACGGTCACCTTCGATGTCGACGGAACGCTCGGTTCGCAGAACGTCCGCGTCATCGTCGGACCCCCGTCCCGGAACAACCCGAGCTCGATCGCGTTCCACGGCACCGTCGGCAATCACCACGCCACAGGATCGGTCACCGCGACCTCGGCCCACGGCTCGAGCAACAGGGCGACGGCCACCTTCACTGTCTCGGGCTGAGGCGAATCTCGACTTGTACCGGGCGTTCGTTCGGCATACTATTTGAGCAGTTGCTCAATGTGATTGCTCAGTCCTTCCCAGGGATGGTGCGATGGCCAGATCAGGAGCCAAGCGGACGGCGGGACAGGGCCCCTCGACCGGTTCCGAAGAGACCCGCCGTGCCCTCGTGGCGGCGACGATCGAGGCTTTCCGCGAGGAGGGGTTCTCGGGCACGAGCGCACGGGAGATCGCCCGCCGCGCCGGGTGCAACCAAGGTCTCGTCTTCTACCACTTCGGCACCGTCACCAATCTGCTCCTGGCCGCGCTGGACGAGGTCAGTTCGCTGCGCCTGACGCGTTACCAAGCGGCCGTCGACGAGGCGAACGATCTCGGCGAGTTGGTCCAGACCGCCCAGTCGGTATTCGAAGAGGATCTCGACGCCGGCTACATCTCCGTCCTCGCCGAGATGATCGCCGGCGCATCGTCGACGCCCGGCCTGGGTGCCGAGGTGGCCTCCCGGGTCGCGCCGTGGCGCATCTTCGCCGCCGACGCCATGCGCGACACCCTCGCCGACACACCCTTTGCGCAATTGATCCCGGCCGAGGAACTCGCCCACGGGATCGTGGCCCTTTACCTCGGTCTCGAGATGCTCGCCCACCTCGACGGTGACCGTGGCGGCGCGTTGGCCCTCTTCGAGCGAGCGCGACAAGTGGCCGGCCTGCTCGGTGCTCTCAGCGCCGGCCCGGCCACCAAGGAGGAACGATGAGTCAAGTGACCAACCCGGCGAGGAGCCCCATCAGCTGGGAGCCCCGTGACGGATTCGACGTTGTGACCGGCGCCTTCAGCTATTCGGGGGCGGCCATCGCCAAAGAGCTCCGGGCCGCAGGACGCCAGGTACGGACACTCACGGGACACCCCCAGAGGGCCCAAGGCGATCACGGCATCGACATCCGCCCCCTCGAGTTCGACGATCCCGTGGGGCTGGTCGGGTCGCTGCGAGGAGCGACGACGCTCTACAGCACCTATTGGGTCCGCTTTCCCCACGGACGCATCGATCACGAAGCGGCGGTGGCCAACTCGCGGACCCTGTTCTACGCGGCACGACACGCGGGAGTGGAGCGCGTCGTACACGTCTCGATCACCCATCCGAGCATCACCTCGCCCTACCCCTACTTCCGGGGCAAGGCCGAGGTCGAAAGAATTCTGGCCGAAGTCGGCATGTCCTATGGCGTGCTCCGCCCCGCCATCCTCTTCGGGGGGGACGGCGTCCTGCTCAACAACATCGCCTGGCTCCTGCGCCGCCTGCCCGTGTTCGCCGTGGGCGGGTGGGGTGACTACCGCATCCGCCCCATCCACGTCGACGACCTGGCCCGCTTGAGCGTGGAGGCCGGCGCGCAGCGCGACATCACGGTCATCGATGCCGTGGGTCCCGAGCGCCCGACCTTCGTGGAACTGGTCCGACTCATCAAGGAGACCGTCGGCAGCCACGCAAGGATCGTGAAAGTCCCCGGGGCAATCATGCCGGCCCTGTCCTCGGCCCTCGGGCTCGTGCTGCGGGACGTGCTGCTGTCACGCGAGGAATACCGAGCCATGGCCGCAGGCCTCGCCGACACCGAGGGCGTCGCCACCGGGACCGTAGCGCTGTCGTCGTGGCTGGCCGACCACTCCGACACGCTCGGGCGACGCTACGCCAACGAGATCAAGCGCCATTTCAGTTGAGGGCCTCTGTCACTGAGCCGCATCTGTCACTGAGCTCCGTCACCTTCATGTGACCTCGTCTTCTCCCATTCGACGCGCGTGAGGCGGTACACACGCAGGGCCACGGCGCGCGTGGGATGCACGGTGTCACGATCGAATCGCATGCCGAGTCGCGTCATGACGCGCTCCGAGGCGGCGTTCGCAGGTTGATAGATGCTTACGACCTCGTGGAGCTCGGAGCTCGAGAATCCGTGGTCGAGCGCCGCTCGGGCACCCTCGGTCGCCAAGCCCCTGCCCCACACGACGGGATCGAGTCGCCATCCGATCTCTACAGCCGGCATCACCTCAGGCAGGAAGTGCGGCTCTGACAGGCCGATGTACCCGATGAGCCGTCCGGTTTCCCGGAGCTCCACGGCCCACTCTGCCCAGCCCCCGGTGGCCTGCTCCGCGATCCGGTGGGCGAGAAACGCCTCTGTCTCTTCCGCGCTGAACCCCCGCCCGAAGGGGAACTCCCACACCGGCGGCTTGGCGAACACCTCGCCCAGTGGGATGACGTCGTCGAGGTTCCACCGACGTAAGCGCAGGCGCGAGGTCAGGATCTCGTCGATCATGACGAGATCCTGCCACCTATGTCGTCGACTCGAATTTCTCGACGACCCTCCACATGGCGCGCTGTTCCGCCGCACTCATGTTGGGGTCCCGAACCTTGAAATCCACCACCTCGCGCAGCTTGCGCTTGACCAGTTCCGGATCCGCTCCGACGTCGCCCAGGAAACCCTTGATCAGCACTGCCCTCGCCCGACCGAGCACCGCCCCGATGAGCCGATTCGACGGTATCTCCCCGGCCTCCATCAACACCCACGCCAGGACCACGTCGACGAGAGGATCCCCGCGCGCCGCGTTCGGCCAATCGATGACCACGGGCCCTTTGGCGCCGATCATGACGTTCAGTGGATGGAGGTCCATGTGGAGGAAATGGTCTCCCGCACCGACTGGCGCCGGCGGAAGGAAGGCAGGGGGTGCGATGGCGTGCAGACGACGGTGCAGGGTGGCGAGGACGACTCCCTGACGATGGATCGTCCACGGCCGTCGGGTCATGACGTCCACCATCGATGAGCCGTCGATCCGCTCCATGACGAGCTCGGTGCCGTCGTCGCTCAGCTCTTCGACGGCCGGGACCGGATAGCCGTGGCTGCGGAGGTATTCCATGGTCCGGGCCTCACCGGCCATCGACCGCCCTCGACGCGAGCGGCGCAGGACGAGCCCGGGCCCGTATTCGAAGATGTCGGAGTCCCGCCCCGATGCGAACAGAGGTCCGGGGCCGTGCACACCGCAAACGGTAGTGGCGAAGGGACCTCGTCGACCCGGACCGGCGCGCCCACGGGGCCTCGGTCGATCGGAGCACTCGGTACGCTGCTGGTGCTCGACGAGCCTGGAGGCGACGGTGGCGGTCACAGGAATGGCGAACCTCGCGGTCAAAGTGCGGGATCTCGATGCCGCCGTGTCGTTCTACGAGGCGGCCGGGGCCGATGTGCGCGACCGCATGCACTGGAACAACGGGGAGCGGGCCGACGTGTTCCTCGGCCCGATCATGATCACGCTCTTCACCCACGCCATCTACGAGGACGCCGTCGAGCTCCCCGCCGAGGGCTTTCTCCACCCTGCTCTGTTCACCGACGACCTGGACGCCGAGCTCGAGGGCCACGACGTCCTGTGGGGTCCCGCCGTCGTCGAAGGAACCTTCGGGAAACGGCGCATCGCCTTCATCAATGCGCCAGGCGGCATCCGTCTGGAGTTCATGGAGCAGCTCGAGCCGCCCCCCACCCACGGAGCAGGATCAGAAGGAGGGCACACGTGAAGGTGACGCGCTTTCATCATGTCTCGGTGAACACCAACGGGGCGCCGCTCGACGAGTTGGCGGCGTTCTATCGCGACGTGCTGGGTCTGGGGGACAAGTCCCGGCCCGACATCCCCGGCGTACCCGGCCACTGGCACGTGGTGGGCGATCAGGAGCTGCACCTCGTCGGCGCCCCCCCACGGGGAACCCCGATCGATGCCACAGGGCATCATTACTGCGTCTCGGTCGCCGATCTCGATGCGGCCGTTGGCGAGCTCGAGCAGCGCGGCATCGACTACCAGCGTGCCGTCCAAGGCGAGAGCACGGTGCAGATCTGGATCAACGATCCGGCGGGGAACACCATCGAGCTCCAACAAGACACCGATCTCGCCTGACAGCGAGTGTCACGACGTCCGGGCTCGCGGCCCCGGATGACCAGGGTGACCGTTAGCGCCCGAGGGCGGCGCCGTCGGGGCTGCGGGGATCTGACGCGCCGGTGAAGGTGAAGTAATCGTCGGCAGGGTCCACGGAGATGATCTGTGAGCAGCCGACGTCGACGGGGTTACACGCACCCACGACCCGGACCCTGTGCCCGCGGGACTCGAGGCCCTCGTGCCATGCCTCCGGGGCATCGGCCTCCATGAGGAGCGACTGGGCCGGGGCCTGCCAGAGGCGAAAAGGCGGGGCCCCCGGTGCTTCGTGCACGACACGGGCCGCGGCGATAGCCGAGGCCGGGTCCTCTCCCCCGTGGAGCAGACGGGTGAGCAATTGCAGGATGATCTGCGGTTGGACGTCGCCCCCCATCGTGCCGACGAGCTGGGCCAGGGAGCCGTCCGGACGGGTGACGAGGGCAGGAGAGAGGGGTGTGGGTCGGACGCCGACCCGGGCCGTACTCGGCGGGATGGCCGGGCTCCAAGGAGAAACCGATCCCGCGATTGTGGAGGAAGACCCCGGTCTCGCCGGCAACGAGGTGCGCTCCGAAATCGAGGGCGTTGGATTGGGTGAGCGAGATCCCGAGACCGTCTGCGTCGACTGCACACAGGTGCGTGGTGTCGCCGTCGGACAGGAAGGGCCCCCCGGTCCGCATGGCATCGGGTGGTTTCGGTGACGCGGCACGGTCGGGCTGATCGACGCCGCCCGGGGCTCGAGGCGTTCGAGCGAGAGCAGCGCGGCGCCATCGGCCTCGTCAAAGAGGACCGAGGGACGGTCGAAGCTGGCGGCACGACCCGCCTCGGCGATGATGTGTGGCCAGAGCGGGTCCGAGGCGTCGGCCGGGATCCCGACCTGGTCCACGATCCA
Source organism: uncultured Acidimicrobiales bacterium (assembly GCA_963838775.1). Lineage (GTDB taxonomy): Bacteria > Actinomycetota > Acidimicrobiia > Acidimicrobiales > UBA8190 > Chersky-840. The sequence continues at coordinate 98,476 of CAWISP010000039.1, forward strand.
GGCCCCGGCCAGCGTGAGATAGCCCTGCGAGGGGGCCGGGACCGTCCAGAGGTCATGGCCCAGTCACGCAGCGCGCGCGGATCGGTCCATTGCGCCAGCGGCCGCGTCAGGTCACCGGGCTGTACTCCCCATCCCCGAGCTCGAGGAGGGCTCGGCCGAACTCGGCGCCGTAGAAGCCTTCCGTCCGCCCGACGCCAGGTTCCGCAGGGTCCGGGCGATTCCCGGCAGGCGAACCACCTGACCCGGTTCGAGGGGACCATCGCCACAGAGATCGGAGGCGCCGGGGAGATCGGCCACAAGGTGGCTGGCGAAGGCGAGCAAGAGCGATGCCGCGAAGCCCTCTTCAGCCAGCGCGATGGCCGGTTCGAGCACGGTGTCCCACGGGAGGCGCCCGTAGGCCTGGTGAAGCGCCAACCATCCGTCGACAGCAGCAGGAACCGGCACGGTTCGGATGTCACCGCGGAACGGCATGTCGCCATGTCCTTCGGCGCGCAGACGGTCGGGATCGGCACCGGAGCCCGCCCGTCCCACGGCGACAAGAGCTCGGGGCGCCTGGCGTGGCTCGTTGATCATCGCCAGCGTGTCACCGCCCAGACCGCACAGATGGGGTCCCACCACCGCCATCACCGTCGCGGCCGCCACCATGGCGTCGGCGGCGCTTCCGCCGTGCTCGAGCATGGAAAGGCCGGCGGAAGCACGCCAGCTGATCCGCGGCGGTGACCATCCCCCGTGCCGTGACACGAGGATGGAACGGGATCGTTCGGGTCACGTCGTCAGGCTACGTCGGGATACCTCGAAACACCCCGGCGTCGTCACCGTGGGAGGGTCCCTCCGACCGGCGCGGCGGGACGTGGTCTGACGAGACGAACCGGCGTCGCCGTCTCACCACCGCTTCGGGCGCGGCCCTCCTCACGGCGCCACGGTGCGCCAGATCCCGAAGGGGGCTCTCACCAGGGCCAATGGCATCGAGAACCCTGGCCGGAGGGGCGCGCAACCTAATGTCGGCCATCTGAGATGCCGATGAGGCAGGGTGGGACTCCACCGCGATGAGCGGGCACGATGCGGGTCCTGGGGCCGGCACGGGCACGACATGTACACGGGCGCGAACGTGCGCAATCAACGGCGACTCGTTGGTTCTCTGATCCAGAGGCACGGCCTCCCACGTTGGATGCACGCCACCCGCACCATCCGGGTCGGCGGCGTAAAACGGCAGTGGCCACCTCCGCCCCCCGTGAGCCGCCCGTGGTGCGACCCGTTTACCGGGTGTGGTGGGCGTGGGCGGTCCTGGGATCGGTCGGGGTCGTCCTCGCGTCGATCACATTCGTCCGTCTTCGGCGAGCGCGCCGATCTCCCAGGCCACCAAGGCCGGGGTCGTCGACGGTTCGCCCCGCCGAACGGCCCGATCGCAGGCGTTCATCGCCGGGTAGGTGCGTCGACATCGGTGTCGGATGGCGTTTCGCACACGATCCCGTGGGTGACTACGCCGGGCAGGCCAATCGATTCGGTGTTGCGGCCTTCGGATTGCCCACAGGTACCATGCCATCCTTCGGGCCCGACTTTCTCGACAAGACCGACGGCTGGGCGGCATGGAGGAGCCACCAACGTCAAGGCTTGGAGTCCGACCCGCTACCACCTCGTGCTCGGGGTGCCCATTCTGCCCGGGGTGGGTACGTTGGCCGGGGGCCACGGGCGCTTACAACCAGTACTTCACGATCCTCGGGCAGAACCTCGTGAGCGACCACGAGACCGGTGCCATCTTACGTCTGGGGTGGGAGTTCAACGGCAACTGGTTCCCATGGTCGGTGGGATCGTCGACCGACGCGGCCAACTTCGTGGGGTTCTGGCGCCAGATCGTCACCACGATGCGGGCGGTGCCGGGGGAGAAGTTCAACCCCTGTGGAACCCCAACGCCGCGAGCCCCACCACCTACACCCCCTCCGACGCCTATCCCGGCAACGCATATGTGGACTACGTCGGGACCGATGTCTACGACAACTTCTGGGGCAAGCCCTTCACCCCCGGGCGGCCTGGGTGCACCAGCTCATCCAGCAGTGGGGACTGGACTGGCTGGCGGCCTTCGCGGCCGAGCACGACAAGCCCATCGCCATCCCCGAGTGGTCCGACGAGTTCCGCACCGACGGGCACGGGCTCGGGGACGACCCGTCGTTCATCGACAACATGGCCACGTGGTTCGTCTCGAACCAGGTGGCCTTCGCCAACGTCTTTTCCTATGACTCGTCGGCCACCTACCGCAACAACCTCATCGACGGCACCTTCCCCAAGGCCCTGGCCCAGTTCAGAGCCGAATTCGGCTGATGGTGGCGATGTCCAGGAACCTCCGACCACTCGTGGCCGGCACCGGGCGCTCCGCACGGTATACCGAGCCATGCGAACACGGACACTCGGACAGGATCTGGTCGTCTCGGCCCAGGGGCTCGGCTGCATGGGCATGAGCGAGTTCTACGGCGCCGGCGACGAGGCGGAGTCGATCGCCACCATCCACCGGGCCCTCGAGCTCGGCGTCACCTTCTTCGACACCGCCGACATGTACGGGCCGTTCACCAACGAGGAGCTGGTCGGCCGGGCCATCGCGGGCCGGCGCGACGCAGGTGGTGCTCGCCACCAAGTTCGGCAATCGAGCGCGCCCCCGACGGCACACGCATCGGCGTCAACGGCCGCCCCGAGTACGTGCGCTCGGCGTGCGACGCCTCGCTGCGGCGACTCGGCGTCGACCACATCGACCTCTACTACCAGCACCGGGTCGACCCCGACACCCCCATCGAGGACACGGTGGGCGCCATGGCGGAGCTGGTCACGGCGGGCAAGGTCCGCCACCTGGGGCTCTCCGAGGCCGCCCCGAGACGATCCGCCGGGCCCACGCCGTGCACCCCGATCACGGCACTGCAGACCGAGTGGTCGCTGTGGACCCGGGACCCCGAGGTCGACGGTGTGCTCGACACCGTCCGCGAGCTCGGCATCGGCTTCGTGCGCCTACTCCCCCCTCGGGCGTGGCTTCCTGTCGGGCGCCATCCAGAAGCTCGAGGACCTCGCCGACGACGACTTCCGTCGGCACAACCCCCGCTTCCAGGGGGAGAACTTCCAGCAAGAACCTGGAGCTGGTCGACGCGTGAGAGCGATGGCGACGACCAAGGACGTGACCCCGTCCCAGCTGGCGCTGGCCTGGGTGCTCGCCCAGGGAGACGACGTGGTGCCCATTCCCGGCACCAAGCGGCGCACGGCTACCTGGAGGAGAACGTGGCCGCCGACGACGTCGAGCTGACCGAGGACGAGCTGCGCCGCATCGACGAGGTGCTCCCGGTGGCGCCGCCGCCGGCGACCGCTACGGCGACATGACACCGGTCCACCGCTGACACTCGCCCGGCCTGGCGCGGATTCCTCCTGCGATTCAGACCTGGGAACAGGCTGAGTCAGACAGGGAAAACAGTGAGTTGTATCGCGTTTTGCCGTGGTTTCGGCGCGATCGAACGTGGGGATTACGGCGTCAGACGCCGATCGGTCGCTGGACGGTGTCTCGCGACACCCGGCGTCGCCAGGAGCACTCGACGCGGTCGCTCGTTTGCAGTTGCAGAGCCGTCGTCCGCCCGGCGTCACAGAGTTATGAACAAAGTGTGATGGGTTGGTGATCTCGTGCAACCCCTGGACACTCCACCATTGCGGAGTGATGATGGCCAGGTCACCTAGGGGGAGGTTTCCAATGTTGCGCAAGTTTGCACTTGGCACTGCGGTCGTTCTGTTGCCGGTTGGTCTGGTCCTCGGGGTCGCGCCCGGTGTGGCGAGCGCGGCAAGCAACCCACCAAGAGTCGGTCACATTGCGCCGCATCATGGTCCGGCCAACGGGGGGACCTCGGTTGCATGATCACGGGCGAATCGCCGTCGACTTCGGCAGCAGTCCGGCCCGGGCCTTCACCGTCGTGTCAGGGCGCGTCATCATCGCCAAGTCGCCTCCGGGTTCCGGAGTCGTCGACATCACCGTCACGACATCTGCGGGCACTAGCGCCACTGGCAAGTCGGACGAATTCACGTACAACGGCACGCGGGTGCCGGTCGTAACCAACCTCGTTCCAAGTCATGGCCGTCCGGCCGGTGGCACGGTGGTGACGATTATCGGCAACGACTTGGAGGGGGCGAAGGCGGTCCACTTCGGAGCCAACGCGGCCACCGATGTGACAGTCTTTTCCCACCACCTGGTGACGGCGAAGTCCCCGGCGGGGACCGGGACAGTGGACGTCACGGTGACCACTCCTCTTGGCACGAGCGCCGTGACCCGCAAGGACGAGTTCAGCTACAACACCACGCTTCCGGTCGTCGCCCACGTCACGCCGCATCGTGGTTCTCCGAGCGGAGGGACGGCGGTCGCGATCCACGGGTCCGGCTTCTCGGGGACCACCGCGGTGGACTTCGGGGGGAACGCCGCGACGGGCGTCGCCGTGATCACGAATCATCTGATCACCGCGACCTCTCCGGCCGGCTCGGGCACCGTTGACGTCACGGTGACCACGCCTCTGGGCACGAGCGCCACCGACACCGGCGACCAATTCACCTACACAACTGTGACTCCGGTCGTCACCCACGTCGCCCCCCACAAAGGACCGGCGGCGGGCGGGACGGTCGTCGCCGTGACCGGCCAGAACCTCACCGGGGCCACGGCGGTCGACTTCGGTCCGAACCGGCCACCCACGTCAAGGTGATCTCGCCCAAGATCGTCCTGGCGACCTCGCCGGCCGGAACCGGCACGGTCGACGTCACGGTCACGACGCCTCTGGGTGTCACAGCGACGAACCCGAAGGACCAGTACACCTACCGCTAGCTCTCGCAGGAAGCAGCGTCGCAAGACATCAACCGACCGTGAAACCGGGTGGGCGTTCGACGAGCCGCCTCCCGGTTCTTCTCGGCTGGTGCTTTCGGGTCCTGGGCGAACGCTGGGTTCCTCGAGTTCGCCCGACACAAGCTCAGAAACCTTCGACCGCTGCGCTACTCGGCGCTGCCGCCCGTCATCTGGGCCAGCATCTGTTCCAGAGCGGCCTGATCCGGTCCGACGAAGGGTTGCGCTGCTCGGGACGGCCTCGAGCGAACCCAACAAGCGCTCCAACATTGCGCCCGAGGCGGCGGGTAGATGGCTGCTCAGGATCATCGTGGGATCCATCTCGCGGATTACGTTCAACTCCTTCGCAAACACCGAGGGGTCAACCTTGTGCAGCCACGGCGAGTCGACCGTCGCCCAGAAGACCTGCCCTTGACGTAGCTCTTCATCGGAGAGGTCATCGGCACGCTGCGGTACGGCTTGCAGAAGTGCCCCGAAGCAGTCGGAGCTAAAGAACGTACCTGACTTCTCGTCACGAAAACCGGTGGTGGAGGGGTTGTCGAACACCGGCGGCCGGATCGCCGTCAGGGTGCGGTCGCCCACGGTGATCGACTGTCCGGGGTTGAGGAGGTGCACCCGGTCCATCGGCAACGGAGCAGACGTGGTCATGATGCCCACGCCGAGAAAGGTCGTGATGACCTTGATCTGGGGGTTCTCAGCGAGAAGCTGATGCAGTGTGCCGATGTGGTCGAAGTCCGTGTGGGTGAGCCAGATCCATTTGATGTCGGCCGGGTCGATAACCGTACGAAGCGCGGCCATGAATTCGTCGCTCTCGACGACCGCTCCGGTGTCCACCAAGACCGGCTCGGGACCGTCGAGGACGAAAGCATTGAGCGGAATCAACCCGAAACCGGGGATCGGGAAGGTCGACGTGAGCACATCGATGTCCGGTGAGGCCTTGTAAGTACTGATCATCACTTATCTCCTTCGTACGGGTGTTCGGTTGGTGACGCGACGTCGAGGGTCACGACAGGTCCCCACGCGTCGTGGCCCCCTCGGCGACGGTCTTGAGCTGAGCGAGCGTGTGACGCATGTTCTCCTCCAACTCTCGACGCCGGTTGAGCGGACCATCGATGATCCGAGCCCACAGCGGGAGCCAACGCACGGTATAGGACTCGGTGATCCGAGTACCCCCCGCGACCGCCTCGAACTGGTAGCGCCACTGGGTGGACTCGCGGCCCCCCTCTTCAGTAACGAAGGCGAACTCGCGACCTCGATCGGCAGCGAGGACCCGGCCATGACGTGACCAGCGGATGAGGAGCTTCGGTCCGGTGCGGTTGTGGCCGACGAACTTGGCCCCTTTCGTCGGTCCTGTGGCTCCATCCACCCACTCGACCCGTTGGCACTCGGGGCTCCACTCGCCCATACGCGGTAGGTCGGCGACCATGTCGTAGATGTGGTCGGGGGTGGCGTCGATGACGGTCTGCTCGCTCCCGCATGTCAGCCACCACCTTCCCTCCTTGGGGTGCATCGGAGTCCTCCTCCTTATCTTCGGCGCTCTGTGGTTCCGAAGCTTACGCTACTATCAATAGCTTAACCTGTCAACCAGAAGATAAGCTATGCTGATGTCAATGCCACGCGATGGAGCCCGAGCCCGGACGGAGGCACTGGCCGACTCATCCCCTCCTTCGGACCGGCGTGCCCGACGGCGGCTGGAGACCATCGAGGAGATCCTCGACATCGCAACGGAGATCATGACCGAGGAGGGTGTCAACGGCCTCAGCCTGGCCGAGGTGGCGCGCCGACTCGGAGTCCAACCCCCGTCGCTCTACAAGTACTTTCCCTCGCTGATGGCCGTGTACGACGCGCTGTTCCTTCGCGGTCAACGCGAACATCTTGTCGTCATGCGTCGGGCGATGGCCGAAGCCGACCCCGGACTCGAGGCCTTGATCGCCGGACTCGAGGCCAGCGGCCGCTGGTTGCTGGCCAATCGCGCCATTGCTCAACTGCTCTTCTGGCGCCCCGTCCCGAACTTCGAGCCCTCGCCGGAATCCCTTGTCCCAAGTCAAGAGATGATCGATCTACAGCGGCGCGCCTTGGCCGACGCGGTCGAAGCTGGACAGCTCGGTCCCGACGCCAACGCCGATGAGGCAATTTACCTCGTGTCCACTTTGATTGCCGGAGTGCTCAGCCAGGCGATGGCCAACGAGCCCGACCTCGAATGGGGCCAGGGACGCTTCACACCCGAATTCCCGAGACTCATGCGACTACTCGTCGCCGCGTTTCCTCTACCGGCCTGAGCGCAGCGCACCAGGGGCGCTGTGACTGACCGATCGAGCTGCATCGCTGCAACTCAAGAAATGGGCGCCCCCGGCAGGACTCGAACCTGCGACGCACGGTTTAGGAAACCGACGCTCTATCCTCTGAGCTACGGGGGCTAATAGCTGGTGAGAAGCCTAGTCGGCCCACCTGATAGGGTTCATCCCAACAAAGTATCCCAACAAGGCGGTTTCGGGTGAAGGGCTCCATCAGGGAAAAGCGTAGAGGTGTTTTCGAGCTTCGGGTGTACCTGGGGCGAGACCCGAGCACCGGCAAGCTCCTTCGGCGGAGTGAAACCTTCCGAGGGAACAAAAAAGCCGCAGAGAGCCGCCTCAGCGAACTGGTCGTGGCGGCAACCAGAAACCGCCTGGGTGATCGGACTCAGACCGTTGGCTGGGCGTTGGACCAATGGCTCAATCACCGCAGGGCACTCCGTCGCAGTCCCACCACGATCAGGAACTATGAATCAAAGGTCGCCAGGATCAAAGACACGCCCCTCGGAGGCGTCCCTCTCCCGAAGCTCCGAGCCTCGCATATCAACAGCTTCTACCGAGAACTCCTAGATGCGGGGCACTCCCCCACCACAGTCGTTCACTACCACCGCATCCTTTCGGGCGCTCTGAAGTTCGCCGAAGATAACGACTGGATCAACTGGGGAGGAAGATCACCTGCCGCAAAGGCATCCCCTCCAGCGCAAGCCACGATCGAGGCTTTTGAACCCTCGGTAGACAAGTCTTGAAGTTGATCGATGAGGCTGAACCTCCCGTCAACCGGCTATGGCGGACTTCTATCGGGTGGCCGCTCTCACCGGAATGCGCCGTGGAGAGTTGTGTGGGCTTCGTTGGCCAGACATCGACTGGGACAGGGGAAGGATTACGGTACGCCGCAGCATTTACCAGATCTCCGGTGTAGTGGACGAGAAGACGACAAAGAGTGGCCGATCCAAACGGATTGTTCTGGGAGATGCAGGCGTTCACCTCTTCACACGGTTACGGGAAGCAGCTGAAGCGGAGGCACGAGAGGCGAAAGTTCGACTCGTGCCGGATGGATACATCTTTCAAGCTCTGAGGACGGAACGACTCCGTGGACCCCAATGGTGTGACCCAGTTCACCACTCGTCTACGCGATCGGCTTGGTATCCCTAGTTTCACCTGCACAGTCTCCGTCACTGGTCTGGTACCGCCCTCGTCGAGGCTGGTATCGACATACGGAATGTTGCCGGTCGCCTCGGGCATATCGACGGCGGCGTACTCTTGCTGAATCGTTATGCCCACAGAAGCGACGAGCAGGACCGCAAAGCTGGTGAAGTCCTCGGAACACTCCTGGGGATGTCGAGCCTCAGAAGCCAACGACCCCTGACGGCGTCGATTCACGCTTCGAGTTAGTCCCAGCCCCTCAAGTAGCGTCGCTGTGACGATTCGATGTGACCCACGACCCCGTGTCGATTCATCGTCGGTGGCAATCCCTCCCGCGCTTGGTCCACGGACAGTTCTTCCAGCCAACACCAGCACGTCCGCCGCTTGGGTGGGTAAAAGGGTAGGTGTCAACACTTCGCCCGCTCCGGGATGACAGTCGTCAACTCAAGCCCAGCGTCTCCAAGAGCTTTGCGGTGATAATGCGGTGCTGTCCTCGACGCCCTCGGCACGTCATCGTCGGCGGCGACCCCGTCGGCGTGGTCGCGGGGCTCGCTCTGACCGTCCGAGGACGTCCACCGCCTCGGCTGGTGACAGGGTCGGGCGCGATGCTTCGCCAGTTCTAGGACGGGGTCCAGAGGAGAAAGCCAGGCTGCAAGGGCCAGGAGGTCCTCGTAGACGAGGTTTCGATTGTGTGGTCAGTCAATGCCGATGGAGCCCGTGATGGCAGGATCGGTCCCGTCTCTGTCTTATCGTTAGTCACCAGTAGGATTTGACCGGGAACCCATGAACTGATCCACCTGTTGTGCGAGTCCGAGCCCCACGATGTGGGGAAGGAAGGCGGCGCGGCCGTGAAGCGACGCCGGCGCGCGCCGAGCAGGTAATCCGGAAGCTGGCCGAAGGGAGGAGAAGCTCCTCGGCGAGGGGAAGTCGATCGACGAGGTGCGCGGCGCCTCGAGATCACCGAGTCGACCTGGCACCGTTGGCGCAACCAGTACGGCGGCGCTGAAGGCCGACGACGCCAAGGAGCTCAAGGAACTCCGCCGGGAGAACCAGCGCCTGAAGAAGATCGTGGCCGACCAGGCCCTCGACATCGACATGCTGAAGGAGTTGAACCGGGGAAATCTCTGACCGAGTTGCCGACGGGCTGTCGTGCTTATCCGGGAGCAGTTCGGGGTGACCGAACGCCGGGCGTGCCGCGTCGTCGGCCAGGCCCGGTCCACCCAACGTCTCCGTGCCCCGGTCCCCTCTGACGACGAGCTCGCCCTGCGGGGGCGTGGCTGCGGGACTTCTGCAAGCGTCGTCCGCGCTGGGGCTGGCGGCGAGCAGCAGTGGAGGCGAAGCAGGCCGGCTGGCGGGCCGGCAACCACAAGCGCATCCACCGCCTCTGGATCGCAGAAGGCCTGCGTGTGCCCTATCGCAAGCGCAAGAAGCCGCTCCGGGGCATCGGGGTGCCCGTCGGGGCGATGTGCTCCACCATCCGACCGAACGTGCTCTGGGCCATGGACTTCCAGTTCGATCAGACGTCAGACGGGAGGAACGCTCAAGTTCTTCCTGAACGTGCTCGACGAGTTCACCCGCGAGACCCTCGCCACCGACGTCGAGCGCTCCATCGACGCCGACGGGGTGGTGTGGTGCTTGGACCGTCTGGCGGCCGAACGTGGCGCACCGTTGTACGTGCGCTTCGACCACGGACCGAGCTTGATCGCTTATGCGGTGGCCGACTGGTGTCGGTTGAACGGACGGGCACGGTCTTGATCGACCCGGGATCGCCGTGGCAGAACGCCTGGATCGAAAGCTTCGACGGCCGCATGCGCGACGAGCACCTCAACGGTCAGCAGTTCGACAGCCTCCTCGAGACCAAGGTGCAGACCGAAGACTGGCGGATCGACTACAACATGAACAGGCCCCACAGCGCACACGGCTGGCTCACCCCGGTGGGTTGGTGGGGGCCGGTCCACCGACAGGCACACCAATCGACATAGCGGGTGGCTCAACTATCGGGGTCCGGTCAGGTTACCTTAGCTCTGCGGCATGTCGTCGTAGAAGCAACGTACCGGAGGGATTCGCACGTAGAACCCGGTGTTTTTAGTCCAGCGACGAATCGTGAGCTGAGCGTTCAGCAACACGACGTGACAAGTCGACTACTACTTATGTAGCTACGCACAACTCCAATGGTTCCTGAGCTGAGGAACGGAAAAGCAACAATCACTGAGCTGAGGGAAGCGACGATTGGTACCCAAAAGAACTCTGAATTGTTGCCCGGTCCGAGTGGGCGCAAATGACCCGACGCGAGACGTACCGAGGCGAATCGCAAGCGGTATTTGCCTCCTTCGCCGGGAAGATGACTTGCTGCAATCACGTCGTACCATGACAAAACGGTGACCGACAATCTCGCAACAGAACGATGAACACCGTACACTCAAGTCGTGCCAGTCGATCTCTCGGACCCAACCCTTGGGGACCTGGACCAAACAATCTGGCGATATATGACCGTCGAACGCCTACTTGCTGTTGTGTCCGGTCGCTCTTTGTACTTTGCGAGCGCACGACAGTTCGCCGATGACCACGAAGGAGCATTGCCGAGGCGGGAAGCCGAACGCATGCCCGAAGTCTCCTTCGAGACGAATCATGGGATCGTGAACCCTTTCGAGGAACTACAACGATTGACGAAGATCAACTGTTGGCATGAACGTGACTTCGAGTCTGTGGCGATGTGGGAGCGCTACATTCCAGCGGGCGTCGACGCCACAGTGACCAAATCCTCGATCCGCCGTCTGGTTCGGCACTTCGCGACTGTTGCGTCGAGGGTGCTCGTGCACCGAGACAATGGTAATCAAGCGAGTGGAGTACCTCGACTGGGAGGCTGACACTTCGCAGGACAGATCGATGCTTGGACGGTTTGCCAGTAGACGTCGGGAGATTCAGGACGAGCGTGAGATTCGGGCGCTCCTCTCCCTCCGCATTGCCGAGGAGTTTGGCTGCGCCATCACTGAAATGGGTGTACTTGTTGCTGTTACAGTCGACGAGCTGGTCGAGGAAATCGTCGTGCAGTCGCCAACGACCGAGGACGGAATCCGGGCAAGTCTGGCAAAACTTCGGATCGACGTGCCAGTACGAAAATCAAGCCTGCGAGGCAAACCTCGATACTGACGATCATCCTCTCTCGACCCGCTCCCTGCCCCATGTCAACGCCCTTGTACATGATGCCCGACAACAGACCAGGCGCTCGAACACCGCCTCTTGACCATAAGCCCCCCATCATCAGCCGTCCTCGATTAAGCGGGTCCCATGGCAGGCCACATCTGTGAGCAGCGATCACGTGAAGGCCGTAACACCCGCAAACCATTTGAGCTTCAACTCCCTTGAGCATGTGTTTTGTCGAGCACGTCATCTTCGGCGTTGCTGCCCAGGAGCTATTAACTGCTCGGTTTGGTCACCGGTTCGCCCTGCCCTGGACCTCGGGAGCGAGCCAGCTCCTCTTCGACGGGGTCGGGGGCCGCTCCTTTTGGAGCCTCGGCCTCAAGCTCGATCTTCGCCTCAAGCAGATCCTTACGTGCTTCCTCGCTGACGGTCGGATACTGCGGGTCAATGCGGATCAGCGTGTCGGCGAGCACCGCCCCTGTGGCGAGGCGAAGGAACCATTTGTGGTCCGCCGGGATCACATACCAAGGCGCCCAGGGCGTGCTGGTGTTGGACAACATTTCGGAGAACGCTTCTTGGTAGTCGTCCCAGTAGCGGCGTTCCCGTGCGTCGTTGGCGGAGAACTTCCAATTCTTCTCGGCCAGATCGATCCTCGCCAGGAACCGCCGACGTTGTTCCTCTCTCGACAGATTCAGGAACAGCTTGACGATTTTGATGCCGTTGTCGTCCAGGTACCGCTCCCAATCGTTGATGTCACGGAAGCGTCGTTCCCAGATCCCCTTGCCCTTTGCGGCTTTGGGTAGTTTCTGGCGATCCAGGTTCTCGGGATGGACCCGTACCACCAGAACTTCTTCGTAGTGTGAGCGGTTGAAGATTGCGATCTCCCCTCGTGCGGGAAGGCACGGGGTGTATCGCCACAGGTAGTCGTGATTGAGTTCCTCCGCAGAAGGGACTTTGAAGCTATGGACCTTGACACCCTGGGGGTTCACGCCGCTCATCACGTGGCGGATCGTCCCGTCCTTGCCACCGGCGTCCAGCGCCTGCAACACGACCAGCACGCCATAGGTGTCCTGGGCGGCCAGTCGGGCTTGGTACTCCGCCAATAGCTCTATGTCCTGCTGCAGGATCGTGGCGCCATCCTCCTTCTTGAGGGAGCCAGCCGTGAAGCCCGGGTCGAAGTCCCTGGATAGCGTTACCTTCTTTCCTGGGTTCACCCGAAAGCGCTCGATGAAGTCCGCTATCTCTCTCGTTCGTGGGTTGGCCATGGCTCCGCTCCCATCCGATCTCGGCGGTTCACACGCTCTTGCATCGAGTGAGCCATGGACCATTCAACCGCCCCTCCGTCGGGTCTGGCAGGGGCGAAGGTCCCAGCAGGTGGTGCGATAGAGGAGGGGACCTGCTCAGTCGAGGTGGTCGGCTGCGGGGTGGCTCCGGGACTTCATAGTGGGCGAATATGTGCGAGTGGCCTCTGTCACCCAGGCCGGTGGACGATGCGTCGCCCCGTAAAGACCGGCGAGGCGATAGCAACCCAGTGGTCCTTCGCTCCCCCCGCCCAAGGCACGAGCGAGCGTGCCAAGATGCGCTCGGACCAAGAGTCGATGGCCCCGGTTATTTCGGTGCCGTTGCCCTGCACGTGGACGCTCCACCCCTCCTGGTACAACGGGTCGGTTGCATCGATCTCAAAGGCCACACGACCCAGCTTGGCCCACGTGAGCTTTGTCCCGGGATCGGTCCGGAAGGCCACAGTCCGTCCTTCGAAGACGTAGTTGACCGGAAAGATCAGAGGCTGGTTGTCACGGACAACAGCGATGCGTCCAACCGAGTGAGCCCCGAGAAGCTCAAGGCACTCTTCTTCTGACAGTTCTTCGAGCGTATTCTCGTCCACAGGTATCACTCTTCCACGGTTGGTGTCGTTAGTCGTTGGGACGACCACAGGCTCAAATCCTCCCGTGCTCTGCGTCCCATTTCGCCTGCTCCGCCGCATGTTCTGTGAGTTCGGTGGCGTACGTGGTGCGCAGGTGCTCCAACAACGCCGGGTAGTCGCCAGACAACTGAATGGTGATCCCAACATCCAGCCCGTCGAGCCCTGCAACCTCCTCGAAAAGGAGAGCCACGTCATCGATCGAGTCGGGCTCGATCTCGATGGCACCGTGGGATACGTAGACCGAACCCCCGCCACAGACGGTCGCCTGGAGCACGTCCATTAGCTCGACCATCGCCTCGGTACCCGGAACCACCAGCCTCTCGTTCCACAGTGCGCCGCTGCCCACGAGTTCCTCCAGGGAACCGAGGTCGAGGTCGTCAGCGATCAGTGTGCTGGTGCTGAGGTCAATGAGCGAGTATTGCCCGCTGCGTGTGTCCTTCCGTACCCGTGCGCCATAGCCCACGGTGGTGCGGACGCTTTTCGCTGCCCGCCGCACTCTCCACTCTCGTGCCGTCGTGGTCATCTTCAGTTCGGGTCCCATCGGGTGCGTCCCCCTTGTTTCGTTTTTGGTTTGTCGGAGCCGAGGAACCCTTTTCGGCAAAGTTCTCGCCCCACGTCGAGGCCAAGGAGAAGCGCCGGATGGTGGGACTATTGCGAAACCTCACCCGTTCCGTCCCTCGCTGACCTTAGCCGCTCAGGTCCCGTCGCAGACGCTCGACCATATCGGGCAGATCACGGGCATGGAACCACACGGTTGTGTGCGTTACGGGCTGATGTTCATCATCTTCGTTGACCTCTACCATGAAACGCCAACCAAACCTGATGGAACCATCAAATATCTCGCTTCCGTCCCTTTCTATCGCTATGCGAGCACCCCTTGATTTGTCTTCGATAGCACCAAGGAAGCGACGCATGTCGTGGACGTGATCGAAGATCACGCACACTTCCTCGGTGACGTCATCCATTGAGTACTCAGAATCTGGGCTGATCCTCTCAACTTCTTCTTTCAATGTCCTGTAGAGCGAGGCTGTGGTCGTCATGCTTCCTTTTCGTTGAAGTTAGAGCGGCTGCTCAAGCCGAAGCGCAGAATGAAGACCACGACGGCGCACAATCTTAGCGGCTGCAGTCTCGATGAGGCCCCAGGGTCAGTCAAGGAGTGCTTGGCGGGATGCACTCAACCGGACCGACCCTTTGGGAACACTTCTGAGAGTACCGGGGGTGTCGCTCTAGCCAGTTCGTTGGCCGCAACGCCGAACTCTCGTGCCGGAGGAGAGCTACTCCGGGGCTTCGGTCATGGTGCCCATCGGTGTCTTCGGACCCAGCGACGGGTGTCATCGGGCGTTGGTACGGCGTCGAGTCCGGCATCCTTAGCGAGCATGGCGGTGATCACCTCAGATCCGATCATGTGATGGGGCTCGCCGTGGACATAGTTCAGGTCGATCCGGTGGCCCTGTTGGTGCCACACGACGCTGACGAGTTGATACCCGGCCAAAAGGCCCTCTGGGAGAAGGCTACGCCTCCTTGAGCGGCGAGGGGATGGGCGCTTTCTCTCGGCACTGAACTACGACGTCGGCGCAGGGACCCTTTGCAGAGGGGTTCCCTGCGCTGCCCCTCTGCCCCCCATGCGGCGCTTACGAGCGGGGGCGGGGGTCTTTCCCTGGAGCGCCAAGGACCCCCATACGCCGGTATGTGCCGTCGGCAAGAGTCCTAGGACCTCTCTTTGGTCACCCGACGGGGAGGAGCCCTTACAACACCCGCTCGTCGATTACCGCCCGGTGGAACGCTTGAAACTGCCTGCCCGCTTCGACGACAACCGGGGACATGTTTGCTGCGGCAAGGTGGTCGAGATGACCCTCGCTCACAACGACGGCGAGATCGATGAGAGCATCCTCAAGTCGGGTAAGTCGGTCGTTCACGTCCATTGAGTTCTCCGTTGTTTAGTGCGGCTACGTGTATGTCCTGCCGTCCATCTCGGGTGATGTCAGAAACTTACAGAGCGAATGCACCGACCCGGAATGTGGCACATGGTGTTGGCTGATCCCAAGAAGCTCCTAGCGGCCGATCTAGAATAAGAAAGTCCGCTTAGCGTCTCCTCGGCCCTAAGCCGATGGCACGAACGAACTTATTGATTTGGCGGTTGCCGGTTCGATAGATGGTGCGGCGTACCTGACGCTCGACAGCGCCTTCGGCCCCACCCGAGAGCCCTCCACGCTTGTATCCGTGCTCGACGGCTTCAATGTTGCCCAGGTCCCTGGCGAATCGATACAGCTGGGACCGGGTGGTACTCATGAAGCCACTTCTTTGGTGGCCCGGTCGTTGAGAATGATGCCCTCAATGATAGCTCGAAGTTCCTCTGAGTCCTCGGTTGACTCCATGGCCGCCAGGTCTGCCCGTGAAACGCCGACGCATCCCATGCCTTCATCCTCGTGGGTTGCTCGCCAGGCCATCCACGCCGCTCCGTCGGAATCTTGGTCGTCTTCCTCGATGGCGTTGATGAGGGCGACGAGTTCGATCTCACCATCGCTGGTCACGTCATATTCGATGAAGAGCAACGGTCGTCCTTCCCGAGGTCGGAATCAAATCCCGATCTACCGAATGATGGTCGTCACTGTATGGCAGAGAACGCTTCCCTGCCGGGGTGACCAACTGCCGTCATGGGCTGGCGTGTGGCCCATGTCTCGAACGGGCACCGGGCCGTTGCAGCGGCAATGATGAGGTTGGTGACGACAAGCGGTAAAAGGACGATGAACCAGGACTTCCCGGTTCAGGGCGTCGAGATGTCCGTCCTCCTCGTTGTTGGGGACCTCGGTCGTGCTCGGGCCTTCTACCGGGACGTGCTCGGGGCCACGGACCTTCGCCAGTACGGTGGCACGTCCGCCGTAATGCAGTTTCAGGGCACATGGCTGGTGCTCGTGACTGGTGGTGGGCCGACGCCGGACAAGCCCACGATCACGTTCCGGCCTCCCACCGATAAGCACACGGTCAGCCACGAACTGACGATGAAAGTCCCGGACTGTTGGCACGCCTATCAGGTGCTGGTGGGGCGAGGGGCAGAGTTTCTCACGCCTCCGGTGGAGTACGACTTGGAGATCCGCTGCTTCTTTCGTGACCCGGACGGCCACCTGCTGGAAATCAGTCAGACGAAGGCGTAATCAGTGCTGAGCGACGGCGGCGGATGGAGTCTGCTCAAAGTGCCTCTCGGAATCAGTTCTGCCATGATGTGCAGCCTGGCCCAGCCCAAACACCGGACCAAGATGCGTCATCGTCGTAGCCTTTGGCTCGTCTCATGCTCGTGCGACTGGTCGGGAGGTGGTCGAGGTTCAGCGCCGTGATGGCACAGCAGCGTCATCATGAGCTACATCGTCTTGGACGGTGACCGAGGTCACTTCGCCAGCACCGTTGACACGGTACGAGGAGCCACACCGTCAGGAAAAACCTTCCTCCACTCCCCGATCAACGGCTCACACATCGTCCCCAACTCGTGCGTACTTTTCGTTGCTCGTTACCTCCTTACAGCAACCGGACGGGCAGCCTGTTCCCAAGTTGACGACAAGTCAAAGCGCTCAAAACACGCCGCCGACCACAACTGACAGCCCGGACACGTCCACGGGTTGACCCTCGTGACCTGACCACCTTCCCGGTGCCAACACGACGTGCAGTCTTCGCAGAAAGAATTCGTGTCCTGTCCAGCGAAGACCGGGATCAGGTTCTCTCCTCCGCACTCAGGGCACTGCTTCAGCCTGGCTACTTTCGCCGCTCTCGTGAAGTCGAGATTCGCAAACGGGATGCATCCGCACGAGACCTCCCGTGCTGAGCGGGTCAATTCCCGGTCGACGTCATCGAACTCGTTGTCGTCGACCGATGCATCGGGCCCAATGAGCACTAGGGACATCGCAAGCCCCCTTCCCTCTTAGATCCCTCTGGTGTAGGCGTACTCCACTCCTCGGGGGTGGAATAGGGCCGAAAGACCCACCCGTTGGGACTGTGGATCGTGATCCTCCAGGGTGCGGCCATCTGTCCCTGAGGACACCCCATCAGCAGCCAAACCCAATGACTCGGGTCCCATGGCAGATCACATTTACAAGCGAGCACTGGCCGAATGCAGTGACACCCGCACCCGCACCGTTCATCCAAGGGCCGCCGAATCCAGGGGGACCACAACGCCGACGCGGACGGGACAACATCGACCCGCCGCTCCGCCGTACACCACCAGTAACACCGGACTCACACTCCGTGAACGATGGAAATTGCCTGTTGATAGAACGCTCGCCGAGGGGTAAAGAAAGGCGAGGGGGAAGCACCTTCTCTGTCCTTCTTTGCCCACGCTGGGTCTGAGGGGCCCCAGAACGAAAGGGGCCTGACCATGGCAACACTCGGTCCTTGGCCGATTGGACGCTCGCGAGTCGTCAGGCTCATGACAGTCTTGGGCGTGGTGGCGGTGCTGGCGGGCGGCACCATCGTGGCCGCCAGTGTCGCGAACGTGAGCGGGGCAGCGACCGCAACGACCCTGAGTCTCAGCACCACCGCGGCGGGAGCGTCGTGCAATGACAGCAACCCGTCCTCACCGGTGTGCAGTGGGCTCGCGTCTGGAGACGTCGTCACCGTCACGGGTACGCACTTCACCGCCGGTTCGCTGGCCTCGATCGAGCAGTGCAGTTCCGATCCCACGCAGCCAGTGATCCTCTTCCTCGGCAATGACATCCCCGTCAGCTGCTCCGCCCTTGCCCTCACGAGCATCTCGTCCACGGGCACACTGTCGGGGACCCACACCATGCAGACCGGGACCGTCGGGCCCCCGACAGCGGGCAAGCCCACGTGCACCCAGACCGCGCCGACAACATCGGTGATCACGGGTTGCTCGACCTCGGGCAGCGCCGCCACCGATGCCGCCAAGTACCCGTGTCCCCCCACCCCGACCCAGCAGGCCGCCGGAGACACCTGCGTGCTCGCCATCGGTGACCAGGCCGGCGACCGGGCCATCGGCATCGTCCTGTTCGGCTCCGAGACCGTTGGTGGAGGTCCCACCACGACCGGCCCCACGACCACCACGGGGCCGACGACCACCACGACCTCTCCCACGAGCACGACGACGGCCACGCAGGTGAGCGCCTCGGCGGTGACCCTCGGCGCGGCGGGGACGGTGAGCGACACGGTGACGGTGCAGGGAACCTCCGCCCACGGCAATCCCACCGGGAACGTGGACTTCTACGTTTGCCAGACCGGCACCACCCAGACGCTGACACGAGGTCCTTGTGCGGCCACGAGCGCGAACGAACTGGCCATCGCCCATCTGAGCGTGGGAACGGGCAACGCGTCGACCGCCTCGTCGGGCTCGTTCACGCCGACGTCGGCGGGCACGTGGTGCTTCTCGGCGGTCTACGGCGGCGTCTCGCCCTACACGGGGTCGTCCGACAACACCTCCTCCACCAACCTCGACAGCCACGAGTGCGTGCTGGTGGCTACGGCCCAGTCGTCGACGTCGACCTTCATCTCGTCGGCCCAGCTCACTCTCGGACCCATGAACTCGGCCGACGACACGGTGACGGTCACCGGCAACGCGCTGGCCGGTGCCCCCACCGGCAGCGTGACGTTCTACGTATGCCACACGAGCATTACGTCTACCTTCACCGCCGCGGCGTGTCCCAGCAACGGCACCCCGGAGGACGCCGGCGTGGCCCTCCTGAAAGGGGCCGGGGCGACCTCGGCGGCGACGTCCAGCTTCTTCGCCCCCACCTCGGTGGGCACGTGGTGCTTCTCCGCCGTCTACCTCGGGAGCCCGACGTACTCGGGGTCCTCGGACAACACGAGCCCGGCCAACCTCGACGCCAACGAGTGCGTGCTCGTCGAGCCTCCTTCGGGTGACGCCATCACGAGCGACCCCAACGCCTCGGCGACAGCGGGATTCTCCTTCTCCTTCTTGGTCACGACGTCGGGGACCCCGACACCGTCGCTGAAGAAGACGGGCAGGCTCCCCAAGGGCGTGCACTTCAGGAACAACCACGACGGCACGGCCACCATCTCGGGGATCCCCAACATCAAGAGGGGAATCGGCGTCTACCACCTGACCATCAGGGCCAGCTTCGGGAAGGGAAAAGCCAAGGTCGTGGTGACTCAGGCCTTCATCCTGACCGTGACCTGACCGACGGCCCCCGGGCCGTCTCAGGTCTCGGGGAGCTCAGAACCCGGGAAAATGGCACGCACGTCGTCGAGGCTCAGCGCGGCGGCCTCGAGTCGGGCCGTCGGGGTATGGGCGGCGTCGAGACGTCCGTAGACGAGGCGGACCAGCTCTTCGGCCGGCAGCTCCAACACGCCGGCGACGTCGCGCTCGGACCACGGCTCGAGGCGGACTCCGTCGGTGACGAGGGCGTAGCGCCGCTCGGGGTCGGTCGTCGACACCTGCACCACGAACGACGCTTTCGTCGGCTTTCCGACCCGGGCCACCAGATCCGGGAGCACGTCGACAAGGAGCTCGACCGCCTCGGGGACGACCGTGGCCGAGTCGTCGAGAGCGACGGTGATGTCCCAGCTGTGCACGGCGTGTTCGGCCAGCCGTAGGCGCAGGAACGTCGTGAAGTCGAGGTCCATGCCGAAAGCAGCGAGACGGAAGGCGTCGCGCCGGGCAGGGTCGACCGCCTCGAGGCGGCTCACCAATTCCTCGTTGGCGGCGACGGAGTCCGCGGCCTGCTCGTCGGGGCCGCGGGAGTTCCATGCCTCCCAGATCGGGGGGAACGCGTCCTGACCCGGAGCGTCGCTCCCACTGAGCCCGGCCTCGAGAAGAAGGCCGAAGATCTCGGCCTGACTGCCGAGGTGCGACAGGACCTGGGCGATGCTCCACTCCGAGGCGTAGGAGGGGGCTCGCAGGCCGGCGCCGTCGAGTCCGGACACCGCCGCGGCCAGCCGGTCCTGGGACCGCCGCAGGGCGGTCACCCAGCGAGACGAGTCGTCAGACACAGCGTTCTCCGCAGTCAGGGTGGACGGTGGGACCAGGTTCCGGCACGACCCGCGTCACGACGCTCGCTTGATGGCGGCCAGGGCGGCGCGGGTTCTGAACGTGGCCGGCGCGAGCTCCCCCTGGGCACGGCCCTGGGCCAGCAGCGCCCCCCACCAGGCCAAGTCGTCGAGCATGACGGTCATGGCAATGTCGGTCATCGGGTCCACCGGGACGCCCTGGGCATCGAAGGCTTCGCCGACCTTGGGGATGAGGACGGTGTCTCGCAGCGGCACCATCTCGGATTCGATGGCGATGTCCATCAGGTGCTCGACAGCCCGGACCCCCGCCGCGATGCCGATGCTGTAGCCGACGGCCGCCATCGGCTTGTTGCGCAAGGCGAAGCTCACGAACACGTTGTCGAGCGCGTTCTTCAAGATGCCGGGTATCGAGTGCAGGTACTCGGGCGTGACGACGAGCAGTGCGTCGGTCTCCTTGAGCTTGCGGTTCCACTGGCGCACGATCGGCTCCGAGTACGTGGGGTCGTTGAAGTCGCCGATCGTGCCGATGTGCTCTTGGAATATGGGTAGCGACCAGTCGCGCAGGTCGAGGACCTCGACGTCGAAGGCCCCGTGCGCACTGGCCCGCTCGACGACCCAGGGCGCGACCAGGTCCGCTGACCGGGTGGGACGGGTGCTCCCGATGACGATCTTGAGCTTCAGCATGCGACTCCTGCGTCGTGCGACGTGGCGTACATAACGGCGTTGTTTGTGCCGTCGACTATTGACCCCCTCAAGTATCCGCCCAATACTTGAGGAAGTCAAGTTTTTGCTGCACACTGGGACCCGTGCCCGACGCGCCCGATGGCGAAGAACTGGACCACGTCATCGACGGGCTTCTCGAAATGACGAGGCGGACACACGAGGTGGTGGCGGCTGTCGCCACGCGCCACGACCTCACCGCCCAACAGGTGTGGCTCCTCCGGCTGCTCGACGAACCGGTGTCGATGCGCGCCTTCGCCGAGGAGCTGGCGTGCGATCCCTCCAATGTGACCGGCCTCGTCGACCGGGTGGAGCGCCTGGGCCTCGTCGACCGCATTCCTGACCCCGACGATCGGCGCATCCGGATGCTGACCCTGACCGCCAAGGGCCGGCGCCTCCGCCAGCGGATCAACGGCGAGGTGGCACGCGACCTCGCCGCTGCGCTCGGCCTGAAATCCGGTGACCACGGCAAGGTCCTGCGCCTGCTGGCCGGCCTGACCCCGACCATCTCGTCTACGAAGAGCCGCGTCCCCGGCTGAGAACCCCGTAACGCTGAGAACCCGGAACGCTCAGCACCGGGAACGCTGAGCACCGGCGATAGGTCGGGTGACCTATGGCGTTTCGGGCTCGCCGCGAAAGCACGCCGAAATGGGGGTCGAAACCCCCGGCGTTGCCGGATTATTGACCTCCGCTTGGACGGCTGTTGATCGCCGAAGCTCACGCTGACCCGTCACGTGAATTGCTCGCGGGCTGATACGGCGGGGGGACAAGTGCGAAGAAGGTCTCAGTCCAACGACGACACCGAGGCGGGGTCGGTCGAGCCTGACGAGGTGGTCGCCGTCCCGTTGCAGGTGAGCGGGCCCGATATCTTCGTCTCGGTCCGGGCACCTCGCCGCGAGCTCAGGCCGGCGTCTCTGCGCAAGGGGCGCCACGCCGGCAGGGACGCCCGTCGCGCTGCGGCCCGGGCCTCGGCCCGGGCGAACCACCCCTGCCACGGAACCTCGCGGATGTACCTCATCGACGGCGAGGGTGAGTACGAGGAGAACCGCATCGCCATCCGGCGCCGGTTCGAGGCAATCCCCGGCGCCGACGCCGTCCCCGAAGCGCACGAGTCCGCGGCGGGCTGAACCGGCCGTCGGCTCAGGAGCTCTGAAACTCCCAGTACTGGAGCTCGCACAGCATCGGGAGGACGTACCCGACGTAGATCGAATGGATCTTGATCGGTCCCTGGTCGTCGACCTTGAGATCGATGAGGTCCACACGCGGATCGTGCTTGCGGAACTCGACGGCACGATCGCGCGCCGCGGTCAGCTCGTCGAGCGCACCCACCGCAAAGCCGAAGTGGTCCATGCGGGGGCAGCGCATGGGATCGTCCTCGGCGATGAGGAAGATGAACTGGTCCCAGTGCACGCACGACAGGATCAGGCGTTTGCGGTCGAGGGTCATGGTCGGCATCTCGTCGAAGCCGAGGACCTGCCCCCAGAAACGACAGATGTCGGCCCGGTTGGTCTCGTCGAGGAGGTCCGCCGGCACGCTGAGCGCGATGTGGTTGAAGTGAGGATTGCCCGAGGGGTAGTAGGGATGCGGCATCACTCGCCCTCCATTCGAGATCGGGCCTCGTGGCCCGGAACCACCATGACCTTCCCGGCGATGTCTCCGGCGGCGAGCCTCTGCATGGCCTCCCCCAGTCCCTGCAGCGTCACGTCGTCGGGGTCGATGAGCACGTCGACAGGCATCCGACCCGAGGCGAGGAGCTCGAGGGCGCGCTCGAATCCGCCCGCGTCGTAGACGAACGAGCCGGTCACCGTCAGCTCGTTGAGGATCAGGCGGTTGGGGTCGAAGGCGGGCGCCTCGATGCCCGCCCCCACGAGCACCAGGTGCCCCCCTCGGCGCAGCTGGTAGAAGCCGCACTCCATGGCCGCCTTCTTCCCCGAGCACTCCAACACCACGTCGACGGCGCGCGGGGACTGACGCTCGGGCTCCCAGGAGGGATACGTCTCGAGCTCGCGGGGATGGAGCACCTCGGCCGCACCGAGCTCGGCGGCCAGGCGCCGGCGCCGCTCGCCCGGCTCGACCACGACGACGGGGCCCATGTCCATGGCCGCCAGCGCCGCGATGGTGAGCGCCCCGATGGGCCCGGCCCCGAACACCATGGCCGTGTCACCCTGCACCATGCCCGACCGGGTGATGCCGTGCAGGGCCACGGCGAGGGGTTCGGCGAGGGCGGCGACCCGAGGCGACATCCCGTCGGGCAACGCCAACAGGGATCGGGCGTCGGTGACCACGTAGCCGGCGAAGGCCCCCCCGGTATTGCCGTCGACCGGTGCCGAGCGGCGTTCGCACTGCGACGGCTTTCCCTCGCGACACCGCCGGCACTCCCCACATCGCGGCGACGGTCCGCACACCACGGCGTCGCCGGGCGCCCAGCGCGTCACGCCCTCGCCGACCGCAGCCACGATGCCGGTGTACTCGTGGCCACCCACGCTCCCGGGCTTGCCCCAACCTTCGATCATGATGTGGAGGTCGGACCCGCAGATGCCGCAGTAGGCCACCTCGACGAGGACGTCGCCGGGGCCCGGGGTCGGCACGGGACGCTCCTCCACGCCGACGTCGCCCGGGCTGCGGTACACCGCCGACTCCATCGTCGAAGGAAGCGCGCCGGGACGACCGGGGAGCGGTGCTCGTCATGACGACGTCATCCCACCGCTTCGGGCACGAGGTCGCGCCGCGGGGCGGGCACGGGGGGCCGGTAGCCGTCACGCCGGCGCGAGTAGAAGTCCTTGCGCCGCACCAGCACGGCGAAGACGGCTCCGACGCCCACGGTGACGGCGCCCACCATGATGACCAGGTTCATCCCGGTGACAAAGGCATGGGGGGCGGCCATCACGATGGCAGGCTTGTTGCCCGAGACCTTGGCCGCCGCCCGGGTCCCGCCCGCGGCGATGGCACGGGCGACGACGCCGGTCTGGTTGGGTCCGACCAGCCCGTGCAGCGTCGACTGGATGCGGTGCTCGAACACGGCCCCGAGGGCGGCGACGCCGGTGGCGACACCTCCGATGCGGAAGGTGTTGGAGATCCCCGACGCCATGCCGGCCCGCTGGGGCGGGACGACGCCGAGGGCGATCTTGGCGATGGCGGGATTGGCGAGGCCCACGCCGACCCCGCCCACGAGGAGCCCGGGCAGCAACGCCTTCCATCCCGACGCCACGGTCAGGCCGGTGAACAACCAGATCCCGACGGCCGAGGTGGCCAGACCCACGCACAGGGTCAATCCGGCGGGGACTCGTTCGGTCAGGGGCCGTGACGCCAGGGGGACCACGAACGACAACGTGGTGAGCGGCAGGAGGCGCTCACCCCCCTGGAGCGGGGACAGCCCCAGGTCGTTCTGGAGATAGAGCGTCAGGTAGGGCAGCAGGGCGAACATCCCGGCCCCGATGCCGAAGGTGGCGATCGACACCCCCGTGAAGGCCGGCTTGCGGAACAGCGACAGGTCGAACATGGGTCGTTCCTGGCGCAGCTCCACGATCACGAAGATGACGAGCAGCGCGGCGGCGGCACCGAGGGTCGCCTCGATCCGGGTGCTCGTCCACCCGTCGTCGTTGCCCTTGGTGAGGCCGAGCACGAGCAGGAAGAGGCCCCCCGAAAAGGTGAGCAGGCCGCTCCAGTCGAGCCGTTTGGCCCCGGGGTCCACGACGTTCACCATGCGCAGGCTCACCAGGAGGGTCAGGACCCCGATGGGGATGTTCACGTAGAAGATCCACTGCCATCCGAAGGCGCTCGTGAGGGCTCCGCCCACCAGAGGCCCGATGGCGACTGCGCCTCCCACTGTGGCCCCCCACACGGCGATGGCCGAGGACCGGGCCGCGCCCTGGAAGTCCTGGCCGATCAGAGCCAGGGAGGTGGCGAACATCCCCGCCCCGCCGATCCCCTGCACGGCGCGTGCCGCGATGAGCTGGGCGGGGCTGTGCGCCATCCCGCACGCCAGGGAGGCCAGCGTGAACACGGTCACGCCGATGATGAAGACGCGCTTGCGCCCGAAGCGGTCGGCCAGGGATCCCTGGGTGAGGATGACCGCCGAGAGGC
The DNA here is from genome assembly GCA_963838775.1 of uncultured Acidimicrobiales bacterium. GTDB lineage: Bacteria > Actinomycetota > Acidimicrobiia > Acidimicrobiales > UBA8190 > Chersky-840. The sequence goes on from CAWISP010000039.1 coordinate 123,590, forward strand.
TCAGGGCGTAGGCCGAGATGACCCACTGCAGGTCGCTGAAGCTGGCGTGCAGCGAGCGCTGCATGGTGGGCAGGGCCACCTGGACGATGGTGATGTCCACCAGGAGCATGAACGTCGCTCCGCAGACGGCGATGAGGGTCCACCAGTGGCGCTCGCCGCCTCCCCGACCCGCCTCGGAGCTGGGGAGCGATCCCTTCGCGGCCACCTACCCTCCTCCCGCCTGCGGGCCCGCCAACCCGTGGCGCCCGCAAGCGACTCGAACAAAGAGTCTCCTTCGTGGTTCGCCCGGTGTCCAGGACCAGGGAGCGGGCCAGGACGGGGTCGGTAGCCTTTGTGCAGTGCGGAGCGTGTGGACCTCGAGGCGTGCGGTCTCGCTGCATGTGGCGCTGGCCGTCTTCGTCCCCGGGTGCGTCGCCCTCACATGGTGGCAGGTGTCGCGGGCCCTGGGCGGCAACACCCTGAGTTGGGTCTACACCGTGGAGTGGCCGATCTTCGCCGCCTACGCCACCTACATGTGGTGGAAGCTCGTCCACGACGATCCCGGCTCCGAAACTGCCCGGGGCGAGGCCGCCCGGGGCGAGGTCGTCCCCGGCGGGCGCGCCGACGGGGCGGGAGCCGCGTCGGAGGCCGGTGTGCTCGAGGGAAGCCCGACCTCGGCTCGGGGTGCCGACGGCAGAGCCGAGGACAGTGGTGCCGAGGACACAGGAGACGAGACCGACGACGAGTTGGCGGCCTACAACCGGTACCTCGCCGACCTCAACGCGAGCGGTCGCCAGAAGCGGTGGTGACCGAGGCCCCCTAATGGGCGTCGGCAACCTCCCGGGCGACGTCGAAGACGCAGAAAATTCACACGCAGGGTCTTGCGCAGCGTCTCCGCATCGGCATGTATTAGTGACATGGAGTTCGCGGGGGGCAGTGCGTTGGAACCGACACGTCCGCGCCGGCTCGGCCGGCACGGGTCGCGAGCCGGCGGAGGCCCGCGATGAGCGACCGAAAGCCGCCGCTGCCGCCGGTCGAGGTCCGCACCAGCCCGCGCCGCCGCAAGACCGCCAGCGGCTTCTGGCAGGACGGCCGGGTCGTCATTCTCGTCCCGGCCCGGCTCAGCAAGGCCGACCGGGTGGAGCTCGTCGAGGGCCTCGTCCAGCGTGTCCTGGCCCAGCGCCCCAACGTCACCACCTCGGACCGCGACCTCGAGCGCCGGGCCAACCAGCTCGCCGACGAGTACCTCGGCGGCGTCCGGGCCACGTCGATCCGCTGGGTCGGCAACCAGCAGCACCGGTGGGGCAGCTGCACGTCGCGGACCGGCGATATCCGCATCTCCGACCGTCTGCGCTACGTCCCCGGCTGGGTGCTCGACGCCGTCCTGGTGCACGAGTTCGCCCACCTCATCGAGCCCACGCACTCGGCCCGATTCCGTCGGCTCGCCAACCGCTATGCCCGGACCGACGAGGCCGACACCTTTCTGGCCGGCTACACCCTGGGCCAGGAGACCGCCTCGGCGTAACGGCTTGACCCCGGAAGGCGGCCCCCCGCCGGGGACGCGCCCGTGATGGTCAGGCGCGTCAGGCGCGCCCGTCGAGCACGGCCGCGGCCACGAGTTCCTCGAGGTAGCGGGTGTCCCACCACGACAGCTGCAGCTGCTTGGCCCGGCGGAAGAAGAGCTGGATGTCGAAGTCGACGGTGAAGCCGATGCCTCCGAACACCTGCTGGGCCATGGCCGTCACGTCGCGGTAGGTGCGGCACGCGAACAGCTTCGCCATGGGGGCCAGCTTGTCGACGGGCCGGCCCTCGGATCGGGCCCAGGCGGCTTCGTGGACGAGGGTGGTCCCCCCGTCGACGGCCGTGACGGCGTCGGCGAGGTAGTGGGCGATGGCCTGGAAGGCCCCCAGGGGCTTATCGAACTGCTCGCGGTCCTTGGCGTATTGCACGGTGATGTCGAGGGCCTGTTGCGCACCACCCACGGCCTGCGCGGCGAGGAGGATGCACCCGTCGTGCATCACCGCGTCCCACGTCGCCCATCCCGTGCCCGGCGCGCCGATGCGGGCCCCGGCGTCCACGCGCACATTGTCGAAGTTCACCTGGAATTGGGTGTCGGACGCCACGGTCAGCTGCTGGTGCAGGGTCACCCCCGCCGAGGCCGGGTCCACGAGGAAGAGGTCGACGTCGAGGGGGACGTCGCCGGTGCGGGCCAGGACCACGAACGACGACGCCGAGGAGGCGAAGGGGACGTGGCGCTTGCTCCCCGTCAGACGGAAGCCGTCCCCGTCGGGCTCGGCCCGCATCTGGATGCCCGTCGGCCCGCAGCTGTTCTCGGGCTCGAACCAGACGGGGGTGACGATGGCCTCGCCGGTGGCGATGGGTCCCAGCCATCGAGCCCGCTGCTCCGACGAGCCCGCCGAGGCCAGGGCACCGCCGCACAGCACCGCGCTGGCGAAATGGGGCGTGGGGGCAAGGGCGCGCCCGAGCTCCTCGTAGAGCACGACACCCTCGAGGGCGCTCATGGCGGAGCCGCCGTGCTCCTCGGGGAGAAGGAGCCCGATGAGGTCGAGCTCCGCCATCTGCTTCCACAGTTCCGTCGAGTAGCCGACGGGATCGTCCTCGAGCGCGCGCACCACCGACAGGGGGCTGTGGGTGGCGCACACCTTGCGCACCGTCTCGCGCAGCATGTCCTGCTCCGGAGTGAATTCGAGGTCCAGCACGTCCCGCTCCTCTCAGGGCTTCCAGCGGTCTCCGCCGCGTCGCCAAGGGTTGTCGTCGTCGTCCACGGGCACCGCCACGCGCGCCACGCACGTGCTCTTCACGTCCCCGTCGACCGACAAGGTGATGTCGAGACCGACCCAGCCGCACCCGGTGTCGTCCCGGGTGACCTCGGACACGACCCCCTCGAACACCATGGTGTCGCCGGGGAACACCGAGTCACGCATGCGGAAGGTGACCCGGCCCATGCGCCCGTGGGGGCCGGTCCAGTCCGTGATGTAGCGCTCGAACCACGACGCCTGGTTGGGGGTGTTGAGGAAGATGTCCTTCGTGCCGTTGCGCTCGACGGCGAAGTCCTTGTCGTGGTGCATCGGTCGCCAGTCGCGCGTGGCCAGGGCGCCGAGCACGACCGTGGTGGCGGTCACGTCATGGGCGAGCGACGGCAGGATGTCACCCTCGGCCACGTCGCCGAACACGAGCACCGGTTGGAGCCCGCTCACGATGCGCTGCCCTTAGCGTCGTCGGCACCACGCCGGTAGCCGAAGCCGGTGTAGCTCTCGACCCCAACCTTCGTCCCGCGCTGGTTCGTGTACTCGACGTCGATGACCCAGAAGCGTCCCGTGCCCAGCTTCGTCGTCTTCTCGTCGCTGACCGAGCGCAGGATCTGGCGCGTGGTGAGCACGTCGCCGGGTCGCACCGGGTCGAAGAACACGATGGTGTTGTCGGTCATGACCGCCTCGGGCAGCCCGAGACGCTCCTTCAGGTCGAAATGGACCTTCAGGGGGAGGTGCGCCTCGGTGCGGCCCGGCGCCCAGTGATGGGGGCGGAACCACACCGAGATCATCGTCGGGGGGGCGATGGGCCCGTCGGTGAGCTCCTCGGCCACGGCGTCGTCCCAGTACAGGAGGTTGCCGTTCTCCACCGCCGCGCACATGGTCCACACGTAGCTGCGCTCGACCGGAAAGTCGCCGGTCTCCTCGTACTGGGGGACCCCGATGAGGGCACGGACGTCGTCGATCGTGGTGCTCGTGCTCACGCGATCACCTTCCGGGCCCGCCACGCCGCTACCCTTTCGGCGGGGATGCCCGCCGCCGCCAGCAGCTCGTCGGTGTCGGTGGACTCGACATCGGGGACGCATACCGGCTCGGTGAGCGGTGCCATGCCGGCCAGCACCGCACCCACCTGACGGAACGTCCCGCGCCCGGCGTGCTTGGCTTCCACCACGGCACCGCGGAACGCGTACTGCGGGTCGTCCCCGATCTCCGACACGGCCTGGACGGGGGCGACGCAGGTGTCGGCACCCGAGAGCTCGGCCACCCAGTCGTCGCGGTCCCGGCGGGCGAAGGCGGCGGCAAGGTCGCGACGCAGCGCGTCCTGAACATCGTCGTCGTACTGGTGCTCGATCCACTGCTCACACCCGAGCGCCCGGCACAGGTTGGCGAAGAACTTGGCCTCGATGGCGGCCACCGCCAGCCACTTCCCGTCGGCGGTGCGATAGGCGTCGTAACAGGCGTAGCGCCCGGTGAGCACGTCGTGGCCCGGCCCGGGCTCGGTCCCGGTGGCAAGGTGCTCGTCGGCGGCGAGGGACATGAGCCAGAGGACCCCGTCGGCCACCGACACGTCGAGGAAGGTGCCCTCACCGGTGATGGCTCGGCCCGCCAGCGCGGCGCAGATCGCCAATGCCGCGTGCATGCCTCCGCCTGCGGCGTCGGCGACGGTGGCGCCGGGGATGGGGGGCCCGCCGTCGGCGCGCCGGCCCGTCGCCGCCAGATAGCCCCCGACGGCCAGGTAATCGAGGTCGTGGCCGGCCCACGCCGAGCGCGGGCCGTCCTGGCCGAACCCGCTCGTGGAGCAGTACACCACCGCAGGGTTCACGGCCCGTACCGCGTCGTAGCCGATGCCGAGGCGAGCGACGACCCCGGGCCGGAAGCTCTCGACGACCACGTCGGCCCCGGCCGCCAGCGCCAGGAAGGCGTCGCGTCCCTCGGGGTCGCGTACGTCGAAGAGCACGCGCCGCATGCCGCGCTGCGCGCTGTAGGCGAAGAACGGCGGGGTCACCGGGGCGGGGCCCTGGCCCGGCACGGGGCCGATCTTCACCACCGCCGCGCCGTAGTCGGCGAGTAGCCGCGTACAGCGCGCCGCGGGGCCCACGCTCGACAGGTCGAGCACGACCACGCCCGCCAGGGGCCCGTGGGCACCAGGGTCAGGTGAAGCCGCCGTCATCAGAAGTTCTTGGGGAGCCCGAGACGCCGGCGAGCGATGATGTTCTTCTGGATCTCCGAGGTCCCGCCGCCGATGGTGTCGATGACGGTGTAGCGGTAGGTCGACTCGGACCGGCCTTCCATGGGCGCCTCGGGGGTCTTCACCCGCAACTGGGAACCGGGCCCGGCGATGTCCATGGACGCGTCGGCGAGACGGCGCGACAGCTCGGTGGCGTAGAGCTTGTACTCCGACGCGTGCGTGGTGGGGGCGGCCCCGCCCTTCTGGGACTCGTTCACGAAGCGCAGTCCGAGCACGCGGGCCACCTCGGCCTGGGTGGCGAGCTCGGCGATGCGGTGACGGATGACCGGGTCGTCCTTGAGCGGCTGCCCGTCACGGGAGGCCCCCGCCACGTACTCGCACAACAGGTCGAGCCGCTGCCCGATGGGAGAGAACGTGAACATGGTGAAGCGCTCGAGGTCGAGGGCCTCGGAGATGTACTGGAAGCCGTGGTTGAGCTCGCCCACCACGTAGTCGTCGGGGACGAACACGTTGTCGAGGTGCACCTCGTTGGTGCGCTCGTCCCCCATCGTCCAGATGGCGTTGATCGTGATGCCGGGTTGGTCGAGAGGGACGAGGAACAACGTGATGCCGGCGTGCTTCGAGGACGGGTCGGTGCGAGCCCCCACCCAGTACCACTCGGCGAAGTGGGCGGAGGTGGTCCACGTCTTCTGCCCGTTGAGGCGCCAGCCGTCGCCGTCGCGCGTGGCCTTCAACTGCATCGAGGCGGCGTCGGACCCGGCGTTGGGCTCGGAGTACCCGACGGCGAACTCCACCTCGTTGCACAGGATCTTGGGGAGGAACTCGGCCTTGAGGCGGTCGCTGCCGTGGCGGATGATCGTCTTGCCGACGATCCCGACCCCCTTGCCGATCTGCGGCCCTCCCCGGCGCGCCAACGACTCGTTGAGGAGGTACTCGTAGACTCCGTCGCCCTCCTGGCCCCCGTACTCCTTGGGCCAGGTGATCCCGAGCCAGCCCCGCTTCCCCATCTCGGCCATGAAGGCGCGGCGCGGCGGGGTGTCGACGATCTGGGCCATGTTCTCCCTGGTGACGTCAAAGACCTCGGGGTCGTCGTGCTCGTCGAGGAAGCGCTCGACCTCGGCCACGAAGGAGAGCTGCTCGGGCGAGAACTCGAAGTCCATACCGCTGCCTTTCCGTGCGACTGCTGCCTTGGGGTCGGGTCCGAACCCGGCGGTGCCGGTCGTCATTTCTGACTGGCCGTCAGATCGTATCGGCTACGCTCGCCGCCGTGCAGGTCCGAGGGATCGTGAGCGCCGGAGGCTGTGTTCCTCGGGCCCGGCTGTCGTCCGTGTCGGTGACCGGCGCCGAGCGCGCCTAGACCCCTAGTCCGGTGTCGTTCCTCGACGAGCGGGCCGGGTTGGCCGGCAAGGTCGCCGTGGTGGCCGGCGGTGGCGGTGGACTGGGTCGGGCCAGCGCACTGGACCTGGCCCGCGCCGGGGTGGGGCTGGCGCTCGCCGATGTCGACGGCGACGCACTGCGCGACACCGCCGACGAGGCGCGCTCCCACGGCGTCGACGTGGTCGAATCGGTGACCGACGTGCGCGACGCCGACGCCCTGGCGGGACTGTTCGATGTCTGTGACCGGTCCTTCGGGCGCCTCGATGTCCTCGTGAACGTGGTGGGGGGCACGTTTCGCGCCGCCTTCACCGACGTGAGCGCCAAGGGACGCGACGCGTTGGTGCGCACCAACTTCACCTGGGTGGTCGACGCCGCGCAGCGAGCCGCGCTGGCGATGAAGGCGGGGGGCCGGGGCGGGAGCATCATCACCATCACGTCGATCGAGGCGCACCGGGCCGCACCGGGCTACGCCATCTATGCGGCCATGAAGGCGGCGGTCACCCATCTCACCCGTACCCTGGCGGTCGAGCTCGGAGGGGTTGGGATCCGCGTCAACTGTGTGGCGCCCGATTTCGTCCCCACCGCCGGGCTCGCCGGCGTGGCTGGACGAGCGGGGTCGGCGGGACAGCGGGCCGCGGCGGCAGGGGACGGCACCGATCCCGGCGACTGGCTCACCATCCCGCTGCGACGCAAGGGGGAGGTCAGCGACGTGGGCAACTGCGTCCTCTTCCTTGCCTCGGAGCTCTCCTCCTACATCACGGGGACGACGCTGCATCCTGACGGCGGGGCGCTGGCGGCATCGGGGTGGATGGAATGGCCCGACGACGGCTTCACGGCCCGACCTCCGGCGTGGGTCCTCGACCGCCTCGAACCCCCTGCCCCGTGACCGTGTCCCCGGTCCGTGGCCGCACCCCCGGTCCCGTGACCGTGTCCCCGGTCCGTGGCCGCACCCCCGGTCCCGTGACGGTCTCCCCGGTCCTGTGACCGCACCCCCGCCCGACGACGCGCTCTTCCACGTCGACGGTACCGACGTGGTCCCCACCGAGATGGCCCGTGGGCCGTGGACGCCCGACGCGTTGCACGGCGGCCCGGTCGCCGCGCTCCTCGCACGCGCCGTCGAGTCGGTCCCGACCGACGAGCCCATGCACGTGGCCCGGCTCACCGTCGAGCTGCTGCGGCCTGTGCCCCTCGACCGCTTGTCGGTGTCGGTGTCGATATCCCGCCCCGGCCGCGGGGTCCAGCTCGTCGACGCCCGCATCTCGAGCCGTGACCGGGACGTGGCCTGGGGACGGGCGCTGCGCATCCGCCTGCAACCGCCCGACTCCCCCGCCGACGAAACTCTCGCCGAGGGCTCCCCCGCCGGTCCCGTCCCCGGCGTCGACCCCGGCGCGCCGCCGGGCCCCGGCGACGGCTACCGCACACCCGCACCCATCGGCGCCTACCGGGCTTTCCACAACGCCGGAGCCGAGCTGCAGTACGTGGCGGGGGCCTTCGACCGGCTCGGCCCGGCCACGGTGTGGGTGCGGCTGGCCGTGCCCGTCGTGCCCGGCGAAACGCCGACCCCGCTGCAGCGGGTGACGGCCGCGGCGGACTTCGGGAACGGGGTGAGCGCGGAGCTCGACTTCGCTCACCACGTCTTCATCAACCCCGATCTCACGGTGTACTTGCACCGGCCCGCGGTCGGTGAGTGGGTGTGTCTCGACGCCTCCACCACCATCGGCATTCCCGGTGTCGGCGTCGCCCAGTCCGTCCTCTGGGACGTGCGCGGTCCAATCGGACGATCGCTGCAGAGCCTCCTCGTCGAACCACGCGGCTGATTGGGCCAACATGAACCATGCCCATCCCCGCCGCCCCGGTCGGCCGTCCCGACGTCGCCGCCACGGTGCTCCGGTTGTTCGAACAACTTCATGACCAGATTCGTGAGGAGATCGATGGTCTCGACGACGCCGCGCTCAACTGGTCCCCGGGTGCCGGCGCCAACAGCATCGCCACCATCGTCACCCACGTCATCGGGTCCGAGGCCGAAACGCTGCGGTGTGTGGCGAACGTCCCGTGTGCCCGCGACCGCGAGGCCGAGTTCGCCCTCGGCACGAAACGTGTGGCGGAGGTTCTCGGTGAGCTCGACGCCGCCGACGCGCTGATTGCGACGTTGCGATCAGAGATCGGCGCCAACCGCCTCAGGGCGACGGTCGCCCTACCCACCCTCCCCGCTCATGAACGACGAACGGGCCTGACGTGGCTGATCGGCAATTACGGACACGGCCGTGAACACGTCGGCCACATCCAGATGACCAAGCAGCTCTACCGGGCCCGACCGGTGACGGGTCAGTCGGTCACGGATCAGTAGGTCCCGGATCAGTAGGTCACGGATCAGTAGGTCACGGATCAGTCGGTGGCGGAATGATCGGCGGCCTTTTGGCGCGGACGCTTTCCTCCCAGTGACGACATGTACTTGCGGACGTCGCTCGCCCCCGTGCACAACGCCACCAGGTCGGTGGACTGCTGGAGGTGCATCCGCATCCCCATCATCTCCCAGGCCCGCGTGAGCCCCTGCTTGGTGGCGAGAATGGTGGTCAGCGGCATCTTGGCGATGGTGGCGGCGATCTCCTCCACGGTCTCCTCGAGGTCCGCACGCGGCACGACGCGGTTCACCATGCCCCATTCGAGCGCCTGCGCGGCGTTGATGGTGGGCGCCAGGAACAGGTACTCGGCGGCGCGCTTGAAGTTCATGAGCACCCACGGCTCGATCATGGTCTGGGCGCCGGGAAGCCCGAATCCCTGGGGCAGCGGCATCTGGAAGTAGGCGTCCTCGGAGACGATGGTGAGGTCGGTCAAGAGGCCGTACACGGTGCCGCCGCCGACGCAGTAGCCGTGGACCTGGGCGATGGTGGCCTTCGGGAACTCCCACAGCCGCAGGGGCGGCCACAGAAACAGGCCCTGATGGTGGCGACGCCAGGTCCGCTCGGGGGTGGGGCCGGTGGTCGGGTAGACCTCGGGCATCTCGTCGATGCCCACGATGGCGTGGCCGGCGCAGAACCCCTCCCCGTTCGCCTTGAGGACGAGCACCTTGACGTCGTCGTCGTCGTCGGCGAGCACGAGCGCCTCGTCCATGTCCCACACCTGCTGCGCGGTCTGGATGTTGGCCTTGTCGGGAGTGTTGAGGACGATACGGGCCACCGCCCCGTCCTTCTCGTAGACGATCGTCTCGAACTCCACTCGCTCCACAACGCCCTCCGTCGGTTCGCCCCAGGCCCCGGCGGAAGCCGACGCGGGCCCGACTCTACAAACGACGGGCCAGAAGGCTGAAGCCGAGCGGGGTAACGATCTCCTCTCGCCTCCTCCGGGCCGGCAAACGCTCGGCCCCCTCCACGGTCATCGGGGGCGCGACCGCAACGGCACCGTTCAAGGGCCGCCCCGGCTACGCCGATACCTAGGCGCACATCAACACCCGGACCCGCCTGGGCGAGACAGCGGCGAGCACGGGCGGGATAGCCACCCCGGCACCCGCCCGTGCCGTCCCGCTGCCCGGCACGCTGCCCGGCACACAACCACCGGGGCCCGGGCACCGTCTGACGTCTCTTGGCCGGTGTCGTTAACGTTGGCGCATGCCCTTCACCGACACCGTCACCACCGACGAGGACCTCGTCCGCTCCCGGCTCCGGGACCTGCTGGCCGACCACGACCCTGCGTCCACGCCGGCGGTGGAGTTTCTCGGCGCCCGCTTCGACGCCGGCCTCGCCTGGGTGTCGTTCCCGGTCGGGCTGGGGGGCCTCGGGGTGAGCCCCGATCTCCAGGGCCTCGTCGAGCGCGAGCTGCGTGCGGTCGATGCCCCCAACGAAGCCGACCGCAATGTCATCGGCTACGGCATGGCAGCCCCCACGGTTCTCACGCACGGGACCGAAGAGCAGCGGGCACGCTACCTCCGCCCGCTCTTCACGTGCGAGGAGGTGTGGTGCCAGCTCTTCAGTGAGCCCGGGGCGGGCTCCGACGTGGCCGGGCTCGCCACCCGGGCGGTACGCGACGGTGACGAGTGGATCGTCAACGGCCAGAAGGTATGGACCACGCTGGCCCACACGGCGAGTTGGGGACTGCTCGTGGCCCGCACCGACCCCGACGTCCCCAAGCACCGGGGCATGACCTACTTCATCGTCGACATGCACGCGCCGGGTGTCGAGGTCCGCCCCCTGCGCCAGATCACCGGCGACGCCGAGTTCAACGAAGTCTTCTTCACCGACGTGCGCATCCCCGACGTCCAGCGCCTCGACGCCGTCGGCGCGGGGTGGCGCGTGGCCACCACCACCCTGATGAACGAGCGGGTGGCCATCGGCGGCGGTGTGGTGCAGCGCAGCTCGGGCCCCATCCACGAGGCCCTGCGGATCTGGAAGGACAAGGCCGACAAGACGGGCAGCCAGCGCGACCGCCTCATGGAGCTGTGGGTGGACGCCGAAGTGGCCCGGCTCACGAACCTCCGCGCCCGGGTCCTGCGCACGGCGGGGACGCCGGGGCCCGAAGGGTCGGTGGCCAAGCTCGTGGGGGCCGAGCTCAATCAGCGCGTCTACGAGTTCTGCGTCGACCTGCTCGGGATGACGGGCACCCTGTTTCCGACCCACTACGAGATGCGCAGGCCCGACCGGGCCGTGTTCTCGGGAGGAGCCGACCCGCGCCAGACCTTCCTGCGGTCGCGCGCCAACTCCATCGAGGGCGGCACCTCCGAGATCATGCGCAACATCCTGGGCGAGCGCGTGCTCGGCCTACCCGGAGAGCCCCGCAACGACAAGGACAGGGCGTGGTCGGAGGTACCGCGCAGTTGACCGGTACGCTCGCACCGATGCAGTTCGGGACCGACGTCGCCGCCAAGGGTGTGCGCGAACGGACCTTCGAGCTCAACCGTGGCGATAGGCGCATCCCCGGCGTGCTGTGGACCGCCGCGGACAACGACGCCCCCCGACCTGTCGTGATGCTCGGGCACGGCGCGTCGGGATCCAAGCGCGAGGATTACATCGTGGCGCTGGCCCGTGGCCTCGTGCGGCGCCACGGGCTGTCGGCCGTCGCCATCGACGGCCCCGTCCACGGTGACCGTCGTGCCGACAAGGGTCAGGTGGCCGGGCTCCCCTTCGCCGACTTCGTCCAGCGCTGGTCCGCGGACGACGGGCTCATCGACGAGATGGTCGCCGACTGGGGCACGACGCTCGACGCCGTGCAGGAACTGCCCGAGGTCACACCGGGGTCGTGCGGATACTGGGGGCTCTCGATGGGGACGATCTTCGGCCTCCCCGTGGTGGCCGCCGAAGCGCGGGTGGCAGTGGCCGTCCTCGGTCTCATGGGGATCGCCGGGCCCACGAAGGACCGCTTCGCCACCGATGCCGCCGCCGTGCAGTGCCCGCTGCTCTTTGTGGTGCAGTGGCACGACGAGCTCTTCCCCCGCGACCTGGCCTTCGCGTTGTTCGAGGCCTTCGCCAGCACCGACAAGCGCATGCACGTGAGCCCGGGCATGCACGCCGAGGTCCCCGCCGAGGAATTCGAGGCGAGCGGAAGGCTGCTGGCCTCCCACCTCGTCGTCTGAGCCACTCCGGAACGGCGGGACCCGCCCCTCCAGAGAAGGGCCGTACGTGTCGATGTAGGTGACGTGGGATCGGCTCCCGGGAGACGCGCCGTGTGGCTTCTCAGCCTTTGCGTCGTGGTAGCCGGGTGTGGTGGAACTTCTGCGGCCGGCCATTCGTCGGCCACGACGGTAGAAGTGCGGGTCGCCGCTATCAGCGGCACCTACCTGACCGGCGGTGGCGGACCGCCAAGACTGGCTCCTGCCCTGTCAGGTCCCAAATCATTGTCTACCGGTCTCACGGCGGTGAAGGCTCTGTACACCGATCACGGCGGACGCGGTTGGAGCAATGCGCCGTCAGCCGACACGATTTACGACGCTGTGGATAAGACCGGGCCCTGTCGAACCTTTGTTGTCGGGCCGAAAGGCACCCTCGATGTCGGTGAGGTCGGCACCACCTGTGCGGTCGCGAGGAGTGGTTCCGGTACAAGGCAGGCCACCTCGCTCTTTGTCGCCATGATTCAGACGCTGGTGCCCGCGGCCACTTCATGGCTGCGGAACGCCATGAGGGCCGGGAGGGCGCGTTCGTACGGCTCCTCCGCTGTTGATGTGGTGTTCGGTCCGGCGCAGGGATCACCGCGAGGTCGGTACCTCTTCATTCAGGCGAAGGGATATAGGGTCTGACAATCCGGCTCAGGCCGACGCCTCGCGCCCGACCAATGCGGCCGCGGCACGCGCCGCCAGAGCCACGAGCGTGAGCGTCGGGCCGTAGCCCGCCGACGTCACGAACACCGATGAGTCGGCCACAACGACGTTGTCGAGCTCGTGCATGCGCCCGACGGGATCGACCACCGAGGTCTTCGGGTCTTCTCCCATGCGGGTGGTGCCCATGACGTGACGGCTCATGGGGATCGCCGACAGCGCACCCCGGCGGTCCTCCCCTTCGACCAGGGGCGAGGTCGAGGTCATGGTCCAGGTCGCGCCCATGTCCTCGAGCACCCGTACCAGGCGCGGGGCGTGGTGGGCCGAGGCCACGATCTCGTGGCGGTGCGGCTTGTAGGTGACGCGGGCCACGGGAAAGCCGCGCACGTCGCGCACGGTGGGGTCGAGGTCCACGCGGTTGTTCAACTGGGGTAGGTCCTCTCCCTGCATCGTGAAGGCCCACATCCGGTCGCGCATGGGCGACGAACGCATGAGGGACTTGTGCTTGGCCCCCCACGGATAGATCTTGGCCTCCATGATCGGCAGGCTGGGTCCACCGTGCTCGACGAGGCCGCCGCGGATCCACGGCAGCCCCGCCTCCACCGCGGCGGCGCGCGCCGCGTCGTCGACGATCACGGCGTCGTCGTGCACATGGGTCACGGCCCGGCCTTTGTGGCCGTGGAGTCGCTCGGGAAAGATCCCGATGACGAAGGTCTGGAAGTGGACCATGAAGTTCCGCCCCACCAGGGGATGATCGACCCCCGACAACAGGAGCAGACGCGGCGTCTCCACTGCGCCCGCGGCGATGACGACGTGGCGGGCATCGATGGTGCGGGTGGCACCGTCGGGACCGATCACCTCGACGCCGGTGGCGCGGCGTCCGTCGGTGACGAGTCGCGACACAAAGGTCTCGGACAACAACTCGGCCCGGCCCGACGCCATGGCCCGCATGAGCAGCGCCACCGGATCGCCCTTGGCGTGGATGGGACAACCGAAGAAGGCGCAGAACCCGCAGTTGTTGCACGCCGGTCGCCCGTCGTAGGGCACGGAGTTCGCCGCCGTCGGCGCCGCGTACGGATGCAGGCCCAGCGCCTCGGCCGCCGCGCTCGACCGCAACGCGCCGTACATGGGCGCCCCCGATGGCATGGGATAGGGGCCCGACCGCCACGCCGCGAAGGGATTGGCACCGGCGGTGCCCGCCACGCCGATGGAGCGTTCGGCCTCGGCGTAGAAGGGCTCGAGGTCATCGTAGGTGATCGGCCAGTCCGCCACCTCGGCACCCTCGATGGGGCCGTGGGTGCTCAACAGCGCGAAGTCCTCTTCCCGAAAGCGCGGCACCTTGCCGTCGGCGTGGGGGCCACCACCGCCCACCGTGGTGGGAATCGAGTTCACCTCGCCCACGTAGGCGTGGTCGCCCTCCTCTTCGCCCCGGCGAAAGGTGCGCGGCTCGATCAAGGGGTCGGGACCGAGGAAGTAGCGGTCGATGAACTTGATCTCGTCGTTGGAGTAGTCCGCGGCCGGCCTCGACAGGTCGTCAAGGTCCAGGAGATGGTTGCGACCCTTTTCGATGATGACCACGTCCCAGCCCGCCCGCGTGAGCACGTCAGCGGCGGTCGCACCGCCGGGTCCCGAGCCCACGATGACGGCGTCGACGGTCACGGACCGGCCACCTCGGCGTCGCTCCAGCCCCGAGGCTGGACGTCGCCCGGATACTCGATGGACCGCCACCCCACACCGTCGCGGTTCCCGCCGTACTCGGGGGCGCCGTACATCCCCTCGCAGCAGTGCTCGTAGACGAGGGCGGTGAAGCGGCGATTGCTGCGCAGCCGCGAGTCCTGGTCCTCGGATGCGAGGTCGCAGAAATCAGGGCCGAGCGCGGCGAGCCCCGACCGGTACCGCTCCTGGAGACCCTCCACCGGCCCGTTGAACTCCCGCTCGGGTAGTCCACGCGATCCCTCGATGCGGGTCCGCCACGCCAGCTCGTCGAGCGGCGTCAAACGGTGGAAGCGGGCGAAGGCCGCCTCCCCACCGTGTCGCCCCGACGTCGGACCGCCGGCCCAGATGCGTGGCGGGTCGACCAGAAAGGCGCCGAGCAGGCCGTCGATGTAGTCGGGCACGCCCGCGCTCGTAGCACCGGGTGTCTCGTCCTCGGGGATGAGGCGGTCGCAGGCGGCGCGCAGGACTCGGAACTCGTCATCGGTCAAGAACAGAGGCATCAGCGGTCGCAGCCCTCGCACGTCGACGCCCGGAGCACTCTCGTCACCGCCCCCCTCTCTGACATCGGCGTCACCGTAGCATCGACGTTCCGAAACAATGCCCGCAGAAGTGGCGGGCTCGATTAATCGTCGGGCGGCGGCCGGCCGTTGCGCAACCGGTTGTGAAACCCGCACAGCAGCCGCCCGTTCTCCTCGACGGTAGGGCCACCGGCGGTGAAGGGGACGATGTGATCGACCTGGCACGACGCCGCCGGCACGTCGCAGTACCGATGCGTGCACTCCCGATCTCGCAGTTCGATGGCCCGGCGTGTTGCTCCTGAGAAGAGTCGGGCCGTTGCGCTCACCTCGACACGACGCGCCGGCGCGAACACCACCCGCTCGAGGTGCGCCTCGTCCAACCAGGGAAGAAGAGAACCAGGGGCGATGGCCGTGCCCTGGGCGAGCTCACAAACCCGCCCCCGCAGCGCCTCGTAATCGATCAGGACGCTGAACAACGGCGAGGGACGTCGCCCATCGCTCGGTGCCATCTGGCTGCGGGTCGCCATCTCCACCAGCGCATCGGCTCGTCGTTGCCCTGAGGTGCGGCACAGGTCGACGAGCGTGGGTTCGTTTCCGAGCCTCTCCGCGCCGCGGCCCAATCGGATTCGAAAAGAGCGCGCTCGAGGCGTTCGAGCTCCCCGGAAACAATGGAACCGGATATGGGGTCGAGGGTCATCTTGCCCAACCACATCCCGCCAAAGCTGTTGGCGAGGTAGACGTCGCGCCGGCCGCGACGCGCCTCGTCGTCCTCTTCGGCGCCATCGGGGTCGGCGAGTTGTCTCCAGTAGGAGGCGGCCCGCACGAAGAGGTCGTAGCGCAACGTGGCCGCTTGAGCGACGAGCATCTCTTCGTCGCGGGCGAGCGCATCTTCTGTCGAATCGTCTCGCAGCCTGTCGATGACGTCGACCTGGGCGGCCGTGATGGCGCCCTCGGCCCAAGTGCGGGTGCACTCGGGAAGGTGACGCAACGAGCGGGCCCGGCGCACTGTGCGTCGCGCTTGCGCCTTCGGCAGTCGGCAACGGGTCGCCAGCCACGACGCGGCGTTGGCGGCGCCGTCGGGCTCCCAGTTCCGAGATGCATCGAAGACGCCCGTGGCTTTGGTGACGAAAGCGTCAAGGCGCGCGAGCTGGCGCTGGGCGGCCTCGATCGACTCGGCATCGCCGTAGATCGACGGATCCGATCCGTGCAAGCGGTCGATAACGTCGGTGAGGACATCGAGATCCACACGCACATTGAAACATCAGGGTGTGACAGTGCGAGTGGGGTTCATCACCCCTCCGCAACCACGATGTGGGCTTCGCCATATGCGTCCAAAGACCTGACCCACGGCTCCAGCGGCCACCGTCTGGAGCACGTCTTCAGGCAGCCCGGCCCGCGCCCACTAGCGTCGGGCGGGTCGTGACCACGATGCATGTCGCCGCCCTCGAGATGGAGCTCCACATCGGAGAGAGCGACTCGCTCAAGGCCAAGCGCGCCGTGGTCCGCCATCTCGTCGAGACGTCCCGGCGGCGCTTCGGGGTCTCCGCGTCGGAGGTGGGCTACCACGACCTGTGGCAGCGGTCCGCGCTGGGGTTCAGCACCGTAGCGCCCGACGCCCATCACGTGGAGGAGATCCTCGACCGGGTGGAGCGGTTCGTGTGGTCGCATCCCGAGGTCACCGTCGTCTCCAGCGTGCGACACTGGCTCGACCTCGATCCATGACCGCCGCCCGCCGGCGGGGAGGGGAACCGACCGATGACGGTGGCCCGATGACGGTTTCTCCGACGATGGTGGCCCGACGATGGTGGCCCGATGACGGTGGCCCGATGACGGTGGCCCCATGACGGTTTCTCCGGTGGCTGTGGCTCCCACGTCGGCGGCTCGATGACGGCGACCCCGACGGTGACTCCCCCCGCGGGCCGGGGGCACCGGATGCCGGCCCTCCTCACCTCGTTGCACGGCTACCAGCGGGGGTGGCTCGGCCCCGACCTCCTGGCCGGGCTCACCCTCCTGGCCATCGCCGTCCCCGAGCAACTGGCTACCTCGCGACTGGCGGGGATGCCCCCCATCACCGGGCTGTACGCGTTCATAGCCGGGACCGTGGCGTTCGCCTTCCTGGGCTCGGCCCCCCAGCTGTCGGTGGGCGCCGACTCGACCATCGCGCCGTTGTTCGCGGCCGGGATCGCCCACATTGCGCCCACAGGCTCGGCGCACTACATGGCGCTCGTGTCGCTGTTGGCGGTCACCGTCGGCGTGATCGTGGCCGTGGTGGGGCTGTTGCGACTGGGCTGGATCGCCGACTTCCTGTCGGCGCCCATCATCGTCGGGTTCCTGGCGGGGGTGGCGGTGATCATCGTCGTTCATCAGCTCCCCGACCTCTTCGCCCTGCCGCCGGTGTCGGGGACGACGATGCACCGCGTGGCCACCGTGTTCGGACACCTCGGCAAGGCCAACGGGTGGGCGCTGGGCATCGGCGTTGCCGTCTTCGCCGTCGTCACGCTGGCGGAGCGCATCGACCGCAAGCTGCCCGCCGCACTGTTCGGCTTGGTGGGCTCGACGGTCGTCGTCGCCGCGGCCGGACTGCGCAGCCACGGCGTTCCCGTCCTGGGCACCGTCGCCCACGGTGCTCCGAACTTCGGGCTCCACGACCTGTCGCTCACGTCGCTGGGGCAGGTGCTGCCCATCGCGGCGGTGGTGGCGCTGGTCATCCTGAGCCAGACCGCCGCCACCACGCGCGCCTTCGCGGACCAGGGCGGCTACCCCCTCGACGTGAACCGTGACTTCGTCGGTGTGGGGGCGGGAAGCATCCTGGCCGGCGTGAGCGGGGCGTTCGCGGCCAATGCCAGCCCGGCCCGCACGGGCGCGGTGGCTTCGGCGGGAGGTCGTACCCAGTTCGCCGGCCTGGCCGCGGCCGCCGGCGTGGTGCTGGTGGTGCCCGCGGCAGGACTGCTCAAGGATGTGCCCCTCGCCACGTTGGCGGCCATCCTCATCTTCGTGGCCACCCGACTGTTCCACGTGGGCCAGCTGGCGTCGGTGTTGCGCTTCGACCGGTGGGAGTTCGGCCTCGCCATCGTGACCCTGCTCACGGTGGCGTTCGTCGGCGTCGAACAGGGCATCGGCGTCGCCGTCGGCCTGGCCATCCTCGACCGCACCTGGCGCTCGGCCCGCCCGCATTCCTACGTGCTCGGCAAGATCCCCGGCACCACGAGCTGGGAACCACTCAGGCACCACGCACGGCCCGTGCCCGTCCCCGGTGTGGTGGTGGTGCAGTGGCTGGCGCCCGTGTACTACGCCAACGCGGCGGTGTTCCACGCCGAGATCCACAAGGCCCTGTCCAACGCGCCCACCCCTGCCCAGGTCCTCGTCATCGACGCCGACGCCATCACCGACATCGACTACACCGGCACCCGGACGGTAGGCGCTCTCGTCGACGAGCTCGAGCGGTCTCACATCGTCGTGGGCGTGGCACGCGCCATCGGCGGGGCACCGCAGAACCTGGCCCGCAGCGGGTTGCTCGACCGCATCGGCAGGGACAGGGTTTTCTCGACGGTGGACGAAGCCGTCACGGCGCTGGCGCCGCACACGAGCGCCTAGCCGGAGCTCACGCGGTCCGGCTCATGCCGGAGACAACCGGGCCACCTCGGTGACGGGGACGACGCGCGTCACCGGGCGCGCCGGGGTGGCCTCGGGAAGGAACCAACGGAACCAGATCCGGCCCCGGGTGTGGCCGGCGGTCGAGATCCAGTTGGGATGGCCGGGGTCGCGGCGCGCCACCACCAGTCGCCACGAGCCGTCGGGCTCGTAGACAACCTGGTCGCCGTTGATGGTGACTCGCTCATAGGCGTAGTCGTAGGTGTGGAGGAACTGGTTCCACAGACAGACGTTCCAAAACGCGCAGCCCGGGGAGCGGCCCTCGATGACGAGCGCCTCGTCCTCGGCGAGCTCGTAGGAGCCCATGGCATAGGCGGCGTCCCCCGCCGCCCACCCGAAGGTCTGGCTGGGTACTCCGTAGGGCTCGTCGACCGTGTTCGGCGTCCCGAGCCCGATGGGCACGATGGTGGCCTGGTCCCGGACCCACGTGAGGGTGGCCCGGAACCGGCGGGCGAGATCGGCGTCGTCCTCGCGCCGGGTGGCAGGAGGGTCGAGCGCTTCGATGTGCCACTGTGCCCGGCGACCGGTGACCGGGTCGGCGAGGTAGTCGCGGGTGATGGCGCACACGGCGTCGGGCTCGAGCTTCACCCACGACCCGTCGTGAGGCTCGGGGCTGAGCACGATGGAGAAGGAGCCGTCGTCGGAGATCTCGAGCGCCCGGTCGTTGACGGTGCCGACGATGCGCTCGGACCACCGGCCGTCCGACGGCCCCCCGTAGACCGTCAACGAGAGATAGTCGGCGTCACCCTTGCGCCCGGTGACCACGTAGGTCCGCTCGGGATCGATCGGCGCGAACTGGTAGAAGGCATCGGCGTTGTCGCCGCCCCACTTTCGGTACGGGCCGACGATGTCGACGAAGCGTGGACGCGCCGGGTCGGCCCACACATGGGCGTCGAGGCCCACGGCCAGGATGGAGAAGATCCACTTGTAACCCTCGAGGACACTGAGCTCGTCGAGAGGGACATCATCGAGGAACAGGCGGCCCTCCAAGGCGCGCAACTCGTCGAGGAGCTCGCGGAACACCGCCGCGGTCAGCGGGGCCGGAACCGAGCGCTCGGGATGGTCGGGGGCGGTGTCGGTGTCGGTGTCGTTGTCGGCCATGGGCTCAATCTATGGCCGGGAAATCTGGCTGGGAATCTAGGGCGGGGACGAGGAGCCGTGGGAGTGACGCGCCTCCCACTCGCGGCGGTACAGCACCCAGATCAGGCGCGACCCCAGCTCGCCGGGGGCCTCGGGCTCGTGGTCGACGCGTCCCGTGAGCCGGTAGCCCAGTTTCGGGGGCACCGACGCGCTGGCGACGTTGGCCTCGTCGCAGTGGATCTCCATGCGCTCGATGCCACGCAACCCGAAGCCGATGGTGGTCAACGCGCCCGCGCACGCCGTGGCGATGCCCCGGCGCGTGTGGCCCACGTGCACCCAGTACCCGATTTCGAGGGCGCTCGGCCCGATCCGGCGGTGCAGGCCGCAGCCACCCACCAACGTGCCGTCGGGAAGGAAGATCCCGTACTCGTACCCGCTCCCCGAGTTCCACAGCGTGGCGGGGCCGAGCAGCCGCTCGCGCTGTGTCTCGTACGAGGTCCCTTCCGGCGTGCCCCAGGGCATCCAGGGCCCGAGGTGCTCGAGGCTCTCGGTGGCGGCCTTCGACATCGTGGCGGCGTGCTCGACGGCGAGTCGACGCAGGATCACACCGTCGTACTCGACCTCTTCCGGAGGGAGGAGGGCACGACCGGGCTCGTCCTGGCGTCGGGCGCGGCGACGCACACCCTGCTCCTCAGGCTCCGAGCGGGGTCGCCGGTCGCAACCCCTCGAGCGTCAACTCCGTAAACGGGGCGCATTCGACGCCGGGGCCCGACACCGCGACCTCGGTGCCGTCGGCCACGGCACGCGCCGCGCTGAGCCCGTGCAGCACCACCCGCACCATCGCCGGCGACGGGAACTCGCCCGAGCACTCCCATGTCAGGCGGGCCGTGGCGCCGGGACGCGCCCCCTCGACGCGTACCACGTCGCGTCGGATGGGACCGTCACCGTCACCGGCGTCGTCGATGCACACGCCCGAGGCGGCGCCGTCGTCGTCGGGCCAACAATGAAAGGCGAGGAGCCGAGGCGCGTGATCGAGGGTCAGGGACGCCCCCCCGGCGATGCGCCTCGCCGCCGGGACGACATCACCGTCTATGTGGCATGGTCCGTCCCCGTCCGCCCAGCCGTCGTCGAGCGGGACGATCGACCCGGCCCGGGCGAGCACGGGGATCCGCTCCAGGGGCGCCTCGGCGGGGGCGTCCCCGTCGCCGCCGTCTCCCCACAGACTGGCCCAACGCCCGGGGGGAAGTTCCACGGCCCGATGGCGGGCACCGGGCTCGACGACCGGTGCGACGAGCAAGGCGTCACCGAGCAGGAAGGCATCGTCGACGTCAGGACCGGTGCCGTCGACGTCAGGACCGGCGTCGTCGGCGTCAGCATCGGTGCCGGGTCCCGGCCACCACAAGGGGCGCATCAGCGGTGCACCGGTCTCGGACGCCTGGTGCGCCAGCGTGTACAGATACGGCAAGAGCCGGTACCGGAACCGGATCCAGGCCGCGATGATCCGTTGCGTGGGCTCGCCGAAGCACCACGGCTCGCGGGGCGGGACGCCGCGCACCGAGTGCGTGCGGCAGTAGGGCATGAACACGCTCATCTGTAACCAACGCAGGTACAGCTCGTCGTCGGGGACGCCACTGAAACCACCGATATCGGACCCCGAGTACGGGATCCCCGACAGTCCCAGCCCGATGACGGTGACCATCTGCTGGCGCATCGACTGCCACGTGGAGGACACGTCTCCGGTCCAGTTCCACGCCCACCGCTGCATCCCGGCCCAGCCCGAGCGCGACACGATGAAGGGGCGCCGCTCGGGCCGCGCCGTACGCAGGCCCTCGAAGCCGGCGCGGTTCATGAGCAGCCCGTAGAGGTTGTGGCCCTCGGCGTGGTCGCCACCGCGGCCCTCGAAGCGATGGCGGGTCGTGATGGGCAGCGTGGGGTCGCCGAGCAGCGCGATCGAGGTGGGCTCGTTCATGTCGTGCCAGATGCCGGCGACGCCCCGATCGGTGAGGGTGCGGTACTTCCCCGCCCACCATGCTCTCGTCCCGGGATCGGTGAAATCAGGGAAGGCGCTGCGCCCGGGCCACACGACGCCCTCGGCCACGTGCCCGTGGGCGTCGGTGCAGAACCGGTGCTGGTCCCGCCCTTCGCGGTACACGTCGTAGTCCGGGTCGATCTTGACGCCGGGGTCGACGATCGTCACCAGGCGGGCGCCGGTGGCCGCCGCGTGGGCGGCGAGGCGCCCCAGATCGGGGAAGCGGTCGGGGTCCACCGTGAACACCCGGAAGCCGCGCATGTAATCGATGTCGAGGTGCACGGCGCTGAGGGGGACGCCGAGCTTCGCGAACCCGTCGGTGATGGCACGCACATCGGCGTCGCAGCGGTATCCCCATCGACTCTGGTGGTATCCGAGTGCCCAGCGCGGTGGCAGTGCCGGGCGCCCGGTGAGCTCGCTGTAGCGGTCCAGGAGATGGGGCACCGGTCCGGCGATCAGGTAGCGACGCAGGATCCCACCGGCCAGGTGCACCGTCGCCTCGCCCTCGGTGGCGCGCTCGTCGGTGGCCCGCTCGTCGGTGGCGTGGCCCAACCGGAACGAGGCGCGTGTCGAGTTCTCGTAGAAACTGAGCACGTCGCCATCGCGGTGGGTGGAGAGGATGACGGGGACGCCGAGGTAGAGCGGGCTCTTCCCGGGGCCCCACGAACCGCCCGGGTCGGTGTTCCACAAGATGACGTCGGTGCCACGCAGGTCGATGCCCGCAGACTGTTCGCCGAGCCCGCACATGCGCTCGCCGGCGCGCATCGAGAACGTCTGTTCCCACGCCGCGCCCCGTCTCGACGGCGCCGACTCGCTGCGCAGCATCGTGGCGTCCGGTCGGGACGTGCGCAGGGACCCATCGGGAAGGACCGACACCTCGAGTGCGTCGCTGCGCAGCACCCAGGCGCCATCGGCGCGCAGCACGTCGATGGGATGGGCCTGGACCTCGGGAACCGGCCACGAGACGCTCGCCTCGACCGCATAGGGCACCGGAGCCGGGCCCGGCCCCCACGACACGCGCACGACGTCGGAGGCGAGGAACGCCACCTCGAGCCGGGCCCGTTCGAAGTGGAACAGCGCGGTGCCAGGTTGGGGGTTCCACACCTCGACACGCTCCAAGGGGCCGGGTGACACCGGGGGTGCCTCGGCACGCGACGCCGAGCCGGATCGGGTGCGCTCGACATGGCGGCGCGCCGAATTGGCCAGAATGAGACCCACGGTACGCAGCCCCAGATGGTGCACGGCGTGGGCCGTGACCCGAGCCTGGGCCGCGCCGCGGCGCACTTTCGATCGGGGCTTGGACACGACAGGCGAGGCTAGGTGGCGGACGCGCCGGCGGCGACAAAACCGCAGGTCCGGCACGTACGACGGTGCGTGCCCGACAGACCACGTACCGCGGGTTGTGGCTCGCTCTGAGGTAGGGTCATGACAGCCATCATGCAAGCTCCCGCGCTCCCTTCGCGTCGTCACACCGATCGGGACCGATCCGCGCCCGTGCCCGTGCCGGGCCCCGCACTCGGGTCGCGACGACCGGTGCGCATGATCCCGCACAAGCTCATGGTCGACGGCCGACGCGTGCGTTACGCCCTGTCCGACAACAGGACGGCGCACGGTCCCGAAGGCCCGGGGAGCGAACCCGTCTGGGCCGTCAACCTCCACGGGTACTTCGCCGGAGGCGGGATGTACTGGAGGGAGAGCAGCCACCTCGCCGAGGCCCTGGGCTGGCGCGTGATCAACCCCAGCCTGCCGGGATTCGCCGGCAGTGACCCGATGCCGTGGGAGCGCGTCACCATCGGGGAGATCTCGGCCGTGGTCGGCCATCTCCTCGACGAGGTGGGGGCAAAGCGAGCCGTGCTGCTCGGGCACTCCATGGGTGGTGCCGTCGCCGTGCAGTTCGCCGACACCCATCCCGAGCGCGTCCTGGGCATCGTGTACCGCGACGGCGCGGCGACGCCGGGCTGGAAGCAGCGACGCGGCGTGCTCGTGTCGCTGCTCGCTCCCGTTCTGCCCGACATGGCCGGTGTGGCCGACCTCCTCGTGGCCGCCGTGCTGGACACGCCCGACCTCTTCATCGGACGACGGCTGGCGTCGACGCTGCGCGGGCTGTGGCCCGACGCCAGACGCAACCTGCGCTCCATGGGTCGCACCTTGCCAGTGGGGTCGATGCTGATGGCGATGGACCTGCGGCCCGAGGTGGAGCGCATCGTCGCCGGCGGCATGCCGATCCTCCCCGTGTGGGGATGCTTCGACCGGATCGTAAACCCCGACACGGCGCGCGAGTTCGCCGAGCTCACCGGCATCGACATCGTCTGGGTCCCCGGCGGTCATTCGTGGATGTTGCCGCGCCCCCAGGGCCAGGTCGACATCCTGCGCCATCTCCGGCGCGGCCGAGCGTTCGTCGCCGACGTCATGGAGCGACGCCGGGAACTGCTCGCGGCCGATGCGGCTGAGCCCGTCCACCCGCCGATGGCCGACGGCGCCACAGGACCGGCGATCCATCTCGTGCGTTAGGCACACCGCACCACAAGGTCGGTCGGGGGGAAGCGGGGCACCCCACGCCGTTGGTGGGCATCAGCGCCTCCCCCGTACACTGACCCGGGGCCCACTGACCGCCAGCTGAGCGTTTCCGATGCGGTGGATCATTTCGGCGACACGGTGGGACGAGGACCGCGCCGGAGCACTTAGGAGGCACAGCCGATGCGCTGGACGAACGAGGACACTCCCGAGCAACAGGAGTTTCGCGCCGGGTTCCGCTCGTGGCTCCACGACAACCTGCCGGCGGGATGGATGGAAGCCGCTGACACCGCCGACGACGAGAAGCTCGAGGCGCTCAAGACGGCGAGCGGCTTCAACCCCTTCACGTGGCAGGGCACGATCGGGCGCAGTCCCTACGCGGCGCCGCTGTGGCCGGAAGAGTTCGGGGGCCTGTCGGGCGAGGTGTGGATGCAGACCGTCATCCGGTCCGAGCTCGTCCACTACCGGCTGCCGACCGTCTCGATCAACCTCCTCGGCGTGGGCCTGGCCGGCCCCACGCTGATCGCGCACGGGACACAGGCCCAGAAGGAGCGGTACCTGCGCAAGATCCTCTCCGCCGAGGAGATCTGGTGCCAGCTCTTCAGCGAGCCCGGCTCGGGATCGGACCTGGCGTCGCTGTCGACACGGGCGGTGCGCGACGGGGACGAATGGATCGTGAACGGGCAGAAGGTGTGGACCACCATCGCCCAGTTCGCAAAGTTCGGGATGCTGCTCGCCCGCACCAACCCCGACGTCCCCAAGCACGAGGGGCTCAGTTACTTCATCTTGGACATGAAGTCCCCCGGCGTGGAGGTCCGCCCTCTGAAGCAGATGACGGGATCGTCGGAGTTCAACGAGGTATTCCTGTCCGATGTGCGCATTCCCGACGCCAATCGCGTCGGCGACGTGGGTGACGGTTGGCGGTGCGCGCGCACGACGCTCATGAACGAGCGGGTGGCGCTGGCGGGCATCTCGCTCGACCCGGTCTCGTTCACCGGTGGCGTCCGGCGCGACCCGTGGCAGTCCTACCTCGAGGGGATCCCGGACCGCACCGACCCTCGCGTCCGTCAGCGGCTGACGCAGTTCTACATCGAGTCAGAGGTGAAAGAGATCACGGCGTTCCGCGCCAACTCGGCGCGCCTGCGCGGCCAGCAGCCCGGCCCGGAAGGATCGGTCAACAAGGTGTTCAATGCCGAGTACAACCAGCGACGCTCGAATTTCGCCGTGGATGCCAACGGCGTGGCCGCCATGGCATGGATGCCCGGTGACACCCGGGCCGAGGCCCGCGCCATGACGTTCCTGCGGGCACGAGCCAACACCATCGAGGGCGGGACCTCCGAGGTCCTGCGCAACCAGATGGCCGAGCGGATATTGGGCCTCCCCCGTGACGTCGAGGTCGACAAGGACGTCGCCTGGGCGGACGTAAAGCACAGTTGACCACCGCCGACGAGGTGGCCAGAAGCGACACCCGCGACGACACCGACACGGCGCCGCCCACCACATCCACCGAGCGCGCCAGGGCGGCGCTCGCGGCCCGCCTCGATGCTGCCGCCGTGCTGCGGCGCCTCGGGCACGCCATCGTGGC
>CAWISP010000040.1:0-71977 GCA_963838775.1 uncultured Acidimicrobiales bacterium
GACGGTGTCCGCTCACGCCAGGCAAGGCGATCCTCCCCCCGGGTATCACTGAACCACCTACTCCTACTTAATCGACATCGGCTACCAATGAGTGACGAGCACGACAAGCAAGACCGCGAGATGGAGACAAACATCGGACGCCGGGATACCGCGACCTCATTGCTATAAGTGACCGCAGAGCGACTCAGTGATCGCGTCGTACGCATCGGCTGCACTGTCGCACGGAGTTAAGAACGACGCGAGACCGAATGGCGTGCGAGACGCTAGTGCAGTCGCTAGGCGTGGGCGTCGGCTAGCGGCAACCCTCTCGAGAGGTCGAAGGAGGGATTAAAGATCACAGCCACAACGAATACACGCTTCTCAAGCCCACGTTAGTGCGAGTCAGATCGCCGTGTCGGTGCAGGCAACCCCGACAAGATCGTTTGTCTAGAGGCTGCCTGTTCTGCAATTGAGAGAAGGCTTTGCAGTGCGGCACGATGGTCGTATGCCTATTGACGCCGAAATCCGCGGGAAGGGATGAGGTGGCTGGCTGGGACGAATTGGATGTGTCCTCCTCGGAAAGCGCGACTAGCGGAACGAGGCGAGGGCGGCTCTTGGCTGCCGAGAGCCGGTTTTGAATCTCCATCACGGCTTCACGTATCTCCCCAGGTTTGTGGGCCTCGCCAGTCTCAAAGAGTTCTATCTCGGAGGAGACGTCTCCGAGCGCTTCTGCCATCTTCCTCGCCACCTCAGCCGCCTCGGCAGGTTTGAGTGTGATCAAGATGGTCGATGTGGCGGCTGATACAAGGGCGAGGATCCCGATGAGCACTTTCGCCGACCCCGAGACTCCGCTGATACCAGCGCCTGCGGCAGCGGCCGCGGCTATGCCGCCGAGGACGATATTGAGCATAAAGTAACGCCGGCGGCGTTGATCGGCTTCCCGCCTCTGCCCAATAACGCGCTGACGAAGCTTTGCCAAGGAGTTCGTCTGACTACCCAGCTGTTCTGCCACTGAGCCCGGGCTGACGATTGCGACTACCCCTTCGGCGAGGTCGGGAAATCGTTGCGCCAAGTCCGCGAAGATAAGCTGTTCCAAAGGGAGCAGGCTCGCGATCCGCTTCCTGTCATCCGCAAGTATCGCGACAGAGGCCCGAAAGGCCGCGACAGTGCGCTCGTCGCCTCCAAGCTGATCGCATGCAGCAGCCAAGAGCAACTGGTCAGGGAGTGAATCGTGATCGTAGAGATCTCCAGTCCTCTTCGTCAGCAATGCGCATACGCGCCGATAGTCGCCGCGCTCGTAGGCGGCCCGGGCCACCGACAGCCGGGCAGTAGAGTCGCCACTTGACGTTGCTGATGCCGCGAGGACATTCCGGATTTGGCGCCATTGTCGAAACTGACCGCGTCGAACAAACAGGACGAGTGCGGCAATCAGCGCGACGGCAAGTATTCCAGCACCGGCTCCGATCAAGGCGGCGCCCAGCTTGCTTATCGAGGTGGGTGCGGTATGTGCCGCCACGCTCATGATCGAAGCAGCAAGAGTCAATGAAGTCCCTCATTTCGGCGTGACACCACGTCGCCAGACAGCACAGCGTAGCAAGCGCCCGATCGACGGCTCGGGGTGTGGGCCAAGCGTGCTTTCCCATGACGTAAACGCAGCGATTTGCGGTCGCAACATGTTCACATGTCGCGGCGCTCATTATGTTCCCATCCCGGAGGTCTACCTTCTGCAATGATTAAGATAGCAGACCCGCGAGGTCCGCCCGACGTCTCGCCTACGAGAATGGGCAACTGACCTAGCACCAGGATGTTGCCATCGACGTTCGGCGGTCCAGGACGTCGCGCTTCGGCCGCTGAGGATGGGTCGCTCGTCACGAAGATCGGACCGACCCCATCGCGCCGTCTGGGACCAGCTGAGACATCGATCGACAATCAGACGCGTCATGATGTACCTCATGGACTGGACGCTTGAGCCTGGTGACCAGATTCTGCGGACCCAACTTCACAAGCTCCTGGGAGGCAGAACACAGGGCGGGATCAGCCCATCCGCAAAATCCCCCAATGTGATGCTCTTCACGGATCCCAAGGTGGGCCAACACCATGGGTACAACGACGGTTGGGGATCTGACGGATGTTTCCATTACACCGGAGAAGGCCAGTTCGGGGATCAACGAATGGCCCAGGGCAACCGTACTGTCCTGGATCATGAGGAAGAGGGCCGAGCTCTCCGCCTCTTTCGTGGAGTCGGGGGAGCAGTCGAGTACCTTGGCGCATTCACCCTGGACCCGTTCCCGCCTTGGTACTCGACTGAGGCCCAAGAGAGCGGGGGAGGTGATGTACGTAAGGTCATCGTCTTTCGGTTACGTCCAAGCGGCCGAGTCATTCATGATCCATTGGACTCACTCCCGCCGCTCGTGAGTGAAGAGATGACCATCGTGCCGGTCGAGAACATGAACACCGAGAGATTCGTAATCAATCCGAGCGCAGAATCGAAGGAAGGCGAGAAGCGCGAGCAGAAACTGGTGGTCGCCTACGTGCAGTACATGAAATCAAAGGGGTCGACGATCCGTCGCAATCGGTTCAGACCAAAGGGAGAGCCGAAGCCGCTCTTCTCTGACCTCTTCGACGAAGAACGCCAGAATCTAATCGAAGCAAAGGGCACCGTTACGAGGGAGGCGATTCGTATGATCATTGGCCAACTTGCCGACTACTCACGCTTTCTTCCCTCATGCCGCAAAGGAGCCCTCTTGCCGGAACGGCCTCGGCCCGATCTCGAAGCGCTGCTTGGCACCCAGGACATCGCTGCCATCTGGCCAACAGCACCCGGCCTCTTTGAGGACAACGGCGACGGCCAATTTAGTTAGCTTGGTCAACGCCGCTCCAGGGCGCCCCACTGCTCACGTTCCCACAGTCATCGAAAGGAGCGTGACGTCGCAGTCAATGCTCGGTGCGGAGCAGTTTGTTCCTCGCGGATCGCCTCGGTCATCCAACGACCACACTCACGGAATATGAACTGCGCCTATGCAAAAGGATCTAACTCAACGGCGTAGGGCATGTGGACACCGAACCATCAGGGCGTAGTCGCATACGTGACCGTTCGAGACAACATGTCAAGATGAATCACTCCTCCATGGTTCGCACTGAGCAAACGCCACATGTCGAACGATCGGAGAATTGCTTGTTCCCAATCCCGAACTGTCCGGATTCGGACTTCGTATCCTGACACCATGTCCGTGATCGTTCGGAGCAGAGAAAAGTCGATGTGATCTATCCCATCAAGGAATCGCTCCTTCTGGGCGTAGTTGAACGCTAGAATCGACACGGCCTCCTCGACGACCTTGGCCCGACCGGAATCCTCTACTTCCCGAAACTGAGCGAGTGATCGTTGTCGGCTGAAGAGAAATCGCGAGATTGGTGACCAGCCCAACAAGGCCGCATATGTCAAATGAAAGACGTCGTGGTATCGATACGAATCGGGGTCCCACGCCATGTCAGATATCGGATCACCGATAGCGTTACCTTCCCAGAAGAGTCGGACCCGTGGCCGCCCATCTTCCTCACCCTCGACAAACGTGACACTTGCTGTTCTGGGGAGACGCTCGCGCTCGTCGTAGCTGTCATCAAGTAGAAGTGCCGGTTGCGTCGAGCCGTGCGCCGGCCATCGCTCCCCGACCCTTCGGAGGTTGAGCTCTGCGAGGTCATTCAACGACAGATCGAGTTTCTCTGTCAGATTCGCGACGTACCACATAATGTCTCCGAGCTCTTCGGCGACGCGGTCCGAGAAGAGGGCGTGTGCCTCGCCGTCACGGACCCTCTTCTTGTACTGGTTGAGGAGCGATCCCACCTCTGATGCCAGCCCCATCAGCGGGAAGGCGAGAGCAGCTTCGTCCCTGCCGGGTCGTTGATCCGTCTGATTAGCGCGCTCTTGGTACTCATCGAGGTTCATTTGGAGTTCCCTCCCTGTCAGAGACCAGGTGACGACGGCGACGAGGCAATCTTGACGAACACACCGGTACCGTGAATCTGGAGCAGGCCGCTCCTGCCGAGAAGCTCCTGAGCAGCCATTCGCTCCCCAAGGGTGTAGACGTAGTCGCTGGTTGTCGCGTAGTGGTCGAACACGATGGTTCCGCCTACGACAAGATGTGGAAGGACTGCCTTCAACGCGGCCCGAGCCGGCGAATAGTTGTCCGTGTCGATGAAGGCTAGGAGGATCGGAGTATTCAAAGACGCTGCGGTATCACTGATATCTCCCTCCACGAGCTCAACGTCGAGTGGCTCAAGGTAGGCGCGCACTGCCGCAATATCTGAGAACACGCAGCGGGGGTGTTCGTAGAGGTCCAACATCGAGCGTCGCGGCGGAAAGCCCGACCACGCGTCGAAAGCAATGACTCGAGAGGACAGCCCAAGGCGTCGAACGGTTCGCGCCAGCCACGCTGTTGTGCCACCCTTAAATGCCCCGAACTCCACGACGGCTCCCTCCAAGCCGTTTTCGGCAGCCGCACGCAGACACTGGTACATATGCACACGGGTGAATTCGTATCCAGTGGCGTACGAAGGGACAAGGGCCGGCGCGTCGAGCTCATCGTAGATATCGTCAGTGAAGTCAAGGTGCGAAGTTCCAGCAATTACGACTTCCGGTAGAATCTTTCCCTGCAGTTCCTCCACGCACGCACGCAAGAGGTCCCCCTTGGCATGATCGTGGGAAACTATGAGAAGGTCCGGCTGTGCTTCCATCAACTGGCGCCAAGGACAGACCACCTCATCGCCATCGGGTGACGAAGGATCGAAGACACCAACGACTCGCTCGCCTAGCCCGGCTGCCGCGAGTGCGGTGCGAACGGTGGTAGCAGCGGTCGTCATCCCTACGATCGCAATCCGTTGAGAATGGCAAGACAAAGCTCGCGCAAGCGCCTCCTCTGCGATCTCGCTATCGAACCCCACGTTTAGCTCCCTTGCTCCATGGCAATGACGGCAATCTCCAACGCTTCCAACATCTGCGGATTGCGCTCAATCAGGCGAACCAGAAGCCAACCGCTGGCCCACGTCAAACGCAAGGCCACCGAGAGCTTTTGGTGTGGTGGGCTCGGAGGTGCACCTTCGGCTTGGGCTGTCATCGACCTTTCGAGCTCAAGGAATGCGGCCGATACCTCTTGGACCGCATGGTCGACATCCGCCAGTACCCTAATTGGCGTCCCTTCCCCTGCAGCTATTGCGGTGAAGACCGCACTCAGCGAATCAGGTCCGTCCGCGGCCGAGCACTGGGCCGGATCTAGCGTGACTCCAAAGTTGCCAAACGCTTCCGGTTGAGTCTCGGCGAGCCAAGTCGTGTATTTACCAGCATAAATGGTCAGATCGGCCACGGTGTCACCGAGCGACTCTGTGCCGGGATTGATGGTCTCATTCAGGGCGATGATTAGCCGATCATATTTGCGTGCGATGTTGACGAAGATTCCGAGAACCTCGCCTCGTTTTCTCCAGGCGTCGCCGTAAGCTCGATCCTTTGGGCGATGAAGGCGATCGAGCAAGCCGAACACTTGGTCGAGGCTGTGTTCTGGCTCGGTCATGAAGTGCGCACCCCAGGCGCGCCGGCGCCTCCTATCAAGCGCCTAGGACGAGCTGCTGTTGAACGACCCCCGTTGGCTGCGATGGCAACTTGTCGTTGATCTGCCATTTTGGTGGATAGAACAGCGGCAGCGATTCCGGCGAAGCTACGAACCGTTGCTTGATCCGAACGCGTTCGCTCTTCAGCGCCGGGAAGGCCTGGCGTGAGTACTTGTCGATCTCGCAAAAGAGACCCTGACAGTCGATAGCGTGAAGGCGGCGCCCAAAGAGACCGTCGAACGGCAAACCCAGTCTGTCGAACTCCTCCTCCTGGCGTTCGACCATCATATGAACAAGGTCCGTTGGAGAGTTGTCTCCGAAGTCCGAGAATACCTTCTTCAGACCCCTGAGCGCTCCCGGTCCTGGCATCGTGAACTCGTCCTCGTCGAAGTCGAGGTATTCCGTATAGTTGAGATCGATCGCGATCTGATACGCCAAAAAAGGCCCGATGAGAGGCCAGGCAAGGAGCGCCTCGTACACGGCGCGCAGTGACTCCGCATGGGCAAGCTGGCGACCTAGAGCTCCGGGGCGGAACATTGCATCTACCAATGCAAGGTGACTGCGATGCTTTGATGCACCATGTGGATCCGGCGCCAGGATGAAGGCCGAGGTGTAAATTGGTCCTCGCTGCTTGGCGAGGTCGAGAACGTCGGCTAGCCGCTGCACTTCGAACGTCGCACGGCACAGTCCCCCCGTCGAGGCCTCGATCAGTTCCCATGTCCTCTCTTTCGAGAAGAGCCGGAACAGGATCACTCGTAGGAATATATCTTCGGGAGCGAAGCGTTCCTCGCCCGAACCACAAGCGACCCGGCGGATCAGAAATTGCGACACACGATCGGACGCACGGAAGACGTTGCAAAACTTGAACTCCTGAAGAATGTTGTCGTCGGTCCACGGTGCCGGTTGTCCGGCAACACGGCGAGTGAAAATAGCGTGCCGTTCGGCTGCAAACTTCCAATAGGCGTCGTAGACGTGACTGCGGCAGGCCATTTTCATGAACACGAGCATGGCAGCTGGCAATGACGGTCGCCATCCTGAGCGGCCCTACCTCTCCGGCCTCGGTGCCTTCCACATTGCTGTGCTCACTCTTCGCCACCTTGACTTCACGCGGCGTCCAGGGGTGCGGTGAGGCGGTCCAGCATCACTCTCACTGCTGCCCTTGACCCGTCGAGTTCCACATGGCCGGCTGTAATCAGGAGCTCGCCGAGGTCGACTCCCACGGCCTCCGCAATGTAAGCCTGCAGCTCGGCAATCCCAAGGTAGTTGCCATACGCGCGGCCAACCAGCGTTTCGTTGCGATAGATGGCTTGTGCATGGAGGCACCCTTCGTGCAGATGGAGGGAAAGATGCGCCAGGCAAGGAAAGCTCATGGGATTGGTGTCTAGGGCCTCGCTGAAGATGTTGATTTCATATCGAGAGCTCTTTGGACTGCTCGTACCCAGTTCGACTCGGAGCTTTCGGATTGTGTCGTTGAGTTGATCGGCTGTTTCGTTGTCGCCTCGAGGGAAGGCGACGATTCGGCCAAAATAGGTCCCACGGGCGTTGGCCCGAAGGCCACGGAGGCCGTCACGACCATAATTACTACGGTAGTGGGCTGCAAGATTCTCAGGTTCAGGATGACGGCGAGCCCACGCTGCCGGGAACAAGGTATTGCGGGTTGTTGCGATGTCTGGGTAGAGCCCGCGTGAGTGAGATTCGTTCCACGCATCGATCAGGCCCTGCGCGGCATCACGAATCTCGATGATCTCCGTCGTTGGTTCCAAAATCCTCACCAGAAGGTGTACCGCCTTGGATCCCTGTGTGTTGTACAGGCATCTGACGGCGTCGAGCCACGCCTCTGAGAGGGTGTTGGCAACGACATAGCGATCAGCAACGACGGTCATGTCATGTCTCCAAGGCATGCGCTCGGACGGTGAAGTGGTCGACGTAGCGATGTGAAAGAAACCCGTAGCCAGCGTCACCCCACAATGGACCCCATGAGTTCTTGAAGATGATGGTGTCGGCAGGTTGACCGTCGCCCTGCTCGGTGGACCCAACGGCAAGAACAGCATGGTTTGTCCGCGCCTTGGAGCCCGGTGGGGCGTCGACTTCGGGTTTCAACCATGCCGGAGAGACAAATCGGAGCGTGAGGACGACTGCATTGCCAAGCGCTATCTCGTCGAGGATGCCGGACCAGGTGGGGGCTACGACGTGCCACTGCGGAAGGGACCGTTGACGAGCGGGCAACTTCGCGTCGGCTGGACGTGATGCCGGCCACGCGGGCCCTCCATAAGGCCAGGCGGTTTCGTCAGCGTGTCGCTGGACCTGGAGCCCTCCGAGTGCTAGCTCAACTGATGTCGCCTCACGGTGTTGGGGTCCACCTTGCTGGTGGGCGGCCCAAAGGCAATCCTCAACGGATCGCGTGACTCCATCAGCGGCCGACCATTCGTGGGCGGCGCTCACCGCAAAACCCACGCACGTCGGGCGGTTACCCTGCTGTCGAACGGCCGTTTGTCGGTGGCGATGATCAGACACGAGATTCCGGGGCCTACCGACCGCGCAGGGCAAGTGCTTCGGGTGGCAGCTGAAATTCCGAGAAGCGGTGGATGGATCGATACTGATACCTCGAATCGGTCCGCAGGGGACGAGGCTAGATCCCATGGTTGGTCCTTCATCAGCAAGAGATTGAAAGACGCGTCTCCTGCAGCGGGATCGATCTCCAGTAGGAAAGCTCGGGGGCAGGGTTCTCCCGCAACGTCGTCAGGAGGATTCGTGGGGAAGAGCGCTGGCTCCCATTCGTCGACCGAGGAGTCCGCTACGACCTGCACCTCCGGTGGCGCGTTTACCACTCGCCACATAAATCCCGAAGAGGGGATTTCTTCGAGTGATAGGACGACACGATCACCTGGGCGAACATCGACCAAGTGGTCCTTCGCTCGATCGTCCAACCACCAGATGTCGTTGTGCATATCGTCTGGCGTGGAGGTGCCGACGAGCATCTGTTTGACGTCCTTCGGTGGCACCCGCACCCAGCTCGCCACGTCGCTTTCGCTTGCCAGGCGAGTCGTTGCCAGCTGGCGCGCAGTCGCTGTGTAGCTGGTTCCGAGCCACAGCGATAATGAATAGACATCGATCGGATCCTTGACCGTGTTGATCCCGAGGTCGGCGAGGCCAGCCCGAATCAGTCGCCGCGGCATGAGGAACCAGGCGCCGAAGGCTTCTGCTTCCTTCTCATGGTCTGGCCACCGTTCTACATCAGTACGAAGAAGGCTCTCCAGGTCGAGGTCGAACTCAGCGGCGTGAGCGAAACGATGATGGCCCAGCTCGTGCCCGGCGGTGTATCGCTGACGAGTCCGGGGATGCCCAGAATGGAGGAGGATCCCCGGAGTTGCGCCCGGGAGGTATAGGCCAGACACCCTGCCAAGTGGCCGGAATGCCAGAACGATGCCCAAGCGACGGACGACATCGAAAACGTCCACCGGACGCTCAAGGTCGATGTCAAGGTCCGAAGTGGAGCTCAGCCGCCAAGACCGCAGCGCGACGATGGGCCTCAGCCCAGGAGGTCACTGAGACTCCAAGTCTTTGTGCTCAAAGCGCTGTAGGAAGAGAGCGAATCGAAGTACCTCGGCCTTCTCTTCGTCACTCATCGAGCTGGTGGCGCGAGCGAGCGCAGTTATAGCCGGATCACCTGCTGACTCGGCGAAGTCGTCGTAGTCCTCTTGAAGAAAATAGGACACTGGCATACGGTAGAGCTCAGCTAGACGCTTCAGTTCGAGACTCTCGACGCGGCGTGTCCCACGCTCGATGTCCGAGATCGCGGAACGTGGAATGCCTGTCTGCTCGGCCACGAATTGTTGGGAGAGATTGGCGAACTCTCGTGCCTCGCGAAGCTGCTTAGCGAGTTTCATCGCCTCGTCGGCCATCACGTGGTGCTCAGATCTGCGACAAACCGACAAAATGCTGAAACTGACTTCATCGTTTGATGGCCGAGCTTCCGGACGGGAATGCGCAGCCCGGTGACATCTCGGAACTCCTGGAGCACATCGAAGAGGTCAAGCGAGTCGATCGGCATTGATGGGCCCTCTCCGAGGAGACGGCGGCGTAAGTCGTCTGGATCCTCGTGCAACAACCTCCCGAGGAGCCGGAGTATGACCACCTCGACCGCTTCAGCGGTCCAGGTGGTCTCGGACGGTGCCAGAATCACGGCCATGATCTCTCCTTTTTCCTCCGGCAGCGAGGGTCTTGTCCTCTTATCCGACAGGATAGCCGGAAAAGCCGACGAATTCGAGAGAATTGTCGGATAACCCGACGACTCGGCGGCCGCCCCTGGTGGGCGTGGATCTCGTCGAGCCGCAGCGGCTCGCAGAACGACTCGAGGCGAACCCACGCCTGCGAGACACCCTCTTCCGCCCCGGAGAGATCATCTACTGCGATGCTCAAACTGCACCGATCCAGCACTTCGCCGGGCGGTTCTGCGCCAAGGAGGCCGTCATGAAAGCGCTGGGCTCCGATGGGTGGGATCCCTTAGATGTCGAAGTGATTGAAGGTGGCGATCGCACCGAGCTCCGGCTCCACGACGACCTTCTCCAGCGGTCCCGCGACCTCGGAGTCGAGGTCACGGTTTCGATCAGTCACCTGCCGTCGATGGCTGTTGCGGTTGCGCTGGCGAGGAATGTGAGTTCCGTTTAAGAGGAGGGATTTGAGGCGTAGGGCACCTAGGTATCGGTTGAAGCCTCCAGCAGCTTGAAGTTCCCGGTCCGATGAGCCTTGTACCCTGGCACAAAGTGCGAAACTGAGGTCCAGCTCGGCCCAAGTGACGACTCCTAGCGGTTCAATCGCTCTGCAGGGATCACGTACACCGTTCCTGCCACTGTTCCAACGGACGTGCCTGTTACTTCGATTTCTGCCACCGCCTCCAACCCTTCCAGGGCGTTCCACTCGATTCGCACCCTGTCAGTATCGAAGACGGAGCCACGACGGGTCGCGGGACTGATCACGATCTCATCGAAAGCGTCTCGTACAGCGGCACGTCGTTCCTCGATGGAGGCACCTTCCCACCAAGCGTCTAGTTCTTCACGAGTGCCGGGACGGAGCGCAGACCTGCTCTCAAGCACCGTCAGCGCGTCTTTCGCGGCGTGTATCCGGTTAACCAGTTCCTCCCTGGCAGGCCGCCACTCATTCTGGCCAATCGTCTCATCAACGAATCTGGCACGGTTCAGTCGTTCTAAACGCTGATTGTCAACCTCGATGGCGGTTCGCAATATTGCAGGGTCTTGACCAGCTGGCAGAGGTTGCGCTTGAGCGTGTGCGAGAAATGAAAGCAGCTGGGCAACCACGTGAGCATCTAATCCCTTTTGGGTGATGAAGACTTTGCCACAGCCGTTGGTCTCCGGACGCTTCACGCAGCCATAGTGCTTCTGGTGTACGACGCTCATTCGCTCACCGCAACCTCCGCAGCGAACGATGCCAGTCAGTAGCCACTTGACGGGTACCTTGTCACCACTCGGGCCAACGGCTCCGATTTTCACCAACAATGCTTCGTGCCGTTCAGGAGTAATGATCGGCTCCCACGTTCCGGCAGTCTTCATGCCACGGTGAGTGCGCATTCCTGCCAGCGCTGGTGATCGAAGACACTGGCGCAGTCCGTGTGCCGACCATGGCTTGCCAGCACAGTTCTTACTCTCCGCCGTGAGGACGCCTCGGGCGTTCAGGTCGGTTGCGACGCTGCGAAGACTCTCCCCATTGATCAGTCGGTCCACCACCTCACGGACGATGGAAGCTTCCTCGGAGATCACCTCATAGCCCTGTGTGTAGCCGAAGAGGCGACGACCACCGACGTGTGGCTTTCCCTGGGCCGCAGCTGCTTCCCACGCCCTGGCAACGTTCTTCGAGTGCGTCTCTGAGTACTGCTGGCCAACTGAAAACATCAGGGTTGCCACGCCCCATCCCATAGCAGATGAGGTGTCAACGTTCTCAGTTACACAAAGGAAGTCCACACCTGCATCCTTGAGGCGACGAACCTCATTGATGTTGTCCAGCGCCTGACGGCCAAACCGGTCCAGGCGTTGGACACATATGGCGTCCACCTTCCCAGCCTCGATGTCCGACCAAAGCAGCTGCCAGGCCGGACGGTCGGTCATTTTCGTCTTATAGCCAGACACGTCGCGGTCGATGTACTCACCGGCGACGAGGTGCCCACGAGCCTCCACGTAGGCCCGGCAGGCAGCGATATGGAGCTCAGGTGACTCGGCTTCGCCTGTGCGGTCCAGGGACACCCTGGTGTACAGGGCGACTCGTTTGGGCTGGTCGATAGGTTCCATACCTGGCCAGGATAGTCCCTGAGTAAATATTCGGTGGCGCCACCTCGCCAGAGATGAGGCTCGACGCCCCGCTCGTGGTCCTCGACCTCTCGGCGATGTACCACTCGGCAGCGTTGGGGATCCTCATGACCTGTGCCACGGCGTGGCTGCAGGCGGGACTCGGCAGGTCCGGTACCGCCCCGGGCCTGGGCGCCACAGCCATGGACGAAGACGCCGGGCCCGGGACAGACGGCGTGGTCGTCGTCGTCGACGAAGCCTGGGCCATCCTCGCCAACCTGGGCGTGGCGCGCTGGCTCCAGTCGTCGTGGAAGTTGTCGCGTGCCCGGGGCGTCTCCAACGTCGCGGTGCTGCACCGGCTGTCGGATCTCGACACGACGGGCGCGACCGGGTCCGAACAGGTCGGCTTGGCCCGGGGCCTGCTGGCCGACTCCGAGACCCGGGTCGTCTACGCGCAACCGCCGGGCGAGCTTGACCGTGCTGCCCCGCTGCTGGGCCTGTCGAGCACCGAGTCGGAGCTGGTGCCGCATCTCCGACGTGGCGTGGCCCTGTGGAAGGTCGGCACCCGTTCGTTTCTCGTCCATCACCGGCTGTCGCCGCACGAGAAGGCGTTGGTCGACACCGATGCATCGATGGACGGCCGGGTGTGAACGGGCTCGTCGAGGTGGGCGTGGCGGGTCTGTTCGTCGCCGGGTGGCG
This sequence comes from uncultured Acidimicrobiales bacterium, assembly GCA_963838775.1. Classification (GTDB taxonomy): domain Bacteria; phylum Actinomycetota; class Acidimicrobiia; order Acidimicrobiales; family UBA8190; genus Chersky-840. The sequence continues at coordinate 12,573 of CAWISP010000040.1, forward strand.
CCTGCTCGGCATGGCGGCGGGGCGCCCCCACGCCGGAGGCAGTGGCCCCCTCCCGCCCCAGACGCTTCGCCCGGGGGCGCGCTCGCGACCATCGGTCACGGGTCGCCTTTCCCGCGCCACCTCGGGCGTCGGCATGTCGTCGAGCGTCGGTCGATGGGACGGGCTCCTCGGCGATCGTCGCGCCGGAGGAGTCGAGCCGGCTCGTTGGGCCACTCGGCGCGACCTGCGGGGACTGATCGTCGACGGGCCCTGCGCGGGCCGATTGACGCTCGGGGCTGCCCAGCGTCGGCTGCTGGCGGCCGAGCGTGGCCACTCCGTCTTGGTGGTGGGGCCGACCCAGAGCCGCAAGACCAGTGGCTTCGCGATCCCCGCCATACTCGAGTGGGACGGCCCCGTGGTCGCCGCCTCGGTCAAGTCGGACCTCGCCCGGCACACCCTGGCGTGGCGCCAGGGGCAGGGACAGGTGTGGGTCTACGACCCCACCGCGTCGACGGGCCTCGCCCCGGCGTCGTGGTCGCCGCTCCAGGCGTCGGTGACATGGGAGGGTGCGCGTCGCACCGCCGCGTCGCTCACCGAGGTGGCCCGCTCAGCACCGGGAGCGCTCGCCGACGGCGATTTCTGGTATGCCACGGCCGCCAAGTTGCTGGCCCCGCTGTTGTTGGCGGCCGCCACGTCGGGCGGGACCATGACAGACGTCGTGCGGTGGGTGGACACCCAGGAGGTGGACGAGGTGTCCGACGCCCTCAGCGCGCAGGGAGAGCAAGCCGCGTTGCAGGCGGTGCGCGCCGCGTGGGGACGCGACGAGCGGCAGCGGAGCGCCGTCTACACCACCACCGAGACGATCGTCGAGGTCTTCGCCGATCCCTCGGTCGCGGCCAGCGAGTCGGCGCCACCCGGTGTGCACAGCGGGGGTTGCGTCGAGCCCACCCGGTTGCTCGAGGGTCGAGACACCCTGTACCTGTGTGCACCCGCCCACGACCAGCGCCGCCTGCGACCGCTGTTCGCCACGCTCGTGGCCCAGGTCGTCGAGGCCGCCTACGAACGGGCCGGGCGACGGGGCGAGCCGCTCGATCCCCCGCTCCTCGTCGTGCTCGACGAGGCCGCCAACGTCGCGCCGTTGGCCGAGCTCGACGTCCTGGCGTCGACCGCCGCGGGTCACGGGGTGCAGCTCGTCACGGTGTGGCAGGACCTCGCCCAACTCCAGGCCCGCTACGGGGCCCGGGCGGGAAGTGTCGTGAACAACCACCGGGTGAAGGTCTTCCTCTCGGGAATCGCCGACCCCGGCACCCTCGAACACGCCAGCTCGCTCATCGGCGAGACCGAGCTGCGGACGTCGGCGACGACCGTCGACGGCTCCGGCGGCATGTCGCGTACCGACTCTCCCTCGTTGCGTCGCCTGGCCCCGGCCGACGCCCTGCGTCGCGTCCCGCCCGGCGACGCCGTCGTGGTGTCGGGACATCTCCCCCCGATCCGCCTACGGCTCCGCCCGTGGCAGGACGACCGGTTCCTGCGAGCCCGCTCCGACACGACGCCGACCCGTCCGTGACCCGATGGTGGGCGCACCCGCGTCCATCGATACGGTGGAGTCATGACGAGCTCGGAGCCGGCCGCCGGACCCGATCCCGATATCGCCGAGTTCGTGGCCCAGCGGACCGCCGAGTACAGCGAGGCGGCGCGCGCCGTGCGCGACCGGGCCGCTGCGGCCGGAACACTCGTGTGGGACCCCTATGACCCCGCCTGGGTGAAGGACCCCTATGCGGTGTACGCGGAACTGCGACAGAACAATCCTGTGCATCGAAACGCCTTGGGCTTCTGGGTCTTCACCCGCCATGCCGATTGTCTGGCGGTGCTGCGCGACCGGCGCTCGAGCAGTGACGGCCGCAACGTCGACGAGACCACCTTTCGCCAGGTGCGCGCCGCCGACGTGGCCGCACAGCAGGGGCCCGAGGCCATGCTGGCCGAGATGGCGCCGTTTCTGTTTCGGGACCCGCCCGACCACACGCGACTGCGCGGGCTCGTCCAGAAGGCTTTCACCCCGAGAGTCGTCGAAGGCCTACGTCCCCGGCTCGAGGAGATCTGCGCAGGGCTCCTCGACGACGCCGTGGAGCGGGGCGAGGTCGACCTCGTGGCTGACTACGCCTACCCATTGCCGGTGCAGATCATCGTAGAGATGCTCGGGGTGCCGGCCGAGGACCACGAACAGTTCCGTGTGTGGTCCCACGCGTTGGCCCGGGGGCTCGATCCAGACTTCCTGTTACCTCCCGATGCCGTCCAGCAACGGTTGGGTGCCATCTTGTCGTTCGTGCAGTATTTCGCGTCGCTGATCGAGGAGCGTCGCCAGAAGCCGGGCGACGATCTGCTCACCCGGTTGATCCTGGCCGAGGAGCAGGGCGATGTGCTCACCCAGGCCGAGCTGCTGTCCACCTGCATCCTGCTGCTCGTGGCCGGCCACGAAACGACGGTGAACCTGATCTCGGGGGGAGCGCTCGCCCTCATGGAACGTCCCGGCCAGCTTGCCCTCGTGCGCGACGACCCCGGAGTCGTGCGCGGTGCCGTCGAGGAGATGCTGCGATTCGTGTGCCCGGTGCAGCTCACCGGACGTGTCGCGCTCGAGGACATGGAGGTGGGCGGGGCCGCGCTCGCCAAGGGCGAGTTCTCGATGCTGCTCATCGGCTCGGCCAACCGTGACCCCGACGCGTTCGACGACGCGGAGACCTTCGACGTGACCAGGACCGACAACAACCACCTGGGTTTCGGCTTCGGCATCCACCACTGTCTCGGCGCGCCCCTGGCCCGGCTCGAGGCACAGATCGCCCTCCCGGCCCTGTTCCGACGGGCGCGCCGGGTCGAGCGCATCACCGACCACCTCTCCTACAAGGAGAACATCGTGCTCCGAGGGCTCGAGGCCCTCCCTGTCCGCCTGTCGGCCTGAGCTCGCTAGGAGGACGCGGGGCCGATCGGCAGCCGCTGGTGGCAGGTGGGAGCGGTCGGCCGGCCCGCGAACCGGTCACCCAACCAGTTCACGACGTCCGGCGCGATGGTCGAGGAGAGCTGGATGTGCCCGACGTCGGTGAGCCACAACGACGTCAGGTCGGACCCCGCCGCGCAGGCGCGCTGGATGTAGAGCGCCGTCGTGTTGGGGAGCACCACCTGATCGGTCAGGCTCTCGGCCACCAGGAGCGGCTGGGACGGCGTCAGCACGGGTGCCGTCTGTTCCTGGGCGATCACCTTCCAGCGGGGGGAGTTCACGGGGTTGCCGTTGAAGAATCGTTGATGGATGGCGTTGCGGATGATGCCTTCCACGGCGGCAGTGGTGATGCATTGTTGAGAGACGCGCCGGTAGTTGTTGTACCCGGCACTGGTGAGGATCGTGCGGACGGGAAGCCCTCGATAGGTAGCCGGCCACGAGGTGAGGACCTCGGGTCCGATGACCCAGGACAACGTCGAGTGGTACGTCTCGTTCAACAGGGGGATGAGCTCCGCGGCGGGGGCGGACGCCACCGTCGCCACCAGATGCAGCTCGGGCGCGTACGAGTGGGCCCGCGCCGCGGTGAACAGCGCCGAATTCCCGCCCTGGGAGTGGCCCCACACGGCAAAGGAAGTGCCCGCATGCGCGGATGGGATGTACTTGAGCGCCCGGACGCTGTTGAGCACGTCGTTCGCCTCGTCGTCGCCCACCAGGTACCCCGAGGTTCCCGGCGTACCGAGGCCGGCATAGTCGGTGGCGGTCACGACCCATCCGCGCCCCAGCATCGAGGACACCCACGCGATGTCCCCGACGGGATGGGCCGAGCGCGACGGCGCGCACTGGGGCCCGAGTCCCACCGTGCCGTGCGCCCATGCCACCACCGGTCGCGGGGTGCCCGCTGCGTGGTCGTCCGGGATGAACACCATGCCGGAGCTGAACGTCATCGATCCGTCGGAACGCTGGGTCCGATAGAGGATCCGCAGCGCCGTTCCGTTGTCCACGTGGACCCCGAGTGGCTCGCTGCGAACCACTTGGCCGAGAGGCCCCGACGTGCGTAGGCCCGAGGTGTCGTAGAACGGTTGGAGAGCGTTCTGCCGTTGCGTGGTCTTCACATTGGTGTGCACCACGATCCCGACGACGAGGCCGACGACGACCACGACGGCGATCAACGCATTGCGGAGGAAAGGGTGGCGGGAGAAGAACCGGGGCCGGTCCAGGCCTTCGCTGCCGTGCCGGCGGACGTTGCCGTTGTTGTCGCCCCCCCTCCCGTTCATCATCGGCTATGACCCGCTGACGTCTCTGCGCACGAACCGCGGCCGGAAGGCACTGTCCCGCGTGGGCGCGGCATCAGTAGGGTGCTCCCGGCGCCACGAGCGGCCAAGGCCGCTCCCGCTCCGCGATCAGCGCCAGATCGAGCAGGAGCTCCTCTTGGTGATGCCGGCCGATGATCTGCATGCCGACGGGGAGACCGTCGAAGGTCCCCACCGGGATCGACACGGCCGGGTTCCCCGCGAAGTTGGCGGGGAACGTGAGGTTTCCCTGATTGGCACCCACCCGCATGATGTCACCGAATCGTTCCATGAGGTCGACGTCTCCCACCTTGGTGGGTAGGGGCCCCTCGGCGCCGAACGCCACGTCGGGATTGGTGGAGCAGAAGATGAAGTCCACCTCGTCGAGAATGTTCGCCATGACTTCGTGCGTATCGACGCGAAATCGTTCGGCGGTGGCGGCCATGGCGAGGTCGTAGTGATGGGACGCGATGTTGAGGCCGAGCATGATCTCGGGTGTCAGGTCCTGCTCGCACGCCGGGTACTTGTCGCCGAGGTCGGCGGCGAGCGTCACGAGGTTGGACATGGCCCATTCGAAGAGCGCCGGCGGAAAGCTCACTGCCATCTCGACGCGCCCCAGCCCGGCGTCGGCGATCAGCGACTCGGCTGCCGCCGTGACGAGGGTGGCCACCTCGGGATGCACCACCGCCACGCCGAGGTCGACGGCGATGACGGCCCGTCTGCGATGAAGCTCCTGGCGGTGACTGCCGAGGCCGGCCTCCCATCCCGCCACACGCGGGAGGCTGAGGGTGTCGTGGGGGTCATACCCGTTGCACACGTCGTACCAGCGCGCCGTGTCGCGCACCGATCTGCTGATGCAGCCGACGGTGACGGTATGGGGGGTCTGGTGCACGAACGGACCCCTGGGAATGCGTCCGTAGTTCGCTTTCAGGCCGAACATGCCGGTGAAGCCGGCCGGGATCCGGATGGAGCCGCCCCCGTCCCCGCCCGATGCGATGGGGAGCAGGCCTCCCGCCACCGCCGCCGCCGCCCCGCCCGACGACCCACCCGGCGTGCGCTCGAGGTTCCAGGGATTGCGGGTAGCGCCGTGGAGCCGCGTGTACGTGACGTTGATGCCGCCGAATTCACTGGCCGTGGTCTGTCCGGCCAGGACCGCGCCGGCCCCTCGAAGGCGGTCTACATGCGTCGAGGAGTAGGTCGCGAACCGGTCGGCGAACACGAGCGACGCTTCGGTGAAAGGCCAGCCGTCGACGGGCTCGAGCTCCTTGATCCCCACAGGAACTCCTCCGAAGGGGAGCGCCACGTCGGCATCGCGCGCCGCGCGCCGCGCCGCCTCCGCGTCGACATGGCTGAAGGCGTTGAGTGCCGAGCCTTCGATGGCCGCCAGGGAGAGCTCGAGGGCTTCGGGCGGCGTGATCTCACCCTTCCGGAAGGCGTCGACCAGCGAGCAGGCGTCGCCGGTCCAGGCTTGGTCGGTCATCACGTGGGAGGCTAGCTCCGGTCGGTGCCGTCGCCCCGGGCACGATCCCGACGCCACGCCCTCCACCCTGAGCCGAAGCCGGTGGGAGCGTCGCCTCTGCGCTTGTAAGGTTCGGTCGTGCTCCCCGGCTTCTACGACGTGATCCACCGACGGCGCGACGTCAGGGCCGAGTTCAGTGGAGAGCCCGTCGAGGAGGAGGTCCTTGCCCGCGTCCTCGACGCCGCACACAGCGCGCCGAGCGTGGGCCTGTCACAACCGTGGGACTTCATCCTCGTCGCCGACGAGACCGTCCGACGCGCCTTTTGGACCCATGTCCAAGAAGAGCGGCGCGAATTCGCCGCCTCGCTCGAAGGCGAACAGGCCGAGCGGTTCGCCGGGATCAAGATCGACGGCATTCTCGAAGCGAGCTTGTCGGTGGTGGTCACCTACGACCCCGCCCGGGGCGCCCCCGGCGTCCTCGGCCGTCACGCCATCGCGGACGCTGGGCTCTACTCGGTGTGCCTGGCCATCGAGAACATGTGGCTGGCCTGCACCGCCGAAGGATGGGGCATGGGCTGGGTGTCGTTCTACCGGGAGTCGTTCCTGCGCGGGCTGCTCGGCATTCCTGATGGCATCCGGCCGGTGGCGTGGCTGTGCGTGGGACCGGTCGGAAAGCTGCAAGAGACGCCGGATCTCGAGCGTGCCGGTTGGCGCACGCGGTTGCCGCTCGAGGCCGCACTCCACCTCGACCATTGGGATCGCCACGATCCTGCGGTGATCACCGCCGCCGCAGCCAGCCGGGCCGTGGGCCCGGCGGTAGGCACCGGCGCCCCTGCTTCTGAAAGGTTCGAACCGTGAGCGACTCCAACCCCACCACCGAAGCACCCGCCGCCACTCCGAAAGCCGCTCCCCCCAAGGCGGTCACTCCGACGGCAAGCACCGGACCCGAGCCGGACGCACCGGCGGCGCCGGGCCACACGCCCCAGGCCCCGTTCACCTTGGCCATCGACATCGGCGGCACGGGTCTGAAGGCCTCGGTGCTCGACGCCACGGGGGCCATGGTGGCGGACCGCGTCGCCGTGAAGACGACGTATCCCTGCACACCGTCGAAGATGCTCGACGATGTCGCCGCCCTGGTGGCTCCTCTCCCGCCCGCCGACCGGGTGTCGGCCGGATTCCCGGGGATGGTCCGCAATGGAGTGGTGCTCTCGGCTCCGCATTTCGTGACGCTGCACGGCCCGGGAACCGCCGTCGATCCCGATCTGGAGAAGCAGTGGGCGGCCTTCGATCTCGCCGGCGCCCTCACCACACGCTTGCGCAAGCCCACTCGCGTCGCCAACGACGCCGACATCCAGGGCGCGGCGGTGGTCGAGGGCAAAGGCCTCGAACTCGTCATCACCCTCGGCACCGGGGTGGGGACAGCCTTCTTCTACGACGGCCGGCTCCTGCCCCACCTCGAATTCTCGCACCATCCCTTCTTGAAGGGCGACACCTACAACGAACAACTGGGCGACGCGGCGCGCAAGGCCGTCGGCAACCAACGTTGGAACAAGAGGGTGCGCAAGGCGGTCGTCACCTTCCGCGCCCTGGCGTTCTTCGACCACTGCTACGTCGGGGGTGGGAACGCCAAGAAGATCCACGGCAACCTCGGCGCCGATGTGTCGCTGGTGGACAACAACGCCGGCATCCTGGGCGGGATCAGGCTGTGGGACGAGTCGCACATCGCGGTGTAAGGGTCGGCCTCGGGGTCGGCCTCGGGGTTGGCGGCGGGAGATCGGGAGGTGACGTGTCGTGACTGAGCTCCCGGGACCGGCACCGGAGCACGGAGAGATCGACCACGTCCTGCGCCGCCGCCGCCGGCGGGCCATCCGGGGCATCCTGGCCCTGGCCCTGATCGTCCTCGTCGTCGCCTTCGTGATCCAGAACTCACAGCTCGTCACGGTGCACTTCTGGTTCTTCACCCACCGGGCCCGCCTCATCTGGGTGGTGCTCTCGTGCCTGGTGGCCGGCATCGTGTTCGGGTACGTGCTGGGCGTGCCCGAGCGCAGGAAGATGCGCCGGCGACGCAAGGCCGAAAAGGCGGCGCGCCGCGAGGCCCGGTAACCCGTGCGCGCCGTGACCATCGTCGATGGGGACCTTCGCTACCTCGAGCATCCCGACCCTGTGCCCGGAGATACCGAACTGGTCGTGGCCGTCCGGGGGGCGGGGATCAACAACGCCGATCTCATGCAGCGGCTCGGGCTCTACCCCGCTCCGGCCGGCTCGCCCCCGGACATCCCGGGGATGGAGCTCGCCGGGGAGGTCGTCGCCACGGGACGCCGCACCTCTCGTTTCTCGATCGGCGATCGCGTCATGGCGTTGGTGGGTGGAGGTGCGCAGGCCGAGCTCGCCGTCGTGGACGAGCGCACCGCCATGGCGGTGCCGCCCGACCTGGCCTGGCCCGAAGCGGGCGGCTTCCCCGAGGCCTATTCCACCGCCTACGACGCCCTGTTCACCCAGTGCGGTCTTGCCGTCGGAGAGCGCGCCCTCGTCACGGGTGCGGCGGGCGGGGTCGGGAGCGCGGCTGTCCAGCTGGTGGCGGCGACCGGAGCCCATTGTGTGGCTTCGGTTCGTCACGCCCAATTGCGCGATGCGGTGGCGACGCTGGGTGCCCGGGCCGCCGATCCCGACGACGCGCTCGGCATGGGCCCGTTCGACGTGGCTCTCGAGCTCGTAGGGGCGCCCAGCATCTCCGGGGTCCTCGGGGCCATGGCCACGACCGGACGTATCGCCGTCATCGGTGTGGGCGGCGGGGCGCGCGCCGACGTCGACCTGCTTGCGATCATGCATCGTCGACTGCGCATCAGTGGGTCGACGTTGCGGTCCCGGACGCTGATCGACAAGGCCGTCGTGGCCGCGGCGGTTGAACACCACGTCCTGCCGCTTCTCCGGGTTCGCCGGGTGCGCGTGCTCGTGGAAGCGACGTTCCCCATGGACCGCGCCGGAGAGGCGTACGAGCGATTCGCCCAGGGCGGCAAGCTCGGCAAGATCGTGCTCGTGCCGCCTCGTCGCTAGTCCGTCCCGCCCCCGGACGTGGATGCGGAGTCCCTCAGGGGATCGGCACCGCCCCCGGCACAGGAGCGTCTTCGGACAGGGTGAGCAGCGAGGAAGGCACCGACGCCAGTGCGTCGAGGAGCAAGGTGATGTGCTCCGAGCTGTGGGCGGCTGAGAGCGTGACGCGCAGCTGGGCGGTGCCGGTGGGCGGCCGGATGGCGGGCACCCACACGCCGTGCTGTTGGAGGGCCGCCGAGGCTGCCACGACGAGCTCGTCGCTCGCGAGGACGATGGGAATGATCTGGCTCGGGTGCCCCGGCGCCACCTGCGCGATGTGGTTGGCGAGGCGGGTCCGAAGGCGGTCTCCTTCCGCAGTCGAAAGCAAGCGGAGGGCGGCGAGAGCGGCGGCGCTGTCGGGGGGCGTCGGCGCAGTCGTGAAGACGTAGGAGCGGGCGCGTCGGACCAGGAGCTCGATAAAGGCGCGGGGACCGGCCACGAATCCCCCCAACGATCCCAATGCCTTCGACAAGGTGCCGACCCGCAGGACGTCCACGTCGCCGAGCTCCGCGCTGAGCCCGGCGCCGATGGCGGGGCCGACCACCGCTCGCCCTTCATCGAGCACGAGGAGCGCACCGTGGCGTCGACACGCCGCCGCCATGTCCTTGAGCGGCGCGACGTCTCCGTTCCAGGGGAGCACCACGTCGCTGACCACGAGCGCCGGGCCCGTCGCCTGGTCGAGGAGCTGCTCGAGGTGGTCGAGGTCGCGATGGCGGTAGACGGCAACCTCGGCTTGCGACAAGCGTCCGCCGTCGATGATCGACGCGTGGTTGTGCTCATCCGAGCAGATGCGCACCCCCCTGTCCCCGAACACGCTCAACACCCCGAGGCTCGCCGCGTATCCCGTCGGGAAGACGGCGGCTCGCTCGGTTCCCGTCCACGTGGCCAGGGCGTCCTCGAGCTCTTCGTGTACCGGGCGGCTGCCCGAGACGAGACGGCTCCCTCCTGATCCTGTGCCCCATCGGTCGATCGCTTCGTGGGCGGCAGCAACTACGGCCGGATGCCGTGACAGGCCCAGGTAGTCGTCGGACGCGAAGGTGACGACCTTGTGGCCGTCCTCGGCGAGCAGTCCCTCGGGCCCGCGGCCGTCGAAGGTGACCGCTCCATGCCACCGACCGCCGGCTTCGAGGCGTCGGCAGCGCGCTTCGACCACCGACGACCACAGGCTGGTCGTGCCCCCCGTCTCGACGCTCATCACCAACTCCAACGGACGACGCCCATCGCAACCCGAAACCTTTGGGTTGAGGCTCCTGCCCACCCCGGCGTCTCCGAGGTGGAGTCTCCACCCTGATGCCAGGTCGGTCCAGCGCGTCCGGGTCCGTCGAGGGCTCGACGGCGCCTGCATCAAACCTGGGAGCGGCCCCGGTCGACGACGCCCCGTCGCCGACGCTCGATCTCGTCGGGGTCGACGCCGCCCCGCTGGAACCGCGCCGCGCCACGGGCTTCGACGTCCCATGCCTCGCCGCCGGGAACCCGGCTCGCCTCCTCGTAGGTGTCGAGGATGGCGCGCAGGGCGTGCTGGTCGCTCGAGACGATGTCGGCGGCCAGCCGGCGCGCCGTGGGGAGGAGATCGTCATGAGCGACGACATGGTTGACGAGCCCCCACTGCAGTGCGGTTGGCGCGTCGACGAAATTCCCGGTGGCGCTCATCTCGCGGGCCCGCCGGATGCCGATCGCCTGGGGCAGCAGCACGGTCAGACCCCACAGGGGATGCACGCCCACCCGGGCGTGGGTGTCGGCGAAGCGCGCCCGCTCCGATGCCACCACGAAGTCGCAGTTGAGCGCCAGCTCGAGGCCACCGGTCACCGCCACGCCGTTGACCGCACCGATGATCGGCTTCGACGTAGGAAGCGTCGCCCCCCGGCCCCGGCGGGGGCGTCCCCCGGCGTCTCCTCCACCGGCGTCTTCTCCACCGGGCCTCTCGTCACCGGCTGCGGGTGCCCGCTTGAGCGGCCCACCGTCGCGCCCGAGCTCCTTCAGGTCGAGCCCGGCGCAGAAGGCGGGATCGGCGCCGGTGAGGATGAGCACGTCCACGTCGTCGCGCCCGTCGACGTCTCCCACGACGCGTCTGAGCGCGCTGATGAGCTCGGTCGACAAGGCGTTGCGCGCCTCGGGGCGGTTGAGCGTGACGGTGGCGACGCGGTCGGCCACCTCGAGGAGCGCGACGTCGGGCTCGGACACGGTGGCGGCGGGGGGTGATCCGGACGGGTCCGGTGGAGCGTCGATCGGCTGGTCTGGCGTCAGGTGGTGACGATGACGCTCGACCCGTGCCCGAACAGACCCTGGTTGGCGGTGACGCCCACCCGGGCCCCCTCGACCTGGCGGCCCGAGGCCTGGCCCCGCAGCTGCCACACCAGCTCGCACACCTGGGCGATGGCCTGGGCGGGGATGGCCTCGCCGAAGCTCGACAACCCACCGCTGGGGTTGACCGGGATGCGGCCGCCGATGGTGGTGTCACCGTCGCGCAGGAGACGCTCCGCCTCCCCCTCCTTGCACAGGCCGACGTCCTCGTACCAGTCGAGCTCCAGGGCCGTCGACAGGTCGTAGACCTCGGCCACGTCCACGTCCTCGGGGCCGATGCCGGCCTCCTCGTAGGCGGCGAAGGCGATGGAGCGGCGGAAGGCGGGGCCGTCGAGCGCACCCACGGCGACGGCGGAGTCGGTCGCGAAGTTGGGCATCTCGATGACGGTCTGGGGAAAGCGCGGGGTCACCGTCGACACGGCGGGGATCGACACCGACGGGGACCCGCCGCCGTGGCGCCGGGCGAAGTCCATGCTCGACAACACGATGGCGGCGCCGCCGTCCGAGGTGGCACAGATCTCCATGAGGCGCAGGGGATCGGCGACCATCGGCGACGCCAGCACCTCGTCGGCACTCACCTCTTTGCGGTATCGGGCATTCGGGTTGGCGGCCCCGGCGCGTGCGTTCTTCACCTTGACCGCCGCGAAGTCGTCCTCGGTGGCACCGAAGAGCTCCATGCGACGGCGCGCGTAGAGGGCGAAGTACGTGGGGTTGGTGGCTCCCATCAGATGGAAGCGCAGCCAGTCCGGGTCGTCACGGCGCTCCCCCCCGACGGGAGCGAAGAATCCCTTGGGGGTGGTGTCGGCTCCGACCACGAGGGCGACGTCGCACAGGCCGGCGAGGATCTGGGCACGGGCCGCGGCGATGGCGGTGGCACCCGACGCGCACGCCGCGTAAGCACTCGACACGCGCGCCCCGGACCAGCCCAGCGCCTGGGCGAACGTGGCGCCGGAAATGAACCCGGGATAGCCGTTGCGGATGGTGTCGGCACCGGACACGAACTGGACGTCGGTCCACGCCACGTCGGCGTCGGCGAGGGCGTGGCGCGCTGCGGCCAGCCCGTACTCGACAAAGTTGCGGCCCCACTTGCCCCAGGGGTGCATGCCCACCCCGAGGACGGCCACGCTGCGGTCGTCAGGCACCCGCGCCTCCCGACCGGGCTGTCACCGGCCGCCATTTCCACACCAGGTACTCGTGGTCGTCGTCCTCGTAGAGCACCTCGACGACGAGCTCGACCTCGGTGCCCACCGTGAGGTCGTCCACCGTGACCTCGGGCACGACCTGGCCCATCACGACCATCTTCTCCTCGGCGAGCTCCACCGCCGCGATACAGAACGGTACGTAGGGATCGGCGGCGACATACGGCGCCGGGGGCGTGTAACGGGCGTCGGTGTAGGACCACACCTTGCCGCGACGACTGAGCGATACCTCGTCGAAGGTGGTGCCGTCGCAGCCGGGGTTGGCGCAGAAGAAGGTCTCGCGGGGAAAGGCGTAGGTACCACAGGCCTGGCACCGGCTCCCGAGCAGGGCCGGGGCGTCGCCGTCGGTGGTGAACCATCCCTCCACGGCCGGGACGCGGGTCTTGGTGGTGGTCATTGCGGCAGTCTAACGCTCCGTCAGATCCGGGCCCCGGGCCCCGGGCCCAGGGGCTCCGTTCGGGCCCGCTCGCGCCGCGGCCTAAATTCGACAGCTCGACCCGACACCGTTCGACCCCGCACCTGCATGACCGCACCGCACTCGTCCGGGACCGCTCCCTCGGGATCCTGTCCCCCGATGCTCCAGGATCGTGACCCAGCCATGGACCTCACCGTCGTCGATTCCTTCACCGACCGACCTTTCGCCGGCAACCCCGCCGCCATCGCCGTGGTGGACGTCTTTCCCGATGAAGCCCGGATGCAGGCCATCGCCCGCGAGATGAACCTGTCGGAGACGGCGTTCGTCGTGCCCCGCGCCGACGGGTCCTACGACCTGCGGTGGTTCACCCCCGAGGTGGAGGTGGACCTGTGCGGGCACGCCACCCTGGCCGCGGCCCACGTGCTCGGTGGGACCGGGAGGTTCCAAACCAAGAGCGGCGAGTTGGTGTGCACGCCGGGCGGCAACGGCTGGATCGAGATGGACTTCCCCGCCGACCCCCCCGTGGCCGAGGCGGCGCCACCGTCGATCGTGGCCACGCTCGGCCTCGTCGCCGGACCTGACGCCGGACCCGGCGCGGGGCCAGACGAGACGTCGTCGGTGCGCGCCTACGCCCGTACCCGCACCGACGTCCTGGTGGAGCTGGCCGGCGCCGACATCGTCCGTGCCCTGCGTCCCGACCTCGCCGCCGTGGCCGCGCTCGAGTCGCGGTGTGCCATCGTCACCGCCGTCGGCGACCGCCCCGGCATCGACTTTGTCAGTCGCGTCTTCGCGCCGAACGCCGGCATCGCCGAGGACCCCGTCACCGGCTCGGCGCACTGTTCGCTGGCGGTGTACTGGGGTCAGCGCCTCGGCCGCGACACCCTGGTGGGGGAACAGGCTTCAGCGCGCGGCGGCGTGGTACGCATGACCCGCAAGGTGCAGCGCGTCGTGCTCAGCGGTCAGGCCGTCACCGTCTCGAAGGTGCACCTCGTGGTGTGAGGACCCGAAGCCGGGCCCGCGGCGGGCGGTGGCAACATGGCGCCATGGACGCCCCCCGTACCGCCCGTGCCATGTGGAAGCTTTTCGAGCCTTTGCACGCCGTCACCTACTTCGCCGACGAGTGCCTCGAGGAATACACAGCGGCGGGGCTCAAGGGCTTCTGGATGGGCTACTTCGCCGGTCGCGCCGCGCCCATGGGGGCGGTGGCGCCCGGCGTCGTCGAGGCCACCTTCTTCAGCTTCAACCCCGATCGGGTCAACCGGGCCCTCCCCGACGCATGGTCGTTCGCCACCCCCGACCGCGTCCTCGACGCCCGCCTGGCCGGCGTCGACCGCGCCTACGGCCGGCTCTTCGGGACCGACGGCGCCGGGGCCGGCCTCTCCGACCGCGACATGGCCCGCGCTGCTGAACTGGTCCGGGCCGCGGTGGAGGGGCTGCCCGTCGACGGTCGTCCCCTGGCAGCCGCCAACGTCGCGTTGGCATGGCCCGAGGAACCCCATCTGGCGTTGTGGCAAGCCACCACCGTGCTGCGCGAGCACCGCGGCGACGGGCACGTCGTCGCGCTCGTGGCGGCGGGGTTGGACGGTCGCCAGGCGCTCGTGACGATGGCGGCGACCGGCGCCGTGCCAAGGGCGATGCTCCAGGCCGCCCGGGGTTGGGACGACGAGGCGTGGGACAGCGCCACAGGCACGCTGATCGACCGGGGATGGCTCGATGAGGACGGCACCCAGACCACGTCGGGCGCCGAGGCACGCCGTCAGATCGAGGACTTGACCGACCTTCTTGCCGCCGAGCCCTGGGAACGCCTCGGAGAAGACGACGCCGAAGCCCTGCGCGCCGTGCTCACACCCCTTGCCCGTGCCATCGCGGCGGCCGGTTCGGTCCCCGTGCCCAACCCCATCGGCCTCCCGCCCCCCGAGTAGCTCGACCATCCGTCGAGCGACAGGGTCAGTCCCAGAGGTCGGCGGGTGCCTGTCCCAGGGGGTAGTGCCCGGGGAGCATCTCTCCCGAGGCGGCGCGCTCCATGCGGCGGCGCATGCCGTCGGACAGCGCGTCGGCCTTGATCATCTCGATGAACAGCGCGGTGGCGTTGCCGACATCGAAGAAGTCGCGTTGCCACGACCACTTCCAGTTCCCGGCGTAGCGGAACCAGCTCCCGCCGAGCCCGGGGATCACATAGGGCGAGCCGTCGGGGCGGGTGCTGTCGGCGATCTGCTTCCACAGGCCGATGACCTCGCCCTGCTGGGGGTCGATGAGCACCTTCTGGTACGGGTACGTCCACCCGTCGAGGCCGCCCATCTCGAGACCGAGGGCGATGTCCCGGATCTCGTCGCGTCCCACCGCCATGAATTCCTCGTGCGGCCCGATGTTCCAGCCGTAGGTGGCGTCCTCGGTGTACATCTCGGCCATGGGCCGCCAGTCACCGGCCTCCTGGGCCCGGCGGTTGGTCTCGAGCCACCGCTGCACCATCTCCTCGAGCTCGTCGTATGCGAACGGCGGCACGTCAATCCTCCTCAATTCGTAAGGCGTGGGTGGGACAGAATTGCACCGCCGCCTCCACCTGGGCGCGCAGTGCCTCGGGGGGCGACTCGTCGAGGACGACCACGGCGTTCTTCGACACCGTGAACACCGCGTCGGCCTCGGACTCACACACCCCGTGACCCTGGCACAGGTCGCGGTCGACGACGATTCTCACGAAGCGATGACCGGGTCGGGTGCAGGCGTCGGCGCAGCGGGGACGGCCCGGCGTCGGAACGTGGCTGCGCACGGCTGGACCAGCTGCACCACCATCTTGGAGTGGTCGTTGCGGTAGGTGTCCGACGGCTGGGCCAGCTCGAAGTCCCAATGCCGCAGCAGCACCGAGAAGATGGCCTTGAGCTGCATCATGGCGAAGGGCGCCCCCACGCAGCGGTGGCGGCCGGCCCCGAAGGGGATCCACGTCCAGGGGTTGGCCCTGTCCTCGGCCCGGGGTTCGAGATAGCGCTCGGGCACGAAGGCGTCGGGGTCGGGGAAGTCCTCGGCGATGCGGTTCGACACCGTCGGGCTCGCCCCCACGAGCTTGCCGGGGGCGATGCGGAACCCCTCCACCTCGAGCCCCTCCTTCGCCACCCGCAGCACCAGGATGAGCGGGGGATGGAGGCGTAGCGCCTCCTTGATGGCCGACTCGAGGCGGGGCATGGCGCGCAGCGCCTGGTAGCTCACCTCTTCACCGTGCGCGTAGAGCTCGTCGAGCTCGGCCCGCACCGCGTCGAGCTCGCCGGGGTGGCGCAACAGCTCGATGAGCGTCCACGCCGCGGTGCCGGAGGTGGTGTGGTGGCCGGCGAACATCATCGAGATGAACATGCCGGTGACGATGTCGGTCGAGAACTTCGGCGTGCCGTCCTCCTCGCGGATCGACATCAGGACGTCGAGCAGGTCGCGGTCGTCGTCGGTGGGGGGCGGGCCCGTGCGGCGCCGGTCCATGATCCCCTGCACCAGCTCCACGAGCCCGAGGCGGGCCTCGTCGCGGCGCCGGAAGCTGTCGATGGGCGCGTAGGGATCGACATAGGCGATGGCGTCGGTGCCCTGCTCCAGGTCGTGATAGAGCGCGGCGAAACGGCGGTCGAGCTCGTGACGGAACTTGCGCCCGATGAGACAGGCCGAGGACGTGTAGATGGTGAGCTCGGCGAAGAAGTCGAGGAGGTCGATGGTCCCGCTGCCGGACCACGTGCTCACCATCGCCTCCACCTCGTCCGCGATCGTCGCGGCGTGGCCCCGCATGAACTTGTCCCGCAGCGCCTGGTTGTGCAGCATCTCGCGACGGCGTTCGGGGGGCGCGTCGAAGACCACCCCTTCTCCGAAGATCGGCGTCATGAAGGGATAGGCCTCGGCCTGGTCGAGCACCTCTTCGGGGGCACGGAAGAACATCTCGTTGGCCTCGGCCCCGGTGAGCAGCACGACGTCGCGCTCCGCCAGGCGGAACTGGCCCACGTCGCCGCACTCGGTGCGGACGCGTCGCATGAGCCCGATGGGATCGACGCGCAGCTCGTCGAGATGCCCGTGCTCGCCCTCTCCGCCCGAGACCTGGGGCGGTTCGCGCAGTCCGACGTCGACGGTCATGCCGTGCCTCCTTGTGTGTGCTCGTCGGGCACGATCGGCCCTTCGGGCTGGACTTCGATCAACGGGAGATGTGTGCCCGGTGGGGTCGTCACCGCCGCCATCACCGCCGCGGCCACCGCCGGGGGGCGCAGGAAGTGGCTGTGGCGCGCCGCGCCGAAGCGCACCCATTCGCCGAGCACGGCCGCGGTGGTGTCGGGCCCCCAGTCGGTCCCCATCTCGGTGAGGGTCTGGCCGGGCTGGATGATGGTGGCGCGCACCCCGGTGCCCTCGAGCTCGAGCTGCAGGGCGCGCACGTAGCCCTCGAGCCCCCACTTCGACGCCATGTAGGCGGCCATGAGGGGCCGGGGCGCGCGGATGATGTCCGAGCTCACGAAGACGAGGTCACCGTGGTGCCGTCGCGCCATGGCGGGCGCCAGCGCGGCCACGAGCCGCTGCGCACCGAGGAGGTTCACCTCGATGGTGTGGGCGAAGTCCTTCGGAGAAGTGGTCGAGCGCGGTGCCGGGCGCGGCGTGCCCGGCGCTCGACACCAGGATGTCGACCGGTCCCACCGCCTCTTCGGCGGCGCGGGCGAAGTCCTCCACCGAGGCGGCTTCGGCGAGATCGAGGCGGTGCACGTGGGCCTCACCGCCGCCGGTCCGGATGCTCGCCGCGACCTCCTCGCACCGCTCTACGCGGCGGGCACCGAGTACCACGGGATGGCCGGCCGCGGCCAGGGCCACCGCGACGGCGGCGCCCATCCCCGACGACGCGCCCGAGACCACCGAGCCACGACGTTGCGGATGGGGGACGAATGTGGCGGATGGCACGGCGGCGATCCTGGCTCAATTCGCCCGGCGGCGCGGTGTGACGGTGGTGGGGAGGCTGGCAAAGCCCCGCACGTTGATGGAATGGACCCGCCGTGCTCCGGCGGCGTCGATGTCGTAGTCGCCCACGCGCCCGACGAACTCCTCGAGCACGACGCGCGCCTCGAGCCGGGCCAGGGGGGCTCCCAGGCAGAAGTGGCGTCCCCCGCCGAAGCTGATGAGCTTGGTGGTGTCACGGTCGAGGTCGTAGCGGTCGGGGTCGGGAAAGACGTCGGGGTCGCGGTTGGCCGAGCCCACGAGCAGCAGCACGCGCTCGCCGTCGCGCACCGTCGTGCCGAGGAGCTCCACGCTCCCGGTGACGACGCGCAGCAGCATCTGGGAGGAGGTGTCGTAGCGAAGCGTCTCCTCCACCCACGCCGCGGCCCGACCGGGCTCCGCCAGCGCCGTGGCCTTCTCGTCGGGGAACCGCCACGCCCAGTACCAGGCGTTGGCGAGGAGCTTGGTGGTGGTCTCGTTTCCCGCCACCACGATGAGGAAGAGGAAGGCGATGATCTCGTCGTCACTGAGCCGGTCGCCGTCCCCCTCGACGTCGAGGAGTCCCGACGTGAGGTCGTAACGCCGGGCCCGGCGACGCTCGGTCACCATGTCGGAGAAGTACCCGGCCAGGACGAGAGCCGCCTCCATCCCTTCTTGCGGCACGTCGAAGACGCCCTCGTCACGGTGCACGAGCAGGTCGGCGAGGCGCCGCACCTCGGCTCGGTCGGCCTCGGGGACCCCGATCATCTGGGAGATCACGTCCATGGGCAGCTTGCCGGCCACGTCGGCGACCATGTCGAAGCTGCCCGCGTCCACCGCGGCGTCGAGGTAGCGCACGGCCAAGGCGCGGATGTCGGGCTCGAGCTCGGCCACCCGGCGGGGCGTGAAGGCCTTGGACACCAGTGACCGCATACGCGTGTGGCGGGGCGGGTCCATGGCCAGGAAGGACATCGACTTGTGGGCCTGGGGCCCGTAGGCGGCGGGGTCGAGGGTCACGCCGAAACGGTTGGAGAGGTGCGCCGGGTCACGGAACGCGGCCAACACATCGGCGTGGCGTGACAGCGCCCAGAAGTCGAACTCGTCGTTGCGGTACAGCGGCGCCTCGGTGCGCAAGCGGGCGTAGGTCGGGTAGGGATCCTCGTGGATGTCGTAGTCGTAGGGGCTGTAGCGGACCGGGGTGCCGGTTCCGGCCCCGCTGTCGACGACGGTGCCGGTGCCACTCACGCCGCGCCTGCCAGCACCAGGCGGGCCGCGTCGGCCAGCGCGTCGGGCACGTCCTCGAATCGGATGTGGCCCATGCCCGCCCACAACATCGCCCCGCTGTAGGCGAGGTCGAGGCTGCGCAGCACCGCCTGGTCGGCGTCGTCACCGAGGGCGTTGGCGATGCGCTCGTGCAGGGCCGTGCCGGACAGCACGCGCAGCGCCCGGACCTCGGGCCCGCTCCCGAGCAGTGCGGTCGTGCATGCTGCCGCCAGCATGGGGTCGCCCGCCATGAACAGGCCCAAGACCCGCAGCTCGGCGACGACGCGATCGACCGCCGATGCGGCGGTGCCGTTCGGGACCGTCGACTCGGGCTCGGGCAGCGCCTGCAGGCGGCGCCACAGCACCTCGGCCAGGAGGTGGTCCTTCGACGCGAAGTAGGTGTACGCGGTGGCGGGTGCCACACCGGCACGTCGCGCCACGTTGCGCACCGTCAGCCCCTCGTACCCTCGTCGGCGCGCTTCGTCGGCGGCCGCCTCGACCAGTTGCTCGACCACGGCGACCTGGCGCACCGTGAGGCGCCGGCGCGAGGCCTCGGCGGCGAGGCCCGCCACCGCCGCATCGGTCATGCCGTTGCCCTCAGCTCGACGGGGACCTCGCCGGACCGGATGCCGACGGCTGCGCACATGGACCGGTCCGGGAGGTGCACGATGAGGGCGTACTCGTCATTGCGGTGGCCCATGACGTCAGACTACATTCCAGACACCTGTCTGACTAGAGGGAAGCGGGGATTCGATGGAGACCTGGGGATCGGGGCGGCGATGACCACCGTCGGGGTCATCGGGCTGGGCGACATCGGCCGCGGCGTGGCCGACGCCGTGGGACGTGCCGGGCTCGACCTGGGCGTTTGTGACCTCCGCGCCGAGGCCACGGCCCCCTACGCGGCGTCGGCGCACATCGCCGCCACCCCCGCGCTCCTGGGTGAGCGCAGTGACGTCGTCGTCGTGGTCGTGGTGGACGACCGCCAGGTCCTCG
Organism: uncultured Acidimicrobiales bacterium; assembly: GCA_963838775.1. Lineage (GTDB taxonomy): Bacteria > Actinomycetota > Acidimicrobiia > Acidimicrobiales > UBA8190 > Chersky-840. Next base: position 32,467 of record CAWISP010000040.1, read on the forward strand.
CCGTTCTCGACGGGGCCGACGGTGCGCTGGCCGGGATGGCCGGGGGGTCGACGGTGGTCGTGCTCAGCACGGTGTCGCCGGGCACCATCGAGGCCGTGGCCACCTCGGCGTCGGCCCGGGGCATCGACGTGGTCGACTGCGGCGTGAGCGGAGGCCCGGGCGCGGCCGCCGAGGGCACCCTGGTGGCGATGGTGGGAGGCGACGCCACGGTGATCGAGCGGGTAGGGCCCGTCCTCGACTGCTTCACCTCGCTGGTGGTGCACATGGGCCCCCTCGGGGCCGGGCTCAAGGCGAAGCTGGCCCGCAACCTCGTGCAGTACGGGTCGTGGCTCGCTGCCTACGAGGCGCAGGTGCTCGCCGAGGCGGCCGGGATCGAGCTGTCCAAGCTGGCCGAGGTCATCAGGGCGAGCGACAAATTGATCGGTGGGTCGTCACGCCTCATGTTCCGCGACACCGTCGCCCCACTCGCACCCGACGCCCACCCCGGCATCGTGACCGCCATGGCCAACGGCGCCGCGCTCGCCCACAAGGACCTCCGCGCCGCCCTCGCCCTGGGCCAGACCCTCGAGGTGGCGCTGCCCTTGGCAGCGATGACCGACGCCCGCTGTGATGCGGTGTTCGGGATCGAAGGGCGCGCCGCCACGATGGAGGAGACGTGACGACGTCGTTCGGCGAAGAGCGCATGCTCATCGACGGGTCGCTGGTGCGGGCCTCGACCGGCGCGGTGTTCGACACCGTCGATCCCGCCACCGAGGAGGTCCTCGGGGTCGCCGCCGACGCGTCGGGGGACGACGCCGAGCGCGCCCTGGCGGCGGCCCGGCGCGCCTTCGACACGACCTCGTGGTCGACCGACGTCGCGCTGCGGGTGCGGTGCCTGCGCCAACTGCAGGCGGCCATGCGGGCCCACGCCGAGGAGCTACGGGCCATGACCATCGCCGAGACGGGGTCGCCGTTGTTCATGACGCGCTCGGCCCAGCTCGACGATCCGGTCGAGTCGTTGGGATGGGTGGCCGATCTCGCCGAAGCCTATGAGTGGACGACCGACCTGGGCCGGGCCGAGCCCTTGGGGATGCCCGCTCGACGGTGGATCTGCCGGGAGCCCGCCGGCGTGGTGGCGGCCATCACGCCGTGGAACGTTCCCCATCAGATCAATCTGGCCAAGCTCGGACCGGCGTTGGCGGCGGGCAACACCGTGATCCTCAAGCCCGCCCCCGATACGCCGTGGTGCGCGACGGTGCTCGGCCGCCTCATCGCCGAGGAGACCGACATCCCCCCCGGTGTCGTGAACATCGTGCCTTCTTCGGACCCTGCCTTCGGGGCGCGACTGGTCACCGACCCCCGGGTGGACCAGGTGAGCTTCACGGGTTCGACCGCCACCGGGCGCAAGGTGATGGCCGACGCGGCGGGCACGCTCAAGCGCGTGTTCCTCGAGCTCGGCGGGAAGTCGGCGTTCGTGGTGCTCGACGACGCCGACCTGCGCGGCGCGTGCGGGGTGGCCGCCTTCACGGTGTGCGTGCACGCCGGGCAGGGGTGCGCCATCACGACCCGCCTCGTCGTGCCGCGAGTGCACTTCGACGAGGCTTTGGACGGCGCCGCCTCGGCGCTGGCGAAGTTGCCCGCCGGGGACCCGACCGACCCCGGCACGATCTGCGGCCCGCTCATCAACGCCCGCCAGCGCGACCGCGTGGAGAGCTACATCCGCGCCGCGCGCGACGGCGGTGGGACCGTCGTGGTCGGCGGGGGCCGGCCCGCCGATCGGACCAGGGGGTTCTTCGTGGAGCCGACGCTCATCACCGGAATCGGCAACGATTCCCCCGTGGCACGAGAAGAGATCTTCGGCCCCGTCCTCGTCGTCCTCCCCCACGACGGGGACGACGACGCCGTGTCCATCGCCAACGACTCCCCGTACGGGTTGTCGGGATCGGTGTGGTCGGGGGACAGGGACCGGGCCATGGCCGCCGCCCGGCGCATCCGCACCGGAACAGTGGGGGTCAACGGCGGTGTCTGGTACAGCCCCGACGTTCCCTTCGGGGGCTACAAGCAGTCCGGGATCGGTCGCGAGATGGGCATCATGGGATTCGAGGAGTACCTCGAGACCAAGGTCGTGGCGGAGCCGGCATGAGCGCCGCCGAGACCAGTCCGAAGCGGCGGCCGCCCGCGCCCGACCGGGCCAAGGGCATGGCCAAGATGCAGGAGGTCTACAACTTCACCGTCGACCCCGACGATGTGCCGGGGGACTTCGTGGCCTACACCGTGGACCATCTCTTCGGAGACGTGTGGTGCCGCCCCGCGCTGGGGGTGTTCGAGCGGCGGCTCGTCACCGTGGGGGTGCTCGCCGCGCTCGGGAAGACCGATCTCCTCGACGTGCAGTTCCAGAGCGCGCTCGACAACGGCGAGCTGAACGAGGACCAGGTGCGGGAGCTGGTCGTCCATCTCACCCACTACGTGGGCTGGCCTCTCGCGACCGGCGTCAGCGAAGCCGCCGAGCGGGTCATCGCCCGCCGCCGCCCCAAGGCATCAGACCGCGAGGGGCCGGGCTCGGGCTCGTGAACGGCTACGACTTCTCGGGCAAGGTGGCCGTCGTCACCGGAGCGGGGCGCGGCATCGGGCGGGCCTACGCCGAGGCGCTCGGCGCCGCCGGCGCGGCCGTGGTCGTGGCCGACATCGACGAGACCGGGGCGAAGGGAACCGCCGACACCGTGGTGGCGGCGGGCGGATCGGCCGCGGCGGTGCGCGTCGACATCGCCGATCACGACTCGGTGGCCGCCATGGCCGAGACGGCCACGCAGCGGTTCGGGGGCATCGACTACCTCGTCAACAACGCGGCGATCTTCGGGGGCATGAAGCTCGACTTCCTCCTCACCGTGGACTGGGACTATCTCCAGCGCTTTCTCGAGGTGAACCTGCTCGGCGCCCTGGTGTGCACGCGGGCCTGCTACCGGTCGATGGCGGACCGGGGAGGGGGAGCGGTCGTCAACCAGTCGTCGAGCGCCGCCTATCTCTACGCCGGCTATTACGGCTGGGCCAAGGCGGGTGTCAACTCGCTCACCCAGCAGCTGGCGCACGAGCTCGGGGGGATGGACATCCGGGTCAACGCCATCGCGCCCGGTCCCACCGACACCGAGGCGGCGCGCTCGGTGGTGCCCGACCAGTACATGCGAGAGCTGGTGGGCTCCCTGGCGCTCAAGCGCCAGGGGACGCCCGACGACCTGGTCGGGATGTGCATGTTCCTGCTGTCCGACGACGCCCGGTGGGTGACCGGGCACATCTTCAGCGTCGACGGCGGACAGGTCATGCGCCCGTGAGCGCGGACGTGAGCAGCGGCACTGCGCCGGTGGTGGAGATCGAGAACGTGGGGGACGGGGCGGTGCGTCTCGTCCGCTTCAACCGTCCCGAGGCGCGCAACGCCTTCAACTTCGCGCTCTACGACGCCGTCACCGACGCCATCACCGACGCGGCCGTGTCGAACGACGTGCACGTGGTCGTGCTCACCGGGAGCGGCTCCACCTTCAGCGCCGGCCAAGACCTGAAGGAGATGGCCCAGATCGTCACAGGTGAGGCGACCCCCGAGGCGGCCAAGGGGTTCCGGGGGTTGCTCGATGCTGTGCAGAGCTTCGAGAAGCCGTTGCTCGCCGCGGTCAACGGCGTCGGGGTGGGGCTCGGGTTCACGCTCCTGGCCCACTGCGATCTCGTGTTGATGGCCGACGACGCCCGCCTGCGCGTGCCCTTCGCCGAGCTGGGTGTGCCGCCCGAGGCGGCCAGCAGCTACCTCTTCCCCCTCACCATGGGGTGGCAGCGTGCCGCCCATCTGCTGTTTACGGGCACCTGGATGGGAGCGGGCGAGGCCGTCGACGCCGGCATCGCGCTGGCGCACTTCCCTGCTGCGTCGTTGCTGGAGGAGACCTTGGCCGTCGCCGCGGCAATCGCGGCGGCCCCCATCGCGGCGGTCACGGCGAGCAAGCGGCTGTTGCTGGCGACGCGCCGGGAGCAGGTCATCGCGGCGCGCGACCGCGAGGATGCCGCCTTCGTCGACCTCCTGGGCTCGGCGGCCAACCTGGCCGCGTTGGAGCGGTTCGGCACCGGGTCCGGCTCGTGACATGGCGGGGTGAGGGGCATCCGCGGTGGGGGTAGGATGACCGGCCGTCCCTGGAGTGGGCCCGTGTCCCGGTCCCGGGTGGTTGCCGGCGCTTGTAGCTCAATTGGATAGAGCATCTGACTACGGATCAGAAGGTTGGGGGTTCGAGTCCCTCCAAGCGCGCCAACAGCGCAGGTCAGGATGCCAACGACCTCTATGTGCCGACGCACCCTAGCCAACAATTCTGCCCAATGGTTTCCGATCTCGGCCCATAAGCCCAGCTCTTAAGCGGTTAGGGCGTGCTGTGGGAAAGCCAACATTTTCTTTCGGGCACGATGAGACCAGCTGGCACGGTTCGAGGATGGTGGACAGAAGGGGCGACCGTCTCCTCCGCCGCTGACCTCGTCAAACAGCTCAGTGACTTTCTCCGCAACGTTGAACGCGGGCTGACGTAGATGCTCCGAGGCCCCGCGGCGGCTTACGACGTTGGCGACATGAGCCCGTCGTCGCAGGCGTACCGGACGGCCTCGGCGCGGCTGCGGGCACGGATTTTGGCGAAGAGGTGATCATTCGGATCGCCGACAGCCACATGAACCGACACCCCTGAGGTGTGCCTTCCGGCCCGGCCCCAATATTGTTGAGGGAAAGGGGAACTAAATTGAACACGACAAAATTGGCAATGTTGTCGTGTTACCATTGGATCTCGTGGAACTCAACAAACCCCCTCGAGGGCGACCGCCTCGTCAGCTCGTCTACCAGCGCCTGGACGAGGCCATCGCCGATCTCCGAGAGCGCATGGGGGGCTTGCCGTCGCCGACCGAGGCCGAAGGTATCTGGACCTCGATCTGGCACCAGGAAGCCCACCACTCCACCGCCCTGGAGGGCAACACCCTCGTCATCGCCCAGGTCGAAGCGCTCCTGGCCGAGGGGCGGGCCGTGGGCAACAAGGAGCTCAAGGAGTACATGGAGGTAACGGGCTATGCCGAGGCGGCGAAGTGGGTCTATGGCCAGGCCCTGGAGCCCGGGGACTGGACCTCGGGAGAGCCGCTCACGATGACGGAGGTACGCCACGTCCACGAGGTCGCACTCACTGCGGTCTGGGGTGTCGCGCCCCACCCCAACGCCACTCCCGAGGAGAAGCCCGGGAGCTTCCGGCGACACGATATACAACCCTTCCCAGGTGGAGTGGTCCCGCCGTCGTGGGTCGAGGTTCCTGCGGCCATGGTCGACTGGGTTGACTCACTCACGGCCCTCGGTGCCGCCGAGAACCTCATCGAGGCGGTCGCCGTCGCCCATGCCGGCATCGAGAGAATCCACCCCTTCCTCGACGGCAACGGACGCACCGGGCGGCTCCTGCTGAACCTGCTCCTGGTCCGCCTCGGCTACCCCCCCGCCGTCATCTACACCCGAGACCGGAACCGGTATCTCCGCGCCCTGCGGCGCGCCGACAACGGCGACGCAGGGCCTCTCGGAGAGCTCATCGCCAGGTCGGTCACCAACAACCTCTACCGTTTCGTCGTTCCCGCCGTGGCTGGGCCCCACCGGCTGGTCCCCATCGTCTCGCTGGCGACCAAGGCCCACAGCGTTCCCACGCTCCGAGCCGCCATCGAGAGGGGTCGCCTCAGGGGGCAAAAGGGCCCGGACGGCCAATGGCGTAGCACCCGCGTATGGGTAAACGAGTACGTAGCCAGTAAGTACAAGCGTCGACCTTGACACTGTGGCCGGGACGTTGCCGTCGTCTACCCGTAGACAGCGCTTGGCCGTCGATGGCCGTCGTGCGACCGCAGGGCAGGCGGACGTCGAAGACGACGTCGCCAACCGGTCCCGGGGTGATCGGACCCAATTCGAAGGTGGCCGGCGCAGCTGACAGAGCCGGCCACGCGGGTATCGCCAGGGACGAACGGTACCCCGTGGCTGACTGCTCGGAGGCGAGCCGCAGCCCGCGCTATCCGAAAGACGACACTTGCCGATCCACCTACCCCCGACGACATGGAAAGGATCGGTCGCGCAGCCCTGATCCGGCTCACATCGGGGCAGGGGTGTGGCCCGGGCGTGTTCCTTTTGCCGGTGCCGGTTCGCCGAGGACCAGCGCGGCGGCTCCCCCAGTGATCGCCTCGTAGAGCGGACGCAGCGCCTCGGTGATGAGGGTCCCGGCGTCGGAGAGGGGTGATGGGTCGAGCTGACGGAGAACCAGGTCGGGGGCGACGGCCAGGCGGGGTCGGATTTCGATGGTCGCCAGATCTTCGTCCCGCCCCCACGACCATGTGGGGTTTGTCTCTTGCGGCGCGGCGGAGCGATCAGGGTCCGCCACGGGCCACCCGAACTGGCCGCCTTCGGGAACGCTGGGTGCCTCGGTCGGATCGGACCTGCCCGCCTCGTGGGCGGAGCCGAGGCCGCGCCGGCGTGCCCGTAAACCGGCCAGAAGTTCGTCCTTGTCTCGGCCGCGCCAGGCGAAGATAAGGAACGGGTCACGGTCGAAGGCTTCGGCCAGCAGGAAGTAGACCGCCGCGACGTGCTTACACGGGTTCTCCCAGTCCGGGCACGAGCACGCCGAATCGAACCCGTCGGCCGACGCCGGGAACAGAGTGCCCGACGACTCGGCGAATGCCTCCTCGATCTCATCGGGCATATCGCCGGCCAGGAGCTTGGCCATGAAGCTAGCGCTCGATGCCATCACCGCCTCGGCGGCATCCCATTCAACTGCCGTGAGAACGCGTATCTCTATGAACACCCGGTAGGGCTTCGTCCGCGAACCTTGCACCGACGCGGTCACTTGCCCCGGGGCGACGTCCATACTGAGCACCTGGCCAGTGCGGGCATAGCGCTTGCCGCGCTGAAGGCGGCTGCCGAGACCAATCGACTCGAGCTCGGTGATAAAGCGTTGCGACCACCAGGTGTCACCGATCCGGCCGCGATGGCTGCGTGCCTCCAGTCCCCCTTCGACGGCGATAGGAGTGGACGCCGGCGGCCACCGGTCGTCACTCCACCGCTGGGACCGGTTCGCAGGACGACGCGGGGGCATCAGTCTTCCCCTACCGCGTCGACCGACAAGGCGACAACGTCGCGGAGTTGATCGGTGGACATCTCGGTGATCCAGCCTTCCCCGGTGCCGACGATTCGCTCGGCCAGCGCGCGCTTTGTCTCGATCATGTCGTCGATGCGCTCCTCGAGGGTGCCACCGCAAACGAACTTTCGAACCTGCACATTGCGCGATTGGCCAATTCGGAAGGCACGATCGGTTGCTTGGTTCTCCACGGCGGGGTTCCACCACCGGTCGAAGTGCACGACATGGGTGGCTGCGGTCAGGTTCAGACCGGTACCACCGGCTTTCAGCGACAGCAAGAACACCGGCGGTCCGTCGGCACCCTGGAATCGTTCGACCATGCCGTCACGGGCCTTCTTCGCCACTCCGCCATGGAGCCACAGCACGTCGCAACCGAGATGACGTCGAAGATGGCGCTCGAGGAGGGTCCCCATCTGGGTGAACTGGGTGAAGACGAGGGCTCGGTCGCCCTCCGCCACTGCTTCCTCGAGCACCTCGACGAGGCGGGCCAGCTTGCCCGACCGTCCGGGAAGCGACGATCCGTCGGCCAGGAAGTGCGCCGGGTGGTTGCACACCTGCTTGAGCTTCATCATGGTGGCGAGGACGAGCCCCCGGCGTTCCATACCGTCGGCTTCATCGATCCTGGCCAGCATGTCATCGACGACGGCCTGGTAGAGGCTGGCCTGCTCGCGGGTCAAGGTGCAGAACTCTTTCATCTCGAGCTTGTCGGGAAGGTCGGCAATGATCGACCGGTCCGTCTTCAGGCGGCGGAGCACGAAGGGACCGGTGATGCGACGAAGCTGTGCTGCGGCCTCGTCGTTGCCATCGCGCTCGATGGGGATGGCAAACCGCTCGCGGAAGCCCTTCTCCGAACCGAGCAGGCCGGGGTTCAGGAACTGCATGATCGACCACAGCTCGCTCAGGCGGTTCTCCACCGGGGTGCCGGTCATGGCGATCCGTCGTTCGGCCGGGATCGCCCGGACGCTCTGGGTGGTTCGGGCCGCGCTGTTCTTTATCTGCTGCGCCTCGTCGACGACCAAGCGGCTCCAGGGAACAGTGGCCATGAGCTTCTGGTCGCGGGCGGCGAGACCGTAGGTCGAGAGCACCAGGTCCATCCGACCGGCATGACGGGTGAAAGCCTTGCCGTCGAGCCGATTCGCTCCATGGTGGACATAGACCGACAACTCGGGGGCGAATCGTGCTGACTCTCGCTGCCAATTGCCGACCAGAGACATTGGGCAAAGGACCAGAGTTGGTCCGGCTGACCGGATGACGACAGGTGTCGCCTTCCTGGTTGCGTCCGATCGTTTACGACGAGCCGGGGCCGAAGCAGCGCGCCCGGCGCGCTCGTCGACCAGGACGGCCAGAAGCTGAGCCGTTTTCCCGAGCCCCATATCGTCGGCCAGGCAGGCCCCGAGACCGAGATCCCCGAGGAAGGCGAGCCATGCCAGTCCGCGCTCCTGGTAAGGCCGTAGTTCGCCCACGAATCCGTCGGGGGTCGGTCGGGCTTCGAGCCGACGGTCTTCGGCACCGGCCAGAAGGTCCCCGAGCCACCCGTCTGCCTCCACGGCGACAATCGGTAGGTCAGCAGATGTCGGCTCGATTCCGAGCGCGGTCCGCATCACCTCGCCGGCTGATAAGAGGTTGGCGCCGGCGCCCTTCTTGCCGACGGCGGCGATTGCGGCGGCGATGTCTCCTTCGCGCAGCTCGACCCACTCGCCGCGGATCCGCACCAGAGGTTGCTTCAGGCGTGCCAACGCGCGTAGCTCGGCCAGTCCGATCCTGTCGTCGCCGAGGGCCGCCTCCCATCTGATGTCGCACAGGCCGTCGAGACCGATGGTGGCGGCCGATGGTCCACCCCTCGACGTGGTTCGAGCTTTGAGACGGAGGCCCACACGTGCTCTCGAGGAGCGCCACCAGGGTGGCGCCAGAACTCCGAAACCCGCTTGTTCCAGGATCGGCGCGCCATCGCGGAGGAAGGCAAGCGCGCCGGCGGCGTCGGTCACCTGCGCGCATGGCTCCGCCGAGGCCAGAGCGGAGCCGAGTGATGGTACGAGCCGAGCAGCACGGCCAAGACCTCGAAGCAGGTGCTCGTCGGCGTGCTTCACGTGGCGATCCAAGGCGGTGAGTTCGGGTCCGTCGCCCCACACCTTTTCAGCGGAGACGAGCAAGCTCGGATCGTCGACAGCCTGAAGGGCGAACTCGATTCGCCATTCATCGACGACGTCAACCTCTTCGGGGTCGTCGAGAGGAGGGACGATCCGGAAGCAGGTTCGTACCGGGTCTGTGTCGGCGTTTTCCGTGGCGTGCCAAGCGTGAAGGGCGTCGCACAGGGCCTGCAGCTCGCCGTCCCCTGCGTCGACGGCTCCGTCGGGGGACGTGAGACCAGCCAGCCACGCACCGACGGGGCTGGGCCTTGTTGGTTGACCCCGGCGGGCAGAAGGCGGGGCGGCAGGCGGCCGATCGGCTACGAACCGCCGGGCTAATGCGTCGGTGATGCTCCAGAGGAAGGACCGGAGGACCTCGTCCGGTGTCCCTGAGCCCGTGACGACATTGACGTGGTCTTGACCGAAACCGGTGGTGTCAGCCGCCGTGAAGGATGCGGGAAGGGCCCACAGCAGTGTTTTGATCCGGCCCCGGTCGTGTCTGTCGATGAGCGGGCGCCAGCGAGCCTGCCAACTATCGCCGGTGAACTCGAGGGTGGGGAGCAAGCGGCCCCGAGTGATTAACTCCAGCATCATCTCCGTGGAACGCGCCGCGAATCGGAGGTCGGATGCGAGAACGATGCCCAACGGGTCGGACGTGGCCCCGGCCGGAGCGGCACTCTGCAATGCCAGCACGAGGTCCGCTGCTCCGGATGGCTCTAGGACGATCCCCGGGGCAGTCCACGAGGGGGGTGACGAGGCCGAAGGTGAGGACCCAGACAGCGGGGCCGTGGCGAGGTCATCCTCGAGCCAGGGCGAGCCGATAGGGCCGCTACCGCTAGCAGGCAGCCGGAGGAAGAGCTCAGCCTCATACGCCTTGACGATCAAGTCCCCGACGACGGCCCCCGCGAGCTCGGTGGCGGCGAAGCGGATGCCGTCGACGTCGAGGGCGAAAGGGTGGGGTTCTGGACGCCGCTGCAGCGGCGGACGACCTCGTCGAGGCGGGGCCGTGCGAGGTCGATCACCATCCTCGGCCCACAGGGCAAGGCCGTTTGCACCGGACAGCCATGCCGAGTGGAGAACGAGCATCCGAGAATCATCCCAGAAGGTTGTCGTGGTCGTAATAATTCTCGAGCGAGGGCCGCCCTGTAACCGGGTGACGCAATTTCCAGTTAGGTGTGGCATTTGAGCGCATTACGTTCGATCCCGACAAGATCGGTGGTCAGCCTTGCATTCGTGGTCTGCGTACCAGTGGGGACGGTCTTAGATGTCTCGAACTGACTGCCGAAACGGCAGGACAGGGCGCCGAGAAAAAAGCCAACATTGAGCCAACAATTCGGTCTCAGTGTGTCCTAGCCGGTCCCGTTGCGCTTCAGCTGTCTGAGGATCCATTACCACAGAGCAGGACTTTTGCGACCGGGTGGGACTTGTGGGGATTCGATGGGACGATCCCGGCTCAGCCTACGGATCAGAAGGTTGGGGGTTCGAGTCCCTCCAAGCGCGCTGAGAAAATCCAGGTCACGGGGCCGCCGCTACCCTCGGGACACCCCCGTCATTTCGGTTGACCAACTAACCCGGACCTTTCAGTAAGTCAGCTGGCCTGAACGCCCGCGTCCGCGAAAACGCCCTCCTGAGAGGCTGCGGCGAAATGAGGCTGTGCGGCTCGTTTCGTCGTGTCCGGGCCCGACCAGTGCTCACACACTTGGAGTGTTGGTCCTATAAGGAACGGTGCAGGCGGCTTCTTATCATCGAATGGATGGCGAAAACCCATCCGTGACGCGGCGGACGCGTTGAGCAGAGACCTCGTTGATCTAGGCCCGCAAACTCGATCGTCGTCGGATCGGCCGGTTACCCAGACGACGCGACAACGTCGGGCATGGGTCGCCCGTCCGCGTGGGCGAAGAGCTTCAAGATGTTCCCGGTTGCACAGACGAGCGACCACTCGCTTTGCGCTGCGGTCAGACCGCGACGCATAAATCGTCGAATGCCACGGTTCTCCTTCGCTTGGCCGAAGACCGGCTCGACGGTACATGAGCGAAGCGCATAGGCGGCAGAGCCCTCAGCAGTGCGTAGGCGGTGCTCCATTGCCTCGAGCGCGCTTGCGCCTTCGGGAGCTGGGCCCTTGGTCGTTCCGAGCTCACGTGCCGTTTTACGTTGCTTCCAGTCCTTGGTGGTAGCGATCAGACGATCGGGTCCAGGTGCCATCGCGTTGTCCTCCGACCAGTAGCCGGTGTCAGCGAGCACGGTGCCGATGGATCCGCCGATCTGAGCCGCCTCGGTGGTGGCCTGGAGTGCGTCGATCATCGGGATGAGTTGATAGCAGTCGTTCTGGTCCTGGGTGACATCCGCGGCGAGCACGATCTGGTTCTCGTTCACCGCCGCTTGGGCGTTATAGCCCTGGAGCCAGCCTCCTTCGGTCTTCATCACCCTGCTCTCGGGATCGGTGGTGTTCGCCTTCGCCTCGTCTTTGGGTGGTGCCGTCTGCTTCGCCGTTCGGGCCGCCTCGAGGCGCACCTGGGCGTCTTCGAGCGACTGTCGAGCCCGCTCTTTGGCCCAGTTTGCCCTGGCAGAAGCCACCTTCGACTTGGCGGCTTCGATGTCGGTCTCGGCCCGGGCGAAGGCATCGTGGGGGTCGTGGGGCTTGCGGCCACGCAGCTTTCGACCCGCAGCGGCTTCGGTGGCCGCCTTGGCCGTCTTGGCCTCGGCCTCTGCTTCTTGGGCCTCTATCGCAGCGAGCGCCTTCTCGAGGCGTGCCAGGCGTGTCCCGGGGTGGGCCAGCTCCTCGGGCAGCTCGCCGAGAAGCGAGGTCTTCGGCTCGTCTTGGTCGGCGGCCTCTGCCTCCGCCAGGATGCGTTCGACCTCGGCTCGGATGTATGAAGCGGGACGGTTCGCGTCAAGCGAGGCATCAGAGGCAATCTTCGTTCCGTCGATGGCGATCGTCCCGAGTGACGCCAGTCCAGCCTGGGCACACAGTCCCAATACATCAACGAACACGTTCTTGATCGCCTGCTCGTGGTCCTTTCTGAACCGGCAAATGGCAGAAGAGTCGGGAACCAGGTCGACACAGATCGCCCGGTAGGCGAGGTCACTCCTGCAGGCCGCTTCGATGCGCCGCGACGAGCGAAGGCCCCTGCAGTATGCATACAGAAGGATGCCGAGCATCATCTGCGGGTCATACGCGGGACGCCCCACCCCGTCATTCGGGTGCAAGGCGTCGAACGCGGATGTGTCGACCATGGCAACCACGTCGAGCAAGAACCACACAAGATGGGTCTCAGGAAGCCAATCGGCTATCGAAGGCGGCAAGAGGAACTGCTGGTTCCGCTGGGGAACGGCGTAGCGGTATGCCACCCCGTCATTGTACTGAATGCAGTTACAAATCGCGAGCGTATTTCGAACCAACTGGTCGGCGTTTTGGAGGTGCCACTGCGCATCGTTGAGGGCTCGACGGTTTAGGGATAGGTCCCAGCCTCATTTCGCCGCAGCCTCCTGATAAGGGAAACTGCTGCTTGTCGAAGGCACAGCAACCCAATCAGGAGGGCACTTCCGAGATGAAGGCTAACCCGACCCGGCCGCGCCTGTCAGTGACCACCGGAGGCAAGGGAGTGGTGTCCCACGCCGGTGCCCGGCTGCTGTGCGAACTGGCTGATGACCTGCGGTTGACCGAACAGCTGTCGGTCGCTATGGCGCCGACGAAGAAGCGCCGCCGCGGCCATGACCGCGGTGACGTACTGGTGAATCTCGCTGTGGCCCTCGCCGATGGGGCGACGGCGATCGGCGACGTGCGGGTCTTGGCCGATCAGCCGGGCCTCTTCGGCGAGGTGGCCTCGGTCCCCACCACGTGGCGCACCCTCGAGGCCATGAACGACGACGCCGTGGAACGCATCGCCAGCGCCCGAGCGCAGGCCCGCAAAGCCGCCTGGGCGGCGGGCATGGACCCGGGGTTCTACGTGATCGACATCGACGGCCCCCTCGTCGACGCCCATTCGGAGAAGGAGCTCGCCACCCCGACCTACAAGCGAGGGTTCGGCTTCTACCCCCTCGTCGCCTATCTCGATGGCACCGGCGAGGCCCTGGCCTGTCTGCTGCGTCGGGGCAACGCCGGCTCTGGCACCGCCTGCGACCACATCTGCGTGCTCGACGCCGCACTCGCCCAGCTGCCCGTTGACCCCTTCACCCATGAGGTCATCGTCCGCACCGACGCCGGAAGCACCTCCCATGGCCTCGCCGATGCGTGCCGAGCACGTGGCGTGCGCTTCGTCGCGGGCTTCCAGATGCGTGCCGGCCTGGCCCAGGTGATCATGACCATCCCAAAACGCGCCTGGACCCGGGCCATTTCTGGCGACGGGACCGAGGAGCGCGACAGCGGCGAGGTGGCCGAGATCACCGACGTGGTCGACCTGTCGCGCTGGCCGGAGGGCACCCGGATGATCGTTCGGCGCGAGGAGCCGCATCCGGGCGCCCAGCTCACCTTCACCGACGTCGAGGGCTATCGCTACCAGGTCTTCGTCACCGATCTTGCCGAGCCCGACATCTGCTTCTTGGAGGCCCTTCATCGGGGTCGGGGGCGGGTCGAGTGCCGCATCCGTGACGCCAAGGACACCGGGATGGCGAACCTCCCCTCGCAGAGCTTCGCCATCAACGCCGCCTGGCTCACCGTCGTGCTCATGGCTTCGGACCTGCTCGCCTGGATGAAAGGGCTGTGCCTTGATGGCGAGCTGGCACGTGCCGAGCCCAAGCGCCCGCGCTACACGCTGCTGCACAGCGCCGGGCTCCTCGTGTCCTCGGCGCGGCGCACCACCTTGCGCATCGCCGAGAACTGGCCATGGGCCGACGATCTCGTCGCCGCCTTCGGGCGGTTGCCGGGCTGGGCGACCCTCACCTGACGGCGCCCGCTGCTCCAAAGACTCCCCGAACGACCGAAGCTTCGACGAACGCGTCCCGAGGACGGCCCAGAAACGTCGACACCCGCCAAGCAAGCGACCGGAGCCTTCTCGCGCAACCTGCCAACCATCAACGGGCGGCGAATGCGGCCCTGCACGTCAAGAAAGAGCTGAAAACGGTCTCACCGTCGAGTTATTGAAAGGTCCGGGCTAACTGACCAACAAACTCGTTCGGGCGGTGTTCAGACGGGTGCGTTCCGGTGCCCCCGAGTGCGTCGTCCACTGCCTGGGCAGCTGCCCGTCTTCGGTGGTGAGGTGCCCATGGACGTCTCTTGTCACTGTCACCGAGGTGTGGCAATACGTCGCTGACCTCATGGAGAGCTACGCCCTGCGCCAGCATGAGTGTCGAGGCGGAATGACGAAGTCAGTGGAGATTGCGATGGACGAGTCCCGCTGCCTCGCCCCACAGCGAAGCGCTTGGCCAGATTGGCGGGGTCAAGGGTGTCCCAAAGGGGAATCAGTCCTGTCTCCGTTGGAGTCGGAAATCACGATACTGAAGGTCAAGCAAGGCGCTTCACGGCCAGGAGGACGCCGCTGCCGAATCCCAGTTCGGCGCAAACGAGGTCAGCATTGTCGACGAGGCGTTGGCGCACAACGGTCAGCGCGGCGCGAAGGTCGTCATCCTCATGCCGAATCAGATCCATGTCATCGACGACAAGGACGCCGCCAGGTCGAAGAGCTGCCACCGTCCTGGACAGTTTGAAGATCTTCCCACCAGGTGCATCCGGGAATATCAAATCAAACTCACCGAGACGGCCAACGACCTCAGCACCGTCCCCCGACTCGAAGCGAACCCACGACGGCCACGGGGCTGAGCGAGCCGCCTGCTGCAACTCATCGTCAAGCTCGACGGTGACGAGCTCGACGTCGTGGCGCTCACCGAGCCCGTGAACCAACCAGGCGAGTCCGACGCCGACGCCAGTGCCGATCTCAAGTATCCGACCACCTTCGGGTACCGCCGCAGAGAGCGCTGCCAACAGCCCCCCCACCTCGACCTCACAGGCCAGCTGGAAACCGGTTTTGGCTGCTCGTTCGTAAGCGGCCACGACGCTCTCGGGAAGGCCCTGTTCTTCTGCCATATCTGCATCCTGGCGGGTGGCCACCGACTCTGACCACTCAATGGAGCATCCCCACATTGATCCCCATCCGTAGGACCGCGGAAGAGCGATACCGAGCATCTTCCGCCCATCGAACTTCGACGGAGGGCATAACCATCTGCCCTCCTGTCAGTGTCGACTGTCATGGCCGTTGGCGAAGGGCTGGGCGAAACCGGTCCTATGCTCGGCAAGATCATCGGCAGCAGGAAAGGCGGCCACCCCTGTCCGGATGGAAGAAACGACCCATGACGTTCACCTGCTTCTGTGGACGACCGCTCCAGTTCGACCCGTCCATTCACCACGGACTCGATCCGGACGGCCGGGTTCTCACCGCGGGTCATTGCTTCGAAGACGGCTGGGTTGGTTCAGACGGCAAGAGTCCGGTCGTGCCCGTGACGCCGGTCCGAGACGACGATGTTTGAGTCACTGATCTTTCGAATGCGATGGCCATCGGCTCGACATCTAGCTGTCGCGTGGCCTTTGGCTCCCCTCCCATGACGCCCATTTGCATCGGCCTCTTGTCACAGGCGACTCATCAGACCTCGTGTTGGTTACCGCGAGAGCGGCCAGCAATCAGGGCTCGTATGCGGTGAGCATTCGTTCTCTCAGTTCGTCGCTTTTCCGCAAGGCATTTGCCTAGCAGTTCTCAACGCTTCAGGACTCGGTACCGCCAATCGATCTATCTCCAAGGGAGGATTTCGCGGCCCCCAGTTATCGGCCTCAAGATCCGTGGGAGAGTCTGCTCGCAAAGCTAGATGAACTCATTGGCTTTCTTGACTCGGTGGGCGAGTCCGCTTCGGCCAAAGGGCTCCTCCTGTATCGGTCGCCGGTCACAATCAAGGACACAAAGGGAGTATCGCAGCTGTTGGTCGCCCTCGGTGAGGGCGCGCCACTGTCGGGACTCGTCGTTCAGCGCCTGGATAGTCGTGGACAGGCAGGTCGAGAGTTCTTGGCCGCTAACAAGCGCCTTCACGATCTCAAAGAGAGCGTTGTTGAGGCGGTTCAAGCCGTGCTAGCCGCTTCAAACCCGCCTGCGCCGTAGCCAGTGATCCTCAACTACTGGGCCAATCCGCCAAAATCGATCGCACAAGCATTTGTGAGCAGGATAGTGCGCCGATCGGAAGTGCTGTCGGTTATGTGCTCCCGCCTCCCCGCGCCGGGGCACCTGAATCGGACTGACGCGCCGATGATGGCGTTTCGTCGCTCCCCGTACGGCCTGATGCAATCCGCACAGTGGCTGTACGCCAGTGATTATGGGGTGGGGGTCAAGTCACGGTGATTCAAAATGCTCGCGCGACTTCGCCTCAGCTTGACCATGGTCCCAAAGGTCCCGGACTGCGTCCGCCATCTGCTGAAACTCGGCCCGCGTGCCCTGTGGATCGTCTTTCCAAAACCTGTAGACCGCGAGGAGGTCCGTCCCCGTCGCCGCCCGGACGGAGTCGAGCAGCTGTGAATAGGCATCGTAGATGGGGGGTCCTTTGTCGACCGCCAAACGAAGGGGCACTTGGTCCTCAGCCTCGGTCACTCTCAGCATCATCATTGCGGCAGCAATCATCTCGACGGCTGCCAGCTGGCTTGAAAGCAACTCAATGCTCAAGGTGGCCTCTAATGCCACATGGCCATCAATCGAACGGGCGCTGGTGGCGCTCTTGTAATTGCCCATCAGGGTCTGCACGTTCTTTGCCACAAGGCGGATCTGAGCCCTGACCAGTTCGTAGACCTCGACGGGGCGCAGGCTTCCGTCGGGCTCGTCTAGGCAGTCGGCCAGGTCAGACAGCGAGGCGTACGCCACGGCCAACCGGGCGACTACTGGGTCGATGGAAGCACGTAGCTGCTTCTCGTCGCTCCTTCGTCCCATTCTCAAAGCGTCGTGGGGTTGCTTACTCATGTCAAGAGCATTGCGCCAGGTGCGGCACGCGAAGAACAGGGGGCTTCGCTCTCCCCTCGCTCTTTCGCGCCTCGGTGAATCTTCGACCAGTGCCCAACTGGTCAGCGGTTTCAATGGTGGTGGGCGGACGCTGGCCAACCTCCCCGGGACGGAAGCCCGGTGGTTATCGAGCGGGGTGGCCTCCGGATTTGAGGTGCTGACAAAGGGCACTTTGCGGTCAGCCTGAGCCAGACCGCCCGAGAACGCGACGGAAGCCTGTGGCATGCAAGGCCCGAAGCCCTGCGAACCTCGGCTCGTCCGACCGCTGCCGCCGACATGACGAACGCCCCGATCAGGCCGACAAATGGGAGCGGTATGGCTGCAATGACCGCCTGCAACTGGCTGGGCGCGTGGTTCGGAGCCCGTCGACTACGCGCTGTCCCAGCCAAGCGACTACGTGCCGCTGGGGACTCGGTCGTGAGCTCCATCCTTCATCCTTGGAATGCCGAGGGGCCGCTTCGGCTTCACATAGCGCAGAGGAGACTACGATGAGTGAGATTCGCAACGTCGTGCTGCTGCACGGTGGGTTCGTCGACGGTTCAGGCTGGCAGGGGGTGTACGACCTGCTCGTGGCCGATGGCTTCAACGTTCGTGTGGTGCAGAACCCGACGCTGACCCTTGAGGACGATGTCGCGGTCACGCGGCGCGTGATCGACGCCTGCGACGGCCCGGTGGTGCTGGTCGGGCACTCCTACGGCGGTGCCGTGATCACCGAGGCGGGCACCGATGAGAACGTTGGGGCGGTTGTGTACATCACTGCGTTCGCTCCGGACAAAGGCGAGTCGGTCAATACGCTGATCGCCGATCCGCCTCCCGGTGCACCGGTCCCGCCGATCCTTGCGCCGCAGGACGGCTTCTTGTTCCTCGACCGGGAGAAGTTCGGAGCGTCGTTTGCTGCTGATCTTCCTGCCAAGCAGGCCACGTTTATGGCCGATTCGCAAGTGCCGTGGGGTGTCGGTGCGCTCGGTGGCGCCATCACAGATCCCGCGTGGCGTACCAAGCCGAGTTGGTATCTCGTTGCGACGGACGATCGAATGATTCCGCCCCCGGCGCAGCGTGCGATGGCCGATCGGGC
This sequence comes from uncultured Acidimicrobiales bacterium, assembly GCA_963838775.1. GTDB lineage: Bacteria > Actinomycetota > Acidimicrobiia > Acidimicrobiales > UBA8190 > Chersky-840. The sequence continues at coordinate 50,771 of CAWISP010000040.1, forward strand.
AGGTGCAACGGTCCGCGAGGCGCCAGGCAGCCACTCGATCTACGTGTCGCAACCGGCCGTGGTTGCCGCGTTGATCGAGGAGGCGGCGGGCCGCTGACCCAGCCAGCGACCAGCGGCGTCGCTCCAGCGTTTCGACCACGGTTGCCAGGCCCCTTGAGGTCTGGCGACCGTGGTGCGAGCGCATTCTCACTCGTCGAGTGCAGGCACTGCATTCCGCAACTCGCGACGGGACGCGACACCGAGCTTTCGGTAGACCTTGCGTAGGTGATAGTCGACAGTATTCGCGCTGATGTACATCTGGGTGGCGATCTCGGCGTTGGTCGCTCCGCTGGCAGCGAGGCGCGCCGCCTGGGCTTCCTGCGGCGTCAAATTGCTTCGGGCGCCGACTGCGCGGTGGGGCACTCGTTCTCCCGTCGCTTCGAGTTCAGCTCGGGCACGAGCCGCGAAGCCCTCTGCGCCGAAATCGCTGAACCGGTTGTGAGCGGCACGGAGTTGAGTTCGTGCGTCGACGCGACGATTTTGCCGGCGCAGCCATTCACCGTATGCGAGCTTTGCTTGCAAGGTCTCGGTAACGACCGAGGTCGATTCAAGGAGTCCAATGGCCTGGAGATGGAGCGCTTCGGCCTCACTGTCGTCCGCGAGCAGGGCGCGACCGCGAGCCAGTTGGCCGCGTGCCCAGTTCGTGCCTGACGCGGCTGCTCGGGCGCCCAACCGCGATAAGTAATCAGTCGCTCGATCGACTTTGCCACTGCGACTCGCGGCGTCGATCGCAATTGGCAGTGCAAGGCAGGTCCAGCCCGGCACATTGTCGTCGAGCATCGCTTCGATGGCTCGTAGTGCGTCGGCGTAGCGGCCAGCACCCAGTTCCATCGTGGCGACGGCGAGATCCGCGCTGTTCATAGCGGCTGCCGATCCGATCGCAGCCGCCGCTTCACGCAATGGTACCGCCGCCGCTCGAGTGGCTTCTTCTTGGCCGCGCCACGCGAAGAGCTCACACTTGAGCATCTCGTAGAACTCGGGCGGACCGCCGACGACTCGCGTAATCTCAACGACCTCGTCGTAGGTCATTTCTGCAGCCATGAACCGGCCGGCTCGTATTTCCGCCTTGGCCCGAGCGAGCAGCACCACCTGTAACACGATCAGCGCTCCGTCTGCGCGCGCTTGCCGCTCGGCGAGCTCGACCCACATGTTGTACGTGAGGTCATCGGCGAGCTCATTGGTGAGCGGAAGCACGAGAAGATACCAGCGCAACATCTCGTCGCGCGTGACGTCACCGGCGCGCAGAGCGGCCGTAACTTTGTGAAGAGTCGGCATTGCGTTTGAGAAGTCAGAGAGGAAAAGGTGGGCAGTCCCCTCCAGCAACATGTCCGCAAGGGTCGTGGCCGGGCTGATACGTTCGCTCATGGCAAGGGCCGCACGCGCAATATCTTCAGGAGTCGTACCCAGGGTGAACTGCTGTGCGACTGTGCACGCCGTGAGGGCCTCCAGAAAGGCGTCTCGAGCGAGTGCTGGGTCGAACGGAGCAAGTGCCTCGGCTGCGGCGACCAGGCGCGCCGGAGCAGAAGGAGGATCAGCGAGAGGAGTTCGCAACGTGCCGTCGAGTAGCATCGCTTCTGCGCGCAGGAGCGGGTCTTGCAGGTCCGGGAAGGCTTGTCCGAGTAGCGCGTCGGCGCGTTGTGGCATGCCCGCGTTGAGCGCCGCCGTCGCGGCGCATAACAGACGTCTCGCGCGGTCGACCGATGCTGGCGAGAGGTGTGCGGCTTCCAGGAGGAACGATGCCTCGGCCGCGTAACCACCACGACGAGCCGCGCGGCGTCCTGCTTGCTCCAGTTCGAGCGCGAGATCGGCGTCCGGTTCGCGAGCGGCAGCCGCCAGGTGGCGAATGCGCCGATCGGGATCAGTCCGATCGAGCATGGACGCCAGCGTCAGGTGCACTTGGTCCCGCAGCGCCCGCGGCGCTCCCCCGTACACCGCCGCTCGAATCAGAGGATGACGAAAGACGACCCGCGGCCGCAGTTCAACGAGACCGCTCGCGATTGCCGCGTCCTCGGCGTGTGCGTCCGATCCGAGCTCGAAGGCGGCACGGCGAACGAGCGAAGGATCACCCGATGATTCTGCTGCAGCAACCAAGAGAAACAGCTGAGTGTTCGCATCGAGTTCTCTGACCTGTTCCAAGAAGTGGTCCTCGAGCCGGCGGCCGATCGGGAGGATGTCGCCAATCGGCTGCCCGCCACGCAACTGCTGTCGCGTCAATCCCGATGTGAGCTCGATCAGCGCGAGGGGGCAAGCCCCAGTCGATGTGACGATGCGACGGGCAGTCTCTGATTCCACGGGCAGATCGACACTCGAGGATAAGAGTGCGAGTGCGGCGTCGTCGGGGAGACCACCCACTGAGAGCGTGGGGAGCCCGTCAAGCGCTCCAGCCACCGACGAGAGATCGCGGATACCGAACAGCAGTGCGATTCCGTCCGCCTCGAGGCGACGCGCAACGAAACTCAAGGCCTCGAGCGACTCCCGGTCTATCCACTGAGCATCGTCAACAACGCAGAGCAGGCTGCGTTCGGTGGCGACATCGGCAAGCAAGCTCAGGGATGCGAGGCCGACAAGGAACCGATCGGCCGGATCGCCCATTTTGAGTCCGAACGCGGACTCGAGCGCGGCACGCTGGGGCGTGGGAAGTTGGTCTCGTTGCGTGAGGAATGGACGCAAGAGGCGATGCAGTGCGGCGTAACCCAGGTCGGTTTCTGCTTCGACACCCGAGATGACGAGATGCCGGAATTGGTGGGCGCTCTGGATCGCGTACTCGAGCAGGCGGGTCTTACCCATTCCGGCGTCTCCTACGAGCACGCACGTACCACTCAAGCCCGACGCGGTCGCTTCCACCAGCCGATCAAGTACAGCCCGCTCTTGGACTCGGTCGACGAACTCCGTCACCGGGATCCTGCTGACATTGGACACCCCGTCAACCCTCCAACGTCCTGGTTTATGGGCGACTGTATCTGAGCTTCTGACGCCAGTCCCTGTAACCGCGAGGGCATGCCGCCATGGTCCTCATTCGCGTTCAGATTAGGGTGAACCCGCTGTCAGGCTGGCCCGGTCAAGAACGCCCGGCATCGCCCTATGTGTTGCTGGAGCAAGACCGCTCGGTATTGCCGGTTCCTTCGCGGGGTGTCTTGGCGGCGGTGTGCCCGAAAGCGCCCGGTAATCGCCGTCCGCAGCCGCCGGTCACGGCCAGCGGAAAAAGGTGGAGCCGCGAGTGGAGCCAACTTGCCCGGTCATCTATGGACGACCAACGACGCCTTCGCACGTGAAGCGGGTAAACATACGACATGAACCGTCAGTGGACAGTGGGCCGCCGACCACGGATCAGAAGGTTGGGACTCAAGTCCATCCAAGCGCGCTAAGAGAGTCCCGAGATCTGGGGGTGCTCCCGGCGAGCCCACTGTCCCGTTGTGCGTTATCGCCCCGCGGTTCGCGTGTGATCGACCACCGTCGTCAGTTGCTCGCCCCACCGGCGGGCCCGCTCGATCTCGCCGGACAGGAGGTGGCTCTTGTTGTCCACCAGGAAGCTCTCGGGAGGGACCACCACCGAAAGACCATGGCGCGAGAGTTGTCGCGCCACCGCTCTGGATGCCCGGCCCGTGAAAAGGACCCGGGAGTTGATCCGGGTGTCGAAGGCCGCCGCCTTGGCATGGCTGGCACCGATGGTCTTGAGCCACTCGCGCACCCCGGGACCGGTATCGGCACCGGGCTCGAGCACCAGGTCACTGTCCGGCTTGGCCACGCGCAGTGAAGCACCCCGGCGGGTCGACGGCCACGACATGCCCCAGGCGTGCGTCGGCCCACCTACCACGACCAGGTCGAAGTTATCGACGACAGCGGGAGCCCCATCCACCCCCACGACGAGGGTGTCAACTCCTGCGCCCAGCCCTTTCTCGATCGCCTCGGCGACCTGGCGCGTGCCGCCGAACATCGACTCGTAGACGATAAGCGCTCGCATGTGCCCACCTCCGATGCTTCTCTCTGATCCCAGATTCTCATGACGACCCCGAGGGAAACAGGGTCGAACGTCCTCTCGACCTAACCCTGGCGCACGACCAGGACGGGGCAGTGGGCGTTGCTGACACAGTGCTCGCTGACCGACCCGAGCAGCATGCCGGTGAACTCTCCGTGACCCCGACTCCCAACGACCACCAGGTCCGCCCCGCGGGACGCGTCGATGAGAGCGGGGGCGGGATGACTGTGCACGACGACCGATCGAATGACGATCCCGGGATGGGATTCGCGTACTTCCCGAACGGAGTTCTCGAGGACCGTTCGGGCGTCGACCTCGGGGTCATAGCCGTCGGGGACCACCATCGCCACGCCATAGGTGTTCGGCCACTCCCATGTGGTGAGCGCCTCGACCAGGGCCCCTGTGAGCTCCGCCTGGCGCACGGCCCAATCCAAGGCGGCGATAGAACCCGCCGAGCCGTCGATCCCTACGACGATCCGGTGGGTGGGTGTTGCCTGTGTGGTTGTCACCCTGTCTCCTTTCCCTGTTGGATCGGCAACGCGTGCCCGGCAGCAGATCCGGCGGCCGGCGGGTTTCCCCGCATCGTGACCGAGGCGATGACGGCACAGCACAGCAACAGTCCACCTGCAACAGCCAGCGACCAATCGACGCCCGTCGAGAACGCGCCCCAGGTAGCGTGCTCCACCTCGAGGACGATCTTGGCGATGCCCGGGTCCTGCTTGGCAGCCGCGCTCGACTGGCTGTTGAAGGTCCCCGTGGTCACGGCCGCTACCACTTGGCTCTGGAACTGTTTCGGGATGCCCAGTGCCGTGAGGCGTCGCACCAGCGAAGAAATCAGCACGCCGTTCACCAATGAGCCGAGGACGGCCACTCCGGCGACCGCTCCCAGTTCTCGGCTCGTGTTGGTCATCGAGGCGGCCATCCCGGAGTGCTCTGCGGGGATCGATGAGAGCGCCGAGCTCGTAACGGGCACGACGACGATGCCGATGCCGATGCCGGCCAGGGGCAACGACCAACCGAGTGTGGAAAGGCCCGAGGTGGGGGTCAGGACCAGGTCGGTGAGCAGGATTCCGGCTCCGGCGAGCACGCACCCGACAGTCATAGGGATCCGGGGCCCGGACCGGGCCACCCAGCGTCCCGAGACCAAGGACGAGAGGATCATCCCGGTGGCCATCGGCAGGAAGTCGAGCGCCAGGCCGAATCCGTTCGTGGAACCGACGACCTGGAGGTACAGCGCCACGAAGAAGAAGATCGAAAAGGTCCCGAAGTAGGTGCAGAATGCCACCAGGTTCGAACCGGCGAACATCCGCAGGGCGAAGTAGCGAAGGTTCAGGACCGGGTTCTCGGCCCGCAGCTCCACCCAGACGAAGCCGGCGCCGAGGACAGCGGCGGCGCCGAAGAGCATGTCGATCCACCATGTCAGGTAGCCCGAGGACTCTCCCGCGATCGTGGCGTAGGTGACGGCACACAACGAGCCGGCTCCGAGGACGAATCCGGGGACGTCGACGCGGACGCCCGGCAAGCGATCGGCGGTCTCGGGGAGCACGGCGGCCGCCCCGGCGAGTGCCACCAGGCCGAAGAAGAGATTGAACCAGAACACGGCACGCCACGTGTACAGGCCGACGAGGATTCCCCCGATGACGGGCCCCATCGCCAACGCCAGGCCCGAGACCGCGGCCCAGGCCCCCAGCGCCCGGGCACGGACCTTGGGAGCCGGGTAGATCTGGCGGATCATGGACAACGTCCCCGGCTCGGAGGCGGCGGCACCGAGCCCCATCACCACCCGCCCGGCAACGAGCATGTCGGAGTTCACCGCCAAGGCGCTGACGAGAGAGCCCAGACAGAACACGACCACGCCGCCGAGCATCACCTTCTTGCGCCCGAAGAGGTCGCCGAGTGTGCCCGCCGTGAGCATGAAGGCGGCAAACACCAGTGCATAGGCGTCGACGACCCATTGGAGCTGGCTCACTCCGGCATGGAGATTGGTCTGCACCGCCGCCAACGTGACGCTGACGATGGTGTTGTCGAGAAAGGTCAGGAACAAGACCACCAACAGCGTGGCCAGACCTAAGTGCGACCGGACCCCCCCGGATCGCGACGTACCGGTTCGTGGGGCCCCTTCGACTCCGAGCCCGCCTGCGATCGCAGCCATCTCTACCCCCTCGTGCGCCGATCAGCGACTGATGGCGCACCTCCGAGATCCGCGGAGCTCGGATCGGTCGATATCACCGTGCGTCTCGGACGGCGCGATGTCGGCGCCCGCCTCCCGGACGCGGGCGTGTCCGGCCCCAGTTGTCGGGGCCGGACACTGTTGCCCGCGTGCTGCACCCTTGTGTCACACCGTCTCGAGCACCTTCTCAGGCTGTTGCACCTTGGGGAACTCCTGGTCCCTGGGAACCCGACGCAGGTGGATCACGCCGAGCAGGCTGAGCAGGAGCATGATGCCCGCCAGCACGAAGGAGACGATCGAGGCCACCAGCGCGATCTGACCGAAGGTCCCGAAGGCGTAGGCCTCGAGCAAGAGCCCACGGAGGGTCGTGCCCTGGAACACCGTCTGGACCTTGCCCTCGGCCACGGTGTAGGCCTCAGAGCCCTTGGGCAGCGCCATGGCCTTGGCCGACAACTGGGCGTAGGTCAGGCCGCCGCCGATCTCCTGGAGGTGCACGGCGATGAAGTCATTGGCGTACACCTCAGCTTGCTGGCCCGTGACCAGTGGCTGTCCCGCGTACTTGCTTACGGTCCCGATCATCGAAGGCGTGATCTCGGTGCCAGCCTTGGCGTGCGCGAAAGCCGCTGCGGCTGGGAACGTGATCTGCTGTTCGGCGAGCTGGTTGTGGACGTTGCTGTTGGCGAAGTTGTAGCCCCAGAGCCCGAGAATCCCGGCGACGAGCAGGACGACGACAAGGACCGCCCCGCCAGCACTCAGGATCATGTCGAAGGTCTTGCGTCGCATGTCCGTCTCCTCTTTTATCTGCCATGGCTCGGCGTCTTTGCCGGGCCCTGCTCTCACGATGCCTGACGGCCACGATCGCGGGCAGGGTCGAAGGTCCCTGGTGAGGCGGGCTGATCGACCCAGAAAACCCGAGCACCGAGGTCCTGCCTCTCCACCGCCGGGGCGGATGAGGCGCTCGATCGCCACCTGCCCGACCGGTGCCGAGAATCCCGTCGTCGCCGGGAGAAGGATGCCGCCCGGTTGCTAGCGGAGGTGGCGGACGTCGTCGGCTCGTGCCACGGCGTCCACCGAGATACGCATCCGGGCGTCCACCACGAGGGCGCCGCTCGACGTGGCGATCACCGGGTTGCAGTCCACCTCGGCGATCTCGGGGAGATCCTCGGCAAGCTGTCCGAGGCGCAAGACCACCTCCGCCAGCGCATCGATGTCAACGGGTGTGCTGCCCCGATAGCCCCGGAGCAGGGGCGTGGCGCGCAGGCCGAGCACCATGTCACGGGCGTCGAGGTCGGTGAGCGGTGCCAGGCGTGTCACCACGTCCCCCAGGAGCTCGACGGCGGTACCCCCCAGCCCGAAGACCACTTGGGGCCCGAATTCCGCGTTTTGGACGAAACCGACGATGGTCTCGACCCCGCCGTGCACCATGGGCTGGATGACCGCTCCTTCCATGGCACCGCCGAGGGCGGCCTCCATCGCCGAGAACGCCGTCTTTACCGCATCGGGACCGTCCACGCCGAGTCGCACGCCGCCGAGGTCGCTCTTGTGGACGATCTCGGGGCCCCAGGCCTTGAGGGCGACGGGACACCCGAGTCGTCGCGCCTCGGTCTCCGCCGCCTCGGCGTCAGGGACAAAGGTGGTGGATACGACGCCGATCCCGTAGGCGGCGAGGACGGCGTGTGCGTCGGCACCGGTGAGCCAACCCGAACCACTCAGACAACCGGCGGCGACCATGCGCCTGGCGTCGTTCGGGCTCGTGTTGTCGAGGACAGGGACGACGCCGAGGGGCCGTGCTCGCCATTCACCGTACGTGGCGGCATGGGCGAGCGCCCGGGCCGCGTTCTCGGGGTACGCGAAGCACGGTATAGGCCGAGATGCTCCGTGCAAGATCGGGCGGATCGCGCTCGACGCCCAGAAAACTTGCCACCACCGGCTTGTTCCGACCTTCGACGGTGGCCGCGTCGACCGCCCCCACCACGGCGTGGGCGACATCGTCGGCCCGGGTCACGAGGGGCGGCGTGAAGATCACGATGACGACATCGATCTCGTCGCTGCCGAGCAGGGCGCCGAGCGCCTTCGCATACCCGTCGGCGGTCGCCGATGCCGCCAGGTCGATCGGATTGCGCACGCTGGCCCCGGGGGGCAGAAGGCCGGCGAGGACCCCCTGGAGCTCGGCGGAGAGCTCGGGCACCTCCAAACCGTGACTGATGCAGGCGTCAGCGGCGAGGACCCCGGGGCCGCCCGCATTGCCCACGATCGTCACCCGTCGCCCGGCGGGCACGGGTTGGTGGGCCAGGATCTCTCCCACGTCGAAGAGCTCCTCGATGGTCTCGACCCGCACCACGCCCGTCTGGCGGAACAGTGCGTCGACCGCTTGGTCCGATGAGGCCAACGCGGCAGTATGCGACGAGGCGGCTCGCGTCCCCGCTTGGGTGCGCCCGCTCTTGAGTGCGACGATCGGCTTGGTTCGACCCACGTGCCGGGCGATCCGGCTGAACTTGCGCGGGTTCCCGAACGACTCCAGGTAGAGCAGGATTACGTTGGTGGCGTCGTCCTGTTCCCACCATTGCAACAGGTCGTTGCCGCTGACGTCCGCCTTGTTGCCCATGGACACGAAGCTGGACAGGCCCAGGTCCCGGGCGACCGCCTCACCCAGGATGGCGATACCGAGCCCTCCGGACTGCGACGCGAACCCGGCATCACCGAACAGCGGTGTTTCGGGCGCGAAGGTGGCGTTCATCGACACGCTCGGGCTGGTGTTGATGATCCCGAAGCAGTTGGGGCCCACCATGCGCATGCCGTGGCTGTGGGCCAGTGCGGCCAGCGCATGCTGGGAATCGGCTCCCTGCGCACCCCGTTCTGCGAAGCCGGCTGTGATGACGACCAACGACGACACACCCTTCGCCCCGCATTCCGCGATGGCCTGGGCAACGGCGGGTTCCGGCACGGCGATCACCGCCAGGTCGACGTCGTCGGGGATGGCCCCCACAGTTGGCCAGCACGGAACACTGGCAACATAGGACGCGGTGGGATTTACCGGGTAGACCGGGCCTTCGAACCCCCCGGCCAGCAGGTTGCGCAGCAGTTCGTGGCCGATCGTTCCGCGCCGACGCCCTGCGCCTATCACCGCAATCGCGTGGGGCTCGAGGAGCCGGCCGATGGACCGGATGACCGCCGTGCGATCCCGAGCGTCGGCGGCGGCACGGGCCTCGGGAGTGGCCTCGATATCGAGCACCACCCTCATCACTTCGGCATTGCGTTGGTACTGGCGGACGAATCCCGCTTCGGCGAAGACACTGAGCATCTTGTGATTCTCCGACAGGGTGTCCGCCGTGAACTGCCGTATGCCATGGCACCGGGCTTCGCTGGCCAGATGCTCGAGCAGGATCGTGCCGATGCCGTGACCCTGGTAGCTGTCATCGACCAGAAACGCCACCTCGGCGTCGTCCCGCCCCGGCTCGCGGTAGTACTGGGCGACGGCGACGATCCTGTCGTGGACCTCGGCGATAAGGACGACGACGTCGACACCGTCGGGGTGCGTGAGCTCCTCGATCTCCTTCGGAGACATCTGGGGATGAGGGCCGAAGTACCGCATCACGATGGTCTCGTGGCTGAGTCCCCCATAGAAGGCACCGACCGCAGGTGCGTCTTCGGGTGCGATGACGCGGACGTGGGCGGTCGTGCCGTCGGTCAACAACACATCGACACCCCGTGGCGAAATCTCGACGTCCATCACGTCCAGCATCGCCGTGGGAACGGGTCTCCACAAGTGGCGACTGCCCCGAGAGGTCGAATTGCCCGTCCTGACACGGAAAAGGCCGTTGGGCCCTGGACTGACCCGAGATGTAGCGCGCAAGGTGCGATATGGCACCGTTGGCATCCGACGAATTGAACTTCTCTCTGGTCGAGCTCGACCGGGCGGAGTGTCTGGAGTTCTTGCGTAGCGCCGGGATAGGGCGGGTCGTCCTGAGCGTCAAGTGCATCCCGGTCGCCCTCCCCGTCAACGTCTGCATGCTCGACGGCGATGTCGTCTTTGCCACCGACAAGGGCTCCAAGTTCGATGCCGCATCTCTGGGAACGGTCGTGAGCGTTGAGGTCGACGACTTCGACCGCGTCTACCACACGGGCTGGAGCGTCCTCGTCACCGGGATCGCCGAACTGCTCACTGATCCGGGCGACATCGATCGGGCACGCCACATGCCGATACAGCCGTGGGCCCCCGGGGCCCACCCCTTCTTCGTGCGCGTCCCCTCGACTGTCGTCTCGGGACGCCGTATCGCATGGGGAACCCCCCCTCGAGCGCACACGCCATGACGACCGACGAGGCCGAAGACCCCGATCAGAAGCAGATTCGGCGAATTCCCTCCCGGGTCCCGGCCCGGGTCGACGGCCTCGCCAGCCTGCGCGTGGTAACGCAACGCATGCTGGAGTCGGGGGTGGGGGCGGTTCTGGTGGAAAGCCCCTTGGGCCCGGTCGGGCTCGTGAGCGCCAACGACGTCATCGAAGCCATTGCCGGTGGCGCCGACCCCGACACGGTGTGGGCGGGCGAGGTCGCCCGCCCGACACCGCGGATGGTGAGCTGTCGGCAACATCCGGCGGCGGTGGGCGAGGAAATGGCCGCCTACCAACTCGAGATCGTGGCCGTGGTCGACGAGGATGCTCCGGTGGCGCTGGCATCTGCCCTCGACGTCCTGGGTGCGGTCCTCCGCGCCGCCAGGGAAGGCGCTGGCGGTCCCTGATCCCCAAGGACCGACCGTCCATGACCACGAGGAGTGGGTGTCCTACGGGCTCGGAGCCTGAGAAGGGACAACGGCGACGGGTCGGTCAGCCTGGGAGACGACCTGCTGGCTGGTGCTGCCCAGAACGAGTCCGGGATGGCCACCCGCGCCGCGACGTCCCACCACGACGAGGTCAGCGCCCTCCTCACGTGCGGCTCTCAGCAGGGCCGTCACCGGGTCGCCGTCGATCACGACGCAGCGGTGGGCCACCGCGGCCTCGGCGAGCGGCTGGCACCACTGCTGCTCGAGCAGGGCGACCACCTGGTCTCGATACTCCACCGACGGCACGATCGACTCGTTGCCGACGTCCGCGAGCAGGCCCAACGCGTGCACGGCGACGATCTCTCCGCTGGTGCCCTCGATCAGAGCTGCGGCCCAGGTCAGGGCACGGCCGGAGTCCTCAGACCCATCGACGCCGACGACGATGCGAATCGGTGCCGTCATGACCCGCGGCGCGCCCGAGGGTTGACGCTCTTTCGTGCCGACGAACAGAAAGGTCTCATGCGCGGTGAACTCCGAACCGGAACTACGGTTTTGGGGCTGCGCCCACTTTGACAGCGAGCTCGGCGAGGCGGTTGGCGTAGCCCCACTCATTGTCGTACCAACCGAGGACCTTTACCAGCCGCGCCTTGACCATCGTGAGCTCGGCGTCGAACACACACGACGCCGGGGAGCCGATGATGTCGCTCGACACGAGAGGCTCCTCGGCGTATTCGAGGCGTCCCTGCAGGGGGCCGGAGTCGGCCGCTTGGCGAAACGCGTCCTGGACATCGGCGACGGAGACCGTCGATGCCACGTTCGCCACGAGGTCGGTGATCGACCCGTCCGGAACCGGAACCCGTAGGGCCAGTCCGTCGAGTCGGCCCTCGACGGCCGGGAGCACGAGACCGGTCGCCCGTGCGGCTCCGGTGGTCGTCGGCACGATGTTGATCGCCGCCGCTCGGGCACGACGGGGGTCCTTGTGCAGCCCGTCCACCAGCTGCTGGTCGCCCGTGTAGGCATGGACGGTGGTCATAAAGCCCTCCTCGAGGCCGAAGCGGTCCTCGAGGACCTTGGCCAACACCGCCAGGCAATTGGTGGTGCACGACCCATTGGACACGACGACATGATGGGCGGGATCGAAGGTGTCGTCGTTCACACCCATGACGAAGGTGGCGTCGGCCCCCTTGGAAGGGGCGGAGACCACGACCCGGGGTGCGCCCGCGTCGAGATGAGCGGCCGCATCCCCCCGGCTGGTGAAGTATCCCGTTGCCTCGACCACGACGTCGACCCCGAGCGCACCCCACGGCAGGGCCTTTACGTCGTGCTCGGAGGGCAGCAGGATCCGATGACCGCCGACGACCATGGCCGTATCGTCGGTGACGATCGGCTCGTCGAATCGTCCGTACACCGAGTCCCGGGCCAGGAGGCGGGCGAGCGCCTCGGGTCGGCCGAGGTCATTGATCGCCACAACTTCGATGTCGAGCTCGGCGCGGCGCGTCGCTCGGAACAGCGCTCGCCCTGTCCGACCGAACCCGTTGATCCCCATTCGAATCGTCATCGTTGTTTCCTTTGGATTGGGCGTAACCAGAACTGAAGGGGGCCCTTGGCGGGGCCGGTTCCCCCAGCATGCTCGCCGCCTGGCGATCATGCCTAGGGCCGATCGACCCATGGTCGCCGACGGAGCTCGCCGACGGGGTGGTTCGTTCGTCTGGGCGTCCCGCCGAGCGCCCGCTCCTGTCCAACGGCTGGCTCTGACCGGGACCTTTGACCCTGTTTGGCCTCGTGGCTTCGTCGGATGATGGTGGCAAATGCCCGCTCGCCCCCCAGGGCTCGGCGAAGCAGGTGAGTCAATGGCGATCGCCTAGACCACCGCTCACAATGAAGAGGAGTCGTCATGGCATCGAAGAAGGCCCTGGTGCGGCCGGCCAGTCCTCGGCTGGCCGAGGGCATCGTGACGCACATCGAGCGCCAGCCGCTCGATTACCACTTGGCCCTGAAGCAATGGGAGGGCTACGTCGAGGCGCTGGAGGGCAGCGGGTGGGAGATCGTCGAGGTTCCCCCGGCCGACGAATGCCCCGACGGGGTCTTCGTCGAGGACGCCGTGGTGGCGTTTCGGAATGTCGCGGTGCTCTCACGCTCGGGCGCCGACACCCGCCGGGCCGAAGTGCCCGGCGTCGAGCAGACGGTGGAGGAACTGGGTTGCTCCATCAACCGGATCCGCTCGCCGGGGACTCTCGACGGCGGAGACGTGCTCAAGATCGGCGACACCATCTACGTCGGCAGCGGAGGCAGGACCAACGCAGATGGCCTTCGCCAGCTGGGCAGCATCCTCGGACCCCTGGGCGCCCGGGTGATCGCCGTGCCGGGGCCACTTCGCAAGGTGCTCCACCTCAAGTCGGCTGTGACCGCACTCCCGGACGGGACGGTCATCGGGTACCTTCCGCTCGTCGAGGATCCGCCGTTCTTCCCGCAATTCCTGGCCGTGCCCGAGGAATCGGGCGCCCATGTCATCGACCTCGGTGACAACAAGATCCTGATGGCGGCGGACTGCCCCAGGAGCCATGAGATGTTCACCGACCTCGGCTATCAGGTGGTCACCGTCGACATCGGTGAGTTCCAGAAGCTCGAGGGCTCTGTGACGTGCCTCTCCGTCCGGTTGCACGAATTATCGCCCTCATCGTCATGACCCTCGGCGTCAACTGCGAGGTCGAATAGCCGCTTCAACTGGGCATCGCGCGGCGTACACGGACAGATACCTGGGCGCCGACGGCGGTATCGGTTCGACGAGCGAACACACAATTGGCCTAGGCGGCCGGCAGTGCTTCACCCGGTAGGCCCTCCACGCAATCGGGACGGAGAACCCGACGCTCGAAAAGCGCGCTGCTTATTTTGGGGGCCGCGCCCCCACGCGTGAGCCTGGAGTCTCCGAACCGGCCCTCCGGGGGCCGGCTACCCGAAGTCGGACGGTGGGTCTCGACCGCACTGGCGCCGTCCTCGGATCGGCCCGCGGTTCGGCGCGATCACACGAGGAGGCGGCGTCCACGAGCTCGCCGAGCGCGCTCGGGATGGCCCCGGCGAGGTCCCACGCTCTAGGCACGAGATCCGGACAGGTGATGATGCCGAAGCCCACGCGATCGTCCTGCGAGAGAACGGTGACATTGAGCGCCGCTCCGTCGGTGATGGGCCCAAAGGGGTAGAAGCCCACGACGCGTGCCCCCGCCATGTAGAGGGGGACGGGGGGCCCAGGGACGTTCGAGAGGATGAGGTTGTGGACCACGGGATGATGATCGGCGAGGCGAAGGGTCGAATAGAGCCGGGCCCCCACACCGAGGGCATTCAGCCAGCAGAGCTCCGCCCAGCGCATGAGGGTGTCGGAGCCGACCATCGTGTGGATCTCCTTGGCCCGCGTATTGGCCAGGGCAATTCTCTGGAGCCGCTCGACGGGGTCTTTCTCGTCGGTGGCGAGTGTCGAGAACATCACCGAGAGCTTGGTCGTTCCCGCTCGCTCGGTGGTCTGATCGTGCACCGACACCGGAATAGCCGCCAGAAGCTGTCGATCCGGCAGTTCACCCCGATCTTCGAGATAGTAGCGAAGGGCTCCACCCATCACGGTCGTGATCACGTCGTTGACGGTCACACCGAATGCGCGTTTCACATCCTGGATGTCAGCCAGCGTGACGTCGACAAAGGCTACGGACCGGCGGGCAGTGATCGTGGCGTTGAACGATGTACGGGGTGCGTCGAAGGGCTTTGCCATCGGCGCGTCACGATCGGGGTAACGATTGAGATGCCACAATGTGGCGGTCAGTCGACTGGCCGTCTCCGGTACCAGGCGGGCGAGCGCCAGAGGCTCGGCAAGCCGACCCGCCAGGCCGCGCCCGAGCAGCTGCATCGGGTTCGGTGTCTTGCTGGTCTGGCCCCTGTGCCTCGACGAAGGAGGCCGGGGTGCCGGCACTGGTTCGAGATCGAGCAGGCGCCCCATGATGTTGGCAGCCGAGACACCGTCGATGATCGCATGATGCATCTTCACAACGACGGCGATGCGTCCCCCAGTCAGTCCTTCGATCACCGAGATCTCCCACAGAGGTCGGTCGCGGCGCAGCTTCTGGCTGGCGATGGTGCCTACGCAGTCCGCCAGGGCCCGGTCATCGCCCGGAGGATCGAGGACGAGATGGCGAAGGTGGTGGTCGAGGTCCAAATTGGGATCGTGCCCCCAGAATGGCCGGCCCAGGTGCAGCGGGGCAGCGGCGAGCTTCTGATGCACAGCGCGGATCGTCGGCAATCGTTCGGACAACATCGACCGGACACGGTCATAGGAGTACCCCGACGGCATCGTGGACGGATCAAGGATGAGAAGTCCACAGACGTGCAGGTGGGTCGTAGGCGTCTCGCAGTAGAGGAACGCGCCGTCGAGACCTCCGAGGCGCGCCATGAAGGCATCTGGCTCGCTGGACCTGCGACGCTCGTCGCCGGAGAGGTCTTTGTCGATCGAACCCACTCTCCAATTATCCAGCGGGGAAACGACCCCGACAGTGGCAAAGGACCCAAAATACCTCCTGTCGAGGAGGGCGTTAGGGGATCGGCACCTGCCACGTGAGTGATGTCCCGCCGGTGTCGAGGTTCTCGACCATCAGTTGTCCGTGGAGCTTCTCGGCTCGGCGGCGCAGGTTCACGAGGCCGAGACCCCCCTCGCCCGTCTCGCTCGTGCCGAGTCCCCGGCCGTTGTCACAGACCTGAAGGGTGCACAGTCCACCTCTCACGGTGAGATGCACGCTCGCCTCAGACGCGTGAGCATGGCGACCGACGTTGGTCAGTGCCTCCCGCACCGTGGCAAGAAGATGGTCGGCGACCTCGTCCGAGATCGCCGCGTCCACCGGCCCGTCGATCGACGTCCGGACCTCGAAGCCCACCACCCCGTTGAGGTCCCGTATCAGGGCCAGGAGAGTTGCTCGGACCCCTTGTTCGATGCCCGACGACCCGAGCTCGTAGATGGTCGAACGTACCTGACGAATGGTGGCGTCGAGATTCGAGACCGCCTCTTTGAGCCGGTCCGCCAATCCCGCAGCCTCGGCTGCTCCGGCCATGCTCTGGAGCGAGAGTGTGACGGCGAAGAGGCGTTGGATCACGGTGTCGTGCAGATCCCGAGCGACGCGGTCGCGATCTTCGTAGACCGCGACCTCTTGGACGCGCTGATGGAGACGAGCGTTCTCGATGGCGATCCCTGCCGCCAGGGCGAGAGCGGCGACAAGTGCCTCGTCGTCATGAGTGAACTCCGACCATCCGATCTTGTCGGTGAGGTAGAGGTTCCCGTAGACCTCGTCGCGCACTTTGATCGGAACGCCGAGAAACGACGCCATGGGAGGGTGGTTGGGGGGGAAGCCGAAGCTCTCGTCGTGCGAACCCAGGTTGCTCAACCGCAGAGGACGGGGGTCGGTGATCAGCAGACCGAGCACCCCTCGCCCCGTGGGCCGGGCCCCGATCTGCTTCTCTTGCTCGGGATCGAGGCCAACAGTGAGGAATTCGGCCAAAGCGGTGCGGTCGTCGTTCAAGACGCCGAGAGCGCCATACCGAGCCGCCGTCATCGAGCACGCCTCCTCAATGAAATGGTGCAGAAGGACGGGAAGCTCGAGATCTGCTTCCAGGAGCAGCGTCGACTCCAGCACCCTGCGGAGCTTGACGGGGTCCTCGATCGAGCGAAACGGCATCGACACCAAGCTTAGCGAGGTCCCCCCCTCTCGAGCGGAGGCCCTTCGGGCTACGGGAGGCGCTCAGCTCGGGTCAATCGGTTGCCAGGAGGCCGACCGTCGTAAGGTGGGTTGCCTTCGTGATGGGCAATTGGGAGGATTGGCGGGTGACCGTGCGCGTGTTTCTCCTCGATGATCACGAGGTCGTCCGGACCGGCCTTCGGGCGCTTCTCGAGGCGAGCGAGGACATCGAGGTCGTGGGGGAGGCGGCGACCGTAGCGGAGGCGCTGGCCCGGATCCCTCCCACCCGGCCCGATGTGGCGATCCTCGATGTCCGGCTCCCTGACGGCAGTGGCGTGGAGGTGTGCCGGGAAGTTCGGTCCAACCTGCCCGAGGTTGCGTGCGTGATGCTCACGTCGTACGCCGATGATGAAGCGCTCTTCGCCGCCATCATGGCCGGTGCCGCGGGCTACGTGCTGAAGCAGGTCGAGAATTCGGATCTCGTCGATGCCGTTCGACGGGTCGCCGCGGGCCAGTCGCTTCTCGACCCCGTTCTCACCGAGCGGGTGCTCGAGCGCCTGCGCGAGGGTCCTCAGGTGGATTCCCGGCTCGCCAGCCTCACCCATCAAGAGCGTCGGATCTTGGATCTCATCGCCGACGGTCAGACGAACCGGCAGATCGCGGCTTCGATGTACCTCGCCGAGAAGACCGTGAAGAACTATGTGTCCAATGTGCTGGCGAAACTGGGCATGGAGCGACGCACGCAGGCTGCGACCTATGCCGCCAGGTTGGACGAGCGCACCCAAAGGGAATTGCGAGACGACGCTTCGGGTACGTAAGGATCCCTCCTCATCGGTGGCCCCATTTCAGCTGGGGTTCAGCTTCAGTCGGCTCATCGAACTGGTCGAGAGGGATTCCCCGACACACCACAGCCCGTTCGAGCCGAGTGCGCTCGGGTAGAGGACGGCTGAAGCTTACGACCTTGACTTCAATCCCGAGCAGTCGTGCCAGCTCGATGAGGGCGACGTCGTACGCCAGTTGGTCGGCGACGGCGGCCGAGGCCCAGTCAGGCTCTGTATATGACGACCTGTTGGCGCTCAATCGGTCCCGAGCTTTCACAAGGTGAGCCATAGCATCCGCTGTCGTCGAGCTGTCATCCGAGTGGTTCTGGCCGAGGGCGTCGCTCAGAAGTTGCGCGTAGATGGACATGATCTCAACTCCTGCCTTGCATCGGTGCACCGGGGGGACGATGCCCGGCGCCAGCGTGCCGACCGGTGGCGCAGATGGGCATGATCCCGCCGGGCGTGGTCGCGGGGGCATCGAATTGCGCCGCGTGACGCGGAGCCCCTGAGAGCGATTTCGGTCCAAACCGACCGGAGATACCTGGCCCTGTCATGATTGTCCTTTGCGTCATGGTGTCATCCTCAGAGTGCGCGCCGACGCCCCCGGGCAGCCAGAGCCAAAGGTCACAGGAGTGCGCGCTCCGTGGCACGGGGATGCCCTCACGGGGCGCCCGCGGCCGGCGGGGCCAGGGTGAGCACCTCCTCGAACCCCTCGGCCAGACAGGCCATCAAGACCTCGATGTCGGGCACCGCGGCAGTGTCGACGGTGACCCCGATTTCGCAGGTACCGTCGTAGGAAAGCAAAGTGATATTGGCCGAGGCTCCGAGGGTGGGACCGAACGGCACGTATGCGGTCATGCGAGCGCCCGCCAGGTACACGGGGAACGCGATGCCCGGGACGTTGCTCGCCAGGAAGTCGACATGCTTCAGCATGCTCCCGACGACCTGCGGGGGAAGCAGATTGAGCGCCCCCGCGATGGTGTTGGCACGCGGAACCGAGCGCTCGTTTCGCGCCCGCCTGCAACGCTCCCCGATCGCCTTGATCCGAGCCATCGGGTCGGCGAGGCCGACGGGCACCGTGAAGCGTGCCAGGGTGATCCGATTTCCGGCCGCGGGGTCGTCGGGCATGCGGACGCTGATGGGCAGGGTGACGCGGAGCTCGTCGACGGTCTGACCATGATGCTCGTGGTACCGCCGGAACCCGGCGGTGACGGCTGCCATGAAGCCGTCGTTCACGGACCCGCCCCCCGCAGCCGATGCCCGTTTCAGGTCGTCCAGGTCCACCTCGAGCATGGCGAGGCGTCGTCCCAGTCCGCGTCCGGTCATGATCGGAGAGAGCGTGTGGGAGACCGGCGCGACGGTCCGAGCAACCGAACACATCGTCTCGATCGCGTCCCGCGCGCTGCGCACCGGATGTCGACCGCTTCGCCATAGCGAGGGGAGGGCGGTTGTCGCCCGGTGCCGGACAAACCCACCGATCATCCGACTTTGGTGGAGCGCCGAGGCCGAGACGAGCTCCGAGGTCCCGCGGGTCTTCTCATCCGGAGCTTCGGGCAGAGCGCCCTGCCGCGGTGGATCGGAGCTGGTGTCGAAGAGCGAGAGCAGCAGTTGCATGCCTCCGATCCCGTCGGTCAGCGAATGGTGGAGCTTCATCACCAGGGCTGCCCCTCCGCCCGTCAGTCCCTCGACGAGGGTGAACTCCCACAGCGGATGGGCCGTGTCGAAGCTCGCCATCGCCGCCCGGCGTGCCATGTCGATCACGGTCTCGGGCGTATGGGGTGCAGGGGTTCCCACTCGTTGCAAGTGCCAGGTCAGGTCAAACTCGGGGTCGAGGGTCCAGCGGGGCGTCGCCAGGCGACCGGGGGGTTCCACGGGCCGCCGACGGAAGATCGGTACCAGTCGGGTGGCCCGCTCGAGCCGATCGACCAGCACGGCCCACTCCGGTGACCGATCCAGCCATGCGACCGCCACGATCGTCGCCCTCAGGGCGGGATCGCTCTCCATGTACCAGGAGAAGGCATCGCTCTCCCGCATGAATGCATCGACGTGACCGGACACGACCCTCCTCGGAGATGGAGCGCTCCAAGTTGCTTTACGCCAAATGGCCGGCCACGCACCAGGGTCAAACGTCCCGAGCCTGACGTCGAACCCCTGGCCTCGGCACGGCGCCCGGCCCACGGCTGCCCACAAATGGGCAAGGTGGCTCAGGGCGGGGCGTCAATTGGCCCGGAAGCTATGGGCATTCGGCCCTGGTGCCGAGGTGCGCGCTGCGCCAGCATCACCAAAGAGTGGTTGTCTCAAACCATCGAAAGGTCACGGGGGAGGTCGCAATGTCCATCACCACCATGCCCATCAGGAGTCGTAGCCACGGTCGGCTGTACGACGCCTTCTGGAAGCGCCAGCTCACCCGCTACCCGAACAGGCCCGCACGCATGGGCTACCTCGGCATCGTGGTGCTCACGACGATCGTCCTCTACTACCTGTACTACGTGGAGGGCGCCATCACGCCCTTGCTGCTGCCCTACTACCACATGTCGTTTCTGTACTTCCTCTACCTGTTGGTGGTGTCGAACGCCATCGGAGCTTTCACCGCCATTATCGGTGGCCTCTCCGACAGGATCGGCCGGGCCAACCTGACCATCTACGGCACGCTCACCGTGGGGCTCGTCCAGCTCGTGGCGGTGCCCCACATCCACAGCGAGTTCGGTTTTGCTCTCGCCTACTGCGTGATCGGGTTCGTGGAGGGGATCATCCTCGTCTCCACACCTGCGCTCATGCGCGACTTCTCGCCACAGATGGGCCGGGGAGCGGCCATGGGGTTCTGGGCGCTGGGCCCGACGGTGGGCAGCCTGTTGGCCAGTGTCGTCGCCACCCGCACCCTGCTCCACCTCCACCCGTGGCAGGACCAGTTCGTCATCTCCGGTCTCGTCTGCATGGTGGTGGTCGCCATTGCGTTTGTCGCCCTGCGCGAGCTCTCCCCCCAACTCCGCGACCAACTCATGGTGTCGGAAAACGAGCGCGCTCTCGTCGATGCGCGCGCCAAAGGTATCGACGTGGAGAAAGCCACGCGGCACCCAATGAGGTCCATGCTGCGTCTGGACCTCATCGCCTCGTCCCTGGGGATCTCGGTGTTCCTGCTCATCTACTACGCATCGGTCAGCGTGCTCACGCTGTACTGGGTGGTGATCTTCAACCGCACCACCGCCGATGCCAACGGCATCAACATGTGGTACTGGGCGTGCATGTCACTCATGCTCGTGGCATTCGGCGTCGCCTCAGACCGGCTCAGGGTGCGCAAGCCGTTCATGCTGGTCGGAGCGGCCGGAACGATCGTCATGACCATCGTCCTGCTGCATCAGATCGACCACCCCACCACGGGCTACTACTCCAACGTCTTCGTGGTCGTGCTACTCGGCCTGTTCATCGGGATGACCTACACGCCGTGGATGGCGGGCTACACGGAGGCCGTCGAGGCGCACAACCCGGCGCTGTCCGCAACCGGGCTGGCGGTGTGGGGCTGGGTCCTGCGGATCGTGGTCGCCCTGTCGTTCATCGTCCTCCCCCGGGTCATCACCACCTCCACCACCCTGGTGGACAACCAGAACGCCGCCACGAACCTGCAGACCTTCGAGCTCGCCCAGCCCTATGTCCCCGCCGCCGGCAACCTCCACCCGTCGGCCGCGCCGGCAAGCGTCATCACGGCGCTCAAGGCGATGCAACCGTACGGTCCTGGGCAGGC
>CAWISP010000041.1:0-135752 GCA_963838775.1 uncultured Acidimicrobiales bacterium
GCGACAGAGCCCAGTCCCAGAGCCTCCAGAGCCCGAAGCATCTCCTCGATGACGACACGACAGTCCCCGGCCACGGCCACGTCCGGGCGCCGGACCTTGCCGAGCTCCGCGGCATCGATGTCGACGTGGATCACCTTGGCGTCGGGGGCGAAGGCGCTGATCTTGCCGGTGACGCGGTCGTCGAAGCGGCTCCCGAGGGCGATGAGCAGGTCGGCGCGCTGCATGGCCGTCACCGCGGTGTAGTTGCCGTGCATGCCCGGCATGCCCAGGCACAGCGGATGGCGGTCGGGGAACGACCCGCGGGCCATGAGCGTGGTGACGACGGGGATGCCGGTGCGTTCGGCCAGCTCGCGCAGCGCCTCGGCGGCGCGGGCCTTCAAGATCCCGCCGCCGGCGTAGATCACGGGGCGTTCGGCGGCGAGGATCAGCTCGGCCGCCTTGGCGATGGCGGCCGGGTCGCCCTCGGTCTGGGGCTTGTAGCCGGGGAGGTCGAGCTCGTCGAGCCCGGCCGGCCAGTACCAGTCCATCATGGCGTTGGAGACGTCCTTGGGGACGTCGACGAGCACCGGGCCGGGGCGACCGGTGGTGGCGACGTGGAAGGCCTCGGCGACCACTCTCGGCAGGTCCTGGGCGTCGGTCACGAGCCAGTTGTGCTTGGTGATGTCCATCGTCACGCCGGTGATGGGGCACTCCTGGAAGGCGTCGGTGCCGATGGCGGTGGTGGCCACCTGGCCCGTGATCACGACGATCGGGATCGAGTCCATCATGGCGTCGGCGAGCGGCGTCACGATGTTGGTGGCACCGGGCCCGCTCGTGACCATGGCCACGCCCGGCCGTCCCGTCACGTGCGCATAGCCCTCGGCCATGTGCCCCGCCCCCTGCTCGTGGCGCACCAGGACGTGGCGGATGGACGAGTCGAGGATGGGGTCGTACACGGGCAGGATGGCCCCACCGGGGAGGCCGAAGATGACCTCCACGTGCTGCATCTCGAGGCTCTTGATGAGGGCCTGAGCCCCGGTCAGTCGCATGGCGTTCCTGTTCCTGTTCCTGTTCCTGTTCCTGTTCCTGTTCCTGTTCCTGTTCCTGTTCCTGTTCCTGTTCCTGTTCCTGTTCCTGTTCCTGTTCCTGTTCCTGTTCCTGTTCCTGTTCCTGTTCCTGTTCCTGTTCCTGTTCTTGTTCCTGTTCTTGTTTCCGGCCTCGTTGCCGGTCTCGCTGCCGGCATCGTCGGTCGGGTGCTCGGGTCTGCTGCGTTGAGTCTCATGGGGATGGGGGCCTCGCTGGTGGAGTGGGGGTCGGTGAAGGTGCCTGCGTCGGTTTGTCTGTCTGGGAGGTGGCTGCGTCGGTTGTCTGTGTGAGTGATGGCGCCTGCGTCGATCGGCCGGTGGGCGCACTCGCCGGGCTTCAGGGGGAACCGTGGCCAGAAAATGAAACGACCTCCCGTGTGGGAGGTCGCAAGGCGCACGGAACCGCTGTCGCGGCGACGTGCGCTACCGGAGAACTACGAGAAGGCGGCTGGTCGTGAAGGTCTCTCCGGTCATGGTCCGAACAGTCTTGCACGCGGCACGGCGCGCGGCAACCCCTCCCGCCGGTCCGCGCTCGGCGCGGACGGGTCCGGGCTCGGCCCTGACGGTTCGGAAGGCGCCGACGGGTTCGGAGGGCGCTGACGGGTTCGGAGGGCGCTGACGGGTTCGGAGGGCGCTGACGGGTTCGGACGGTGGTACGGGTTCGGACGGTGGTACGGGTTCGGACGGTGGTACGGGTTCGGACGGTGGTGACGGGTTCGGACGGTGGTGACGGGTTCGGACGGTGGTGACGGGTTCGGAGGGAGTGGGCGATCGGGACCGCCGGACCGGGGTGGGCCATTCCTGGAATGGGCACCTGAGGCGCGCAGCCGTAGGGTTGTGCGCCATGGACGAGCTCACCGCCCGTCGCGCCAAGTCGTTCGGGCCGGTCGCCGCCACTTACGACCGGGTCCGGCCCGGGTATCCCCCTGACGGCGTGTCGTGGCTGCTCGAGGAGGCCGGCGCGGCAGGCATCGCCCGGACCGGGCGGCGACGGGTGCTGGACCTCGGGGCTGGGACGGGCGCGCTCACGAGGGATCTCGTCTCACGGGGGCTCGATGTGGTGGCAGTCGAGCCCGACCCGCACATGCGGGCCGTGCTGGAGTCGCGGGTGCCGCGCGCCGATGTGCGGGCCGGGAGCGCCGAGGAGCTGCCCGTCGACGACGGTGACGTCGACGTCGTGATCGGCGCCCAGATGTGGCACTGGGTGGACGTCGGTCGGGCCACCGCCGAGGTGGCCCGGGTGCTGCGGCCGGGGGGAACGCTCGGGCTGTTGTGGAACCTGCGGGACGAGCGGGTGCCGTGGATGGCCGAGCTCGGGTCGGTGTTCGGCGGCGACGACGTGCACCACCGGCACGCCGCCGAGGTGATGCTTCCGCCGGGCGCACCGTTCACCGCCGCCGCGGCGCGCGATTTCCGCTGGTCCCAGGAATTGGCGCCCACCGACATCGTCGACCTCGTGGCCACCCGCAGTCACGTCCAAGTGCTCCCCGATGCCGAGCGCGCCGAGATCCTGGCCCGCGTGGGCGACTTCGTCGCCAGCCACCCCGCCGTGGCGGGCCGGGGGCGCATCGTCGTCCCCTACGTCACGAGCTGCTGGCGGGCGTCGCGCATCTGACCGGCTCGCTGGCGCGCTTCCCTCACCTGATCGCGCCGCCGGCGCGCGTTTCTGCACCTGATCGCGCCGCCGGCGTGCATCTGACCGGGGCGGCGGCGCCGGTCAACCTCAGGGCTCGGTGACGGCCCCGCGCTCGGCACCGGTCACGAGACGCGCGTACTTGGCCAGGACCCCGGAGGTGTAGCGCGGCTCGGGCAGCTTCCACTGACCACGCCGGCGGGTGAGCTCGGCGTCGTCGACCATCAGGTTGATGGTCTTGCTCTCCACGTCGATCACGATGCGGTCGCCGTCGGCGACGAAGGCGATGGGGCCGCCGTCCACCGCCTCGGGGGCAACGTGTCCGACACAGAACCCGTGTGTCCCCCCCGAGAACCGCCCGTCGGTCACGAGCGCGCAGTCGCCCCCTCGGCCCGCGCCCTTCATGGCACCGGTCACGGCCAGCATCTCTCGCATGCCGGGCCCTCCCTTGGGACCCTCGTAGCGGATGACGACGACGGTTCCGGGCTCGATCTTCCCGGCCAGGATGGCCTCGAGGGCGTCCTGTTCCCCGTCGAAGACGCGGGCCGTGCCCTCGAACCGGGGGGCCAGGTCCAGACCGGCCACCTTGACCACTCCTCCGTTGGGGGCCATCGAGCCGCGCAGCACGGCGATACCCCCGCCAGCGTGGATCGGCGCCGTGAGCGGGTGGACGACCTCGCCGTCGGGAGCGGGAGGGTCGAGGACGGCCAGGTTCTCGGCCACGGTTCGGCCCGTTACCGTGATGCAGTCACCGTGGAGGAGACCGGCTTCGAGCAATTCTCGCATCACCATGGGAAGACCCCCCACACGGTCCACGTCCACCATGTGGTACTTGCCGTGGGGCTTTGTGTCGGCGATGTGCGGCACCCTGGCCGCCACGCGGTTGAAGTCGTCGAGAGCGAGCTCCACGCGCGCCTCGTTGGCGATGGCGAGGAGGTGCAACACGGCGTTGGTCGAACCACCGAGCGCCATCACCACGGCGATGGCGTTCTCGAACGCCTCTTTGGTCATGATGTCGCGGGGTCGGATGTCGTGGGCGAGAAGCTCGATCACGGCGCGACCGGACTCGTAGGCGAAGTCCTGGCGACGGGGGTCGATGGCGGAGGGTGCGGCGGAGCCCGGGAGCGACATGCCGATGGCTTCGCCCACTGATGCCATGGTGTTGGCCGTGAACATGCCCGCGCACGAGCCGGCGGTGGGACAGGCGTGGTGCTCGATGAGCGAGAGCTCCTCGTCCGAGAGCGACCCCGTGGCATGGGCGCCGACAGCCTCGAAGACACTCACGATGTCGAGGGACTCGTCATCGGGCCGGCCCGGGATCTTGCCGGGGAGGATCGACCCGCCGTAGAGGAACACGGTGGGAAGGTTGAGGCGTGCCGCGGCCATGAGCATGCCCGGGAGCGACTTGTCGCATCCGGCGAAGGTAAGAAGGGCGTCGAAGCGCTCGGCGTGCATGACCGTCTCGATGGAATCGGCGATGACCTCGCGCGACACGAGCGAGGCCCGCATGCCCTCGTGGCCCATGGAGATCCCGTCGGACACGGCGATGGTGACGAACTCGATCGGGTACCCGCCCGCGGCGCGCACGCCGTCCTTGGAGCGCTTGGCGAGCCGGTCGAGGGGCATGTTGCACGGCGTGACCTCGTTCCACGACGACGCCACCCCCACCTGCGGCTTGGACCAGTCGTCGTCGGTCATACCGATTGCCCGCAGCATGGCCCGGGCCGGGGCGCGCGTCGGCCCGTCGGTGACGTCGTAGCTACGGATCTTCATGCCGTGCGGGCCGGGTTGACCGCCGGAGGACGGGCCGGCTTGAGCGTCTGAAGAGGGGCCGGCTTGAGCGTCTGAAGAGGGACCGGCTTGAGCGTCTGAAGAGGGGCCGGCTTGAGTGCGAGAGGACGGGTCGTCGGGAGCCATGGGACCCAAGGTTAGGGCCGGTGGCCGATCCCCTGTTCCGGTCCACCCGTGTCGGGCTCGTCGATCGCGTCATCGGGGTCGGGACCGCGACCCAGTGCGCGGGCCGCGTCGGGATCGATGTCGACGTCCGGGCCGAGACCCTCGCGCACCGTCGCAGCAAGCCCGGCATCGAGGGCGTCGAGCCCGATCTCGACACGCTCGCCATGCACGTCCTCGAAAACGATTGTCCGGGCGCCACCTCTGCCCCCGCCCGGGCCACCGCCGCCGTCACCGCCCTGACCTCCGGGGCCCGGCACACCGAACGCACCGAAACTGAATCCGCCCGGTCCCCCGAATCCCCCGAAGCCGCCCGGTCCTCCAAATCCCCCGAAGCCGCGCAGGCCACCCGCGCCGCCGAGCGGCCCCTGATCGCCGAGACGGACGGCCCGCACCTGTCCGAGGTCGACCACGCGCCACCGACCGAAGAACCGGACCGCGATCCGACCCGGACCGACCACCACGGCGGCGCGCAGTCCGACGCCGATGGTGAGCACGAGCCCGGCGAAGGGAAGTGCGGCGAACAGGCAGCCGATGACGCTCCACGCCACCGGATGTCCGAACGCCCATACAAAGAAGATCGTGATGAGGAACACCACGGCGAGCATCGCCGTACATATCTTGGCGACCCACAGCAGCGCTGCCCGCACCAGCGGGGAACGCCTCAGCCGCCACACCGCATCGGGCCGGCGCCGGGCTCCCGGCGTCACGCTCCCCGATGGTGGCTGTCTCACACTCATTCCTCCAGGCTATGGGGCGCGGCCGGCCGCCGTACCGCGCCGGCCGGCCTAGGATTCCGTGGCCCCGGATTCATTCCGTCCGGGATTCGTGGGCCCGGCCTCAGCCGGAGGGGAAATCAGGTGGTGGCTGCCACTCCCATTTCCCGGGACCACCTCCGAGGCCGAAGCCGCGGTAGGTCTTCATGGCGTGATGGCTGTGGCAGAGCCTGGCCAGGTTGGTCAGTGCCGTGACGCCGCCGTCGGCATAGTCGGTCTGCCAGTGGTCGATCTCGAGACCCACGGCGACATCGCATCCGGGGACCACACAGGTCGGATCGCGTTCCTCGATGGCACTGCGGACGTGCGCCGAGAGCGCACGCCCCACATGGCACACGGAGAGGACGTCGACCCCGTCGACCACGAACATCTTGAGAAAGGCTTCGGGAAGCACGGCACGCGCCGTTGACACGGGAACGGGGCCCACACCGGGGATCTCGCACACTTCTCCGCCTTCGACGTAGCCGCGGCGCAGCGCGGTGGCATCGATCCGGAGGTGCACCACCGTCGAATGTCCGGACTTCGTCCCGCTCCCGGTGCCGCCGGTGCTGCCGGTGCCGGAGGACCCGCGGGTGACGAGATCGACCAGCGCATCGGCGCTGTAGGCGCCGGACGACTCGCGGTCCCCAGCCTTCCTCGCCTCGTCGAACAGCTCGTTGGCCCGACCCTCGATCGAGGACAGCAACCTCGCCCCGACGTCGGGAGTGAGCTTGAACTCACCGCGGAACGCCCCGTCGGGATCACTCCAGTGCCGAAAGAACCGGCTCTTGTGGACCGCGTCGTACCGGGCATTCTCGGCCTCGGCGGAGCCGGTCGCGGCTCGAACCCGACGACATTGGTCCTTGAGACCTTTCAACGTGGCCGCCGTGGCGACGTCGAGGAGCTGGAGCTCGGCAGAAGGGCGGCCAACCGCTGCGGCCGCGATCTCGCGCACCTGCGGGGCCGAAAGCTTGCCGCTGCGCATCGCTTCTGTCGTCATCGGTAGCGACTGGAGGCGTTCGGCCGTCTCGAGCGAGGAGATCGCCTCGCCGAGACCGGTGCCGGTCTGCTTGGCGAGCCACGATGCCGCTGACCGGTGGCCCTCGTTCTTCCAGGTGTCGGACTGGGCCACCCTCGGGCTCAGGAGGACCTGGCCGGCCGAACCGAGGCGGGTCAGCTCGGCGAAGAGCCCGAACAGCTCGGTGGCCTGGGTAGTCGTGATCCGCTCGGGGTCGAGCTGCGCGAGATACGTCGAGATCTCGCTGACCGCCCTCCTGGGCACCTCGAACGGCACGGACGTTCTGGCCGATCCGGTCGCCTCCAACGTCATGGGTGGAGAATAACAGAAAGATATGACACTTACTAAAAGATCACTATCGGCAGGATATGCGCACTCCGGACCGAGACCGCTGATGGCAGAGGTCACACCATCAGGATCGCACGCAGGTGTGACACCTTCTCCCTGGTCAGAGCGGTTTCGGGATCGTTTGGTCAGACCCGGACTCGTTGGTCAGGAGCATGGGGCGGATCTCCCTGGCCAGAGATCGGCGGGCGGCCAACGTCTCCCCGGGGCTGACGCCCGCCGACGCAGACGCCCGCGGATGCGCTCGCGCGAAACGCCCCACGCTCGATCATCCAGTCGAAGCCGGACCCCTGTTCGAGGTCGGGCGCGTGTTCGAGGCCGGGACCGGTGTTCGAAAGCCGGTTCTCCGGGGTATGACCAAGTCGAGTGGCTCCGGGGAACTCCCATTTCCCCTTCCTGACGGAGTCACTCGCAGGGGGGTGGCGGCGGGGCATGGGGATCACCCGCCATGGTCCCCATAGCCCCGCCGCTTCAAAGTGCCGACCATGAGCCGGATTCGAGGCGTCGACCACGAGACGTTCGAGGCGGCGACCCACGAGGCAAGAGGCGAGTGTGGGCACCTTCACCGACGGGCCCCGGAGCGACGAGGCCCCCGCCAGGTGCTCATGCGCGAAAAGTGCTCAGGCGCGCAGGCTCCGGTGCTCAGGCGCGCAGGCGGCGGAGCTCGGCGGCCACGGCCTTGCCGTCGGCCCGGCCCTTGGTCGCCTTCATGACTTCCCCGGTGAAGAAGCCCACGAGCTTGTCCTCGCCGGCCGCGTAGCGTTTCCACTCCTCGGGGTGAGCGGCGACGACCTCCCCCACGACGCCTTGCAGCGACCCGGTCTCGAGCGCCTCGAAGCCGCGTCGCCTGGCGATGTCGGCGGGGTCGCCGCCGTTCTCGAGCATGTCGATGAGCACGGCCTTCGCCTGCGTGGCGCTCAGCTTCCCGTCCTGTTCCATCCGCAACAGCGCCACGAAGGCGGACACGTCGAGCATGCGCGCCGCGTCGGGATCGCGAGACGCCTCGTTGGAGGCGCGCGCCAACGCCAGCGCGCCGTCCACACCCGCGCCGACGGCCGCCGTCACGAGCTCGTCGAGGGCGTGCTCCACCACCGTGGCGATCTGGTCGGCGCGCGCGTGGCCGACGGGCTCGGGCCCGAACAGCGCGGCGAGCTTGGCACGACGCTCCGCCGGCATGGGACCGATCGACGCCGCAACGTCGGACTGCCACCCCGCGTCGGGTGCGACGGGCACGAGGTCGGGCTCGGGAAAGTAGCGGTAGTCGAAGGCCTCTTCTTTCGAACGGAGGGCGACGGTGACCCCCTGGTCCTCGTTCCAGTGCCGAGTCTGTTGCACCACCTTGTCGCCGGCCTCGAGCAACCCGATCTGCCGTTCGATCTCGTACTCGATGGCCCGGCCCAGCGACCGCAGCGAGTTGAGGTTCTTGATCTCACAGCGCGTGCCGAGCTCGAAGGTCCCCGCCCGCCGCACCGACACGTTGGCGTCGACACGCATGGACCCCTCCTCCATCCGCCCGTCGGACGCACCGGTGGCGACGAGGATGCTGCGGAGCTCCGACGCATAGAGGCGCGCCTGGCTCGAGGACCGAATGTCGGGCGCGGAGACGATCTCGACCAAGGGCACGCCGGCCCGGTTGTAGTCGACCAAGGCGTACTCGGCGTCGTGGATCCGCCCGCCCCCCCCGACGTGCGACGTCTTGCCGGTGTCCTCTTCCATGTGCGCCCGCTCGACCCGCACCCGGGAGCCGTCGGGCAGCTCCAACCAGCCATTGACGTTGATGGGGGCGTCGTACTGGCTGACCTGATAGTCCTTGGGCATGTCCGGATAGAAGTAGTTCTTGCGGTGGAAGATCGAGGGCCGGATCTCGCAGTTCAGCGCCACCCCGATCCGCATGGCGTACTCCACGGCGCGGACGTTGAGCACGGGGAGCGACCCGGGCAGGCCGAGGCACGTCGGGCAGATGTTGGTGTTGGGCTCGTCACCGAAGGCATTGCGGCACCCGCAGAACAACTTCGTCTCCGTGCGGAGCTCGCAATGCACCTCGAGACCGATAACCGGCTCCCACCCGCTTTTCCCGGCGGCGGTCCCGGTGGTGTCGGCTTCGTCGGCGCTCACGAGGCGTGCACCCGAGGAGGGGCGAGGACCGGCGCCCGGCTCTCGAGCATGGCGGCGACCTG
Source organism: uncultured Acidimicrobiales bacterium (assembly GCA_963838775.1). Classification (GTDB taxonomy): domain Bacteria; phylum Actinomycetota; class Acidimicrobiia; order Acidimicrobiales; family UBA8190; genus Chersky-840. Next base: position 8,946 of record CAWISP010000041.1, read on the forward strand.
GAACATCACGGGCTCGCCGAGAGCGGGCGCCAGCACCTGGACCCCGACGGGCAACCCGCCGTCGTCGGTGCCGAAGGGGATGCTGATGGCGGGATGGCCGGCCAGGTTCGAGGGCACCGTGCACACGTCAGACAGGTACATGGCCCACGGGTCGTCGATCTTGGCCCCGATGGCGAAGGCGGTCGTCGGGGTCGTCGCCCCCAGCAGCACATCGAAGCGCTGGTAGGCGGTGGCCAGCGCGTCGATGATGAGCGTCCGCACCTTCTGGGCCTGTTCATAATAAGCGTCGTAGTATCCCGCCGACAGCGCATAGGTGCCGAGCATGATCCGTCGCTTCACCTCGGGCCCGAAACCCGCGGCGCGCGTCGCCGCGTTCATGGCCTCGGCGGTGTCGGCTTCGACACGCAACCCGTAGCGCACGCCGTCATAACGCGACAGGTTCGACGACGCTTCGGCCGGCGCCACCACGTAGTACGCAGGCAGACCGTGACGGAACTCGGGGATCGAGACGTTGTCGACGTTCGCACCGGCGGCCGCCAACACCCCGGCCGCGTCGTGCACCCGCGCCCCGACGGCGGCGTCGACACCGTCCACCAGCTCCGCCACCAACCCCACCCGCAGGCCCTGCACCCCGTCGGCCAGCGCCGAGACGGTGCGGGGCACGGGCCGTTCCAGACAGGTCGAGTCGAGCGGGTCCTGCCCCCCGATCACGTCGAACAGCACCGCGCTCTCGGTCACCGTCGTCGTGAGGGGTCCGATCTGGTCGAGCGAGCTGGCGAAGGCTACGAGCCCATAGCGCGACACCGTCCCGTAGGTCGGCTTCATACCCACGACCCCGCACAGGGCAGCGGGCTGGCGGATCGAGCCGCCGGTGTCGGACCCGAGCGCGAGAGGGGCGAGCCCGGCCGCCACCGCGGCGGCCGAACCGCCCGACGAGCCACCGGGGACGCGGCCCGGGTCATGGGGGTTGTGCGTTGGCCCGAAGGCGGAGTTCTCGGTAGACGACCCCATGGCGAACTCGTCGAGGTTGGTCTTGCCGATGACGACGGCTCCGGCCGCCCTGAGGCGCGCCACCACGGTGGCGTCGTAGGGAGGGCGCCACCCTTCGAGGATCCGCGACGAGCACGTGGTGGGAACGCCGCGCGTGCACATGTTGTCCTTGAGCGCCACGGGCACCCCCGCCAGCGGGCCGGGATCCTCGCCCGCTGCCACCCGCCGATCGACGGACTCCGCCTCGAGGCGCGCCGACTCGTGCATGACGGTGACGAAGGCGTGCAGCTCGCCGTCGACCTCGTCGATGGCGCCGAGGTACTTGTCGACCACCGCCGCGGCCGACATCGACCCATCCCGGACCGCGCCGGCGATGTCGAGCGCGGGGCTCGGCCTGGCGCCGGGAGCGGGCGAGGTGGCCGAGCCCGAGGGACCGGTCACGGGGCCTCCCCCAGAATCGGGGGCACCTTGAACCGCCCGTCCTCCACGGCCGGCGCCTGAGCGAGGACCTCCGCCCGGTCGAGCGACGGTCGCGGCTCATCGGCGCGCGTCACGTTGCGCAACGGCAACGGATGGGCGGTGGGCTCGACCCCCTCGGTGTCGAGCGCGGCGATCTCGGCGGCATGACCGATCACCGCGGCCAGCTGCACCGCGTACAGATCGAGCTCGTCATCGGTGAGGTCGATGCGGGCCAGACGTGCCACGTAGGCGACGTCGTCACGGGTGAGGGCGGGATCGCCGGACATCAACCCGCCGTCCCGGCCACCGCCCCGCCGACCGCGCCCGAGCCCGCGCCCGCGCCCGCGCCCGATATAGAGCTCGAGCTCGAGCCCGAGCTCAAGCTCAAGCTCAAGCTCAAGCTCAACAAATCGTGGACGAATTCGACGGTGCGGGCCACCACGAGATCGGCGTCGTAGTCGAGCGTGGCGACGTGGTAGCTGCGCTCGAGCCAGACGCGCTCGATGGGCCCCGATACCCGGGCCACCAACACGTCACCCGATGACGAGGGCACGACGTGGTCCTGGCGGCTCGAGAGCAGGAGCACGGGGCACGTGATGTCCCCGAGGTGGGCGGCGACTTCGTCGATCCCGGCGAACAGGCTCAGCGCCGCCGCGATCGGTGACCCGGGATAGGCGAGCTCGGTGGAGCCCTCCATGGCGATGTCGGATCCCACTCCGGGCGCGACCTCGGTCCCGGTGTCGAGGATGCCCTGCAGCACCTCACGGAAACTCTCGGCGGGCGGGTCGACGAACGGATTGACCAGCACCATCCCCACGATCTCGGCATGATGCTCGGCCAACCGGCAGGCGAGCGTCGCACCCATCGACAGGGCGACGACCGCCACCGCGTCGCAGCGCGCCGCGAGAGCCTCGTAGGCCGCCTCGGCGGCGGCGGTGTAGTCGGACCACCGCGTGGGGACCATGTCCTCGATGGCTGTCCCGTGACCGGGGAGGAGCGGGAGCTCGACGGTGTACCCCTCGTCGGCCAGGGCCTCCGCCAGGGGCCGCATGGACTGCGGATTGCCGGTGAAACCGTGCAGGACGAGCACGCCTCGCGCGTCACCGTCGTGGGTGAAGGGCTCGGCACCGGGGATGACGGGGGCGACCACGTCGAGATGCTAGGCCATCGGCCGCATGTGCCTGCTCGGACAGGGCGGACGGCTCGCCGGGTATTGTGAATCCGCCCCGACAGCGAGGAGCACAGCGACGATGGCCCAGTACGCCTTCCTGAGTGACGAGTGGGTAGACGAGGCGCGCAAGATCCGCGAGGAGCACGAAGGCCGCGCCGGGACGCGGACGATGGCACACCAGATGAGGATGAACCTGGTCATCACCGAGGTGCCCTTCGGTGATGATGCGATCGATGCCCACGTCGACACCACCGACGGCACCCTGAAGCTCGACAAGGGGCATATCGACCCGGCCGATCTCAAGGTCACTCTCGACTACGCCACGGCGAAGGCGATCCTCGTGGAAGGCAACCCCCAGGTCGGTATGCAGGCCTTCATGGCCGGCCGGGTCAAGGTGGAGGGCGACATGGCCAAGCTCATGATGATGCAGGGCGCGCCGCCCGACGAGCACGCCCAGGAGGTCGCGAAGCGACTCCGGGAGATGACCGCGTAGCGCTCGACCGCTCGGCCGCCTAAGCGTGCGAGCGCACGTCGTAACGCGGGCGTGCGGGGCGCGACCGCCCGGGGTCCCGCTAGGCCGGGTCGGGCAACACCACGGGTTGGCGTTCGGCCATATCGAGGGCTTCGAGTGCTTCCACCGACGGCGCCACGTTCCTCGGGGTCGAGCGTGACATGACGGCGCCGACCACACCCAGGATTGCGACCGCTCCGCCCACCAGATAGGCGACGTGGAAGGCGTGCAGGGTCGCGCCCGCCCCATGGTGACCCCGCACGACGGCGTCGTACACGGTCTCCATGACCTGGATCCCGGCGACCGTACCCAGTTGGTTCATGAGCTGCTGGGACGCGGCGGCCGTGCCGAGATCTTCGGGGGCGAACTCGTTGGACACCGTGGCCGACAGCGACGGTGACGCCACGCCGAGGCCCATGCCCGACAGTGCCAACGCGATCTCTACCAGGGCGAGGCCGGTGGAATGCCCCGCCAACGCGAAGACAACCATGGACAGCACCACCGCCGTCGTCCCGACGACAGCCAGGGAACGCTCGCCGACGCGCACGGCCAGGTATCCGGCGAAGGGCGCGATGGTCGAGAAGACGATGGGGCGCGGCAACGACAAGAAGCCCACCACCGACTGGTTGTGGAGGTAGCCGAACGAGTACTCGAGGAGCAGGGGGGTGAGGAAGAACCCGCCGAGATAGGCGAAGTTGGCAAAGCTCTGCGCCGCGATCGGGAAGACGAAGTTCCGCTTGTGCAGATAGGCGAGCGGGAAGATGGGATCCGAGGCGTGGCGCTCGACGGCACGGAACAAGACGCCACAGACCACCGAGAGGGCGAGCAGGCCCAACACGAGCGGGCTCGACAACCCCGAGTTGGGGAGGAAGGTCAAGGCCAGGAGGAAGGCGGCGACACACGCCGCGATCGACGCCGCGCCCGCCCAGTCGAGGTCGAGCTCCTCCCACCGGACGTGACGTCGCCCCGAGGCACGCTTGGGGAGGACGGCCATGGCGAGCACCGACGCCGTCAACAGCAGGGGGACCTGGAGAAAGAACATCCACCGCCAGCCGAAGAGCTGGATCACGGGACCGCCCAGGGCCACGCCGATCACCGGGCCGCCCGCCCCCACCAGCGACCAGAAGCCGAGCGCCTTCACGCGGTCCCCGTGGTCGAAGACCGACAGCACGAGCGCCATGGACGCGGCGCCGATGGACGCCCCGACCATGCCGCCGATGATGCGCGCCGCGATGAGGACCCCGATGTTGGGGGCCAAGGCGGAGAGCGCGGCGGCCACGGTCTCGGCCATGATCCCGGCCATGAAGAGCCGGCGATGGCCGAACAGGTCCCCGGCCTTGCCCACCAGCGGAGCCACCACGCCGTAAGCGAGGAGGGGCCCGGTCACGACCCAGGTGGTGGCCGCGAAGCTGGCGTGCAGGCTGCGCGACACCTCCGGCAACGCGACTACGAACACGGTGAAGAGCAGGTTGGTGGCGAGCAGACCCGACAACGACACCCACAAGACCCACCACTGGTAGCGGGGGCTGCGCCGGGCCCGGTCCCCCAGCGGCTCGAGCCAGGAGCGCAGCCGCGCCGCGGATCCCCCGTGGTCGGGAATGGTGTCGCTTCGAGGAGTGACGTCGCTTTGAGGAATGGTGCCGCTCCGAGGGGTGACATCGCTTTCGGGAGTGGCGCGACGTTCAGGAGTGGCGCGATCGTCAGGAGAGGTCGGGCCGGGGGGGCTCACAGCCGACCAAGATACCGAGGCTCAGTGCCCCTCTCGACGCCGGACCGTGCCGGCGCGGCGCGGCGGTCCGGCGCGATCAGTCGAAGAGACCGGGAAGCTCCTTGGCGAGCTCGTCCACGGTCCAGCGGTCGTCCTTTTCGAGGGTCGTGGTCATCGTCCACGGTTGGAACACGCGCACCTGGCCGCCCTGGACGAACAAGACCCGTCCGTTCAGCGGGCAACTCTCGGTGGCGAGGTACGCCACGAGTGGGGACACGTTGGCGGGGTTCCAGACGTCGAAGACACCAGGATCACGCGGCGCCTTCACGATGTCGCCCAAACCCGGCGTCGCCTCGGTCATGCGGGTGCGGGCCGCCGGTGCGATGGCGTTCACCCGCACCCCGTACCGGATGAGCTCCTGCGCGGCGATGACGGTGAAGGCGGCGATCCCGGCCTTGGCGGCGCCGTAATTCGACTGGCCCGGGTTGCCGAGGAGCCCCGAGGTCGACGACGTGTTGATGACCGAGGCGCTCACCTCACGGCCCTGCTTGACCTGCTCGCGCCAGTACCCGGCCGCGTAGCGGGTGGGGAGGAAATGGCCTTTCAGATGGACGTGGATGACCGAGTCCCAGTCCTCTTCGGACATGTTGACGAGCATCCGGTCCCGCAGGATCCCGGCGTTGTTGATCAGGACGTGCAAGGCGCCGAACGCCTCCACCGCCGCGTTCACCAGGTTCTGGGCGCCCTCGGGGGAGGCGATGTCATCGGTGTTCGCAACGGCCTCGCCGCCGAACCTCCGGATCTCGTCGGCCACCTGCTCGGCGGCGCTCCGGTCGTCGCCCGAGCCGTCGATGGCCCCCCCGAGGTCGTTCACGACGACCTTGGCACCCTCGGCGGCGAACAAGAGTGCGTGCTCACGGCCGAGACCCCGCCCCGCCCCCGTGATAATCGCCACTCGACCTTCGAGCGCTCCCACGTCGTTCTCCTCCTCAGGTTCCCGGTGATCTGCCTGAAAAGTCCCCGGCACAACCACGTCGGAAAGCAGCCAACGTTGACAGGGCTGGTCGCGGGGGTCAAGCAGCGAATGGTCCGGACCAGACGGGCCCGATCAGCTCGCCCGGGCCACCACCAGGGAGTCACGCCAGGGCTCGACCACATGGCGGACCTCGTCGCGATCGCCGGCGACGAGGACGTACTCGAGATTCCGGAGCCGGCCGACGGACCCGACCCGCTCCCCGGCGGGGTTGTGGATGCCGATCCGGGCCCCGACATAGCGGTTCGAGGCGAACGCCAGGACCTCGACGTGCCCCCGGACACGACAGATCCCGATGAGCTCGTCGAGGCCCATCCACGACTCGTCGTTGTACGACAGCACCAGGAGCCGGGCGCGCACGTCGCGCACGACCTGGGCGAGGGCCCCGGGCATGGTGCGCCGGGAATTGAACGCGCTGCGCTCGCCTTTGCGGATCTCGGTCCGCTTGCACGCCACCCCGTAGTGGTCGGGCGCGTCCCAGGCCACGAGCGTTTCCCAGATGTGATAGTTCGCCTCGTACCGGTGCTGGTTGTAAGGCGGGTCGAGGTAGGCAAGATCCACGTCGCCCAGTTCCGGCCCGACGACACAGGCATCACCGCGCACGGCCCGACCGGGACCGGGGAGCAGGAGCGGCACGCGCAGCTCGAGGGGCCGGAAAGAACGGTCCGCCCACCGCTTCACGTAGGCCATCTGGACCCCCGTCGTGGAGTCCACACGATCGGCGGCCTCGAGCAGGCTGGTGAGCAGCACCGGCTCGAGCCACGTGCCCGCGTAGCGCGCTTCGATGGCATCTCGCACCGCATCGATACGGGCGCCGTTGGCCGGCTGGAAGAAACGCGAGCTCTCGCAGAACGTCTCGGTGACGTAGCCGGGACGCCCCGGCACGGCATTGAGCTCGGCCACGGCTCGCTCGAGCGCGGTCGGGTCGACAGTGGCGCCGTCGGTGGCCACGTAGCACCCGGCGAGCACCGCCGCGCAACGCGTCGAGTCCACCGCGGTCACCTCGGCCCCTTCGAGCTTGAACGCCTGGGCCACGCGTGTCGTGCCCGTGAAGAGATCGAGCGCGGTCCGGGCCTTCGCCCGTCGAGCCAGCTCACCGAGGACCGGCACGAGCCGACGCTTGGACCCGAGGTACTTGATCACGACCGGGCCGCGGCGAGGGCCAGGAGCCGGGTGACCTCCTCGTCGCTCACCTGTTCGAAGTCCTCGTACCACTCGCTCAGGCCGAAGAACCCCTCCGTCGTCTCGACGCACGCGACGTCGTCGGCAACCTCGCGCAGCGCGTCCAGCGCGTCGGGCGGGGCCACGGGGACCGCCAGGACCACCCGCGCCGCGGCGCGCCGGCGCATGACCTCGATGGCGGCGCGGGCGGTGAACCCGGTCGCCAACCCGTCGTCCACGACGATGGCGGTCCGCCCCTCCACCGGAACCGGGGGTCGGTCCCCGCGGTAGACGCGCAGCCGGCGTTCGAGCTCGATCGTCTGGCGCGCCGCCACGGCGTCGATCACGTCCTCGGGAACCTCGAGACGGCGCACCAGCGCGTCGTTGACGAGACGCACGCCCTCCTCGGCGATGGCCCCCAGGCCCAGCTCGGGTTGCCGGGGGTGGCCCAGCTTGCGCACCACCACGACGTCGAGCGGAGCGTGGAGCGCTCCGGCGACCTCGAACGCCACGGGCACACCGCCACGGGCCATGCCCATCACGACGGCAGGCTCCCCGGCCCGCTCCGGCCGTGTCGACTCCGACCGCGTTCGCTTGGAGCCCGACGAACCTGGCAGGACCGATGACCCAGACTCCATCAGGAGCGCGGCGAGGCGGCGGCCCGCGTCACGACGATCGGCAAACGCCATGCCCTATGGGCGCGCCGCGCCGAAGCGACGCATCCACCAACCCGGGTCGCGGGCATGAGCGTGGAAGTGATCGGGGATCTGGCGCATGACGGCATCGACCGACCACGTCCCTGCCCCGAGGACCTCGTCGGCGACACGTCCGAGCTGCGCCAACATGTGGTCGAGATCCTGCTCGGGGGGGTCGGTGGCGTGCGTCCGCCACACGACCATGGGCACCCGGCAGATCTCACAGTCCGCCACCCAGCAGACGTCGTCCTCGTGGTACCAGGTGGTGAGCCTCGCCGCCTCACACAGCTCACAACCGGCGCCGGCTCTGGCCATCATCTGACGTCGTTGATCGGACGCCGACCAGGAACTGGCATCGGGCGGCGCGCGCCTACTTGCTGAAGAGCGTGACGGTCGCCCCGGGAAGCACCGATGTCCCGGCCGCCGGGCTGCTCAAGAACACGTGGCCGCTCAGGGAACCGCCCCCGCTGACCGGCGTCAATCCCAGGGCCTGGAGGGCGGCGATGGCCTCCGACACGGTCATCCCGTACAGGTTCGAGGGGATCGTGACCGGTTGCGGCCCCTCGGAGATGACGATGTTGATCGTGCTCCCCTCGAGCGCGGAGCCGGTCGGGGCCCAGGTGATGACCTCGGTGTTCGGCACCGACGAGCTGTACTGCTGGGTGCAGTTGGCGAGCAGGCCGACGGCCACGAGCGTGGTGGTGGCGCCTGCACAGGTCTGGCCGGTGAGCGACGGAATGGTCTCGCTCGGGGGTCCGGCCGAGACCAGGACGCTGATCGTCGACCCGTAGGGGGCGCTGCCTTGCGGGCTCCAGGCGATGACCGTCCCCTTGGCCACCGTGGTCGAGTTCTTGTCGGTGCAGGCGGCGACCAAGTGCAAGGGCGTCAGCAGAGCCGTGATGGCCGCACAGTCCCCGGTCACCGTGGCGAGCGCGGGGATCGTCACGGAGGGCAGACCCGACGACACCGTCACCACCACCGTGCTACCGCGTCGCAATTTCTCCCCCGCGGGCGGCGTCTGGCTCAGGATCTGGCCGGCGGGCACAGTGATGGACGTCTGGTGACCCTTCACGATCACGGCGAACTGGTCGTGAGCCAGCTTGGCCTCGGCCTCGGCCTGTGTGAGACCGGTGATGGACACGAGCTTGTAGGTCGGCGTGACGAGAATCACCTTCGCCTTCTTGAGGGCCAGGACGGTTCCGGTACCGGCCAGCGCCAGCACCACGACCAAGATGGACGACCATCCACGGCCAGCGGCGGCGGCGGCGGCGGACGGCGGCGGGACCCTCGGCGATGCCCACCGCGGTGGCGAAGGCCAGGACGTCGGGATCCTCCCCGCCGCGAGCACGGCGGCCGGCGGCGGGCGGCGGCAGCACCATGCCGTGGTTGGTGAGGTCGTCGTCCGGTGGCGGGTTGACCGGACGCGGCAGGACGACACCGGCGCCGCCCGCACCGGCGAGGCGGAGCTTCTCGGGAGCGGGCAGCTGCTCGCCCAGCTCGCGGAGACGGGCCGCGAAGGCGGTGGCGTCGAGCCTGTCCTCGGCATCGGGCGTGGCCGCCTCGGCGAGCACCTCGGCCAGCGGCCCCAGGCCGTCGTGGCCGGGGAGCTCGGCGCCGACGCGCGCCATGAGGGTCGAGATCGTGGTGTCGGCGGTGAAGGGGACGACCCCGGTCACCGCCTCGTAGAGGACGAGCGCGAGCGAGTAGACGTCGGCCCGGCCGTCGACCCGGTTCCCGAGCGCCTGCTCGGGGGCGGCGTAACGGGCCGTGCCCACCGTCGTCCCGGCCGGCTCGGTCAGCGAGGCCTCGGCGAGGGCGCGGGCCAGGCCGAAGTCGGCCACCCGGAGACGCCCTTCTTCGTCGAAGAGCAGGTTGGCGGGCTTCACGTCGCGGTGGACGAAGCCGCGCGCGTGCGCGTAGGCGAGCCCCTCGGCGGCCTGGGCCCCGATCGAGACGGCCTGGGCCAGACTCAGGCGCGTCCCTTCGTCGAGCATGTCCCGGAGCGATCCCCCGCCCAGGAACTCGAGCACGAGGAACGGGCCCTGGGCGTCCTCGCCCCAGTCGTGGACGGCCAGCACGTGCGCGTTGGCCAGCGCCGCCGCGGCCTGCGCCTCGGCGCGGAAGCGGCGCAGGAAACCGCCGTCGGCGGCCAGCGCGGGGTGCAGAACCTTGATGGCCACCCGACGTTGCAGCGTCGTGTCGAACGCCGCGAACACGTTCGCGGACGCCCCGCTCCCGAGGGCGGACTCAATCCGGTAGCGGCCAGCAAGGACCCGACCGATGGATTCGGTAATGGTCGACATGGTCCACGCCCAGGCTACCGACGGTCGAGCGCCGCCTGGTGGACGTTCACCACCAGCCGTGACCGCCTGGCCGCGCCGGGACAAAGGGCCTCAGCGGGCGGGGATCTCCCCGCTGTCGAGGAGCTCCTGGAAACGGTCGCCCTCGACGATCGGCACGCCCAGCTCCTCCGCCTTCTTGAGCTTGGCGGCGCCGGGCTCGGTGCCGAGGACGACGACCCAGGTCCGGGCCGAGACGCTCCCGGGCGACTTGCCCCCCCGGGCCAGGATGGCTTCCTCGGCCTCCTCCCGGGTGAAGCCTTCGATCGTCCCGGTCACGACGACCGAGCGACCCGCCAGTGTCTGGGGGGGCTCCTCCCCGATCGCTCCGGCAGGAGCCGGCTCCGACCCCGACGCGGTCCCCGCGCCCACGGCGGCGCCCGCCCCGGCGCCCGAGCCCGTCTGGGCCGACCCGGGCACCCGCGCGCCGGGCTCCACGAGGGCGACCCCGGCGAGGCGGAGCTTGTCGATGACCCGGCGGTTGGCGGGTGACGCCACGAACTCCACCACGCTGTCGGCGATGACGGGACCGATCCCCTCGACCGCGGCGAGCTCGCCCATCTCGGCCGCCATCAACGCGTCGAGCGACCCGTAGGCACGCGCCAGGGCGCGGCTGCCGGTGGGCCCGAGATGACGGATCCCGAGCCCCACGAGCAGGCGGCTCAAGGGACGGCTCTTCGACGCCTCGACGGCGGCGAGGAGGTTGTCCACCGACAGGTCACCGAAGCGTTCGAGGGCCACGAGTGGCTCGGAACCGAGCGAGTAGATGTCGCCGGGGTCCGACAACAAGCCGGCTTCGACGAGTTGGATGACACGCTTCTCCCCGAGGCCCTCGATGTCCAGCGCACCACGAGAGGCGAAGTGCACGATGCGCTGCACGCGCTGGGCCGGACAGTCGATGTTCGTGCAGAAGGTGTCGCTCTCACCCGGGAGTCGGACGAGCGGTCCACCACAGCTTGGGCAGACCTCCGGGAAGTGCCAGGGACGCGACCGCTTGGTTCGGGCCGACAGCACGGGCCCGACGACTTCGGGGATGACATCTCCCGCTTTGCGCACCACCACGGTGTCACCCGGACGCACGTCCTTCAGCCGCACCTGGTCCTCGTTGTGCAACGTGGCGAGTCCGACCGTCGACCCTCCCACGAAGACGGGCTCGAGCACGGCGAAGGGCGTGGCCCGACCGGTGCGCCCGATCGACACCATGATGCGCAGGAGCTTGGTGGTGCGCTCTTCGGGCGGGAACTTGAAGGCGATGGCCCAGCGCGGCGCCCGGGAGGTGGACCCGAGGCGGCGCTGCAGCTCGAGGTCGTCGACCTTGATGACCACACCGTCGATCTCGTAGTCGAGGTCGTGGCGGTGCTCCTCCCATCGTCGGCAGAACGTCTCGGCGTCAGCCGTGCCGCGCACGATCTCCACATGGGGGTCGACGGGCAGTCCGCACTTCCGCAGCAGCTCGAGCCCCTCGCTGTGACTGGCGACGGCCGGCCCACCGTCCATGGACCCGAGCTGGTAGGCCCAGAACGACAGCTCGCGCGAGGCGGTGATCTTCGAGTCCTTCTGGCGCAGCGAGCCCGCCGCCGAGTTGCGCGGGTTGGCGAAGGTCTTGAGCCCGGCGTCGAGCTGGCGTTGGTTGAGCGCCTCGAACGACGACACCGGCATGTAGACCTCGCCCCGCACCTCGAGCACGGACGGCATCTTGCCGCCGAACCTTCGGCCACGTGAGCCGGTCGGGGACGGCGCCGATGGTGGCCACGTTGGCGGTGACGTCGTCCCCGGTCCTCCCGTCACCGCGTGTCGCCGCCTGCACCAGGCGACCATCCTCGTAGAGGAGGGACATGGCCAGCCCGTCGATCTTGAGCTCGCACACGAAGGCCGCCTCGGCGGTCTCGGGTGCGATGCGCGCCATGCGGTCGAACCACGCGTGGAGCTCGTCGATGCCGAACGCGTCGTCGAGGCTCATCATGGGCGAGCGGTGCTGCACAGGCGAGAAGAGCAGGGTGGGAGCACCGGCGATGCGGCGGGTGGGGGAATCGGCGCTCACGAGCTCGGGGTGGGTGTCCTCGAGCAGGCGCAGCTCACCGATCAGGTCGTCGTAGTCGGCGTCGGTGATCTCGGGGGAGTCGAGTTGGTAGTAACGCTCGTCGTGGTACGAGATCAGGCCGCGCAGCTCTTCGACCCGGCGCGCCGCACTGCTCGAAGCGCCCGGCTCGCCCCCATCGCCCGCATCGCCCGAAGCGCCGGCCATGCGCGGGAGCGTACCGGGCGTCACACGGTCGCGGTCGGGTCCTCGAGGGGACCCTCCGAGGCAATGGGAACCTCGGTGGCGGTGGCTACCGCGGCGCCCACCACCGCATCGGCGTCGGCAGCGTCGTAGAAGGCGACGGTCTGCCCCGGTGCGACGAGAGGTTGCGGCTCGTCAAACACGACGGCATCGCCCTGCCAGGTACACCCGGCCGCCGATCCGTGCGCGCTCGTTTGGGCGAAGGCCCGATCGCCGGGCTCGAGCGCAGGCCCCACCCAGCTTGCCCGGTCGACCACGACGCGTCCCCCGACGGCATCGGCGGACGTTCCTACGGTGATGCGTCGCGCCCGAACATCGACGGTGAGGGCATAGCGTCGGTGACCGTCGACCGCCACCCCAAGGCCGCGCCGTTGCCCCACGGTCACCAGCTCGCCGGCCGGGACGGTGCCGACGACGTCGCCGCTCGAGGCGTCGACCAGGTCCGCGCCGTGCAGCGCCATGCGCTGGGCGAGAAACCCGCGCCGGCCGCGGCCGGAATGGATGAAGCACACGTCCTGGCTGTCGGGCTTGTCGGCGGTGCGTAGGCCGATGGCCCGGGCGCGCGCCCGCACCTCGGCCTTGGTCAACTCCCCCACGGGGAGCACGACCTTTGCCAGTTCGGAGGCGTTGAGCATCGACAGCACGTAGGACTGGTCCTTCTTGGGATCGGTGCCGCGCCGAAGGCGCACCCCGCCATCGGCATGCACGACGCGGGCGTGGTGCCCGGTGGCGAGCGCGTCGAAACCGAGACGCGAGGCGCGATCGAGGAGCAGGCCGAACTTGATGGTGCGGTTGCACTCGATGCAGGGATTGGGCGTACGGCCCGCGGCGTGGTCGGCAACGTACGGTGCGACGACCGAGTCCTCGAAGGCATCGGTGAAGTTGAAGACGTGGTGGTCGAGGCCGAGTTGTTCGGCCACGCGCCGGGCGTCGTCCACGTCGGCCACCGAGCAGCACCCGCTGTCGGACGCGCCGCCCCACAGTTTCAGGGTGGCACCGACGACGTCGTGGCCGGCCTCGGCGAGCACGGCGGCGGCGACCGAGGAGTCGACCCCGCCCGACATGGCGACGAGCACGCGCATGGTCAGGCCCGCAACCGCTCGACGACCTTGGGCATAACGGAAAGCACGTGATCGATCTCGTCGTCGGTGGTGGCGTAGCCGAGTGAGAACCTGACCGCGGACTTGGCGTCGACCGGGCTCAGGCCCATAGCCAGCAGCACGTGGCTGGGCTCGATGGCACCACTGGCGCACGCCGCGCCGGCCGATGCGCACACACCTTCGTCGTCGAGCAGGACGAGGAGCTCCTCCTGATCGACTCCGCCGACAACGAGATGACAGCTGTAGGCCACCTTGGCGGCGGCATGCACGACCGTCTCGCTGACGTCCTCGATCGACGTGCTCAGGCCCGCGGCCAGGCGGTCGCGCCGGGTGCCGACGCGCCGTACGGTGTCATCGCGGGCATCGGTGACGACTCGCAGTGCCGCGGCCATGCCCACGATCCCGGCGACGTCGTGGGTCCCCGGACGTCGTCCCCGCTCCTGGGCGCCGCCGTGTAGCACGGGGCCCAGCCGAGAACCGCCGCGCACGACGAGCGCGCCGACGCCCTTCGGGCCCCCGAACTTGTGGGCGCTCACCGACACGAGGTCCGCCACCGCCGTCAGGGCCGCCACGTCCATCCACCCCACGGCGGCGACGGCATCGGTGTGCAAACGCGCCCGGGGAGCGAGGGCGCGCACCAGCGCGGCCACGTCGGCGAGCGGCTGCACCGTGCCCACCTCGTTGTTGACGAGCATCACCGAGACGAGCTCCACGCGATCATCGAGCTGCTCCGCCAAGGCGTCGAAGTCGATGACCCCTGACTGGTCCACCGGCACGGTGATGCCACCGCGGGCGCCGCAGGCGTTGAGCACGGCGTGATGCTCGACCGCCGAACACAGCACCGTTCCCGGCCCCGGGGAATATGCGCCGAGGACTGCGAGATTGTCGGACTCGGTACCGCCCGCGGTGAACACGACCTCACCGGGCTCGCAGCCGAGGCACCGGGCCACCTCGTCGCGCGCCTCGTCGATCGCCACCAGGGCCCGGCGAGCCACCGAGTGCGAGCCCGAGGGGTTCCCGAAATGTTCGGTCAGGTAGGGAACCATGGCCGCCAACGACTCCGGGCGCATAGGCGTGGTCGCGGCGTGATCGAGGTAGGCCTGCATCATCCAAGGCTACGTCGGCGTTGCGGAGCCCCAACGCGCCTGGGCGCGCCGTACCCCCAACGCGCTCGGGCGCGCCGTACCCCCAACGCGCTCGGGCGCGCCGTACCCCCAACGCGCCCGAGCCGTTTCTCACGGCTTGCCGATCATGAGCACGGTGGCGAGGACGAAGAGCAGCGCCAACACGACGGCGGCGGCGGCGACCTGGCGGCAGTCGCGATCGAGCACCGGGGTGGCCCCGCCCTCGGTCCACCCGTGGGTGAGCTCCGCCTGGATCCGCCTCTCCCCTGGCCACACGACGACCTCGGCCAGCAGGGTGGCCGCGATCCACACCGTGAGGCCCACCACGACGAAGCCGTCGCCCGACGAGAAGGCCCCGTTGCTCGTTGCAATGAGCGAGAACCCGAACACCGGCACCCCGTACAGGGCGCGGCCGGCCCAGTTGACCCCCGGGCGGAAATACCGCAACACAGCCGCGGCGGCGGGAGCCGAGGGACCCCGCCGGGCCCGGGCCGCCTGGGCCCCGGTCATGACCATCGTCCCGAACCCGACCAGGGCACACAGGACGTGGAGCATGAGGAGGATGGTGTAGACGGCGCCGGTGGGGACGCTCCGGACGGTGCCCGCCGAAATCCCCGCCCCGAGCGCCCCTCCGGGTCCGAGGATTCCGGACAAGAGGATTCGGGGCAAGAGGATCCCGGGTAAGGGGATTCTGGCCCCGAAGATCCCGGGCCCGAAGATCCCGGTCCCGAGCACTCCTGCGGGGCCGGCGGCCATTAACGTCACGGGCGCCATCGTCGCCGCCGGACCCGACACGGCGCCAGGAGGGGAAACCGCCGCGTAGCGCGACATCCACGGCACCGTCGCCACCGCACGTGCCCGACCACACAACTCCGGGCCAACGCCCTGGTGAACGGTTCTCGCCAGCCGCTCTGGGGTCGACAACACAACGAGCGGACATCGAACAGGTGCTCCTTACCGGCAGGTAGCGTGTAGGTGAGGACACGCATACGGATGGTGACAAAGCACCAGGTCTCGGAGGGCACGGTAAGTTACTGATGGGTCATCAGAGGCAGAGGGTATGGACCGGTGGACAGACAGGGTGACGAGAGCACTCGGGGTGAGGGTCGCTCCATGAACCAACTCCGCCTGGACCCCCTCACCGGCCGGTGGGTGGTCGTGAGCACCGACCGCTCGCACCGCCCCTTCCACTTCGCCACCCCCGTCCCCGTCCAGGAAGACACTTCCCGGCCCTGCCCGTTCTGCCCCGGCAACGAAGAGTCCACGCCCCCCGCCCTCGAGACCTACGGCTCGAGCGGGCACTGGCTCGTCAGGGTGGTGCCCAACCTCTATCCCGCCTTCGAGGGCGATCACCCGTTCGTGGTGGAGAACCGCGGCCCGGTGTTCACCCAGGCCACCGCGGGAGGGATCCACGAAGTGCTCGTGCTGTCACCCGAACACGACCACGGCTGGGAGCACATCTCCGATGAGCAGGCGGTGCTCGTCATGGCTGCCATACGTGACCGGATCGAAGAGCACTCGTCGGTGCCGGGGCTTCGCTACAGCCAGGCCATCGTGAACGCGGGACGCGAGGCGGGCGCCTCGATCGAACACCCCCACGGCCAGCTGCTCGGGATGTCGTTCGTGCCCCGCGAGCTCGCCGAGGAGCAGGCCGGGTTCGCCCGCTTCGCCGGTCGGTGCCTGCTGTGCACCACCGTCGACGCCGAGGAGGACGCCGGGCACCGCGTGGTCTACGCCAACGAGCGCGTGCTCGTGGTGTGCCCGTTCTGGAGCGGCAACCCCTACGAGATGCTCATCATCCCCCGCACCCACGGCCCGCACCTGCACCGGGCCACCCCGGCGGACCTGTCCGCGGTGGGCCGGTCCCTGCGCACCGTCCTGGGCTCGCTCGTCGAACGCCTCGGGGACGTGTCGTACAACATCGTGTTCCACTCCGCTCCCTACCGGGCACCCGAGCCCTACCACTGGCACGTCCACGTCTGGCCCAAGCTCACCACCGCAGCAGGGTTCGAGGCCGGCACGGGCGTCCTCATCAACATCGTGCCGCCCGAGCAGGCCACCGAAGAGCTCCGGGTCGCAGTTCCCGCCTGAGCGCAGTTCCCGCCTGAGCGCGGTTCCCGCCTGAGCGGTTCGCTTCAGCCCAGGAACACCCCGGCCACATCGCCGTAGAGCTCGAGGTCGACGGTCTTGGACCGGGCGACGGCGTCGGCGATGGGGACTCGGACGATCTCGCCGGCCTGTAGCGCCACCATCATCCCGAAGGCCCCGTCGTGCACCGCGCCCACCGCGGCGACACCGAAGCGCGTGGCGAGGACACGGTCGAAGGCCGACGGCGTGCCCCCGCGTTGGATGTGGCCCAGGATGGTGGTGCGGGCCTCGAAGCCCATTCGGTTCTCGATCTCCTGGGCGAGCCAGGTGCCGATCCCACCCAGGCGGGCGTGGCCGAATTGATCGAGCGGTGCCCCGGAGGTGGCGAGGCGCGCCGACTCGGCCTCGGGGCCCTCAGCCGGAACTGCACCCTCGGAGATCACCACAACCGACGAGAACTGGCCGCCTTGGTGACGGCGCTGCAGTCGTGCGCACACGTCGTCGACGACGAAGGGGACCTCGGGCACGAGGATTTCGGCCGCACCGCCGGCAATCCCGGCATGGGTGGCGATCCATCCCACGTGCCGACCCATGACCTCGCACACGATGACGCGGTGATGGGACTCGGCTGTGGTGCGCAGGCGGTCGATGGCGTCGGTGGCGATCTGCACGGCGGTGTCGAAGCCGAACGTGACCTCGGTTTCCGACAGGTCGTTGTCGATGGTCTTCGGGATACCGACCGCACGCACACCGTGGTCCCCGAGGCGCTGCGCCACCCCCAGGGTGTCCTCGCCCCCCACCGCCACCAGCGCGTCCACGGCCCGTGCCGCCAGGTTGGCTCGGACGCGATCGGGCCCGTCCTCGATCTTGAAGGGGTTGGTGCGCGACGTCCCGAGAATGGTCCCGCCCAGGGCCAGGATGTCACGGCACCGGGGTACGTCGAGGGGCACGTGCTCGTCGTCGAGGACCCCCTTCCACCCGTCGAGGTATCCGACGACCTCGTCACCGTGACGAAGCACGGCGGTGAGCACCACGGCCCGGATGACGGCGTTGAGCCCGGGACAGTCGCCTCCGCCGTTGAGGATCCCGATACGCATGGGCGCGCCTGCTCAGTTCTCGCTCTGCCGGGCCTGATGCACCGCAGCCCGGACGAGCTCGAACGACGCCGTGAGGATGCGCAGTGCCTCGCGTCCGGGCGGAACGAGGCCGCTGATGCCGGGAACACCGAGATAACCGGCGAGAAATGCCCGGCGGTTACGCGCCACCCACGCATCGGCGAGCTCGGTCAGCCCGTCGCGGCCCGACGGGTCGCGCTCGTCGGCGGCGTTGGTGGCCACGTGCTCGAGGGACCACAGGAGGTCGGCCACGTCGGCCAGCGGGGAGCGGTACACCGGCCCGTCGTCGGGCCCGGGTACCACGCCCGCCGTCGACGTCGGGCGACCGCCCGGCGTGAAATCGACGACGTACCAACCCTGCTCGGTCCGGCACGTCCGGCCCAGATGGAAGTCCCCGTGGGTGCGGATCGCCTGCGACGGGACCTGCAGCCCACGCAGCTCGGCGAGAAGCTCCTCCACATCGGGCCGCTCCAGCACGTGCGGCGCCAGGGGGCGCAGCGTCTCCTCGATCCCCATCGCCCAGCTTCCGACGTCACCGGGGCGACGACCGAACGCCTTGTCGAGACCGAGATGCATGCGCGCCGACATGGTGCCGAGGCGGTGGGCTTCGGCTCCGAAGTCACCACCGGCGAGCTCGGGGAGCCCGCCCGAGGCGTACAGGTCCCGCACCGAGGTGAGAGCCAGCGCGTAGCCCGACGATGCGCCGGCGAGATACTCCTGGGCCACACCGAGGTCACGCCCGGACCTCCGCCATACCGCCAGTGGGGCGGCCAGGTGGTTGAAGCCGACGTCGTCGAGGGCGAGGAAGAGCTCGAGATCGGGGCGTGGCCCGTCGACGACCTCGTTGTAGACGGTGAAGGCGATGCGGTCCTCCATCGCCAGGGTGACCGAGCCTCTGTCTTCGCGCAGGTGACGCACGAGCGAGGCTTGGACCACCTCTCCCGACACGCGTTCGAGGAGCATGGCGGCCACCTCCGCGTCGCGCGTGGCGTCGAACACCACTGCCTCCCCTTCGTCCTCGTCGGCGAGCGAGCCGAGCACGGCGTCCTCACCGTCGGGGATGAATCGGATGTCCTCTCCCGGCGCGCGCAGGCCGAAGGGAACGTGCACGAACCGCCCACCGAACGCCGCCACCACGTCCACGATGCCGGGACGGCCGGGAGACACGATCTCGGCGTCGACGACTTCGACCGCACCCCTGTCGCCGCCGTCGCCATTACCGGCGTCCTCCCAATCGGCCCGTCGCGCCGCATAGGTCAACACGAGGTCGGCGAGCGCGGCGCGCGCCGAGTCCGACACTCCGACCACGCCGGTCTCCGGCGCGTTCATACGAGGCCCCCGGTCCCGGCCGCGTCCGACCTCGCCTCGGGCCCTTCGGTGAGCTCGAACCAGTAGAAGCCGTAGGGCCCGAGCGTCACGCTGTAGGTGCCACTTCCCACGGGCGGGAACGGTATCCGCCCCAGGAGCTCGATGGGATTGCGGTTGGCCCAACGAGCCAGGTCAAGCTCCGCAGGCTGGGCAAACCTGCTCAGGTTGTGCACGCACAGCACGGGATTGTCGCTCACCTCGGTGCGCCCGGCCCCGCGCCGGGAGCGACCGGCCCGGCGGGGGCGTGCCGCCGGTTCCGATTGGGGCTGTGGGCTGCGCACGTAGGCGAGGATCGACGGGTTGGCGCAGGCCACCAGATCGAAGGCGCCGGTCCCGAAGACCGGGAATTGCTTGCGGGTCTGGAGGATGTTGCGGAGCCAGTGGAGATGCGAGCTCGGATTGCGGCGATGGGCTTCGACATTGACGGCTTCGAACCCGTACACCGGGTCCATGAGCGGCGGCAGGTAGAGCTGGGCGAAGTCGGCGCGGCTGAACCCACCATTGCGGTCGGGGCTCCACTGCATCGGTGTGCGCACCGAGTCCCGGTCACCGAGATACACGTTGTCGCCCATGAGGATCTCGTCGCCGTAGTAGATGACAGGGCTGCCCGGCAACGAGAAGAGGACGGCGTGCAGGAGCTCGGCCAGACGGCGGTCCCCGTCGAGCAGCGGAGCGAGGCGGCGTCCGATCCCCATGTGCCGGCGCATGCGGGGGTCCTTCACGTACTCCGCCACCATGTAGTCGCGTTCCTCCTCGGTCACCTTCTCGAGGGTGAGCTCGTCATGGTTCCGGAGGAAGATGGCCCATTGGCAGTTGTCGGGGATCTCCGGCGTCTGGGTCAGGATCTCGGTGACGGGGAACCGCTGTTCGCGGCGCACCGCCATGAACAGGCGCGGCATGAGCGGGAAGTGGAAGCACATGTGGCACTCGTCGCCGTTGCCGAAGTAGTCGACGAGGTCGGCGGGCCACTGGTTGGCCTCGGCCAGCAGCACGCGGTGGGGATGCGCGGCGTCGACCTCCTTGCGGAGCTGGCGCAGCAGGGCGTGGGTCTCGGGGAGGTTCTCGCCGGTGGTGCCGTCGCGCTGGAACAGATAGGGCACGGCGTCGAGGCGGAACCCGTCGAGACCGAGGTCGAGCCAGAACCGCACCACGCCGAACATGGCTTCGACCACAGCGGGGTTCTCGTAATTGAGGTCGGGCTGGTGCGAGTAGAAACGGTGCCAGTAGTACTGCTGGCGGGTCGGGTCCCACGTCCAGTTCGACGTCTCCACGTCCACGAAGACGACGCGCGCCTCGGGCCAGCGATGGTCGTCGTCGTTCCAGGTGTACCAGTCCGCTTTGGGATTGTCCCGCGACGACCGCGACTCGGCGAACCAGGGGTGCTGATCGCTCGTGTGGTTCATCACGAGATCGGCGATCACCCTGATCCCGCGTCGATGTGCGTCGTCGAGGAATTCCACGAGGTCGTCGAGGTGTCCGAGTTCGGCGTGGACGGTGAAGAAATCGCTGATGTCATACCCGCCGTCGCGCATCGGCGACGGATAGAATGGCAGCAGCCACAGCGCATCGACACCCAGCCACTCGAGGTAGTCGAGCTTGGCCCGCAGGCCGGCCAGGTCGCCGATGCCGTCGTCGTTGGAGTCGAAGAACCCCCGCGTGAGCACCTCGTAGAACACACCCCGCCGGTACCAGTCGGCCTCACCCTTGGCCGGCAGTGCCGTGGGGCGGATCCCGGGCAGGCGGGCCCCCCCGGTGCGGCGCGCCGAGGAAGAAGCGCCTGCCGCCGGGCGGAGGCGCGATGTTCTGGCGGGACGGGACACGGTCACGGCGCGAAGGTCCTCAACGCCCGACGAACCGGGCCCGACCGGGGCCGTGCTCGAGGAACGACGTCACACCCAGCCCGGCGTCCTCGGTGTGCGACACTTCCACGAAGGCGTCGACCTCAAGCTCGAGCGCGTCCGCCAGCGACACGTCGATGCCTTCGTCGATGACACGCTTGGCCGCGGCCAGGGCCTGTAGCGGGCCCGCTGCGAACGCGGCTGCCAACGACACCGCCTCGTCCAGCACGTCGTCGCGCGGCACCACACGGTCCGCCAGCCCGATGCGCAGCGCCTCGTCGGCGGTGACGTGGCGCCCGGTGTAGATGAGATCCTTGGCCCGGCTCACGCCGACGAGACGCGGGAGCCGCTGCGTGGCACCACCACCGGGGACGATGCCGAGAAGGATCTCGGGTTGACCAAGACGGGCGTCCTCGGCGACGACGCGCAGGTCGCACGCCAGCGCGAGCTCGAGGCCGCCTCCGAGCGCGTAGCCGGTGATGGCCGCGATGGTGACGCGCGGCAACGCGCCCAGGGCAGCCGTCACGGCGTGGAAGGCGGCCGCGATGCGTGTTGCCGCGTCCGGCTCGCGGAACTCGCCGACGTCGGCTCCTGCCGCGAAGAGGCGCGGGCCACCCCACAGGACCACCGCGCCCGGTGGATCCGCAGCCAGTTCGGCGACCACGTCGTGCAGGCACCCGAGGAACGCCACCGACAGCGCATTCATCTTGGGACGCTCGAGCGTGACGAGCGCCACACCGTCGTGGCGCCGGTCGAGGGCGACCACACCCACCTCCGATGCCGGCGACGGGTGACCGGAGGCGACCATGCGCGCACCGTACCCGACGGTGCCCGCGGCGTCGCGCCATCGCGGATCAGAGGCGCAGCGGCCGGTGCGGCGGGGCGCTCCGCCATCGAGACGGGGCTCCCGGGGACAAGACGGAGGGGGTGGGAGCGGGTACCACGGGACGCCGGTGAGTGGGATACCAGTCGGTGGTGGGGGAGAACCGGTGGGGGTGGGCGACCCGGGCCTCAGTCGCCGGCCCGGGCGCCGTACACCGCACGGAGCAGCCGGTCGGCGGCGTCATAGGGATCGAGGCTGTGCTCGGCGACGGCCCGGGTGAGCCCGACGAATTCGCCGTCGGTCCTCAGCCGGTCGACCTCGCTCTGGATGCGCGCCGCCACCACGATCCGGAACTCGCGCTCGAGGCGGGCGGCGCGTCGGCGCTCGAGCGCGCCACTTTCCTCGAGATGCTGCTCATGACGCGCCATCTCCGCCCACAGCGCGTCCACCCCGTCGCCGGTGGTGGCCGATGTCTCGAGCACGGGAGGGCGCCAGTCGCCGGGCGTGGTCAGGTCGAGCATCTGCTCGAGGTCGCGCCGCGTCTCTTTCGCCCCGGGCCGGTCGGCCTTGTTGATGACGAAGATGTCCGCCGTCTCGAGGAGCCCGGCCTTGTTGGCCTGGACGGCGTCTCCCCACTTGGGGTTGAGGACCACGATCGTGGTGTCGGTGGCCCCGGCCACCTCGACCTCGACCTGCCCGACGCCGACGGTCTCGATCAGCACGAGCGGAAAGCCCGACGCCGCCAGGACGCGGATGGCCTCGGGGACGGCGACGGCCAATCCGCCGAGGTGGCCGCGCGACGCCATCGAGCGGATGAAGACGCCGGCGTCGAGGGCGTGGTCCTGCATCCTCACCCGGTCACCGAGGATGGCGCCGCCGGTGAACGGCGAGGACGGGTCCACGGCCAGGATGCCGAGCTGGGCCACACCCGCGGCGCGCGCCGGTGGCGATGAGACGGTCGACGAGCGTGGACTTGCCCGCCCCGGGAGGACCGGTGATGCCGACGGAGCGTGCCTCACACCCGCTTCGGTACACCAGGGTGGCCGCGGCCTGGCTCGGGGCGCCACCGTTCTCGACCTGGGTCAACAGGCGGGCGAGCGCCACCCGGTCGCCCTGCGACGCCGCGTCGAGCAGCACGGCCGGGTCGGTGGACCGGTCGTGGCGGGCACCGGGCCGTGACCCGGTGGAGTCGGTCCCGGAGCCCGATGGCGACGAGCCCGATGAAGACGACATGGCAGGGGTCATGACAGTGGCACGGAGCGTAGGCGGGACGGACCGGGATCAGGCGCGGGTCACGTCCGCACCCAGCGAGCGGAGCGTGGCGGGGAGATCCTCGTAGCCCCGGTCGATGTGCTGGGCGTCCGACACCACGGTCTCGCCCTCGGCCATCATCCCGGCCAGGACGAGCGCGGCGCCCGCACGCAGGTCCGGCGCCCGCACGGGAGCCCCCGACAGTCGCCGCACCCCGCGCACCACGGCATGGTGGCCCTCGGTCCGGATGTCCGCACCCATGCGCCGTAGCTCGTCGACGTAGCGGAAACGCCCCGAGAAGAGGTTCTCGGTGACGATCCCCACCCCGTCGGCGACGCTCAACATCGTGACCAGGAAGGGCTTGTAGTCGGTGGCCACACCCGGGTACGGCAGGGTGGCCACGTCCACGCTGTGGAGCCGGTCGCTCGACGCCGCCCGCATGCCCTCGGGGCCCTGGGTCACGGTCACACCGATCTCGCCCATCTTGCGCAGGACCATGTCCATGTGGTCGGGACGACCGTCCTCGATGACGATCTCCCCGCCCGCCATGGCCACCGCCGACAACAAGGTGGCCGCCACGACCCGGTCGGGGATGACGCGATGGGGCTGCGGTGCCGGATGCAGCTCTTCGACGCCGTCGACCTCGATGTGCGAGGTCCCCGCCCCCCGGATCTGGGCTCCCATGTGGCTCAGGAAATCGGCGAGGTCCGACACCTCGGGCTCGCGTGCGGCGTTCTCGATGACCGTGGTCCCCTTGGCCAGCACGGCCGCCATGAGCACGTTGTCGGTGGCGGTGTGGCTCGGGTACTCGAAGACGATCCGTTGCCCGACCAGGCGGCCGTCGGAGCCTCCGGGAACGCGGCCCTCGATGTTGCCGTGCACGGTCTCGAACACCGCGCCCAGTGTCGACAGGCCGTGGAGGTGGATGTCGATGGGGCGGTTCCCGAAGTCGTCGCCGCCCGGGAGCGACACGCTGGCCCGTCCCGTGCGTGCCAGAAGGGGCCCGAGCACGACCACTGAGGCGCGCATCTTCTCCACGAGCTCGTAGGGCGCCTCGGGCACGAGCGTCGCCGGCGTGTCGATCACGAGGTCACCGGGGCCGCCGTCGAGCATGTCAGGAGCGCGCTCGACCTGTGCGCCGATGGCCTCGAGGACCTCGGCCATGATCTCGACGTCCACGATGCGCGGCACGCCGGCGAGCACGTGCCGGCCCGGAGCCACCAGGCACGCCGCCATCAGCTTGAGCGCGGAGTTCTTGGCGCCGCCGGCGCACACCGTCCCGTGCAGGGGCCCCCCGGGGCGCACGACGAAGCGGGCCATCGGTCCCGACCTGATCAGACGACCGGGTTCTCGGCCCAGTGACCGAAGACCGACCCCAGGGCTCCCACGATCTCGCCCACCGTGGCATAGGCCCGCACGGCGTCGAGGATGGCGGGCATGAGGTTCACCTCGGCGACCGCTGCGTCGGCCGCCACCGCGGCCAGCTTGGCATCGACCTGCCGCTGGTCGCGTCGTTGGCGCACCGCCGCCAGCCGCTTGCGTTGGGCTTCATCCACCTCGGGACCGATGTGCAGCGTCGGAGGGGCGGGCTCCTCGCTCCCTTCGGTGAAGGCGTTGACCCCCACCACGACCCGCCGACCGGTGGCCACCTTGCGCTGGAACACGTAGGCGGCATCGGCGATCTCGCCCTGGAACCAGTTGTTCTCGATGCCGTGCAGGACACCTTCGAGCATCGAGCCCTCGCCCCACTCGTCCAACCGGGCGAAGACGGCCTCGGCCTGGCGTTCGATCTCGTCGGTGAGCGATTCCACGAACCACGAGCCACCGAGGGGGTCCGACACGTTGGTGACCCCGGTCTCGTGGGCGATGACCTGTTGCGTGCGCAGGGCGATGCGGGCCGCCTTCTCGGTGGGGAGCGCCAGGACCTCGTCCATCGAATTGGTATGCAGGCTCTGGGTCCCACCCAGCACACCCGCCAGGGCCTCGATGGCGGTGCGGACAATGTTGACCTCGGGCTGCTGGGCCGTCAGCGACACCCCCGCCGTCTGGGTGTGGAACCGCAGCTGCAACGACCGCGACGACGTCGCCCGATACCGGTTGGCCATCCAGCGCGCCCAGATGCGGCGGGCGGCGCGGAACTTGGCGATCTCCTCGAAGAAGTCGAGATGCGCGTTGAAGAAGAAGCTCAGCCGGGGCGCGAACTCGTCGACGGGCAGACCGGCCGCCATCACGGCCTCGACGTACGCGAACCCGTTGGCGAGGGTGAAGGCCAGCTCCTGCGCGGCCGTGGAGCCGGCCTCGCGGATGTGGTAGCCCGACACCGACACGGGGTGGAACCTGGGCATCTCCGCCGCGCAGAAGCGGACCACGTCGACGACGAGCCGCATCGACGGTCGGGGCGGGAAGATGTACTCCTTCTGGGCCTGGTACTCCTTCAGGATGTCGTTCTGCAGCGTCCCCCCGAGCTGGTGCCGGGCCACGCCCGCCCGCTCGGCGGCCGCCACGTACATCGCCATGAGGATCGGAGCGGGCGAGTTGATCGTCATCGACGTTGTCACCGATCCCAGGTCGATCCCGGCGAAGAGGTCCTCGGCGTCGGCCAGGGTGTCGACGGCGACGCCGCAGCGTCCCACCTCACCCTCCGTGAGGGGATCGTCGGAGTCTCGGCCCATGAGCGTGGGGAGGTCGAACGCCACCGACAACCCACCGCTGCCCGCCCGCAGGAGCTCGCGGAAGCGCACGTTGGTGTCCTCGGCGGTGCCGAATCCCGCGAACAGGCGCATCGTCCAGAGCTTCGAGCGGTACATCGACGCGTACGGGCCCCGGGTATACGGAGGACGGCCGGGCCAGCCCAGGCGCTCGGCGACCTGGTCCTCGGGCCAATCAGCGGGGCCGTAGACGGGCTCGAGGCCGATGCCCGACATGGTCTCGAAGTCGACGTCCTGCAGGGTCGACGAGTCGTAGGCCTCCTGCCACCGCGTCCGGCCCTCGTCGAGGCCCTCGTGAGGCGGGCTGTCCATGGCCTCCAGCCTAACGGGCGCCCTCCGGCATTCTCGGATTGTGACGGTCCACACCCCGGTACCGGCGGCCCAGCCGGCGCCACACGACGGCCGCATCTCGGGGTCGGAACCGGACGTGGGCCGCCGCTGCGGACGGAGCGCGTTAGGGTCGGGACGTGGCGCCCAACCCCCGCGCACCCGATCGCAACCTCGCCATGGAGCTGGTCCGCGTGACGGAGGCGGCGGCGATGGCCGCGGGCCGGTGGATGGGCCGCGGCGACAAGGAAGGTGCCGACGGGGCTGCGGTCCAGGCCATGCGCGTGGTGCTGCAGTCGGTGACCATGGACGGCGTCGTGGTGATCGGCGAGGGCGAGAAGGACCATGCGCCCATGCTCTACAACGGTGAGAACGTCGGCGACGGCACGCCCCCCATGACCGACATCGCCGTCGACCCCATCGACGGGACGAACCTGACCGCGCTCGGGCGCGGCGGCGCCTTGGCGGTCATCGCGGTCTCGGACCGGGGCACCATGTTAAACCCGGGTCCTTGCGTCTACATGGAGAAGTTGGCGGTGGGCCCCAAAGTGGCCGGGTCCGTCGACGTGCGCCGCCCCCCGACCGAGAACGTCCAGGCGGTGGCGAAGGCGCTCGGGAAGTCCGTGCGCGACGTCACCGTGGTCATCCTCGACCGGCCCCGCCATCACGACCTGATCGAAGAGGTACGCGCCAGCGGCGCCCGCATCAAGCTGATCTCCGACGGCGACGTGGCCGGCGCCATCTCCGTGGCGTGGCCCGACTCGGGCGTCGACGTCCTGTACGGCATCGGCGGCACCCCCGAGGGGGTAATCGCGGCGGCGGCGCTCAAGTGCATGGGGGGCGAGATCCAGGGCCGCCTGTTCACCCGCGACGACGACGAACGGCGTGCCGCCGTCGCGGCGGGGTACGACCTCGACGCCCTGCTCGGCACCGACGACCTCGTCAAGGGAGACAACTGCTTCTTCGCCGCCACCGCCGTCACCGACGGCGAGCTGCTCCAGGGCGTGCGCTACAACGACTACGGCGTCACCACCCAGTCCATCGTGATGCGTTCCCGGTCGGGAACGGTTCGCTTCGTGAACGCACGCCACGCCCTGCACAAACTGCGCGAGTACAGCCAGATCGAATTCGGCTGACGACCGGGGTGCCACGCTGACCACTCCCCCGAGCCGATACCCGTTGCGCAACGCCGATCCCGAGGAGGGTGCACGCCTCGGGACCCTGCAGTCGCTGCACGACGCCTCCACCATCAGGCAATTCGAGCGGCTGGGCGTCGCACCCGGTTGGCGCTGCGCCGAGCTCGGGGCCGGGGCCGGCTCGGTGGCCCGGTGGATGGCCGACGCGGTGGGCGAGAGCGGTTCGGTGACCGCCATCGACCGGGACACGACCCTGCTCCAGGACCTGGCGGCTCGTCCCAACGTCACGGTCGTCGAGGGCGACCTCATGACCATGTCGTTCGGGTGGTCGTGTTTCGATCTCGTGCACTCGCGGTCGGTGCTCATGCACGTCGAGGACCCCGACACCGTGGTGGAGCACCTCGTGCCGGCGCTGGCGCCCGGGGCCGTGGTCCTCTTCGAAGAGGCCGACGGTGCGCCCGCTCAGCGGGCCGCCTCCAACGGCGAGCTTCCGGCGCCGTTCCGGGAGGTGCTGGTGCCGCTGGCGGTGCAATGGACCTGGGCACGCACCCTGGCCGACCGGCTGGTCGCCCTCGGCTTCACCGACGTCCACGACGACGTGCGCGAGGACCTGCTCACCGGGGCGACGCCGGCGGCGGCGTTCTGGAGCCAGACCCTCGCCACCATCCGTCCCATCGTCACCGACGCCGCGCACATGGAGTCGGTCGGCCGCCGCGCCGTCGACGACGCGAGCTACGACGCCATGATCGAGCTGCTCGAGGACCCCGCCTTCACAGCACCGTTCGCGGCCCGCCACCGGGTCTCGGCGCGCCGGCCGTAAGCAGTCCCGGGCCCCGCGGCGGCGTCAGGACCCTCGGGAGTCGCCTGCCCCCGCTACTTCGAGGCGGATCTCGGCCCGGCGCTGGGCCGCCTCGGCCTCGACCAGCTCCCGGTCCGCCGGCGCCTCCTCGCTCCCGTCACCGGCACCGGTGGGTGTCCCCGACAGGTCGGCGACACGTTCGGTGGCGGCGTCGAGGGCACGCCGGGCCCGGTCGACGTCGATGTCCTGCGCCAGTTCGGCGATCGGTGCCAGGACGGTGACATGGTCGCCTTCGACCTGGACGAACCCGCCGTGCACGGCGGCGCGCTCTTCGGTGCCGTCTTCGTGCTGGAACCGGACCAGGCCGGGGACGATGGCACCGATCAGCGGCGTGTGGCCCGGCATGTACGCCGAGTCACCGCCGTCGGTGCGCAGGAAGACGATCTGCACCTGCTCCTCGAGCAGGGTCCGCTCCGGAGTGACCAGGCTGGCCTCGAAGGTCGCCATCGCGAACGCGCCTACTCGCTGTCGGCTTCGAGCGTGCGCGCCTTTTCGAGCACGGACTCGACGCCGCCCACGTTCAGGAACGCCTGCTCGGGGACGTCGTCGAGGTCCCCGTTGAGCAGCACCTCGAATGACTCGACGGTCTCGGCGATGGGCACGGTCACACCCTTCAGACCGGTGAAGACCTCACCGACGTTGAAGGGCTGTGACAAGAAGCGCTGGATCTTGCGGGCCCGGTTCACGATGAGGCGGTCCTCTTCGGACAATTCGTCGAGACCCAGGATGGCGATGATGTCGGCGAGCTCGCGCGATCGCTGCAGGACGACCTGGACCCGGCGGGCCACGTCGTAGTGGCGGTCACCGACGATCTCGGGAGCCAGGATGTTCGACGTCGACGCCAGGGGGTCGACAGCGGGATAGATCCCCAGCGACGCGATCTGACGGGAGAGCTCGGTGGTGGCATCGAGGTGCGTGAACGTCGTGAACGGGGCCGGGTCGGTGTAGTCGTCGGCGGGCACGTACACCGCCTGGAGCGAGGTGATCGAGTGTCCCCTCGTCGAGGTGATGCGCTCTTGGAGCTCGCCCATCTCGTCGGCCAGGGTGGGCTGGTACCCCACCGCAGAAGGCATGCGGCCGAGCAGGGTCGAGACCTCGGAACCGGCCTGGACGAACCGGAAGATGTTGTCAATGAACAGCAACACGTCCTGGTTCTTCACGTCCCTGAAGTACTCGGCCATGGTGAGCGCGGCCAGCCCCACCCGGAGCCGGACCCCGGGGGGCTCGTCCATCTGCCCGTAGACGAGGGCGGCCTTCTCGATGACGCCCGACTCCTGCATCTCGAGCCAGAGGTCGGTCCCCTCGCGGGTGCGCTCCCCGACCCCGGCGAACACCGACACACCGCCGTGGTTGAGAGCCACCCGGTTGATCATCTCCTGGATGAGCACGGTCTTGCCGACGCCCGCTCCGCCGAACAGGCCGATCTTCCCGCCCTGGACGTACGGCTCGAGCAGGTCGATCACCTTGATGCCGGTCTCGAACATGAGCGCACGCGGCTCGAGCTGGTCGAACGCCGGGGAGTCGCGGTGGATCTCCCACCGGTCCTCGACGGCTCCGATGTCATCGGTGTCGAGTGCCTCGCCGAGAACGTTGAAGACGTGGCCGAGCGTGGCGTCTCCCACCGGGACCGCCAGGCCCCGACCCAGGTTCCGCACCGGTGTGCCCCGGTGCAGGCCGTCGGTGGCCTTGAGGCAGATGCAGCGGACCCGTCCCTCGCCGATCTGCTGCGCCACCTCGGCGGTCACGGTGATCTTGTTGCCTTCGAGCTCGAGGTCCATCTCGACGGCCATGTTGATCTCGGGCAGCGCGTGGGGTGGG
Source organism: uncultured Acidimicrobiales bacterium (assembly GCA_963838775.1). Taxonomy (GTDB): domain Bacteria; phylum Actinomycetota; class Acidimicrobiia; order Acidimicrobiales; family UBA8190; genus Chersky-840. Next base: position 38,849 of record CAWISP010000041.1, read on the forward strand.
AACTCGACGTCGACGACCGGCCCCGCGATGGCGACCACTCGTCCCTCGGGGCGGTTCCCGTTGTCGCTGGTGGTGGGCTCGGTGAGCGTGGTTGTCATGATGATGTCCTTGCTTCCTATTCCGTCTTGGCGGCGGCGGCCTGGCGCAGTGCCTCGGCTCCCCCGACGATCTCCATGATCTCGGTCGTGATGGCGTCCTGACGAGCGCGGTTCATTTCCCGGGTCAGGGTCTTGGCCAGCTCGTCGGCGTTCTCGGTGGCGGCAGCCATGGCCCGCTGCCGTGCCGTGTGCTCGCTGGCAGCCGCCTCGAGCAGGGCACCGAACAGCGCCGCCTCGACGTAGCGCGGCACCAGCTCCACGAGGAGGTCGGGGGACTCGGGCTCGAACTCCGTGTACCCCTCGCGCCGTGGCGGTTCGTCGTCGCCACCCGCCTCCCCCGTCGGCTCGGGAAGAGGAAGGAGCTGGCGTGTCTCGACCACTTGCGTGCCGGCCGACACGAACCGGGTCGAGACGATCAGGACCTGGTCGACCTCCTCGGAGAGGAAGAGGGGCGTGATCACCTCGGCGACGCGACGGGCGTCTTCGAAGGTGGGCCGGTCCGAGAAACCCGAGAAGGACTCCTCGAGTGGGATGCGGCGGAACCGGAAGTACGACTGAGCCTTGCGCCCGATGCTCATGAGCACGTTGTCCACCGACGATGCCTCGAAGCCGCGCACCGTCCGCTCGGCGAGACGAAGGACATTGGCGTTGTACGCACCGCACAGCCCACGATCGGCGACGACGGCCACCACCAGGACGCGCTGGGGTGACTCGGGCACACCGAGGACCCTGCCCGCCGTGTGCCCGGCATCGGCGGCGGCTTCGGCCAGGATCACCGAGATGCCCTTCAGGTAGGGCCGGAACCCGGTCAGCCGATTCTGGGCGCGTACGATCTGGGAAGCCGCGATCAGTTCGAAGGCTCGCGTGATCTTCTTCGTCGACTGGACGGTGCGGATGCGCCGCCGCAGGACCTTCTCCTGGCCGCCGGCCACGGTTCAGCCACCCTCGATCGCGACGAAGGTGTCCTTGAAGGCCTGCAGCCCGGCCTTGAGCTCGGACTCGTCGGGCAGTGCCCCACTGCTCCGGATGGACTCGAGGATCTCGGGGTGGTTCGCCCGCATGAACCCGAGCAGCTCCGTCTCGAAACGGCGCACCTCGGCCACCGCCACGTCGTCGACCCAGCCGTTGGAGCCCGCATAGATTACGATGACCTGCTCCTCGACCGGCATCGGCGCGTTCTGCGACTGCTTCAACAGCTCGGTGAGGCGGTATCCCCGATCGAGCTGGGCTTGGGACACTTTGTCGAGCTCGGACCCGAAGGTGGCGAAGGCCTCGAGCTCGCGGAACTGGGCGAGGTCGATCTTGAGCGTCCCCGCCACCGCTCGCATCGCCTTGACCTGGGCGGCACCTCCCACACGGGAGACCGAGATACCCACGTTGATCGCCGGCCGGACCCCGGAGTAGAAGAGCTCGGACTCGAGGTAGATCTGGCCGTCGGTGATGGAGATCACGTTGGTAGGGATGTAGGCGGACACGTCGCCGCCCTTGGTCTCGATGATGGGGAGCGCCGTGAGCGACCCGCCGCCGCGCTCGTCCGACAGTTTGGCGGCGCGCTCGAGCAGGCGGCTGTGGAGATAGAAGACATCGCCGGGGTAGGCCTCGCGACCCGGAGGCCGGCGCAGGAGCAGTGACATCTGGCGGTACGCCTCGGCCTGCTTGGACAGGTCGTCGTACACGATCAGGGCGTGCTCGCCGTTCTCCATCCAGTGCTGCCCCATCGCACATCCGGCGTAAGGGGCGATGTACTTGAACGGAGCGGGCTCCGACGCGGGTGCCGACACGACGACGGTGTAGTCCATGGCGTCGTACGTCTCGAACGTGGCCACCGTCTGGGCCACCGACGACCCCTTCTGGCCGATGGCGACGTAGATGCACTTCACCCCCAGGCCCTTCTGATTGAGGATGGTGTCGACGGCGACGGTGGTCTTGCCGGTCTTGCGATCGCCGATGATCAACTCGCGCTGGCCCCGACCGATCGGGGTCATGGAGTCGATGGCCTTGATCCCCGTCTGGAGCGGTTCCTTCACGGGCTGGCGGGCCACGATGCCCGGTGCCTGGACCTCGAGCCGGCGGGTCTCGGTCGACGCGATCGTGCCCTTGCCGTCGATGGGCTCGCCCAACGGGTTGACGACCCGACCGAGGAGGCCGTCGCCGACGGGCACCGACAGGATGCGCCCCGTGGCGCGGACCAGCTGCTCCTCCTCGATGTGCGCGTCACTGCCCAGGACGACGGCACCCACCGTGTCCTCGTCGAGGTTCAGGGCGATGCCGAGGGTGCCGTCCTCGAACTCCAACAATTCGTTCACCGCCACCATGGGCAGTCCACTGATCCGGGCGATGCCGTCACCCACCTCGGTGATGCGCCCCACCTGCTCGGCGGAGACCTCGGGTGTGTAGTCGGTGACGTGCCGCTGCAATGCCGCCGCGATCTCGTCGGCATTGATGGTCAACTCTGCCATCACGTGTGTGCTCCTCGGGTTGCCCCCTCGTGCTTGAGGAGGTCTTCTTCCAATTGTTCGAGACGGCGCTCGGCGCTGGCATCGACGAGAAGGTCGCCGATTTGGATCACGGCGCCGCCCAGAATGTCGGGCGCAGCCAGGATCTGCAGCTCCACCGGTTGGCTGGTGAGGCGCGCCAGGGCTTCGGACAGGATCCGGTGCTCGTCGGCGTCGATCGGGAGACCCGTGTAGACCCGCGCCACCCGCCAACCTCTGGCCCGTGCCGCGTGCTCGGAGAGCCAGTCGAGAGAAGAGGCAAGATCACGCACCCGTCCCTGGATGGTGACCTTGACCAGTCCGAGGGTGGCAGGCCGGACCTTGCCTTGGAGCAGGTCGTCGAGGATCTGCTCACGACTCTCGAGCGGCACGGTCGAGTCAGCGAGCACGCTGCGCAGCGCGTTGGTGGACTCGACCACGCGCGCGAACCGGAACAGCTCGTCCTCGATCTCTTCGAGCTCGGAGGTCTCTGGGACATCTTCGAAGACGGCATCGGCGTAACCGGCCATGTAGTCGCGCCATGCTGTCCGACTCACGATCGGCTCTTCTGCCCTCAGCTCCTCGGGGGGGAGGTCGTGCATGTGGCGGGCGAGCTCGTAGAGCTCGTGGAGCACCGTGGGGAACTCCTCGACGCGCCCGGTGTCGACGGCCCGCAGCACGATCTTGAGGGCGAGGGGATGAACCCGAGTTGCGAGCAGGTCCTGGAGCACCGCCTTGCGGGCGGAGGTCGGCACAGCGAAGTCGGTGAGCACCACCGCCAGCTCGTTGGTCCGGGACACGAGATGGGCGATGGCGTTCACCTCCTCGGCGATCTGCGCGCCGAGCGGATCCCTGGCCACGTCGGCCAGAAGTGCCGTCGTGTAGCCCCGCAGCGAAAACTTCACGCTCTGCTCACTCCTCTTCCCTGTCTTTGTCGCTCAGCCGGGTCTTTGTCGCTCAGCCGGTTCGTCGGTGTTGTTGTTTGATGCACCATGCGGCCCGACGGTCAGCTGTCGGAGCCGCCTGACGAGGTACCCACCGACGCCCGCAATGCGCTGACCGCCTCATCGATCAGCGTCCGGTGGGTGAACTCGTCGATCTCCCGACCGATGACCTGGCGGGCCACCGAGATCACGAGCGCTCCGACCTTGGTGCTGACCTCCTCCACGGCGCGCTGGCGGGCCCCGGCGATCTCGGCCTCTGCCCTGGCCACAAGTCGTTCGTATTCGAGTCGTCCCCGCTCCTCGGCCTGAGCCTTGACGCGTTCGGCCGCCTTGTTGGCGGCGGCGACGATCTCCTGCGCCTGTCTTCGGGCCTCGTCGAGTGTCTCCTGGCGCTGGTTGCCGGCTTCGGCAGCCTCAGAGCGCGCCTTCTCGGCTGCTTCGAGCGAGCTCCGGATCTCCTCCTGGCGCGCCTGCATCGCCTTGTTCAGGGGCGGCAGGATCCATTTGGCGATGACCCCGACGATGATCAGGAAGGCAATGAACTCGGCGATGAACGTCCCATCGGGAACAAGGAAGTTGCTGCTGCTGCTCGAAGCTAGCACCGGGATACCTCGCTACTTCTTGTAGAGGACGAACACAAAGAACGCCATGAAGGCCAGGTTGATGAAGTACATGGCCTCGACGAGACCCACCGTGATGAACAGGTAGAGGCGCGCTTTGGCCTCCACCTCGGGTTGGCGTGCGACAGCAGCAATGGTCTGGCTACCAGCGAGACCGTCGCCGATGGCGGCGCCGACGGCGCCACCCGCCAGGGCAAGGCCGCCACCCACCATGGCACCCGCCAATTGGACTGCTTGACTCGTTACTGGGCCCGTTGCGGCCATTGCTCCTCCTTGGATTGCAGGTTTGTTCCGGCACCTGAACGCCGGCGCTAGTGCTCGGCATCCACCGTCGTCGCCATGCCGTAATAGACGATCGTCAGCAAGGCGAAGATAAAGGCCTGGATGAAGCCGATGAACATGTCGAACAGCTTCCAGGCCACGTCGGCCACGGGCACGATGAACACCGGCAGAAGCGCGGCGATGAGCAGGAGCATCAGCGTGCCGGCGAACAGGTTCCCGAAGAGCCGGAGGGCCAGGGTGATCGGCTTCGTGATCTCCTCGATCACATTGATCGGGAAGAAGAACGGAAAGGGCTGGAAATAGTGTTTGACGTATCCTCGCAAGCCCCGAGCGCGAATCGACGCCGTGTGCACGATCACGATAACGATCAGTGCCATCGCATACGTGAGATTGACGTTGGCCGTGGGCGACGGCAGATACTCCGTTGCTCCCCGAGGCGAGCTCGGGATCACCTCGAGCCAGTTTGCGGTGAGGATGAACAGGAAGAGAGCGAGAGCGAGGGGAACGATCCGGGCCCCGGCGGGGCCCACCGTCGATTCGACCAGCTGGTTCACCTGGTCGACGGTTGTCTCGAAGAACAGCTGGAGCTTGCCGGGGACGCCCGAGGTCGCGCGTCGCGCCGCCAGGAGACCCAGGGCGATGACGATGATGCCCGCGATCAGGGTGGACCACACGACGTCGAGCTCGACCGACAACCCGAATATCTTGCGGGTGACATGGTTCGAGATGTTGATGGACCCGCTGGCAAGCAGGTGTACAGCACCGATCACCGGGGTGATACCCCCCGGAACACAGCCGTGATCATGCTGGACAAGAAGGCGGCTTGATAGAGCACGAGCCCCAGAAGGGCACCGAAGCCCATCGGAGTCACCAGGAACAGCAACGCCATCACAACGACCGTGGTGATGCCGAGTCGACCAAGCGTGCGTGCCGCCAGGGGGCGCCGCGCCGCCTTGCCGTCCGAGAGATGCTTCAAGCGGGCCACTGACGTGTCGACCCAATGCGTATTGAGCGCTCCCAGCATGAGCCCGACCGCGATGCCCAGGCCGGCGACGGGGTAACCGACCAACGGCGCCACCACGAATCCGGCGACAGCCAACGCCACGGCAGCAATCCGGGTGCGGCGTAGGGCTCGGCCCAGACGTAACGCGTCGAGGTCGCCGAACTCTTCAAGCATCGGAGCCCACCTGTGTGATGCCGGTCGGGAAACCCGCTACAAGAACCTCTTGATCTCGACATACGCTGTCACGACCGCCAAAACGACACCGACGACGAGTCCCAACAGGGTGAACAGTGGGGACCGATGCGTGACTCCGTCGAGGTAGAGGCCGAGGATCACGCCCCCTGCCACACACAGCGCGATGGAGATCCCGAGGCCCGCCAGAGTGAACAGGCTGGGGGAAGGCTTGTCGTCCACGGCACTCGAGTCGGCGCGCGCCGCTCAGGGCGAAGATGTCGTCGTGCATCGCCGGAGCTCTCCCGAGTTCACTCGGCGTGCCCGGCGGCGGGGCCGGATGCAACCATGGCCGGGGTCCGTTCATCGGAACCGACTGGGAGCGGGAAGCGCACACCACAATCTTCGCATCCACCCCCTGAGCGCGGCAAAACGAGGCCGAACCAGCCACTATTTGCGCTCTGCAAAGAGATCTCCGGGTCTACGGGTGCCCCTTCACCCGGGAAGCGACGTGTGTGACCGGGGTGGCGCCACGAGGTACTTCGCTCCCGCCCGACCTGATCCCGTTCCCGGCATTCTCCCCGTTTTGGCCGCTTTCGCGGGCCGTCTTCGCCGCCACGCCCTCCAACGGAGGCGACGACCCGATTCGAGGGGGACCGGGCTGGGCGTCCTCGCCCGCAACGGCCTCGGTCTTCACCGCGCCGTTGCCGTTCATGGTGTCCTTGCGGAGCCCGGGATGGAACAGGGTGTACAGCGCCAGGCCGAGAACGATGATCCCGATGAGGATGACGCCGTTGGCGCGCTTGTCGAACAGGGGCAGCAGCAAGAACGCGGACAGGACCGCGGTCCAGGCCCACAAGATAAAGACGGTGCGCCGGGGGCCGTGTCCGAGACGCAGGAGCCGGTGATGGACGTGGTCCTTGTCCGGAGTATGGAACCCGGTGCCCCTCGCCGTGCGTCGAATGAAGGCGAACGCCATGTCGGCGATGGGAACACCGAGGATGAAGACCGGGATGAACAGGGGCGCGAAGAAGAAGTAGGTCTGCCCACTGACGTCGGGGGTACGCCCTCCGATGAGCATCGTGGAGGCGGCCAGCAACAGACCCAGGAACAACGCGCCGGCGTCACCCATGAAGGCCCGGGCGGGGTGCAGGTTGTGAGGAAGGAATCCGATGCACACCCCGAACGCCACCACCGCGATGAGCGGGCCGAGGTTGTCGGGGGGCAGGACCCCCACGTAGACGAGACGCAAGCCGTAGACCGCCAGCGCTCCCGAGGCGATGGCCACGATCCCGGTGGCGAGACCGTCGAGGCCGTCGATGAGGTTCACGGCGTTGGTGATGACGATCACCCACAACGCGGTGAGCAGTGGCGTCACATCGGGGGAGAGCACGAAGAAGCCGACGAAGGGGATCTTGAACTGGAACATCGTGACGCCGAGGAATACGAGCACCATCGCCGCGAGCACCTGCCCGGCCACCTTGGCCGGCGCCGACATCTCCCTGACGTCGTCGATGAACCCCACGACGAAGATCACCGCCGCCCCGAGCACAAGGCCGAGCGGCTCCGAGGACCCTGCGAAGAGCCCGTGGAGCTGCCCCAATTGCGATGCCACCAGGATGGCGACGGCGAAAGCCAGGAACATCGCGGCGCCACCCCCGTAGGGGGTCACGCGGGCGTGGACCCGACGCTCGTCGGGCTCGACCACGAAACCGGCCCGCGTGGCCAGATGGCGGATCGGGAACATCACCGCGAACGTGCCCACGGCGGCCACCGCGGCCACGATCACGTATGCCCCGAGAGGGGGCACGGCCTCAGCGGCCTCCGGCTGGGCTCGGCAGCGCGGCGCCTCTGACCAGCTCGGGATAGGGCGGGAACCCACCGCACAGGTCGAGGACCTCGCCCCGCAGGGCGCGCAGGGCAGCTTCATCCCCGCGCTCGCGCAGGGCGCGCCCGATCAGCGCCGCGATCCGCGCCATCTCCTGGGTTCCCATCCCCGCCGTGGTCTGGGCAGCGGTGCCGAGTCGCAGCCCCGAGGTCACGAACGGCGAGCGCGGGTCGTCGGGAATGGTGTTGCGATTGAGCGTGATGCCGGCCCGATCGAGAACTTCTTGGGCTTCTTTGCCCGTAAGCTCCGCGTCGAAGGGGCGCAGGTCCACGAGGAGCAGATGATTGTCCGTTCCTCCCGACACCAGCCGGAAGCCCTCGGTGACGAGGGCGTCGGCGAGGGCTTGTGCGTTGGTGACGACCCGGGCCGCGTAGGTGCGGAACGACGGCAGCGACGCCTCTCGGAAGGCCACCGCCTTGGCCGCGATGACGTGCTCGAGCGGGCCGCCCTGGAGCCCGGGGAAGACGGCGGAGTCGATCACCTTGGCGAGGGCCTGGTCGCACAGGATGGCCCCGCCGCGCGGGCCCCGCAGCGTCTTGTGGGTGGTGAGCGTCACCACGTCCGCAATGCCGACGGGATTGGGATGCACACCGCCGGCCACCAACCCGGCGGGATGGGCGATGTCGAACATGAGACGGGCACCCACCGCGTCGGCGATCTCCCGGAAGGGTTGGGCGTCGATGAGGCGGGGGTAGGCGGTCGCGCCGGCCACGATCAACTTGGGCCGTTCACGCTTGGCGACGTCGGCCACCTCGTCGAAGTCGATGGTCTCCCCCGGCGCGGCGGGGTCCCCCGATGCCGGGGTAACCCCGTAGGCGACGAAATGCCAGATCTTGCTCGTGATGCTCGCCGGCGAGCCGTGGGTGAGATGGCCGCCGTGGTCCAGGCTCATGGCGAGGACGGTGTCCCCGGGCTCGAGCAACGCCTGGTACACCGCCAGGTTGGCGATCGCACCGGCATGGGGCTGGACATTGGCGTGCTCTGCCCCGAACAGTGCTTTGGCCCGGTCCCGGGCCAGGTTCTCCACCTCGTCGATGACCTGGTTCCCGCCGTAGTAGCGCCGGCCCGGATAGCCCTCGGAATACTTGTTGGTGAGCACCGACCCCGAGGCGGCCAGCACCGCGGTCGACGTGAAGTTCTCCGACGCGATCAGCTGCAGGGTCGTCGATTGCCTGTCGATCTCGGCGCCGAGCAGTGTGACGATCTCGGGGTCGTCGACGAGCCACTGGTCGAAGGGGGACGACGCCCGACCGGCGCCGTCGTTTGCATCGGTCATCTTGTTCCTCTCGGCACTCTCAGCCGTCTTTCGCCCAACTCAGCGCGCATCGAGCAGGTCGATCTCGTGGATCCGTTGCTCGTGACGACCCCCGATCGGCTCCGTGGACAGGAAAGTGTCGACGGCGTCCTTGGCGACCCTGTGCCCGATTGTTCGGCCGCCCATGCACAGGGCGTTGGCATGGTTGTGCGCCCGGGCGAGACGCGCCGTCGTGACGTCGTGGACGACAGCCGCTCGTACTCCGTCGATCTTGTTGGCGGCAATGGAAATGCCGATCCCCGTCCCGCATGCGGCCAGACCGAGGTCGGCCCGTCCCCCGGTCACCGCCCGACCCACGGCCGCCCCGTATTCGGGGTAGTCGACCATGCGTTGCGAGGCCATGCCGAGGTCGTCGGCGTCGTGTCCCACTCAGTCAGGTGGGCGGAGAGGAACTCCTTGAGGAGGGAGCCGGCATGATCGGAGCCGACCGCGATGCGCATGGCCGAAGCATACCGAGGCACCAATGCCGCCCCGGGGGCTCCCCCGACCCGAACGGTACGCTCGGCTCCCGTGGCCCTCGACCCCCGTACGCCGGTGCTGGTCGGCGTTGGCCAGGTGACCGAGCGCCCGGACCCCGAGTTCCCGATCAGCGACCGGGCCGAACCGGTCGAGCTCATGACGAGGGCGCTGCGCGTCGCCGCCGAGGACAGCGGCGCCGGTGACGACGGCCGGGGACTGTTGGCACGGGCACAGTCGCTCCGGGTGATCCTCCCCCTGAGCTGGCAGTATGTGAACCCGGGGCTGCTCGTTTCCGAGCGCCTCGGGATCGAGCCCCCTGAGCTGGCGTTGACGACGATCGGGGGGAACAACCCGCAGACCGTCGTCAACGCCACCGCCCTGCAGATCGCCGAGGGGGAGCTGGACGTGGCGCTCGTCACGGGGGCCGAGTGCGGGTTCACTCGCCTGGCGGCTCGCCGCGACCCGGGGCACCCCGTCCTGGCCTGGACCACGCAGCCCGACGACACCACGCTCCCGGTGATCCTCGGAACCGATCGAGCCGGCGTCACCGAGGGCGAGGCGGCGAGGGGGCTCGACCGGCCGCTGCGGATCTTCCCTCTGTTCGAGAACGCGCTGCGGTATGCGGCGGGTCGGACGATCGACGAACACCAGCGTCACGTATCCGAGCTGTGGGCACGGTTCTCGTCGGTGGCGGCGACGAACCCCTACGCATGGTCGCGTCAACCGCGCTCCGCGCAGGACATCGGGTCGACGGGACCGTCCAATCGGATGGTGTCGTTCCCCTATCCGAAGCTGATGAACGCCAACAACCGGGTCGACCAGGGCGCCGCGCTCATCCTGTGCTCGGTGCAGGCGGCGCGTGAGGCGGGGGTACCCGAGGAACGGTGGGTGTTCCCGGTGGCGGGGGCCGACGCGCACGACCACTGGTTCGTGTCGCATCGACACGACCTGCGATCGTCCCCTGCCATCCGCATCGCCGCCCAGCGGGCCCTGTCGCTCGCCGGGATCACCATAGACGACGTGGCTCACGTCGATCTCTACTCGTGCTTCCCGTGCGCCGTGCAGATCGCCGCGCTCGAGCTGGGCCTGGCCCTCGACGATCCGGGCCGGTCCCTGACCGTGACCGGTGGTCTCGGTTTCGCCGGGGGTCCGGGGAACAATTACGTGACCCACTCCATCGCCACGATGGCGCAGCGCCTCCGTGCCGATCCCGGCGCAGTGGGCCTCGTCACGGGCCTGGGGTGGTACAGCACGAAGCACGCCGTCGGGGTGTGGTCGACCACCCCGCCCGCGGCGGGGTTTCGCCACGCATCGCCGCAGGGCGACGTCGACGCGCTCCCCCGGCGCACCGTTGCCCCCGACTTCCAGGGCGATGCCACCATCGAGACCTACACCGTGGTCCACAGCCGCGACGGGGAACCCGATCTCGCCATTCTCGCCCTGCTCACCGACGACGGGCGCAGGACCTGGGCGAACATCGTCGATCGTGACGACATGCTCGCCCTGATGAAGCACGAGGGCTGCGGTCGCCGAGCGCGCCTGGCTCCCGACGGCCGGGCCGAGCTCCGGTGACATCTACGACGGAGGTCCGATGACGCGCCGCCGCGAAGGGCCCGCAGGCCGCGAAGATCGGGCCCCCGCCCGGGCGCCGCGTCAGACGTCGTCCACGCCGCTCAGGTCCACCCCCGCCGCCAGGAGTTGCGCCTCGAGCAGCGACCAGTCGTAGTAGTCGCGCCACGCGCTGATGCGGCCGTCGTCGTCGAACTCGAAGATCCCAGCCACGGGCACCGCCATGGGCGTGTCGTTGATCACGAACCGGTCGACGCGCTCGGTGAAGACCGTGTCCCGGACCACTTCCAATCGCTTGAACTCGAAGGAGAAGTCCGAGGCGAAACCCGTCTGAAGCTCGAAGACGGGTCTGATCTCGTCAGGGCCCTTGGCCGCGTCGCGGTTCGCCTCGCTCCAGGTGCCGTCGGGAGCGAAGAAGCTCGTGAGGCGGTCCGGATCGCGCTCGACCCAGGCCTCGAAGAAGGCACGCACGGTCGACTCGTGGTCCGCTGGCATGTGTCGCCCCTTTCGTACCGGCCCGACGTTGCCGGGGCCCGATTGGTCAGGCGTGAGCCTGCCACAACCGCAACAGACCCAGCCTCATCGTCCTCGCACCGCCGCGAGCACGTCGCCCCAGGCCACGGCGCCCTCGCGGAGGCACTGCACGTCATCGAGCACGGAGACCACCGTCGACGGGGCTCCGTGGCACCGGCCGCCGTCGACCACCACCACCGTCGGCCCGAAGGCGCGCACCACGGCGGCGGCGTCGGTGCAGGGTGCTTCCCCGTGCACGTTCGCACTCGTCGTCGCCAGCGCGCCCACCTCGCCACACAGGGCCCGCGCCACGGCGTGGTCGGGGACGCGCAGCCCGATCGTCTGGGCACCGCCGCCGAGATCCCACGCCAGGCCGTGGCGGCGGGGCACCACGATGGTGAGGGCGCCGGGCCAGAACACATCGGCCAGATGTCGGGCCGTCTTGGAAAGACCCGTCGGGCCCGCCAACTCCTCGGCATGCTCGACCGACGCGACCAGGACGGGGAGCTCGAGGGACCGGGGCCGGTCCTTCAACGCGAACAGCGTGTCGGTGCCACCGGGGATCGTCGGGTCCACCGCGAGCCCGTACACCGTGTCGGTGGGGACAGCGACCACGGCCCCGATCCGGAGCGCGGCCACGGCAGCGTCGAAGGCGACGGATCGGGCCGGGGACTCACCGCTCACGCGAGGGGCCACCGGGCCACGAGGACCCGCGGGCGCCCCGCGAGGTCGTCCCGCACGTGTGGCTCCTCGTAGCCGAGCGCCTCGGCTCGGTCTTGGGCCGAGCGGGCCCGGGCCGGAGCAAGTTCGACGACGAGGCTGCCTCCGGGGGCGAGCCAGCGGGGCGCCTCGGTGAGGAGAGTCTCGATGGCCTCGAAACCGGTGGGACCGGGCACCAGCGCGGCCACGGGCTCGTGGTCGCGAACCACCGGATCGAGCGAGCGCCACTCCGACTCCGAGACGTACGGAGGGTTCGACACGGCCAAGTCCAGCTTGCCGGCGAGATCGGGTGCAAGGGCACCGAACCACGAACCCGGCGCGACGCGCACCCGGGCCGCGGCGCGCGGATTTCGTTGCGCCAGGTCGGCAAGGTTTCGGCTGCACACCTCGAGGGCATCCCGAGACTCGTCGGTCGCCCACACCTCGACGGGTCCCGTCGCCGACCCGGGCGCGGCCTCGCACTCCACCGCCAACGACAGCGCGATCGCCCCCGTCCCGGTCCCGAGGTCCACGGCGACGACCGATGAGCCCTCGGAGCGACGTGACCTCTGGGCGGTCAGCTCGCCGAGCGCAACCTCCACGACGTACTCGGTCTCGGGCCGGGGGATGAGGACGCGCCGATCGACGTGAAGCTCGAGTGTCCGGAACGCCCAGGTCCCGAGCACGTATTGCAGAGGCTCGCCGGCCCGACACCGGTCGACGACGGCGCGCGCCGCGTCCCACGCCGCCGGCGTCACCGTCACGTCGGGCGCCGACGGCAGGTCGATGGTGCGGATGCCGGTGACATGGGCGACGATCCATCGGGCTTGAGGCCCGGGACCCAGGGTCTTCGAGACAGAGGCGAGGAGGTCGCGCACTCGCAGGGGCGCCACCGTCGAGCCGGCCGGCGTCATGCGCCCGCGATCCCCCGCCCCCGCTCGTCGGCGAGGAGCGCGTCGACGATCTCGTCGAGGTCGCCCTGGAGCACCCGATCGAGCTTGTGCAAGGTGAGCTTGACCCGATGGTCGGTCACGCGGTTCTCCTTGAAGTTGTAGGTCCGGATCTTCTCGGACCTTCCCCCTCCTCCGACCTGGCTGCGACGCTGCTGCGATTGCTCGGCGGCGACACGGTCCTGCTCGAGCTTGAGCAGCCTGGCCCGCAGCACCTGCAGGGCACGGGCGCGGTTCTGGATCTGGCTCTTCTCGTCCTGCATGGAAACGACGATCCCGGTCGGGAGGTGCGTGATACGGACAGCGGAGTCAGTGGTGTTCACCGACTGGCCCCCGGGACCCGTCGAGCGGAACACGTCGACCCGCAGGTCAGCCGGATCGATGGACACTTCGACCTCGTCGGCTTCGGGAAGCACCATCACCGTGGCCGCCGACGTGTGGATCCGGCCCTGGGACTCGGTCACCGGGACACGCTGCACGCGGTGGGTCCCTCCTTCGTGCTTCAAGCGGGACCATGCGTCGGAGCCCTTCACCATGAACGTGACCTCGTTCAGACCGTCGCGCTCGGACGGGTCGGACGACAGGACCTCGAGTTTCCACCCGCGTGCTTCGGCGTAGCGCCGGTACATCTCGAACAGGTCCTTGGCGAACAGGTTCGCCTCCTCACCACCTTCGGCGCCACGGATCTCGACGATGACGTTGCGACCGTCGTTGGGGTCCTTGGGTAGCAGCAGGAGGCTGAGCTCTTCTTCGAGCTCGGCGGCTTCGGAGGCGGCTCGATCGATCTCGGCGTTCACGACGTCGCGATCGTCCCCCGAGGCCTCACTCAGCATCTGGCGAGCAGTCGCCATGTTCTCTTCGGCCTGGTTGAGCTGGCGCGCCACGGTCAAGAGGGCTTCGAGCTCCTTGTGGCGTCGCGACGCGTCGCGCAATCGAGCCTGGTCAGAGACGACAGCGGGGTCGCCGAGCGAGTCGAGCACCGATTGGTACTCCTTCTCCCACGCGGCGAGACGCTCCGAGTCCATGGACACCAGGGTACCGACGTGTCGGTGCCCTTCCGCCGTCTACGCCGGTGGACGAAGAGAAGAAGAGGGGAGGAGGAGAATCAGTCGATCAGGCGCCAGGAAGCGCCCGGAGCCGCCAAGGTCAGGCGCGCTTGGCCTTCGACCGCGAGCCACGCTGCCCGTAGCGGCGCTGAAAGCGCTCCACTCGGCCGCCGGAGTCGACCAGCTTCTGCTTGCCCGTGAAGAACGGGTGGCACTCGTTGCAAAGCTCGGCGTGGATCTCCGACTTGGTGGACCGGGTGGTGAACGTGTTCCCGCACGAGCATCGCACGGTGGCGTCCACGTAGGAGGGGTGAATGTCTGCCTTCATGATTCCTCCAGTGTAGAGGTATCGGCGTCAGGTCGGGCCGGGCCTGTGCGGCCGGGCCGTCACCTCACGCTGCGGGGCCCTTGGCGATCTCGGCCAGGAACTCGTCGTTGCTCTTCGTAGTCCGGATCTTGTCCATGAGCAGCTCGAGCCCGGCGGCCGCGCTGCCGTCCGCGGCGAGCGCATTGAGCACCCGGCGCAGCTTCCAGACCTGCTGGAGCTGTCCCCGCTCGAACAGGAGCTCTTCGTGGCGGGTCGAGCTGGCGTTGACGTCGATCGACGGGTACAGGCGTCGCTCGGCGAGGCGTCGGTCGAGACGGATCTCCATGTTGCCGGTGCCCTTGAATTCCTCGAAGATCACCTCGTCCATCTTCGAGCCCGTCTCGACGAGGGCAGTGGCCAGGATGGTGAGAGACCCACCTTCCTCGATGTTGCGGGCCGCGCCGAAGAACCGCTTCGGGGGATAGAGGGCGCCGGAGTCGACACCACCGGACATGATCCGGCCGCTGGCCGGCTGGGCCAGGTTGTAGGCCCGGGCCAGCCGGGTGATGCCGTCGAGCACGATCACGACGTCCTTGCCCAATTCGACGAGCCGTTTGGCGCGATCGATCGTGAGCTCGGCGATGGCGGTGTGCTCGTCAGCAGGGCGGTCGAACGTGGATGCCACCACTTCGCCCTTGACCGAGCGCCGCATATCGGTGACTTCCTCGGGCCTCTCGTCGACGAGGAGCACGATGAGGTGCACCTCGGGGTTGTTCGCTTCGATCGAATGGGCGATCTGCTTCAGGATCGTCGTCTTGCCGGCCTTGGGCGGCGAGACGATGAGTCCGCGCTGACCCTTGCCGATCGGTGAGAGCAGGTCGATGATGCGGGTCGTCAGCTCCGCCGAACCACTCGTCTCGAGGCGAAGCTTCTCGTCGGGGAAGAGTGGGGTGAGGTCCTCGAAGCGAGGGCGGTTCCGTGCTTCTTCGGGTGCGAGCCCCGACACGGAATCGATACGGATCAGTGCGGGGAATTTCTCGTTCGAAGCCGCGGGCCGACAGGCACCTTCGACGAAGTCACCCCTGCGCATGGCGAAGCGACGCGCCTGGCTGATCGAGATGTAGACGTCCTTCGAGCTCGGGAGGTATCCCTCGGCCCGCAGGAAGCCATACCCTTCGTCGCGCAGGTCGAGCAGGCCCCGGACCGGGATGAGCTCGCCGGAGTACTGCGCTTCCTGGCCACCGCCCTGAAGCTCGCGCTCTCCTCCACCACCGCCGGTTCCCGGTGTGCGTTCGCGGCCCCGCCGACGACGTCCCCGGCGATTGCCCGGCTCGTTGGCGTTGGAGCCTTGTTGCAGGTGTTGACGATTCTGATTCTGACCGGGGCCGCCGGCCTGGCGAGCCGGCGACGGCGACGGCGACGGCGATCGGTCCGCCGAGGAACCGGGCCCGTCGTGCTCGGCGGTCGCCTGGCCACCGGAGGACTGGTCCGAGGCCTGTTCGGTCAAGCCGTCGATGCTGTGGGATTCCGCAGCATCGGATACCACGTCGACCTGGGATTCTGCCGAGGACGACAAGACGGAGGCGGACGACGGGGACGAGGAGGTGCCGTTGGCGCTCTGGCGTCCGGGCCCCGACCCGTTGCTTGCTCCGCCGTCGAGCTCGATCTCCTCGGCATCACCGTTCGACGCGGCACTCCGCCCGGCACCGCGCGAGCGCGTGAGGGCGGCGGTGGCGCCATTGGCACTTCCCGCTGACACCTCCACGCCCGCGGCGCGCAGGATCTGGTCGATGATGTCGGCCTTTTTGCTGCGTGAGTTGGTGTCGAGCGACATCGCCTGGGCGATGGCCCGAAGCTCCTCGCGCTCTTTTCGTTCGAGTACGGACCGCTCGAGCTGTTGCTCTGCAGTCATCAGTCACCTCGCTAGGTTGCGTCCCCGTTTTCGGCTCGGTGAGCCCGGACGCCAAGGGACACGGAATAGAGGGTAAAGCGCCCGGCGCGTTCTACGTCAGGCCCCCGCCTCTCCAACAAGTCACCGTCGGAGCACCGCCTGGGCGAATCCGGCTTCGAAAGCTTGTCGCCCGCGACGCCCAGAAGATACTGAAGGGCGGCGGTGCACACATGGTACCGGACACGGCGCCTCCTAGGCAACAACCCCATGCCACCCGGAATTGTTCCCGGTGGCGCCGGAACATCGGCCCTCAAACCGTTCTCGCGACCGGGGGCGTCCTCCTAGAGTCCCAGGGCGGCGAGAACCGCCGAGTAGTCGGCCTCGACCGTCGCCGGAACCGAGATCTGGCTGATCGCCAAGTCCGGGTCCTTCAGCCCGTGCCCGGTCAACACGCACACCACGGTGGACCCACTCGGGGCACCCGTCTTGATCAGACCCGCCACCGACGCCGCCGACGCCGCCTCGCAGAAGACCGACTCCTCGGACGCCAAGAACCGGTAGGCGGCGAGGATCTCCTCGTCGGTCACGGCCTCGATGGCACCTCCCGACTCGCTCGCCGCCGCGGTGGCCCCGTACCACGACGCCGGATTCCCGATGCGAATGGCGGTTGCCACCGTTTCCGGATTCTCGACGGGATGCCCGTCGACGATCGGGGCTGCCCCCGCAGCTTGGAACCCGAACATGCGCGGGAGCTTGGTGGCATGGCCGGCCTCACGGTATTCGAGGTACCCGCGCCAGTAGGCGGTGATGTTGCCGGCGTTGCCCACCGGGATGCAGTGGATGTCGGGGGCGTCGCCCAACGTGTCCACAATTTCGAACGCCCCGGTCTTCTGCCCCTGGATGCGAAACGGGTTCACCGAGTTGACCACCGTCACCGGCGCCTTCTCCCCGAGCCGCCGGACGATGGCCAGGGCCTCGTCGAAGTTCCCGCGCACCTGGAGCACGGTCGCGCCGTGCACCAGGGCCTGGGCCAGCTTGCCCAGGGCGATGTGTCCCTCGGGGATCAGCACGGCGCAGGTCATCCCGGCCCGGGCCGCGTAGGCCGCCGCCGAAGCAGAGGTGTTGCCCGTCGAGGCGCACACCACGGCCTTGGCGCCTTCCTCGAGTGCCTTGGAGATCGCCATGGTCATGCCTCGGTCCTTGAACGAACCGGTGGGGTTCTGCCCCTCGAGCTTCAACAGCACCCGAGCCCCGACGCGTGCGGACAGGCGGGGCGCTTCGAGCAGGGGCGTATCCCCCTCGAGCAGCGTCACCACGGGCGTGTCGCTCGTCACGGGCAACAATGCCCGGTACGTCTCGATGATCCCCGACCACGCCATGACGAGCTAGGTCCCTTCCTCGTCGTCGATGACACGCAGCACGCCGCCCACATGGTCGACGACGTCGAGTCGTCGGAGCCCCGCCAGGGTGCGCTGCACGTCACCCTCGCGCGCCACGTGGGTGAGGAAGATCAATCGCGCTTCGTCGCCCAGCCCCACCTGCTCCATCGACCGGATCGACACGCCGTTGTCACCGAACAACTGGGCGACCGCGGCGAGCACACCGGGACGATCGGCGACGTCGATGTTCAGGTACCAGGCACAGCGCAGGTCGTCGGTGGGCCGGAACGTCGGACGCACGCGGGGAACGAAACGGGCCGGGGCCCCGCTACGAAGGTGGTGGGCGGCGTCGATGAGGTCACCGAGCACCGCCGATGCCGTGGGCCCGCCCCCCGCACCCTGGCCGTAGAGCATGAGCTCGCCTGCACCGTCTCCCTCGACGAACACGGCGTTGAAGGCGCCCCGTACGGCCGCGAGCGGATGGGTTCTGGGCAACATGGCGGGATGGACCCGCGCCGAGATCTCCGGGACGTCTTCGGAACCGCCCGTCCGCTCGATGACCGCCAAGAGCTTCACCACGTACCCCAACCGGTCCGCGAAGGAGATGTCGACAGGGTCGACGGTGGCGATGCCCTCGCGCGGCACGTCGTCGGCGACGACATCGCAGCGAAATGCCAAGGAGGCGAGGATCGCCGCCTTCGAGGCGGCGTCGTGGCCGTCGACATCGGCGCTGGGATCGCGTTCGGCATAGCCCAGTCGCTGCGCCTCGACCAGGGCTTCGGCATACGAGACCCCCTGCTCTGACATCATCGTCAGGATGAAGTTGGTCGTGCCGTTGACGATGCCCATGACGCGCCGGATCCGCTCACCCGCCAGCGACTCGCGTAGAGGACGGATGAGCGGGATGGCGCCGGCCACCGCCGCTTCATAAAGAAGGTCGAGCCGGGCTGCGGCCGCGGTCTCCGCCAGGGCAGACCCGTGCGCGGCGATCAACTCCTTGTTGGCGGTCACCACCGACTTCCCTGCGGCCAGCGCCGCGTCGACCAGCCCTCGGGCCGGGTCGACACCACCGATGAGCTCGACCACCACGTCCACGCGCGGGTCGCTGACAAGGCCCTTGGCGTCCCCGGTGATCAACGACGATGGCACCCCCGGACGGGCTCGGGACGGGTCACCGACGGCCACCCCGACCAGCTCGAGGTGCACGCCCGAGCGCGCTGCGATGGCATCGGCGTCGGCCAGCAGGAGCGCCACGAGGGCCCCGCCGACGTTGCCGCAACCGAGGACCGCGACGCGTACGGCCTCTTCTGCACCAGCGTGGCGAGCCCGGGTGCCCGCCGCGTCTTCGTCGATGCTCGGCATCAACTCACGCTACCGCCCGCCGGGTCGCCTGCTCGGCGCATCGTGGGCGATCGGCGCCGCCGACGATCGGCGCACCGCCGGCAATCGGTGGGCAATCGGTGGGCAATCGGTGGGCATGCAGTCACAGGTCGAGACGGGTCAAGTCGTCGTCGGTCTCGCGCCGTACCACCACCCGTGCCTCACCGTCGGTCACGAACACCACACCGGGGCGGGGGACCTTGTTGTAGTTCGAGGCCATCGAATAGCCGTATGCGCCGGTGACGGGCGTGGCCACGATGTCGCCGACGGCCACGTCGGCCGGCAGGCGGGCGTCGGCGACGACGACGTCTCCGGACTCGCAGTGCTTGCCCACCACCCGCACACGGTGCGGGCGGGGCGCGGCTGCCTCCCGGGGGAGGAATGCCTCGTACCCGCTGCCGTAGAGCACGGGGCGCGGGTTGTCACTCATGCCGCCGTCGACGGCCACGTAGGTCCGCAGGCGGGGTAGCTCCTTGATGGTTCCCACCCGGTAGAGCGTCATCCCGGCCGCAGCCACGATCGAGCGCCCGGGCTCGGCGGTGATGCGTGTGTCCGGCGGAATGCCGGCACCGCGAGTGGCGCTGTGCACGGTCTGCGCCCACTCGGCGATGGAGGGTGCATGCTCCCCGGCGACATAGGGGACGCCGAGCCCCCCGCCGATGCACAGCTCGCGCAGTCCGAGCGGGGTGAAGAACCCCGCCAGCACCTCCACCTCCTGAGCGAACGAATCCACCCGGAAGACCTGGCTCCCGATGTGGGCGTGGATACCGATCAGGTCGAGCCCGGGCAAGGCGCGCACGCGCGCCACGGCCTCGGCGGCAGCACCCGAGGCGAGCCCGAACCCGAATTTGGAGTCCTCCTGTCCGGTGCGGACGAAATCATGGGTGTGGGCCTCGACGCCCGGTGTCACCCGGATCATGACGGCTTGTCGGGGGCTTCCCCCCGGCGATGCCGTCAGGCGCTCGAGCCGCCCGATCTCGTCGAAGGAGTCGACGACGATGCGTCCGACCCCCGCCTCGAGGGCGCGTGCCAGTTCGTCATCGGACTTGTTGTTGCCGTGAAGTACCAGGTGCGACGCCGGCACTTTGGCCGACAACGCCACGTGGAGCTCGCCCCCGGTCGACACGTCGAGCCACATCCCCTCCTCGTGGGCGAGCCGGGCCATGGCCAGGCAGAGGAAGGCCTTGGTGGCGTAGGCCACCCCGTCGCCCCAGGCCGCCACCGCCTCTCGGCACCGGGCCCGGAGATGCTCCTCGTCGTAGACGAACAGGGGCGTCCCGTACCGTTCGGCCAGCTCGACGAGGCCCACGCCTCCTACGGTCAGGCTCCCGTCACGACGCAGCTGCGCCGTCATGGGCAGCAGCGCACTGCGGACCGGGCCCTCGTCCGGGCCCCCGACCAGGTCGTCCATGGGGAAAGGCTACTCAGGGCGCTTCGCGGCCCCGGCTGCGAGCACAGGTGACGGCCGGGGAACCCCTACATCGCCTCCGGGGCGCTCACACCGAGAATGTCGAGACCGATGCTGAGACCCACCCGCGCCGCCTCGACGAGCCACAGACGAGCCTGGGTCAGGTCGTCGCCAACCGTGTCGGCCAGCACCGGGCAGTCGTGGTAGAAGCCGTGGAACGCACCGGCGAGACTACGCACCCATGCCGTGACCTTGTGCGGCGCCCGGTCTCGACCCGCCTCGGCCACCACATCGGGCAGCTCTTCGAGGCTGCGGAGCAGCTCGAGCTCACGGTCACTGGCGAGAAGGGACAGGTCCATGCCTTCGAGAGGGCGGCGCTCGATGCCACGCTCGGCGCGCCGGCGTTCGATCGATGCGATGCGGGCGTGGGCGTACTGCACGTAATACACGGGGTTCTCCATCGACTGGCTGCGGACCAGGTCGAGGTCGAGCACGGCGGCCTGATCGAGCGACGACATGAGCGAGAGCAGGCGCGTGGCATCGGCGCCGATGTCGTCGATCAGGCTGTCGAGCGCCACGACGTTGCCCGCCCGCTTCGACATCCGACCGGCCTGACCGCCCTGGACCAGCGACACCATCTGCCCGATCTTGATCTCGAGCCGGCCCCGTTCGACACCCATGGCCTCGACTCCGAGCATCAGGCTCTTCACCTGACCGGCGTGGTCGGCACCGAAGACGTCGATCACACGGTCGAATTTCCGCACCAGGAACTTGTCCCGGTGGTAGGCGAGGTCGCCGGCCAGGTAAGTGGCGTCCCCGTTCGACTTCACGAGCACGCGGTCGCGGTTGTCCCCGAGCCGCGAGGAACGGAACCAGACGGCTCCGTCTTCTTCGTCGACCAGGCCCTTGCTGGCGAGGAGCTCGATCGTGTCGCGCACCGCACCGCTCTCTTCGACCGAGGCCTGGCTGTACCACTCGTCGAACACGATCCCCAACCGGCTCAACGTGGCCCGGATGTTGTCGAGGATCCGCTCCGCCGCCCACCGCCCCGCCGCCTCGATGTCGTCGGGCCCTTCGTAGGTGCCCGCCAGCTCGGTCACGTACTCGCCCTGGTATCCCTCCTCGGGAACAGCGTCGCCCCGGCGGCGGGCCAGGAGACTCTCGCCCAGGATCCGGATCTGCCCCCCGGTGTCGTTGACGTAGTACTCGCGGTGCACCTGCCAGCCGCAGCGCGTCATCACGCGTCCCATGGCGTCGCTGTAGGCACCCCACCATCCGTTGCCGACGTGCACCGGACCGGTCGGATTCGCCGAGATGAATTCGATCTGGACCTTCTCCCCGGCACCGATATCGCTGTTCGCGTACCCCTGTTCTCCTTCCCTGACAACCTCGGTGAGCGTGTCGTGCAGCCACCCCGGTGAGAGATGCAGGTTCACGAATCCTGGACCCGCCACCTCGACGGATTCGAGGTGGGGAGGGGGCTCGACGCGCAGGTGCTCGGCCAATTCCTCGGCGAGCTGGCGGGGGGGACGGCCGAGCGCCTTGGCATTGACCAGTGCGGTGTTGGTCGACCAGTCGCCGTGGTCGCGCCGGGCGGGGCGCTCGAGATGCACGGCGGCGGCGGGGACGTCGAGGCCCATCGACGACAGGGCTCGGCTCACGGCAGCGGCGATGACAGGTCGGGCGGCCATGGTCC
This sequence comes from uncultured Acidimicrobiales bacterium, assembly GCA_963838775.1. Lineage (GTDB taxonomy): Bacteria > Actinomycetota > Acidimicrobiia > Acidimicrobiales > UBA8190 > Chersky-840. Next base: position 60,941 of record CAWISP010000041.1, read on the forward strand.
TGCCGAGGATGGCGCGCCACGGCCAGCGACGCAATTGCCGAAGCATCTGCTCCGGCTCCGAACCCCGCTGCGACCTGCGACGGGCCCTCTGAAGCCGGGTACGGACCGTGGCCGGCGAGGCGAATGGGCGGGCGGGGTCACCAGGTGGCAGGACTACAGTTCGGGCAGGCTCCCGCGCTGTCCTGTCGTGCGCTCGCGCCCTGTCGTGTGTTCACCAGCCCTCGTAGCTCAGCGGATAGAGCACCGGCCTCCGGAGCCGGTGGCGCAGGTTCGAGTCCTGCCGAGGGCGCCGATCCGACCCGGGCGCGAACCTTCGGTTCTTGCCACCTGGCGACGCCGAACCACGGTAGGGCGCGGTTGCGGCGACGGAGGCCGTGGCAGCACGCCGCCGACGTGAGCGACCCCAAGAACGACCTGCTGAGGAAACGTCCGTGCGCTTGCGACCCTCGGAGGGCCTTCGGTGAGGCGCGAGCGCGGACCGGCGGTCTATTGACTGCAAGTATACACCAAGCGTATGCTCGCGGGTATGAGCGTCCCCATGGCCCTTCTCGGGCTCCTCGATCGCGAACCGAGCCACGGCTACGACCTGAAGCGCGACTACGACACCTACTTCGGCCGCGGCCGGCCGCTGCCGTTCGGCCAGGTGTACGCGACCCTCGCCCGCCTCGCGAGGGACGGAAAGGCGATGGTCGGGGAGGCTGAAGCCGGAGCCGGCCCTGATCGCAAGCGCTACACGATCACCGAGACCGGGAGGAGCGTGGTCGAGGTGTGGCTCGCCGAGCCGATCCCGCCCGAGCCCCACCTCCAGACCGACCTCTTCGTGAAGGTCGTGCTCTCGCTCATGCTCGGTCGCCCGGCAGAGGAGTACCTCGATGTCCAGCGCGCTGCGCACCTGGCTCGAATGCGCGAGCTCACCGACCTCAAGCACAAGGGCGGGGTGGTCGACGCCCTCCTTGCCGACCACGGGCTCTTCCACCTGGAAGCTGATCTGCGCTGGATCGACCTCACTGCCGCCCGGCTCGCCGTGCTGGCGGAAGAGGTGACGGCATGAATCCGGCGAAAGGGTCCTCGGTGGTCGTCGCCGGAGGCACGATCCTCGACGCGCGCGACCTCGTGCTCTCCTTCGGCGAAACCCCAGCCCTCCGCGGGGCGAGTGTTTCCGTGAAGAGGGGTGAGGTCGTCGCCGTGATGGGGCCGAGCGGCTCGGGCAAGTCGACGCTGCTCCACTGCCTCGCCGGCATCCTCGTCCCGGATTCAGGCGAGGTCCACTTCGACGGCATACGACTCGACACCATGCGGGAGGCGGAGCGCTCCAGGCTGCGGCGTGATCGCTTCGGATTCGTATTCCAGTTCGGCCAGCTCGTGCCAGAGCTGACGGCCGAGGAGAACGTGGCACTACCGCTGTTGCTCGGTGGCATGCGCCGTGCAGAGGCCCTCCGGGAAGCGCGGAGATGGTTCGAACGACTGGACCTCGAGGGTATGGAACGCCACCGCGCCGGCGAGATGTCGGGCGGTCAGTCCCAGCGCGTCGCGTTGGCGCGTGGCCTCGTCGCAAATCCCGACGTGCTCTTCGCGGACGAACCGACCGGGTCACTCGACTCGCTGAGCGGGGAGCTGGTGATGGACCTGTTGACGCGCGCCGCCCGTGATCAGGGGTCGACGGTGATCCTCGTCACCCACGAGCCCCGTGTCGCCGCCTACGCGGACCGCGAGGTCATCGTCCGCGACGGAAGGGTGACCACCACCGCGGCCGTAGCCGGATGATTCGGCTCGGCCTGCGCCTGACGCTCGGAAGCGGACGTGAAGCCGCACTCGCGCGTCCTCGTCACCGCGGCGGCCGTCGCCCTCGGCGTCGGCCTTCTACTGGCCTCGCTGGCCGGATTCAACGGACTGCACGCCCAGACCGATCGTGGTGCGTGGCTCGACACCTCGGCGCAGGCGCCACCATCGACCTCGACATCCGAAGGGCTGTGGTGGCTGTCTGGCACCGACCAGTTCGACAACCAGGCGATCGATCGAGTCGATCTTGCCGCTGCCGGACCGAGGGCTCCGGTCCCGCCGGGGATTGCCCACCTGCCGGGACCCGGTGAGTACGACGCCTCGCCGGCCCTAACGACGCTCCTCAAGGCCGAACCGGCGAACGAGCTGCGCGACCGGTATCCGGGGCGACAGATCGGGATCATCGGCGCAGCGGCACTGCCGTCCCCGAACTCGCTGATCATCGTCATCGGCCACAGCGCGCGCCAGCTCTCGCACGCACCCGGTGCGGTCGAGGTCGGGGCCATTCAAGGCACGCCGGCCAGCTGCTACGCCTGCCAGAACGCCAACGGGAGCGGACCCGTTCTGCAGTTCATACTGGCCGGCGGAGCCGTGGCGCTCTTGCTACCCGTGTTGATCTTGATCGCGACCGCGAGCCGGTTGTCGGCGGCGCGGCGGGAGGAGCGCTTCGCCGCCATGCGGCTCGTCGGCGCCACACCACGTCAGATTCGCGGTGGTCTCCGCGGTGGAGGCAGTGGTCGCGGCGGTCGCCGGTGTCGCAGTCGGTTTCGCACTCTTCTTCGTCTTCCGACCGCTGCTCTACCACGTGCCGTTCACCGGAGCGCCCCTCGCGGCGAGCGACCTCTCGCTTCATTGGATCGATGTCGCGCTCGCCGTGGTCGGCGTCCCGCTCGCCGCTGTCGTCTCGGCGCGCCTCGCGCTTCGCCGGGTCCAGATCGCGCCGCTCGGCGTGCACCGGCGAGCGACATCCCGCTCACCGCGGATCGTGCGGATCATCCCGCTCCTCGCCGGCATCGCCCTGCTGGCGTACTTCGACGCCGCCGGCAAGCCGGGCGCCATCGGCGGCCAACTTCTCGAGCTGCTCGTGGGCTTCGTGCTCCTTATCGTCGGGCTGGTTCTCGCCGGACCGTGGTTCACGACGGCGGGCTCTCGACTCATGGTGAAGCGGGCCGGTCGCCCCGCCACGCTCATCGCCGGCCGCCGTCTCCTCGACAATCCCAAGGCGGCCTTCCGGTTCATCAGTGGGCTCGTGATCGCCCTCTTCGTCACGAGCGCTCTGATCGGGGCGCTCAGCTCGATCGCCGCCACCACCAGCTCCGTCGGAGGAAGCGCGGGGAAAGACACCCTCGCCGACCTGTTCTGCAGCTTCTCGATGTCGACCTGTCCCGTTTCCGCCCAAGTTCCTTCGGTCCCGGGCCACGTGCTTGCCGAGCTCCGCACGACACCCGGGGTGCGAGCTGTGACGGTGGTCCACCAGAGCCCATCCCAAGTTGGACTGGGAAAATCGTTCGGGGTCGTGGCGTGCGACCAGCTGGCGAAGACGCCCGCGATCGGCAAGTGCGCGCCGGGGAAGACCGTGGCGAGCGTCGGCTACTTCCTTTCGAACATCCTTGGGCACAAATCGCACGCGTCGTCGACAGTCTGGCCGTCGGCGCAGCTGTCGGCGGAAAAGGCCGAGCGGCTTCCCGTCGACGCGGTGGTCGTCGCCACGGACGGATCGACCGGCTCGTTCGAGCGGGCGCGGACCTTGCTCGAACAGGCCTTTCCCTTCCAGGGCGGTGGGGTCGCAGTCGATGCGCTCGATCCGTCGACAGCGCGCCTTCTCGCAATGATCCAGGACATGACCGACGTCATCATCGTGGCGAGCCTCATCATCGCCGCCTGCAGTCTCGCCGTGAACATCGCCGCCGGGTTGGGCGAGCGCAAGCGCCCCTTCAGCTTGCTCAGGCTCACCGGTGTCCCTACCGCGCTCCTGCATCGTGTGGTCGCGCTGGAGAGTGCGCTGCCGCTCCTCGTCGTCGCCGCCGTGTCGATCGTGGTCGGCCTCGTGTCGGCTGCCCTGTACCTCCACTCCCAGGTCGGCATCGCGTTCGAACCCCCGGGATCGCGTACTGGGCGACCGTGCTCGGCGGGCTGGCGGCGTCGCTCGACGATCATCGCCTCGACATTCCCGCTCCTCAACCGGATGACGGGACCCGAGGTCGCCCGAAACGACTGACGGCGCCGCGGTCGCTGCGGCGCCGCACGTCCGTTTTCACGCTGGGCCGGGCGGGGCCACCACGTGATGTCGTGAGACATCGGAGGGCGCCGAGACAGATGTCGCGAGCCGTCGAAGACATCCAGGTCATGCCCGGCGTCGGCAGTACCAGTCGATCCAAGGCGAGGTGGCTGATCAGCAGACCTGTCGGGTCGAGGAACGCGTCGCGTCCGGCCATGGAACAATGGAGGCTTGCCGGATCGCCGTTCCCACTCCACCTTCGACGCCGGTAGCTGAGCGATGCCCACCTCGGCGCGGCGGGAAGGCCGCCCCTCGACGGCCACGCTGGTGCGCCGTTGGAGCGCCCTCATCGTCGGGTGGCCATTCTCGTGATCGTGATCGTCGACCTGGTCGGCACCTCGAAGCCGACGCACCCCCCACCGTCGTGCCACGCCTCCAACGTCGGTGCGGACTCCGCCGGTGCGGACCCGCTCAGAAGGCCAAACGGAAGGCTGTCCCGCCATCAACGATCCACTCCCGGGCATGCCCCCGGTGACCGACCCGTGCAACATCTACGCCGCCGACGGGGCCGGAGACCTGAGTGCGGTGGCTCGGACGGCACGGCCGCTGATCTATGTCCCCAACAGTCTCAACGACTCCGTCGACGAGATCGACCCCACGACGTACCAGGTGGTGCGCCAGTTCGCCGTCGGAGCCCTTCCCCAGCACGTCGTGCCGTCGTGGGACCTCAAGACGTTGTGGGTGACCAACGACCAGGGCAACAGCCTGACTCCCATCGATCCCGTGACCGGCATTCCCGGAACTCCGGTCCACGTCGAAGATCCCTACAACATGTACTTCACCCCCGACGGCCGCTACGCCATCGTGGTCGCAGAAGCGTTGCAGCGCCTCGATTTCCGCGACCCCCACACCATGGCGCTCGTCCATTCGCTGCCCGTCCCCTGTCGCGGCGTGGACCACATGGACTTCTCGGCGAACGGCACCTACCTGATCGCGTCGTGCGAATTCTCGGGCAAGCTCCTCAAGGTCGACGTCGCCACGCAGTCCGTGGTGGGAACGCTGTCGCTCGGAGCCGGAGCTGAGCCCCAGGACGTCAAGCTGTCGCCGGACGGAAGGATCTTCTATGTGGCCGACCTCACGGCCAACGGTGTGTGGGAGGTGGACGGCGACACCTTCAAGACGCTGGGATTCATTCCGACCGGCAAGGGGGCCCACGGCCTCTACGTCAGCCGGGACGCCCAGGATCTCTACGTCTCGAATCGTGGTTCGGGCACGGTTTCGGTGATCTCCTTCGCGAAACAGCAGGTGGTCGCCACGTGGTCACTGCCTCCCGAGACCGGCGACCACCCCGGGCGCGCCAGCGACCTCGCCAGCCCCGACATGGGCGGCGTGTCGGCCGACGGCACGGTGCTGTGGCTGTCGGGTCGCTATGACTCCGACGTCTACGCCATCGACACGACGACCGGAAAGCAGCTGGCCCGCATCCCGGTCGGCGACGGCCCGCACGGCGTGTGCGTGTGGCCACAGCCCGGTCGTTACTCGCTCGGCCACACGGGGATCCTGCGATGAAGGACGGGACGGGCGACCCCATCGGCGACGAGACGCCCCCCACGACACTGTCCCGCCGGGCCGCGCTGGCCACGGCCGGAGCAGCCGTGTTGGCGGGATGCGGAGTCACCCAAGCGCAGCGACCGGCCACGCCGACTGCTCGAGCGCGGCCGGCTGCGTCCGCGACCACGACCACGGCGGCGCCGACCACGACCACGTCGGCGCCGACCGGCCCGGCCGGCTACGTCGCTCACGGCTCTCGCACCGGGACCGCGGTCGCCCTGACCTTTCACGGGTCGGGAGACGTGACCCTGACGCAAGAGCTCCTGCAGTCGGCCCACCAGCTGTCCGCACCGATCACGGTGTTCGGAGTGGGCACGTGGATGGAGGCCAATCCCTCCCTGGCGAAGGAGATCCTGGCCGGGGGCCACACGCTCGGGAACCACACCTACACGCACCCGGACCTCGGCAGCCTCGACGCCGCTGCCGTCGCCGACGAGATCGGGCGGTGTGCGCAGGTGCTCGAACATCTCGAAGGGAGCAACGGGCACTGGTTCCGACCGTCGGGCATCGTCGTTCCCACTGCGCTGATCCTCGATCAAGCGGGGCTCGCCGGCTACCCGGTATCCGTCGGCTACGACATCGACCCTCTCGACTACGAAGACCCGGGCTCATCGGTCATCGTGGCCCGCGTCTCACAAGCTCTTCAACCCGGATCCATCGTGAGCCTCCACACGGGTCACGCCGGAACGGTGCAAGCCTTCCCGGCCCTGGTGCAGATGATCCGGTCCCGTCACCTCGAGCCCGTCCTCATCGGCGACATGATCAGCCTGTAGGCCGGCGAACCCCGGGGGCGGCCTCACCTCCATGGGTGAGCCGAAACGGATCAGGTTCCCGTCCGGGTCGATGTGCGAGCCCTCGCGGAGCTTGTACGGCGTCGGGCCGACGGGGAGGGTGTGGCCGCCGATGCCGGGTCGACTCCACTGGTCGTACAGCGCATCGGCGTCGCGCACGTAGAGATACGTCGAGGCGGCGTGGGCAGGGTCGTGGTCGCGGTTCGCGGCCAGGTGCAGCCCGGCGCCGTCGCGCTCGGCGAAGCCGTACTCGTCGCTTCCGGCGTAGGCCGAGGTCTCGAAGCCGAGCTCCGAGTAGTGGGCCAGGTCTGCCTTAGGCTCCGGGTCCGTGCAACGGCTCTCGGCGGGGATCGGGCGGCGACCGCAGCACGGCGACCGGAGCCGGCCGGCGCCGGCGATATGGCTGCTCGGGATGGCGGCGGTCATCGGGCTGAGCGCGTGCGGCAGTGGGGGCGCCGCCTCCCCCACGACACAGGCGGCCGCGTCGAGCGCCTCCACGTCGCCGCCCTCGGGTGAGCAGGGCAGTAGCGGTTGCGGGACCGCCGTGAGCTCAGGGTCGAGCACCCTGTCGGTGACCGTGGCCGGGCGGGATCGGACGGTGATCGTGCACGTGCCGACCGGCTACTCGGGCTCGAGCAAGGTGCCGCTCGTGCTCAACATGCACGGAAGCGGGACCACGGCCGCGGACCAAGAGGCCTTCACCGCGATGGACGGCACCGCCGACAGCGACGGATTCATCGTCGCCTACCCGCAAGGGCTAATCCCCGAGGGCTCGGGATACGACTGGAACGTACCGGGCGTGTCTCTCGTCGGTGGCAAGGCCGTCCCGGCCGGTTCGGCCGACGACGTCACGTTCCTCACGACACTCGTTCACATCCTGGAGCAGCGCTACTGCATCGACAGCATCCGCGTCTACGCGACGGGATTCTCGGGAGGGTCGCGCCTCACGAGCCAGCTCGCGTGCGACGCGTCGGGCACGTTCGCGGCGATCGCCCCCGTGAGCGGACTGCGACGCCCCCTTCCGTGCCCGACGACGAGGCCGGTGCCCGTCCTCACCTTCCACGGCACCGCCGATCCCGTCGATCCCTACAACGGTCACGGTGAGGCCTACTGGACCTACTCGGTTCCCCAGGCGGCACAGGACTGGGCAGCCCAGGACGGCTGCTCCCCGACGCCGACGTCGTCGCAACCCGCCGCCGGCGTCACCCTGACCCGGTACCCGGGGTGTGCCGGCGGTGCCACCGTCGAGCTGTACACCATCACCGGGGAGGGTCACGAGTGGCCCGGTGGGCCCCACCTGCCGAAATCCCTCACCACCGCGCTCGGGCCCCAGTCCAATGCCGTGGATGCCAACGCCATCATGTGGTTGTTCTTCGCCGCCCACCCCATGTCCTGAGAACGCCCGCCCCGATGTGGCGCAACTTTTCTGGATTGACTCCAGTAAAGGATCGATTCTAGAGTAATGCCATGCCTTCGACCGGCGTGGACGGTGCGCACACGGCCCTCGCGGAAGCGCTGCGCGGCATCGGGGCTCCGTGTGACCGCACCCCGGCTCGGGGTCATGCAGGCGCTGCGGGCCCGACCGCATGCCGATACCGACACCGTCATCCGCATCGTGCGCGAGGACCTGGGGGCGGTATCCGCCCAGGCCGTCTACAACGTGCTGGCGGCGCTGGTCGGGGTCGGGCTCGTCCGGCGCATCGAGCCGGCCGGGAGCACGGCGCGCTACGAGATGCGGGTGGGCGACAACCACCACCACATCGTGTGCCGAGCCTGCGGGGCCACGATCGACGTCGATTGCGCCGTCGGCCGGCGTCCATGTCTCACGCCGTCCGAGACAGCTGGGTATCTCCTTGACGAGGCCGAGGTCACGTTCTGGGGGTTGTGCCCCGACTGCCGAGCCGGGTCAGCGACACGAACACGCGCGACAGCAGTGAAGAAGCAGGCGCAGCAGATGCCTGAGAAGCAGCAGATGCCTGAAAAGCAGATGGAGGCCACGCCATGAGCGACACACGCCCGTACACGACAACGGATGCCGGGATCCCGGCGACCAGCGACGAGCACTCTCTGACGGTGGGACCCGACGGGCCGATCTTGCTCTAGGACGCCTACCTGGTCCAGAAGATGCAGCAATTCAACCGCGAGCGCGTGCCCGAACGCGTCGTCCACGCCAAGGGGGGTGGTGCCCACGGGTTCTTCGAGACCACCGACGACGTCTCAGCCTTTACCAGGGCCGACCTGTTCCAGCCGGGGGTACGGACCGACGTGCTGGTGCGGTTCTCCACCGTGGCCGGCGAGATGGGCTCGCCCGACACCGCCCGTGACCCACGCGGGTTCGCCCTCAAGTTCTACACGGAGCAGGGCAACTACGACATGGTCGGCAACAACACACCGGTCTTCTTCGTCCGGGACCCCCAGAAGTTCCAGGACTTCATCCATTCCCAGAAGCGCCGGGCCGACAACCACCTGCGGGACAACAACATGCAGTGGGACTTCTGGACCCTCTCTCCGGAGTCGGCCCATCAGGTGACCGTGCTCATGAGCGACCGTGGCATCCCGCGGACGTGGCGGCACATGGACGGATTCTCGAGTCACACCTACATGTGGATCAATGCCGGCGGGGACCGGTTCTGGGTGAAGTACCACTTCAAGACCGATCAGGGCAACGAATTCCTCACCAACGACGAGGCGGCCGCCATTGCCGCGGCCGACCCCGACGCGCACATCCGCGATCTGTACGAGACGATCGGACGCGGTGACCACCCCTCGTGGACGCTGTCCATGCAGATCATGCCGTTCGACGAGGCGGTGGGGTACCGGTTCAACCCCTTCGACCTCACCAAGGTCTGGCCGCACGCCGACTATCCCCTGATCCGGGTGGGACGCATGGTGCTCGACCGCAATCCGGCCAACTACTTCGCCGAGATCGAGCAGGCCACGTTCGAGCCGTCCAACATGGTGCCGGGCATCGGCCCGTCGCCCGACAAGATGCTCCTCGGCCGGCTGTTCAGCTACCACGACACCCACCTGCACCGGGTCGGCCCCAATGCCCAGGAGCTCCCGGTCAACCGGCCTCGGTCGCCGGTGCATTCCTACAACCGCGACGGGCACATGCGGCACCAGAACCCACCGGACCCGGTGTACGCACCGAACTCCTACGGGGGCCCCAACGCGCAGCCGGAGCGTTTCGGCACCGACCCCTCGTGGTACGCCGACGGAGAGTTCGTCCGCGCCGCCTACGAGCTGCATCGCGAGGACGACGACTTCGGGCAGGCTGGGACCTTGGTGCGTGAGGTGCTCGACGACGGCGCTCGGGACCGGCTGGCCGCCACCGTCGTCGGCCACGTGCGGGCGGGTGTGGTCGAGCCCGTGCTCTCGCGCGTGAAGGAGTACTGGCGCCATGTCGACCCCGGCCTGGGGGCTCGCATCGCCAAGGAGCTCGAAGGCTGACGGCCTCGCTCCGGTGGTCGCCGGTTGCACGACGGTGTGGCGCGGAGCGCTCCGGATGTGGATGGGGGACCTCGGTGCTCTGTGCAATCGTCTGGTGAGGGGCTCGCATGACGTGAGCCTGAGCCTTCCCCCGGCAGCGAGCCGGAGTCCCGTGTGCGAGAGCACCGTGCGTCGTAGCCTGGGCGCGGGTTGGCCAGTGGATCGGAGCACCACCATGAAGGGCCGGACCGTGCAATTTCTTCATCGAACCGGAAGCGCTTCCCGAAGTTCTGCGTGCCATCGACGAGGACGTGTTACCGCGCTTCCGGGAGTTCTCTCATTTCGTCGGCGCGGTGGTCCTGCAGTCGACGCGCGGATCGCGCATCGAGGTCGCCGGGATCTCGTTGTGGGACGGGGAGCTCGAGGACTCCGAGGACATCGCCGCCGAGTTCCGTCGCGAGGTGCAACGCGTGGCGGGAACCGGCGCCGCCCGCACCGAGTACGAAGTCATACGGCTGGAGCTGCGCGACCGTCCTGGGAGCGGCCCCGACTGACCGTCACGACGCTCAGGACGGCGAGCTCGTACCCGCCGCCTCGGCGGCCTGCAGGAACTGCTCGAAGGTCATGACCTGGGCGGCCGGTGGAGCGCTCACGGTGACCGCTGCGCCGTAGTCCGAGAAGTCGAGGCTCTCGTCGAGCGTGATCTTGCCTGCCGATGTCACGTTCTCGGTCAGCGAGACGCTGTAACGACGGAGGAGGCCGTTGCCGTCGATGTAGACGTTGTTGGTGACACTCTCGATATCGACCTGACTCAGCGCTGAGGTCATCCACGACGGAAGGTTTGCGTTTGCCAGCTGGGACTTGATGCGCTGCACGTTGAGCGTCACCGAATACCCCTGCACGGCGGTGCCGTCGATCGACGAGGGCCCCAAGGGCACGACGGTGTTGCCCTGCTCGGCGAGAAGCCGCAACATGGCCGTGGGGTTGCTGCCGGTGCCGAATGCGCTCGAGCTCTGGCTGGAGGTCGCCAGGGAGCTGAGGTCGATCGAGATCCACGACTTCCCCGGAACCAACTGGTCCAGCCCTGCGATGCTCTCGTACACGGACCCGCCGATGTACAGGGCCGTGAGCGGAATCTTCTGTCCGGCCTCGTCGACGTTGAATTGCAGTTGCAGGGCGTTCTGACTGAAGTCGATACCACCTGTTCCCGACTCGGTGACGTTGGACGACGGCGAGTGCACGGTCACGTTCATACCGACGTGGGCAGTTCGGTCCGCCAAGGTGCTGTTGACCGAATCGATGACCGCCGCTTCGGCGCTCTTGCCTCCGCTGACAACGACAAGGACGCCGGCCACGGCAGCCACTACGACGAGCGCGGCCAGACCGGCGACCAAGCGCTTCCTCGGGCGTCGGGTCTGAGACGGCTCGACGCCGCCGACGAAGGTGTCGTCGTGAGCGGGCCCGAACCCCGGTGGTTCACCGGGCCCCTGGCCCCAGAAGGTCTCGCCGACACTGGGGACGTCGGGCTGGGGACTGACGGCGCCCGGAGCCGGCGGTGGCGACCAAAACGAAGCACCGGGCGGCAAAGGGGGTGGAGGAGGAGGCAGAGGCGATTGCATCATTGCCGCCGCCGGCTCGACCAATTCCTCCATCACCGGGTCGTCGGGAACTGCGAGCTCGACCGGTTCCTCCATCACCGGCTCATCGGGAACTGCGAGCTCGACCGGTTCCTCCATGCGGGAACGGCGGGCTCGACCAGTTCCTCCATCACCGGCTCATCCGGAATTTCAGGTTCGACCGCTTGGTGCATCACCGGCTCGGCGGGAGCGGCCGGCTCGACCAGCTCCTCCATCACCGGCTCGGCGGGAACGGCGGGCTCGACCGGTTCCTCCATCACCGGCTCGGCGGGAACGGCCGACTCGACCGGTTCCTGCATCGCCGGCTCGGCGGAAACGGCGGGCTCGACCGGTTCCTGCATCACCGGCTCATCCGGAACCGTCGTGTCATCAGGAACGGCCGATTCCGCCGGTTGCTCGGCTGTCGCCTCGGCCAGTCGCGGGGTTTGCAGCTCCGCCGGCCAGGTCCAACGCGGTGGCAGATCGTCGAATTCTTCTACCGATCCATCACGAACAAGTTTGGTGGGGAAGCCGTCAACGAAGTAGCGAACCTCGTGCGCGTCGAACGGGTCGGGTGCCCAGCCCTCGTAGGTAGCGTCCATCACAGGTCTCCGTCCGAGCGATCCAGCGTTGTCGGTGGGTCCATTGTCGATCGGCCCCGGCTCATGAGGCCTTTAGCAATGACGGGTCCCGACCCATGATTCCTCTGCCCCGGTCATCTGCTCTGATCGCGGTTCGTGCCTGGGACCAGCCATGACGACCAATCCGGCCTGGTGGCCGGATTGGTCGTGGACGGAGCGGCCCCCAAGGGGTATCGATTCACAGGGGACACACAGGTGACCCACAGGAGCTGCGCAAGAGCGCCGTCCATCCTCGACACAGGAGGGACATCATCCAATGGACACGAAGCGGAACCGAGTGCTCGTGGTCGACGACGAGCCTTCGATCGTCGATGCCGTCGCCACCTCGTTGCGCTACGAGGGATTCGAGGTCGAAGAGGCCATGACGGGGCGAGCTGCGCTCAGCGCCGCGCAAGAGCGACCCCCCGATCTCATCGTCCTCGACGTGATGCTGCCCGACCTCGACGGATTGGAGGTCACCCGCCGGCTGCGCACCGACGGGATCCGGGCGCCGGTGCTCTTCCTCACCGCTCGGGACTCGCTCGAGGACAAGATCGCGGGGTTGACGGTGGGCGGCGACGACTACGTCACGAAACCCTTCGCCCTCGCCGAGATCATCGCCCGCGCCCGGGCCCTGCTGCGCCGGGCCGGGGTGGACACGGCCGATGAGGGCCTCTTGCAATTCTCCGACCTCGAGATGGATGAAGGCGCCCACGAGGTACGGCGCGGCGGCGCTCTCATCCAGCTGACGGCCACAGAGTTCAACCTGTTGCGCTTCTTCCTTCGCAATCCCCGCCAGGTGTTGTCCAAGGCCCAGATCCTCGACAACGTGTGGCACTACGACTTCGGCGGGGAAGCCAACGTGGTGGAGACGTACGTGAGCTACTTGCGCAAGAAGCTCGAACGCCACGGACCGCCGCTCATCCACACCATCCGTCTGGTCGGTTACACCTTGCGCGAGTCCGAGGCTCAGTAGGTGTCACTGCGGCTCCGGCTGCTCCTGGCCGTCGGCGTGGTGGCGCTGACGGCCCTCGCTATCGCGGACATCGTCACCTACCAGGAATTGCGGTCCTTTCTCTTCAACCGCATCGATCAGTCGCTCGAGCAGTCGCACATCGCCCTCGAAGGTGCCCTCGGCAGCCAGGGCGGCCACGTCCCCGGCGGCGGCTCGTTCCCGGAGTCGGGCACGCCGTCGGGGAACGGGGCGGGGGGATTTCCACCCCAATCCCCGCCGGGGTCGCAGACCACGTCGACCACGACGACACCGGGATCGACGACGACGTCGACGGATCCACCCAGCTGCGACGGCTTCGCGGGCCTCAGCAACGACTTGTTGCACGAGCTGCAACCCGGCACCTTCGTCGAGGTCCGGAGCGCCTCCAACACCATTCTGTGCCGGTCGATCCAGCCCGCGCCGTTGGGATCGACGACGGCAGCCGAGGATCCCACGCTTCCGGCTCGCATCACGGGGTTCGAGTCCGATGCCGCTGACTTTCGCGAGCCGACGACGTATTTCACCAGCGACGACGGCCAGTACCAGCTCCGCGCGTCGATCCTCAACGGCGGCCCGTATTCGGGTGGAGAGCTGGTGATCGGCCTCCCCCTGGGCACGACGGTGTCGACGCTCGACCGGCTGGTCGGCGTCGAGCTGGCGGTGACCGGTGCCGCCCTGGTGGCGGCCCTGTTGCTGGGGTGGTGGCTCGTGCGGGTGAGCTTCCAGCCCCTGCGGGCCGTCGAGAGCACGGCCGACGCCATCGCTCGGGGCGAGCTCGCCGAGCGGGTCCCGGGCGAGGAGGCCCGCACCGAGGTGGGACGTCTGGCTCGGGCGCTCAATGTGATGCTCGGGCGCATCGAAAAGGCGTTCGCCCAGCGTGATGCCACCGAGCAGGAGTTGCGGGCCTCGGAGGCTCGGATGCGGCAGTTCGTCGCCGATGCCTCGCACGAGCTGCGCACCCCCCTGACCGCTGTCTCCGCCTATGCCGAGCTGTTCGAACAGGGCGCGGCGGCGCGCGCCGATGATCTCGAGCGGGTGATGCACGGCATCCGCAGCGAAACGGCCCGCATGGGGAGCCTCGTCGAGGATCTCCTCCTGCTGGCCCGGTTGGACGAGGGCCGACCCCTCGAGCGCGAGGAGGTCGAGGTCGTAGGCGTGGCCGCCGAAGCGGTGCAGACGGCCTCGACGGTGGGCCCGTCCTGGCCGGTTCGCCTCGTCGCCCGCCAGCCGGTGGAGATCATCGGCGACCGCATGCGGATTCGCCAGGTGCTCGACAACCTCCTCGCCAACGTGCGCACCCACTGTCCCGAAGGAACGACCTGCGTCGTCACCGTCGATCAGGAGGGTGCTGACGCGGTGATCAGCGTCGAGGACGACGGCCCGGGCCTTGGTCCCGAGGACGTCGCCCGGGTCTTCGAACGGTTCTTCCGATCCGATGCGTCGCGCTCGCGCCGCTTCGGGGGATCGGGTCTGGGCCTTTCCATCGTGGCATCGATTACGCGGGCCCACGGGGGCACCGTCACCGCGGCAGCACGCACGGGTGGCGGCACGGTCTTCACGGTACGCCTGCCCCTGACGGGGGCTCCCCCTTCCGAGGACCCCGACGCGGAGAACCCCCGGTCCGGGGCTGGTGAGGGTGACCGCGCTGGTCGCACATTCACAGCTGACTCTTAGCCGACTGTGCGAGTGATGCGAGGTTGGCATGGTGACATGCCTGTCGTGAGAACCTCCCCCAGAATTCCCTCGCAGCGGCGCGACGTCGCCCACACGAGGGTCCGCCGCACGTCGACAGCCGTTGCCATCCTGGCCGCGGGCAGCGCAGCGGCGCTCGGGCTGATGGTCTCCAAGGAGATCCCGGGTACCACCGCCTCCGCCCACACCTCGGTGAGCTCGACAACGTCGTCAGCGTCAGGAACCGGCACCTCGTCGACCACGTCGACCCCCACGACCGCAGCGACGATGACCACGACCCCGAGCTCGACGACGAAGTCGGCCACGGTGGTCTCGGGTGGGACCGGGCGCTGAGATGCCGGCCCTTCACCCCACCGTCGAGGAGGGTGCTCAGCCCCCGCGCTCCGAGCAGCCTGCGATCCGATCGATATGCGCCATCGGCACCACCGCGCTCGTGGCCGTGACCGAACCCGCCGCCGTCGACACCGCGGCGAGGATCCTGCGCGACGAGCTCGTCGCTATCGACGAAGCATGCAGCCGTTTCCGGTCAGATTCGGAACTGTCGGCCCTAAACCGGGCCAACGGTGCCCGCGTCACGGTCAGCGCCCTGCTCTTCGAGGCCATCGCCGTCGCTTACGACGTGGCGCGGCGCACCGACGGGGCCGTGGACCCCACCGTGGGGCTCGCCATGGAGGTGCTGGGCTACGACCGCGACTACGACGAGCTCGACACAGGGGGCACCGAGCACGCCGGCACCCCGCGGCCGGCCCCCGGTTGGTGGCGGATCGAGCTCGACAGCCGCGGTCGAACGGTGCGGGTGCCCCCCGGCACCCACCTCGACCTCGGGTCCTCGGCCAAGGCCCTCGTTGCTGACCGCGCCGCCACTCGGATCGCCCACGGCGTGCACACGGGGGTGCTCGTGAGCATCGGCGGTGACGTGGCCACCGCCGGGACCGCCCCCTCCGACGGTTGGGCCGTCGGGATCGCCACCGACTCCTCGACCCCGGCGGACGGCGTCGACCAGGTGGTCTCGATCAAGGCCGGCGCCATCGCGTCGTCGAGCACGTCGGTTCGGACCTGGCGGCGAGGCGGGAGACAGATGCACCACATCGTCGACCCCTCCACGGGGGACTGTGCGGCACCGTACTGGCGTCTCGTCTCCGCCTCGGGCGACAGCTGCGTCGACGCCAACGCCGCGAGCACGGCTGCGGTCGTCTGGGGTCCACACGCCCGGGCGAAACTCGTCGCGCTCGGGCAACCGACGCGTCTCGTGCGCCACGACGGACAGGTCATCGCACTCAACGGTTGGCCATGCGACACCGTGTACGGTCCGTTCACGGGCCGATGACCGGGCCGCGATCATGAGCTCCCCCGTACTCTGGTACGCGACGCGGGCGACCGGCCTGGTGGCATTGGTCCTTCTCACCGCCACGACGCTGCTCGGCATCCTCACCGCCAACCGGGCCGCCACGGTGCGCTGGCCCGGGTTTTCGGTTCAGGACCTGCACCGCCGGCTCTCGGTCATCACCATGGGATTCCTCGCGTGCCACATCGTCACGAGCGTGCTCGACGCCTACGTGCACATCGGGTGGGCGGCGATCGTGGTGCCCTTCGCCTCGTCCTACAAGCCGTTGTGGGTGTCGTTGGGCTCGGTCGGCTTCGACATGTTGCTGGCGGTGGCAGTGACCAGTCACCTCCGCCACAAGATGCGTGCCGGGACCTGGAGGGCGGTGCACTGGCTCGCCTACCTGAGCTGGCCGGTGGCGCTCTCCCACGCGTTCGGGATGGGGACCGACATGGGCCAGGAATGGGTGATCGCCCTGACCGTGACCTGTATCGCCGTCGTCGTGGCCGCCGGAATCTGGCGGGTCGTGTTGGCCGGCACGCGCATGCGCCGCGCGCTGGCCCTCGTCCCGGTCCACCGCCGTCCTCCCGCCGTCCCTGTCAAACACCTCTCCGCCTGACCCCCGAGGACGACCTGATGCCCCCCACCACAGCCACCGCCCCTACAAACACAGCCACCGCCCCTACCACCGCCGCCACGGCCGACTCGCAAAGTCCCGGCGGCGCCGAAGCCGCCACGCTCCTCGGCGCGTGGCGAGCGCGTCGCAACCCCGATCTTCCCTCTCACCTCGCCCACCACGGGGTACCACCGCTGCCGCGACCCGGAGACACCTCCTGGCCCGAGCGCTTCGCGGCGACGGTGGAGGTCTCCGGGCTCACCGGGCGCGGCGGGGCATCGTTCCCGTCCTCGACCAAGCTCAGGCTCGTCGCATCGGCGAAAACGCACGCGACCCTTGTCGTCAACGCCATGGAGAGCGAGCCGGCCAGCGCCAAGGACAGGGTCCTCCTGTCGTGTGTCCCCCACCTGGTACTCGACGGGGCCGAGCTGGCCGCGTGCGCCCTCGGGGCCACCCGGATCGTGGTCTGTGTCGCCGGCGATCAGCGCGACACGTTCGACCGTGTCGTACGCGCCGTCGCCGAGCGGACGGGCACGGCGTTGGCCCCGGTGCCGATCGAGGTGCGGTGCCCTCCGGGCCGGTATGTCGCCGGAGAGGAGTCGGCCCTGGTGTCGTGGTGCAACGGTGGTCCCGGAGCGCCCCAGTGGCGGCCCGACAAGAGCACTCCACTCACGATCGGACGCAGTGCCGCCCTCGTGCACAACACCGAGACGCTCGCGCACATGGCGCTCATCGCCAGGTACGGCCCGACGTCCTTCCGTGCCGCCGGAGGGGCCGATGCAGCGGGAACAGCGCTCGTGACGGTGTCGGGCGCAGTCGAGCATCCCGGCGTGTACGAGATCGCCATGGGGACGCCGCTGGGCGCGGTCATCGAACGCACGGGCCCGGTCGACGAGGTCGCGGCCGTGTTGACCGGCGGCTTCGGCGGCAGCTGGGTGTCGGGGGCCGCGCTGGGCACTCCCTATGCGCCACGCCCGCTCGCCGCCGTCGGCGGCGTCGTCGGGCCGGGGGTGCTCGTGGTCCTCACCCGGCGCTCGTGTGGTGTCGCCGAGACCGCTCGTCTGGCGCGCTACATGGCCGGTGAAAGTGCCGGGCAGTGCGGTCCCTGTGTGTTCGGCCTCCCCGCCCTGGCCGACGACCTCGGTCGCCTGGCCTTCGGATCCGCCGGTCCCGCTGCACTGGAGCGCCTGGAGATGCGGATGGAGGCTGTGGACGGCCGCGGGGCGTGCCGGCACCCCGACGGCGTCGCCCGCATGGTGCGCAGCGCGTTGTCGGTCTTCTCGGTCGATGTCGCCGCCCACAGCGCGCGACGACCGTGTCCGTTCGGGAACGAACCGTCGGTGTTTCCGGCCACCATGGGCGCGCTCCGGACCGGTACACCATGACATCGGTCATCAAGGTGAACCCGATCGCGTGTGACGCCTACGGGTACTGTGCCGAGCTCCTCCCCGAACTCGTCACCCTCGACGAATGGGGGTACCCGGTCGTCGACGGGGGCCCTGTTCCCCCCCACCTGGTCGAGCTCGCCCGTCGCGCCGCCAAGGAGTGTCCTCGTCGCGCCTTTCTCCTCGAGCGGGGCGCCGACCGCTGATCGCTACCGGGGTGGAACGGAGCGGGGTGGAATGGAGTAGGTGACCTGGGCCTTGGCGACGAGCTCGTCGTGGCCGTCGGAGCGAAGCCCGACGTCGACCACACCGAGCTGCTTGCCCAGTTTCAGCAGGTGCCCGTCGGCCACGACGTCGACGAGGGCAGGCTTGCGCAGGAAGTCGATGTGCAGGCTCGTGGTCACGGCCAGGAGGACCGGCCCGATCTGCGCCAGGATCGCCAGCCACGCCGCCGCGTCCGCCAGTGCCATGAGCGTCGGGCCCGCCACCGTGCCCCCCGGCCGACTGTGCTGCTCGGTGACCGGGAGACGGATCCTGACCCCCCACGCTCCTGTCTCCTCCACAAAGTAGGGAGGAGGTGAGTCGGGGAACGTCCCGTCGAGGAGGCTCTGGAGCTCGGTGACGCTCATGACCGGCACGTGCGCACAGTACCGGTGCCCAGGTCCGTCGCCGGCAACGGCGCTGATCGCGACGGTCGGCGCGCCCCACGTCTCCGACTGGAGACCGGCTCAGAAGCCCTGCGACGCGAGGCGGGAGAGGTTGCGGAAGTCGCTGTCGACCACACGCTGGAGATAGCCCCGCACCAACCGGGCGCCGGGAAGGGGGATCGCCTCGAGATGGAAGAAGCGGGTGCGCGCACCGCCGTCGTGGGGTTCGGCCGCCATGAGCACGAGGTAAAGGCGAGCCCGGGCCTGCATGAGACAGAAGCCGTCCTCGAGACGGACCTCGAAGGGGAAGGCGACACCGAAGGTCGACGCCGTGATCCGGAGCCGTTGCGCCCCGTCGACCGGAACCCGGTCGACCACCCGCACCTTGCGCACCTGGGTGTCGAAGCGCGGGATCGACGTTTCGAGGTCGGTGATCCAGGGCCAGGTGGCGTCGTAGGGAGCGTCCAGGATCCCCTCGGCCCACGCCGCGCTCGGGATCGAGGCCCCCAGTGCCCGGGCGCGCCCGATCGGGCCGAGCCCCGCCACCGGCCACCGGCGTTCCTCGTCGCTCACGGTTCCCACCTCCGGACGAAAGCCGCACGGGCCCGGTGCAGGCGCGACTTCACGGTGCCTTCGGCGACGCCCAGGAACCGGGCCGCGTCGGCCTCGCTCAATCCCTCCACATCGCGCAACACGAGGATGGCGCGCTGCTCGGGAGCGAGGCCCGCCAGGGTGGACCTCACGTCGACCACGGTGGCCACGTCGATCGGAGCCACCGCACTGGTCGCGAGCGTGGTGGGGTCGACGGATTCCTCGTGCCCCCCTCGGGCGACACGTACCGCCTCTCGGACCGCGATGCGTCGCACCCAGCCGTGGAGGGCGGCGGGCTCGCGCAACGTTCGGAGGTTGCGCAGCACGGCGATGAAGGTCTCCTGCATGGCGTCGTCTCCGCGGTCGAGGGCGATCGCCCCACATATCCGGCCCACGTAGGGCATCAGCTCGCGCACGAGCGCGTCCATAGCCGCGGCATCACCTCGCCGAGCCGCCCGGACGAGATGCTCCACACCCACTAGAGGTGTCGGGGAGACAGAAGGTTCCGTGCCGTCACGATCCGGCGTCGGGCCCACCCTCGGGCGGAGCGGCTCCAGAGCCCCGAGCGGCTCGAAGCCGGCGGATGCCGTCGTTGATCGCCGTCGTGATCAGCCGGTCGTTGTCCTTGGAGATGAAGCGGTGGACCCGGCGCTCGAGCAGGGCCCGCATCACCGGGTTGAATGCATGGTACGACTCGCTGAAATGGATCTCGGTACGGCCGTCTCCGAGGTCCTCGAGCCGGGTACGTCCTTCCGCGATCGACCACAACGGCTTTCCGACCGCATCGTATTTCCACGACACGGGGGGTTTGACCTCGGTGAGCCACTCCCACGACTTGCCGACTCCCCCCGACATCAGATAACGGGGCACGCGGAACGTGCAGTGCCGGACGAGGCCCTCACCGACGGCGTCACCGGGGTGCAGGATCTCGATGGACACCTCCGACGAGGTGGGACGGCGCGGGCCGCGGTACCAGAAGAGCTCCCAGACCTCGGGCGGCGTCCCGTCCACGATCACGGAGTAGCGGTGCTGTTGCATCGGACGATGCGCCCCTCCCGGCGTCATTCACACAAACGAGGCGACCGTAGCCCGACATGGCGCGCCGGAGCACGCTGCGCGAGCTACACCGATGTCACCACGGGGAGCCGTAGGTCTCGCGGTGGGCTTTCTCCGCGACGGGAATCCGCCGAGGTGGCGACAACGGGCGCGCCGGCCAGCCCAGGGGGATCACCGCCATGGGGAGCACCTCGGCGGGCAACTCGACGATCGCCGCCAACTCTTCACCGAACACCAACGGCAGGGTGGTGAGCGACGAGCCCAGCCCCACCGCGGTGGCCGCCAACAGCAGGTTCTGGATGGCCGGGAACACCGACGCCTCGAGGACACGCCGGTCGCCGAGGCGGGTGTCACCGCACACGACGACGAGGACAGGAGCCCCGGCCACACCCCCGCTCGCCCCCGTCTCGACGTCGGCGAGCAACGCCGGGGACAGACGGCCCTCGGAGTGAGCCCGACCGCCCCCCTCCCAAGCCTGGCGCGTGAGGGCACCGATGGCGGCGCGACGAGCGTCGGCGCGCACCACCACGAAGACCCATGGCTGGCGGTTCTCGGCACTGGGGGCGAACGTCGCCGCGTCCAGGACCCTCTCCACGGTGTCGTCGTCGACGGGGTCGTCTCCGAACACCCGACAGGCGCGCTGACGATGCACAACCCCGAACACGTCCTCCACGGGGCCCACGCTATGGCGGCACACGGTGTCGAGGCGACACGCGGCCTACGGGGCGATGGTGGCCGCCGTCCCCATGATGATCCGGGGCTGCGCGGCGGGGCTCAGCCATCGCAGGACGGCGAGCAACTCGGAGGTCGGGAGCGATACGCACCCCACCGTCGCCGCCCCGTCGGAGACGTGGAGGAAGATGGCGCTCCCCGCACCGGGAACGGTGGGGCTCATGTTGTAGGCGATCACGGCGCCGTAGTCGTAGGTGGGGATGTCGTCCATGGGCTCGGGCGAAGCGCCCGCGTTCGACAGGTCGGTGTCCACCCACTGGTTGTAGAGGGGGCTGGACGGATCGTCGTCCCACACGATGTTGCGCCCTGTCACGGGGTGGTAGGGGAACTGGACGCCCGGATCGCCGAGCACGCCGAAGAAGAAGTCGAACCCGAACGACCCCGAGGGCGTGCGCCCGTCGCCCTCATGTTTCTGTCCCGGCGGGGCAAAGCCCGCGTACCCGATGTCGGCCTGCCACGGACCGAACACCTGACGCCAGCCCGTTGCGCCGTCCTGATAGGCAGTGAACGTGGCGGTGGTCTGCCCGTAGGCCGACGCGCTCACCGCGATCACCTGCGTGGCCGACCCCACTCCCACCAGGCGGGTGACCAGGAGCGGCGCGGGCGGGGCCGGCGGAGCCGGCCGGGGGGCCGTCGTGGCCGGCGCCGGTGTGGCGGCCTTGACCGGCTCCGGGGCCACCACCGTCGGAGCGACGGTGGTGGGCACCGTGGTCGCCACGGTGGTGGGAACCGTGGTGGGGGTGGTCCCGGTCGTGGAGGGCACTGTAAGGCTCGAGACCGGGTGCCGGACGCCGACGTGGCCAGCCGACCCGCACGAGGCGAGCACCACGACGAGCAGGGCGACACCGACCATCACGGTGGGGAGGCGCCCCCGGCTATGGTGCGCGTCCGTGCCGCGCCCCGGGCGCCACCTCACCGTCGCGTTCGCCACCGTGCTCCTCTCGCTCGGGATACTGGCCGGATGCTCCAGTAGTCGGGTGGCCGGGGGCATTGCAGCCCCCGGCTCCCACAGATCCCGGCGTGACAGTCTCCCGTCACCGGGCTCTTCTCATCAGCCTGGTTACGTCCCAGCGGACCCATTGCCAGTGGACGAAGAGGCGGGGCTCTCGGTCGAGCAGTCCCTTCCACCATCGCTGAAACCGGCTAAAGGCCCGCAGGCGCCGATACTTCTTCCCCGCCCAGCGTCTCAGATAGGTGCTGACACGGATCAGGAGGGGGTACATGGCCGACCGGTAGAACCGGCCGTAGTACTGCATCCACCCGGCGACTTTGGGGTTGAGCCATGCCGCCAGGTCGTTTAGGGACCAGGTGGTGCGATGGTGGATCCGCATGGCGCGAAGGTCATCGCTTTTGGCTTTGATGGCCTCGGTGCTCATGGCCGGCAGGAACGACGTGAACAGACTGCCGTCCTTGCGGATAGCGCTTCGAGGCCGGAACGTGTAACCCAGGAACGTAAAGCTGGTGTGCTCGTGGGCGCCCCGACGATCGGAGTCTTTGCAGTAGACGATCCGAGTCTTGTCGGGGTGAAGCCGCAGGCCCACCTGCTCCATCCGCTCGGCGATCGCTGCCAACACCTCTTCCGCCTGACGCTGGGTGCGACAATGCACGACCACATCGTCGGCGAACCTCTCGAACGGGCAGTCCGGGAAACGCCGGGCCACCCACGTATCGAAGGCGAAGTGCATGAACAGGTTCGCCAGGATCGGCGATGCCGCCGACCCTTGCGGGGTTCCTTTGTCCCGCTCCACAAGAGTGCCGTCGGGCAGCTGCAGCGGAGCAGCAAGCCACCGCTTCACATACAGCAACACCCACGGGCAGTCGGTCACCGCTTCCACCGCCTTGATGATCAGGCTCCAGGGCACCGTGTCGAAGAACTTCTGGACATCAAGATCGATAGTCCAGTCGTATCGCCAGCAGCGCCGTCGGCACACCCCCACCGCATCCAGGGCACTCTTGTTCGGCCGATAGCCATAGGAGTCGGGGTGGAACCTTGGTTCCACCTTTTCCTCCAGATACATGGCCATGACCGTCTGGGCCACCCTGTCAGCAACAGTCGGTACGCCGAGCACCCGGACCCCGCCACCGTGCGGCTTGGGGATCTCGACCGCCCGCACCGGAGGCGGAAAGTACGACCCCGAGCTCATCCGATTCCAGATCTTGTACAGATTGTTCTTCAGATCGGCCTCGAACTCGCCCAGCGTCACCTCGTCCACACCCGGGGCACCCTTGTTCGCCGCCACCTTCCTATACGCCTCCCACACAGACTGTTTGGGGATGTCGTACGACTTGACGACGCCAAGCTTTGGCATGTCTCCTCGCTTCCTCCCAGGAGCAGCCGCCCCTGGTTGATCGATTCAACAGTCCTGATGAGCCGGCCCCTTGGCTCCACCCCCACCCCAGCGAGCAGGAGCTTCACAGCTACTACGAGCCGGTCCGCCGGCAAGCGCCGCATCGGTACTGAAGTGCCTTCGGTTTCTGCCTCGGCACGCTCCCTCTCGCGACCAGGGGGCCCAACCACAGCCCATTTCGACTGGCCGTCGGTATCGACACTCGCCTTCCCATGTTCCGCACGAGAGCCGCAGACCAAGCTCACGCCGCCTTCGCACCGGACGCCGCCTGGCCAGTAGCACGGGTGACCGCCAGGCCCATCCCGGGAGCGGGCTAAAGGCCCCAGGTTTCGACGCCACCTTGGTACTTAACAGTGCTTCAACAGCGACACCCACAAACCTCTCCGGGTGCTCTGGAACGTCTTCTTGGTCCCCACCTGATGCGATCAAGCCGCACCTTTCCCCTGTCGCTCACCACGACGGTCTTCAGCCAACGCAGCACAGGGTGGTTTGACGCCTGCCCCCGAAAGGCCGACGCCGGAGGGCCAACAATCCTCCATCTCTCGCACAGCACCGCTTCTGAAGTCGTCTCCTACATGACTCCTCCTTCAGCGTTCATGGCGCACCAGCCCGGATCACCGGGTCCCATACCCACTCCCACGTCACCCCCGTGCCTGGGCCTTCGTCGACGGCAACCACGCCCCCGACGGCGCCGGCCACCACCTTGGGCACGGCCCGCTCCGAGCTCCCCACCACGACGGCGACCCCCGCCGCGTCGGCTCCGGCCAACTCGTCGGGATTCGTCGGCTCGGTGGCTCCTGTCGACGCCACGCAGCTCTCGGCCACGTGGAGGCCGGGCTGCCCCGTAGGCCCGGCCCAGCTCCGACTGCTCACCATGAGCTACTGGGGCTTCGACGGCGAGCCGCACATCGGCACCATGGTCGTGAACAGCGCGGTGACCTCAGCGGTATTGAAGGTATTCGGCGAGCTCTTCACCGAACATTTCCCCATCCATGGGATGCAGCCCGAGGCCGCCTTCGGAGGCCAGGACCCAGTCTCGATGGCCAACGACAACACGTCGGGATTCAACTGCCGCGACGCGGTGGCGCCCGGGCCCCCGACGTGGTCGGTGCACGCCTACGGCGAGGCGATCGACGTGAACCCCGTCGAGAACCCGTACCTCGAGGGAGGCCAGGTGCAGCCGCCCGCGGGAGCACCGTACCTGGACCGCTCGGACGTCCGTCCCGGGATGTCGGTCCCCGGCGGGCAGCTCGTGGACGCCTTCGCGTCGGTGGGGTGGCTATGGGGAGGGCGTTGGACGGCCAGCCCGGACTACCAGCACTTCTCGGCCACCGGTGGATGAGGCGAGATCAGAGGTGCCTGGCGATGCGAGCCACCACCCAGATGACGAGCACGACGACGGGAACCGCCGACAGGATCCAGGCCCTCACCCGGCTGCGCGGCTGCAGTCGCCGGGTGGGGCCGGTCAGACCCCCGGCGAACTGGCTCAGCCCGACCACACGCGGGGCGGTGAGCCGGGTGTGCGCGAGGCTCCGGCCGCGGGCGCCCCGAATGGGCTCGAGGCGTCGACGCGCCGCGCGCGACGCACGTTCTTTGTTGCGCTTGGCACGGTCCCGGCCCACGCGACCAGCTTGGCACGGGCATCGGGCTCGAGAACTCGAGCACGCCCCGATCGCACAGTAGCGTCTGCCGCTTCCCCATCCGAGAGCCGCACACGACCATGACCGACCTGTTCTCCATCGCCGGCAAGACCGCCCTCGTGACCGGGGGCTCGCGAGGCATCGGCAAGATGATCGCCACGGGATACGTGGAAGCCGGCGCCAAGGTGTACGTGTCGTCGCGCAAGGCCGAGGCGTGCGACGAAGTCGCCGCCGAGCTGTCGGCCATCGGAGAATGCATCGCGCTGCCGGCCGACCTCTCCACCGAGCCCGGCTGCCGGGCGCTGGCCGCCGCGCTGGCCGAGCGCGAGCCGATGTTGCACATCCTCGTCAACAACGCCGGCAACACTTGGGGGGCACCCTTCGAGGAGTTCGACGACGCCGCCTGGGACCGCGTGCTGTCGCTGAACGTGAAAGGGGTGTTCCACACCACGAAGTTCCTGACACCGTTGTTGCGGCTCGCATCTTCTCCTGACGACCCGGCGCGCGTGATCAACATCGGGTCGATCGACGGGATCCTCGTCTCCGTGCTCGAGACCTACTCGTACTCGGCGTCGAAAGCCGCCGTGCACCAACTGACTCGCAACCTGGCCAAGCACCTGGCGCCGTCGATCACCGTCAACGCCATCGCACCGGGGCCGTTCGAGTCCAAGATGATGGCGGCGACGCTCGAGGCCTTCGGTACGCAGATCGCGGCCAACGCGCCCCTCAAGCGCATCGGTCGTCCCGACGACATGGCCGGTGCCGCCATCTTCCTGGCGTCGCGCGCCGGGGCGTACCTGACCGGTGCGCTCATCCCCGTCGACGGTGGCATGTCCACGGTCGGCTCGTGAGCGCGATCGGTCGCCGCCACGTAGCGCCACACCACCCGGGGGCGACCCGGAGAAAGGAATCCCGATGCGCCTGAGCACGATGCTCGACTACTCGCGAGGGGTCAAACAGTCCGCCGACCACGTCGCCGATCTCGAGCGTGCCGGGCTCGACATCGTGTGGGTGGCCGAGGCCTACGGTCTCGACGGTCCCAGCCAGATGGGGTACATCGCGGCGAAGACCGACCGGATCGAGATCGGGTCGGCCATCCTTCCCATCTACTCACGCACCCCCACGCTCCTGGCTCAGACCGCGGCCGGGATCGACGCCTTGAGCGAGGGCCGCTTCATTCTCGGTCTCGGGGCATCAGGGCCGCAGGTCATCGAGGGCTGGCACGGTGTCCCGTACACCCAACCCCTCGAACGCACCCGCGAGATCATCGACATCTGTCGCAAGGTGTGGCGTCGGGAGGTCCTGACCAACGAAGGGCTCTACCCCATCCCCCTACCCGCCGGGCTCGGAACCGGGCTGGGCAAGCCGCTGAAGCTCATCAACCATCCGGTCCGCCCCGAGATCCCCGTCTGGGTGGCCTCGATGGGGCCGAAGAACGTCGAGATGACGGCCGAGCTGGCCGACGGATGGTTCCCGTTCTTGTTCATCCCCGAGCGGGCGAACGACGTGTGGGGAGACGCCCTGGCCGCCGGGGCCGCCAAACGCGCCGCCGGCCTCGGCCCGCTCGAGATCGCCGCCGGCGGACTGGCTGCGATCGGCGAGGGGCTCGAACACCTGCGCGAGTTCGCCAGGCCCATGACCGCCCTTTACGTCGGGGGCATGGGCGCCAAGGGCCGCAACTTCTACAACGCCCTGACCCGTCGCTACGGATTCGAGACCGAGGCGGCGCTGATCCAGGACCTCTACCTGAGTGGGAAGAAGGAGGAGGCCGCCGCCGCCGTCCCCGACGAGCTCCTCGAACTGACGTCGCTGGTGGGGCCTCCCGGGTACGTGAAGGAGCGGATCGCCGCGTACCGAGAGGCGGGGGTGAGTGTGCTGAACGTCACACCCATCGGCCCCGACCCGCTCGCCATCGTGGAGCAGTTGAAGGAGTGGTGCCATTGACGAATCGTCGCATCGTCCTCGTCAGCCGGCCGTCGGGCATGGTGGACGCGACCACGACGGAGCTCCAGGAAGGGCCCGTGCCCGAGCCTGGGCCCGGGCAGGCCTTGATCGGTGTCCGTTACCTGTCGATGGACCCCACCATCCGCACCTGGATGGACGACGCTCCCGGGTACCTCCCCCCCATCGGACTGGGCGAGACCGTGCGTGGCGCAGGCATCGGGGAAGTGCTCGCGTCCAACAGCGACCGGTACTCGGTCGGCGATCTCGTGGTCGGGCTCACCGGATGGCAGGACTACGCCATCGCCGACGAAGCAGCCGCCTCCATGCAGGTGATCCCTCCGGGGGTCGACCCGCCCCTGGTGCTCAGCGTTCTCGGCGTCACGGGCATGACGGCGTACTTCGGCATGATCGACGTCGGCAGGGTCACCGAGGGTGACACGGTGGTCGTGTCGGGTGCAGCCGGGGCCACGGGGTCGGTCGCCGGTCAGATCGCTCGCATCAAAGGAGCCACGAAGGTCGTCGGGATCGCTGGCACCGCCGAGAAGTGCGCATGGATCGTCGACGAGCTCGGATTCGACACGGCGATCAACTACAAGACCGACGACGTCGCCGCGTCGCTGCGCGCCTCGTGCCCCGAAGGGATCGACCTCTACTACGACAATGTGGGCGGTGAGATGCTCGACATCTGCCTCGCCCAACTGGCCATGCGAGGACGGATCGTCCTGTGCGGCGCCATCTCCGTGTACAACGAGAAGAGCCGGCCGCCGGGGCCGCGCAACATCTTCAACCTCATCGTCAAGCGGGGACGGATGGAGGGCTTCCTCGTGCTCGACTACCTCGACCGCTTCCTCGAGGCGCAGATCGACGTGGTGGGGTGGCTGTCCGAAGGGAAGGTGAAGCACGCCGAACATCTCGTCGACGGCCTCGAGCGCGCCCCCGACGCCCTCAACCTCCTGTTCACCGGGGGGAACACCGGCAAGGTGATCGTCAGCTGTGGACCTTTCACGACCGATCGGCGATGACCGAGCCGTCCTGATCGATCACAGGCGATTCGGCTCGCCGGCCCGTCACGCCGACGTCGTCGAACCAGTCCCAACGCCATGGGGTGATCGTCTCCAGTGGACCGGCGAACAGGGCGCCCCGGGGGCTCCCGGCGACCGCGGCGTGCACGAGATCGCCCAGTACGGCCGCCTGTGCGACAGGATCGACGTCGAGGTAGGCCACCGTGACGGTCTTGGCGCCGGGGCGCCAGACGTGGCGGTCGAAGCGGCTGTCGGTGGCAAAACTCCACACCCCCGCCACGCCGTCCGCCCCGAGCAACGACACCGCCAGGCGAGCCTCCTCGTCATGAGCGTCACCCGACGCCGTAGCGGCCCCGGCGGCCCGCTCGTCGGGCTCGGCTCCCTCGCGCACCACCACATAGACGCCGCGGTTGGGCCGGTAGGGGATGGCCTCCGGTGACACGTGCACCCGGGGGGCCGCCACCATGCCGGTGACACTGAGCGGGCCCGAGAGGCGTGCCCGGCGATGCTCGTGAAACCGACCGTCGGTGCGCAAGGTCTCCCCGAGCGCCAGGAACTGATCCAGCGTGGCGTCGACGGGCTCGCCCATCAGGTACAGGGTCATGTAGTGGATGGGGGCCAACGCCGGATCGTCGTAGACCCGCGCCCGGCGGCAGGCGGGCGTGGACACCCATCGCTGGCCGAAGACCACCCCCGGCAACGGGAACTGTTCGGGCATGTGGTCGAGCTGGTGCCACTCGTTGTACGACCGGTGCTCGCCAGGGTCCATGACTTCTGTGAACGAGAAGAACCCGAGACGGACCTTGGCCATGGCCAGCAGTCCAGCACGACCGCAACGTCCCGCGCCCGCATGGCGTCCCCGAAGCGACAAGACTCGCACCATGGCACGGGCCGGGAGGTCGAGCACCGCCGTCCGGGTCACCAGGGTCGCCACCATGACGGCGGTGCGCGCCGTGGTGCTCGGGTCCCTGGTGATCGTGAGCGCGGCGTGCGGGACCGGTTCCCCCTCGCCACGGGCGGGCTCGACGCCCCCATCGAGCTCGTCGACGGTTCGGGGTGGCTCCTCGACGTCGACCACGAGCACCACGGCACCGCCCTCGGCGGCGGCGTGGCTCACCTACGGCGGCAACTTCTCCCGCACCTCGCTCGACACCGCCGATCCCGCTTTCGACCACAAGCCGACGGCGGCGTGGACCTCGCCGGCCCTCGACGGGCCCGTCTACGGCGAGCCGCTCGTCTCCGGAGGGCAAGTCTTCGTGGCCACCGAGAACAACACCGTGTACGCGCTGTCAGCCGCCACCGGCGCGCTGGCGTGGTCGGACCACCTGGCCGCCCCCGTTCCCGCCGGCATGCTTCCTTGTGGAGACATCACCCCCCACGTGGGCATCACCTCCACGATGGTGATCGACCCCATCTCGGGCACGCTGTTCGCGTCCGCCGAGGCGCTGTCGGGATCGTCGGTGAAGCACATCGTGGTGGCTCTCGACATCGCCACTCATCGGGTCCTGTGGTCGCGGGACGTCGACCAGCCCGGGTGGACCGCGGCCGCCCAGCTGCAGCGGACCGGCCTTGCCGTGTCCGCCGGCCACGTGATCGTCGCCTTCGGCGGAAACTACGGCGATTGCGGCGACTACCACGGATGGGTGGTCGGCGTCCCCGAGTCCGGCGTCGGGGCCGTCCTCTCCTACCAAGTGCCCACGGCCAACGAAGGTGCCATCTGGGCTCCGGCGGGCGCAACGGTGGACGGATCGGGCGACATCTTCGTCGTAACCGGCAACGGCAGCGCCCAGGCGGGGCAGCCCTTCGACCACGGCGACGCCGTGATCGAGCTGTCGCCGACACTCGCCGAACGCCAGTACTTCGCGCCGAGGAACTGGGCGCAGGACAATGCCGACGACGGCGACCTGGGGTCGACCGCCGCCATGCTCCTCGGCGGGTCGCAACTGTTCATCGTGGGCAAGCAACAGACCGCCTATCTCCTCGACGCCACGAGGCTCGGCGGGATCGGCGGCCAGCTGGCGTCGATCGACCTGTGCAATTCCAGGGGTGGGAATGCCTACGAGGCTCCCGACGCCTATGTCGTGTGCACCGGGAACGGGACGATCGACCAGGTGCGGGTCGGGCCGGGGTCGACCATGACACGCGGTTGGACCTGGACCTCGCCTACGGGCCAGGCCGGGTCACCCACGATCTCGGGCGGCGTCCTGTGGACACTCGACATCGGCGCGTCCGTGCTCTACGGGGTGGCCCCGTCCACCGGCACCACGCTGTACTCGGTATCGCTCACCACCGGTACGCCACAACACTTCGCGGCGGTGAGCACGGCGGGGGGCATGTTGATCGTCGCCGGTGCGAGCCGCGTCGAGGCGCTTCGCTGACAGACGCGGTACCACCGGACCGGTGGACCGGGATCAGGCCGAGAGGGGCTCTTCGACTCGGGAGGTCAGGGTGTCGATCTGCGTTGCCGTCGGCCACCGCACCTTGGTCACCCATCCGGCCCGCTCGAAGATCCGGATGAGCCCCGCCGACAGATCGACCTGATGCTCGAGGGCCCCGTGCCGGGCCGACGCGGGGGCGGCGTGGTGGAAGTTGTGCCAGCTCTCTCCGAACGACACGAGCGCCAGTGACGCCACGTTGGCACTGTTGTCGCCCGTGGTGAAAGGACGGCGTCCCCAGAGGTGGCACACCGAGTTGATGCTCCACGTGACGTGGTGCAGCAACGCCATCCGGATGAGGCCCGCCCACAGGAACACCCCGAGCGCGCCGGCGAGGGTGCCGGTGACGGCCCAGCCGATCCCCAACGGGATCAGCAGCGAGAGGACGGCCAGCACCGGAAACAGCCGGTCGACAGCCACCATGTCGGGGTCTCGCAACAGGTCGGGCGCGAAGCGTTGCTGGCTGGTGGGATCGGATGCGAACAACCAGCCCACGTGAGCCCACAGGAAGCCGCGGATGATCGTGGGGTGCTCTGTTCCGTAGCTGATCGGTGAGTGCGGGTCGCCAGGACGATCGCTGAACATGTGGTGTCGACGGTGCGTCGCTACCCAGCTGATCACCGAACCCTCGAGCGCCATCGTCCCGGCCACGGCCAACACGATCTTGAGTACACGGTGCGCACAGAAGCTGCGATGGGTGAAGAGCCGGTGGAACCCGACACTGATCCCGAAACCGGTGAAGAGGTAGAACGCCAAGGCCAGGCCGAGGCCCCAGATCGCCTTGGTGCCGCCCCACCCCAACGGGATGAAGACCGCCAACGCCAACAGCGGCCCCACCACCAGAAGGGACGTCACGATCCGCGCCGCGGTGAGGGGTCCGGGGGGAGGGCCGGCGATCGCCGGCTCGGGTGAAGCGGGGGCGGCCCGAGGTGCGGGCCACCTCTCGAGAACGGTCTGCGACACGGCGTCCATTTCGGGCCCGACACGCAGCGATCGAAGCCACTGCCGTGGGGGCGTTCAGGGTCACCGTGGTCTTGGGCGACACGTTTTCGCCATCTTACCCCCTCGGGGGGCCGCTCGTGCCGCGGAAGGAGACGCAGGCCGCAGGCGCAAACGACCTTCGAACCGGCCCGATGACCAGCATCGGCCTTGACGTGCGAGCCCGTCAGGTGAGGACGTAGGGCATGGCGCGGTGGGGACGGGCCAAGCGCATGTGCAGAGCGATGACACCGCTCGTCACCGCCGCCCACCCGCACCACACCGAGGCGAACCCGTCGACCGTCAACTTGGCGATGATGGCCACGGCCACAACGTTGATCGCGCCGAAGAAGACAATGTGGCGTTCGCCCGAGAACAGCAGTGTCCCGCAACACGCCACTACGTACAGCGTGATCACGAGCAGCCCATGCCCGGGTCTGATGGTGTAGGCCAGATGGTAGGGGTGCACGGTCACGCCGACCGGGCCGCGCACCATGGCCACGAACAGCCATACCGCCACTCCGGTCCCGATGACGATGAACGGGACCATGAGGAGCTTGCGCGGTTTGCTCGGTTCGAGGGCGTAGACGGCCACGGGGACGAAGATGGGTAAGAGCACGAACGCGATCAACAGGTAGATCCAGAGAGCGACGTGACCGACGGCCGCTGGCACATGGCCCTCCTGGCCCCACCACACGAAGGCTTCGTCGAGCTGATGGGCACCGAGCACGAGCGGCAGCGCGGCCAGAGCCATATGGTCCCGGCGGTGGCGGACGTGACGGACGACGTCGACACCGACGGCACTGATGACGACACCCCCCACGAGATCGGCTTGAGGCGAGAAGCACATGGCCGCTACCGATGGGCTCGGTCGAGAGTGTCGGTGCACATGGCGGCGCGCCGAGCCGTCACGGCGTCTTTCGAGCGCGCTGGACGTCGCGTCCGAGCGGTGGGGCGGAGCGCAGTGTCTCCGAACTGAGCGAACGATCGATGACCGCAGCCGCCACGTCGCTCAAGGGAATGCGACTGTTGCGGGAGTAGCCCCTCAGCATGGCGAACGCCTCCTCCATGCTCACCTTCTGCTGCTCGGCGACGACACCCTTGGCCTGCTCGATGACGATTCGCGAATTGAGTGCCCCCTGGAGTTGCCCGGCGACGTCGATCTGGTGCCGGACGCTGCGCTCCTGAAGGATGCCGATGGTCGCCGCGTCCGCCAGGGCCTGGCTGATGTTCACCTGCTGCGGCGTCATCTCTCTCAACTCGGTATCGAAGATGTTCATGGCACCGATGACGTCGGTGCGGAGCCGGAGAGGCAGGGCGTGCACCATTTGGAAGCCGGCGTTCAGGGCCATGGGGCCGAAGCGCGGCCACCGGCCCTCGGTTTGGCCGAGAGGCTCGTTGATGATCTGCTCGCCTCCGCGTTGGCAGTCGAAGCAGGGCCCTTCCTCGTTCTGGACCTCGAACAGCTCGGCGACCCGCATGCGCTCGGTCGATGACGCCATGACCTGAAGGCCACCGTGGCGGTCGAGGAGCACCAGACCCACTTCGACGGTGTCGAGCAGCTCCACGCACCGCTCGGACAGCGTGGCCAGAAAGTCGACGACGTCGTAGTCGGCGACGAGGGTGTCGGCCAGCTCGACGAACGTCCGTGCCAACCATTCGTCCCGCCGTTCCATCGTCAATCCTCCTCCTCCCTCCGGGTACGTCGAGTGATCTGGGGGGCCGCCCGCCGACAAATCGGTGGACACTCATTTTCGCACCGGGAACCGGGCCGGGGCCGAGGCACGGCCAGGTGATGTGGCCTCACCGGTCGTCGAACCGTAGCTGCCCGGCCACCACGTCTTCGGCGACCTCTCGAATGGGTCGGTCGGCAGAGAAGGAATACGCCCGCAGGCGCGCGAGGGCCTCGTCGACGTCCCCGTCGATCTGGACGGCGATCATCCCCGTGGCCTGGTGGACCACGGCGCGGTGGTCCGACACGTCCAGGGCCCAGGCCACCGATTCGGTGGCGGCTTCCGATTGCATGACGAGCACGAGTTGCGCCACCAGGTCGGCGACCTCCATGGCGTCGGCGAGCACGTCGTCGGCCAGGGAGCCCGCCTCGTCGCGGTACAGGACCAGGACCCCGATCCGGGTCGCGGTCGTCTGCAGGGGCAGGGCGAACACGGCCCGCACCCCCATGGTGGTGACCGCCGCGCTGAATTGCGGCCAGCGCAGGGCCAGGCTCTGCACGTCGTCGACCAGGACGGGCCTGCCCTGGACGTAGCAGTCCATGGCCGGGCCTTCCCCGAGGGTGAACTCCAGGTCCTGGATGGCCCGCGCTCGTCCGTCGAAGGCGCTGGCGACACTCTGGGCGCGGGCGGGTGCCATCAGGGACACCGCCGCTCCGCTCACCGGCAGGAGCGCCACGCATCCCCGACACAAGGTCGCCAAGGACGGAGGTTCGTGATCATCCACACCCGACAGCACCGCCCAGAAATGCTTCGAGTCGGGAGTGCTCACCGGCTCGGCCCGACGGGCTCGGGCACGCGCCACCCCTCGTGCCCGGGATCTCCGCTCGCGAGCGGCACGACCTCGGGTGAGGGTCGAGCGGAAGGCACGGCAGCCATGAGAGTCCTTTGACGATGCTCAGAAGAGGCGTCGGGCCTGTACGTGGCGACAACCTCCAGCACGGTCGTCCAGCCCAAACATGGCGTCACTCCCAAGGGCGAGCCCTTCTCACGCTACACCGGGGACGTCGAACGCCCGGTCTCGGGCCAATCGCCCCGTCTCGAGGGCCGGGGTGTCGAACCCCACCTATGAGAGAGCAGAATGGGCCCATGGCCGCTGCCTCTCCCTCGTCAGATAGCTTCTCCACCCGCGCCACCATCGCCGTCGGTGACAGGACATTCCAGGTGCATCGACTCGATGCCCTGGCGAGCCGTTTCGACGTCGCCCGCCTGCCGTACGCCATGAAGGTCCTCCTCGAGAACCTCCTCCGGCACGAGGACGGACGCCAGGTCCACGCCGCGGACATCGAAGCCGTGGCCGGATGGGCCGCCCGACAGCAGTCCGGCATCGCCTCGACCACCGAGATCGCCTTCTCACCCGAGCGCGTGCTCATGCAGGACTTCACCGGGGTCCCCGGTGTCGTCGACCTCGCGGCGATGCGCAACGCGCTGGCCGAACTGGGCGGCGACCCGACCGCCATCAACCCCCTTGTCCCCGTCGAGCTCGTGATCGATCATTCCGTCATCGCCGAGTCTTCGGGCCTCGCCTCGTCGTTCGCCATCAATGTCGACATCGAATACGGACGCAATATCGAGCGGTACCAACTCCTGCGCTGGGCCCAGCAGGCCTTCGACGGTTTCCGCGTCGTGCCGCCGGGAACCGGCATCTGTCACCAGGTCAACCTGGAGTACCTGGCTCGTGTGGTGTTCGCCACCGACGACGGCCAGGCCTTTCCTGACACCCTGGTGGGAACCGACTCCCACACCACGATGGTGAACGGGCTCGGGGTGCTCGGCTGGGGCGTGGGCGGCATCGAGGCCGAGGCGGCCATGCTGGGCCAACCGCTGACGATGCTCGTGCCGCCCGTCGTCGGGCTGCGTCTCACCGGGGAGCTGCCCGAGGGGACCACCGCCACGGACCTGGTCCTCACGATCGCGCAGTTGCTGCGCCGGCACGGGGTCGTGGGGAAGTTCGTCGAGGTCCACGGTCCGGGCCTGGCCCAGCTCCCGCTCGAGAACCGGGCCACCATCGGGAACATGGCACCCGAGTACGGCGCAACCTGCGTCATCTTCCCCATCGACGACGTGACGGTGCGCTACCTCCGCTTCACCGGACGCGACGAGTCCCACGTGGCCCTGGTGGAGGCGTACGCCAAGGAGCAAGGCATGTTCCACCGCGCCGGGGACCCCGAGCCCGTCTTCTCCGAGCTGGTGACGCTCGATCTGTCCACCGTGGAGCCGAGCCTGGCCGGACCGTCGCGGCCCCAGGACCGCGTCTCCCTGGCAGCCGCCAAGGCGGGATTCAGGCACTCGCTGGCGTCGGGCGAGCCGGACACGAGCGCGGGCTCAACGCTGCGCGAGGCCACGGCACTCGGCGATGGAGGCGAGGCGGTGGAGGTCGCCGACGGCCACGTCGTGATCGCGGCCATCACCAGTTGCACGAACACGTCCAATCCCCAGGTGATGTTGGCGGCGGGGCTGCTGGCCCAGAAGGCGGTGGCCCACGGACTGCGGTCCAAGCCGTGGGTCAAGACCTCCCTCGCCCCCGGGTCGCGCGTCGTGATGGACTACTACGAACGGGCCGGGCTGCGTGAGCCGCTCGAAACGCTCGGGTTCCAGCTCGTCGGCTTCGGATGCACGACATGCATCGGCAACTCTGGCCCCTTGCTCAGCGGCGTCTCCGAGGCCGTCCACGAGGGGGATCTGTCGGTGGCGGCGGTGTTGTCGGGGAACCGCAACTTCGAAGGCCGAATCCATCCCGACGTCAGGCTCAATTACCTGGCCTCTCCCCCCCTCGTCGTGGCGTATGCGTTGGCGGGCACGATGGACCTCGATCTGACCTCAGAGCCCCTCGGGACCGACACCGACGGCCGACCCGTGTACCTGCGCGATCTATGGCCCACTCCCAGCGAGGTGTCGGCGGTGATCGAGCAGGCCGTCACCTCGGAGATGTTCCGCACCCGCTACGCGTCGGTCTTCGAAGGCGACGAGCAGTGGAAGGACATCGACACCAGCCACGGTGACACGTTCAGCTGGAATGCCCGGTCCACCTACGTGCTGCGCCCGCCGTTCTTCGATCAGTTCAGCGCGGAGCCCGCCCCGGTGCGCGACATCGTGGGGGCGCGTGTCCTGGCGATACTCGGCGACAGCGTCACCACGGACCACATCTCCCCCGCCGGGTCGATCCGGCCGAGCTCGCCGGCCGGTGTGTATCTCACCGAGCACGGCGTCGAGCCGTCGGAGTTCAACTCCTATGGCGCCCGACGGGGGAATCACGAGGTCATGATGCGCGGGACCTTCGCCAACGTCCGCCTCCGCAACCTGCTCGCGCCCGGGACCGAGGGCGGTGTCACCCGTCTGCTGCCGGGCGGTGAGCAGATGAGCATCTACGACGCCGCCATGCGCTACCGCGCCGAGAACGTGCCGCTGGTGGTGTTGGCCGGCAGGGAGTACGGGTCCGGCTCGTCTCGAGACTGGGCGGCCAAGGGTCCGGCCCTGCTCGGTGTGCGGGCGGTCATCGCCGAGAGCTTCGAACGGATCCACCGCTCGAACCTGCTGGGCATGGGGATCCTCCCCCTCCAATTCACCGACGGGACCTCGTTGGCGAGCCTCGGGCTGACCGGCGAGGAGACCTTCGACATCGCCGGGCTCGACGCGTTGCGCGCCGGTGACGTCCCCAAGGAGATCGCGGTGCGCGCCGGCGATGTGGAATTCAACGCACGCCTCCGCATCGACACGCCCATGGAAGCCGAGTACTTCCGCCACGGCGGCATCCTGGCTTACGTCCTGCGCCAGCTCGC
Source organism: uncultured Acidimicrobiales bacterium (assembly GCA_963838775.1). Taxonomy (GTDB): domain Bacteria; phylum Actinomycetota; class Acidimicrobiia; order Acidimicrobiales; family UBA8190; genus Chersky-840. The sequence goes on from CAWISP010000041.1 coordinate 97,918, forward strand.
GCGCTGATCCCGCGCCGACGACCCAGCCACCCAGACCGGCACCGTCGCAGGTCGCAGCCCGGGCGCCGAACGCACCCGTGTCCCGGATCGTGGTGTGGCGTCGCGCCCCGCTGGCCGTCGCCGTGGCGGGCGGCCTCGTCCTGGGCCTGGTGGCGGTCGGGGTGAGACCCGCCGGCGCGCAGGTCCTGCCTCGGACCTCACCGGACGTCAGCGCTCCGGTGTACGACGCCGATGCGCCCGACCCCGACGTCATCCGGGTCGGGACCACCTACTACGCGTACACGACCGCGGGTCCCCGGGGGAACATCCCGATGCTCACCTCGACCGATCTCCAGAACTGGCAACCCGCGGGTGACGCGTTGCCGGTCCTGCCGGCGTGGTCGCAGACGGGCCGCACGTGGTCACCGGGTGTGGTCCTCCTCGACGGCCAGTACGTCATGTACTACGCCACCGAGGTGACGGCCACTGGTGCGCAGTGCATCTCGGTCGCCACGGCCCTCGACCCGACCGGCCCCTTCGTCGACACCTCGCTGGGGCCGCTCATCTGCCAGACGAGCCTGGGCGGATCCATCGATCCCCAGCCGTTCGTGGACGGGTCGGGCGCGCTGTACTTGTACTGGAAGTCGAATGCGGGTCAGTCGTCGCTGCCGTCCTTCATCTGGGCGGCACCGCTCGCACCCGATGGCATGTCGCTGGCATCGTCGCCTCGTGCCGTGCTCACCCAGGACCAGGCGTGGGAGTCCACCGTGGAGGGGCCGGACATGGTGGAGGCCTCCGGCTCGTACGTCCTCTTCTACGCCGGCGGCGATTGGGACAGCGCCGGCTACGGCGTGGGGTACGCCGACTGTGCCGGTCCCTTGGGCCCCTGCTCCAAGCCCGCCGGCGCCCCGATCCTCCACTCCGACGCGGCCCGCCTCGGTCCCGGTGGTGCGTCGCTCTTCCAGGACCCTGCCGGCAACTGGTGGATCGCATATGCGGCCTGGGACGGCCCCGCCAGCGACTACTCCTACAGCAGCGGGGAATTCCGGAGCCTGTGGATCGCGCCGGTGACGTTCTCGGGTGGCACGCCGGTCGTGGAGGCGGGCGAGGCCCCCGAGGGCTACCACCTCTTCGCCCGGGACGGCGGGGTGTTCACCTTCGGCGCGGCGCGCTTTGCGGGATCGATGGGTGAGTCGGTGCTGCGGGCGGCCATCACCGGGGGCGCGTCGGATACCGCCACCGGCGGCTACTGGGAGGTCGGAGCCGACGGCGGAGTCTTCGCCTTCGACGCGCCGTTCGAAGGATCGATGGGCGGACGCGTGCTGCACGCGCCCGTCGTGGGCATGGCATCGACCCCCGACGCACGCGGCTACTGGCTCGTGGCGTCCGACGGCGGGGTGTTCGCCTTCGGCGACGCCGTCTTCGAAGGATCGATGGGGGCCGTGCACCTCGACGCGCCCGTGGTGGGCATGGCATCGACCCCCGACGGACGCGGCTACTGGCTCGTAGCGTCCGACGGCGAGGTGTTCGCCTTCGGCGACGCTGGCTTCGACGGATCGATGGGGGCCGTGCACCTCGACGCGCCCGTCGTGGGCATCGCCGCGATGCCCCAGGGTGGTGGGTACTGGCTCGTGGCCTCCGACGGCGGGGTCTTCGCCTTCGGCGCCGCGCCCTACTTCGGTTCCATGGGTGGGCGCCGGCTCAGCCAACCCGTCGTCGCCGTCGTCGCCGGCCCGGGAAGCGGGGGGTACTGGCTGCTGGCGTCGGACGGCGGGATCTTCTCCTTCGGCGACGCCGCCTTCCTGGGGTCGATGGGCGCGGTCCACCTGGCGGCACCGGTCGTCGACGGTTCCTCCCCCTGACCCCGCCACCGCGCTCAGCGACAGCCAGAAGAGACGGTGAGAGTGACAGCGACAGCGGGCTCAGCGACCGGCGCGTCGACGCGTCAGCGCCCGGCCAGGATCACCACCGGTTCCTCGGTGACGACGAAGGCCAGCCGGTCCACATCGAGGAACTTGGGTAGGTCCGCCCACACATCCGCGAAGTCCTTCTCCGCGATGTGGGCCTGGTACTCCGCCATCGACTCGAACCACTGCTCGGTCACCCCGTCGTACTGACCGTCGTCGTCGGTCCCGTAGTCGCTCAACGGGCGGTGGTGCTGCTCGTAGCGCAGGACGTGGCTCCCGCTGCGGGTCGACAACACGAGCGGTCCGTGCTGGTCGCGCCAGTACGCATGGAACTCCTCGGGCGACATCCCCTCTTTGCGACGGATGAGACAGGTGAGCTTGACCATGGTGGCGTCCTCCATCGGGGCTCGATCGTCGGCCCGGGCCGGCCACGACTCCCGGGGAAGAGCAGGTTGCCACGCCCTCCCCGGGCCGGGCGAACTTCGCCCGGTCGGCGCTGCTTCCCGGGCGACCGCTCACACCGGGGTCTGACGCGACCCTGTGGTCAGCCGACGAGATCGACCGCCACGGTCACCTCGTCCACGCCGCGCACCACGAGCACGTCGACGGCGTCGCGCTCTGTCGCTTCGAGGGCGGCCGCGAGCTCGTCGACGCTCGTCACATCGGTACCGCCCACCTTCACCACGAGGTCGCCCTGGCGGAGCCCGGCCCGATCGGCGGGACCACCCTCAACGACGGCGTGGATGAGGAGCCCGTCGCGCTCGGGGAGGCCCACGGACTGCCGGAGCCGGCGGGCCACGCGCCGGGGGGCGATGGCCACTCCCAGACGAGGACGTCGAGGGACCTCACCCTGGGCGAGCGCGTCGACGCGGGACCCCAGCGCCTCGTCGGCGGGAAGGGCGAGATAGAAGCCGTCGCCCACGCGGTGGGTGTCGATCCCGATCAGGTTGCCGAGCACGTCAACCACGGGGCCTCCCGACGATCCACGCGTCAACGGTGCGGTGTGCTCGATGGCCCCACGCACGCGCCCGCCGCCCGGTCCCCGGAATGCCACGTCGAGGGCCGAGACGAATCCCACACTCACGCGCGGGCCGCGACCGCCCGGGTTGGCCAGGGCCACGACGGCGTCTCCCATGCGCACGGTCGCACCGGCGATGGGGAGGGCGGGAGCATCCCCGGTATCGACCGACACCACCGCCAGGTCACCGTCCACGTCGACACCGGCGGGGCGCCCGTCGGCCCGCCGGCCGTCGGAGAAGGTCACGACCACGTCCTCGCGCCGGAGGTTGTGGGCGTTGGTGACCACGACACCCGTGCCCACCACCACACCGCTCCCCCCGGCCCCGACACCTACCACGGAAGGGGTCACCTTGGCGGCCACATCCGCCACCGACTTGGAAAGCTCTTCTGCCACTGTTGCCATCGCCCGACCTCCGGATCTCCCGGCTGACCTGCGCTTCCTCGCACCTGGCCACCGGACTAGTCACTTGCAAGTTGCAAGTTACCATGGTGGGCGATGGAAGGGAACCCGCTCCGGACGAAGCCGCATGCCAGGATCGACAACGTGACCTCAGGACTCGACGCCGCCATGGCCGCGGTCGGCGACCGGTGGACCCTGCTGGTCGTCGACGCGCTCCTCGACGGGCCGCGGCGGTTCTCCGAGCTCCAAGAGGCCATCCCCAAGGTGGCCCCCAACGTGCTGACCGCCCGACTGCGGCGCCTCGAGGACCAGGGCCTGGTGGTGGCCGCCCGCTATTCGGACCGGCCTCCCCGGATGGAGTACCGGGTGACCGAGGCCGGCCGGGACCTCGCCGGGGCATTGCGGCTGCTGGGCCGATGGGGTGCCCGTGACGGCGGTGGCGAGGTCGAGGGCCCGCACCATCGCTCGTGCGGCACCCCGCTGGAAGTGCGCTGGTACTGCCCGACGTGCGCGCGGGTGACCGAGCAGGCCGACGACGACCTGCGTTGGGTCTGAGGCCGACGCTGGCGCGCCGACTCAGGGGCGCGTCGCCGCTTCGACGAACCGTCCCAACACGCGACGGCCCACCGTCGCGACGGCGCGTCTCCCCTCGTCGTCGAGGCTGACTCCGGCGGGTAGATCGGGCGCCCACGCCTCGGCCATGGCGTCGTCGACCTCGATGTGGAATTGCAGACCGTAGACGAAGCGGCCGTAACGAAACGCCTGGTTCACGTAGCGGGCCCCGGTGGCGAGGTGCACGGCACCATCGGGGATCGCGAAGGTGTCCCCGTGCCACTGGATGACCGGCACACGACCCCCCTCGGGACCGAGCACGCGATCGGCTCGACCGTCGGCGGTGAGCTCGACCTCTCCCACACCGACCTCGGGTGCCGGCCCTGTCGTCACCGCTGCTCCGAGGGCGGCCGCCAGTAATTGCGCTCCCAGGCACACCCCGAGCACCGGCACGTCGGACGTGACGGCCTCGGCGATCCACAGGCGCTCGGTGTCGAGCCACGCGAACTCGTCGGTGTCGTACACGCCCATGGCGCCCCCCATGACGACGGCGCCACCGATCGCCGCGGGCGGAGGGAGGGCGTCGCCGAGGTCGAGTCGCACCACATGGAAGTCCACGCCTGCGGCGTGCAAGACGTCGGCGAGAAGGCCGGGGCCTTCGTTCGGCGCGTGCTGCGCCACGACCCAGGGGAGCCCCGAGCGCGACGGTGCCGGGGCGGGACGTTCCGACGGCACGGGAGCGTCAGGGGGTGGCGACGACCCTGAACAGCTCGGCCACGTGGCCCTCTTCCAGGCCGGCGGCGCGGGCCGCGGCTTCCACCCACGTCCGGATGCGCTCTTCGAGCCATTCGCCCTCGCCCACCTGGCTGCGGTGCTGGCGCAGGGCGGCGATCTTGAGGTCGAACGTGTCGGTGATGTCGACGGCGCGATCGGGATTCGGTGCCGCCATCAACCACATCTCGGCCACGGTGTGCGGCTCGAGACCCTCCTCGAGGAGCTCGCGGTGGGCAAAGGGGTTGCGGGCATCGGGATAGACCGCGCACACCGATGCCTCACCGGCCGCCAGGTGGTCGGGGTGACTGGCACCGATGCGGTCCCACATCCGATCGGGGGACTGGCACACGAGTCGCTCCGGACGGAAGAGGCGGATCTGCCTGCTGATGTCGCGCCGCAGCTCGATGCTCGGCGTCAGTTGTCCGTCGGGGTAACCGAGGAACGTGACGTCGTGCACGCCGAGTTCGGCCGCCGCTGCCCGTTGTTCGTCGCGCCGCAGCGCGGCCATGGCGACACGAGAGATCGAACGATCCGAGCCGCCCGCATCCCCGTCGGTCACGATGCAGTACGCGACGTCGATGCCCGCCTTCACCCAGACCGCCACCGAGCCCGCCACGCCGAAGTCGACGTCGTCGGGGTGCGCGCACACCACCAGGATCTTCTCGACACCGTCGAGCCCGTCGAGCCCGTCGAGCGCGATCGGAGCCGGACGCGGTCCGTCGTCGGCCATCGCCGCGATCCTATCGGGGGCCCCGGCGGCCCCGGTCAGGCCGTGACGCCCAGGCCCATGCCGCCCAGGGTGTCGAGCGCACCCTGCACACGGCGCTCGGCCGTCGCCGCGAAGGCCCGCCATCGGCCCGGGTCGGCGTCCAGGGCGTCGGCCTCGTCCCACAACGTCGCTTCGAGCGGGCCCAGCACCCCACGCACGGTTTCGAGCGTGGACACGTCCGCCTCCGCCGCTCGGGACAGCGCCGCGAAACGTCGTGCTGATTCCTCGAGCGCGAAGAAGGTCGGGACCGACGCCACGGGGCTCGAGGGTGACGGTGCCGCCATGGGGACGAACACCGACGCGCACGGATTGCCGAGAGCCACCCAGGCCCGCCCGGGACCGTCACGGCGCGCGTCGACGGGGAGCTCGGCCACCATCGCCGCCGTCGTCGCTTCGAAGTCCCTGATGTGCATGCACACCGTCACACCGGTGCCGTCGGCCTGGACCGAACCGGGGGCAGCCGTGACGGGCCCGTCGTCGCCGGGCGCGCCCCACGGGCCCGTGCCGTGGTCGCGCAGATGTGCGACCACGGCGCGCGCCGCCGCCGATGGCCCGCCGGTGGCCGGTGCGTCGAGACTGTGCTGGACGAAGGCGCGGCTCGCCGCGAGCCGCCCGTCGGCGAATCCCGTCGACGTCGTCGGGTCGCGCCACGTGTCGAGGTCGGTGCCCGGGGCGACGCCCGGGGACGAACGTGTCCAGTCCCGGCGCAGCGTGAGCCGGTTGGAGATGGCCCCGCCCCGATCGAGCGGACGTGCCGCCCACGACCGTCCCGAGGTCTCGAGCACCCACGCCGAGATGCCGTCGGCGATGAGGAACGAGGACCAGTAGGCCACGTCGTTGACCGAGTCCCCCACGCCACCTTGCCCGTGTCGTTCGAGGAGCGCGGTCATGACGTCGAGGGCGTCCTCGGCGCTGGTGGCGCGCTCGAGGCCGAGGCGGACCAGGTCCATGCCGAGCAGGGCGGGAGAGGCCAGGCGGGGATCGTCGACGGTGTTGACCATCTCGTTGCCGATGGCCACGCCGTGCTCGTTGATCCCGTGCTCCGCCCCCCACAACCACGTGGGTCGCGACAGGACGGTGGCGACAGCACCGGGGTCGGTGAGCTCGAGGTACTGGGTGCGCAGTGGCCCTCCGGCCCGACGGGGGCCGTGGGCCTCGACCACCTGCGCCTCGGTGACGGGGCGGTCAGAGTTCTTGGCGAACAGGGTGCCGCGCCCGCCGGGGACGCACAGCGTGTCGCACACGGCGGGAGGTGTCGCCTCGGGGGGTGCGGTCCGGGGCGGACGGGGAGCTCAGGCGGCGCCCTTGTCGGGCTCCCAGGCGGCCAGGTCGGCGAGACGGGGGTCGTTGGAGAAGATCTCGACGATGGGGGCCCGCAGGCTGAGGCGCTTCTGGATCCGTTCGACATCGAGGATCTCGTTCCACAGCACGAGGGTGGCCACCACGCCCGATCCCCCGGCGCGGGCCGTCCGACCCGAGCGGTGCAGGTACGCCTTGTGGTCCTCGGGCGGGTCGTAGTGCACGACGACGTCGACGTCGTCGATGTCGAGGCCCCGGGCCGCCACGTCGGTGGCGACGAGGACGTGGAGCCTTCCGGCGGTGAAGTCCTCGAGCGCCTTCTCGCGGCTCGACTGGCGCAGGTCGCCGTGGATGGCGGCGGCACGAACCCGCTCACGACCGAGTTGCTCGACGAGGCGGTCCGCGCCCCGCTTGGTGCGCACGAACACGAGGGCCTTAGTCGCACCCTTGCAGATCGACGCCACCACCTTCACCTTGTCCATCTGATGGACCTGCAAGAAGTGGTGCTCCATCGACTCCACCGTGGCGGTGACCGACGCCACCTCGTGACGAACGGGGTCGTGCAGATGGCGCTTCACCACCCGGTCCACGTCGCCGTCGAGCGTGGCGGAGAAGAGCATGGTCTGGTGCCGTCGCTCGATCTTGCGCAGCACCCACTCCACCTGGGGCAGGAATCCCATGTCGGCCATGCGGTCGGCCTCGTCGAGCACGACGACCTCGATCTTGGCCAGCGACACGGCGCGTCGCTCGGTCAGGTCGATCAGCCGTCCGGGCGTGGCGATGACAACGTCGACGCCCTTGTGGAGCTTCTTGATCTGCCGCTCGATGTCGGCACCGCCGTAGACGACGACCACACGCCGCCCCGTCGACTTGCCGAGGGGCTCGAGCACGTCGGCCACCTGGACGGCGAGCTCGCGGGTGGGAACGAGCACGAGGGCGCGCGGGCTGTCGGGGCCGCCGGTGCCCGCCCGCATGAGCAGGGGCAAACCGAAGGCGAGGGTCTTGCCCGAACCGGTCTTCGCCTTGCCGCACACGTCACGCCCGGCGATGCCGTCGGGAATCGTGAGGGCCTGGACCGGGAACGGAGCGGTGATGCCCTGCGAAAGCAGGACCGCCACCAGCTCGGGGGCCACGCCCAGCTGTTCGAAGGTCGTGGCCGGAACGGGTTCCGGCGCGTCGAGCTCGGGATCGGAGCTCTCCAGCTCCGCCGGGCCCCTGGAGGTCATGGTCATCGGTTGTGTCGCTCGCTTGTCTTCGCTGACGGCCGCCCATCGGCCGCGGGGCGGGCCCGCCTCGATGACTCCGCCCCGGCCGCTCACAGATGGCGGCCATCGAAGAACCGGTGAGGAAGACCCCGGTGCGCGCGGCACGTCGCCGCGGCATACGTGTTCTAGTGTAGCGGTCAGGGCCCCGAACAGGATGTTTCCGGTGCCCCGCCTGGTCAGGCGTTCCCCGACACCACCGGTTGGGCCTCGGCGGGGGCCCGGTAGATCTCCGACCCCGACGACCGGAACTCGACCGCCTTGGCCTGCAAGCCGAGCTCGAGCGCCTCCTCGGGGGACACGCCCTCGGCATCGGCGAGGGCACGGACGTCGTGGCTGATGCGCATGGAACAGAACTTGGGCCCGCACATGGAGCAGAAATGGGCCGTCTTGGCCGGCGCGGCGGGCAGAGTGGCGTCGTGGTACCGACGGGCCGTGCCCGGGTCGAGGGCCAGGTTGAATTGGTCCTCCCACCGGAACTCGAAGCGCGCCGCCGACAGGGCGTCGTCCCAGGCCTGGGCGCCGGGATGGCCCTTGGCGACATCGGCGGCGTGGGCGGCGATCTTGTAGGCGATCATCCCCGCCTTCACGTCCTCGCGGTCGGGGAGCCCGAGGTGCTCCTTGGGGGTGACGTAACAGAGCATGGCGGTGCCGTGCATGCCGATCACGGCCGCGCCGATGGCGGAGGTGATGTGGTCGTAGCCGGGGGCGACGTCGGTGGTGAGGGGTCCCAGTGTGTAGAAGGGGGCTTCGTGGCACACTTCTTGCTGCAGGGTCACGTTCTCGGCGATGCGGTGCAGCGGGACGTGCCCGGGGCCCTCGATCATGACCTGCACGTCGTGGCGCCACGCCACCTCGGTGAGCTCCCCCAGGGTGCGCAGCTCCGCGAACTGGGCCTGATCGTTGGCGTCCGCGATCGAGCCTGGGCGGAGCCCGTCACCGAGCGAGAAGGCCACGTCGTAGGAGGCGAGGATCTCGCACAGCTCCTCGAAGCGGGTGTAGAGGAAGTTCTCCTCGTGATGGGCCAGGCACCACGCCGCCATGATCGAGCCGCCGCGACTGACGATGCCCGTCACGCGTCGGGCCGTGAGCGGGACGTACCGCAGTAGGACTCCGGCGTGGACGGTGAAGTAGTCGACGCCCTGCTCGGCCTGCTCGATGATGGTGTCGCGGTACAGCTCCCAGGTGAGCTCCTCGGGGCGGCCGTCGCACTTCTCGAGCGCCTGGTAGATGGGCACGGTGCCGATCGGGACGGGCGAGTTGCGGATGATCCATTCGCGGGTGGTGTGGATGTCGGGGCCGGTGGACAGGTCCATCACGGTGTCGGCGCCCCAGTGGGTCGCCCACGTCAGCTTCTCGACCTCTTCGGCCACCGACGAGGTCACCGCCGAGTTCCCGATGTTGGCATTCACCTTGACGAGAAATCCACGGCCGATGGCCATGGGCTCGGACTCGGGATGATTGACATTGGCGGGGATGATGGCGCGACCTGCCGCCACCTCGTCCCGGACCACGACGGGGTCCATCTGCTCGCGCAGCGCCACGAATTCCATCTCGGGGGTGATCTCGCCGCGCCGCGCGTAGTGCAGTTGCGTCACGGGATCGGGCCCGCTGGCCACGAGGGGACGCCGACGCACCCCGGGGAAGGCTTCAGGGGCACCGGCGCGGCGCACCGCGCCACGTCCGTCGTCACGCAGGTTGGGGGCGCGCCCCTCGTGCTCGGTGACGTCCCTGCGCCCCGAGATCCACGCCTCGCGCAACGGTGTCAGCCCGCCGCGGGGATCGGATCCGGGTCCGGAGGTGTCGTAGAGCAGGACGGGCGCGTTGGGCCCGGACCCGCCTCCCGGCGTGGGCGACAACGTGACCTCGACGAACGGGACGCGCACCCCCGTGGTGGTCCCCTCCACGTACACCTTGCGACGGTTGAAGGTGGCCGGGTCGGCCCCGTCACCGGACACGTCGGAAACACGCATGTCGTTCCTCCCTCCGCCGGCATTACCCGGATCAGGTCGACGGTCGGCGCCGGGTAGGCGCCCTCTCAGCCCGGTACCTCCGAGCTCCCGCGACCCCGAGTCTCGCGCAGACGCCACCGGGCCGTGCCACCGCCATCGCGCCGGCCGCCCTCCGCCAGCGCGCCGCCCGCCCCGCCGGGCCGGACCGTGGTGGGACGGGGCCGGAGGGTGGGGCGCTGTGCCATGGTGGGGCGCCGCAGACCACGAGGAGCCCGCATTGCCCGACAAGAAAGCCGTGCCCGACGAGACAGACGACAAGACCCGCCTCGGCCCCGGCGACAGGGCCCCGGCCTTCACGCTGCCCGACCAGGACGGCACCAAGGTGTCGCTGCGCGACTTCGCGGGCAAGCCGGTGGTCGTGTACTTCTACCCGGCCGACGACACGCCGGGGTGCACGAAGGAGGCGTGCCAGTTCAACGACAACCTGCGGGCCTTCTCGCGCGCCGGGGTAGCCGTCCTCGGCATCTCACCGGACGGGGCCGACAAACACGTCGCCTTCCGCAAGAAGTACGGGTTGCGCTTCCCGTTGCTCAGCGACACGGGCCACGCCGTGATGGAGCGGTACGGCGCCTGGGGTGAGAAGACGCTGTACGGGAAGAAGTCGGTGGGTGTCATCCGCTCCACGTTCCTGGTCGGCGCCGACGGCAAGATCCGGCGCGCCTGGTACCACGTGAAAGCCGACGGCCACGCCGACAAGGTCCTCGCCGAGCTCGAGGACTGAAGCCGAGCTCGAGGACTGAAGCCGAGCTCGAGGACTGAACCCGCCGCCGTCGGAGCCGGCGCGGTGTTCGGGGCGCGGTCAATGCTGGTGCCGGGGGCACCACCACGTCGTCCGGCCGCCCACCGTCGAACGCACCAGCTCGGTCCCGTCGCGCGGGCAGCGACCACCGGCGACCCGCTCGGGCATGAGGTTGCCGAGATGCGACCCACCGCGCCGGATCAGTTCTTCCAGGGTCTCGCGCAGATGACGATGGAGTCGGCGGTGTTCGGCCGGCGTCAGTGAGCCGGAACGTCGGTGAGGGGCGAGCGAGGCGCGCCACAGCAGTTCGTCGGCGATGAGATTGCCCACGCCCGCCAGACGGTGCTGGTCCATGAGCCGCGCCTTGAGCGCCACCACACTGTGCTCGAGCGCCCGGCGCAGCTGCGCCGGGGTGACGTCGAGGGCGTCGGGCCCGAGGAGGGACTCGTCGGGGTCGAGCTCCACCCCGCCGAGCAGGCGCGGATCGCGCACGACCAGCCGGCCGCCGTCACGGAAGCGGACCGTGAACCGGTCCCAGGCCGACACCTCCCGCTCACTCGAGTAGACGAGCCGCTCCACACCGGCGCGCCCGTCGAGGAGGAGTCGCCCCGTCATGCCGAAGCGGAGCCCGAGGCGGCGGCCCTCGCCGGGGCCGCCCATCTCGAGCACGAGCAGCTTGCCGTGACGCCGGGCGCGGGTGAACGAGACGCCGGCCAATGACGCGATGAGGTGACGGGGCGAGCTCTGGCCGCGCACGAAGCGCCGGTCGCCGAGTAGGGCGCGTTCTACCGGTCGACCGAGAGCCCCCTCGGCCAGCTGGCGATATGCCTCCACCTCGGGCAACTCGGGCACGATCGCCGACGCTACTGTGGGCGCCGTGCCTCCCGAGAAGCCGCATTGGGCCCACCTGTACACAGAAGTCGTGACATCCGGACTGTGCACGGGCTGCGCGGGCTGCATCATCGCCTGCCCGCATGACGTCCTGAAGTACGACGACGAGGGCGGGGTCTACCGGCCGTGGAAGGTCGACGAGGACGGCGGTCCCACCGACTGCACCCACGGCGTGAAGGGCTGCACCATGTGCACCCGGGCGTGCCCGCGCTTTCGCGATTGGGAGACCGACATCGATTCGTTCCTCTTCGGCCGGGAGCGGACGGTGGACGAGGTGGCCGGCATCTCCGGCGACATCGTCCTCGCCCGGGCCACGGACCCCGAGATCCTCGACTCGGGCCAGGACGGGGGACTCGTGTCGGCCATTCTCATCTGGGCCCTCGAGCACGACAGAATCGATGCCGCCCTGGTGTCGGCCCTCGAGGGCGAGGGCACCTGGAAGGCGATCCCGGCCGTGGCCCGCAATCGGGCCGAGGTCCTGGCCGCGGCGGGCTCGCGCTACACCTACTCGGCCAACACCCTCGCCTATCCGCAGGCCGTCGCAGACGGCGCCGAGCGCATCGCCCTGGTCGGGATGAGCTGCCAGGCGTCGATCCCCGCCGTCATGAAGGCCCGCAAGACCGGCAAGGTGGCCCGCCGCCTGGCCCTGTCGATCGGGCTCTTGTGCTCCAAGACCTTCGACGACGCCATCTTCCCCGAGCTCTTCGAAGCCAAGTACGGCCTCGAGCGCGGCGAGATCACAAAGATCAACATCAAAGGCGTGTTCCAGATCTGGACGCGCGACGGCGGGTACCACGAGGTGCCGCTCAAAGAGGGCCACGCCTGGACACGCGAGGGCTGTAAGTCCTGCCCTGACTTCGCTGCCGAGCACGCCGACATCGCCACCGGTGGCATCGGCGCCTTCAACGACTGGACCCTGACCATCGTGCGCACCGACCTGGGACGCGACATCCTCGCCGGCATGGTGGCCGACGGGGTCATCGAGACCCGCCCCGGCGACGACGACCCCGGCGCGCTGGAGTTGTTGCGCAAGCTCGCCCGGGTGAGCAGGCGGCGCTGGCCCGAGACGGCGGTGACGGGCCCGGGCCTCACCCCGACACCTGCTTGACCCCGATACCTGGTTGACCCCGATACCTGGTTAACCCCGATACCTGCTTGACGCGCGCAAGGGGTCAGAGTTTCGAGTCCTCTACGACCCACAGCCGTGATCTGTCGGGACATCAGCGACTCATCTGTCAAGACATCGTAGGGGTCCAGCCCAGGCTCTGCGGGTGGTAATCGCGCGCCCGATCGAGGATGAGGATTCGTAGTGGTTCCCCGTCGGGCGTGAGAATTCGCACCTCGGCGACGGCGATCATGAGCACGACCGCCTGGCCCTTGAAACGCGCCCCCATCCCGATGCGATGGAGCTTGGGCAGCCGACCCCAGCGTTCGATCGGGTAGAGGCGTCGATCTGTGGGTGCTACCACGACCCCTGAAAACAGGTTGGCCACCTTGGCGGCTGGGCCCAAGTGAGGAACACTTGGGTGGGGAAGGCATCTTGGGCGATGTGGGAGATATCTTGCCGTTGACGATCACCAGACACAACGCGCTGGTCGCCGACTCTTCACTGGGAGTCACCGAAGACGGCACGGCGGTGGAGAGACACGAGGCAATCGTCGTTGGTGCCGGGTCAGCCGGACTTGCCGCTGCGTTTGCCTTGGGCAAGCGTGGCTTTGAGACGATCGTTATCGAGGCTTCGAACGCTGTGGGCGCACGCTGGCGGACAAGATACGCCGAGTTAAGGCTTAACTCGTGGCGTCCGATGTCAAAGCTACAAGGCAAAGGTATGTCACGAAGCTGTGGACGACACCCGAGTCGCGACGACGTGGTCGCGTATCTGGACGATTTCGCGAACCGCCACCGGATCCGGGTGCACGTCAATACAGCGCTCGTCAGGGTTCAGCGTTCGGGCGCCCTGTGGCGACTGGAGACGTCTACCCACCCGTTGCTTGCCCGCTATCTTGTAATAGCCACTGGCTGGGATGCGGTGCCTGTATATCCGCAGTGGCCGGGAAAGGACACATTCACTCCCGAACTGATCCATTCGTCCGAATTCCGGTCTGCCCGCGCCTACCGAGATCGGGACGTGCTGGTGGTTGGTGCCGGGAACTCAGGCATCGACATTGCCGGCCACCTCGTAAGAGCGGGAGCCCGAGTGACAGTCTCGATGCGTAGTGCCCCCAACCTTTCGACGCGAGAGGTCTTCGGCGTTCCTGGCCAGCCGCTTCTGGTTCTTCTGACCGATCACATACCAATCAAGCTTGCCGACCTCGCCTTCTCGGTAGCGCAGCGGCTGACTTTCGGGAACCTGCACCGCTTTGGAATACCACGCGCTCCCGAGGGTCCGTACGCCAGCTATAGGAACCGAGGTACCAATCCAGCCGTCGACGACGGATTTATCGCCGCGCTCAAGAGTGGAATCGCAACCGTCGTGGCCGAAGTGCAAAGTCTTGACGGCGCCGACGTGTTGCTCGTCGATGGAACTTGTCTTCAGCCCGATTCTGTGATCTGCGCGACGGGCTACCGACGAGGTTTGGAGCCGTTGGTCGGCCACTTGGGTGTCTTACAGGCTGACGGTGTGCCGATCTGCCATTCAGGCGCTCCCGAACACCCTGGGTCGCCGCGCCTCTACTTCTGCGGCATGTGGGCTCCGTTCAGTGGTCAGATTCGCGTTGGTCCAATTCACGCACGGCGCCTCGCGCGAGCCGCGGCGCGCGACCGCCAGAATCCACCAGGAGCCCGTGGTCAGAGGAAACCAGGCTTGTCCGACCATCGATAAACGGTTCCGCCAGAACAAGTTCGAATGCAAGAGGCGTGGACGGCGCTCGACCAACGACGACATGTGGGCACTCGTTGACCTGCTCGAGACCTGGGTTACCTCCCCATGATTCGTGCGCGCTCATGCCAGCTCCTAGGCAAAGCAAGGTGCCGCCGGGCCGAAACGCTCAGGATCGTTCGGCGTCGAGATTTTTTTGGGTCAGGACGTGCTACCACGTGCGCTGACAGACCGGGTGCCCACCTTGGGTGTGAAGCCCTGAGGCGTAAGACTGGAGTCGGGAGGTCCTTTTGGGCGCAGTCTGGCTGGTGTTCGGTGCGGAGTTCCGTCGCCGGTGGCGATCGTGGCTGGTCCTGGCCGGTCTGATTGCCGTCGTGGGTGGCCTGGTCCTGGGTGCGGCCGCCGCCGGGCGGCGGACAGCCACCGCTTTCCCCCGCTTTGTCACCGCTCATGGCTTCGACGTCTACATATACAACAATCAACCCGTTCCGGGGCTGACACGCTTGCCCGGGGTTGCCTCCGTCACAACGATCGGTAACCCAGCGAGCGGACAACCGACGTGTGACTGTACCCATGCAATCGACGCGCCGAACTTCTACATCAATGAGGTGTCGCCCACGGCGTTGACTCGGGTAGTGAAGTTGGTTGCCGGCCGGATGCCCATCCAGTCCTCCCAAGATGAGGTGTTGGCCTCGTTCAATCTCCAACAGAACAACGGCGTGCATATCGGTTCGGTGATCCACGCCCCGTTGTACGCATCATCACAGGTCCAGGCTCTGGCCAGCGGCGCCAACGCTTCCCCGTCGGGGCCGACGGTTGCCTTTCATGTGGTGGGAATCGGAGCTGCTGAATTGGAGTTCCCATCCGGGCAGGCGCCTGAGTACGACCTGTTCACAACACAGGCGTTTGCCCACGCCGAGAACCGACGAACAGTCGTCGCCGCCGTATATCTCGTTCGACTGAGGCATGGGACTGCGGATCTTCCCCGATTTGCCGCCGCCGCCAACCGACTCCACCTCGTGTATGTCTCGAACCAGGACACCGCCGCCGCGGCGGTGGCGGGATCCATCCATCCCCAGGCGGTGGGCTGGTGGGTGTTGGCCGCGTTGGCCGCATTGGCGGGCCTGGCGGTCATCGGGCAGGCGCTTGGTCGCCAGAGTGTGGTCGAGAGCGAGGAGTACCGCACGCTGTCGGCACTGGGACTGCCCCGGCGCCGGCTCGTCGTGCTTGGCTCGGCGCGGAATCTGGTAGTGGCACTCGCCGGTGGTGCCGGCGCGGTGGTCGTCGCCTATGCCCTCTCCCCTCTGACTCCGGTGGGCGAGGCCCGACTGGCTGAACCCTCCACGGGTCTAGCTTTCGACCCCTTGGTCCTCCTGCTTGGGGCGTTGGCGACCGTGGTCGTGGTGGTATCCCTGGGTATCTGGCCGGCTGTGCGTGCCTCGCGGGTGCCCAGCGAGGACGAATGGGTACCAGATATCTACCCGTCGTCCGTTGTGGCCCGTCTGGCCACTATCGGTGCGCCACCGAGCGCCGTGATCGGGGTCCGTCGCGCTCTGGAGCGAGGACGCGGTGCCGCCTCGATTCCGGTGGGTACTGCGCTGTTCGGCACGGCGTTGGCGGTCGTGGCCTTGTGTGCGACGGCGGTATTCGGCGCCAGCTTGTCGCACCTGACGGCCACTCCGGCGCTCTACGGCAGCGACTACCAATTGACGTTCTCGAATGTAGGCGGAGGGGAAGGCAACTTCACCTCCGAGTTGGCCGGCCTGGAGCATGACCCTGCCATAACCGGGATCATGCTTGCTGCCCGAGATGAGGTCTCAATCAACGGGGTCAGCGTCCTCGCCATCGCCGGAGAGCCTGTGCGAGGGCCATTTCTCATGTCGGTGGTCACCGGCCATCTGCCGACTCGCGATAACGATGTCGCGCTCGGCTCGACCACGCTGGCGCAGGTCGGTAGCCATGTGGGGTCGGTCGTGCGTGTCACCGTGCAACGTCCCGGCGGCGGCACTCGAATCGCATCATTTCGCGTCGTGGGCACCGCGTCGTTCCCCAGCGATGCTGGGCTCGGAGGGCTGGGTACCGGGGCGGCGTTCACGCTGGCCGGCCTCCTGAATGCCTTGTGTCCGACCGGTCCGACGCAGAGTGAATGCCATAGTGCGGCCGCCGCGAATCAGAACCCTGCCGTGCTGGCGAGAGTGGTCTCGGGCCCGAAGGGTCAGGCCGATATCGCCCACTACACCTCGGCGGCCGGTGCGACCAGGCCGACCATCCCAACCTCGTTGGTGAACTTCGGAGAAGCGGTGAATTTCCCGCTCATCCTGGGGTTTGTGCTGGCGGTGTTCGGCGCGGCAACCCTCCTTCATTTGCTCGTGGTCAGCGTGATTCGCCGTCGACGCGAGATGGGACTGCTGAAGGCTCTCGGCTTCGTGAACCGGCAAATCGGCGCAACCGTGCTCTGGCAGGCAACGATGGTTGCCTTGGTGGGCATCGTGGTCGGAATACCCCTTGGCATCGTCGTCGGTCGGCTGATCTGGAAGGCATTTGCCACGAACCTCGGGGCCGTGCCCGTTCCCACAGTGCCGGCCTGGGCGATCGCAGCACTGGCACTGGGAGTGCTGGTCGTAGCAAATCTGCTGGCCGTAGTTCCGGCCGTGACCTCAGCTCAGAGGCGGTCAGTTGGACAACTGTTGCGGACTCCGTAACAGGTGACCGAGTCGACCGTCCATGGCGCGCTGGGTCGACCGGTCCCGTGCTCCACGTAGTGGACCACCACCTGGCCGGCTCGGATCTCCTCCCCGGCAAGCTAATCGTGCAGGGGGCGTCGGAAACGCGCGGCCTCGACCAGGTCGGCCGGCCGAACAGGCATGCACGAACTCCGAGTGACCTCGGTTACCAACACGACGTCCCATACCCCGACACGATGTGACGCCCGCGCTGTGTCGTCGGCCCCCGGCTGTGGTCCGCCCCCGTCAGCGCGACCCGGCGAGGGTGCGGGCCCGGGCGAAGATGGCATCGAACATGGGCTCGGTGAGCCTCCCCGTGAAGGTGTTCTGCTGGCTCGGGTGGTACGAGCAGATCACAGTCCGGCCGTCGGGCGCGGCGGCCTCGACCCCGTGGCCGAACTTGGGTCGCGGTCGCAGCCCCAGCTCGTCGACCAGCACCTGGTACGCGAACTGGCCGAGCGCCACCACCACCCGCACGCGCCCGAGCAGGGCCAGCTCGCGCTGGAGGTAGGGCCGGCACGCGTCGCGCTCGGCGGGGGTGGGCTTGTTCTGGGGCGGCGCGCAGCGCACGGCGGCGAGCACGTAGGCCCCCGACAGCTCGAGCCCGTCGTCGAGCGCCACGCTCGTCGGTTGGTTCGCCATGCCCGCCCGCCACAACGCCGCGAACAGCCAATCGCCGGAGCGGTCCCCGGTGAAGACGCGCCCCGTCCTGTTGCCGCCGTGGGCCGCCGGCGCCAGCCCCACCACCACCACGGTGGCTTCGGGGTCGCCGAACCCCGGCACGGGCCGGCCCCAGTAGACCTGGTCGGCGAAAGCGGCTCGCCGCTGTGTCGCGACCTCCTCCCGCCAGGCCACCAGGCGCGGACAGCGGCGGCAATGTGTGATCTCGCTGGTCAGCTCGTCGAGCGGCGGGACGTGCACGGCCGACAGCGTACGATGGCGCGCCGTGCCCACCCGCCGAATTCCGGCCCCTGCCGTTGCCCTGCTCGTCCGGCACGGACGCACGCCCACGACGGGGACGGTGCTCCCCGGGCGGGCCCGGGGCCTGCATCTGTCAGACGAGGGCAAGGCGCAGGCCGAACAGGCCGCTCAGCGCATTGCGGCCCTCAAGAAAGCGCCGGTGGCGGTGTACGCGTCGCCGCTCGAGCGCGCCATGGAGACGGCCAAGCCCATTGCCGCCCGGCTCGGGTTGCGGGTGCGCATCGAACGCGGCCTTCTCGAATGCGACTTCGGGGCGTGGACCGGTGCGAAGCTCTCCGCCCTGCGCCGGCGCCACGAGTGGCGCACCGTGCAGGCCTTTCCGAGCTCGTTCCGGTTCCCGGGCGGAGAGTCGTTCATCGAGATGCAGGCGCGCATGGTGTCCGCCCTCGACCGGCTGGCCGACCGGCACCGGGGCGAGACCTTCGTCGCCGTGTCCCACGCCGATCCCATCAAGGCGGCCGTGGCGGCCACCGCCGGGGTCCCCCTCGATCTCTTCCAGAGGCTGGCGGTGTCCCCGTGCTCGGTGACCGGGCTGGTGCGCGGCGTTTCCGGCTCCTACGTCCTGTGTGTCAACGCCACGGCGTCGCTCACGGAGTTGGCGGTGTCATGAGCCCGGCCCTCGATCTCGGAGACCTCGATCGTTTCACCGTCGGCACCGAAGGCCCTGTCGGCGAGCGTGTGTTCCTCTTGCAGTGTCGTAGCGGGCAGACCGTCGTCACCCTGAAGGCCGAGAAGCAACAGGTGTCGGTGCTGGCGGAGTACCTCGGCCGTCTCCTCGCCGATCTCGACCGTCCCGAGGACCTCCCCGTCGACCTCGAGATCGAAGAGCCCGCCGACCCGCATTGGGTGATCGGCACACTCGGGGTGAGCTACGACGAAGCGCTCGACCGCATCGTGCTCGTCGCCGAAGAGCTCGTGCCCGAGGACGAAGAGGGCGACATGGCCCGATTCACGATCACCCGGTCCCAAGCTGCTGCGTTCGCCATCCGTGCCACCACCCTGGTCGAAGCCGGGCGCCCACCGTGCCCGCTGTGCGGCGGCCCCCTCGATCCCTCCGGACACGAGTGCCCGAGGACCAACGGTCACCGGCCGCCCGCCACTTGACGCTCCTGGCGCAAGGCGACGTCGAGATCGTCGGCCGCATGCCGTGGAGCTCGAACCACACCTTTCTCGCCACGTGCGTCCTGGGTGACGAAGAGGCGAGCGCGGTGTACAAGCCCGGGCGCGGGGAACGCCGTCTGTGGGACTTCCCCGAGCCGATCTACCGGCGCGAGGTCGCCGCCTTCGAGCTGTCGCGCGCGCTCGGATGGGGCATCGTCCCCGAAACGATCGAGCGTGACGACGCGCCCCTCGGCCCCGGGTCGTTGCAGCTGTTCATCGCGGCGGACTTCTCGCAGCATCATTTCACCCTCGTCGAGGACGAGGACTACCACGACCAGCTCATGGCGATCTGCGCCTTCGATGTCGTGGCCAACAACGCCGATCGCAAGAGCGGGCACTGCATCCTCGGCGACGACGGCAGGATCTGGGCCATCGACAACGGCCTGTGCTTCCACGCCGAGCCCAAGCTGCGCACGGTGATCTGGGAGTTCGCCGGGCAGTCCCTGCCCGCCGCGCTCCTCGACGACCTCGCCCGGGTGGCCCAGGCACCTCCCGAGTCCCTCGCGCCGCTGCTCTCGGCGCGAGAGGTCAAGGCGGTGGGACGGCGCGCCGCCGCATTGCTCGAGGCGGGACGGTTCCCGGTCCCCGATCCCGACACGCACCACTACCCGTGGCCCCTGGTCTGATGGCGCCGGCGCCTCAGGCGGAGGTCGTCACCGCCCCTGCATCCCAACGGACGGGCATGCGTTTGATGCCCCCGACGAAGTTCGAGCGCAACATCTCGACGGGGCCGTCGAGCTCGATCCGCGGCAGGCCCGTGATCAACTCGGTGAAGATGAGCCTGAGCTCCATCCGGGCCAGGCCGGCGCCGAGGCAGAAGTGCGGACCTCCGCCCCCGAAGGTGACGTGGTCGTTGGGCGAGCGGTCGACGTCGAAGCGAAAGGGGTCAACGAACGCATCTTCGTCGCGGTTGGCCGAGGCGTACCACAGCACCACGCGATCGCCGGCCCTGATCGTCTTGCCCCGCACGTCGACGTCACGGGTGGCGGTACGTCGGAAGTACAGGATCGGAGAGGCCCACCGGAGGATCTCTTCCACCGCGCACGACATCCGGTCCGGGCTCGGGTCTCGGCGCAGCTTCTCGAGCTCGGCGGGGTGCTCGATCAGGGCCCGCATGCCGTGCGACGTCGCATTGCGCGTGGTCTCGTTGCCGGCCACCACGAGCAACAGGAAGAACAGGGCGAGCTCGGCGTCGGTCAGGCCGTCGGCTTCGGTCGTCGCCCCCGTCAGCATGGTGACGATGTCGTCACGCGGATCGGTGGAGCGCTGACGGCGGAGCTCGTCGGCGTAGCCGAGCATCTCGGCCGAGGCCACCATGGCGGCCTCCATGTCCCCTCCGAACTCGGGGTCGTCGATGCCGGTCATCGCGTTGCCCCATCGAAAGATCTTGCGGCGATCGCTCTCGGGGACGCCCACCAACTCGGCAATGGCCTGGAGCGGGAGCTCGGCGGCGACGTCCTCGACGAAGTCGCACGAGCCGCGACCGGCGATGCCGTCGACGATCCTCCGCGCCTTGAGCGCCAGATGGTCCTCGACGAGACGCAGGGTGCGGGGCGAGAAGCCCTTGCTGACGATGCGGCGGTAGCGGGTGTGCTCGGGGCGGTCCATCCCCGGCAGCATCTGCATCATCATCTTGCCCTGCGAGTCCTCGGGATCGATGTCGACGAGGGTGAAGCCCCTGGCGCTGACGAAGGTCTCGGGGTCCCGGCTCACCATCTGCACGTCGGCCTGCTTGGTGAGGCACCAGAACCCGGTGCCCGCGCTGTCGACGTGCCAGTGCACGGGGTCCGCCTCGCGCCAGGCCCGAAAGACGTCGTGGTGGCGCCGGTCCCGGAACACGTCGGGGTCGAGCAGATCGGAACCGTGCTCGAGAGGCCCAGCCGACTCGACCATGAACAGACCCCCGTCCCGCCGGGCCCGGCGCCCGGAGCGGCGACGAGCCTACGAGCGCCCGCCCCTTGGGACCACCGGATGGGCCCACCCCTCTGACGCCGTCCCCTCGCTGGCGGCTGATGGGAAGAACTGCTTGCCTTGTGCCATGAGCCATGCCCTCTCCCGCCGCTGGACGACGCTGGGCGTGGCCCTGGCGACCTGTGCCCTGATCGTCCCGGCCGTGGTGCTGGCAACGACGACATCGGCGACGGCTGCCACGTCGTACCCCGACAACACGTCGCAACCGGTGCCGTTCGGAGACGCGGGATATTTCGGATCGATGGCCGGCGTCCAGCTCACTGCCCCGGTCGTGGGCATGGCCCCGACCCCCGATGCCAAGGGTTACTGGCTCGTCGCATCCGACGGCGGGGTGTTCAGCTTCGGTGACGCCGGGTCATACGGGTCGATGGGCGGACAGGCTCTGCACGACCCTGTGGTGGGCATGGCCCCGACCGCGGACGGCAAGGGCTACTGGCTCGTGGCATCCGACGGCGGGATCTTCGCCTTCGGGGACGCCGGCTTCTACGGGTCGACGGGTGCCATGCACCTCGACGCCCCCATCGTGAGCATGGCTGCCACCCCCGACGGCAAGGGCTACTGGCTCGTGGCGTCCGACGGCGGGATCTTCGCCTACGGCGACGCGCCGTTCGTCGGGTCCATGGGTGGTCGACGCCTGAGCGAGCCCATGGTCGGCATGAGCGCGGCGCCCGGTGGCGACGGCTATTGGCTCGTGGCGTCGGACGGCGGTGTGTTCTCCTACGGAACCGCCCGATTCCTCGGGTCGACGGGGAACCTGCATCTCGCCGCGCCGATCGTGGGTATGGCCACCACGCCCGACGGCAACGGCTACTGGCTCGCCGCGTCGGACGGCGGCGTGTTCTCCTACGGCGACTCGCAGTTCTTCGGGTCCATGGGTGGACAGCAGCTGCAGAATCCCGTCAAGGCCGTGGCGGCGACTCCCGACGGCGGCGGCTACTGGCTCCTCCCCAGCGCTCCGAGCTTGTCGGCACCCGTCGGTCCCGGTTCCAACGGCGCGGCGGTGCTCGCCATCCAGCAGCGCCTTTCCGCGCTGGGCTACTGGCTCGGGACCCCGGACGGCGTCTTCGGTGACAGCACCCAACAGGCCGTCTACGCCCTGCAGAAGGCGGCGGGCATCAGCCGCACCGGTGCCGTCGGGCCTGCCACGCAGGCCGCGCTCGACGCGGGTGTCCTCCCGCAACCCCGCAGCACGTCCGGCTATGTGATCGAAGTCGACCTCGAGGACGATCTCGTCATGTTCGTGACCAACGGGAAGATCGACTTCGTCCTCAACACCTCCACCGGGGGTGGCTACACCTACACCGAGGACGGGGTCACCTCGGTGGCGCTCACCCCGACCGGGCACTTCCAGATCTACCGGCAGGTGAACGGCCTCGTGGTCGACTCGCTCGGATCGCTGTGGCGGCCGAAGTTCTTCGACGCCGGTTTCGCCATCCACGGAGACTCGTTCGTCCCCCCCACGCCGGTGTCCCACGGCTGTGTCCGGGTGAGCAACGAGGCGATCGACTGGATCTGGGCCAACAACCTCGCACCGATCGGGACGGCGGTCTGGGTGTACTGAGCTGAGCGGCGCCGTGGTCTCGATCCGACGGGCCGCTGCCGCGCCGCCTGCCAGACTTGAGGCCGATGAAGACCCGCATCATGTACCTCGAGCTGAAGACCGGCTTCGATGACGACGACGGTCCGGCCTGGATCGGCCGTGTGCACATCTCCAAGACGGGGCGCACCATCTACTACCGGGACAAGGCCCTCCGGAGGATCCCCGGTGGCGGGATCCGGGGCAACCACGAGGACATCGAGACCGGCGAGGAGTACTGGGTGTCGGGCGTCAAGAGGAATCGTGCCAACCGGGACTGGGCCGGGACGGGGCCCGTCGTGATCGACGAGGACGTGCGAGAGGAATACGAACAACTCATCGACAAGCACTGACGTTCGGCCGTTGGGCGTGGTCGGCCTTCGCCACGTCGATCGGCAAACCGCCCGAAGTCAGGAGTAGTCGACCTTCCCGGCTCCGGGGACCCCGATGGCGAAGGCGAGGCCGCGCAGCGGCGCGTGCTCGCTGGCGGGCCAGATGCTGTGGGTGGTGTCGGGCGGCGTGTACACGAGATCGCCGGCGTGCACCTCGCGTTCCTCGTCGGCGATTCTCATGATCCCGTGACCGGAGATGATGTAATAGAACTCGTGGGTCGGATGCGAATGCGCGTCGACCGCTCCACCTCCGGCGATCTCCCACTCACTCACGAGCTCGAGGAACCCACCCTCGGTTGCGGCTCGCATCTCCTGGGGCGGGACGAGCCACCACACCGGGGTGGTGCCGTTGTGCTCGATGGTGGGTGCCATGTCCTCGATCGACCGGACGTCCATGCTGGCGTTCTCCTTCTGCGGTGCCGACGGCAGCGGCCACGGTAGTGCAAGGGCCGCGACGCCGGCGAGAGAGTCGCCGCTTGCGTGGGCCACTGCGTCAGAGCAACGGGGGCCGGCGGTGCATCTCCTCGGGGACCGACGCTTCGTCGAAGGCACCCTGGATCCCGGCGAGGAGTTCGGCGTCGGCGTGCATGTACATGTAGGCGAAGCGCATCTCCGAGAGCTCGAGCGGAGCTCCCGAACTCAGCCGCTCGGAGATGTCTTGTGGCCCGTCGTACCAGGCGAGGCCGACGACTTGGTAGTTGCGTACGTGTCGCACGTCGAAGCGACACAGCGTGGGCCAACGGAATTCGGCATAGGGACGGCTGTCTTGGGCATCGAGAAGGACGAGCCCCACCTTCCCCACCACGACGACGACGCCCAACAGCGCGTGCTCCGGTGTGTGGAACAGGCCGAACGACACGATGGCGGGGTCGTCTTCGAGCTCCCGGACGATCTCGGCGATGTGCTCCACGTATTGCGGTTCGGCGGTCGCCCGTTTCTCGAGCTGGGTCAGCAGGTGGCGCGCATTCCTGGGAACGCCGACGATCATGGCGCGCTGGCGCCAGTCCAGCGCCATTGTCGACCCATCGAGCCCTTGTTTCAGCTTCCTGCCTCGGCGCAGGGACATGGTGCGACCCTCCCAGCCGGGTGCTACCGGTGCAGCGGTTAGATCGGTCGAGCCGGTCGGCCCCTTGAGAAGGCGGGAGAATTACCGGTCGGAGGGACCGACGCCGACTACGCGCCGTGAGATTCCTCCTCACCGGGCCCCTTACAAGGACCGTCTTCACCGGGACGCGCCTCACAGGACCCGCCTCACAGGACCCGCCTCACAGGACCCGCCTCACAGGACCCGCCTGACAGGACCCGCCTTACAGGACCCGCCTCACAGGGCCAGGAGAGCCGGGGCGAGCTCGCGGTACTCGGTCAGGGGAAACGATCGGCGCGAGGAGACGACTTGCACACAGACGTGGTCGGCACCGGCGTCATAGTGACCGCGCACGCGGGCGGCGATGGTCTCGACGTCCCCCCAGTACACGACGGCGTCGACGAGGCGATCGCTGCCCCCTCCGGCCAGATCCTCGTCTCCGAAACCCAAGGTGCGGAGGTTGTTGGTGTAGTTCGGAAGCGTCAGGTAACCCGCCGTGAACGTCCTCGCCACCTCACGGGCCTTGACCGCGTCCCGCTCGAGCACCACCGTCACCTCGGGGGCGAGCACCGGGCCCTCGCCGAGCTCAGCGCGGGCCCGGACCGTATGTTCGACGGGGACGAAGTAGGGATGCGCCCCTGCCGAACGATCGCGCGCCAGCCGCAGCATGCGCGGCCCGAGCGCAGCGAGCACCCGACGGCCTTTGGCGACGGCGGGGCCATCCTCGTCGAGGGCACCGAGGTAGCTGACCATGTGCGAGTACGGACGTGAGTACGTCTCTGCCAAGGGGGCGTGGCTCGCGCCGAGGCCCAGGAGAAAACGCCCGGGGTAGCGGGCGTCGAGGTCGGTGGCGCCATGGGCGACGTCGTCGGGTTCGGCTCGCCAGATGCTCACGATGCCGCTCGCCACCGTCATGTGGGTGGTCGAGGCGAGCAGCATTGCGAAGTGCGGTGAGAGGCCGGGCTCGTAGCCGCCCGAGGACCACAGGGCGCTGTACCCGAGGCGCTCGAGCTCGGCGGCGACGTCGACGGAGCCGTCGTGGTTGTCGCGCCATGCCCCGCTCCACCACACGCCCAGCCGTCCCAGGTCCACGGACCCGAGCGTACTGACAGGACCAGGCAGTCGAGCCGGCGACCGGTACCGGCGAGGACGGCCCGTCAGCCCTCGAGGTCGTAGGCGGTGGCGTGGCGCGGTTGGTAGAGGCCGATCTCACCGCCGCCGGGCACCTTCAGCCGGGTGAGCAGCCCGAAGCCCTGGCTCTGGACCGGTCCGGTGAACTCGACGCCCTTGGCCGTGAGGTCTGCGACCGTGGCCTCGATGTCGTCACACATGAGGTACAGCTCGTGGTGCCCACTGGGCGCCCCGGTGCCGGGGTCGCCGGGCTCGCCGGCGGGGTGGACACCGAGCTCGGCGGGCGGCAGCTTGAAGATGAGCCAGCCGTCATGGGCATCGACATGAGGGAACCCGAGCACGTCGCGGAGAAAGGCACGGGTCGCCTCGGCATCGGCGGCATAGACGATCGCGTGGGTCCCCGTGATCATGGCCACACCTTGCCACGCTCGGCCTCGGGTCGCCCGTCGTCGCGACCGGGTCCGGCGGCGACGGGGCGCGCCGCCAAGGACTCCAACTCCGCAACGGCATCGGCGACGCCGTCGCCATCGGCGATGGCCGACGCCAGGCGCGACGCGCCGGCCCGGAATCGATCATCCTCGAGCACCGACTGCACCGCTTTGCGGATCTCGGCCACAGACGCCTTGGGCGAGAGCCGGAGGCCGGCTCCATGGTGCACGACCCGTGCTGCGGTGTCGTTCTGGTCTCGTCCCATCGGGATGCAGACCATGGGCACCCCCGCCGCCAACGTCTTGATCGTCGTGCCGTGCCCGCAGTGCGTCACGACAACGGACGCATCGGGCAGGATCTGCGAGTGGGGGGCCGACCCTACGACGGCGACGTTGGGGGTCGATCGCACCTCGTCGGCGTCGAGCAGCCGGCCCACCGTGACGATGGCGCGGACCGGCAAGGCCGACAGCGCCTCGACCACCCGGCGCAACACGGGACCCTGGTTCTGGTACGTGGAACTGAACCCCACCAGGACGAGGGGGCGCTCGTCGGGTCCGGTCCAGGGAGAGGTCCAGGGTTCCACCCAGTCGGGGTCGTCGAGGATGGGGCCCACGTAGCGGACGTGTGCCGGGACGGAACGAGCCGCGTAGTCGAAGACGGGACTCGTCAGCACCAGGATCAGGTCAGCCGCCAGTGCCTGGTCGTAGAACGAGGACAAGGGGGCGAGGCCGTGAGCGGCCCGAGCACGGTTGATCGGCGGCAGACCGGCCCGGAACAGGCGGTTGACCACCCCCCGCAGGGCGCCGTCGCGCGTGCGACCGAGCACGGTCTTGGCGAGCGCGAAGCCGGGTCCGATCGTCGGGGTGCCGGGGGTCGGCATGATCCAGATGTTCGTCACGACAAGCGCCACGGGGAGCTTGGCGGCCTGGGCGGCGATGATCGAACCGAAGAGGAAGGCGTCGGGTACGACCACGTCGGGCCGGAATTCCTCGATCGCCTCGACGGTGTCGGCCGCGAACTCGGCGGCGGGACCGGCGATGAACCGGTCGCGCACCCGCTTCAACATGACGAGCGGGTTCGCCGACTCCCAGTCCTTCAAGAGATCCTCCGACGGATCGAGCGTCCGCTGATGCGGAGCACGTCGCCAGGGTGTGAACGTGCACCCGGCCGCTTCGGCGCCGACACGGATGGTCGGGTCGGCAAGGACGTGCACGTGGTGCCCCCGGTCGATCAGCCGTCGGGCGATACCGAGCTCGGGGGGGACATTTCCCCCGCCTTCCCACGACGACATCAGGAAGCGATATGGCTTTCGGTCCATCACGTCGACCCCAAGTTCTGCCCGCCTCCTGGAAGTGTGACGCGATCCACGCGGCCGCGCCAAGGTGGTCAGCCCGTGCGCGGTGCTCGTGCTAGCACCACGGCAACCCAGTTAGGGTCTGGCCAGGGTGCAGCCAGGGAGGGTTGTCATGGGGCACACGAGGATCACCGAGGACCCGAGGATCGATCCGCGCATCAAGGTCCTGTTCGGTGCCGTGGACATCTCGCGTTCCTCCGATGACGTGGGCAGCCGCCAGCAGATCCTCGAGGAGGCCAACTCTGAGGAGGCGATCGCGTTACGAAGTCTGGTAACCGCCTTTCTGGACATGGCCGACACCGAGGAGGTCGCTCCGTCGGCGGGATTGACCGTCACCGAGCACGTCGTGGTATCGGCTCCCGACGCCAACAAGATCAACATCCGGTTCATCCGGCCCGGAAGCGATGACGTGGTGCCATGCGTGTACTACATCCACGGGGGCGGGATGGCGACGATGTCGTGCTACGACGGCAACTACCGGGCGTGGGGCAGGCTCATCGCCGCCCGGGGCGTGGCCGTGGCGATGGTCGACTTCCGCAATTCGATCGTCGCTTCTTCGGTCGACGAGGTCGCCCCCTTCCCGGCCGGGCTCAACGACTGCGTGTCGGGGTTGAAGTGGGTGGCGGCCAACCACGCCGAGTTGGCCGTCGACCCCAATCGCATCGTCGTCGCCGGAGAAAGCGGTGGGGGCAACCTGACACTGGCGACCGGGCTCTGCCTCAAGCGAGACGGTGACCTCGGCCTCATCAGTGGCCTGTACGCGCTGTGCCCCTACATCGCGGGATCGTGGCCGTCGCCCGAGAGCCCGTCGTCGACCGAGAACAACGGCATCCTGCTCGACCTCCATAACAACCGGGGTGCGATGAGCTACGGCATCGAACAGCTCACGAGCCGCAACCCCTGGCCTGGCCCGGCTTCGCGACCGAAGAGGACGTGCGCGACATGGTGCCGACGATGATCAGCGTCAACGAGTGCGATCCGCTGCGTGACGAGGGCGTCAACTTCTACCGCCTGCTCCTGCGGGCCGGCGTCGAAGCGCGCTGCCGTCAGGTCATGGGCACGATCCACGGCACGGAGATGTTCCCCCTGATGTGCCCGGACATCAGTGGCGACACCGCCGCCAGCATCGCCGACTTCGCCCGCCGCGCGGGCACCTGATGCACCGGGGCGCGGAATC
This sequence comes from uncultured Acidimicrobiales bacterium, assembly GCA_963838775.1. Taxonomy (GTDB): domain Bacteria; phylum Actinomycetota; class Acidimicrobiia; order Acidimicrobiales; family UBA8190; genus Chersky-840. The sequence goes on from CAWISP010000041.1 coordinate 126,319, forward strand.
TAGCCGAGACGGGCGGCCACGGCGCGCGGATCACCGTCTTCGTCGACCATGACGTCGACCTCCTCGAACCCGAGCCGACGGAGCAGGCGCCCGACCGGTTCGGCTTGGTCACCACCCAGCTCGAGCAGGATCGAGCCGCCCGGCCGCAACCAGCGCGGGCTCCTGCGCACGACCTCGTCGAGCACGTCGGTGCCGGCGGGCCCCCCGTCGAGCGCGAGCCGGGGCTCGAAGGCCTGCACGTCGCGCGGGAGCAATCGCAGCGAGCCCGTGGGCACGTAGGGCACGACCGCCGTCATGACGTCGACGCGTCGCTCGAACTCTACGGGAAGCGGATCGTCGAGAAACCCCTCGAAAACCTCGACACCGTTGCGGCGGGCGCACTGCACGGCGTCGGGGTCGAGCTCGGTGGCGACGACCCGCGCCGTGGGTACCGCCGCGCCCAGCACCGCCGCGATCGGGCCCGCTCCGGTGCAGAGGTCGGCGGCCACGCCACGGGGAGGGAGGACTGTGGCGGCCCGCCGCGCCAAGGGCTCAGTGTGCCATCTCGGCACGTACACCCCCGGCGCCACGGTCACCTCGACATCGCAGAACGTGACCGATCCCGTCAGCCACGCGATGGGCTCGCCGTTGGTGCGACGCGACACCAGCTCGAAGAGCAGACGCTGGTCACCACCGGCGACCCGGATGAGCTCGTCGGCCTCGTCGGAAGCGGCGACGCAACCCGCCGCGCTCAGCATCCGCGCCACCTGCGCATGGTCCGGTGGCCGGTCCGGTGCAGGGGGAGCCGGGGCCCGGTCAGAAGGGAACACCTAGGAGCTCGGCACGTAGGTGCCGGTGCAGACGTCCTCGTACCGGTCGGGACGGAACGTCATGCCGTGCTGGGGGAAGCACCACTCGACGGCCCGGTACATGAGCGTGCCGGCGCAGTTGCCCAAGTCGAATGCCACCACGGTGGTGGGCTCCTCGGTGCCGGTGGCGACGGTCTGGTCGGGACCGACGTAGTCGCTCGTGCCGGTACCCATGGCCGTGGGACCTCCCCATGACTTCCAGACGACATCGGTGACGAGCCCCGTCGGGTCACCGCCGTTGAAGATCCTCGACGGCTCGACCTGCCCGAAACCCTGCCCGGCGGAGAAGACGCCGGCGAGCCGACCCAAGGTCGGAGCCGTCCGGGGAGCCGTCGTCCCCGTCGTCCCCGTCGTCGTCCCCGTCGTCCCCGTCGTCCCCGTCGTCGCCGTCACCGTCGAAGTCGTCGACGCCCTCGGCACCGATGTCGTCACCCGTGACGGAGGCGGGCCCGTCGTCGGGGACCGCGTCGCGCTGGGCGCGCCGGTGCCACAGGCGGCCAGTCCGACCAGACACGACACCACGGCCCCGACCCCCACCGCGGTACGCCGTCGGGGCACCCCTTCAGGCTCCCGGGGTCCGCAGGGTCAGCAGGGTGCCCGATCCCAGCGACAGTCGTGTCCATGTCGGCGCCCGAAGCGCGATCACCGCCAGCGCCGCGGTCGGGAACCCGCGGTCGAGCCGGGCACGACCCTCGACGTCCTCGTCGTCGAGGAGGAGCACGGCGAGCTCGTGTGCGGTGGGATTGTGGCCGACGACCATGACCGAGGCGGCGTCACCACCGAGGCCGCGCACGATCTCCACGACGTCGTCGGCATCGGCGACGTACAAGGTGGGCTCGACCACGAGCTCGGCACGCGCGCCGAGCACGTCCATCACGAGCTCGGCGGTCTGCACGGCGCGCCGGGCCGAGGACGACAGCACGAGCTCGGGCACCGACGCCGCGGGGACGGGATCGCCGACCACGTACGAGCCCACGTCGGTGGCCTGTCGTCTCCCCCGCGCCGTGAGCAGGCGGCCGTGGTCGTCGGGCCCTTGCGATGCCGCCTTGGCGTGGCGCAGCACCCACAGGGACCTCGTCCCTACAGGACCAGTCCCCACTCGAGGCCCATGAAGGCGATGGCGGCCTGCGACAGACGTTGGGCGCCGGGCTCGGCGAGGTGCGTGCCGTCGGGGTCGCGCACTTGGACCTCGTTCCCCGAGGCGTCGGGGAGGAAGGCTGTGTAGCCGCCCTGGGGGTTCGAGAGCACGGGCCACGAGGCGAAGTAGGTCACGCCCTTGTACTGCGCCGCCTCGCTCTGGTCGATGGTGTTGATGTCCTCCATCTTGGCGTTGAGAGCCGGGTCGGCCATGGGCGGCATACCGACCCACAGGACCCGAGCCCCCGAGCTGGCCGCCTGTGCCATGAAGGCACCGACGCGCTTGGCGTAGTCGGCATTCCACGCCGGGGTGCCGTAGCTGACCGACGTCGACCCTTCCATGAAGTTCTGGGGGTCGTTGGCACCGATGAAGACCAGGACGGCCTGGGGCTGATAGGTGGTGAGATCGTGGCTGAGCTCGGTCTGCCAGTTGAAATAGTCGGGTCTCGACAACCCCGTGTCGATGTGGCCGTCGAGCACCGCACTCACCACGTCGGTGGCGGCGAGATCGTTCACGAGGGGTTGGCCGAAGTCGATCCCGATCGAGTCGCCCACCACGAGCAACCGCAACGGCGCCGATTGCGTCGGCACGGCCAGCGGTGCCAGTCCGTCGGGCGCGGTCACGACGGTGGTGGACGGCGGGACCGGCGATGACGACGAGGAGGCGGCCGGTGGCGTGACGGTGTGGTGCACGAGGGGGGGCGCCCCATGGTGATGATGGGCGGGAGGCCCCTCCACCTGCAGCACGCCGGTCCCGGTATTGCCGGTGTGCCCGAGGGCGCGCTGTGCTCCCCCCACCACATGGGACAGGCCCAACGCGTCCGACACCGCCGCGATGGGACGGAGGACCGCGATGGCCACGCTGCGGCGGGTGCCGAGCGGCGCGTCCTGGGCCGAGCGCATGAGCGTGGGCGCGTCCAGGACGAGCCATACCGCGAAACAGGCCACACCGGCCAACAGGGCATGGCGCCAATTGACCTGCACGCGTCCGGGGACCGGGCGTTCGGAGGGCTGCTCCACGTCGGGGACACGCACGGACGGCTCCGTCGCGTTGACATCCTCGTCGTGGCCGGTGAGGTCCGGCCTGTCGGCCCGCTCGTCATCGGTGACGACGGAGGTGCCATCACCCATGTCGCCACGCGCCGGGCGGACCCCCCGCTCCTCGGTGGCGAGGCGGGAATGCGACGGGTTCGGGGAGGGGCTCATCGGATCGGAGGGGATGTCGGTCATGTGGTCCGCGTGTGCACGTGCATGCTCGGAACCGCCCCCCGGAACCTCGAAACGAACGCCGGGCCCTCGGGACCGGCCTCAGAACTTGTAATAGATGAACGGTGCGACACCCTGTGGTCCGAGCGTCGTGATGACGAGAAGGACGACCCCCAGTATGGCGCCTTGCACCACCCACGGTTGACCGGCGAATTCACGCTGGACACGGCCACCGAACGCCCGCGGCAGGTACTGCAACGCCACGGCGCCCACGACGGTGATCACCACCAGGGGCGTCACGAGGGGGGCGCGGCCCCAGGCCGAGAAGAGGCGACCGATGAGCGTCATCGCCGTGGAGAACGAGTCGGCCCGGAAGAAGATCCAGCCCAGGCACACGATGTGGAAGGTGACCAGGCGCTGGACCCACACCCGGACCCTGCCGTCGGGCACGGGGTCGAGCCCGGCGGCGAGCCGACGCGACCGGCGCAGATGCCCCACCACCTGCCCCGTCCCGTGAAGGGCGCCCCAGACCACGAAGGTCCACGCCGCCCCGTGCCACAGGCCGCCCAGGATCATGGTGATCATGATGTTGCGGGCGACCTTCCATTGTGAGCCGTGACCTCCCCCCAGGGGGATGTAGAGGTAGTCGCGCAGCCAGCGCGACAGGGTCATGTGCCAGCGCCGCCAGAAGTCCTGAAGGTTGCGAGCCGTGTACGGCGCGTTGAAGTTTTCGGGGAATCGGAATCCCAGGAACATGGCCAGCCCGATGGCGATGTCGGTGTATCCGCTGAAGTCGGCGTAGATCTGCACGGCGAATCCGTACGCCGCGAACAGGATCTCGAGCGCCGAGTGCTGGTGCGGTGCGGAGAACACCGGGGTGACGATGGCGGAGTCGATGTACGACGAGATGACGACCTTCTTGAACAGTCCGCCCGCCACCAACCAGGCGGCACGGCCGAAGTCGATGGCGGCGGGGTCGCGCTTGCGCCGGATCTGGGGGAGCAGCTCCTCGCCCCGCACGATGGGACCCGCGATGAGATGCGGGAAGAACGACAGGTAGACGGCCAGGTCGATGAACCGAGCCGGCTCGATCCGACGCCGGTACACGTCGACCATGTAGCTGATCGCCATGAACGTGAAGAACGACACGCCCACGGGCAGCGTGACCTGCAACAGCGGCACGAGCCTGCCCGTGCCCAGCGTGTGGAAGAGATTGTCCACGTTCACGGCCAGGAATCCGTAGTACTTGAACCATCCGAGGATCCCGAGCAGCGCGCCCACACCGCACGCCATGGCGATACGGCGATGACGTTCGTCCTCGAAATGCTGCACGGCGGTACCACCGACGTGGGCGGTGACCGTGACCGCGGCCAATAGGAACACAAAGCGCCAGTCCCACCAGCTGTAGAACACGTAGCTGGCCGCGATCATGACCAGCTTCCACGGACGCGGGAACGGGTTCAGCAGCCAGTTCGCCGTGAAGGCCACGGCGAAGAAGATCGCAAAGTCGATCGTTGGGAACAGCATGCGTGGAAGTCACCCGCTGTTCAGTAAGGACGCACTCCGGGGTCACGGGGCGTGACGAACCCCGCGGAGGCTAGTGCGGTCGAAAAGGTCGGACAGACCGGGTGGTGCCGCCCAGGTCAGCTGCGTGCTTTGAGGGCCTCGATCAGCTTGGGCACGACCTTGTGGACGTCACCGACGATGCCGAGGTCCGCCACCGAGAAGATGGGGGCGTCCTGGTCCTTGTTGATGGCGATGATGTTCTTCGAGCCCTTCATCCCCACCAGGTGCTGGGTGGCGCCCGAGATTCCGCACGCGATGTAGAGGGTGGGCTTCACGGTCTTGCCCGTCTGACCCACCTGGTGCGAGTACGGCACCCATCCGGCGTCGACGATGGCTCGGCTGGCGCCGGCGGCGCCGTGGAGCAGCTTGGCCAGCTCCTCGATCATGGCGTAGTGCTCGGCATCTCCGAGGCCCCGTCCGCCCGACACCACGACCTCGGCCTCGTCGAGCTTGGGCCCCGTGCGTTCCTCGGCGTGGCGGGCGAGCACCTTGGCCCCGTTGGTGGTACCGAGCTCGGGCACCGCCGCGCTCACGACCTGGGCCGCTGCGCCGCCGGCGGGCTCCGCGGTGAAGGACTTGGCCCGAACCACGAAGATCCACGGATGGTCTCCGGTGAACCGGGCCGTCGCCACCTGGGCACCACCGAACAGGCCGTGCTGCGAGCGGACCTCGTCGCCGTCGGTGGTGAGGTTCACGACGTTGGTGATGACCGGTACGTCGAGACGAACCGAGAGGCGGGCCGCGATGTCGCGACCGTCGTAGCTGGCGGGGACCAGGATCACGTCGGGTCGGTTGCCCGACGCCACAAGCGACGCGATGGCGCCGGCCACGGGCGCGCCCGGCAACGCGTCGGCGAGGTCACCCACGTCGTAGACCGTCGTGGCGCCGTAGTTGCCGAGCTCTCCCGCCACCGAGGCGGTGTCGGCTCCCCATGCCACCGCTTCGGTGGTGGCGCCCATCGAACGCGCCTGGGTGAGCAGTTCGAGGGTGATGGTGGTGGGCTTGCCCTCGGCGGACTCGGCGAGGACCCAAACCTTGTCGATCGACATTCTCTTCTCCTGGGGTGCGTGCGAGATCAGTGGGCCGGTGGACGGGCCGGCTCAGACCAGCTTGAGCTGCTCGAGGAAGCGGACGATGTTCTCGTAGCCCTCGCCTTCGTCGACGACGATCTCGCCGGCGCTGCGCTCCTCCGCGGCGGTGACGTCGGTGACCTCCGAGCGCGCCCCGGCCGCGCCGACCTGGCCGGCCTCGAGGCCGAGGTCGGCCACGGTGAACTGGTCGACGGGCTTGGACTTCGCCGCCATGATCCCCTTGAACGACGGGTACCGCGGCTCGACGACCCCGGCGGTGACGGTCACGACGGCGGGGAGCAGGCAGTCGACCTCGTCGTAGCCCGCTTCGGTCTGGCGCTCGACGTGGACCCGGCCGTCACCCACCGAGACCTTCTTGGCGAAGGTCACCGCCGGGAAGCCGAGCAGCTCGGCGACCTGGACCGGCGTGGTCCCGGTGTAGCCGTCGGTGGACTCGGTCGCCGCGATGACGAGGTCGGGTTGGGCCCGCTCGACGGCTTTGGCGAGGACCTTGGCGGTCGACAGGGCGTCGGATCCCTTGAGGGCGTCGTCACTCACGAGGATGGCCTTGGCCGCCCCCATGGCGAGGGCGGTGCGCAGCCCCGACGTCTCCCCGGCGGGAGCCATCGAGACCAGGGTGACCTCGCCGCCGCCGGCGGCCTCGGCGAGTTGCAGGCCCATCTCGACTCCGTAGGCGTCGGAGTCGTCCATGATCAGCTTTCCCTCCCTGACCAGGGTGTGGGTCTGGGGGTCGAGGGCCTGGGGGGCGGCCGGATCGGGGATCTGTTTCACGAAGACGACGACGTTCATGGCCTCGATTGTTCCCGACAACCCGCCGTTCGACCAATCCGTGCGCGGCGTCGCGGCGCCGCCCGGACCGGCGCCGCGACCGGAAACCTCAGATCCGCCCCAGGTGGGCGAGGGTGTTGGTGACCGTGTCGGTGATCACCATGTCCACCCCCGCCTCGACCACGGCGTCGAGGTCGTCAAGGCTGTTCACGGTCCACGTGGCGATGGCCAGCCCCTGCTCGTGGGCCCGACCGACCAGCGCCGCGCTGACCTGGGTGTGATGAGGGTTGAGCGCGGCGCACCCCAGCGCAACGGCGGTGTCGAGAGCACCCCAGGCGTCGAGCGCGGGGTGCACTAGGAGTGCGAGGGGTGTGGCACCGGCGCGGTCGCTGGACCGGACCCGCAACGCGGTCAGGGTGTCGGGCCAGAACGAGGACACCACGACATGGGCGGGCCACGGCCGGTCGGGATCGGCGCCCTCGAGGAGGAGGGTGGCGACGTCGGCGGCCACCCGTTCGTCGGGGTCGTAACCAGGGTCGGTGGGAATGTTCTTGATCTCCACGTTGACGATGGCCCCCGTGCAGGCCACCAGGGCCTGCGGCAACGTGGGCACCCACGCCGGGAGTTGCGCACCCCGGCTCTCGTGGACGAGCCCCGAGCCCGGGATCTCGGCGTCGTGGTGCACGACGAGCTCGCCGTCCACGCTCCGCCGCACGTCGAGCTCCACCCCGTCGGCGCCGAGGTGGAGGGCGGCCGAGAAGGCTTCGAGGGTGTTGTCGTGCCAGGGCCCGGTCCCGCCCCGGTGCGCGAGCACCGCCACCGGGTCCTGAGCCCGTCGCATTGGCCAAGGCATTGTGGCGCACCATAGACACGAGCGGCCATCGCGCTCGACCCGAATGAAGAAGTGGACCGACCAGAAGAAGAAGACGAGGGGGAACTGTGAGAGGGGAGGAAACTGCTCGATCGTGACGGGGAGAGCGCATGGGCAGTGCCGCAGCGGACGCTACGAGAGCACTGCCCATGCCTCCCATTCCCGACGAAGAAGCGGGCGCCCAGCCAGTGGGGTCTTGGGGGAACCGTGATCAGCTTGACCGCCCGATGTAAGAGTACGCCCGAGGCCCACCGACGCCTAGCGGGGTTCCACCTGTCGAGGCGCCAGAGAAATCACCTGCGCTTGCCGGCCACGAAAGCGGGTGATCGGGATCCGCCCGGGCAGCGACCCGATCCTCTCGTTGATCTCGTCGTACTGCCGGAGCGTCGCGCCCTGAAAGTCGAGCTGCACGGCTACTGCCATTGCTGTCCCCCCTTGCGGTCATGGCGAAGAGGACGGTTAGTCAACCAAGTGGGACTGGGCGCAGACTGAGAACCGAGGGCGCCGGGACCTACTCCTCCCCTGCCTTCGGGGCTTGCTTCCGGTACTTGCCCGAGCGGACGTGATTTCGAGGGGACTGTCCTGTTAACGCACCACAGGCACGAACGCTAGCTGGAGTATCTGTTTTCTGACCTGGGATTACGTCGGTCAGAACGGATCGGGCGTTCCGTAGCCTTTCAGTCCCCGCCACGCTATGGGCGCGACTCCTTGGGTTCGTCTTCCCATTCCTCCTCGGGATGAGGCCCGGTATCTGTGATCGCCGCCATGGCTTCCTCTGCGGGTGCGTGCGCACTGACTCGTTCGTAGGGGTACCCGTGACAGGGGCACTCGCAAGGTACGACCACACGCCGGTCGCAGCCATCGTGCTCCTCCGATTGGCACGCTGCCGAGAGGTACCTATCCCGACCTCGATGCTTTCCCGACAGCCCCGATGGGTCCACCTTCAGGGCCGCGGCAACCAGCTCCTCGAACTCCTCCTCGGTGGGCTGGTGGGGTTCGTCGGGGTCGTCATGGCGGCTCTTTGGCATCGGAAGGATTCTACGAGCGGTGGGCCTTGCGAAAGGCACTCCAGAATCCTTGGCGCATCGCTCTGACTAAGTTCTGGTCCTTGGGGTTAGAACGATCCGTCCCCAGTTCAGCTCGGCCCGCATAAACAACGCCAGCTTCCAGTGCTGTAGCCCCACAGCACAAGGCGCGACTCGGACCGTTCAACTGCCGCTTCTGAAGGAACGGGCCCTCCTCCAAGTCCCATTCCCGATGAGTGAGGGTGACTGGCAGCAGCTTCTTCGGGTGCTTGAGGCAATGAAGCCTGGGGTAGTTCCTGATCCGAGCCGAGCAACTGATGAGGAGCCGGACCTACCGCTCTAGTAGTGGCCGATAGGTCAACCGTCGACCTGCTGGTGGCGGTTCTTTGGGGCACCGCCCACGAAGGTCTCGTCCACAACCACCGTGCGGACAGGAGCGAGAACACTGGCTCGCGCTGCATGGCCTCACGGAGCCTGTGACCGAGGAACCAGGCCGTCTGGTAGCTGATGCCGAGGTGGCGCTGAAGTTCCAAAGCGCTGATCGAGTTCTTGCCGGCTCCCATAAGCCACATCGCCAGGAGCCACTTCGAGGCGGGAATTTTCGAGGACTCGAAGATCGTCCCGACCATGACGGAGAACTGCTTCCGACAGGCCTTGCCCCGGCAGCGCCACAGGCGGCGGTAGGTGACATTCCCGGCCTTGGTTTTTCTTTCGCCGGACTTGGCGGCGATGAAGTAGTGCTTGGCGTCCTTGGTCCCGCAGTGGGGGCACACCGGCTCCCCATCAGGCCAACGCAGGCGCTCCAGAAGTTCCCAGGCAGAGGCCTCGTTCGAGAGGTATTTGGGGAGTGTGGCGAGATTCAGGGCCTCCATGCAACCGGTCTACAAGAAGCAACATGGTGCGTCAAGTAGATAGTTCCCGA
>CAWISP010000042.1:0-73092 GCA_963838775.1 uncultured Acidimicrobiales bacterium
GGCTCTCTCAGAACCGGACGTGACAGTCTCCCGTCATCCGGCTCCCACAGGTCGACCTCGAAGCGGTGGGGCGAGTCGCCAGTGAGCGAATAGGTCTGCCTGGTAGTGGTGTACACGGACCAGCCAGTCGAACGCTCTGGCGTAGCGCCCTCGGAGTCGCTTGAACTTCTGCATGGCCCACCGCACGAGGTGGTCGTTGATGCGCCATGCAAGGAAGCGCAACTCGGAGCGGTAGAAGACTCCGTAGTAGTTGATCCAGCCTCTCACCTTGGGGTTGATGTCCTCGGCGAGGCTGGACAGGTCCGCCCAGCTGCGGCGGTTGAGGTGCCATGCCCTGATCTTCTGGCCGATCGCCTTCCTCGCCTTGGTGCTGATGGCCGGCACGAACCCGATGAAGTGGCCGTACTTGCCCTTGACCAGGCGTCCCCGGAAGCGAAACCCGAGGAAGTCGAAGCTCACATGCTCGGCCTCACCGGGTCGGTTCGAGTCCTTGCAGAACACGATCCTGGACTTCTCGGGGTGCAGCTCGAGCCCCAGGGGCTCGAGCCGGTCGGCGATCGCAGCCCGAAGGGTTCGGGCCTGGTCCTCGCTGTCACAGTGGATCACGATGTCATCCGCGTAGCGCTCGAAGGGACAGACCGGGTGTTCCCGGTCCATCCACTGGTCGAACGCATAGTGCATGAACAGGTTGGCCAAGAGGGGCGAGATCGGAGAGCCCTGTGGGGTTCCCTTCTCCCGCGCCACGATGGTCCCGTTCGCCATCTGCACGGGGGCTTTCAGCCACCGTTCGACGTAGAGCAGGATCCATCGCTCGTCGGTGTGGTGAGCAACCGCCTTCAACAACAGATCGTGGGGGACGGAGTCGAAAAAGGCCCGGATGTCGCAGTCGACCACCCAGTCCTTCTCCCAGCACCGCCGCCGACATGCAGCCACCGCTTGCTGGGCAGAGCGCCCGGGACGGTAGCCGTAGCTGTCGGGATGGAAGATCGGCTCCAGCTTCTCCTCCAACAGCATCGCTGCTGCAGTCTGCGCCACTCGGTCGACCGTGTTCGGCACGCCAAGCACACGGACTTCTGGCCCATGATCCTTCGGTATCTCCACCGCCCGCACCGGGCCCGGGAAGTAGCTTCCCGAGCTCATCCGGTTCCACAGCTTGTAGAGGTTGTCCCTCCACCGCTCTTGGAACACGTCGATGCCGACGGCGTCCACGCCCGGCGCCCCGTTGTTGGCCCGGACCTTCTCCCACGCCCCCACCAGGAGGCGCTTGTCGATGTCAAACGACTTCACGTTCTTCGGCTTCGGTCTCTCCTTCGGCTCCTCCCCATCCGGGTTGGCCTCCGGTCGACCTGACCTGTCCGACCCCTTCACTCCAGCTCCATTACAGAGCCTTCATCGCTACTACGAGTCGGTCCGCCCCTGTGCCCCGCATCGGTACTCTGCGCCTCGGGGTGTCCCTCCCTTGGCGTCCTCCCTCTCGACGGCCAGGGGGCCGACACCACCCATTTCGACTGGCCGTCACTATCGGGGCGACAGGTTCTCCTGTTCCATGCCAGCGCCTGCGACGAGCTCACGCCACCTCTACACCGGACACCGCCAGGACAGCTACCAGGCTGCCTCCTGACCCAGGGCCGCCCGAAGGACGGGCAAGCCTTCATCCCGGGAACTATGCGATTCCCCGGTTTCGATGTCATCGTTCCCCGTTTCGATGCGTCAGCAGTGGTTCACTCACGTTCGTCTTCTCGTCGCAACCTGACCGCTCACGGCGGCCTTTTCCGCAACGCTCACCACCACGGCTCTTGACCGCAGCAGCTTGCGGTGGTTTGGGATCTCCGCCTGATCGGTGATCCCGGAGGGCCTTCCTCCATCACCGGCACAGCACGGTTCATGACAACGACCTTCTACATCGCCATCACTCCCCTTTCAGGACACACCGCAAAATCGGGGATCCCGTGCGCCACCGTCGCCGATTTTAGGCACCGTGGTCCCGCTGACAGCGACCGCCAGGACCGCCCCGTGTGGCCCCGCTGGGCTGCTCTGTCCCGGCCATTCCGATTTGGGTGTCTAGGGGAAAGACTGCCTTTTGCGGCGAGTGGCATTGAAAATGGTCAGTGATCCAGGAACCGGCGATCTCTAGGAAGCGTCTAAGCGATCATGCGACGAGTAATGACGACCGCCTGTGGTTGCCAAGACGGCCGACGACCTTCGGGACTGACCAGTGCAGGGGTGATCGGCCTGCTCGTGGGACTCGCAAGCTTGGCTTTGACGATCTCGGCGTGCGGTGGTGGGTCGACGCTCCCGAGTGTCTCCGTCCCTCAGGGTTGGACGTCCTACACCTATGGCAAGGCGGCAATCTCCGTTCCGAGTAGTTGGGAGGTGAAACACGACACCAATTGCCCCAATACCAATGCTCCGGGCGCGCTACTCCTCGGATACCCGAAGGGGGGGGCCGGAGCACTGCCCCGCGTACTCCGTCGTGAACTATGTGGCCATATTCGATATACCCGCAGGTTCGGTCTCGGGATCTGCCTCCCAAAAGCCCACGATGGTCAACCGCGTGCCCGTCTTTGTCGGCTTCGGTTCGTCCTCCACCATCGTGTGGACTGCTCCGTCGCTCGGGGTCGAGATCATAGGGACCGGCTCGGACGCGAATCGCATCCTCCATACGCTCCGCAGCAAATAGACGGGGGGCTGCCCTCCTTGACCCCACAGAACCCTGACGCCGGTTGCGATTGGGCTGGTGATCACCAAGCCATGCAGTGAGAGCCCGCCCGTAATCGGGGATACCGGGGAGGTGTCGGAGAGCCGACGTCACCATTCGCCGACCGGCGACTCCGACCCTGGAACCGTTCGTAGCCTGTCGTCTGCCAGTATCCCGCTATTGCTCGTGCCAGTGCCGCTGCCGCTCCCGACCGCTGGCAAAGAATCGATTTAGGTAGTCGGTTGGAGCCAGGTCGCTCTCACGGACCAGCGAAAATACTTCTGCCGAGCTGGTCGGAGGATCGGAGTCAGGGAGGAAATACGCTTGTGCGAGACCGAGGTACTCGGCTTCGATGTTCTCGGCGTACTCAGCGGCTTCTGCCTCTGCCAATGCGATGGCGTCGTCAAGGTCCTTGGCATGCCAGAGGGTGACCCTTTCCTCATACAGGAACCCGTCTCCGTCCGAATCCGAACGAAAGATGCATCTGACCGTGTACCACTGCGCTTCGTCTGACTCGCTGGTCACTGGAGAAAGGCTACGGCGTCGTTCGATCTAAGACGTGTACCAAGCAGGCGGGTGCGGACCCTGTAACACAGCACCTGCAAACTGCATCAGGTTCATGCATAATTGATCCCGGTGGGGTCGTGTCTCCATCTGTGGCATGAGGATTGCGTCGGAGTCGGGTAGCCGGGTCGGACGGTGACCCGCTCGGGATCACCGCCGCTGAGCGATTGCGCGTGGGTCAAGTCAGAGCCGAATCCGTCACCTTCGGACTGACTCGGCTCTGGCAGGCGGAGCGTCACCCACCCGGGACTGGTGATCCCGGGCGCCCACAAGCGCCCCCAGGCAGGGGCGCGTCCTCTGACCAGGACGCCCGACACCTGATGGCAATAGCGGACGGGCCGCGGGCAGCATGGGGTCAATCCGCGAGCCAGACTGACGTTGTGGACCGGCCAGAGACGAAGTACGTCGCCGTGGGCGATTCTGAGGTCGCGTACCAAGTGGTCGGCAACGGCCCTCACGACGTGCTTTGGATCTATCCCCTTGGCAGCCATGTTGATCTCTTCTGGCAGATCCCAGCGGGCGCCGCCACCGTCGATCGGCTTTGCAGCTTTAGCCGAGTCATTATCCTTGATCGCAGGGGTACGGGGGCATCGGGTCCCGCACCCGATAGGGCAGCTCCTGGCTGGGAAGTATTCACCGAAGACATCAGCGCAGTGCTGGATGCTGCGCAATCATCCCGCGCCGCCATCGTCGCCAATCGCGAAACGGGCCAGATCGCAGCCCTCTATGCGGGAATGCACCCTGAACGAATCTCGGCACTGGTCCTTCTCAACACGACTGCTCGATACCGAGAAGCTGATGATTATCCCGAAGGAGAACCCTCGGCAGCTGTCGACGCCGTACTCGAACTAATGCGTACGACGTGGGGAACCGAAGAGTTCGCTCGTCTCGGGGTTCCAAGCGCCGCCGGTGATAGCGAGACGCTTCGTGTGATGGCGATGATGGAACGGGCGTCAGCGACGCCTAAGCAGGCCGCCGCTCTCTACGAGTATTTCCTCCGATATGGTGATATTCGCCGGGTGCTGCCGAGCATCCAGGTTCCCACCTTGGTTCTCCAGGTCGAGAACAGCCCCCTTCTGCCATTCGCTCATGGGCGCTACCTCGCGGAGCATATTGAGGGAGCCAAGCTGATCGAGCTGCCCGGTTCCGACATTGGCGGTGGCATCCCTGCAGGTGCAATCGCTGACATTGCCGAGTTCCTGACGGGCGAGCCGTCTCTGGGCGAAATCGACCGCATCCTTACTACCGTGCTGTTCACCGACATCGCCAGGTCAACCGAACAGCTGGCTTCTGTCGGTGACGAACGGTGGCGTGGCATCCTCGATGCCCACGACCGCACCGTGCGCGAACAACTTCGGAGATTCCGCGGCAGGGAGATCAATACGACCGGAGATGGGTTCGTAGCGTCGTTCGACGGACCGGCGCGAGCCATCCGTTGTTCCGAGGCGATTGTCGAGGCTACGAGCCAGATCGGAGTCGAGCTGCGGGCGGGGCTACACACCGGCGAGTGCGAAGTCCGAGGAGAAGATCTCGGCGGACTCGCCGTCCACATCGCCGCCCGGGTTGGGGCGCTGGCATCGCCGAGAGAGGTGCTCGTCTCGCGGACAGTGAAAGACTTGGTTGTCGGCTCCGGGATCGAGTTCGTCGATCGAGGAGAGCACAAGCTCAAGGGTGTGCCGGGGTCGTGGAGCCTGTTCGCCGTGGAGCACTGACCCCACGCGCAATGTGCCTCGATTGCGGGGTGTCGGCCGGGCTACGACCTCCCGTCGAGGCGAGCGGTAATCGGGGGTATCGGTCGTGTCATGGCCACTACCTGGAAGCGCCGGATCGTCTATCTCTGCCGAGGCTCCCGGGCCTTGGACCCAGCCGATAATGCTCGGAGCCGCGAATAGGGTGCGGCTGGGACTAAGCGCCGGGATACCGGGATCGGCAGGCTTCGCCTGGCGACTTCGATTTATGGGCAGGCGATACCCCCGAATACGGGATGTCCAAGCCTAGGTCGGCTCTCTGCCAAGAGCCCGCCCGACTCCGGCACTTCTCGCTCGGTCCACACGAATATCCAGCCTGCGCGTTATCGGATGGTCACTGCTCCTCTTCGTCGTGACCCCAGGCATAGCCTTCTGACGTGCGGAGGGGGCGCTTTGCAGCTTGGGGGTCGGTTGCTGCCCTCGTTGTCCTGGCAGCAGGCGGTGCAGCCTTATCGGTCTCGACATCATCCAGCAGAGCTTCCTCGCCCGTCAGTGCACTGTTGCCAACCCCTTCAGTGCCAGCCCCTTCGGTCGAGCCGACCACGACAACCGCCTACTCAAATCCCACGACTACCACACCAACTCCGCTACCGGGCACCGCAGTTCAGATCACGCTGACCACCACTCGGGCCGTTGCCGGAGACCGGATCAACGGGACTGTCGAGATTACGAATTCGGGCAGTGCAGTGAACCTGACCGAGATGGACGGCGGCGAAGGCACGCCAGCGTTTCTGGTTCACCTCACGAACGGGACCATCATCGGTGGACCCGTACTGGGTGGGTCGGCCACGAGTTCACCTTTTGTGATCGCTCACGGGACGACGTACTTCCGCTTTAGCCTCTGGACCACCTATGAGGCTTGCGGAGGAACACCAACTACGCCAAACGACCCCCCATGCTCGCCAAATGGTGAACCTCCGCTTCCTCCTGGCACTTATGCTGCGACCATCGAATGGTCACCTCTCGTGCCACTGCCCCAACCGAAACCAGTGGAAGTGACCGTTCTTGACGGCTGAGCAATGACGAATGTCAAGACCATGCGGACGTGCCGGACACCAGGTCGGCCTTAGCCACCAGGGTTCCCAGGTGGTCCGAGAATCCCCCATCGTCTATTCGACGGTCACCGTCATCACGGGCAGGGCGACCCGATCCATATCCTCGTAGCTTTGTGTGGTGCCTGGCCACCAATCAGCCGATCGGTACTTGCCGGCCTCGTCGCCACTCCCGTGGACTGCGGCCCCAGGCGACATCACCCGCTACCGGGTGCCTCACTGACGACTTCTGAGCAGGCGAGAATGCTCGATCCCGGAGTGGTTGCGGGTGCCCGCAGGTACTGACACTCATCCGATAACGCGCGCCTACCCTTTCGGCTGGACGTCGAGTCTAAACCGCCTGAGTACCCGGGATGTCCGGCTTGCCGAGCTCATAGCTCCAACGCGGCGATTGCTTTGCGCTTCTCGATACCGGTTCGGCCGTCGTAATGGAGCCGCAGGGTCGCTTCGCTGTTGCCCAGGATGTCGGCCACCGTCCGGTACGACTCTCCAGCGTCGAGCATCGCAGTCGCCACGTAGTGTCGGAGATCGAGCAGAGTCAGGGTCGACGTACCCCGAGATTGGGCCCAGCGATGGCTCAGCCCGTCTGGACGGAGCGGGTCGACGCCGTCGGGCCCCGCAGCGAACACGTATGCCTCTGGCGGTGGTACCTGACCGAAAAGCCCACGGTAGCGATCAACCTGACTCTGCAGAGCCGCCGAGGCGGCCACGGTCAAAGGAACGTCTCGCCAGTCGGACCGCTTGGTCGTCTTACGGACGATCCCCACACCCGGTCCGCCGTCAGTGATCGCCGCTGCAATGTGGACCTCGCACGCCGACAGATTCACGTCCGCCCATCTGAGACCGAGTACCTCTCCGGTACGCATGCCGGTACTCGCAAGAACGGTGGCCAAATTGGCCATCTCCGGATCGATGGCCGAGACGCCCTGAAGGACGCTTCTCACCTCAGCCTCGGCCGGCGCGAACGGCTTCGTCCGTACCGTTTTCGGTCGTACTGCGTCCTTCGAGGGATTGGCGTCGATCAGTCCCCGCTTGCGGGCGAGCTCGAGCGCGCGTGTCAGCACAGTGGCGCATCGGCGGATCCAATCCGGCCCCCGACCCGAAGCCCGCATGGCCCCGTAGAGATACTCGACGTCTTGCCACGTCAGGCGGCTCAACGGAATGGCACCAAACTTTCGGCCGTCGGGAAGCTCCATCGACCCCATCACCTTGATAGCGGAGCGCGAAGTCGTGACGGTCCTTGGCGCGAGTTCGAGCGAACCACTTTCTGCAGTCGTCTGGTACAGCTCCATTGCGGCGGACACTGACCGGGCATTGGTCCCCCCGGTGGGCAGCCGTCTCTCGTGCCCCGCCACCTTCAGCCGGGCAAGCGCGAGCTCCGCATCCTTCGGGGACCCCCGCACCGTTCGAGACACTCGTCGCCGACGCCCCGTCACCGGATCACGAGGGAGTTCAACATCGACCCGCCACACACGGTCGCCGACCTGAAGGATGCCACCGCTCCCCCGCGTGCGGCGTCGCTCTACTGTCTTCACTACCTTGGACCTCGAATCCTTGGAAGCCGCTGACATGGGCAGATAGTAGAGCCCATTAGTAGAGTGCCGAGCGAGCCCCGCCGATCACCACTGCGCAATACCGATCTCTACCTGGACTTTCCCTGGAGCGGACGACGGGATTCGAACCCGCGACCCTCACCTTGGCAAGGTGATGCTCTACCAGCTGAGCCACGTCCGCTTGTGACGTAACGATCCTAGCAACGGGTGACGGTCTCGACTCCCTGTTCGCCACCTCCGCCGGGCCGGCCCGGGGGCGGGTACGGCAGGTCAGGCCCAGTGACCCCCGTTGCGTTCTGCCGCTTTGAGGAGCTCGGTGAAGGCGTCGACCACCAGGTCCCCGAAGTGTGCCACCTCGGGCACGAGCTCCCGGCACCCGAGGATGCCGAAGTACAGGGTTCCCTCGTAGCTCGCCACCGTGACGTTGAGGCCGACCCCTTCGATGATCGGCCCGACCGGGTAGAGCGCCACGAGTCGAGCCCCCGCGCACCACAACCCGAAGTCCGGGCCCACGATGTTCGACACGAGGACGTTGAACAAGGGAGGGACGTGATCGAAGAGGCGCAGGTTGCCGGCCAGCCGGGCGACCCGTGACGACAACGCCGGCAGGGCGAGTTGCGCCCACCCCTGGATCAAATCATCCGAGAGCACCCGCGCCTGGTCCTTGGCGAGACGCGTCCCGGCCGCGATGGTCGTGTAGCGCTCCACGGGATCGGCGATCTGGGTGGCGAGCGAGACGAGCATCGCCGAGACCTTGTTGCCGAGCGCCGATCGATCGGCTTCGCCCCGCCTCGACATCGGCACCATGGCGACAACGGGCACCTCGAGCCGTTCTCCGCGCTCGGCCAGGAGGCGTCGCAGCGCGCCCGCCACCGAAGCGAGGACCACGTCGTTGACCGTTCCGCCGAACACCCGGCGCACGGTCCGGATCTCGTCCAGGGGTACCTGGGCAAAGGCGAAACGCCGGTGCGGTGAAATGGCACCGTTGAGTGAGGTGCGCGGCGCCCGAAACGGAGCCGGCGGTGGGACCGTGTCGTCTTCCTCCCGCAGTCGACGGTTGCGCTCTGCGAGGTCGTGGACGGCGCCGAACGTTCGGCGCAGCACGCCGGCCGTCCGTTCGGGTTGGCGGATGAGTGACGACATGGCCGACCCGATCAGCTCCGTCTCGGTGGGGATGGGCTCAGGACGCCACGGCCTCGACGGAATCGGCATGACGCGCGGCACCGCTCCGGAGTCGAGGAACGAGGCCACCACCTCGACCCCCGACGCGCCGTCGAACAGCGCATGGTGCACCTTGGGGATCACCGCCACGTGCCCCGACTCGAGGCCCTCGACGACGTGCATCTCCCACAACGGGCTGTCCTGGTCGAGAGGACGCCCGGCGAGCTCAGCAACGAATGCGGCCAGTTCGGTGGGCCCTCCCGGCACGGGAAGACTGGCACGACGCAGGTGGTAGTCGAGCTCGAACTCGGGGTCCTCCACCCACACGGGGTGATGGATCCCGAAGGGCACTCGCACCACGCGCCGGCGCAGCGGCGGGACGAGGTGGATGCGCTCGTCGACGACGGCGCGCAACCGATCGAAATACCGCGTCGGGATGTCACCTCCGAAGCCAGACGACAAGGGATCGAAGACCATGACCGCGCCCACGTGCATGTGCATGGTGTCGGTCTCGAGCGCCAGGAAGGCGGCGTCGATGCCGTCGAGACGCTCCATCAGTCCGCCTCCGCCCTGACCGGCAGTCTCCCGATCATCGGCCGCTGTGGCCGAAACCACCCAGACCCCGAGCGGAGTCGGTGAGCTCGCCCTCGTCGACCTCCACGAACTTGGCCTCTTCGACGGCCTGGATGACCAACTGAGCGATGCGATCACCCCGCCGCACCTCGTAGGGGGCCGCGGGATCGGTGTTGACGAGCAGGACCCGCAACTCGTCTCGGTAGCCGGCATCGATGAGCCCGGGTGTGTTGAGGCAGGTCACGCCGTGGCGGAGCGCCAGGCCGCTCCTGGGCTGCACGAAGCCGGCATACCCGGGAGGGATTGCGAGTGCCACCCCGGTTGGCACGAGTGCCCGTCCACCGCCGGCGGCGAGCACCGCATCTTCACGGGCGTAGAGGTCGGCCCCGGCATCGCCTTGGCGCGCGTACGAAGGCACGGGCAGGTCGGGATCGAGGAGGACGAGAGGCACCTCGAGCACCGCATGACCCTATCGCCTGTGGCGCGGACGGTGCCCGGGCCCGGGCCCAGGCCCGGGGGCGTCGCTCGGTGCGCCGATAGCATCCCCCGGGTGCTCGTATGGATGGACCTCGAGATGACGGGGCTCGACCCCGCTCGCCACGTCATCGTGGAGATCGCCACGTTGATCACCGACGACGACCTGGCCGTGGTGGCCGAGGGCCCCGACCTCGTGGTGCACGCCGAGCCGTCGCAGCTCGATGCCATGGAGCCCGTGGTGCGCGAGATGCACACGCGCTCGGGACTGCTCGCCGCGATCGAGACGTCGACCCTCACCCTCGACGAGGCCGGACGCCAGACCCTCGAATTCCTGAAGAGCCATGTCCCGGCCAAACGCTCGGTCCCCCTGTGTGGGAACTCCATCGGCACCGATCGCCGGTTCCTGGCCGCGCAGCTGCCCGAGATCGAGAACTGGCTCCACTACCGCTCCGTCGACGTGTCCACCATCAAGGAGTTGTGCCGGCGCTGGTACCCCGGTGTCCTGGCCAAGGCTCCCGGCAAGAAGACCTCGCACCGCGCCCTCGACGACGTGCGCGAGTCGGTGGCCGAACTGGCCTACTACCGAGCCGCCATCTTCGCGCCCCCGACCCCGGCGCCACCGGCCGTCGAGCCGGCGGAGGCGGTTCCCCCGCCCGCGGACCGCGGCGCCTGACGACGCCCTAGCGGCGGCACGAGCGACCGAAAGGATCAACATGGACCATCACACACTCGGTCGCACCGGCATGAGGGTTTCGCCACTGTGTCTCGGGGCCATGATGTTCGGCGCCTGGGGCAACCCCGACCACGACGACTGCGTCCGGATCGTCCACGCTGCGCTCGAGGCCGGCATCAACTTCATCGACACCGCGGACGTCTACTCCGGCGGGGAGTCCGAGGAGATCGTGGCCAAGTCCCTGGCGGGAGGCCGCCGCGACGGCGTGATCCTCGCCACCAAGGTCCACGCGCCGATGGGGGCAGATCCCAACATGTCCGGGAACTCGCGACGTTGGATCATGCGCGAGGTCGAATCCAGCCTGCGACGTCTGCGCACCGACTGGATCGACTTGTACCAGATCCACCGGCCCGACCCCACCTGCGACATCGACGACACGCTGGGTGCGCTGTCAGACCTGGTGCACCAGGGGAAGGTGCGGTCGATCGGCTGCTCGACGTTCCCGGCCGACCTCATCGTCGAATCCCACTGGGTGGCCGAACGGCGCGGGCGCGAGCGCTTCGAGTGCGAACAACCTCCGTACTCGATCCTGGCGCGAGGGGTGGAGTCCACCGTGTTGCCGACATGTCAGCGCTACGGGATGGGCGTGATCGTCTGGAGCCCTCTCAACGGAGGATGGCTGACGGGTCGGTATCGCAAGGACACCCCCCTGCCCGAGGGGGGCCGCGCCAGCCGCATGCCCGACCGCTTCTCGACGTCGCGCCCCCAGGTCAGCGCCAAGCTCGACGTCGTCGAGTCCCTCGTCGAGGTGGCGCGCGAAGCGGGAGTGCCGCTCACGCATCTCGCCCTCGCCTTCGTCCTCACCCATCCCGCCGTGACCTCCGCCATCATCGGCCCTCGCACCATGGAGCAGATGACCGGCACCCTGGGGGCGATCGACGTCGCGCTGTCCGATGAGATCTTGGACCGGATCGACACGATCGTCGCTCCCGGCACCACCCTCGACCCCACCGACACGGGATGGACGCCGCCGCCTATCGCCGACGCCTGGCGGCGACGCCGGCCGGTGGCCACCCGGGGGGCGCACTGAGCGTGCCCGAGGACCAAGGAAACCCCGTCATGCCCGAGAGCGCTCCCCCGTCGACCGAGGAGGGCTCGCCGACCGAAGAGAGCCCGTCGACGGAGCAGGGCATGTCGATCGAAGAGGCGACCCAGGCAATCACCGCCCCCGGGCAGATGTTCGAGATGGAAGACGTCGACATCCGAGGCGTGCTGACGCGGGTCTGGAAGAACTGCCCGGTCAGCCTGCGGGTAGTCCTCGAGCTGTCACGGGGCTATGGCGACATCGACTATCTCGTCTACGAGGACGAACGCACCACGTACGAGGGGAACTTCCGCATCGCCGCCACGATCGCCCGGCAATTGCGCGCCCGCTTCGGCGTCGAGCTCGGCGACCGCGTCGCCATCGCCATGCGCAACCTCCCGGAGTGGGCCATGGCGTTCTGGGGAGCGGCTGCGGCGGGTGGGGTGGTGGTGCCCCTCAACGCCTGGTGGACGAGCCCCGAGCTCCACTACGGCCTGGCCGACTCGGGCACCACGTTGGCCTTCGTCGACGCGGCCCGCCTCGAGCGCCTCAGGCCGCACCTCGCCGAGCTGCCCGAGCTTCGGGCCGTGGTGGTCACCCACGAGGACCGGGTGCCGGTGCCGACGCTGCGCGATGCACCGGTACCCGTCATCTCGTTCGCCGAGCTGGTGGGCGCGCCGAGCGAGGACGTGACCCTGCCGGACGTGACCATCGGCCCCGAAGACGATGCCACCATCTTCTACACCTCGGGCACCACCGGGAAACCCAAAGGCGCGGTGGGAACCCATCGCAACATGGGCACCAACCTGATGAGCCTGTTCTTCCTCAACACGCGGGCCGGGCTCCGCTCACCGAGTCGCCGGGGCCCGAGGGACGCCGAGCACGGAGGTCCGGGCGCGCACCTCCTCTCGGTGCCGCTCTTCCACGCCACGGGATGTCATTCCGTCCTCGTGGCCACCACCGCGGCGGGCAACAAACTCGTCATGATGCACCACTGGGATCCCGAGCGGGCCCTCGAGCTCATCGAGCGCGAGCGCATCGTCACCTTCGGGGGCGTCCCCGCCATGGTGATGCAGGTGATCGACGCACCGAGCTTCGCGACGCGCGACACGTCCTCGATCCGCTCCGTGGCCTACGGTGGGGCGCCCGCACCACCCGACCTCGTGCGCCGCATCAAGGAGCACTTCCCCGTCAGCGCGCCCTCCAACGGCTACGGGCTCACCGAGACGTCGTCGGTGACCACCATGAACAGCGGCGACGACTACGTACGCAAGCCTGACAGCGTCGGCCCCCCCGTCCCGGTGTGTGACGTGCGGGTCGTGCCCGAAGGGTTCGACGGTGATGAGCCCACCGACGACCTCCCGGCCGGCCCCGACGTCACCGGTGAGCTGTGGATCAAAGGGCCCAATGTCGTGCGCGGCTACTGGAACAAGCCCGAAGCCACCGCGGCGACCTTCACCCGGGGGTGGCTCCACTCCGGAGACATCGCCCGGATCGACGAGGACGGTTTCGTCTACATCGTGGACCGGGCCAAGGACATGGTCATCCGCGGCGGTGAGAACGTGTATTCGGTCGAGGTCGAGGCCGCCTTGTTCGAACACCCGGCGGTCGCCGACGCCGCCGTCATCGGCGTACCCCACGACGTCCTCGGTGAGGAGGTCGGCGCCGCCGTCGTCTTGCGACCGGGGTCCAAGGTGACCACCGAAGAGCTCGTCCGGCACGTCAAGGAGCGCCTGGCGGGGTTCAAGGTGCCGACCCACATCTGGTTCCGGTCCGAGCCACTCCCCCGCAATCCCCAGGGCAAGGTCCTCAAACGCGAACTACGCGACGACCTCGTCGGCGCCGGCAGCGGCGACGATGGGGCGCCATCGGGCAAGGAAGGCTGACATGGGTCTCCTCACAGGACGACGCGCCGTAGTGACGGGCGGCGGATCGGGCATCGGTCGCGCCGCATGCGTGCGCTTCGCAGCCGAGGGCGCCGCCGTGGCCGTGCTCGACATCGACGGCGACAGCGCCCAGGCCACGGCGAAGGAGATCGACGGTATCGCCCTGGCGGTGGACGTCACCGATGCCGAGGCACTGCGCGGCGCCGTCGACGCGGCCGCCGCCCACCTCGGCGGGGTATCGATCCTCGTCAACAATGCCGGGGGGAGCACCATGGTGGGACTGGCTGACTGGGACCCCGCCGAGTGGGACCGCATCGTCCGCCTCAATCTCACCGGGGTGTTCAACGGCATGCGCGCCGGTGTGCCGCATCTGCTCGCCGGAGGCGGAGGAGCCGTGGTCAACACGGCGTCGATCAGCGCCACGAGACCGTCGGCCGGCGAGACCCCGTACTCGGCCGCCAAAGCGGGGGTGATCGCGTTGACGGCGTCGGCCGCGCTCGAATACGGCCCCGTCATCCGCGTCAACGCCGTGGCGCCGGGGATGATCCGCACCAACCTGACGCGGCCACTGCTCGAGGTCCTGCCCGACGCCGACACCCACTACCGACACATGACCCCCGCCGACCGCGTCGGTGAGCCCGAGGACGTGGCCGATGTCATGGTGTTCCTGTGCTCGGACCTCGCCCGCTTCGTCACCGGCCAGACGCTCGTCGTCGACGGAGGGATGACGCTCCATGGCGCCGGGGTGGACGGCCTCTTCGACCGCTTCTTCCGCGGCGGCCACCTCCATCAACGCTGAGCCCGGCCCCGCGCCGCTGCGTCGGCGCAATGAGGGGATAACGCAGCACCGTCCGCGCCGAAGGGTCCCCACCCATCGCCTATTCTGCGCGCGACCACACCGCGCCGGGCCTGCACCAGCGCGGCACGGTTTCGACCGAGGACCAGGTGCCATCGCATGATCGAGGCCAGGGGGTTGACCAAGCGTTACGGCGACACCCTGGCGGTCGACGGCCTGTCCTTCGACGTGCGGCCCGGCCTGGTCACCGGCTTCCTCGGTCCCAATGGTTCGGGTAAGTCCACCACCATGCGCATGGTGATGGGGCTCGACCGCCCCGACGGCGGGAGCGTCAAGGTCGACGGCCGCCGCTACCACGACCTCCCCTGGCCGCTGCGGGAGGTCGGGGGCCTCCTCGAGTCCAAAGCCGTGCACCCGGGCCGCAGTGCCTACAACCACCTGTGGGCCATGGCCCAGACCAACGACATCGCTCCGGAGCGCGTGCACGAGCTCCTTGAGGTCGTCGGCCTGGCCGCGGTGGCGCGCAAACGGGCCGGGAAATTCTCGCTGGGCATGACCCAACGACTCGGGATCGCCGCCGCCCTCCTCGGTGATCCCGGTGTGCTCCTCTTCGACGAGCCCATCAACGGCCTCGACCCCGAGGGCATCCTGTGGGTGCGGACCCTGCTCAAGCGCCTGGCGTCGGAAGGTCGGGCCGTGTTCGTCTCCTCTCACCTCATGAGCGAGATGGCGTTGACCGCCGATCATCTCGTTGTCATCGGCCGCGGCAAGCTCATCGCCGACCAGCCCGTTGCCGACTTCGTGGCCCAGAGCTCGCGCGCCTCGGTCCGGGTGCGCACCCCCAAACCTGACCCCCTGATCGCGGCGGTGACCGAGGCCGGGGGGCGCGTCCACCCCGAGCCCGACGGCGCCCTCGTCGTCAACGGGCTTGCCGCCGCCGCCATCGGTGATCTGGCCGCCGGCCTCGGCATCGCCCTGCACGAACTGGCTCCTCACGCCGCCTCGCTCGAAGAGGCGTTCATGGAGCTCACCCACGAGAGCGTCGAGTTCCGCGCCGAGGACGTGGGCGGCACCCCGGCGGTGGCCGAGGGGAGACCGTGATGGTAGCGACGGCACCCGCGCTGCGGGCACTTCCTTCGGGGCGCTACCGCTTCTCGGGTGCGCTTCGCTCGGAATGGACGAAGATCCGCACCGTGCGCTCCACCGCATGGTGTCTACTCGCCACCGTGGTGGCCGGCATCGGCATCGGCATCCTGGCCAGCGCCAGCGAGGCCTCGCGCTGGCGCAACGGCGGGGTCATCGACAAGCTGCTCTTCGACCCCACCAGCGTCAGTCTCACCGGGCTCATCTTCGGACAGCTCGCCATCGGCGTCCTCGGGGTGCTCACCATGAGTGCCGAATACGGGTCGGGGTCCATCCGCGCCACCCTCGCCGCCATCCCCCGCCGGCCGGTCGTCCTCGGGGCCAAGGCGGTGGTGTTCGGGGTGGTGGCGCTCGTCGTGAGCGAGGCGGTGTCGTTCGCGGCGTTCTTCGTGGGCCAGGCCATCATGGCCGGCTCCGCCCCCACCGCCACGCTGTCGGACCACGACGTGCTGCGGGCTGTCGTCGGCGGCGGTCTGTTCCTCACCTTGCTGGGCCTGTTCGCGCTCGGCCTGGCCACCATCATCCGGCACACCGCCGGTGCTATCTCCACCTTCGTGGCCATCCTGCTCATCCTGCCCCTGGTCGATTCGGCCTTCCCGGCCAATATCGGCTGGCCCATCGGGCGCTACCTGCCCGCCACGATCGGCTCCGCCATGACGAGCACGACGCTGCAGGGCGCGCACGCCGACTTCCTCCCCTCCTTCCCGTTCTGGCACGGCTTCGCGCTCCTGTGCGCGTACGCCGTCGGGGCGCTCGTGATCGGCGGTGTCCTCATGGTGCGGCGCGACCCCTGAGGACCCTGAGGCGGCGACGGGGCGCCGGCGACGACCGAGCGCCGGGACGCGGCGCCAGGCCGCGGCGACATGCAGCGGTCAGAGCAGGCGTCGCTCCGACGCCCACCGGGTCAGCTGGTGGCGGCTCGACAGCTGCAGCTTGCGCAGGACCGCCGAGACGTGGCTCTCCACCGTCTTGACCGAGATCGACAGCTCGCGCGCCACCTCCTTGTAGGCGTACCCGCGGGCGATGAGGCGGAGCACCTCCCGCTCGCGCGGCGTGAGCTGGTCCAGTTCCGGGTCGAACGTGGGGACCGCACCACCGGCGGCACCGGGGTCGGCGGCGAATGCGTCGAGCACGAAACCGGCCAGTCGCGGCGAGAACACGGCGTCCCCCCCGGCCACGCGCGCCACGGCGTCGGTGAGCTCGGGCCCCGAGATGGTCTTGGTGACATAGCCACGCGCCCCGGCCCGGATGACGCCGATGACGTCTTCGGCGGCATCGGACACCGACAGGGCCAGGAAGCGGACTTGGGGGTGGCTCCGCCCGATGGCCTCGATCACGGCTTGACCACCACCGTCGGGCATGTGGACGTCGACGAGGACGACATCGGGAACCCGTTCCCCGATGAGCTCGATGGCGGCCCCCACCTCGTCGGCGTCACCGACGACTTCCACGGCGTCCCCGAGCTCGGCCCGCACCCCTGACAGGAAGAGGTGGTGGTCGTCGACCAGGAACACCCGCACCTTGCCCCGGGGGGCGTCGGCGTCGGAGGTGCCGCTCTCACTCACGACCTGCTCCCGTCCTCGGCATGACCAGCTCGACTTCTGTCCCCTGACCCGGCGCGCTGCGGATGGTGGCGCGCCCGCCGTGGCGCTTCATCCGGGCCCGGATGGATTCGGCGATCCCCTGGCGATCGCCGCCCACGGCGTCAGGATCGAAGCCCCGACCCCGGTCGCGCACGAAGATCGACACCTGGGTCGGTTCGACCTCGACGAAGAGCGAGACGCTCGATGCACCCGACCACTTGGCGGCGTTCACTGTCGCCTCGCGCCCCGCACCCAACAGTGCCGCGCAATTCGGTCGTGAGCTCGCAGTCCCCCACCGTCACCGATTCCACCGCCACGCGATGACTGGCCTCGACATCACCTTCGATCACGGTCACGGCCTGGGAGACCGTCGACACATCACGGTTGAACGACCCCGGGGCTCGACCCTCGAACAACCAGGCGCGCAGCTCCCGCTCTTGGGCCCGGGCCAGGCGCGTCACCTCACCCTGGTCGCCGGCGGCGCGCTGGATGAGCGCCAGGGTCTGGAGCACCGAGTCGTGCACCGTGGCGGCCATGTTGGCGCGCTCCTCGGTGCGCACCCGCTCGCGGCGCTCGACCGCCAGGTCACGCGCCAGGCGCAGCCACCACGGGCCGAAGATGACCAGGAATCCGACGATGACCACGTTCGCCGCCAGGACGGACTTGATGGTGTTCAGCAAGGGATGGCTCGAGGCCACGAGGTCGCCCAGGCCCACGACGACGAGGACCACACCCACCAGGACACGCCCGATCGTGGAGCGTCGGGTGCGGCGCTCGGGGGACCCGATCAGGGGGGCCCGGCCCATGAGCTCGCTCAAGTGGGCCCGTTCCTCTTCGTCGGACCCTCGCCACACGAGCACCAGGCCGCCCAGCGCGATCGACACCGGCCACACCAGGTTGGCGGCGAAGGTGAGCCCGAGGGCGCCGAACACGAGGAGCACGGCCACCAGAGCGGTGACGAAGGCGAACGCCAAAGCGACGGTTCGTCGGTCTCTCAGGGCACGGCGCCCGATGGATGTCGTCGACCCTTCGGCGGGCACGACGAGCCACGCCACGACGTACGCGGCCAAGCCCGTGCCCGCCCCGATCGCCACGAGGACGAACGCGAACCGGATGAGATTGGCGTCGATGCCGAACCGGGCCGACAGTCCGCCCGCCACGCCGCCACCCATGCGGTCCGATCGGCTGCGCCGGAGCGGTCCCCTGGTGCGCGGGGCGCGCCACCACGCCCGGCGCGGCCCGTGCCCGGACCCCGGCCCTGTCGCCGCGCCCGGTGGAGAGGGAGGCGGCAACGCGCTCGATGGATATGAGCGGGGCGGGGGCGGAGGCGGCAGGGCGCCCGGTGGGTACGGGTTCGGCTGACGACCCGGCGCAGGACGATCCGGCGGAGGTGGAGGGGGAGGCGGCGGAGCCGGTGAGGGCGGAGTCAGTGAGGGCGGAGTCGGTGCTGGGGGCGTCCCCGGCGACGCATCGGGAACGGGCGTGGGGATCCAGGGAACCGGGGGCGGCGGGGCCGGCGGCGGGAAGGACACGGTGGGCTCGACCGGTTCGGCGTGTTCGCTGATATGGCGATGATCCCATGCGGGGGCCGGGTCGACCACGGGGGACGTCCCCGACACGGGTCGGGGGCTCGGGGTATTCGTCGGGGTCATTCCCGATTTCCCCCGGCACCGCATTCCCTGATGATCGACACATGGACGACACCACACCCGATCGCCCGACGGACGAGCCCACGTCGGAGCAGACCCCACCCGGGGCCGAGTCCGAACCGACCGGCTCTCCCGAGCCGTCATTGGGCGGATGGGAGACCCAGCCGTCTCTGTCTCCGCCCCCGCCTCCGGACCCTCCCCTGCCGCCCGATCCCCCCTGGATGCCACCCGATCCCTCCGGACCTCCGCCCGGGGGGTGGGCGGCGTCGGCTCCCTCGCCCCCCGGTGGCGACCATCGCCGCACGCTGCGGCGGTCGGTGCGCGGTCACATCCTCGGGGGCGTGGCCGCCGGGCTCGCCGACTATCTCGACATCGACGTCGTCATCGTCCGCATCGCCTTTGTCGCACTGGCCCTCCTCGGGGGCTCGGGGATCTTGCTGTACGTGGCCGGTTGGTTGCTCATCCCGGCCGAGGACTCGGGTCGGGCCGTGGTGCAGGACTTCGTCGAGCGCAGGCCGCGCCGCCGCAGCCTCATCGCCATCGTGCTCGGCACCGTGGTCGGCATCATCGCCTTGTCGAACCTCTTCTCCAGTGGTCCGTGGTGGCCCCACTGGGACGGCGGCAACGGGGGCTTCGGGTTCTTCCTCGGGTTGTGCGCCCTCGCCCTGGCGGTGGCCCTGTTGATCACGAGCGGTCGGCGGGTCGGGTCTCCCCTGCGGTGGATGCTGCTCACGACGTTCATCGCCCTGGTGGCGGTGGTCATCGTGGCCCTCGCCACCGTGTTCTCGGTCGAAGCGTTGAGCGGGGTGCCGCTGCGGGGCGGCATCGGCAACACCCAGTGGCGTCCGACCGCCCCGTCCCAGGTCTCGGCGCGCTACCGGCTGGCGATCGGGAACATGCGCGTGGACCTGAGCGACGTCGCCTTCCGCTCGGGAACGACGCATGTCACCGCCACCGTGGGCATCGGCAACCTCGTGGTGGAGCTCCCGCCCGGGACCTCCGTGAGCGTTTCGGCGCACTCGGGGATGGGGATGGTGCAGGTCTTCGGCCAGGACGAAGACGGGTTCTCGACCGGCCGGGTCACTCGTGTGGCCGGGCCCTCCGGCGCATCGGGCGTGACGGCGACGGGCAACAGCGCCAACACGCCCCGGCTCGTGCTCGACGCCCAGACCGGGGTGGGCAAGGTGCAGGTCGTCCGGGGCTGACCACGACCCTGAGCACGACTGCGCCGGTGCGGGCTCATCGGGAGCGGTCGCGCACCATGACGACCTGGCGCATGTGCCATCTGATCACCCCGGTCGCAGAGTCCGAACGGCGTTCTCTCAGGCGTGCCAGCAAGGCCGCGATCGCACCGGGCTCGGCCACACCTGCGAGCACGGGGTCGTCCCCCCAGATGCCCAGATTGAGCGAGAAGATGCTCGCCGCCGCCCCGGCGGCCACCTCGAGGGGAGCATCTTGCTGGACGGCGATCGACGTTCCCGGTGCGGCCTCGAGGCCGAGCAGTTCGTGACCCACGTAGAGATCACCGCCGCGGGCGGCCACCACCGCACCGGCCAGTTCGAGGTAGCGGCGGAAGTCACCGTCGTCGGTGTCGATGCGTTCGGGCTCTTCGACGACCACCATGCCTCCTGGCGCCAGCTCCGACGCCCAGGCCGCAACGGTGGCGAGGGGATCGGGGAGGTGCACGA
The DNA here is from genome assembly GCA_963838775.1 of uncultured Acidimicrobiales bacterium. Taxonomy (GTDB): domain Bacteria; phylum Actinomycetota; class Acidimicrobiia; order Acidimicrobiales; family UBA8190; genus Chersky-840. The sequence continues at coordinate 20,329 of CAWISP010000042.1, forward strand.
GCAGGAACCGGCCGTAGACGACGTCGGCGGGGGCACCCGGCAATGGCGTGCGCGTGACGTCGCCGACAGTGAAACGACAGCGCGCCGGCGGCGACGCGTTGGCCTCGGCCACGAACGCGGGTGAGGAGTCGATCCCGACCACAGAGGCCGACGGGAAGACCTCGGCGAGCATGGCGGTGGTGTGCCCCGGACCGCAGCCGAGATCGAGGACGACCTTCGGTTCCCCTGACCGACCACCCCCTGCACCCAGCGTGCGCAGCAGGGCCCGGCTCGTCGGCGCGAACACCGACGCGAGCACGCCCAAGCGCTCCGATGCGGCCGCATTGTCGCCGAACGCGTAGCGGCGCGAGGGCGAGGTCTCCACGCCCGACACCGTACGCGCCGAGGCCGGCCCGAGAGAGCCGGCCTCGAGCGGTGCGATGCGGCGCCGGACCGTAGTGACGGCCGGCGGCGTGCCTACTTGTTGGGCTGCGGGGTCACCCGCAGATACGGCTTCAGACGCTTGAAGCCCTTGGGGAATTTCTTCTCGGCGTCCTCGTCCGACACGGCCGGCACGACGATGACGTCCTCGCCGTCCTTCCAGTTCACCGGAGTGGCGACCTGGTAGTCGGCCGTGAGCTGGAGCGAGTCGAGGACACGCAGGACCTCGGCGACATTGCGCCCCGTCGACGCCGGGTAGGTGATGATGAGCTTCACCTTCTTGTCGGGCCCGATGATGAACACCGAGCGCACCGTGAGGGTGTCGTTGGCGTTGGGGTGGATCATGTCGTAGAGGTCGGCCACCTTGCGGTCGGGGTCACCGATGACCGGGAAGTTCACCGCCTGGCCCTGGGTCTCCTCGATGTCTTTGTCCCAGGAGCGGTGGGACTCCACCGAGTCGACCGACAGGCCGATGAGCTTGGTGTTGCGCTTGTCGAACTCGGACTTGGCCTTGGAGAAGGCGCCGAGCTCGGTGGTGCACACCGGGGTGAAGTCCTTGGGATGGGAGAACAGGATCCCCCACGAGTCGCCGAGCCACTCGTGGAAATTGACCGTTCCCTGGGTCGTGTCGGCGGTGAAATCGGGGGCGATGTCGCCCAAGCGGACTGCCATGGCTCCTCCTGCGTTTGTCTCTCGGTAACGGGGGTTCGTGTCGTTTCCCGGGAGTGTACCGGGCTCCCCGGCAATTGTCGACCGGCTAGGTCGACATTCGGGGAAGCCCCGTGAGAAGCCCAGTGAAGGGCGGTGCCTCTGGGAGAATGGAGCCATGCACCGCGCCCACAGATGTCTGTCGCGCCCGGGGGAACCCACCCGTGGGTGAGGCCGTCTGGAAGACCGTCGACATCTCCCGGGAGGGTCCAGTGATCGTGGTGACCATCTTCCGGCCCGAGCGGCGCAACGCCGTCGACTCGGCCACGGCCGCGGCGCTGCTGTCGGCGTTCGAGACCTTCGAGGAGGACGACACCGCCTCGGTGGCCGTGCTCACCGGTGCCGGAGGGACGTTCTGCGCCGGAGCCGATCTGAAGGCGCTGACCGAGGGCGACCGCCGGCCCGTGACCGAGGACGGGCCCGGGCCCATGGGCCCCACCCGGCTCGATCTCTCCAAGCCCGTGATCGCCGCCATCGAGGGCCACGCCGTGGCGGGTGGGCTCGAGCTGGCGCTGTGGTGTGACCTGCGGGTGGCCGCCACCGACGCTGTGCTCGGGGTCTACTGCCGTCGCTTCGGCGTCCCCCTCGTCGACGGGGGCACGGTCAGACTCCCCCGCCTCATCGGGCAGAGCCACGCCCTCGATCTCGTGCTCACCGGGCGGGGCGTGGGCGGACCCGAAGCCCTCGCCATGGGCCTCGTGAACCGTCTGGCCCCTCCGGGGCGCGCCCTCGAGGCGGCCGTGTCGCTCGCCTTCGACCTCGCCGCCTTCCCCCAGACCTGCATGCGCAACGACCGCCGTTCGGTGCTGTGGCAGTGGGGGCTGACCGAGCCCGACGCGCTCGGCCTCGAGGCCCGCTTCGGCCTCCACACCATCGACAGCGGCGAGACCGCGCTCGGTGCCGCCCGCTTCGCGTCGGGAGCAGGACGGCACGGCACGCCGGTCGACGACGCCACCTCGGAGCCGGGCCGGTGAGCCTCGCTCGCGACGACGACCCCTCGCCGGTCGGCGAGCGGATGCCGGGCCACGACGTCGTCGCCGCCTTCGACTTCGACGGGACCCTCACCCGCGGGGGGAGCGTGTGGAAGTTCCTCACCGCCCTGTGCGGACGCGACGCCGTGATCTCGGCGGGGATCGCGCTGTTGCCCAAGCTGGTGCGGGCCGCCCTGGTCGGTGGCGAGGCGGCCGACGAGGCCAAAGAGGCGCTCTTCGTCCGCACCCTGGCGGGGCGCTCCGCCGAGGAAGTGGAGCAACGGGGCGCGGCCTTCGGCGTCGCCCACTACCGCCGGCGCCACCGCACCAAGGTCCGGGCCCGGCTCGACTGGCACCGTCGTCAGGGCCATCGCGTCGTCGTGGTGTCGGCCTCGCCCCAGTGCTACGTGGCCGCCGCGGCCGCCGAGCTCGCCGTGGACGGCGTGGTGGCGACGCACCTCGAGGTGGACGCAGACGGAAACCTGACGGGGCGCTTCCAGGGAGGCAACTGCCGGGGGCCGAAGAAGCTCGAAGGGCTCGAGCGCTGGATGGAGGCCTCGCAGGGCACCGCCCCCGACGATGAAGGTGCCCACCCCTATGTGTGGGCCTACGGCAACAGCGCCGGCGACCTCGAGATGCTCGAGGCGGCCGACATCGGGGTCGACGCCGGGCGCCTGGGCCGGTTCGGGAAGCTGCGCCGGTTCCGGCGGCTCGGAGACGTCCTCACCGCCTGGTGACGGTTACCGCGTCGGGCCCGGGGCCGGCCCGACGTAGACGTAGCACTGCAGATCGGGCTCGTCGGGCACCTCGATCGTCACCTCGCCGGCCCGGTCCCACCCGCACGACTCGTACAGCGCGACGGCACCGCGCAGGTGGGTGGCCACGTCGAGGATGGGCCGCAGACCGCGACGGTGGGCGTCGGTCACGGCCACCTCCAGCAGGGCGTGGGCCGCACCGACCCGTCGCGCCGTCGGGCGCACGAGCACCCGGGCCACCACCGCCAACTCGTCGGGCTCGATGCGGGCGTGGCGCGACGCCAGGCTCATCGTGACGGGCGCGCCCCTGGCGTGTAGCGCCAGGTGGCCCACCACCATGCCACCGTCTTCGGCGACCCAGGCCGACACTTCCTGCGGGGGGGCGATGAACGACGACCGGTCGAGGGGCCCGCGGGGCGGGTACCCGTCGAGCTCCTTGACCAGGTGCGCCATCTCGAGCAGCGGGTCGACGTCCGAGGGCCGGCGGAGGCGGATGTCCATGACCCGACAGCATGGACCACCGCAGGCGCCACCCCGACCGGTGTCATGCTGGAGCTGTGCGCGTGCGCCTCGACCGCTCGCTCGACGGCGTCGACTGGGTACGGGCCAAGGTCGACCTCGCCGCCGACGATTTCGACAACGGGCGCTCCGCCGAAGCCCTGCGACGCTCCTTCGAGCACTCCCAGCACGTGGTGGTGGCCCGGGACGACGACGACGGAACCGGTCGGGTCGTCGGCATGGCCCGGCTCCTGTCCGACGGGGTGTGCAACGCCTATCTGCTCGACGTGTGGACGGCGTCCCCCTACCGGCGCCGGGGCATCGCCTCCTCGATGGTGCGCACGCTCATGGCCCAGGTCCCGGGAGAGCATGTCGGGCTGCAGACCGGCGACGCCCAGGCCTTCTACGCGTCGCTCGGCTTCCGCCTGCAACCCGAGTTCATGTCCTCGGTTGTGGGCGTGTGGCTCGACCCACACTCCACCGGGCCCTGACACGCCGTCATCCCGCCGGCATCGGGAAGATGTGCTCCTCTGACGCCGTGGCGTGCATGGCGGCGAGCTGCTCGTCGTCGCCCATCGGCTCGAAACGGCTCGCGGCCTCGACGGTGGCGAGGGTGAGTGCCGGGTCGCTCGGCGTGCACAGGGCGGCCACGCCGGGGACGCTCAACACGAAACGCACGCCGCGCTCGATCTCGGCGGCGTCGGTGTAGGCCTCGTACCACGTGGCGGTGCTGTGGGGCCGGTCACCCCACGGCCGCGCCGCCACGGCCTTGATGGCCATCACCCCTACGTCGCGCCTCTCGGCCTCGGCCAGCAACGCCTCGGCGTCGTGGCGGTAGGCGGGATCCGCCCACAGGCGCGGGTTCACGGGGAACATCACCGTGTCGAGGTCGTATCGCCGGAGCGCTTCGAGCTGCGTCGCCGGGGTGGTGAGGTTGTGGCCGGTGATCCCCACGAACCGGCACAGGCCTTCGTCACGCGCCGCCACGATGGCGCCTACGGCGCGGTCCCGGGCGTCGAGCTCGTCGAGGTCGGTCACGGCGTGCATCTGATAGAGGTCGAACGATTCACAGCGAAGCAGCGTCAGCGACTCCTCGAGTTGGGCGCGCACCCCGGCCGGGTCGTGACGCATTGTCTTGCACGCCACGAAGAGCCGGTCCCGCACCGGTGCGAGGACGGGCCCGAGCAGCTCCTGAGCCCGGCCGTACCGTGGTGCCACGTCGAGGTGGTTGACGCCGGCAGCGAGGGCGGCGGCGAAGGTGGACGCCGTCACGTCGGGATCGGTGCCCCAGAAGGCGGCTCCGCCGAGCACCGCCACCGACGAGTAGTGCCCGGTCCGTCCCAAACGGCGCGTCAACATGGTCGACTCCTATCCCGTCCTATCCCGCTACCACCGCTCCCCCCACCAGGTGCCCGGTATAGCCCACCACCACGTCGGCCACGTCGCCGAACTGCGGTGCGTCGCCGAAGGCGACGGCTCGGCCGTCGGCGGTCACGACCAGGTAGCCGGCACCGGTGCGGGTGGGGAGAATCGCCACCCCCGTGGCGCTCACGCCGGCTCCGGGCAAGGAGCCCTCGAACGGTGCGTCGCCGAAGGAGAACACGCCCCCGTCGCTCGCCACCAGCCAGTAGCCGTGGGCGTCGGGAGTGGACGCCATGGCCGTGACGGGCTGGGCCAGACGGAGCGCGCCGGTCGACCCGTAGAAGGCGGCGTCGCCGTAGGAGAACACGCCGCCGTCGGATGCCACCAGCCAGTAGCCGCCGCCGTCGGGCGTGGCCGCCATGCCAACCACGGGTTTGACGAGCTTGAGGTTCCCGGCCGAGCCGTGGAAGCCGGCGTCGCCGTAGGAGAACACGCCGCCGTCGGATGCCACCAGCCAGTAGCCGCCGCCGTCGGGCGTGGCCGCCATGCCCACCACGGGTTTGACGAGCTTGAGGTTCCCGGCCGAGCCGTGGAAGCCGGCGTCGCCGTAGGAGAACACGCCGCCGTCGGATGCCACCAGCCAGTAGCCGCCGCCGTCGTCGGGCGTGGCCGCCATGCCCACCACGGGTTTGACGAGCTTGAGGTTCCCGGCCGAGCCGTGGAAGTCGGCGTTCCCGAACGAGAAGACGCCGCCGTCGCTCGCCACCAGCCAGTAGCCGCCGATGCCGCCGCTGGCTTGGCTCGTCACCGCGAACCAGTTCGACTGCAGCCCGTACTGGGCGAATTGGGAGGCGAACGTGTCACCGCTGATGGTCACGCTGCCGGCGCTCCCCTGCAGGGTCATCTGCAGGACGCGGCCTCCGAGGTCACCGAGGTTGTTGCGTTGGGACACCCCGATCGACTGGAGCGTGCCGATCTGGGGATAGGCGCTGTCGATGGCCGATACCGGCACCTGTGCCTGCCACGTGTGGTGCGAATTGCAGGCGCCGGGGACGCACACCGAGTCCCCGAGGTCGGGAACCGCCGCGAAGGTGCCTCCCGCGCTGTAACCGCCCGTCGACGACGAGTACGCGGTCCGCGCCACCGTCGCCCCACCGGGCATGAGAACGGCCACGTTGGCGGTGGCGGTCACCGCCGCGTCGGTGACCGTGTTCTCGTTGGCGATGCCGGGATAGTCCTGGCACGCCGTGGAGTCGCAGATATCCGCGTAGCCGAAGTATCCCTGCAGGGAGCCGTAGGTGCTCATGACATAGGAGCGCACCGCCACCGCCTGGGCGTCGAGCTCCTCGGCGCCCTCACCCCCGCCCAGCGCGCCCCACGACGCCGGGGACTCCGAAGGCGTCACGTCGGCCACGTACTGCCCGAGGGGGAGGACGTTGACGGTGCGCGCCGCATCGGCGGAATTGACCGTGCCTTCCAACGTGCCGCGCACGGTGATGTTGCCCCCAACCTCACACAGCTGCAGCGCCTCGTTGGCCAGGCCCATGTCGGCCGGGAACGGCTCGTTGCCCGGCGTGGCCGTGGGGTTGGTCACATTCGTCTGTGCCGGAGTCCACGGGCCACCGCACGAGGGTCCGGTGGAGACGGTCCACGAGTTGCCCGACCCGGGATTGAGATGGAACAGGACCGCCGTGTTTGCCAACACCGGCATCGCACCGACGGTGAACCCCGAGCCCGAGGTGACGATGACGTCGTTGCCGGCGTTGGACGTAATCGCGACGGTGACCAGTGTGGTGGTGTCGTTCCATCCGTTCGGCAACGGTCCCTCGGTCGTCGTCCCCCCGGCACTGAGCGTCCCGTAGTACGTCGACAGGATCTGCGGGTACGTCAGACCGTCGAGCGCGTAGCCCAGCGCACCCCATTGCCCCATGCCGGCCCCCGCACCGAAGCCGTGGCCGGTGAGCAACACGTTCGGCCCGGGATAGGCGGCGGCCGGAGAAGCCGGCGCCAGGGCGGCCAGACCCGAGAACCCCGTGAGGACCAAGGCGAGGGGAGCGAGCCGTGCGAGCACGCGTTGCCGTCGGGGCGATGCGAAGCGGATAGCGCCGATGGTAGCCACGACGGCACCGACCGAGGCGGACGTGGCCGTACCGGCCGGGGACCCGGCTTCGGCGCCGGAGCCCGGGGTGGCGCACGAGCTGCATCTGTATATCGTTGTACGTACTACGACCGCCTCGGAAGGGAGAAATGTGCCCAGAGTTGCCGACGACCCGAAATGGACCGACCCCGGGCTCCTCGTCATGGGGAGCCTGGCCGAGGGGCCCAAGCACGGGTACGCCATGGTCCAGGACGTGATGGAGACGACGGGCGTGCGCCTCGGGCCGGGCACCCTGTACGGGGCGATCGCCCGACTCGAGGCCCGGGGCCTGATCGAAGCCGTCGACGGCGGGGACTCGCGCCGTCGCCCCTACACGTTGACGATGCGGGGCGTCGAAGTCCTCGAGCAGCAGCTCGCCGGCATGCAACGGTTCGCCGGCCTCGGCCGGCGGCGCCTGACGCGGCTGTCCCCCGTCCTTCGGGGCGCGTCGTGACAGCCCGGGAGCGCCTCCAGCGCGCGTTGGTGGCGTCCTATCCCCCCAGTTTCCGTCGTCGGTACGGCGCCGAGCTGACGTCACTCATAGCGGACAACGGCTCCCCGTGGCGCGACAGCGTCGACCTCGCCCTCGGCGTGGGTCGGGCTTGGGTGACACCGGTCTTCGGGGGATCCGCGCTCGAGCAGACACGGTCGCGGTTGCAGACGACCACGACCACGGTGCTGGGTGCGTGGTGCGCGAGCCTGCTCGCTGCGGGCGCCTTCTCCAAGGCGGTCGACGATCCTCCCCTGCCGGGGTTGCACGGAGCGGCCCTGACGGCGTACGACATCGGCACCGTCGTCGTCGAGACCACCGCCGCGACCGTGCTACTCGCCGGCTTCGCCTTCTGGCTCACCGTTATCATCCCCGCCCTCCGCGCCCGACGGCGCGACGTGGCGTTGCCGGCACTGGCTCCCGCGCTCATCGTCGGGGTCTGGTTGGGCATCACGGGCCTCGTGGCGTTGTTCGCCGAGCACATCGTGCGCCACCGGAGCATCGCGATGAGCTGGCCCCGGGGGACGCTCACCTTGACCGTGCTCATCGCCTGGGTTGCCGTCACCGTGGTGTGCGCGGCCGGCTGCGCGGCGAGCGCCGCTGTCGCCCTGCGCCGGGCGCACGTCGAGGTCACCCGCCTCCGAGTGTCGACCTTCGTCGCCGGCCTCGCTACCGTCGGCATCGCCGCCCAGGCCGCGGCCAGCGTGGTGTGCTTGGCGACCCTGCTACGCGCCCGTGATGTGGGGGGCGTGGGGCCGCGCGAAGGCTTGTTCTCGGCCGGATCCGTCGTCGTCGTCGGGGTCGTCGCCGCGATCGCGGGGGTCTCAGCGGTGCGCGGCCTCGGGGCCATGCGGGGTCCGCACACCACCTGAGCCCCGGGTACGGCGGCTACGGTGGCGCAACCATGGTCGGCGACGCCTGATGGAGCGGCCACGCTCCCCCCGATCCGCGGCGAAAGCCCTGGCCCGACGGTTGCAGGCCAAGGCGCCCGGAACCGACAGAGGCCTGGCCGCGCTCGCGCCCGAGCTGCAGCTCAGCGTCCTCTACGAGGTCCTGCTCGGTCGAAAGCCTGACCCGGCGGGAGCGGCCTCGTACCTCCCGGGCCTCCGGGACGGGTCGATGTCGCCGTCGCAGCTCGCCGAATGGATCTACGCGTCGAGTGAGTGGTGGACCGTGGCCCCGTTCACCGAGCTCGCTCCCTCTCTTCACTTCAGCCGCAGCCTGTTCGTCCGGTCCCTGCCCAAGGCGCGTCGCATCCTCGACCTCGGTGGCACCGCCCTCGGATCGGACAAAGGTGCCATGGTCCTCATGGGCTATCCCTACGCCTTCGAGGAGCTCGTGGTCGTCGACCTTCCTCCCGACGACCGCAACGACCTCTACAAGGAGACGGTGTCGCGCGACGTCACCCGGACCGAGCTCGGGCCGGTGCAGTACCGCTATCACTCGATGTCGGATCTCACCCCGTACCCGGACGGGTCGTTCGACCTCGTCTACTCGGGACAGAGCATCGAGCACGTGCCGGTGGAAGAGGCCGAGCGCGTCCTGGTCGGCGCGGCCCGGATCCTGCGCCCCGGCGGCTATCTCGCCCTCGACACGCCCAACGCCCGGGTGTGCCGGATCCAGCAACCGGGCTACATCGACCCCGACCACGACCACGAGTACACCCACGTCGAGATGACGGAGAAGCTGCACGGGGCGGGCTTCGAGATCCTCGAAGCCAAGGGCCTCAACCTGGCGGCGCGCTCGGTGGCCGAAGGAACGTTCTCGATCCGGGAGGTGGCCACCAGACGGGGTCTGTTCGCCGAGATCGAGGACTGCTATCTCCTCAGCTACCTGTGTCGCAAGCCCGCTCGCTGAGGGCACGTGGTCCCCGTCGCATCGACGAGCTCCTCCGGGTGCCGGCAACACACAGACGTAGGCTTCCGGTCCGCGAGGAGGACAATTGTTGACTGACGATCCGGGGCCCTCGGACATGCACGGATCCGACCACGACGATCACGACGCGGCCCGGAGGTACCTCGACGAGGTCCGCCGCGACATCGACGAGGAGGTACGGAGGCGCCGGGCCTCGGGTGACCTCCCGCCCGACGTCGAGCGCGAGCTCGATCAACTGTTCCTGGCGCACTCCCCGCTGGGCGGGCGAGGGGCGGCGCTGCGCGACATGCTCCGGCTCGTCGACGCCTCGGTCTTCATCGACCCCGTCGTGCCCGTCGAGTCCCGGCGTCCGGGCGGGACGACGGTCAAGCGCGGTCTGCGATCGCTCAGCCTGTGGTACCTCCGGTACGTGACCCACCAGGTCAGCGAGTTCGCCACCGCCGTCAGTCGCGCCCTGCACGTGCTCGATGCCCAGGTCACCGACATGCGTCGCAAGGTCGACGCGTTGGCGGTCCCACCGTCGGCCGTCGTCGACGTCGGCTGGGCGCACAATCCCGACGCGTGGTGGGTGGAGACGGTGACCTCCACTCTCGCCTCCGGCGGCGGGCGGGCCCTGCACGCGGCGTGCGGTGACGGGTGGCTCGTCGGCGCCCTGGTGGCGCGCGGCGTGGACGCCTACGGCGTCGACCCCCGACCCCAAGTGCCGAGACCGGGGCTCGACATGCTGGATCTTCGCCTCGAGGACGTCGGTCCCCACCTCGGCGCGGTGGCGTCGGGCGCGCTCCACGGCGTCGTGCTGTCGGGGGTCGTCGAGGGGTCCGGGTTCGTCGAACGGCGCAACCTTCTCCAGGGTGCGGCGGGCTGTCTGTCTCCCGATGGCGTGTTGTTCGTGCACTCCCTGACACCCGCCAGCTGGGCCGCCGACGACGCGCCGATCGAGGCCGACATGGCCGCCGCCCGGCCCTACCGGGCCCGGACGTGGCTGCGGGTCCTGAGTGACCTCGGGATCGACGCCACGGTCACCGAGGGGACCGACGGTCGCGACTACCTCGTCACGGGCCGCCTCCGTGGCGCCCCCTGAGCCCGAGGACCCCGGCATTCCCGGGCCGATGAAGGTCGCCTTCGTGACGCCGCGCTACGGCGTCGAGGTGATGGGAGGGGCCGAGTCCGCCGCCCGGCAGCTCGCCGAGCACCTGGTGGCGGAGTGTGATTGGCAGGTGGAGGTCTTTACGACCTGCGCTCTGGACCACATCACGTGGGACGATGTCCTGAGCCCGGGCGACAGCGTGCTCAACGGGGTCACCGTCCATCGCTTCGCATCGGCGTCGGGTCGTGTGCCCGAGTTCTACGAGCTCGACGGCCGACTGCGCATGGCACCGTCGGAGGCGACCCTCGAAGAGTCCCGTCGCTGGCTCGAGCTCAACGGACCCGTGACACCGGACCTCGTCGCCGCTGTGCGCGACGGTGACGCCGAGGTGATCGCCTTCTACCCGTATCTGTACTACCCGACGGTCATGGGCATGGAGGCGTCCACTGCACCACGCGTCCTGCATCCGGCCGCGCACGACGAGCCCGCCCTGTACCTCAAGGTCTTCGACGCCACCTTCGCCGACGCCGACGCCATCTGCTACCACACCGCGGCCGAACGCCGGCTCGTCCAGCGTCGCCATCGGGTCGCCCAGGTTCCACAGATCGAGCTCGGCCTGGGTGTCCCCCCCGTCGTCGAGGGCGGGCGGTCCGGCGGGGAGATCCTCGGCATCGGTGACCGCCCCTACGTCGTGAGCGTGGGCCGGGTCGACGAGCACAAAGGATCGTCGATGCTCGCCGCGTTCTTCCGGACGTACAAGAAGCGCCACCCCGGCCCTCTGGCCTTGGCCCTGGTCGGACCGAGAGCGGTGTCGATACCCGAGGACGAGGACATCGTCGTCACGGGCGCGGTGAGCGAAGCCGACAAATGCGACATCGTCCGTGACGCCATGATCTCGATATCCCCGTCCGCCCTCGAGTCGTTCTCGCTCGTCGTCCTCGAGGCGTGGGAGCAGTCGGTGCCCGTGGTGGTGAACGCCATGTGCGATCCCACCCGCGAGCACTGCGAACGGTCGGGCGGAGGCCTGTGGTTCGGCTCGTACCGCGAGTTCGAGGCGGTCCTCGAGCGCCTGGGTGCCGATGCTGGGCTACGGGCGCTTCTCGGTGCGCAGGGTCACGCCTACGTGCAGCGCTACTACCAGTGGCCCCAGCTCATCCGCCGCTACGCGGCGTTCCTCACCACCGTGCGCCGGCGATACGAATCGGCCTGCGCCTGAAGGATCAGAACCCGGCCAAGCCCACCACGGGCTGGACGAGCGCAATCCCACCCGTCGACCCGTAGAACGGGGCCGTCCCGTACGAGAAGATGCCCCCGTCGGCGGCGGCGAGCCGGTAGCCGGTCCCGCTCTTGGTCGCCATCATGCCGACGACCGGTCTGACGAGACGGAGATTGCCGGCCGACCCGAAGAAGGGCGCGTCGTAAGCGAAGACGCCGCCGTCGGATGCCACCAGCCAGTACCCGCCGGTGTGGGCGTCGACCGCCATGCCCACCATCGGCTTGGTGAGGTGGATGTTGCCCGTCGATCCGTGGAAGGCGGCGTCGCCGTACGCGAACACCCCGCCGTCGGATGCGACCAACCAGTAGCCACCACCGTCGGGGGTGACCGCCATCCCTACCACCGGCTTCGTGAGGGCGATGTTCCCCGCCGAGCCGTGGAAGACGGCGTCGCCGTACGCGAACACCCCGCCGTCGGATGCGACCAACCAGTAGCCACCACCGTCGGGGGTGACCGCCATCCCTACCACCGGCTTCGTGAGGGCGATGTTCCCCGCCGAGCCGTGGAAGACGGCGTCGCCGAAGGCGAACACGCCGCCGTCCGAAGCGTCGAGCCAGTACCCACCGCCGTCAGGGGTGATCGCGATACCGACCACCGGCTTGGTGAGGAGGAGATTGCCCGTCGACCCGCAGAACGGGAGGTTCCCGTAGTTGAACACGCCGCCGTCGGACGCCGTCATGTCGTAGCCCACCGGGGCACCCGACGGCGCGTTGCAGGGCACCTGCACGACCGGGGACGGCAGGCCGGCGTTCCCCGTCAGTTGGGGGTCGTGGTGGAACATCGGCCACGCCCCGGTCTCGGTGGCGGAGGCGCCGTTGCTCCGGGCCACCTCGTAGTGCTGGATGACGCCCTGGTTGCTGGAGTTGTACCCGGCGATGGTGAGGCCGAGGGAGCCGTTGGGGTCATCGGTGACGAGCGCCGAGTTCTGGAAGGCCAGCCCCGCGCTCTGGCCGAGCGTCGCCACCAACACGCCCGTCTTACCGTCGAAGATCTGCTCGCCCGCTGTCGTGGGCACGATGGCGTCCTGGTACCCGCTCCCGGTGAGATCGGCGCTGACCACCGAGCCGATGACCTGTCCGGCCGTGGCGGTGTGCCAGATCGTGGCGCCCGAGCTGGCGTTCAAGGCCCAGATCGATCCGCTCGAGCCGACCCGGGTGCCTTCCAACACCTGGAGCTGGCCGTTGCCGAGCACGTCCGCCAGGGCGGGGCTGCTCGTCGTAGTGCCGTCGAGCTTGTCGATCCAGCGGGGATTGCAGTGGGCGTCGGTCTCGATGAGGTCGTTGGTCGTGCTGGCGCCGTTGTAGGTGGCGCCGGTGCCGAACACGATCCCCACGCTCCCGCCGAGCACGCCGACGGCAGGTGAGGACTGCACGGTCTGATTGGTGTTGTACTGGCAGACCAGGCCGCCCCCGGGGTTGACCGTGCCGGCGTTGCCGGTGGGGCTGAGGACCCGCAGGTGACCCCCGTTGCTGTACGTCGTGCCGTAGGCGAAACCGGCCGAGGAGTCACCACCCTCGACGATGTCGGTCCGGCCGTTGCCGTAGACGTCGCCGAGGGCCGGGGTCGTGAAGTTGCTGTCCGCCTGGAACCACGGAAAGCCCGGCAGCATCGCACCGCTGCTCGCGCTCATCGCCTGGCCCACCTCACCGAGCGAACCGGCTACGACGTCGGTGGCGCCGTTGAGGTTGCCCACCGCCATCGACGCCTGCACGGCTTTCGCCGGTGCCGTGTCGGTGGCCGGGTTCTGCACGTTGGTGAACCACATCGTGGCGCCCTGGGGCGTGATCCCGAGGTACCCGCCCGAGGTGGGCGTGGCGGCATTGCCTTCTCCCACGAACACCGAGTCGAGACCGCTGCCCGTCGTGTCGGCGACCGACGGAGTGGAGTCGATGGGAACGCCCGTGCTCACGGGCCATCCCGGCACGCCTGCGCCCGAGGACAGGCTGAACGCGTACACATTTCCGGCCCGGTCACCCACGACGACGGCGGGGCCGCCTGCCAGGGTGGCGACGTTCGGTGACGACAACGCGATAGGACCACCGGCGTCGTTGAGCGTCTGCGTCCACATGAGTGTGAGCGAGACATGGGGCACCGCCGCTTGAGCCCCGGTCGATGCGGTGCCGAGGAGGGCACCGGCCAGGACGCCCACGCCGAGGAGCACACGGACGCGATGGCTGAGGCGCGGCCTGCTCGGAGAGGTCTTCAGATCGTGCCGCGCACCGGGCCGCTCGCCCGAAGCGGGCGTCAGGGCGTGTCGGCGCCTTTTGCAGGCAGTTTCCACAGTTGCCACCCCTCAATGTCGGACCCTTCATCATCGACAAGGTCCCTTCCAACCTTTACCGACGGCCCCGGAAAGGACCCAGGCGCCGCCCGAGCCCCCCGACCACAGCTCGGGCGCCCCCGCGCCGATAGAGGTCCACCACCCGGGCGAGGTCCTGGACGAGGCCGGTCGGGCCCGCCTCACCTGGCCCCGGGGTCGCCACGGGGTCCTTCTCACCGGGCCAGCCCGGCCCGTCGGGGGCGTGGCGGGGCTCTCGACAGAACGACACCAGCGGCTCGAGCACCGCCGACCATCGGAAGCCGGCCGCCACGGCCGCGGCGCGCTCTCGACGGGCCTGACGGGCATCGCCGTCGCGCAACAGGTCGGCGAGGGCGTCGACGACGGCGTCGACGTCCTCGCCCGGGACCACGGTGCCGATCCCTTGCGCGGCGATGATCTCGGCGAAGCCGTCACCGGCGGTGGCGACGATCGGAAGCCCCGTCCACAGATAGTCGAGAATGCGGGTACGGAACGAGTACGCGGTCTCGAGGTGCTCGACATGGAGGCTCACGCCGACGTCGGCCTCCATGAGGTAGTTCTGACGATCGTGGTACGGCACCCACCCTTCGTTGAAGAACACGTGGGTACCGGTCAAGCCCAACTCCTGCGCCAGGCGACGGGCCTCGGTGGCGACGCCGGACTCGACGATGTCGGGTTTGGGATGGCGCGTGCCCAAGAAGAACAGGCGTATCCGGGGCCGGGTGAGGCGGACCTTGTCGATGGCGCGGATGAGGGTCAAGGGGTCGAACCAGTCGTACAGACCGCCTCCCCAGATGACGACGTCGTCATCGGGCCCGATGCCCGGAACCACCCCTCGCAGGGCCGCCCGGCTGTGTACCGGCGGGTCGTCGGGGAGACCGAAGGGCACGACGTCGATCAGACGGCGAAGCGTGGGGTCGTCCTCGTAGGTGCTGGGATTGATCCTTCCCAGCGCAGCCAGGAACCCGAGCCACAGGTCCCGCTGCTTGTCGCTGGCACAGATGAAGAAGTCGCCTCGCACCAGTTGCTCCTCGAGCGTGCGCACCGTGTTAGCGACATTGATTGAGCGCTCCGGTTCCTGGTCTCGGCGCGTGAGCTCGAGGGCCTCGAGATGCAGGGGGTCGTAGAGATCGAAGACCATCACCTGGCGCGACTCGCGCAGCTCGGGGACGTTGTGGAGGAGATACCCCTGCACGACGGCGACATCACACCATCGCTCGAGGTCCGACAGGCGCGACCGGTCGGAGGACTCCACCAAGAAGTCCCGAGA
The DNA here is from genome assembly GCA_963838775.1 of uncultured Acidimicrobiales bacterium. Lineage (GTDB taxonomy): Bacteria > Actinomycetota > Acidimicrobiia > Acidimicrobiales > UBA8190 > Chersky-840. Next base: position 35,477 of record CAWISP010000042.1, read on the forward strand.
GGTGACGTCGCACAGCGCCGAGGTCGTGGCCAGAACCACGTCGTGCTCGGCGGCGAGTGCTTCGGCGATGTGCCAGGCCCGGATGGCGGGCCCGGCCATCTTGGCGGTGAGGACGTCGTCGGTGATGATCAGGACGCGCCGGCCACGCCCATGTTCTCGAGCCTCGGCCGGCGGAGAGGAGCCGACTATCATCGACCCGATGAACGCCCGGCTGTCGCGCGCGTCCGGGTGCTCGCCATGGGCCGAGCCTACTGAGCGCATCCCCGGGCTCTCGCACCACCTGCGGCGGCGTCCGACTGCGCCGGTCCCGTCCCGTTCGTGATGCCGAGGCGCGTTCTCGTCCTCACCTTCGATCCGCTCACCGATGCCATGGCGGGTCCGGCCATCCGGGCCTGGCATCTCGCTCAGGTCCTGGCTTCGCAGTGCAACGTCACCCTGGCCAGCACAGTGGGAGCATCACGGCGCCACGACCACATGGAGGTGTGCGCGGTGGCGCCCGGGTCGCCCGAGCTCACGTCGTTGATACGACACGCCGATGTGGTGCTGGCGCCGACCAGTGTCGTGCGTCGTCACCCTGAGGTCGCGGCCAGTGACGTCCCAGTCGTCATCGACATGTACATCCCCACCCATCTCGAGAACCTCGAGCGCGGTGGGCGCGGCGCCGAGGAGTACCGACAGGCCGTCTCGCATCAGGTTGGGGTCATCAACGACGATCTCGGCCGGGGTGACTTCTTCCTGTGTGCCAGCGAACGGCAGCGCGACTTCTGGCTCGGGTCGCTCTCCCACGCGGGACGAGTGAATCCGGCCACGTACGACGACGATCCGATGCTCCGTCGTCTGATCGACGTGGTCCCCTTCGGCCTGCCCTCCGAGCCGCCCGTCGCCACCGGCCCCGTGCTGCGCCGGCACTTCCCGGCCATCGGCGCCGAGGATCCCGTCGTCGTGTGGGGTGGAGGCGTCTACGACTGGTTCGATCCCGTTTCGCTGGTGCGCGCCGTCGACCGCGCCCGGAGCGTGATCCCCGGCCTCCGCCTCGTCTTCCTCGGCATGAACAATCCCAACCCCCACATCGCCGAGATGGCCCGGGCCACCGAGCTCCGTGCCGTCAGCGAGGAGCTCGGCCTCACGGGGTCCACCGTGTTCTTCAACGACGCGTGGGTGCCGTACCACGCCTGGGGCAGCTATCTCCTCGACGCCGACATCGCCGTGAGCATCCACCTCGACAACCTCGAGACGCGGTTCTCGTTCCGCACTCGCGTCCTCGACTACCTGTGGGCGCGTCGACCCATGATCCTCACCGGTGGTGACGCCCTCGGCGACCTCGTCGCGGCCCGCGGTCTGGGGGTCGCCGTGGCCCCGGGCGACGTCGACGGGATCGTCGAGGGCTTGATCCACCTGCTCGGCGACGCCCCTACGGCAGCCGATTTCGGACCGACGATCGAGCAATTCCAGTGGCCTGCTGTGGCAGGGCCGCTGCAGCGCTGGCTCGACGACGCGCGGCGGGCCCCCGATGCGCCCACCCTCCAGCTGCGATGATCCCGGCTGACGGTGCACCACCCGGCCCTTCCGTGCCGTCGCTTGACGCTCGTGTGGTGCACTGGCAATCCTACGGACCGTGAAACGTTTCCTCCGACGCGCGCAGGGCTGGATCGAACGAAGGGCCTTCGCCCAACTGCACGCCCGTCTCGATGTCATCGACGCCCAGCTGGCGACGTTGGCCGCACTCGAGCGTCACCTGGGTGAGGTCCAGGCCACGGTGGAGACGATGGCCGCCCGCTCGGGAGCGTCGATCGAGTACGCGCGCCGTGCGGCCGAGTCCGAAGCGAGGGTCACGCGCCGGATAGAGGCGATCGAGCATCTGCTCGGGGCGACAGCACAGAGCGACGCTTGACGGCGACGATCCGCCTCGCCGTCGACCTGCAGGCGCTGCAGACCGACGGCATCGCCGATCGGGGGATCGGCCGGTACGTCGCCGCGCTGAGCGCCGCGCTCGAGCGCATCGACCGATTGGCGGCGGGTCTGCTCGCACCCGAGCTCCCGCCCCCGCTCGGCCTCCCGCCGGAACTGGCCATGACGGGCCGGGTGCACTGGGACGCGGCCCCGTCGATGCGGGCGCTCGTGGCCGGCGCCGGCCCCATCGTGCACCACATCCCGGCGCCGTTCCTCCACTGCGGGCCTCTGGACCCCTCGGGCCTCGTCGTCGCCCCGCACTGGGAACGCCTGGGATTGCCCCGCGTCGTGACCCTGCACGATCTCATCCCGTTGCGCGCCCCGCATCGCTATCTCCCCACCCAGGCCCATGTCGACCGCTACCGGGCGCGCGCCTCGTGGGTGGCGGCCGCCGACCTGGTGCTGGCCGATTCCGAGTACACGCGGTCGGAGGCCGTCGAGCTCCTCGGATGCGATCCCGACCGGGTCGTGAACATCGGATGTGGCGTGTCACCGTTCTTCACGCCCAGGGACGACACCGACGGTGAGCACTTCCGGTGGTACCTGGGTGCACTCGAGGATCGTCCCTTCGTGCTGACCGTGAGCGGGAGCGATATCCGCAAGGGCACCGAGCGGTTGATCTCGGCCGTGGGTCAGTTGGTACGGGCCGGATTCGACTTGGATCTCCTCGTCGTGGGCGAACTGACCTCGGACTGGCAAGCCAGGCTCTGCGAAGCGGCCTCCTCGGCGGGGATGACGGGACGGCTCGTCCTCGCCGGCGCCGTCGGGGACGAGCTCTTGCGAGCGTGCTACCGGCGCGCCGTGGTCACGGTGATGCCGTCACTCGCCGAGGGCTTCGGTCTCCCCGTCCTCGAGTCCGCCGCCTGCGGCACCCCGGCCCTCGCCTCGTCCACGACCGCACTGGCCGAGGCCGCCGCCACCCCTCTCGCCACGTTCGATCCCGCTGACACCGGTGCCGTGTCCCGGGCCATCGCCGATCTGCTCTCGGACGAGGGACGCCGGACCACCGTGCTCGAAACCCAGCGGACCCTGGCATCGGGCTCCACGTGGGACGCCGTGGCGAGCCGGGCCGTGGCTGCGATCGACGGCATGGGAGAACGACTGAGCCCGTCGGCGTGGACACCGCCCCCGCCACCGAAGCGCGTCGCGCTGGTGGGACCACTCCCCCCCTTGGGGGGAGGCATCGCCGTCTACAACGATCGCCTGCTCGGCGCCGTCGGCGGTGGCGTCATCGTCGACGCGATCACACCTCTGAACGGGTCACCTCCCATGCCGGCCGGGGTCGGCCATTTCCCGATCGACACGTTCGGCGTCGACACGCGTCCAGCGTCGTACGACGCCGTCGTCTACACCGTGGGGAACTCCGACGGGCACCTGTCGACCGTGGAGACCGCGCTCAGGTTCCCGGGCTGGATCTGGTTGCACGAGGTCCGGCTGGTGGCCATCGCGGTGACGGCTCTCGAGGACCTCGACGACGACGCCTTCGCCACCTCACTGTCGTGGCTGCTCGATCGCTCGTATCCGGGCCGCGCCCCCCGTCACGGCGCGCTCCGGGCCGGTCGGTCGGTGCGCGACCTCGAGACGGCCGGAGTCGGCCTCCTGCCGCTGCTGGCCGAACGGTGCCGAGGGTTGCTGGTCAACTCCGAGGTGGCGCGCAACCTGGTGTTGCTCGACCTCGCCCCGCTCTCCTACCACCCACCCATCCACGTCCTGCCTCCCGCCTGTCCGCCCGTAACCGTCATGGACCGGTCGGAAGCGGAGGCCGATCCCGTGGTCGTCGCCTTCGGCATCGTCTCGATGGCCAAGCGGCCCGACCTCCTCGTGGACGCGGCGGCGCGCGCCGGATGCCGACTGGCCTTCGTCGGGCCCTGTCCGGCGTTCCTCACCCAGGTCATCGAAGACCGCGCCCGCGTGCGCGGCAATCTCGAACGCGTCGAGATCACGGGAGCGGTCGACGAAGCGGAGTGGCGACGTTGGCTGGCAAGAGCCACGCTCGCGGTGCAGTTGCGTGAAGGGACGAGCGGCGAGTCCTCGGCGGCGATCCTCGAAGCCCTTTCCGCCGGGGTGCCCGTGGTCACCAACCTGGCCACGGCGGCCGAATATCCCGAGGGGACCGTCTCGCACCTCCCCGGCGCCGATCCCGACGTCCTCGCTTCGCGCCTCGAAGAGCTCCTGGCGCGTCCCGAGGCGCGACGCGCGCTGACCGATGCCGGGATGCGCTTTGCCGCCGACCACCAGTTCGGTGACTTGGCCCAGACGCTAATGTCGCTCGTGACCAGCTGACCGTCGACGGTCTCTCCTGCTTGCTGGACGCATCTGACCGATCCCTCACGGACCCCCGGAGCCGGGCAACGCCATGGCGACCAACGACAACGGCATCCCCGACTCATCGGACCCGATGGACCTCGACCGTCTGATCGGTGAGCTCGAGACCGACGCGGCTCGTCGACGCGCCGAACCCGGCTATCCCCATGCCGCCGACGCTCGGCTACATTTCGAGCTCGCCCGCCAGGCCCCGAACCCTGCCGGCGCCACGCCGATGCGTGACGTCATCGCACAGGTCGCGGACGCCGTTTCTGATGTGGGAGCACCGTCGACCCCCGAGGCCGGGCGGTCGCGGCGCCATCAAGGCCACGAGGTGGCGCAACACCTTCGGCGACTCGAGGCGCAGGTGAAAGCGGCCGGCCTCGCTGCCGCCGGCGCGCTGGCCGTCGTGGCCGGCCGCCTCGAGCAACTCGAGGAGCGCGTCAGCCACCTCGAGCCCCGGCCCGAGCCCGAGGCACCACCGTCGGCAGCGACCGGATCCGACGCGCTGACGGCGTGGCGGGGGCGGTTGGCTGACACTCTGACGCCGGGTGAGCGTGTCCTCTACGCGCAGTCCCGAGCCGACGAGGTCGTCGACCAACTGCGATCCGCCGGCTTCGACGTCTACGGCATCACCGACGCGGGATCGAGCCACCGCCCCGGTCCCGATGTCCGCTCCGGCGAGATCCTGACCCATCTGGGCGCCGTGGAGGAGGGCGCCCTCGGCACGGTGGTGCTCACCGGCGTGCCCGAGGCGATGATCCCCCGAGCCATCGGGCCGTTGGTCGCCGCGCTGGCGCGGGCGGCGACCAGCGTCGTGGTCATCTCGGAGGCGCCGTGGTGGTGGCGTCTGCGCGTCGGCACCGTGGAGGCAGATCTGGCGGAGGGTCGTCCCCTCGACCCCGAGACGTGGTTGCACGCCTTCCACGGGGTGGGCATGGCCGGCTCGGTCGAGTACGACCCCACCGGGCAGAGCTACCGAGTGGTGGTCCGGGCCCGGGAATGAAGCTGGGCGTGGTGGTCCCCCGGTACGGGACCGACGTGGTCGGGGGGATCGAACATTGGCTGCGCCTGCTCTGCGAGCACCTCGTGTCGCTCAAGGGCTGGGACGTCGACGTCTTCACCACGTGCGCGGTGTCGGCGGCTACCTGGGCCGATGAACTGCCACCCGGTGACATCGAGCTCGAAGGCGTCACCGTCCACCGACGTCGCTCGGTGTCGGGACGCGACCCCCGCTCCGGCGCGCTCAACGTCTTGATCAGACAGAACCCGGCCGTCGTCCCCGACGAGCTCGCCCTTCGATTCGTCGAGCTGGTAGGGCCGGTGTGCCCCGATGTTCTCGACGACGCCGCCCGCTCGGACTGCGATCTCGTGGCGGTGACGCCGTACCTGTTCTGGCCGGCGGTGCAGGGCGTGGCGCGACTGGGCCGGCGGGTGATCTTTCACAGCGCCGCCCACGACGAGCCCGAGCTCCATCTCCCGATCATGCGCGATGTGTTCCGCGCCGCGGGCGGGTTCGCCTATAACTCGTACTCCGAACAAGCGTTGGTCGAGCACACCTTCCCCGTCGCTCATCTCCCGGCCAGCGTCATCGGCGCCACCGTCGTCGAAGGATCGGGCGATCCCGACGCGGCGCGCGCCGCGCTCGGTCTCGCTCCCGGTGAACGCTTCGTCCTGTGCGTCGGCCGGGTCGAGCGGGCCAAGGGATCGCACGTCCTGGCCGATCTGTGGCGGCTTTACCGCCTGCGGCGTCCCCATGCCCCCCGACTGGTGTTGCTGGGGCCGGTCCACGAGGCACTCGGAGGCGACGACGATGTACTCGTGGCCGGGCGCCAACCCGAAGACGTCAAATGGGGAGCGCTGCAAGCGTGCGAGTTCGTCGTGACCCCTTCGGCGTGGGAGTCCTTCAGCCTCGTCGTCCTCGAGGCGTGGTTGGCCGGTGCTCCCGTCGTCGTGAACCACCGCTGTGCGGCGACCCTCGAACATTGTGTCCGCAGCGGAGGGGGGCTGCCGTTTCACGACTATGCAGACTTCGAGACGGTGGCCGACAGGCTGCTCGGCGACGGAGCATTGCGGGAGCGTCTCGTCACCAACGGTCGGGCCTATACCTGGCGCGTCTTCAACTGGCCGGCCATCGTCGATCGCTACGAAACCCTGGCCGACCGCATCCTGACCAGGGTGGCGGTGCCCGCCACCGTCCCGCCGGGCTGATCGAGCGGACCGTTAGGATGACCGGCGTGGGTCGTCATCCCCTGTTGTCCCGAGTCGCGGCACGCGCGCGCCGTTCCCTCGGAACGGAAGAGCTCACGCACAGGCTCGATGCCATCGAGGCCGGGCTGGCCACCCTCCGTTCGGAGCGGTACCCCAATGGGCCGCTGTACTTCGGTGACCACACCGCGTTGGTCGCCACCCGCTGGGGCGCCAAGATGTTGGTCGACACTCGCGACGCGGCGATCTCCGCATGGATCGTGCTCGACGGACTGTGGGAGACCCATGTGACCGGGTGGCTGCAGGAGACGCTGCGGCCCGGCCAGACGTTCGTGGACGTGGGCGCCAACGTCGGCTACTTCACCCTCCTGGGTGGTCAGCTCGTCGGCCCGACGGGGAAGGTGGTGGCGGTCGAAGCCCATCCCGGTCTGGCCGAACTGCTGCGCCGCAACGTGGTCATGAATGGGCTCTACGGCTACGTCACCACCTGGCACCGGGCGGCATGGTCGAGCTCGACCACCCTGCAATTGCACCAACGCCTCAATTCCTCGGGCGCCTCCAGCATGGGGGCGATCGGGCAGGAGGCGCTCGACCGTCTGGGAGACACCGAGGAGATGGTCGAGGTCCAAGCCGTCCCCGTCGACGATCTCCTCGTCGGGCTCCCTCCCGTCGACGTGCTCAAGATGGACATCGAAGGTGCCGAGCTCCAGGCCTTCACCGGGTTGTCCCGAACGCTCGAGGCGAGCCCCAAGATCGCCGTGATGTTCGAATGGGCTCCCGCCCTTATCGAAGGGGTCGGCGACAAGGCCGAGGCGCTCGTGGACCTCCTCGAAGGGCACGGACTGCGCTTTCGCCTCCTCGAAGACGACCTCGCCTCCATCGAGCGCGCCAAGCTCCTCGACCTGCCCTACGGGAACGTCGTCGCCACACGCTGATGCCACCGGACGCTTCGGTGGTCGTCGTCTCGTATCGCCCCGGGGACTGGCTGGCCGAGTGTGTAGCCTCGGGCCTGGCCCAGGCCACCGAGGTGGTCGTCGTCGACAACGGCTCGGCCGGAGCACAGGCCACGGCCATCGCCGCCCCGATGGGTGCACAGGTGGTGCGATCCCCCGTCAACCTCGGGTTCGCGGGAGGCGTCGAGCTGGGCCTGCGCCACGCCCGGGGTGAGCTCGTCGCCCTCCTCAACGACGACGCCGTGGCCGGGCCGGGCTGGATCGAGGCGGCGCGGTCCGCGCTGGCCGATCCCACCGTGGCCGCCGTCACGCCGAAGGTGGTCCTCGACGGGGTCTACGCCGAGATCCTCCTCGACGACGAGCCGTGGCACGCCGCCGGCGACGCCCGGCCGTTGGGGCGACAGCTCCGATCCGTGACGGTGGGCGACGTCGACGTCCTCGACGGCATCAAGGGTGCCGGGGTTTACGACACCGAGCGTGCCGTGGTCGACGGCGAGCCGACGCGGTGGCGATGGACGTCGGGACGTCGTCCTTTCTACGTCCCCGTCGCCGACCCCGCCCACATCGGCGCCGTCACGGTCAACGGTGAACAGGTCCCGGTGCGTACCACGTGCCGCCTTGTCAATCACGCCGGCTCCTATCTCGAACGTCACGGCGTGGCGGGCGAGTACGGCTTGGGTGCCCCCGACGACGGACGATTCGACCACGCCGCTGAGCGCTTCGGGTTCAGCGGGACCGCGCCGGTGTTCAGGGCCGAGACCCTGCGCCGACTGGGCGGGCTGTCCCCGCAGTTCTTCGCCTACAACGAGGACACCGACTGGTGCCTGCGCGCCCGGCTGGCCGGGCTGCGAATCCTCTACGACCCGTCGGCGTCGGTGCGCCACCGCTTGTCGGCGACGAGCGAGGGACCCGCTTCCCCCATGGTCCGGTTCCTGGCCCAGCGCAACGCCCTGTTGTGCCTGATGCGCAACGCGCCGCTGGATGTGGCATGGAGCGCCCTGTGGCGACGCATGCACGACGACCCCGGTCCCGAGCTCCGAAAGGCGGTGCTCACCAGGCTTCCCTGGGCACTGGCGACGCGGATGCGCCTGCGGCGCCTCTGGACCACGACGCCGCGCGCCGTGTGGGACCGCTGGGCGGGTGCCGACAAGGTGTGGGACACGGCCCCGGTCCGCACCGCCGACCGGTGATCAGACCGGCGCCCGACCCTCGGCGCTACGACTGACGGCCCGCCTCGGTCACGGCGTCGATCCCAGCGCGTCGACGATGAGGTCGACGAAGCGCCGGCGAGAATTCGAGAGCGAGAAGTCCTCGGCGCGCCGCGTGCCTGCCTCCACGAACTGCTTGCGCAGGCGGTCGTCTTCGACCACCTTGTGCACCGACGCCGCGAAGAGCAGGGGATCCTTCGACGACAGGAGCAGCCCGGCATCGGCGACGGTCTCGGGGACCGCCGAGGTCGAGTAGGCGACGACGGGGAGCCCGTGTCCCATGGCCTCGACCAGAGGGACACAGAATCCCTCGTGCTCCGATGCGCACACGAACACGTCGGCTTCCCGGTAATAGGACTCGAGCTCCTGCGGGGACACGGTGCCCGTGATCGACACGGCCTCGCTCAGGCCCAGCTCGGCGATGAAAGCCGACAAGGCCGGCCCGTAGGTCTTGCCGAGCGGGGTGCCGACGAGATGGAGGCGGGCGCGGTCGTTGTAGAGGCGGCGGTAGAGCGCCAGCATTTTGACGAGGTCGTGTTGGGCCTTGTGCGGAGACACCTTGCCGACGAACAGGAAGTCGGGACCGCCATCGGCCTTGGCGGCAACCAACCGGCGCGACAACACGGGATCAGGGTCCGCGGCGGCGGTCGTGTCGATGAGCAGCGGCGCCACGGCGGTATGCCGGAAGCCGACGTCGCGAAGCTCCTCCTCGTTGAAGGCGGAATCGGCGATGGCGAGACGGCACTCCGCCGCCACCCGGGTGACCTGGGAGCGACCGAGGGTCACCTCGTGGCCGACGGCGGGCTCCCACCCGTCGAGGAGCACGGCGGGGGTGATGTTGTGGTAGTTCAGGAGCTTCGGCTCCGAACGGCTGGCGAAGATGTCGAACACGGGGCTGCCGATCGACGCCTGGTACATCAACCATCGATCCTTTCCCGGTCGGCCCAGGCTGCTCATGGGCCGGGCCCGGTCAGCCAGGTCGCGCGTGCACTCGCCATAGAAGATGTCCGACTCGATCCCGACATTGCGCAACGCCTCGGTGATCGCCACCGTGTGCACACCGATCGCGTCGCGACTGGCGAGCGACGGGATCACCTGGTCGACTCGCACCGGCGGCATTGTACTCATCGACACCTTGGCGCCGTCCGCTCACGGCGCGACGGCGCGTACCGGGGCGTCGAGACGGGTCTGGGCCATCGACCCGTCGAAGGGAGCATCGCCGAAGGCGAAGACCCCGCCATCAGAGCCCACCAACCAGTAGCCGTACCCGTCGTCGGTTGCCGCCATACCGACGACGGGCCGGGCCAAGGTGAGCGCGCCCAGTGAACCGTAGAACGTGGCACCGAAGCCGAAGACCCCGCCGTCGGCGCCGACGAGCCAGTAGCCGGCCGTGGTGACGTCGACGGCGAGGCCCACCACCGGCGCCGCCAGTCGGCGCTTGGCCATCGAGCCGAAGTATTGGGCGTCGCCGAACGCGAACACCCCCCCGTCGGCCCCGACGAGCCAGTAGCCCTCACCGTCGAGCGACGCGGCGATGCCCACCACCGGCGCCGCCAGATGCAAATTCGACACCGATCCGAAGTAGCCGGCGTCACCGAAGGCGAACACCCCCCCGTCGGCCCCGACAAGCCAGTAGCCATGACCGTCGCGTGTGGCGGCCATGCCGACCACCGGTTGGGCGAGCGCAGTGCCGCCCATCGACCCGTAGTACTGGGCACCGCCATAGGCGAAGACCCCCCCGTCCGCGCCCACGAGCCAGTAGCCCCCGCTGTCGGGTGCTTTGGCCATGCCCACCACCGGCGCGTGCAGCTTCAAGCCCCCGGCGGATCCGCAGAACGGGCTCCCGAATGCGAAGACGCCCCCGTCGGACGACGCCAGCGTGTATCCCGCATAGGCGCCCGAGGGCACCGAGCACGGCGCCTGCGGTGTGGGGGTCCCGGTGACGCCGGTCCGCTGCGGGTCGTGGTGGAACATCGGCCACGACGCCGGGCCGACGGCCGAAGCACCGTCGGAGCCGAGGATCTCGTAGTGCCGGATCTCTCCCTGGTTCATGCCGTCGTATCCCGCCACCGTGATCCCGACGTCCCCGTTGGGATCGTCGGTGACGAGCGGCGAGTTCTGGAATCCGAGGTCGGGGCTGAGCACGGTCAACTCGGTTCCTGACGCCCCGTCCAGGATCTCCACCCCTGCCGTGGTGGGCACGAGGACGTCCTGGCTGCTCGTTCCGGCCAGGTCGGCGACCACCACCGATCCGATGACGCGGCCCACCACCGGCTCCTGCCACACCGTGGCCCCCGTCGCCCCGTCGAGGACCCACACCAAGCCGCCCGTGCCGGTGTCGGTGCCCTCGACCACGTCGAGCTGCCCGCTCCCGGTCACATCGGCCAGAGCCGGACTGCTGGTAGTGGCGCCGTCGAGGGTCCGGGACCACACCTGGTTGCAGTCGGTGTCGAAGCCTTTCACGGCGTCGGTGTCGGTGGCGCCGGCGAAGAACGCTCCCGTTCCCACCGCGATGCCCGTCGCCCCACCCGACAGGAAGGGCCCGACCGCGGGTGAGGAGTCCACTGTCTGGGTGGTCGACGCGTCGCAGATGACGCCCCCGTCCTGGTTGAGAATGCGAAGGTGGCCACCTTGCTGGTAGTGGCGACCGACGGCGAAACCGGTGCTCTGGTCACCGCCCTCGACGACGTCGTCGGTGGCGGTGTCGTAGAGGTTCCCGACCGCGGCCGTCGAGAACACGCTGTCGGAGGTGAACAGGGGCCAACCCCGTAGGGTGGCCCCTGTGGACGCGTCGAGCGCGTACTCCTCTTGGTCGAGGGAACCGGCGACGACGCTCGGCGCGCCTTGGAGGTCGGCCACGGTCATCGACGCCTGGACGCCGGCGGCGGGCGCACCATCGCTGGATGGATCGGTCACCGGGGTGAACCACAGCGGCGCCCCCGACGCGGCGAAGGCCTCGTACCCGCCCTGGCCGGGGTCAGCCGCATTGCCGGTGCCCACGAACACCGAATCCAGTCCGCCCGTGCTGGCCAGCACCGACGGCGACGAGTCGATGGGGATGCCACCGTCGGAGACGGGCCATCCCGCCACCGGCGATCCGTCGTCGAGGTGATACGCGTACACCGACCCGTTGCGGTCGCCGACGACGACGGCCGGACCGCCGCCGTCGAGGGTCGCCACCCCCGGGGAGGACTCTGCGATCGGACTCCCCTGGTCGGCGAGAGGGCCGGTCGACCACGTCAAGGTGAAGGTGGGTGACACACGCGGCTGCGACGCGGCCCCGACCGTCTGTGCAGGGGCCCCGACCGTGACGGCGAACCCCACACCCACGAGCACGACAGCCGGGACCAGGCGACGGCGACAGAGGCGGCGGCCGGGGCGGAACATCGGATCGAGGGTGTTCAGCTGAGGCTGGCGGCTCGGATGTCGGCGTGGAGCTCCAACGCCACGGTGCCTCGAGACCGATCCGGGTTCATGACCTCGAAGGCCTGTTGCTCGCGACTGTCGTAGAGGATGCCGAGCCGGTCCTTGACGTCGACCTTCATGCTGTAGGCCCCGTCGAGCAACGGCACCCGCTCGAAGCTCAGATCGGCGCGTCCCGCTCCAACGGGTGCGTCGAAGGGCCGGTCGAGGATCTCGGTGTCGGAGCCGAAGATCAATTTGCCCTCCCGGTCGAAGATCTCCAGGGCGAACACCACGCCCGGCACCGGCTCTGTCGCCTCGAAGGCCACGTGCACGGTGAGGGGTTCCCAGGGGAGCAGATAGGCGCGGGATCCCAGGCCGGGGTGCTCGACCTCGACCGACGAGATCTCGATGGCCCGGTGCAGCGGCGCCGGGGCCGGCGCTTCTTCCAGCTCCAGGGGTGCGGCCCCGATCGCAGGACCCATCGTATTGAGGTGCTCGTGGTAGATGCGCACCGCATCGGCAGCCGGGCCCGAGCCGATCATGTCTCCCGAGCTCAAGACGACGGCGAAATCACAGATCTGGCGAACGAGGTCGGACGAGTGGGTGACGAAGAGGATGGTCCGGCCGTCGTCCTGGAATTCCTTGATCCTGGCCATGCACTTTCTCGAGAACGCCTCGTCACCGACCGCCAGCACCTCGTCCACCACGAGGATGTCGGGGTCGACGTTGACCGCCACCGCGAAGCCCAGCCGGACGTACATACCCGAGGAGTAGTACTTCACCTGGTTGTCGATGAACTGCTCGAGCTCGGCGAAAGCGACGATCTCGTCGAAGCGCTTGTCGACGTCCTTCGTCGACAATCCGAGCAGGGAGGCGTTCAGGTAGATGTTCTCCCGTCCCGAGAGCTCGGGCTGGAACCCGGCCCCCAGTTCCAACAATGCGGCCAGGCTGCCCCGCACGACCACCTTGCCCCTGGTGGGCTGAAGGATGCCCGAGACGCACTTGAGCAAGGTGGACTTCCCCGAGCCGTTGCGTCCCAGGATCCCCACCGTCTGGCCCTCGGGGATCGCGAAGCTGATGTCGCGCAGGGCGAAGAAGTCCTGGTACGGATTGCGCCCCGCATGCAGGACACGCTCCTTGAGCGACTGGTACTTCTCGGTGTAGAGCCGGAACCGCTTGGTCACGTCCACCACGTCGACTGCGATGTTCACCGCCACGCCGAACTCAGAGCTCCTCGGCGAAGTTGCCTTCGAGCCGCCCGAACACGACCATGGCGCCGACCAGCAGTACGAGCGACACCCCCAGGACGATGAGGTCCGACGCCACGTACCAGTGGATCCCGTACGCCGCCATGACCCCGTGCGCGATGAACGCATGGTGCTGGGAGGCCAACGTCGAGCGAGGGTGGATCACGTTGTAGAAGACCCGTTGGAACGACATCACCACCGGGCTCACCGGGTTGGCGAAGTACAGCCAGATCAGGTGGGTGCCGGGGATGCCGAAGATCGTGTGCTTCACGAGGCCGTCGTGCACCCGTCCCGAGTAGGCGTAGATGCCGGGGATGGCCCAGAACCACGCCATCAGGATGACCTCGACCAGATGTTGGGTGTCGCGGAGATAGACGTTCACCGCGGAGAGGAAGACGGCCAGCGCGGCCGAGAACACCACGATGGCGGCCAGCGCCGGGACCACGAGCCAGAGCGCGCTCCAATCGGGCCGGTGCCAGAAGGCGATCATGAAGGCGAGCAGCACGATGGACTGGAACAAGAAGAACATGAAGGCGGAACCGACCGCGGCGAGGGAGAGGATCTCGCGCGGGAAGGCAACCTTCTTGACGATGGCCGCGTTGGACACGATGGTGCTGGTCCCGGTGAGCACCGCGGTCTGAAAGAGGTTCCAGACCAGCATGGCCGAGAACATGTAGATGACGAAGTTGGGGATCCCGTTGGGAAGGAAGAAGGTGAACAGGACATAGAAGACGGCCAGGGTCAGCGCCGGGTTGAGCATCGACCACAAGAAGCCGAGGGCCGAGTTCTTGTACTTGACCTTGATCTCCTTGCGGACCAGGAAGAAGAAGAGCTCACGGGCGCGCCACATCTCGCCGAGGCGCAACCAGATGCTGACTCGGGCCGCGACGACCCGGGTCGGTTTCGACCGTCGGGCGATGCGCTCGGCGCGCTGGGCGATCTGGTCGGCGACCGGGTCGATCGTCGCCGTGCCCTCACCGACCCCGGAGGCCGTCGCCTCTGGGGTGGCCTCGACGTCAGACTGGACGTCGGTCATTGGATCGCTCCGTTCGAACCCCTGGGCCTCGTGCTCAGCGGGCAGCCGCCTGAGGGGTGGAGTGTTCGATCACCCGGTCGATGAACCCGTAGTCCTTCGCCTCTTCGGCGGTGAACCACCGGTCACGGTCCGAGTCCGCCTCGATGCGCTCGATCGGCTGACCGGTGTGGAGCGCAATGCGCTCGGCCATCATCCGCTTGAGATAGACGATCTGCTCCGCCTGGATGGCGATGTCGGTCGCCTGGCCCTGCATCTGCCCCGACGGCTGGTGCATGAGGATCCGGCTGTGAGGAAGCGCGAACCGCTTCCCCGGTGCACCGGCACAAAGCAGAAATTGTCCCATCGACGCCGCCAGGCCCACACAGATCGTGCTCACGTCGCAGCTGACGTACTGCATCGTGTCGTAGATGGCGAGCCCGTCGGTGACCGAGCCCCCCGGTGAGTTGACGTACAGCGCGATGTCGCGCTCGCTGTTCTCTGCGGCCAGCAGGAGAAGCTGCGCACAGACCTGATTCGCCACCACCTCGTCGATGGCACTGCCCAGGAAGATGATGCGCTCCTTGAGCAGGCGCTGGAAGACGTCCGCCGAGGCCAGGTCGGGCAGGTTGCCCGTCCGCATCGAGGGGGGCAACCCTGTGACCAGGGGCGATCCGTGTGTGGGGTGCGATGCCATGGCACGAGGCTACCTGGGATGCCGGCGCGGGTCGGCGAGGGTGCAGCAGGTGGGCCGATAGGCTCGGCGTGTCCCGGCAGGCGGCGAGATGCCGGAGTGGAGCACTGCGGGCGTGGCGGAACGGTAGACGCGCGGGGTTTAGGTCCCCGTCCCTTCGGGGGTGGAGGTTCGACTCCTCTCGCCCGCACTCGGTACCGGGCCGCGACCGATCGCCTGTGTGTTCAGCACCAGGTCACCAACCTGATGCAATAGAGGGATGATCACGGGCCGCGACGTCACCATCGAGATCGGTGGGAGGACCCTGCTCCGCGACGCGTCGTTCATGGTCGGGCCCGAAGACAAGGTGGGCCTGGTGGGCCGCAACGGGACGGGTAAGTCGTCGCTGGTCTCGGTCATCTGCGGGCAGGTCCCTCTTCATCTGCGCATGGCGGGGGACGTGGATATCCAGGGGACCATCGGCTTCCTGCCCCAGGTGCCGACCAGCGGCGGTCTCGGCCTCGAGCCCACCGGCTTCTCCCATGTGCTCTCCGCCCGGGGCCTCGACGTGCTCGACGAGGAGATGCACACGGCCCGCCGTGCGGTGGCCGCCGATCCCACAACCGAGGCCATCACCCGCTTCACCGACCTCGAAGAGCGTTACGGGGCCGCCGGCGGGTACAACCTCGAGGCCGACATCGCCCGGCTGGCCGAGGGGATCGGTCTGCGCCAGGAAACGTTGTTCGACGACATCGACTCGCTGTCGGGTGGACAGCGCCGGCGCGTCGACATCGTCCGGGTCCTGTTCGGGCGGCCCGACACGCTCGTGCTCGACGAGCCCACCAACCATCTCGACCTCGCCGCCAAGCGGTGGCTCACGGCCGAGCTGTCGCGCTTCACCGGGGCCATGCTCGTCATCAGCCACGACCTGAAGCTGCTCGACCGGGTCATCACCAAGGTGCTGAGCCTGGCCGAAGGAGGGCTGCGGGAGTTCAAGGGGAACTACACCTCCTTTCGCACCCAGCTCACCGCGGATATCGAACAGCGGGAGAAACGGCGGTCACTCGAAGACCGCCAGATCCGCAAGCTCAGCACCCTGGCCGACTCCATGCGTGCCAGCACCGAGGACCGGGCCCGCAAGGCCAAGGTCCTCGACCGCAGGGTCGAACGCATGAAGGGCAACCGCACCGAACTGGTGAAGCGGGACCGCAAGACACGGTTTCGCCTCCCCACGCCGGCGCGCTCGGGCGCCCTGCCCCTGGCGGTCCAGGGCGTGCAGGTCTCCTACGGAGCGAAGAAGGTGCTCCTCAACATCGACTTCGTGGTCGGACGCGGTGACCGGGTGGTGGTGATCGGCCGGAACGGGGCGGGCAAGAGCAGCCTGCTTCGGTGCCTGGCCGCGGTCCAGGAACCGACCCAGGGCGGGGTGGAGGTCGGGCACAACGTCTCGCTCGGCTACTTCGCGCAGGAGCACGAACAGCTCGACCCCGGGCTCTGTGCGCTGGAACAGATCGACGACAGCGTGCTGCGGACGGTTTCCGAGCGCCGGGCGCTCCTGGGCTCGTTCGGGCTCACCGGGGCCACGGCGGAGCAGTTGCCGGCATCGCTCTCGGGAGGCGAGCGGGCCAAGCTCAGCCTGGCCATGCTGTCAGCGGGCCGCGCCAACCTCCTCGTGCTGGACGAGCCCACGAACAACCTGGACCCGGCGTCGGTCGAGGCCGTCGGAGAGATGCTGAGCACCTGGCCCGGCACCGTCGTGGCCGTGAGCCACGACCGGCCCTTCGTCGACGCCCTGCGTCCGACCCATGCGCTGCACCTGCCCGAAGAGCGCTACGAATTGTGGCGCGAGGAATACCTCGAGGATGTGGAGATGCGGTGAGCCGACCCCCCGGCTCATCCGAGCAAAAGGAGACACCGTGGCCGACGTAACCGATCTCGCCGCTTCGCAGGCCGAGATCCGGCGCCGGGTGGCCGCCATCGCGCCCGGCCAGTGGGACCTTCCGACGCCGTGCGTCGACTGGACCGTCAGAGACCTGGTGGTGCACATGATCGAGGGAAGCCACATGACCGTCCTGTTGCTCCGAGGGGCATCGGCGGACGAGAGCCGCGCCGCGTTCGGCGTCGAACACGGACCGGACCTCGGAGCCGAGCTCGACGCGGCCATGGCCGACGAGCTCGCCGCCTTCGGGGAGGCCGACGCCTTCGAGACAACGGTCCATCACCCCGCCGCCGGCGACGTCCCGGGGGCGACCTTGTTCGGATTCCGGACCGGGGACTATCTCCTCCACAGCTGGGATGTGGCCCGGTCGATCGGCGGTGACGAGCGTCTGGACCAGGACCTGGTCCTCACCACCTGGAACGCCATGCAGCCCATGGCCCCGTTCATCGGTCAGATCGGCGTGTTCGGGACGGGCCCGAGCGGGGACGTCGCCGAGGACGCACCCCTGCAGCAACGGTTGTTGGACTTCACGGGACGAAGGCCGTGATCAGTCCGCCGTGACTGCGTACGCGGCGATGCTCAGAGGGATCAACCTCGGTGGCCACGCCAAGGTGGCCATGACGGAGCTGCGGGCCAGCTTCGTCGCCATGGGCTTCGATGACGCCAGGACCTACATCAACAGCGGCAACGTGCTGTTCAGCGCGTCGGGATCAGCCGCTGAACTCCGATCGGTCGTCGAGGAGGGGCTCGAGGCACGATTCGGCCTCGGGATCAAGGTCGTCCTGCGCACCGGCTCCCAACTTGCCGGCGTGATCGAGCGCAACCCACTCGCCGGCGGGGGGCGCGACCCCGCCAAGTTGCACGTGACCTTCTTGGAGTCCCCACCGTCCTCGCGCGTCGCGCCCCTCGACACCGAGGGCTTCCTCCCCGATGAGTTCCGGGTGCAGGGCCGCCACGTCTTCGTGCACTGCCCCCGCGGCTATGGCACCACGAAGCTCAACAACGCCTTCTTCGAGCGACGCTTGGGCGTGACGGCGACCACGCGCACGTTTCAGACCGTGACGACTCTGGCGCGCCTGGCGGGCTGACCGCCTTCGACCGACGGGGCGGCCCCCTCGGCGGCGCCCGCAGATTGTCAGGAAGTCCACAGGTGGCGTTGAGGGGGCCCACCGCCCGAGCCTCGACACTGTCGCCATGGTCCAGCAGGCGTCGCTCCGACCCGGCGTGCGAGAGCTCGACATGCCGCTGTCGCCGCAGACGACCGGCGCCACCCTGAGCCTTCTCACGCCGAGGCCCCAGGTGGACATCGCCATCCCCGTCTACAACGAGGAGGCCGACCTCGAGGCGAGCGTCCGCAGGCTGCATGCCTACCTGGGCGCGGCGCTGCCCTTCAGTTTCCGGATCACGGTGGCCGACAACGCCAGCACCGACAACACCTGGGCGATCGCTCGCGCTCTGGAGCGAGAGCTCCCCGACGTCGTCGCCGTCCATCTCGACGAGAAGGGGCGCGGTCGCGCCCTGCGCCAGGTATGGACAGCCAGCAACGCGGCGGTCCTGGCCTATATGGACGTCGACCTTTCGACCGACCTCGCGGCGGTGCTCCCACTGGTGGCGCCGGTGGTGTCGGGCCACAGCGACATGGCCATCGGCACGCGCCTGGCCCACGGTGCCCGGGTGGTGCGCGGCACCAAACGCGAGGTCATCTCGCGTTGCTACAACCTCGTGCTGCGCGCCGCCTTGTCGGCCGGGTTCTCCGACGCCCAATGCGGCTTCAAAGCGATCCGGGCCGACCGGGCCCGCGCCCTGTTGCCTTTCGTCAAGGACAGCGGGTGGTTCTTCGACACCGAGCTCCTCTTCCTCGCCGAGCGGGCCGGGATGCGCATCCACGAGGTACCCGTCGACTGGGTCGACGATCCTGACTCGCGCGTCGATCTGGTGGCGACGGCGCTCGACGACCTGAAGGGTGTCGCCCGACTCCTCCGGGGGCTCGTGACCGGCAGCCTTCCCCTGGCGACCCTGCGGGCCTCGATATCGGCCAAGCGCGCCGTCCAGGCGAGCCCGGGACTCTTCGCACAGCTGGCGCGCTTCTCCGCCGTCGGCGTGGTGAGCACGATCGCGTACGTCCTGCTCTACGTCGGGCTGCGCGCCGCCATGCCCTCACTCGGTGCCAATGCCCTGGCGCTGCTGATCACAGCGGTGGCCAACACGGCGGTGAACCGCCGCGTGACCTTCGGCGTTCGCAGCCGCACGTCCCGTCTCCGTCACCAGCTGCAAGGCATCGTCGTGTTCGCCGTGGGCCTCGGGCTCACCACCGGCGCGCTGGTCGTGCTCCACGACGCGGCCCCCCGGGCCGGCCGCGGCCTGGAGGTGGCGGTCCTCATCACCGCCGGCGTGATCGCCACCGTGATGCGCTTCGCGCTCTTCCGGTCCTGGGTGTTCCCCGGCGCGGCCCGACGACGCCAGTCCCCGACCGTCCCGTCACCAACCCTGCCGTCACCTGACCCGAGGAGCTCACGATGACGACCGACGTCCTTCCCATCGAGCCCGCCGTCGAGATACCACCCGACGCGCCGGTGGTGTCCGACGACGATCATGGCGTTCGCCGCCATGGAGTGGTCCATCGGGCGTGGCGGGGGCGACCCGGCGACCCGGCCTGGGTGAGGCCGGCCCTGCTGTCGCTGTTGGTCGGGACGGCCGTGCTCTACCTCTGGGGCTTGGGCGCGTCGGGGTGGGCCAACTCCTTCTACTCGGCGGCGGTCCAAGCCGGGACCAAGAGCTGGAAGGCGTTCTTCTTCGGGTCCTCGGACGCCGCCAACTTCATCACGGTGGACAAGCCGCCGGCCTCGTTGTGGGTCATGGAGATCTCGGCCCGGATCTTCGGCCTCAACTCGTGGAGCATCCTCGTTCCCCAGGCGCTCGAGGGCGTGGCCTCGGTCGCCGTGCTCTATGCCGCCGTGCGGCGCTCGTTCCGCCCTGGGGCGGCCCTGCTGGCCGGCCTCGTGCTCGCCACCACACCGGTGGCGGCCCTCATGTTCCGGTACAACAACCCCGACGCGCTCCTCGTGCTCCTGCTCACCGTGGCGGCCTACGCGACGGTCCGGGCCCTCGAACGCGCCAACACGTGGTGGTTGGTGCTCGCCCTGAGCGCGGTGGGCACCGGATTCATCACGAAGATGTTGCAAGCCTTCCTCGTCGTCCCCGCCATCGTTCTCGTGTACCTGATCGCTGCGCCGACCCCTCTGCGCCGTCGCATCGTGCAACTGGGAGCGGGCGCGGTGGCGCTGGTGGTGTCGTCGGGGTGGTGGGTGGCGATCGTGCAGCTCACCCCGGCGGCGGACCGGCCCTACATCGGGGGCTCCCAGGACGACAACCTGCTGAACCTGATCTTCGGCTACAACGGGCTGGGCCGGATCTCGGGCAGCGAGACAGGCAGCGTGGGCGGCACGGGCGCGGGCGGGTCGCAGTGGGGACCCACCGGGTTCCTCCGCTTCTTCAACGCCGAATTCGGTACGCAGATCTCCTGGCTGATCCCCGCCGCCCTCATCCTGGCGCTGGCGTCGTTGTGGCTCTGGCGCCGACGGCCCCGCACCGACGCGCCTCGCAGCGCCCTGCTGCTGTGGAGTGGCTGGCTCGTGGTGACCGTGCTCGTGATCAGCCTCGCCAAGGGGATCATCCACCCCTACTACTCGGTCGCGACCGCCCCGGCCATCGGCGCCATGGTCGGGATCGGCGCGTCGGCCTTGTGGGCACGGCGCACCATTCTTGGCGCCCGCCTCGCCCTGGCGGTGGCGTTGGCGGCGACGGCGGTGTGGTCCTACACCCTGCTCGAGCGGGCCCCGCAGTGGATGCCGTGGCTGGCGCCGCTCGTGCTCGGGGTCGGGCTCGGCGCCGCATTGCTCCTCGTCCTCCAGCCCAAGGTGCGGGGCAAGGCGGCGCTCGCACTCGGAGCGGTCGGAGTCTGCGCCACGCTGGCCGGACCGTCGGCCTACGCGCTCGACACGGCCGCCACCGCCCACGCCGGCGCCATCCCGTCGGCGGGACCGTCCTCGAGCACGGGGCCCGGCGGCGGGCCGGGTGCGCCCGGTGCCACGGTCGGGGGCTTCCCCGGTGGCGGCACGGGCCGGCCCGGCGTCGGTGGTGGGACGGGGGCGGGGACGGGTGGCGGCTCTGCGCTCCCGCCCGGCCTGGGCGGAGCGGGGGGCTCCGGCACCCGGCCCGGCGCAGCGAGCGGATCGTTCCCGGCGGGGGGACTCGGCGGCCCCGGCGCGCCACAGGGCGGCGCGGGTCCAGGGGGGGCTCGGTCCGGCGGTCGGGCCGGAGTCGGAGGAGCGGGAGGGTTCTTGTCGATCAGCACCCCGGGGAGCAAGCTCGTGAAGGCGCTCGAGGCCGACGCCGGTCACTACACGTGGGTGGCCGCCACCGTGAACTCGAACTCGGCGGCGGGCTACCAATTGGCCACCGGCGACCCGGTCATGGCGATCGGCGGGTTCAACGGCACCGATCCCGCCCCGACCCTTGCGCAATTCGAGCGCGACGTCGCCGAGAAGAAGATCCACTACTTCATCGCGGGCGGGACGGGGCCCGGCAACGGCAGCTCGGACACCGCCGCCTCGCAGATCACCCAGTGGGTCGAGAGCCACTTCACCGCCGAGACCATCAACGGCGTGACGGTCTACGACCTGTCGGCCACAGAGACGTGATCGGGCCCGTGGGCTCCGACCCCGTCGGGCCGGCTCGAAGCGTCAGCCTCCCCCGTCCACGGCGATGACCTGGCCGGTCAGGTAGCCGGCTTCGTCCGAGCACAGGAACCGCACGACGCCGGCCACGTCCTCGGGCCGACACACCCGCCCGAAGGCGGCGCCGGCGTCCATGGTGGCGATGTCTTCGACCCCCATGGCCCGGACCAGGCGCCGACCCATCTCCGTGACGACAAGACCGGGCGCGACCACGTTCACGTGGATCCCATGACGGCGCTCCTCTTTGGCGAGCGTCATGGCCAGGGCTTCGAGCGCGGCCTTGCCCATGTTGTAGGGCGCGCTGTTGGGCGCCAGCATCCTGGCAGCGACACTCGACACGAACACAACGTCCCCCCGGGGGCGCGTTCGCATCGACGGGAGCACGAGCCGGCACAGGTGGTGGGCACCGAAGGCGTGGATGGCCACGACGCGCTCGAGCTCAGCCGGGTCGGTGTCGGCCACGGTGTGACCGCGACTGGCGATGCCCGCCGAGTGCACGAGGGCGTCGATGGCGCCGAAGTCCTCGAGCACCGCCTCCACCATGGTCTCGTCCTCAGCAGGGGACTCGACCGAGCCCCGATAACTCTTGGCCCGAACGCCGAGCGCCTCGATGGCCGCCACCGTGTCGGCGGCGGCATCGGCGTCGCGCCGGTAGTTGACCGCCACGTCGAAGCCGTCGCCGGCCAGTGCCAACGCGCAGGCCCGCCCGATCCCCCGGCTCCCTCCGGTGACGAGCGCGAGCCTGCCCCCCGACCGCTCCATCGCCGGGCCCGCTACGCCGCAGGGCGGAACATGGGGACGTGGTACCCGTCTCCGATGTCGGTGAACTCCACGCGCAGCGCCATGCCCACGGCCAGGTCGTCGATCTCACATCCGACGACGTTGGTCATCATCCGGGGGCCCTCGGCGAGGTCGACCACCGCCGCGACGTAGGGCACCCGCTCGTTGAAGGGCGGAAGGTCGTTCTGGTACACGACCGACCACGTGTAGAGCGTGGCGTCACCACTCGCCTCCTCCCACGACACGGTGTCGGCCCCGCAGCGAGGACAGAAGGGCCGGGGGTAGTAATGCGCCCTACCGCAGGTGGAGCAGCGCATGAGCAAGAGACGACCGTCGCCGACCGCGTCCCACCACGCCTGGGTGAAACCGTCAGGGGTGGGGAGATCGAACCGGGTGGTCGCCATGGCTGTCTGCCTCGTTCACGCTCAGGAATGTCGTCGTCGCCGAGCCCAGGAGGGGCCGCTTCCGGGGTGCGGCCGTGTTGACCCTGGCTCGCACCATCGGCCATGCTGCCCGGGTTCCAGATCCGACGTCAACGTGGCGCGGGACCCGGCGGCGGGCGTCGGGCACGAGGCTGTGAAGCAGAAGTAGGAGGACACCTGATGGGCATGCTCGAGGGAAAGACCGCAATCGTCAGCGGTGCCGGACGAGGGATCGGGCGCGCCGAGGCCCTGTTGCTGGCGGCCGAAGGTGCCAAGGTGATCGTCAACGACGTCGGCGCCTCGCGTGCGGGCGAGGGCAGCGACGTGCACCCCGCCGAGCAGACCGTGCAGGACATCAAGTCGGCCGGAGGCGAAGCCCTCCTCAACAGCGCCGACGTGAGCTCGTGGGCCGGGGCCGAGGCGCTGGTGGCCCAGGCGGTGGACACGTGGGGCCAGCTCGACATCCTCGTCAACAACGCCGGCATCCTCAGGGACAAGATGAGCTTCAACATGGACGAGTCCGATTGGGACGACGTCATCCGTGTCCATCTGAAGGGCCACTTCGCGCTGTCGCACTTCGCGGCGGTCCAGTGGCGCAACCGCGCCAAGGCGGGCGAGGACGTGTCGGGCCGCATCATCAACACGGCGTCGGAGGCCGGGCTCTTCGGCAATGCCGGCCAGGCCAACTACGGCGCGGCCAAGGCCGGCATCGCGGCCATGACCATCATCCTCGGGCGCGAGCTGGAGCGCTACGGCGTGACCGTCAACGCCATCTCCCCGCGTGCCCGCACCCGCATGACCGAGGACCTCTTCGGAGACATGGCCAAGGCCGAGGAGGGCAAGTTCGACGCCTTCGCCCCGGAGAACGTGGCCCCACTGGTGGCGTTTCTGGCTTCCGACGAGGCCTCCGACATCAACGGGCAGAACTTCGTGGTGTTCGGGGGTTCGGTCTGGGTCATGCAGGGGTGGCAGCCCGCCGGCCAGCTCAAGCGAGACTCGGCGTGGACACCCAAGGAGCTGGCCGACAACAAGGCGACGCTCTTCGCCACGCGGGCCTCGGGCCTGCCCCCGTTCACCTTCTCCTGATCCGGTTCCTCTGATCCGGCCCTGTGGGGGGTCGGTTCCGACGGCTCCCCCGGCGAGCCTTCGGGGATGGGGTCGGGTCCGTCCCGGTCCCACCATCGGTGCCGATGGCCGGGCCCGGAGGGTCCCGAAGCGGGTTGCCACCGTCCCTGACGAGAATGTCAGGTACGGCGCCGGGGATCGGGTTAACCTCTGGCAGCCCAAGGGGAAGCGGCGCACCGATCAGGGGAGGCTCACACGATGCTCGGACTACTCAGCACCACCACGGCGGACGGCAAGAGGCATCGGGCACGACGCCGGACACCGCGCGTCGTGGCCGTCGCCGTCATGGCGGGGCTCACCTTGGGTGCGGCGGCTTGTAGCAGCTCCCCCTCGACGACGGCCACCACCAAGGCGACCACCACCACCGTCGCCATCGACCCCGCCACGGCCCAGGCCGATATCTCGACCTCCTTCGAAACGCTGTTCAATCTGGCGAACCCGAGCCTGGCCGGCAAGCTGGCCGTCATCCAGAACGGGCAGTCGATCACGGCTGCGTTGCAGCAGGCGCTGTCGTCGTCGGAAGCGAGTGCGTCGCAGGGTGCCAAGATCGACAGCGTCAACGTCCTGACCGCGAGCCAGTGCACCGCGCAGTCGCTGGGGTCGCAGTGCGCGAAGGTGGTCTACGACATCCTCGGTACGGGGGGGACGGCCATCCTTCCCAATAACAACGGCTACGCCGTGTTCACCGACGGCAAATGGCTCGTCGCCAAGGTGACGATCTGCACGCTGCTCGGGCTCTTCTACTCGGCCGAGGGCAAGACCGGGAGTCCTCCGGGCTGCTGAACCGGAAGCGGCTCCGGGCCCTCGGGCCCGGGCCGCCTTCCTCACTCATCTCGAACCCAGCACGACGTCCTGATCGATCGCCCCGGGTGGGGCGCGAGGTCACGAGGTCAGGACTTGCTGGGCAGCACCGCTGTCGCCTCGCCCACGACCTTCACCTCGCCGTCGGCGTTGGACAGGCTGCACTCGAGGTCCACCAGGTTGCGGCCGTCCTCGACCCGTTTACCCGTCACCACGATCTTGGTGGTGAGTTCTTCACCGGGCCAGGTCTGACGGGAGAAGCGCACCTTGTAGTGGGTGAGGTGGCCGGGCCCGACGTAGTCGGTAAGGGCCGTGCCGAGCAGGCCCATGGAGAACATCCCATGGCCGAAGACGCTGGGCTGGCCCGCCGCGGTGGCGAGGACCTCGTCGTGGTGCATGGGGTTGTAGTCACCCGACGCGCCGGCATAGCGCACGAGATCGGTCCGGGTCAGGGTGTGGCTCGATGCCGGCGCCTCGTCTCCTTCTTTGACGTCCTCGTAGTACCGCGTGGCCCCACCCATGGTTGTCCGTCCCTTCTCGCCCGGTCGCCGCAGCTTGGGCATCGTGTCCGTACCGTGTCAAAACCGTCGTTGCTCACACCCGGTGACGCTCAGCTCCCGGGCTCGGGGTCGCGGGGCAGGCCCAGGATGCGCTCCCCGATGACGTTGCGCTGCACCTCGCTCGTGCCCCCGGCGATGGTCAGACACCGGGCCGAGAGAAAGCCCTGGCTCCACCGGCCCGCGTCGCCCTCGGTGGTGGCGCTGCGGGCACCGAGCTGCACGAGCCCGAACTCCTGGAGGCGTTGCTCGTGCTCGGCGCCGAGCAGCTTGCGCACGCTCGCCTCGGGTCCGGGCTCGACGCCCGACACCGACCGCAACGTGGTCCGGGCGCCGAGCAGCGCCAACGACTGGGCCTCGGCCAGCAGGCTCCCGACTCCGTCGAGGACCACGGTGTCTTCCGAGACGGCCGTGTCCTCCAACACAGCAGTGTCGTCGGGGCCGGCAGGGTCCTCGGGCCCGGCGGCCTTGATGCCCTTCAGGATCCCCTCGATGCCGAAGCCCCAGGTGGCGCCGGCGGCCATGGACACGCGCTCGTTGGCCAGGGTGGTGCGGGCCAGGCGCCATCCGCCGTTGACCTGCCCCACCACGCAGTCGTCGGGCACGAAGACGTCGGTGAAGAACACCTCGTTGAACATGGCCGCACCCGTGATCTCGCGCAGCGGTCGCACCTCGATGCCCTCGGTGTGCATGTCGACGATGAAATAGGTGATGCCCTCGTGCTTGGCGGCGTCGGGGTCGCTCCTCGCCAGACAGATCCCCCAATCGGCGCGCATGGCGATCGAGGTCCACACCTTCTGGCCGTTGAGCACCCAGCCACCGTCGTGGCGGGTGGCGCGCATCGACAGGGCGGCGAGATCGCTGCCGGCCCCGGGCTCGCTGAACAACTGACACCACACGAGCTCACCCCGCATGGTCGGCCCGACCCAGCGCTCCTGCTGCTCGGGGCTCCCGTGGGCGATGATGGTGGGCAGAGCCCACGCCCCGACGGCGAGATGGGGTCGGTGCACGTGGGCGGCGGCGAGCTCCTCGTCGATCACGAGCTGCTCGACGGGGCCGGCACCGCGTCCCCACGGCACCGGCCAGTGCGGCATGAGGAGCCCGGCGTCGACGAGCCGACGACGACGTTCGCCATGGTCGGGCGCGGCGGCCACCTGGGCGACCACGGCCCGGACCTGTTCCCGGATGCGCTCGGCTTGCTCGGGGAGATCCAGCGCGAGACGGCGGCGACTGCCGTCCAGGGCGGCACGCGTCGCCTCGACCCGCAGAGCGGAGCTCGGTCCCACCAGCTGGCGAAGCGTCAGCGCCCGGCGCAGGTACAGGTGGGCATCGTGCTCCCAAGTGAAGCCCATGCCCCCCAGGATCTGGATGCAACTCTTGGCGCACTCGACATAGGCATCGAGGGCGAAGGCCCCGGCCAGCACGGCCGACAGCTGGGCCTGGGCGGCGTCGCCGGCGTCGGCGGCCTGAGCGGTGTCCCACGCCAGCGCCGTCGCCTGCTCCACCGCCACCAGCATGTCGGCGAGGCGGTGCTTGATGGCCTGGAACTGCCCGATGGGACGCCCGAACTGACGGCGTTCGATGGCGTAGGCCGTCCCGACGTCGAGGCACCAGCGCGCCCCGCCGGCACACTCCGCGGCGGCGAGGACGAGGGCGAGGTCGCGCACCATGGTGCTCGACACCGCCGGCAGTTGGCGTTCGGGCCCGACCACGAGACCCTCCACGCGGATCGTTCCCACCCGGCGGGTCGGGTCGAGGCTGCCGAGCGGATCGGGGGTGACCCCGGGCGCATCGAGATCGACGACGCACCACACGACCGCGCCACGCTCGCCGCCAGCACCCTCGACGGCGACAGGGGCCAGCAGCCGCTTCGCCAGGGTGGCGCCCAGCACGGGCCCCACCTCACCGTGGACGTCGAGCGAGCCGTCGTTCGCCCGCCGGCCGGTTAGGTTCCCGGCCCCGGGGAGGACCACAGCGGTGGGGACGGTGCCGTCGGCCATACCCGGCAGCAGTGCCTTGCGCTGGGGGTCGTCCGCCCCGGCCGCCACCACGGCGGCACCGAGCATGGTGGAGAGTGCCGGACCGGGCATCACGGCCCGCGCCATCTCCTCGACGACCACGGCGAGCTCGAGCATGCCGAAGCCCTGGCCGCCGTACTCCTCGGCCACGTGGATGCCGAGCCACCCCTGGGCGGCCAACTCGTCCCAGAACGGCGGCATGGTCTCGGTGTCGGCGTCGAGCAGGGCGCGGGGCACCTCGGGCGGGCAGCGCGCCTCGAGCCATCGCCGCACGGTGCGGCGCAACTCCTCGTGGTCCTCCCCGATGCCGATGGGCATGCCCTACTCCCTGTCCGGTGTCCGTCGCGTCCGGCGGTCGGTCAGAACCAACCGATGAGGTGGTCGATGGACCACACCTGCCAGCCGTGGGTCCCGAGGATCACCGCCGCGGCCAGGACCATCATGGCGTTCTGGCCCTGCTCCGCCCAGTCATGGATCATGAGGACGAAGTACAAGAGGTTGAGGGCGATACTGGCGAAGGCGGCCACGGGGGTGAGGAACCCGAAGGTCAGTCCGATCCCGAGCGACAGCTCGCTCATAAGGATGACCCACGTCATGGCCTTGGGACGGGGCTTGACGGCGGCGTCGAAGCCCTTGCCGACGAATTTCCACCGGTGCTTGGCGGCGATGTCGGCGGCCCAGTTGATCCCCGCCTGGCGCTTGATCCACGCCTCGAGGTTCTTGTGCCGGAAGCTCTCGAGCCACCACAACCCGAGCCCGATGCGCAGGACCGCCGCCCACTCGGGCCCGGTGAGAAGAGACGTCTTCACGCCGGGAGTCTCAGCCGCGGTGGATGAGGTTGAAGCGCGACGTGACCACCGGCTCCGACGTCTTCTCGTCCCGCCACACCGTCTCGGTCACGAGGAAGGTCATGGTCTTGCCCTTGGACTCTTTGGCGTAGGCGTCGGTGACGTGGCCCTCGCCCACGAGCACGTCCCCCACCACTACGGGGCGGTGGTAGATGAATTCCTGTTCGCCGTGGAGGATGATCCCGCCCTTGGCCATGAGCGGGCCGATGACCTCGCCCATGGGGTTGCCCTTGGGCTTGTCGTCGGGCTGCTCCTCGGGGAACTCGCCCCAGGTCTGCATGACGAAGGGAAACGTCGGTGGCACGGGGATGGCGTCGAACCCGGCCTCGGCGGCAGCCCGGGGGTCGCGATAGACGCGGTTGGAGTCGCACACCGCGGTGGCGAAGTTGGCGACCGGCCCGCGCTCGACGACGACCCGGGACTTGCTCATGGGCTTGCCGATGATCTTGCTCAGCTCGTCGTCCGACATCGTGCTCCTCCCCTGGCCGTGGCCTGTGTGGTCGCCATGCCCCATCGCCGCCGTGACACTGTGCCGCCAATGCGGGCCACGCCGCCAATGGCAGTGAGCGGCGAGGGTCCCCACCAGGGCCTCGTCACCCGATCGGGAGGCATCCCGTCTCGATCGGCCCGGTTCGAGCGCAGTCCGCTTCGGTCGGACCGCTCCGAGCCCAATAGGGCCTTTGGTCCCTAGTGGTCGGAGCGGACATGGCTCAAGATGTCGGGAGCTTCGCCGCCCGCTGCTGTTCCCGGTCGGGGGCGAGCACCGGGATGGTGCCGAACATGCCCCCGGCCACCACCACCCGGAGCGGTACGGACCGCCGGGCCCGTCCGATCGAGCAGCCCCCAGAGTGATCGGACGGGCCCCGGCGTGCCCAGCGCCGACCGCCCCTGCTACCGTGCCGCGGCCCGCCCGAGACGCCTCGAGACGCCTCCGGCGGCCCCGACGACCACGACGAGGAAGCGATGCCCGAGTTCGAGACGCTCGGCTACGAGGAATCCGAGGGCGTGGCGTGGGTCACCCTGAACCGGCCCGACGTCATGAACGCCTTCAACACCACGATGCAGCGCGAGCTGCGCAGCGTGTGGCGCTGGCTCCGACGACACGACGACGTGCGCGTGGTGGTGCTCACCGGGGCCGGGGACAAGGCCTTCTGCACCGGCATCGACCGCTCCGAGGCGCTGGCCGACGGGCCGCGACCGGGACGGTCGGGCGCAGCAGGGTCGGCCGGGCCCGAGCCGGGCGGCGGGGACGAGCCCGTGCACATCGGGTCGGGCTCGACGCCGTTCATGTTCGACGACCCCGGGGAGAACCTCGGCCCCAAGGCCAACGACCTGTGGAAGCCCGTCATCGCGGCGATCAACGGCATCGCCTGCGGGGGTGCCTTCTACATGCTGGGCGAGGTCGACTTCATGATCGCGGCGGAGCACGCCACGTTCTTCGATCCCCATCTGACCTTCAACATGGCGGCCGCCTTCGAGCCGCTGCAGATGACCGATCGCATGCCCTTCGGAGACCTCGTCCGGCTCACGCTCCTCGGAAGCGCCGAGCGCATGAGCGCGCAGCGGGCCCTGCAGATCGGCCTCGTCACCGAGGTGGTGCCGGCCGACCAGCTCCGTGCCCGGGCCCAGTGGGCGGCGACGGAGATCGCCAAGGCGCATCCGGTGGCGGTCCAGGGGACCCTGCGGGCCCTGTGGGCGGGGCGCGAACTGTCGCGCAGCCAGGCGCTCGGGCTCGGGTGGGCGTTCGTGGGCCTCGGCAACGACCCGGCCGCCCTGGCCGAGGGCCAGGCCCGCTTCGCCTCGGGGCAACGAGTGGAGTGGCGTCTGCGTTGACGGGACGGTCTCAGCCTGACAGCAGGCCGATGGCGAGGGCCCGGAAGGCCCGGGCGCGGTGCGAGCGGGTGTTCTTCTCGGTGCTCGGCATCTCGGCGTAGGTCCGCCCGTCGCCGCCGTCGGGGATGAACACCGGGTCGTAGCCGAAGCCACCGGTGCCCCGCCGCTGCGTCGAGATCGTCCCCTCCACCACACCGTGGGCCGCCACCTCGCGCCCGCCCGGGAAGCAGGCCATGGCCACGGTCCGGAACCGGGCCCGTCGGGCCTCGGGGGCGTGGGCGCCCAGCGCGTCGAGCTCGGCGAGGAGCTTGGTGACGTTGTCGTCGTAGGAGGCGTGCTCGCCCGAGTAGCGCGACGACAACACACCCGGGCCGCCCTCGAGGGCGTCGACCTCGAGCCCGGTGTCGTCGGCGATGGCGGGCAACCCGGTCGCCTTCACGAGCGCCACCGCCTTGAGCCGGGCGTTGTCCTCGAGGGTGTCGCCCGTCTCCTCCACGTCGCCGACCGACGCGGGCCGGGCCACGAGCTCGACCCGGTCCCCCACCGTCTCGGACACGAGGGCCACGATCTCGGCCGCCTTGTCCGGGTTGGCGGTGGCGAGCACCATGCGGAGCCTCCCGGTCGCGCCGACGCCGTTGCCGTCGCCCCCGGAGGTCGTCACCGAGGGGCGGGCGGGTCGGCGAGGACGGCGCGTTGCTCGTCGAGCAGCACCCCGATGCCCTTTTCGGCCAGGTCCACCAGCTCGTCGAGCTCACCGCGGGTGAAGGCCATCCCCTCGGCGGTGCCCTGGACCTCCACGAACCGTCCCGACCCCGTCATCACGACGTTCATGTCCACCTCGGCACGCGAGTCCTCGGAGTAGTCGAGGTCCAACAGGCAGGCGCCGTCGACGACGCCCACCGACACCGCCGCACAGGCGTCGGTGAGCGGGTGCGACGACAGCACACGCTTCTGAACCAGGCGGGTGAAGCAGTCGTGCAACGCCACGTAGGCGCCGCAGATCGAGGCGGTGCGCGTCCCGCCGTCGGCCTGCAGCGCATCGCAGTCGACCGTCACCGACAGCTCACCCATGGCGACGAGGTCGGTCACGGCCCGCAGGGACCGGCCGATGAGGCGCTGGATCTCATGGGTGCGGCCCGACTGCTTGCCCTTGGCCGCCTCGCGGCCCACGCGCTCGGCGGACGACCCCGGCAACAGCGAATACTCGGCGGTGACCCAGCCCTTGCCGCCGCCGCGCAACCAGGGTGGGACGCGGTCCTCGACCGACGCCGTGCACAGGACCTTGGTCTTGCCCATCGACACCAGGACCGAGCCGTTGGCGAACTCGGTGAAATCGCGCACGAACGACACCGGGCGCAGCTCGGCCACGTCGCGGCCATCGCCCCGCAAGGCGCGCCGGTCGGTCACAGCGAGTACCCCCGGCCCACGGCGGCCTGCTCGACACGCCCCCCGAAGGCGTCGGTGGCTTCGGCCAGGACCTCCGCCGCGTCGGCGGTCGGCCAGCGATGGGTGATCACGAGACGACGGGCGCCCGCACCCCGGGCGTTGGAACCTGCTTCTGAGCCACTCATGTGGATGGGCGGGCCTTTGTGCTCGGAGGTATAGGTGGCCTCGCACAAGGCAAGGTCGAGTCCGGATCCGAGGGCCGACAGCGACCAGTCGGGCCCGGAGTCCGCAGAGTATCCCAGCGCGCCCGAGGGACCCTCGAGCCGCGTGGCCAAGGTGACCGGCGGGTGGTCGGTGCGGCTGAAGGCCAGGCGCAGATCACCGACGTCGACGCCATCACCGTCGCCCACCTCGTGCCAGGCGAGGATCCCCTCGACGTCCTGGGTCAGATGCCCGAGCACGCCGGGCGCGGCGTACACCGGGACGGGGTCGCGCTCGAACGGGTACACCCAACGCGCCGCGGTGATGAAGTCCTCGATGTCGCCGAAGTGGTCGTGGTGCTCGTGGGTGAGCACGACGGCCGAGAGCTCGAACGGATCGGTGAAGCGCTGGAGGTTGGCGAAGGTCCCGGGACCGGCGTCCATCCACACCGATGTCCCCGAGGCCCACGACCGCACCAGGTATCCGCTGGCGGCCCCGCCTGCGGCCTGATGGCTGCCGTCACAACCGAGGACGGTGAGGGTCAGCACCCGCTCAGCCCGAGGCGGCGCCGGATCGACCGGCGCCCCGGCGACGGGCGGTGCCACCGCGGCCGGCGTCGCGCACCGGGGGCGCGTCGGGCCACGACAGCCCCCGCACCTCGCCGAGCTCCTCGCCGAAGAGCCGGCTGCCCACGGTGCGGAACCACCCCACGTCCCCCGACGAGAACACCCGCAGCGTGCCGGGCTTCTCCTCGCCCCGCCCCACGCCTCCCCGGGCCGGCTCGGCGCCTCCCAGGATGGCCCGCACCTCGAAGGCGGTCTCATCCGCCGAGGACACGAGCACGACGTCGCGCCCCATGACATCGGCGATGGTGCGGGCCAGGAACGGGTAGTGCGTGCACCCGAGCAACAAGGCGTCCACCCCGGCGTCGCGCACCGGGGCCAGGAGGCGCTCGGCCAGCACGGCCACCTGGTCCGAGCGCGTCTCACCGCGTTCGACGAACTCCACGAAGCCCGGGCACGACGCGGGCACGAGCTCGAGGGGGACGGCCAGCTCCCCGATGGCGCGCTGGTAGGCGCCCGAGCGGATGGTGCCGACAGTGCCCACCACACCCACGCGACGGTTGCGGGTGGCCCGGGCGAGGGCGCGCACCCCGGGGTCGATGACCCCCACGACGGGCACGGGCAACAGGGCGCGCAGAGTGTCGAGCGCCGCCGCCGAGGCGGTGTTGCAGGCGACCACGATGAGCTTGACGTCTATCTCGTCGATGAGCCAGCGCGCGATCTGCACCGCGAACGACCGCACCTCGTCGAGATCGCGCGGCCCGTAGGGGTAGCGGCCGGTATCGCCCACGTAGACGAGCTCCTCGTGGGGAGCGAGGTCGATCAGCGCCCGAGCCACGGTCAGCCCCCCGAACCCGCTGTCGAACATGCCGATGGGACGGCTGTCCATGCCCCGAAGGCTACGGCACCCGACCGGGTGCCGAGGGCCACGGTGACGGCGCGGCGGTGCTGTTCAGGTGAGCGGGAGCTGCGGCGCGTCGGCCAGCGAGGCCCGACCGGTCCGGCGCCCTCCCACGGGAAAGACCTGCTCGGGGAGGAACGACCGCACCCGGTCCTCGCCCGGGCGGCCCCCGATGACCTCCACCGACTCGGCGCCGTTGCGCTCGTTGCGGACGTAGCCGAGGAACCGCCACGCTGCACCCCGCAGCACCGGGCCCTCGATCTCGACGGGGTCCCCGCGTCGCAACCCGTTCCACCGCTCGCTGCGGTGGAGGTGCTCCGGGAGCGCCTGCACCTTCTCCTTGCGCCGCGCCGACCTCGGGGTCACCGGGGCGGCCGGCGGGCCGGGTCGGGTAGGACCGCGACGGGAGGACGGAGGTCGGCCATGGTCGAAAGCTATACCGTGTGCCCTGGACCGAAGGACTACCGGGGCGGCGCGCCGGGTATACCCCTGCGACCGGCCGTTGCGGCGACACAGGCGACAGGAGCACGACATGGCGAGCGAAGGGCTGCACGAAGCAGCTGATCTCCTCGACGAGAAGACCATCGACCACCACCGGGCCGTGACCTCGCTGTGCGAGGAGCTCGAGGCTGTCGATTGGTACGACCAGCGCGTGAAGGCCACGTCCGACCCCAGCCTGGCCGGTGTCCTCGCCCACAACCGGGACGAGGAGAAAGAGCACGCCTCGATGACGCTCGAGTGGCTACGGCGCCGCGACCCCACGCTCGACCGGCACCTGCGCACCTACCTGTTCACGACGGGATCCATCCTCGAGATCGAAGCCGAGGCCGAGGCGGGATCGGGACCCGAGGAACCGGACGCGGGTGCGGGTGTGAGCTCGGGATCGCTCGGGATCGGGAGCCTGAAGGGACGCGAATCATGAACCATCTCCACCGCGAACTCGCCCCCATCGCCGACGCGGGATGGCAGGCCATCGAAGAGGAGATCAAGCCCCGCCTCGAGACCTACCTGGCGGCCCGCAAGCTCGTCGACTTCGAGGGACCCCTGGGCTGGACGCACTCGGCCACCACCCTGGGGCGCACGGCGCCGATCACCGGCCCCCTCGGCGAGGTCACCGGCGCCCAACGTCAGGTGCTCCCCCTGGTCGAACTGCGCGCCGACTTCGTCGTGAAGCGCGGCGAGGTCGACGCCGCCGAGCGGGGCGCCAACGACCTCGACCTGCCCGGCCTCGAAGAGGCGGGTCGGCGGATCGCCCTGGCCGAGAACACGGCCGTCTTCCACGGCTACGGGGCGGGACAGATCAAGGGGATCACCGAGAGCACGTCGCACGCGGCGCTCACGCTGTCGGCCGATGCCGAGCACTACCCCACCGCCGTGGCCGAGGCCGTCGACGTGCTGCGGGGGACGGGGATCGGCGGTCCCTACGGCCTGGCCCTGTCGCCGGGAATCTACACCGAGATCGTCCACACCGCCGAGCACGGTGGGCACCTGCTCCTGGACCACCTCCGCCAGATCCTGGGCGGCCCCCTGGTGTGGGCGCCGGGGGTCGAGTGCGGCATCGTCGTCAGCCTGCGAGGCGGGGACTTCGTCATCGAGTCGGGCCAGGACATCTCCATCGGCTACGCCTCGCACGACGCCGACACGGTGGCGCTCTATCTCGAAGAGAGCTTCAGCTTCCGTGTCCTCGAGCCCGACGCAGCCGTACAGCTGCGCAGCAAGGACCAAGAAGTAGATCCCGATCAGAAGTAGATGGTGTGCTCGGCGCGCTCGACGACGGCGTCGAGATCGTCGGTCCATGCGCCGGTGGACAGGTACTTCCAACCGCCGTCGGCCGACACCACCACGATCACCCCGGACGCGATGGCGAGCGCGCACTTGGCGGCACCGGCCATGGCCGCCCCCGACGAGATCCCCGCGAACACGCCCACCTCGGCCAGGCGCCGGGTCCATTCCACCGACGACCGCGGGCCCACCATGGTCTTTCGGTCGAGCAACTCCGCGCCGTGGAGCTCGGTGAAGATCGGAGGGATGTAACCGTCGTCGAGATTGCGCAGGCCGTCGACCATCTCCCCGGCGGGGGGCTCGACGGCCCACACCTCGATGGCGGGATTGCGCTCCTTGAGGAACCGACCCACCCCCAGCAACGTGCCCGAGGTGCCGAGCCCGGCGACGAAATGGGTCACCTCGGGACAGTCGCGCCAGATCTCGGGCCCGGTCCCCTCGTAGTGCGCCTTGGGGTTGGCGGCGTTGGCGTACTGGTAGAGAAAGACCCATTCGGGGTGCTCATCGTGGATGCGCTGGGCCATGCGCACCGCCCCGTTCGATCCCTCGGTGCCGGGCGACTCGATGACCTCGGCCCCCCACACCTCGAGGAGCTGGCGGCGCTCGACCGACACGTTGGAGGGCAGCACCACCTTGAGGTGGTATCCCTTGACCCGCGCCACCAGGGCGAGGCCGATGCCGGTATTCCCCGAGGACGGCTCGAGGAGGGTGTCACCGGGCGAGAGCCGGCCGTCTTTCTCCGCTTCCTCCACCATCGACAGCGCGATGCGGTCCTTCACCGATCCGCCCGGGTTCTGGCCCTCGAGCTTGATCAGGATGCGCGCCGCGGGATTGGGGCTGAGCGAGCTGACGTCGACCAGAGGGGTGTTCCCGATGAGGTCGAGAATGCTCGAGACCTGCGCCATGTGATGTCGTGCGCGTCGCGCCGGGGTGAGCGACGGCGCCCTCAGCCGCCGGCCACGGCGGGGAGGATCGACACCGTGACGCCGTCGGCCACCTTGGTGTCGAGCTGATCGAGGTACCGGACGTCGTCGTCGTCGACGTAGACGTTCACGAAGCGGTGCAGGGACCCGTCCTCGGTGAGCACCTGGCCCTTCATGCCCGGATAGCTGCGGACGAGGTCGGCGAGCACCTCGCCGATGGTCGAACCCTCGGCGATCACCGCGGACCTCCCGCCGGCGTGTTGGCGCAAGACCGTGGGGAGCCTCACTTCGACAGCCACGATGCCCTCCCGGGTCGGAGGCCGCCGCGCCCCCAAGGACACGGACCGGCCCGACGAATGTCGACGACTTCGGTCAGCATTCTACCGGGCCGCCGGGTCACCGGGGCTCGACCACGACCGACTCCTCGTCGACCACCTCCCCGTGGATGCGGTACGAGCGCAGCGGTGGGATGGGTGTCGCGCAACGACACGAGCACGTAGTGCCACCCCGGATCGGGTGCCTGGGCGATGTCGGTGGGCGACGGGTAGGCGTCGGTGTGGGTGTGGGAGTGGAACACGCCGATGATCTCGAAGCCGCGCGACTCGGCGTCGCGATCGGCCCGGAGGTGCTCACGGGGATCGACGGTGTAGAGCTTGGCCGAGGCGGCGAGGTTGCGGGTCGGGTAGCACCGCACCACGTCCCCGGTGGCCGGGTCGCCACCGATCAACCCGCACGCCTCGTCGGGGAGCCCACCCAGGCAGTGACCGACGATCTCGGCGTAGACGTTGGCGGGCAACCGGAGCATGCCCCGAGGGTACCGGGGGGCTCCCCCCAGCGGCACGGACGGGACGGGGGCGGCGCCGGGTACCGTTCCGCGGGTGGCAGCGGCGAAAGGACCAGGACGTCGGGCGTCGCGCCGCGTGCCCGACGACGGCACCGACCGGATCAAGACGGTCGCCCGCAACCGTCGCGCCCGTCACGACTACGACATTCTCGAGACCTACGAATGCGGACTCGCCCTGCAGGGAAGCGAGGTGAAGTCCCTGCGGGCGGGTCGGGTCACCCTGGCCGACGCCTACGCGCGGGTGGAGGGGGGCGAGGCCTGGTTGCTCGGGGTGCACATCCCCCCCTACGAGCATGCGGCGGGGTTCGGTGCCCATGATCCCGAGCGGAGGCGGAAGCTGCTCCTGCACCGCGACCAGATCGACGAGCTCATGGGCCAGACCCAGCAGAAGGCCCTCACCCTCGTGCCGCTCTCGATCTATTTCAAAGACGGACGGGCCAAGGTGGAATTGGCCCTGGCCAAGGGCCGGCGCCTCTACGACAAGCGCCACGCCATCGCCACACGCGACGCGGAGCGTGACGCCGAGCGCGAGGCGCGCTTCGCGGCGGGCAAGAGCGTGGGGCGGGGGGCCCGCAAGGAATACGACTGAATCCTGAACCTGACGGGCTACACCCTCCCCGGCGGTAGGATGGGGACCACATAAGACACGGGGGTGATCGGTTTCGACTTTGGTCGTCAATTCGGGAGAAGCGAGCCGTGGTCTCCGGAACCACGTTAAAGAGCCGGAACAAAAAACAAATGCCGAGCCTCAGCTCGCGCTGGCTGCTTAATAAGTAGCCCGTCCGTCCGGTCTCAGCCCTGCAGGCCGGTAGCGGGCGTCATTCAGCGGGGCTTACCCGAGCGGTTCTACCGATTGGCCGCCGGGGACACCAAAGGTCGGTTGGGGGCCCTCGAATTCGCCGGCGGCGGCGAGGGCCCCGAGATCTAGCTGCCGGCTGCGCTCGGAGAAGGCCCGATGAGAAGCCGAAGGACGCGGGTTCGATTCCCGCCACCTCCA
>CAWISP010000043.1:0-32715 GCA_963838775.1 uncultured Acidimicrobiales bacterium
CGGCCCGCATAAACAACGCCAGCTTCCAGTGCTGTAGCCCCACAGCACAAGGCGCGACTCGGACCGTTCAACTGCCGCTTCTGAAGGAACGGGCCCTCCTCCAAGTCCCATTCCCGATGAGTGAGGGTGACTGGCAGCAGCTTCTTCGGGTGCTTGAGGCAATGAAGCCTGGGGTAGTTCCTGATCCGAGCCGAGCAACTGATGAGGAGCCGGACCTACCGCTCTAGTAGTGGCCGATAGGTCAACCGTCGACCTGCTGGTGGCGGTTCTTTGGGGCACCGCCCACGAAGGTCTCGTCCACAACCACCGTGCGGACAGGAGCGAGAACACTGGCTCGCGCTGCATGGCCTCACGGAGCCTGTGACCGAGGAACCAGGCCGTCTGGTAGCTGATGCCGAGGTGGCGCTGAAGTTCCAAAGCGCTGATCGAGTTCTTGCCGGCTCCCATAAGCCACATCGCCAGGAGCCACTTCGAGGCGGGAATTTTCGAGGACTCGAAGATCGTCCCGACCATGACGGAGAACTGCTTCCGACAGGCCTTGCCCCGGCAGCGCCACAGGCGGCGGTAGGTGACATTCCCGGCCTTGGTTTTTCTTTCGCCGGACTTGGCGGCGATGAAGTAGTGCTTGGCGTCCTTGGTCCCGCAGTGGGGGCACACCGGCTCCCCATCAGGCCAACGCAGGCGCTCCAGAAGTTCCCAGGCAGAGGCCTCGTTCGAGAGGTATTTGGGGAGTGTGGCGAGATTCAGGGCCTCCATGCAACCGGTCTACAAGAAGCAACATGGTGCGTCAAGTAGATAGTTCCCGATTTCGATCCTTTCCCGGGCCTTCCCTTGTCTTTGAGCCTCTTCGGGCCTTCTTCGCGCTTGCGGGGGTGAGCGCTTGGGAGTAGCTTCACATTCACCGTTTCCCGTGGCGGCCAACCCCTGTGGCCAGCCAAGTGAACGGGTTCACAAGGAGCGGACGGTCAGAATTGCCCGGAGCTGCACCGTACCGGAGGAGGTAATCGTGGCACTCATGTGGAACCGCTCGGTCGAATGGGATGCCGACGACTGGCGAAAGGTAGCCGCCTGTCGGTACACCGAACCTGACCTCTTCTTCCCGGTGGGGACGACCGGCCCGGCGATCGATCAGATCGAAGCCGCCAAGCGGGTATGTCGGGCTTGTGAGGCCATCGAGCCCTGCCTCGAGTTCGCCCTGGCCACCAACCAGGAGTCGGGCATCTGGGGTGGCACCTCCGAAGAGGAGCGCCGCAAGCTTCGCAAAGCCTGGCTCGCCGCCCGCCGACGCGCCTCGTAGCCAGCGACGAGC
This sequence comes from uncultured Acidimicrobiales bacterium, assembly GCA_963838775.1. GTDB lineage: Bacteria > Actinomycetota > Acidimicrobiia > Acidimicrobiales > UBA8190 > Chersky-840. The sequence goes on from CAWISP010000043.1 coordinate 1,310, forward strand.
CCCGCAGCCAGCCGCCGACCCACGACCGATTCCGGCCCCGGAGCGATTCCGGGGCCGTTGCGCGTCCGGGTATCAGGGCGGTTCCTCCACACCCTCGGTATTCTCGATTGACGAGGAACACGTCAGCCTCTCCTTGCTCCACTTCCCCTCGGTGAGAGGCACCGCTCCTCGCTGAGAGGTGGCGTCATGCGTGACGCGTCGAGTGGGCAACGGCTCGGCACCAGATGGGTCGACCGGTCCATGCGGACCAAGGGCCTCGTCGTCATTGCCGTCCCCATCGCCATTCTCTTCATCGTGCTCGGGTCCACGTCGTGGTTCACGCACGTCGACAACCGGGCCCAGAACGTGGCCAGTAATTCCCGGCAGATCGTCGACGCGGCCACGACCCTCGAGAACAGCCTCCTGTCGGCCGAGACCGATCTCGGCGACTACCTCCTGACGGGGAACCCCTCGTTCCAGGCGTCGTACGCGCTCGCCGAAAAAGCGGCTCCACCCCAGCTCGGCCAGCTCGAGGCGCTGACGCTCGGCTCGGCGACCGAGGGGACCTCGGGTCGAGCGGTCCAGCGCGACACCGACCACCTCGTGGCGACCCTGGCCCGCCTGAAAGGCCAGCAGCCGTCGCCGGCACCCTCCAGCACGGTTCGGACACTGCTGCAGGCGGTCCGGGTCGAGACCGCCAAGCTCCGCCGCGACATCGCCACGATCACAGACAAAGAGAGTGCGGTCATCGTCAGCCAGCAGTCCGACATCCACACCTCGAACATCCTCCTGCCCGCCATCGCCATCGCAGCCGTGGTGCTCGCCCTGGCGGGTGGGGTGCTGGTCTCGCAGCTGTTCACCACCGGCGTCGTCAGGCGCCTGCGCCGTCTCGAGCGGGCCACCGAGGATCTCGAACGCGGCGAGACCCCGGTCGGGGTCCCGAGCGGGCGCGACGAGATCGGGCGGCTCTCGGCGAGACTGCTCAACACGACCGCCCAGATGCGCGAGCGGGCCGAGGAACGCGACCGCGCCCGGGGTGAGCTCGAGAACATCCTCACCGCCAGCCCGGTCGTATCGCTGCGCTACGACGTCGCCACCCAACGCTTTTCCTACGCAAGCCCCAACATCGACCGGCTCTTCGGGATCTCGGCAGAAGAGGCGGTGGCGTCACCGGGGCGCATCATGGAACGCCTCCATCCCGATTCGGCCGGCCACCTGCGCGACGCCTTGGCCGAGGGCGCGACGCGCAACGCCGAACGACGTGAGATCCTGCTGCGCTTCCGCCGGGACCCGGCCTCTGAGGACTGGCGGGAAGCCGAAGCCGTCTACACCCTGGAATGGGGCCCGGGCGAAGAGCTCCAGGGGCTCGTCGCCTATCTCGTCGACGTATCCGAGCGTCACACCGCCCAACGCGCCGCCGATGAACGTCGGTTCCTCTTGGAGTCCATCTTCCATGCGTCCCCCGACACCATCGTCGTGCGCGACATCTCGGGACAGGTCGTGCTGGGCAGCTCGCCGCTGGCGGACGTGATCGGCACGACCGATGCGGAGCGCGACGACCTGGACCGTGCCGTTCTCGATGACCTGATCGCGGGCTGTGTCGCCGGCGAGCAGAGCCCCGACCCCGTCGTGACCACCGGTCGGCTGCCCGGCGGGGAGCTCCGCACCTACGAGACCCGGGCCCGACCCGTCTTCGACCACTCGGGCCGTGTCACCGGCACCGTAACGATCTCGCGCGACGTGACGGAGCGGATGCACCTCGAGCAGTCCCTACGCCACGCGTCGGTCGACGCCGAGCGCGCCAGCCAGGCCAAGAGCGAATTCCTGTCACGCATGAGCCACGAGTTGCGGACTCCTCTCAATGCCATCCTGGGCTTCGCGCAGTTGCTCGAGATGGACGAGCTCCCCAGCGATCAGGCCTCGAGCGTCGACCAGATCCAGGTGGCGGGACGTCATCTGTTGTCACTCATCAACGAGGTGCTCGACATCTCGCGCATCGAAGCGGGGCGGGTGAGCCTGTCGACGGAGCCCGTCGAAGTCAGCGAGGTGCTCGACGAGGTGACCACGTTGCTCGCACCCGTCGCCGAGGCGGCGGGCATCGAGCTCTCCGTCGACGTCGACGCGTCCCGCGTCCTGCGAGTGCGCGCCGATCGCCAGCGATTGCTCCAGGTGCTGCTCAACCTCGGCTCCAACGCCGTCAAGTACAACACCCGGGGGGGCTCGGTCGCGTTCCGCACCGACGCGCGTGACAACGGTCGGGTGCGGTTCGAGGTTCGCGACACGGGTCCCGGCATCCCGCACGAGAAACAGGACCAACTGTTCGTCCCCTTCTCACGCCTCGGTGCCGAGCGCTCCGCGGTCGAAGGGACAGGCGTGGGTCTGGCCCTGTCGAAACAACTCGTCGAGGTCATGAGTGGTGTCATCGGTGTGGACTCGTTCGCCGGTCACGGCTCGACGTTCTGGGTCGAGCTCCTGGCCGCCGATCCCTCCACCGTCGACATGAGCCCGGACCGCGCCGGCGGAGCACCGCCGCGGTCGTCACACCACGGCACGGTCGATCCGGCCCCCAACGGCACCCGGGCCCCCAACGGAACGCGGCCGGCCGAGGTGGTCGGGACCGGCGTCATCGTGCTCCAGATCGAGGACAACCCCTCGAACTCCGCCCTCGTCGAGCAGGTGCTCGCCAAGCGCCCCGGTGTCAGGCTGATTTCGGCGGGAGAAGGGCGGGCGGGGCTCGAGCTGGCCCGACAACATCGTCCTGACCTGGTCCTTCTGGACCTGCATCTGCCAGATCTCCCCGGCGACGAGCTGCTCCACCGGCTCAAGGCCGTGCCTGAGTTGGCCGACACAAAGGTAGTCGTGGTGAGCGCAGACGCCACGCCGAGCAGAATCAGGGAAATGCTCGACCTCGGGGTCGAGGGTTACCTGACGAAGCCGGTGGACGTCGAAGCTCTGCTGCGACTGGTGGACTACGAGATCGGAGCCAAACAGGGTGAGCCGGATTGAAGGGTTGTCACAGGGTGCGAAGGTCTTCGTCGGGGAGGACGGGCCCCGGTTCTTCGCGCCCGGCGCAACCGCCGGCGCAACCCTGACGATCGAGCAGGACACGATGGAGGGCCGGTCGTGGGGGGCACCTCGACCAGCAGGACGGGACGACGGACGACCGGAGGTATCGCTGTGACCGTGACTTTGCCCGACGAGGACCACATGGTCCTGGTGGCCGAGGACGACATGGCCAGCCGCACCGCCACCCGGCTGTTCCTCCAGCGGGTGGGCTACCGCGTGGGTGAGGCCGCCGACGGCCCCGGCACGCTCCGCGAGGCAAGTCTCGGCAGCTACGACCTGGTCGTCCTCGACCTCGGGCTGCCAGGCCTCGACGGTGAGGAGGTGCTCGCACGGCTCCGCCGCGACAGCGCGTTGCCGGTCATCGTCCTCACCGGTCGTTCCGAGGAGTCCGAGCGGGTCCGGGTCCTGAACCTGGGTGCCGACGACTACGTCGTGAAGCCGTGCTCGTTGCCTGAGCTCGACGCCCGCATCCGTGCCGTGCTGCGCCGGGGCCAGCCGACGCCGACGACGAACCAGATCGAGCACGACGGGCTCGTGATCGACCGCGCCGCCCACCGGGTCATGGTGAACGGAACCGCCGTCGACCTCACGCCCAAGGAATTCGATCTCCTGGCCTTTCTCGCCGCCACCCCGGACCAGGTCTTCACGCGCGAAGAGCTGCTCGAGCACGTGTGGGGATCGACCCAGGAGTGGCAAGACCCGGCGACGGTCACCGAGCACGTGCGGCGACTGCGGCTCAAGCTCGAACCCGACGCGGGCAAACCGCGTTGGCTCCACACCGTACGAGGGATCGGCTACCGCTTCTCGGTGGAGGTCGACGACTGAGCCTGTGGCGTGAGCGCCGTCGACGGCGGGCACACCACGATCACACCGGGCGCCACCGTTTTGGTTCCTCCCTCGAGGGGCGTCGCCCCTGATGCGGGGAGCGGCACGGGCACCGGCGCCGATGAGGCCTGGGGCAGCGTGACCGTGTCCAGGACGCTTCCGTCCGCGCCGAGGAGCTGCAGGCTCCCACGCACGTCATAGGGCCCGGTGCCCGCCGTCGCCACGGCCGTGGTCACGCGGTGGGCGAGCACGGCGGTGCCGTCCACGGGCGCCATCTGGTCGACGGCGCCGTCGGGGAACGTCATCCGCACCGAGCTCACATCGCTCGCGACCTCGACCGCCACCCACCACACGGGGTCGCCTTCGCTCACGCCGAAGGCCCCGGTCACGAGCGCCGAGGGCTGGCCCGTCGTCGGGGTGGTGGTGGTCGGCATGGTCGTCGGGGTGGTCGGCATGGTCGTCGGGGTGGTCGGCATGGTCGTCGTAGTGGTCGGCATGGTCGTGGTGGTGGCAGGGATGTCGGGCGTCACGACCGGGGCGCCGCCCCCTTCGGTGGGGGGCGCCGGGGACGTTCCCGACGGCACGCCGGAGCCCGCACCGGTGTTGGTACCCGATCCGGCCCCGTCTCCACCGGGTGCCACGACGCACTGCGGCGACGCGATTGCCCCCTGCCCGACGGCGTCGGCGTCGGACATCTCGATCGTCACGTCCTGTCCCGTGGGGAGAAGCGGCATGAGCGTCGAACCCGCCGAACCGGAACCCGTCGATCCCGTCGAACCGGTTGATCCCGTCGACCCGGTTGATCCCGTCGAACCAGTTGATCCCGTCGAACCAGTTGACCCCGACGACGAGTTGGTACCGGTCCCGGACACCCCTGGCGGCGACACGATGCACGACGGGCCGTGCTGCTCGTTCTGGTAGACGCGGACGGTCACTCCGTCGGCGGTGGTCCGGATGAACAGACGAGTGGCCGACCCGATGCCGGGTGCCGACGAGGTTGACGAACCGCCCGACTCGTCGGGGCACGCGGCCATCGCACCGGCGGACGACCCCGACGGCCGGGCTCCCCCCGAAGTGGCCGATGTACCCGCCGCCTTGGACCCCGGCGCTCGTGCCGCCAACGGGCCCGGCGCCGCCGCCGCCTCACCCAAGTACCCGCCCAGCGCGCCGACGACGAGCGCCAGCCCGGCCGCCCCGGCCAGTACCCGCTGCCGCCGACGCGTCGAGGAGGCCAAGCGCCCGGCCAGGTCACCCCAGTCGGCTCCGCGCACAGGCTCGTCATCCGCCTTGTGGACCAGGGCGTGACGAAGGCGGGCCTCGATGTCGGGCTCGCCCCGGGGTGTGGGCGTGATGTCGTCAGTCATGGTCAACCACCTCTCGCAGGCGTTGGAGCCCTCGGTGCACGAGCGACGCCACGGTCCCCGGTCGGCACCCGAGGGCGACGGCGATGTCCGCGTCGGGCAGGTCCGAGTAGTACCGGAGCACCAGGGCGGCGCGTTGGCGGTAGGGCAGGGTGGCGAGGGCGGCACCCAGGACCCCGGCGTCGTCGGATCGCCCTTGTTCGAAGGCTCCGTCGACCATCGCACGCCCTTCGTGGCGGCCGGTCGCTCTCGTCTCGGTCGAAGAGGACGGGCCGTCGGACCCCGTAGCCCGCGAGCGCTCGCGCCAGGCACGCCGGTGATGGGAGCGACAAGCGTTCACGACGGAGCGGTGCAGGTACGCGCCGGGGTCCCGCACACCTCCCCAGTGTCGGTGCAGACGCACGAAGGCGTCCTGAACCATATCTTCGGCGACCTCGGGTGAGTCGACGAGAACGCGGGCCAGGCGAACCATCGACGAGAAGCTGCCCAGGTACAGGTCCGCGAACGAGGACCCCTCCGGCACCACGACCGGGGCGCCCCCGTCACCGGTTGCGGTGTCGCCGTCGGAAGGCCTTACCGAGCCCGTCGCGCGCCGGTCGGGCTCGTCCGGGCCCGACTCGGTCATGACGACCCCCGCATGCGATGCCATCGCCTGGTTAGACGCACGACGGGGCGAGAATCTTGCACCGCCAGGACGATTTCAGAGAGAGGCGATGTCGTTCGAGGATTTCTTGACCGGCAGGTCGATGGTCACCAGGGTGCCCCCGTTGCTCTCCATGACGATGGACCCCCCGAGCTGACTGGTCACGAGGTCGCGGACGATCGAGAGCCCGAGACTCGTCGTGTGGTCGATGTCGAATCCCTCGGGGAGACCGCATCCGTCGTCCCGGACCTGCAGAGTGAGGTGGTCGTCGTTGTTGGCGAGCACCAGCTCCACGTGGCCGACCGCCTCGGTGCCGTCGTTGCTGCCGATGAACACCGAGTCGCCACCGACCGACGGGAAGGCGTGCTCGACGGCATTCTGCAGCAGCTCGGCCAGCACCACGGCGAGGGGGGTGGCGACGTCGGCGGCCACCTCACCCACGTCACCCGTGACCCGGATCCCGATGTTTTCGCCCGATACCACCGAGTCCTCGGCCATCCGCACCAGCGAACCGACGATCTCATCGAAAGGGACCTCGTCGCCGGGCTCACGCGACAGGATCTCGTGCACCAGGGCGATCGACCGGACGCGACGCTCGGCCTCGCGTAGGGCCTCCTGGCCCTTCCCGGGCTCGAGCCGTCGAGCCTGGAGCCGGAGCAACGACGAGATCGTCTGCAGGTTGTTCTTGACCCTGTGGTGCACCTCCCGGATCGCCGCGTCCTTCGAAAGCAAGAGGCGGTCCAGGCGGCGCAGGTCGGTGACGTCGCGGAGCAGGACCATGGCACCGGTGACGGTCTCCTGTTCGAGCAGAGGCGTGCACTGCATCAGGACGATGACGTCGGGTCGGCGTTCGACCTCCTCGGTGACAGGGCACCCCGCACGCAGCGCCCAGTCGAGCGCGGCATCGTCGATACCCAGCTCCGACAGACGCCGTCCCTCGACCACATCACTCACGCCCATACGGTGCAGTGCGCTCATGGCGTTCGGTGACGCGTACCGGACCTGCCCGTCGGGCTCCACGCGCACGAGGCCGTCACCGACCCGGGGAGCATCCTCGGTCGTGTAGTCCTCGCCCATGAACGGGAAGTCGCCGGTAGCGACCATGTGGGCCAGCCGCCGGTAGAGGTCCCGGTACTCACGTTCGAGACGACCGGGCCGGCGGTCCTCGAGCGGTGCCACCCGGACGATGACGGCGACGGGATCGCCGCCGTGGCGCACGGGGACGCATTCGAGCTGGGCGGTGTCGGGAACGACGGGCACCTCGCCGGTGTCGCGCGAGTCCGGGTCGACCGACGCGAGCCGGACCCGAACCGGCACGGGGATCACGGCCAGACCCGACGACATCGTCCCCGCCTGGAGGGCCTCGGTCACCACCGGCCAGTCCGAGCTGGCGACGATCTCGCCCACGAGGTCGACGCGCAGGAGCGTCGCCCACGTCGTGGGGCGGATCTGTCCGAGCACGATGAGCTGCTGCCCGGCGGTCTCCCGGACCGGCGCCACGAGCAACAGGTCCGAGAACGAAAGGTCCGAGAGCACGCCCCACGACCCGAGGAGGCGCCCGAGATGATCGAGGCTCGCCGCGTCGAGGCCGGTGTGCAGAGCGGCGAGCTCGCCCGGTGTCTTCATGGCGTGGGCGCCGTGGTGGTGACGGGAATGTCCACACCTTGGCGGCTTCGGAACGCTCGCAGCGAGGTCACGTCCAACACGTCGAGCATGCGGGCGAGGTCCGCCGTCCGGTACGCGACGTCGGCGAGTCGATGGGCGTCGGACGCCGTCGTGAGTGGGACGCCACCCGCCACGAACCGCGACAGCAGCGCCGGGGCGGGGTAGGCCTCGTCAGCGGGCTTGCGCCATCCCGCCGACGACAGCTCGGCCGCCATACCCGACCGCAGCGCCGCTTCGACCAACCGGTCCCAGCACTCCCCGGGGGCCGCGGGCCGGTGCCCGGCCGCCTTCACGAGGTCGGGGTGTGCCAGCACATCGCAGGCGCCGGTGGCGGCGAGCTCTTCGATGGCCGTCACGTAGTCGCTCCATGCCGCGTCGACGTCGCGCCCCGACCACTGCCCCATCGAGACGTCGTCGTCGACGTCGTCGAAGCGCCACGCCCCGATCCAATGGACCGAGCCCAGCAACACGTCGAAGGGATAGCCGGCGAGCAGGGCGACGACGTCGTCCATCCGCCCGCGGTAGTAGTCGACCTCGAGGCCCAGTACGACGGGCAGGCCCGCCTCCTTGGCCGCCAGCACGCAGTCGACGTAGGTGTCGAGGTCGGCACGGGCGTGCTCGTCCCAGTACCGGGCCATCGATGCCCGGAGCGCGGCGTCGGGCTCGTCGTCCCAGAAACCACGCAGCAGCCGGTCGGCCTGGCTGAAGCGAAAGAGGTGCTCGGTGAGCGCGACCTCGTGGACGCCCGCCATCCGGGCGCTCTCGCAGTAGTCGGCCACCTGCTCGAGGGTGGGAGCGGTATCGCGCTGACCGTGGGGCCAGAGGTGCAGGTGGTAGTCGAGCATCGGATTGGGTCGGTCTCGACGCGTCACCGGCCGCCCGAGGCGGAGGGTGACACGGGGCGGATGAGCGTGACGCCGTCTCTGACCGTCGTCTGCACGCACGCCACACGCCTGTCGGCCACGACGGCGTCGTTGAAGGCGCGGATGGCGCGGGTGTCGTCAGACTGGTCGCTGTCGTCGAGGACCCTCCCGCTCCACAGGGTGTTGTCGGCGGCGATGAGGCCCCCGGGAGCGAGTTTGGGCAAAACCGCTTCGTAGTACGCGAGGTAATTGGTCTTGTCGGCGTCGATGAACACGAAATCGAACGGCCCGCCGAGTTTCCCGACGGTGTCGAGCGCCGGGCCCTCGATCACCTCGATCCGGTCCGCGTACGGACTGCGGGCGATGTGCGACCGGGCTGCGGCGGCGTGCGCGGGGCTCAGCTCACATGTCGTGACGCGGCCGCCCCGAGGCAGGGCGGCTGCCATCGACAACGAGGAGTAGCCGCTGAACGTCCCGATCTCGAGCACCCACGATGGGCGCAACGCGTAGACGATCATCTCGAGGAAGCGGCCCTCGAGTGCTCCCACCATCATCTGCGGCGCGTTGAGCGTGGCCCGGGTCTCCTCCGCCACCTCCAACAGCAGCTCGTCGGGCGGAGTGGTGTGGGAAAGCGCGTAGGCCTCGAGCCCGGGGTCGACGATGTCGGTCATGGGTTTGGTTCCTCCGGCCCGCATCGTAGGCGCCGAGGCGGGGCCCACGGACCGCCTACGAGGCGACGAGCGGCCTCACGAGGCGCATGACCCGATCCAGCGCGCTCATGTAGGCCCGGTGGGCAACGGGGGTCCCGTCGCGCGCCGCCAAGGCGTAGGTGGCGTGGAGCCACCGGTGTGCGTCGACCCCGTCGGTGTCCCCCGCGAACCCCTCGTCCTCGTCGATCTCGCACAAGAGCCGGTACAAAGCGCGTGCATCGAGGACCCCGAAATCCCGGACCAGGGACTCGACATGGGCGTCGGCAGGGTCGCACCGCTCGATGGCTCCGTTGCCGTTCACGGCGACGAGATGATGGGCGCGTCCACGCTGCTCGTAGCCGAGGACGAGCAATGCCCCCACGCGCCCGAACCGCTGGACGACCGCGGCCCGGGCCGCCGGCGAGGCGTCGGGCCCTCCGAGCAGTGCCAGGGCGGTCGTGGGCTCGGCGAGCACGGTCTCGGCCCGCAGCCCGACCTCGTCGGCATCCTCGCTCGCCATTGCCTCCCGGATCAGTTCGGTGGCACGTCGGGTCCGGGTAACGGGACGACGAGCCCGGACGCCCGGTCGCGACCCCTCCGACGGCGCGTCGGACCGGTCCGGAACAGCGACGACGGCCAGGTCGGCACCACCAGCCGGTGAGCAGGGGTGCCCGGACCGGCACCATGGGACGCCGTCGGCCACCACGTTGGCACATGGCCGGCCCGTGGTCGTGAACACGAAGCCGCATGTTTGTGTCGTCGTCGACACGTCCTCGCCGCGTCGGGCTCCAGTGTCGCCCTCCTCCGGCCGCTTCATCATGCAGGGATGTCGGCATCTCGAACGACGTTCTTCATCCAGGGCAACACAACCTCCGGCCAAGGCCCGGACACCAAGAGAACGCGTCCGCGATGGCAAAGACGCGCACGCTCCGTCATAGCGGGCGGCATCAGTGTTTCCCGTCACCGAAACCACAACCGCGACCGGTGTCTTCGTCGAATTACTCAATCCGGGTCGCGCTTGTGCCGAGGCAATGGGGAGCGAGGGTGAGCGCGCCCCCCCGACGCGCCCAGGACCGTGGACGAGTCTCACCGCCACGACGCGGGATACCGGGCCACGCGTAGGTGAGACCTCGACCCGTGTCGCCGGGGGCGGCCGGGCACGGCCGGAAGACCCCGCCTCCACCCTGGCCAGGGGTCCGGGACGGCCCTGGGACGGCCCCGGGGCGTCCGGTGGGCACCGCAGGAAAGACCAGGGCTAAGGCCGGAGGCCGCCGGAGCCGATGGAGTCCTGGTGATTGAATCGCGCGGCCTGCTCGACGTGGCTGTCTGGCTCCCGGACGCGGTCGTCGTGGTGGATGCTTCGGCCCGGTTGATCTGGGCCAACGACGCCGCCGAACGGCTGTTCGGAGTGGACAGCACGCGCCTGGCCGGGGCCGACGGTCTCGAATTCCTGCATCCCGACGACCGGGAGGTCGCCGCGGTGGCGTTGACGAGCATCCAGGGCAAGGCGGTGGGGACACCCATCGAGCTCCGGGTACGCGCTCCGGGCGGGTGGAAGCTCGTCGAGGTCATCGGGGCCAATCTCCTCGATCGGCCCGCTGTGGCCGGCCTGGTGCTGTGCATGCGCGACCTGACCGAGCGCCGGCGTTGGGAGATCGCCAACGACGAGGTCGGGAAATTCCGGGCCGTGGTGCACAACGCCGCCAGCGTCATCATGTTGCTGGACGCCGCGGGCCGCGTCGAGTCGGTGTCGGCCGCGATCACGAGACTGCTCGGACACGACCAGGAGCTGGTCGAGGGCAGGCCGCTCGTGGAATTCGTCGCCCTCCACGACCAGGGCAGCCTCGCCGCGGCGCTGTCCCGCTCGATCGACGTGCCGTCGTTCAACCGGTCCCCCACCATCGTCGAGGTCGAGCTCATGCGCCGAGGCGGCAGCGAGTCGGTGCCCTTCGAGTTGAGCATCGTGAACCTCCTCGACGACCCCACCGTGCGGGGGCTCGTGGTGTCGGGCCACGACATGACCCAACTCCGCGCCACCCGGGACGCTCTTGACGAGCTCACGACATTCGACCCGCTGACCGGTCTCGCCAACCGGGTGACGCTGCGCGCCCATGTCGAACGTTGTCTCGGCAATCCCACCACGGCCGTCGTGTTCATCGACCTCAACGGGTTCCGCCCCATCAACGACGAGCACGGTCGGGCCACCGGCGACGAGATCCTCCGACGCGTGGCGTCGCGCCTCGAGTCTTCGGTCCGCAAGGGCGACGTCGTGGCGCGCTACGGAGGCGATGAGTTCGTGGTCGTGGCCGCCATCCGCGACCCCGAGGAGTTGCGGGCGCTGGCGGCACGACTGGCCGAGGGCATCCAACGGCCCATCGAGCTGCCCGAGGGGACGTTCCGACTCACCGCCAGCGTGGGGCTCGCCCATCCGGGCCCGGGCGATACCGCCGCCACCCTGCTCGGCCGGGCCGACACCGCCATGTACATCGCCAAGCAACACGCCGAGGGCGGCGGGAACTACCCCTGAACAGCCCCGCCGCCTGTCTTCATCACGAGCCCCACAGCTGTTCGCCGAGGCGCAACAAGCCGGCGAGGTCGTAGACGTCGGTCTCGAAGTAGGGCACGCTCACCAGGGCCTCGGGCACCGTGGCCAGCTCCGCCTGCTGTTCGGCCTCGCGTTGCGCCACCACCCGGTAATCGAGATAGCTGCGGCCCACCTCCGAGAGCACGCGCCGGATCTGGCTCACCTCACCCGAATGGATCATGGGGGCGAGGGTCTCGGAGAGCTTGTCGGCGCCGTCCCGGAGTTTCTCGGCGACAGCGGCGCCGTGCGGGTCACGCAGGTAGGCGGGGAGCACCTTGTTGAGGACGATGGCGCCGAGATGCAGACGCCGGTCCTTGAGGGCCTGGGCGAAGAATTCGGCCTCTCGCAGGGGAACGGCCTCGAGCGTCGAGACCACGATGAACGAGGTGCGACGATCCGCCATGAGCCGGTGGACCGATCGCGCCCGCTCGACGAATCCGTCGTACATGGACTGGAAGAGGATGAAGAACTGGGCAACGTCCTCGAGAAACTGGGTCCCGAGGATCCGGTCGGCGATTTGGTAGAAGGGTTTCGACGCGAAGTTCACGAGCCGGGAGCGGTACGGCACGATGAGCCAGCGCAACAGGCGGCTCGAGAAGAACTCCGCCATGCGCTCGGGGGCATCGAGGAAGTCCAGTGCGTTGCGGGTGGGCGGCGTGTCGACCACGATGAGGTCATAGTTGCCGTCCGAGTGGATCTCGAAGAGGCGCTCCATGGCGATGTAGTCGTGGCTCTGGACGAAGCGCGACGAGATGTTGCGATACAGCGGGTTGGAGAGGATCTCGTCGCGGGTGCGGTCGTCGGGCGCGTGCAGCCGGATGAGCGAGTCCCACGACTCCTTGGTGTCGAGCATGGCCGCCCACAGCTCCCCCATGGGCTTCACGCCGGCGGCCAGGAACGTCTCGTCGGGGACGCGCCGCTCGGTGTTGCCGATGCCTTCGAGCCCGAGCGCATCGGCAAGGCGGCGAGCGGGGTCGACGGTGAGCACGAGCACCTTGCCACCGAGACGCGCCGCCGCCATCGCCGCCGCGGCGGCGGCGGTCGTGGTCTTGCCCACGCCCCCGGGCCCGCAGGCCACGACGATCTCCTTGGAGGCCAACAGACCGTCGAGCGATGCTCCCCGGCCTTCGACTTTCGGGGGGGTGCGCCTAGCCATTAGGAGGCCAGCTCCTCGCCGAGCGACATGGCCACCTGACGAAGGGTGCGCAGGCCGTGCAGCCGGGTGAAGAGGAACGGCAGGTACATCATGGGCACGACGGGGTCGATGCCTTCGCGCAGGCGCGCCAGGTGCTCGGCGCGCGTGCGGCGCAGGGTGACCGCCAGACGGGCCGCGTCGAGGACCGGCGACGGGTCGTTGCGCACGAGCTTCTTAAGCTCGGCGGACACCGCCGGGGTACACAGCTCGTTGAACACGGTCTCTTCGTTGCGCCCGAACAGCTCGGGGAGCACCCGGTTCACGATGACGGCGGCCAACTCGACCGACGTCTCCACCGCCACCCTCCCCGCCAACTCGATGGTCTCGTTGACGGGCATCTCCTCGGGGGTGGTGACGATCACGAGACCGGTCGTCAACGGATCGGAGAGGATCTCGAGGATCCAATCGGTCTGGGAGCGGATCAGCCCCACCTTGACGAGGTCGTTGATGGCCTGGGGTGCGGCCAGCTGCCCGACGATGTGGCCGGTGGCCGACGCGTCCACGACCACGAGGTCGTAGTGCTTTTCCCGCACCTCGTAACAGAACTTTCCCACTGTGAGGATCTCGCGGACACCGGGGGCGGCCGTGGCGACGAAGTCGAAGGCCTTGGCGAGAGGGCCGATCCGACCCACGACGGGGATACGCAGATTGAGGCGAAGGTACTCACGCAGCGACGCCTCGGTATCCATCGACATCGCCCACAACGACGGGAACACCTCACGCGCCGTGAACGTGGTGGGGCCCGTCTCGAAATACGCGGCCACGTCACCCTTGGCGTCCATCTCGCACACGAGCGTGCGCCGGCCGTGTTCCGCCGCGTACAGCGCCAGCCCGGCGGTCACGGTGGTCTTGCCGACACCGCCCTTGCCGGTGACGAAGAGAAGGCGGCGGTCCAGGAGACCCACCATCTTGTGCTCGGCGGTGCTCACGGGTGGAACGGCCGCCTCGTCAGGTCAGGGGGCGCCGAAACCGACCCGGCGCTCGTGGGTGGGGGCGCCGACCTCGACGTAGGCGACTTTGGCCACCGGAATGGCGACCCGTCGACCCCTGCGGTCGGTGAGCCACAACACGCCTGCTTCTTTCCCCAGAGAGGCCTCGATGTCCGCGATGAACGCATCGCGGTCCTCGTCCTCGCCCAATTCGACCTCGATCTCCTTGGGGCTCTGCACGATCCCGATACGCACGTCCACCTGTGTCCAGCTCCTCCGATCGGACCGGCCGTGGCCGGGCGGCCAATGACCCTACAGCCGTGAGCCACACTAAGGCCCATGGAGCCAACCCCCGTCGCGCAGACCGAGCGGGGCCGTCGCTGGGCGTCGACCATGGCCGGCCACGGGGGCCAGGGCCTGCGCACGGCTCACGCCGACTCCCGCGCCACCCTGGGCACCTACGAGGTGGTCGAGCCTCTCGGCCGCCTCGAACGCGAGGCGGCCGAGGACCAGGTCCTCGCGCCCGGAGCGACCCGCGCCGATGGCGGGGGCCGGCGCGCCGCCCCCGAAGAGCCCGACCCCTGGCGCACCTGCTTCGAGCGGGACCGGGACCGCATCCTGCACTCGGCCGCCTTCCGACGACTCGCGGGCAAGACCCAGGTCTTCGTCTTCCCCGCCGACCATCAACGGACACGGCTCAGCCACGCGCTCGAAGTGGCGCAGGTGGCCACGGGCATCGCCCGGGCGCTCCGGCTCAACGTGGCGCTGACCGAGGCGATCGCCCTCGGCCACGACTGCGGGCACGGCCCCGGCGGCCACATGAGCGAGGACGCCCTGGGGATCTTCCTCCCCGACGGGTTCGACCACGCCGTCTGGGGAGCCGACGTCTCGGTCGCCGGTCTCAACTTGTGTGCCGAGACGCTCGACGGCATCCGCAACCACTCGTGGTCGCGACCTGCCCCCGCCACCCCCGAGGGCGAGGTCGTCAGTTGGGCGGACCGGATCGCCTACCTGTGCCACGACTGGGAGGACGCCGTCTCGGCGGGGATCGTGACGCCGACGCTCCTGCCCGACGTCGTGCTCGGCCTGTGCGGCGAGAGCCGCTCCCGACAACTGCGCACCTTCATCGCCGGGACCGTCGACGCCACGCTGCGCACCGGCAGGGTGGGGATGGACGAGGAGCTGGCCGAAGCACTGGCCGCCTTCCGGCGCTGCAACTACGAGCACATCTATCTCCGCCCCGCTTCGGTCACACAAGGGGCGTCGGTGGTGGCGATGCTGCGCGCCCTGGTGGCGCACTTCACGGACCAGCCCAATCTCATCCCCGGCGTGCGCACCGGGGGCGGCCTCGCCGGGGGCACCGACCACGCCGTCTTCGAAGCCGTCGCCTACGTGGCGGGCATGACCGACCGCTTCGCGGTGGGCATCGCCGTCTCGGACCTGGGCTGGGACCGCGACCGACTCCCCCGGGGCGTCGACTACCTCACCGGACGTTGAGCTCCCGGCGATAGATGCGGGCCGGACCGAGCTCCTCGAGTCGCGTCGCCAGGGCGTCGAATGCCAACGCGGCTTCGCCGGCCGGATCCGCCACACGGACCGGCACGCCGACGTCGCCCCCGACCCGGACGGCGGGCACGAGCGGTATCTGACCCAGGAGCGGAACCTCGAGGTCGTCGGCCAGCGCCTGGCCGCCGCCGGCCCCGAAGAGCTCATAACGCGTGCCGTCGTCGGCCGTGAACCACGACAGGTTCTCGACCACGCCGCGCACCGCCAACTTGAGCTTCTTGGCCGCGTAGGCCGAGCGCTGGGCCACGCGCTGTGCGGCGGCCTGTGGTGTCGTGACGACCACGATCTCGGTACGGGGCAGATACTGGCCGAGCGAAAGAGCCACGTCACCGGTGCCCGGCGGCATGTCGATGAGCAGGAAGTCGGGCTCTCCCCAGTACGAGTCGACCAGGAATTGCTCGAGCGCCTTGTGGAGCATCGGCCCACGCCAGATCACCGGTTGCTCGTCGGGCACGAAGAATCCCATCGACAGGCACCTGACTCCGTGGACCACCGGAGGCACCAGCAGGTCGTCGAGGGCGACGGGGCCGCGCGTCACGCCCAGCATCTTCGGCACCGAGAAGCCGTAGACATCCGCGTCGAGCAACCCGACGTCGTGCCCTCGGGCCGCCAGTGCCACGGCCAGGTTCACCGTCACCGACGACTTCCCGACACCACCCTTGCCCGAGGAGATCCCCACCACCCGGGTGCGCGACCCCGGTGCCATGAAGCGGTTGGGCCGGCCCGCCTCGTGCCCGAGCGGCGGGGGCGGGCCTCCGGGCGCCTGGGCGTGCACGTGGGGACCCTCCCGACCTCCGTTGACGGGCTCGACGGGTTCGCCCCCGGCCCCGAGCGCCAAGCGGCGGTGGAGCTCCTGACGCTCCTCGTCGGTCATGGTGGACAGCTCCACCTTCACCTCGCCCACCCCGGGCAGCGCCCCCACGCTCCGGACCACCAGGTCGACCAGTTCGTCGGCATCGGGCCAGCGGTCCACGGGCAGGGCCACCACCACCGATGCCTGGCGCCGTCCCGACCGCGCCGACCGCACCATCCCGAGCTCGCCGAGGCCGCGCCGCAGCGTGGGGTCTTCGACGGCCGCGGCGGCGGCGCGTATTTCGACATCGGTCGGGGCCACGGCGCCTCTCTCGGAAAGGGTCCAACGGCGCGACCAGGGATTACGCCGCGCCCAACCGGTAGACTACTGGTGTGCAATCCGTGCCCGATCTCGGTGGGAGCGCCCCCGCCGATCGCCGCTTCTCCGCCGCCGTGGCCGCGGTCACCTCCGCATTCGGCGACCCCACCCGCCGCGAGATCTATCTCCACGTCCGATCGCACCCCGGCGCCACGGCCTCGGAGATTGCCGCCGAGTTCTCGGTGCACCCGAACGTGGCCCGGCACCATCTCGACAGGCTCGCGGCCGGGGGTTATCTCGAGGTGAGCCTGGAGCGTTCCCCCACCGCGGGGGCGGGTCGACCGTCGAAGCGCTACCGGGCCGCCGACGGCCCGGGTAGCGATCCCACGTTGGACTTCGCCAGTCACCGCGACGACCTGATCGTGGCGCTGCTCGCCGAGGCCCTCGAACTGCTCGGGCCGGTCGAGGCCGAGCGCATGGCCGAACGACTCGGCGAGAACTACGGGAGGGTGCTCGCCGACCGCATGGAGCCGGGCGAAGGACAACGCTCGGTGCGCGCCGCCATGCACGCCATCGCCGACGCCCTCACCGCCCACGGGTTTGCCGCGCACGCCGAGGACCGCGGGGAGTCCACCGCCGTCGTGGCCGAGCACTGCCCGTTCGGCGAGGCCGCCACGCAACACCCCGTGGTCTGCGCCGTGGACCGGGGGCTCGTGCGCGGGCTCCTGGCCGGGTTGTGCGGCGAGGTTGCCGACGCACCCATCCCGGTCGTGCTGTCGTCGCGGGCCCGAGGCGACGACGCCTGCGCGGCGCTGGTCTGAGCCCTGGCGCGCCACTACCTCGACCACGCCTCCACCTCGCCGCCGCGTCCCGAAGTGGTGGCGGCCATGGTCCGCTGCTTGGAGTCTTCCCCCCACACCACCGGCGATCCCGGCCGCGTCCATACCGAAGGCCGCATCGCCCGCGCCACCGTGGAGCAGGCGCGCGAACAGGTGGCGGGGCTGCTCGGGACGCGACCGCGCCAGGTCGTGTTCACCTCGGGCGGGACCGAGGCGGTGAACGCGGCAACGTGGGGGGCCACCCGGGCCCGGCCCGGGCGGCCCACGGTCCTCGCCGATGTCGAGCATTCCTCGGTGCGTGACGCGTCGAGACGAGCCGGTGACGTGGTGCGACTCGAGGTCGACGGCATGGGACACCTCGATCCCGCCGCCGTCGAAGACACCCTGCAGCGCGCGACGCGCCAAGGCCCTCCCGCTGCGCTCGTGCACTGCCAGCTTGCCAACCACGAGGTCGGCACCCTGCAGCCCGTACGCGACGTCGTCGAGGTGTGCCGGCGTCATGGTGCCTTCGTGCATGTCGACGCGTGCATGGCGGTCGGGCACATGGAGACGGATCTCGATGAGCTCGGAGCCGATCTCGTGTCGGTGAGCGCGCACAAACTGGGCGGACCGCAAGGAACAGGCGCGCTCGTCGTTCGGCGCGGCCTGCGGGTCGACCCCTGGCTGGTCGGAGGCGAACAGGAACGGGCCCGGCGCGGTGGGCTCGAGAACCTTTCTGGCATCGTCGGGTTCGGGGCGGCCGCCGAGGCATTGACCGCGCCCGGGTGCCTGGCCCGCGAATCGACCACGTCCATGCGGTACACCACCGCGTTGCTGGCCGCGGCGACGGCGGTCGCCGACGTCGAGATCCTCGGCGATCCCGAGCGACGGGTACCCCACGTGGTGTGCGTCTCCGTGGGTGGGGTCGAGGCCGAGCCGGTCCTGCTCGGCCTCGACCAGAGCGGCATTGCGGCGCATTCGGGCTCGGCGTGCTCGTCGGAGTCCCTGGCCCCGTCGCCGGTTCTGGCGGCGATGGGCGTGGACGCCGAGCGCTCGCTTCGGCTGTCGGTCGGATGGTCCACGACCGACGACGACGTTCAGGCGTTCGCGACGGCGTTCCCACGGGTCGTGGCGCAGTTGCGCGCCCTCCGGGCCTGAGCCCGACGGTTCGTCAGGGCGCCGACGACGACGTCGTGGTCGGGGTGGCCCCGGCCGAGGTGGGGACGGGTTGGCCCGCCTTCTGGAATGCCTGGTCGATGAAGGGCCGAGCCGCTTCGACCACGGACGCCGGTGGCCCGTCGGCGAGGAACCGGCGGTACTGGGTGACCGCACCCGCCGCGTTCCCCTCGGTCAGGAACATCGACCCCAGGTACAGGTGGGGCGCGTAGGCGCCAGGCTGGGCGTCCTCCGCCGTCTGTTCCTGGGCCTGGGCGCGCGACAGCACCGCCGCGTCCTTGGACTGCACGCCCGCCTCGAACTCGAGCCATCCCGACTCGGCCAACGCCGTGGGCTGGGTGGGATCCTCGGCGAGCACCTGTCCGTAGAGACCGAGCGCGCCCGCCGCATCGCCTGACGCCTCGAGCGACTGTGCCTGCGCGAGGGTCCGGCGCTCCTGGGCGGCGCGGCTGAGGCTCACCGATCCCGTCGCCGTCTGGCCCGGGAGCCGGGCCCCGGTCTGCGTCGCCACGACGACGACCGCCACCGCGGCGACGACGGCCAGGAGCCCCACCACCAACAAGGTGCGGCGCCGGCTTCGCGCCGGCGTCGATCCCGCCCCCGACCCCGGTGTCGACGCGACTGCCCCTGGACCGGACTGGGGAGGGGGAACGCGCTCGAGTGCGCGCAGCACCTCGGCGAGGCGCCGCGTATAGCGGTCGCGCAGGACCTCGTAGTCCTCTTCGGACAGGTCACCGGCGTCCCGTTCCCGCTCGAGGTCCTCGAGCGAGTCCAGGAGAAAGGTCCGTTCGTCGTCGAGCTCGGCGCGTGTCAAGGGGCGCGCACTGCCTCCGTGGTGCAGCCGAGAGCGCTGCGCTCGGCCAGGGCCTCGCGCACCAGCGCGCGGTCCTCCACCGAGACCGGTGCCCGCGTGCGCGAGCGCCGGCGCCACAGCACCGTCACCAGTCCGGCCACGGCCACGGCCAACGCCACGGGAGGAAGGACCCACACCCACGCCGTCCAGCCCTGCACGGGCGGTCGCAACAGGATGCCCGGTCCGTACCGGCTCACGAGGAACGAGTCGATCTGGCTGTCACTTTGTCCGGCGCGCACCCGGGCCGCCACGGCGTGGCTGATGGCCACGGCCGTCGACGCCGACGAATCGGCCACCGAGATGCCGTCACAGCTCGGGCACCGCACCAGGGCGTCGATGGCATCGACCCGTTGCGCCGGGGTAGGGGCGGCGCCGCCCCGCGACGCCCCGACGCCGAGGGCGACAACGACCACGACGACGAGCGCGGCCATCGGCAGCCAGCTCGGCAAGTGGCGCCCCCGGGTGCGGGTCATCCTTGGCCCCCCTCGGCCCGTGCCAACCAGTAGTCGAGAGCGGCGTTGGTCATGGGGCCGTCGAAGTGGGCGACCACGATGCCGCCCGGAGAGACGATGAACGTCTCGGGCGGCCCGCGTACGCCGTAGTCGAGGGCGATCTGGCCGTCGCCGTCGACCACCGCCGGCCACGTGGCGCCCGTGGACCGCATGAAGCTGCGCGCCGTGGAGGCCGAGTCGTCGAACACCACACCCACGAGGGCGGCATCGGCCGGTGATCGATGTGCGTAGGCGAACGCGACGAGTTCGGGCTGTTCCTGTTGGCACGGGGCGCACCAGCTGGCGAAGAAGTTCACGACCACCCAGCGGCCGTGCCAGGCCTGCAGATGGAACGACCCGCCGGCGAGGGTCGGGCCCGCCAGGGCCGGTGCGACCTGGCCCACGAGAGGGGTGTCGACCTCGGTGACCGTCTGAGGAGGGCTCGTGGCCAGCAGCGCGATGAGGGCGGCGCCCGCCACGAGTGCGATCCCCGCCACCCATCGGGCGGTGTGCCGGCGGTGGGTGGGGGTGCCGGGGCCGGCGTCGTCGCTCGCCGTGACGGTCACGGGGAGCCGGCCGGGACGGGCTCGGGCACGGGCCTCTCGCCGCCGGGTTCGCCGGGTTCGTCGGGCTCGACGGGTTCGCCGGGTTCGACGTTGCGTGTTGCGGGGCGCAGCGCGCCCGAGACACCGAGGGCATCACCGGATCCGGTGCTGCCGTCGCCGGCCTCGACCGCGGGCACGGGCGCCGAGACCGGGTCGGTGGGGCGGCGACGCTTGCCGGGAACCGCCGCCAGGGCGGAGCCGAGGACGAGCAGCAACCCACCGCCCCACAACCAGACCACGAGGGGTTGGACCGTGACGCCGATCGTCACCGGTCCGCCCGCGGTGGCCGGCAGTGCGTCCACGGTGAGGTACACGTCGTCCTCGAGGCTCGAGTCGATCGCCGGCGTCCCGACCGCCTCGGTGTTCTGACCGTATTGGCTCACGGCCGGAAACAGAGGCCCGTGGCCGTCGACCCGGACGACGGCCTCGGTGGCGGTCCGGGCCGGTGTCCGAATCTGGGTCAGACCCTCGAACGCGATGCGATGGCCGTCGGTCGATGCCACCTGACCCGGGCGCAGCGTCACCTCGGTGCGGTGGCCGAAGGACGTGGCCGCGGCCAGCGCCACCGCGATCACCACCACGCCGAGGTGCACCACCATGCCCCCGTTGGCGCGCCCCACGAGACCGCGCCACACCCCGGCCCCACTGCGGTGGGCGGCTCGAGCCGACAGCACGAGCTGGCGGACGTTGGCGGCGGCCGCGAAACCACCGAGCCCGAAGGCCAGCAGCGGTGCGAGCCCCCGCACACCGCCGGCCACGCACCCCACGATCACGAGCGCCCCGACCCAGGCGGGCACGGTCAGGCGGCTCCGCAACGTGCCCGCCGTCGTCTTGCGCCAGGGCAGAGCGGGCCCGATCGACATGAGAAAGAGCAGGGCCAGGCCGATGGGCAGGGTCATGACGTTGAAGTAGGGCGCCCCCACCGTCACCTGCTGGCCGCGAAACGCCTCGTAGAGCAGAGGGAACACCGTGCCGAGCAGCACCACGAAGGCGAAGGCGACGAAGAGCAGGTTGTTCACCAAGAACGCGCCCTCTCGGCTCATCACCGAGTCGATGCCGCCGGGTGATCGCAGCCGGTCACCTCGCCACGCGATGAGACCTACCCCCGTCGCCAGCACGACGCCGAAGAAGCCGAGCAGCAGCGGCCCGATGTCGGAGTCGGAGAACGCGTGCACGGACTCGATCACTCCGGATCGGGTCAAGAACGTGCCCAGGATGGTGAGGCTGAAGGTGGCGATCACGAGCGACAGGTTCCAGACGCGCAACAGCCCGCGTCGTTCTTGGACGAGCACGGAATGGAGATACGCAGTAGCGCACAACCACGGGAGGAAGGATGCGTTCTCGACGGGGTCCCACGCCCAGAACCCTCCCCACCCGAGCACCTGGTAGGACCACCACGCACCGAGCACGATCCCCACCGTCAGGAATGCCCACGCGAACAGCGTCCACCGGCGCGTGGCGAGCTGCCAACCTTCGCCGATCCTCCCGGTGATGAGCGATGCGATGGCGAACGCGAAAGGGATCGTGAAGCCGACGAAGCCCAGATAGAGGATGGGGGGATGGAACGCCACCAGCGCGTTGTCCTGCAGCAGGACGTTGGGGCCGAGCCCGTTGGCGGGCACCACCCCGGCGACGGTGCGGAACGGATCGGAGGGCCCGGCCATGAGCCCGAAGAAGAAGGCGGCCACGACGAGGGTGACCAGTGTTGCCCAGCCGACGAGGGGATCAGACGCCTGGCGACGGAACCGCCACACCATCGCGGCGATGTACCCGGCCAGGATGAGCCCCCACAGCAGGATCGAACCCGCCAGGGCGGACCACATGCCCGTGATCGTGTAGAGCAGCGGTGTGGACCGGCTGTTGTTGGCGGCCACGAAGGCGAGGGAGAAGTCGTGGGTGAGGAGGGCGCGCTCCATGGCCACGGTGGCGACGATCGCGCCCAGGAGCACGAGCGCGGCATACAGGCGTCCGGTGCGCACCAGCTCGGGACGGTTGCGGGCGAGCCCGTAGGCGATCACCGCCACGCCGATGATCGACGCTGCCAGGCTGAGCAGGACGCCGCTGTGCCCGAGGGCGGCGTTCACCGCGTGGTCCCGTTGGGCGCCCCGACTCGGTTGGGATGCGCCTGGACGTATTGCGCGGTGTGATCGACGATGAGCTGGTCCGAGACGAACGAGCTCCCGGCGAAGTGACCGACCACCACGACCGGGATGTCGGGTTGGAAGAGCTGGGGCGGGTTGCCGTGATTGACGACGTCCACCCGGTGCGTGGTGCCCGCGGCGACGAAGGCGACACCGCCCGGGATGCGGTGCACGGTGCCGGGGACGACCACACCCTCGAGCCGGAACGTCTGGGAGCCGAGGGTCGCCCGGTGCGCCAGAGCCTGGTCCACGGTCTCGAAGTAGTTCAGCGAACTGCCCAGGCCCTCGACGAGGAGCACGGTGAACGCCCCCACGAGGATCGCACCCACCACCCACAGGCGCCACCGGCCGGGGCGTGGTCGCGTCGCACGGTCCGAGGCGGCCGGGCGCGCTGGTGACGGCGCGTCTTCGGCGCCGGGCGCCGGTGCTGGCACGGCTCCAGCGCCGGGCGCCGGTGACGTGGGGGGCGTGGTGAGGACGATCGGTTCGCTCATGGGTCGTGACGAGCTGGGGCGCGCCCCGCTGATCGTTCGAGGCGCTGACGCCGGCGCCACAAGATGGCCGCATAAGCCGCCAGCACACCGAAGGCGATCGCGTAGCCGGCGTCGATATAGCTCATGGCGTCCCCGTCATGCTCGACGCCCGGTTCCGGCCAAGGCCCCGTCGGGATCGGTCTCCGGGGCAGTGCCCTCCGCCCAACGCTCGTGCAGCGCCACGTCGAGCTCGGAGTCCTGGAGGTGCTCCGACAACACCTCGATCCGGTAGCGGATGGCGAGCATCCACGCGAACAGCAGGGTGAAGGCGACGAATCCGAGCAGCAGCGTCCACGCCATCGATCCGTGGATCGTGGGGGACAGATTGGCGTTGAGGACGGTTGCGCCCTGGTGAAGCGTGTGCCACCAGTCCACCGAGAAGTGCACGATCGGGACGTCCACCGCGGCGACGAGAGCCACGACCGCGCTGCGCCGCGCCCGCGAGTCGGGGTCGGCCGGCACCCGGCGCACCGCCGTATACCCGAGCAGCAGCACGAGCAACAACGCCGTCGAGGTGAGGCGGGCGTCCCATGCCCACCACACCCCCCACGTCGGCCGCCCCCAGATCGAACCGGTCACGAGCGTGAGGGCGGTGAAGACGATGCCCACCTCCACGGCCGACACCGCCAACCGGTCCCAGAAGCGGCTCCGCGTCCGGGGCCACAACCACAGGACGCTGGATGCGGCGGCCACGCCGAACGCCAGGTACAACGCCACCCACGCGATGGGCGGGTGGATGTAGACCAACCGGACGAGGTTGCGCTGGACCTGATCGGGAGGAGTCACCCACAGCCCGAGCCAGATGGTGGCAGCCAGGGCCAGCGCGGCGGCGATGCCGAGACCCCGCACGACCCAGGTGGCGCGAGGGCTCCACGGCGCCACGGCCGGATCCACCGTGCTCATGAGGCTTCCTGGAGCGGCCCGAAGATGACGACCCCCAGGGCGAGATAGACGGCCGCGAACACGAGGAGGAGGCGAACCCAAGGATCACCAGTGCTGCCCGAGTCGATGCCCAGCGCAGCCTGCCAGGCTCGCGTTCCCGCCAACAAGACGGGAGCCGCCACGGGCAGGAACAAGAACGGGAGCAGCGTCTCGCGTACGCGCAGCCCCGCCGCAAGGGCGCCGTACAGGGTGCCCGCCGCGGCCAGACCGGCCGTCCCGGCCAAGCCCGCCACCACGATCGACGCGTACGAACGAATGTGCGAGCCGTAGAGGACCACGACGCCGGCGGTCAGGACCACCTCGAGCACGACCATCTGCACCGCCACCGCCGCCGACTTGCCCAGGAACACGCCCGCAGGATCGAGCCCCGAGAGACGCAAGCCGTCCCGGGCGCCGTCGGGTGCTTCGACAGCAAAGCTCCGCTGCACGGCGAGCACGCTGGCAAAGAGCACCGCCACCCAGAACAGACCAGGCGCGGCGTGGGCCATCGGGGCGCGGTCGGGGCCCAGCGCGAATGCGAACAGGACGAGCACCATGACGGCGACGGGCACGACCTGGTGCATGACGACGCGTGAGCGCAGCTCGATGCGGAGGTCCTTGCCCGCCACGAGCACGGTGTCACGCCACATGGACGCTCCCGGGTACCGACCGCAGGGCGTCCGCGGCCCCGGTCCGGCGCGCCACGGCAGCACCCACGTCGCGCACGCCGACGACGCGACCGCCCACGAGGGACACCACCCGATCCGCCAACGGCAACGACGCCTCGGGCTCGTGCGATGCCAGGAGGACCGTGGCGCCGTCGGCCACGACCTCGGAGACGATCTCTCCGAGGACCGCCCTGGCGCCGGCGTCGAGCCCGGCGTGAGGCTCGTCGAGGAGCCAGAGCTCGGGACGACGCATCACGAGCAGGGCGAGCGCCACCCGCCGGCGCTGCCCGGCGGAGAGACGACCCACCGGGGTGCTGCGCACCCGGCCCCCGAGCTCCAGTCGGTCGAGCACCGCGTCGAGGTTCGACACACTGGCGCCCGCGGCCCGGACCGCGAAGCGCACGTTCTCGGCGACGGTCAGGTCGTCGTAGAGGGCGGCGGCGTGGCCGAGCATGCCCACCCGCCGGCGCAGCGCGGGCGAATCCCGGCGCAGATCACACCCGAGCACCGTGCCCTCGCCCCCCGTCAGTGGTAGTAAGCCGGCGCACAGCCGCAACAAGCTCGTCTTGCCCGCCCCGTTGGGCCCCTCGAGAACGACCACTTCACCCTGGGCGACGGCGAGATCGACGCCGGCCAGGGCCGGAAACCGCCCGGTCACGCAAACGGCGGTAGTGAGGAGGACTGCGGGGGCCATGGCCTGGCGCCCATGCTACGGGGGACCCCCTCTGTGATTCCAAGCGGCGGCCGCCTCCGGCCTGGACCGGCACCAGCCGGAGGTCGAGGAGCGGTGGAGGGCGGTGCGCCGATGGTCAGCTGACGGTCAGACGGCTGAGACCGAGGCTCCTGAGCACGTCCGCGCTCACCGAGGACAGCCAATGGAGGTTGTTCGTGAGGAGGAGCACCCCGAACACCACGAGCGCCGCGCCCGATACCACGTTCACGAGGAACAGACGCCGTTTGAACCGGCCGAACAGCGAGGTCAGCCTGCCGAAGGCAAGCCCGGTGGCGAGGAACGGCACGCCCAGACCCAGCGAATAGGCGACGAGCAGCGTGACGCCCGACACCAGGGTGGCCCGGGTGGCGGCGAGCCCGAGCACACTGCCCAGGACGGGCCCGATGCACGGGGTCCACCCGAAGGCGAAGGCCATGCCGAGCACCGGAGGTGCCCACACCCCCAATCTCGACGGCAGGGGATGGAAGCGACGCTCGCGTAGCAACCGGCCCGGGGTGGCGAAGCCGACCATCGTCACGCCGAAGACGACGACGAGCACGCCGGCGGCGATGTCGAGCTGGCGTTGGTGGCCGAGAAGAAGGTGGCCAAGCCCCGACGCGGCGGCGCCGAGGGCCGTGAACACGATCGTGAAGCCGACGACGAAGCCGAGCACGCCCCGCACGAGCGGAGCCAGATCGCGTGCCTTGCCCGTCTCGATCTCGGCGGCGGACAGGCCCGACACCATGGAGACGTACCCGGGGACGAGCGGCAACACGCACGGCGAGAGGAACGACAGCATCCCGGCCCCGAACGCCACCAGCACGCCCAGCGGGTCGGCCGAGATCGTGGCGTGTGCGGTGAGTGCCGCCGCCGACATCATCGTCATCACGACGCCGGTGGCGTCGCCTCGGGGTCAGCGGTTCTGCACACGGAGGAGCTCCACGTCGGCGTCGACCATCATGGCGACCAGGTCGGCGAAGGTGACGGTCTTCTCCCACTTGAGCTCGGTCTTCGCCTTGGTGGCATCTCCCACGAGGAGGTCCACCTCGGCGGGGCGGAGGAACTTGTCGTCCACCACGACATGCTCGTTCCAGTCGAGGCCGACATGCGCGAAGGCGATCTCGCACAACTCGCGAACCGAGTGGGTCTCGCCGGTGGCCACCACGAAGTCGTCGGGCTGGTCCCGTTGCAGCATCAACCACATGGCGCGCACGTAGTCGCCGGCGAATCCCCAGTCCCGCTGGGCGTCGAGATTGCCGAGGAAGAGCTTCTCGTCCATGCCCGCCGCGATCCGGGCCACCCCGTGGCTGACCTTGCGCGTCACGAACTCGAGCCCGCGGCGGGGGCTCTCGTGGTTGAACAACATGCCCGAGGACGCGTGCAGGCCATAGCTCTCGCGGTAGTTCACGGTGATCCAGTGGCCGTACACCTTGGCCACGCCGTACGGGCTACGCGGGTAGAACGGCGTCGTCTCGCTCTGCGGAACCTCCTGCACCTTGCCGAACATCTCCGAGGACGACGCTTGGTAGAAGCGGATCTCGGGGTCGGCGATGCGGATGGCGTCGAGCACGCGCGTGACGCCGAGGGCGGTCGTCTCGCCCGTCAGGACAGGTTGGGTCCACGAGGTCTGGACGAAGGACTGGGCGGCCAGGTTGTAGACCTCGGCCGGACGGTGCTCACGCAGGATCCCGATGAGCGAGATCTCGTCGAGGAGATCACCCGCCACCAGCGAGACGCGGTCCTGGATGTGGGCGATGCGCTCGAAGTTCAACGTCGACGACCGCCGCACCATGCCGATGACCTCGTAACCCTCCTCCAAGAGGAGCTCGGCCAGGTACGACCCGTCCTGCCCGGTGATGCCGGTGATCAGAGCCCTCTTACGCATGGTTCACTCGCTTCGTCGGTCCGTCACGGCCCCTCAACGCCCCTGCCAGCGCGGTGCTCGTTTTTCCAGGAAGGCAGCGATGCCCTCGGCGGCGTCCTCTGTCTGCGCCGTGAGCGAGAGCATGGCATGGAGGTGGGCGAGCGCTGCGGGGGCCGCCATGTCCCATACAGCGTAGAACGCATCGCGACCGAGCTTCATCGCAGCCGGCGACTTGGCTGCCAGTGTCGCGGCCAGCTCGGACACGGCCGCGTCGAGCTGGGCGTGGGGCACGACCCTGGTCACGAAGCCCAGCCGATGCCCTTCGGCGGCGTCGACCACCCGACCGGTGAGCATCAGCTCGAGCGCCTGCTTAGGGGGCATGGAGCGAACCAGGGGAACCGTGATCATGTAGGGCCAGAGGCCCACATTGATCTCGGGCGCTCCGAAGCGGGCCTGCTCGGAGGCGACGACCATGTCGCAGGCCAGCGCGAGCCCGAAGCCTCCTGCCATCGCGAAGCCCTGCACGTGGGCCACGGTGGGCTTGCCCAGGTTCCACAGCGCGCCGAACACCTCGGCCAGGACGCCGCGCTCCTCGTGGACCGACAGGACACCGGCGTCGGGGTCGTCGTCCCCCCTCATCTTCCCGAGGTCCGCCCCGGCGCAAAAAGCTTGGTCGCCCGCCCCGGCCAGCACGACGACACGCACGGCACGGTCACCGGCCGCCTCGGCCAGGGCCCGACCGAGACCGCGCATGACCTCCCACGACATGGCGTTGCGACGTTCGGGACGGTTGATCGTGATACGGGCCACGCCCCCGTCGACCTGGTACAAGACGGTCGGGGTTCCCGAGACCCCGCCCTCGTGGGCGACGGCGTCGGCGTCAAGCTCGGACACCCGAGCGACGGTAGTGCCCGGCCCCTGCCCAAGCCCAGCCAGCCCATCCCGGCCCAGCCCGGCCCGTCCCCGCAGTAGCGTGGCGGGGCCGTGGCCAGACCCGTCGTCGCCATCGTGTCGTTCCGCCTGGGCGGCTCCGACGGAGTGGCGGTCGAGGCGACCAAATGGGCCGGCGCCCTGGACACGCTCGGTTTCGAGGTCCGCACGGTGGCCGGAGAGGGCCCGGTCGACCGGCTCCTGCCCGGCTTGGCCATCGGCGCACCCGAACCCCCGAAGCCGGCCGAGGTCGAAGATGCGTTGCACGACGCGGCGCTGGTGGTCGTGGAGAATCTGTGTTCGCTCCCCCTCAACGAACGCGCCGCGGCAGTCGTCGCCGGGGTGCTGGTGAACCGACGGACCGTGATGCACCACCACGACCTCCCCTGGCAGCGCGAGCAGTACTTCGGCTATCCCCCGCCACCCGACGACCGTGCCTGGATCCACGTCACGGTGAACGAACGGTCGCGGCGCGAGCTCGACGCGGTCGGGATCGCGGCGACGGTGGTGCGCAATACCTTCGACGTCGACGCCCCTCGAGGTGAGCGCGACGCCACTCGCGCCGCGCTCGGCCTGGGCGACAGAACGCCGCCTCGTCCTCCAGCCGACACGGGCCATCGCGAGGAAGAATGTCGGTGGAGGCATCGCGCTGGCCGAGGCCCTGGACGCCGCGTTCTGGCTCCTCGGGCCGGCCGAGGACGGCTTCGGACCCGACCTAGACCGGCTCGGTGGCACAGGCTCGCTGCCCGTGCCTGCTCGGCCCCGGAGCGCTGGGGCCAGCGGCGCGTGTCGTCGACGCCTACGCGGCGTGCGACGTCGTCGTGCTCGGGTCCACGTGGGAGGGGTTCGGCAACCCGGCCGTCGAATCGGCGGTGCACCGGCGTCCCCTCGCCATCGGCCCGTACCCGGTCGCCGCCGAGCTCGCCGCCTTCGGGTTCCGGTGGTTCGCGTACGACGACCCGGCCGCGATCTCCGCCTTTCTCGATGCCCCGGACCCGTCGCTGCTCGAACACAACCACCTGGTCGCCCGCCAACACTTCGCGCTGGCAGACCTGCCCGCTCGGATCGGGCGCGTCCTCGAGTCCGCGGGGTGGGCTTTGCCGTAGGTCACGCCGCAGCGGAACCGGAGCGAAACCGGGCCGGAGCCGGTGCCGATGACCGGGCCGGGGGCCGGACCGGAGGGCCGCGCAGTCACGGCCGGTACGCTTCGGATATGGCGACCCGTCGTCCCGCCGGCCCTGGCGCCAGTGCCAAGCGATTGCCCGCCGACCGCCGCCGTCAACAGCTCCTCGATGTGGCCTTGCAGCTCTTCGCCGAGCGCGGCTTCAACGCCACCACCATGGACGACATCGCCGAAGCGGCCGGCGTCACCAAGCCCCTGCTCTACCAGCACTTCGAGTCCAAGCGCGCCTTGTACCTCGAGCTCCTCGACTCGGTGTCCCACACCATGCTCGAGGCCATCGGGAAGGCGATCGCGGCCGCCGGGGGCCCCCGCCAGCAGGTCGAAGGCGGGTTCGCCGCGTACTTCCATCTCGTGGTGACCCACGCTGACGCTTTCCACCTGCTCTTCGGCAGCGAGGTCCCCAATGACCCGGAGCTGTCGGGGGCGGTGCGGAAGGTCGAGGACGGCATCGCCGAGTCCATCGACGTCCTGATCGACGCCGGGCTCGACGAGGACCACCGCCGGCTCCTCGCCTTCGCCGTGGTCGGCATGGCCGAAGGGGCCAGTCGCCATTTCCTCGCCGAGCGCGACCCCGCTGAGGGTGATCCCCACGAGTCCGAGGCAACCCGCCTGGCGCGTCGCCTCGCCGACCTGGCGTGGGCCGGGCTCCGTTCAGTGCACCCCGACTGAGCCCGGACGAGGTCGCCCCCTGCCCCCCGGGACGAAAAGCCGACCCGCCAGGTAGGCTTTCGGCGACGGCCCCGCATCGGGCGGGGACCGCGACGGAGGTGCCACCATGGGAACTCGGGCCCGGTCCTTATTCAGCTTCCCGAACCCGGTGAACGAGGTGGCCGCCCGGGTGGTGGCGGGCGGTGTCGTGGTGCTGTGCGTGCTGGCCATGGCCCTGGGACAGCCGTGGCTGCTCGTCCCCCTCGCCTACGGCTTCTGGGCACGGGTGCTCACCGGGCCCACGTTGAGCCCGCTGGGTCAACTGGCCACCAGGGTGATCGCACCTCGGCTCCGGGTTCCCCCCCGACCGGTGGCCGGGCCGCCCAAACGCTTCGCACAGGCGATGGGTGTGGCCTTCTCCTCTGCGGCCGTCGTGCTGTGGTTCGGGCTGGGTGCGCACCTCGCGGCCTGGGTCGTCGTCGGGCTCCTGGCGGCGGCGGCGCTGCTCGAGTCCGCCTTCGGCCTGTGCCTGGGCTGCCGGGTGTTCGCCGTGCTGATGCGGGCCGGGCTGGTCCCCGACACGGTGTGCGAGGCATGCGCCGACCTCTCGCAGCACGTGCCCGAGCTCCGGCGAGAACCCGTCGGGATCTGAGCGCGGCGCCGCGCCGAGAGCGCAGCGAACGCGAGCGCTATCCCAGTCGGGGCACGAGCGCACCGATGAGCACCGACAGTTCTCGGGCGCAGTCGATGTAGTCCTGGTCGTTGCCTCCGGCCGGGTCCACCACGTCACCCTGGACGAGCGGATCCACCCCGGCCAGCCCCAGCGTGGCGACGCGCTCGGGAAGGGGAGACGCACCCTCGGGGAGGTGGCCCACGAGGAAACGCAACGTCGCGGTGCGCTCCGCGCCCATCGAATGGCGTCGTCGGATGTACGCGACGTGCTCGCTCGCCATGGCCACCACCAGGTCGGCCGCCATCACGTCGGCGTCGGTGATCTGACGGCTGCGGTGCGCCGCGGCCTGGAGGCCGACCGAGACGAGCGCTTGACGGGTGCGGATGCTGACCGGCTGGTGCTCGATGACATGGGTTCCTGCCGTGGTGACGCGCACCTCGAGCCCACTGGACTCGAGCATCACCCCGGCCATCACCGAACGCGCCGCGTTGCCGGTGCACAGGAACAGGACGTGCGAGGTCATCGATCAGGCCGGGTCGGCGCGCTCGTCTCGGACCGCCCCGTCGGGGCGACACCGGCGACGTCGATCACCGGTCGAGCCGAAGCGGGGGCCCCGGTGCGGGACGGGGGCGGAGATCAGTTGATGTGAATGCCCGAGACGGCCCGGGCGATGATGAGTCGCTGGATCTCGGAGGTTCCCTCGAAGATGGTGTA
>CAWISP010000044.1:0-19924 GCA_963838775.1 uncultured Acidimicrobiales bacterium
CGCTTGCCCCCGCGGACCGTGACCGCCACCTGGGTCGGGCGGCCCGCGCCGTTGCGGCCGGTGAACACCCGGACCTGCCACACCCCCGGACTGCGCTCCCGGATCGTCGCCATTGACGAACGATAGCAAATAGTAGGACAAAGTAGGACAAGAGCCCTTCGGCCAGCGGTTAACCTGCCCACTCCCATCCGGCGATCGGGCGGCCGGGAGAGGGCACCAGTCCAGGTCAACTACTGGATGTGAATGCCCGAGACGGCCCGGGCGATGATGAGTCGCTGGATCTCGGAGGTTCCCTCGAAGATGGTGTAGATCTTCGAGTCCCGGTGCCAACGCTCCACGGGGTGCTCGCGGATGTAGCCGTAGCCGCCCATGATCTGGATGGCCTGCTCGGTGACCCATACCGCCGTCTCACCCGCGTATAGCTTGGACATCGACCCTTCGCCCGCCACGAACGGCTTGCCCGTCCTGCCCATCCATGCGGCGCGCCACACGAGCAACCGCGACGCGTCGATGCGCATCTTCATGTCGGCGAGCTTGAACGCGATGCCCTGGTTCTCGATGATGAGGCGACCGAACGCCTTGCGTTCCTTCGCGTAGTCGAGGGCGTACTCGTACGCGGCCCGCGAGATGCCGAGGGCCTGGGCCCCCACCGAGGGACGCGTGGCCTCGAACGTCGCCATGGCGGCCTGGGAGCTGGACTTCTTCCCTTCGCGCGCCCGGGCCATCTTGGCGTCGAGCTTCTCCTTGCCTCCGAGCAGGCAGTGTCCCGGGACGCGGACGTCGTCGAGCACCACCTCGCCGGTGTGCGAGGCACGGATCCCCATCTTCTTGAACTTCTGTCCGGCCGACAGGCCCGGTGTCCCCGGGGGCACGATGAAGCTGGCCTGGCCCCTCGAGCCGAGCTCGGGGTCGACGGCCGCCACCACCACGTGGATATCGGCGATCCCACCGTTGGTGATCCAGGTCTTCGTCCCGTTGATCACCCACTCGTCCTTGGCCTGGTCGTAGACGGCGCGGGTCCGCAACGAGCTCACGTCGGAGCCGGCATCAGGCTCTGACACGGCGAACGCGGCGAGCTGGATCTTGTCGGGCGTGCCGAAACACTGGGGGCCCCACTCGCCCAGTTGTTCGGGCGTCCCGTTGGCGACGATGCCGGCGAGCCCGAGGGCGCTGCCGAAGATGGCGAGACCGATGCCTGCGTCGCCCCACGCCAGCTCCTCGTTGGCGATCGGCATCATGAGCCCGCCGGGATCGAAGAAGCACTGGGTCATGAAGTCGAAGGAATACAAGCCGATCCGGGCGGCCTCCTCGATGATCGGCCACGGGGTCTCCTCCCGTTCGTCCCACTCGTGGGCGGCCGGTCGGATGACGTCCTCGGCGAAGTCGTGCACCCACTTCTGGATCTGGAGCTGATCTTCGCTGAGATCGAGCGAGAACTCGGACATGTCTTCCCCTTGGTCCAAGCACCGATCCGGGCAGGCGTCCCGGTCGGCACGGTTGCGGCCCGACCGCGTGCCCGGATGGGCGGGAGCGGCCTTGTCCTATCCGTTGTTACTCAACGGTAACCTATGGGCGGTGGCTTCGACAACCGTTTGCGCCGAAGTTGTCAGTCCCGCCCGCATGACCAGGGAGAACACCAGGGCCACGGCCAGAACCACCCCGCCCTCCACGAAGGGGACGCCGACGCCGAGAAGCTCGTAGGAGAGGCCGCCCACCGCCGGTCCGACGATGCGGGCCAGGGCCGAGAGCCCTTGCTGGGCACCGAGGGCCGTGCCGTGGGCGTCGCGGCCGACCCGGGCCACCACGAGGGCGTTGAGCGCCGGCGTGCACAAGCTCTGCCCGGCAGCCACGAGCAACAGAGGGACGACCAGGTCGGCACGGCTGTGGACCGTCGGCAGGAGCAGGAGCCCGACGGCCTCGGTGACCAGACCGACGCGCAGGCACACGATGTCGCCGAGGCGCGCCGCGATCGGACGCACGAGTCCCGCCTGGACCACCACCGCCACCACCCCCACCATGGCGAAAACGACCCCGATCGACGCCAGGCCGAAACCGAGACGTCGCTGCCCGAACAGCGCGAAGGTCGCCTCGAAGGCACTGAACGACACGATGAGCAGCGCCGTGACCGTGGCCGGAACCGCGATCCTCGACAGCACGGCGCGCAGCGACTGCGAAGATCGGCCAGCGCGGATGCCGCTCGAGCCGGGCCCCGGTTCGGCCTGTGTCCCCGGCAGCCCCCGTGTCTCGGGCAGTCGTCGGATCGCGATGACGGCGTTGAGCCCGGCGATGGCCGCGGCTACGAAGAACGGAATCCGCGCCCCGCCCAGCGCAGCCAGCCCGCCGATGGCCGGGCCGACGACGAACCCGACACCGTACGCCGCGCCCAGGAGCCCGAACACGCGCACGCGGTCCTCGGGGCCGACCATGTCGGTCGCCGACGCCTGGGCCACCGCGACGCTGCCCCCCGAGGCACCGTCAAGGACACGCGCCACCATGAGGAGCCACAGCGAGCCGGCGACCCCGGTGAGGAGGCTCGCCGCCGCGGTGCCCGCCAGCGACAGGATCAGCAAGGGTTTGCGCCCCACCCGGTCCGACAATCTCCCGAGCAAGGGCGCACTGAGGAACTGCGCCGCGGAGAACGCGGCCAGGAGGAGTCCGACCGACGCCGGACCCGCGCCGAGGCGCCGGGCGTAGAGCGGCAGCAGCGGGACGACGATGCCGAAGCCGAGGAGATCGACGGCGACCGTCGTCCAGAGCACGCCGAAACCGGGCGGAAGACCACGACCCGCGTTGTGCAGGCCGAAAAGAGAGGCGCGCCCCGACGCTCGGGCGTCCGACATAGATCACAGCAGAGGGCAGCGGTCCCTCAGCGTCAAGTCGGGCCCGGGGCGAGTCACCGGCCGTGACCGGCGCCGGTCGGTCAGGTCGTGGCGGCCCGAACCTCGGTCGCCTGCAGGCCCTTCGGTCCTTCTGTCAGCTCGAACTCGACCGACTGCCCCTCCTCGAGGCTGCGGTAGCCGTTCATCTGGATAGCGGAGTGGTGGACGAAGACGTCGTCTCCATCCGGCTGGGCGATGAAGCCGTAACCCTTCTCTGCGTTGAACCACTTGACCGTTCCCGATGCCACTTCATTCTCCCCTCTGTGCTCCTGCATCCCCCCACGCGCCCAAAAGGTAGCAGTGACCGATCGCACCTGGGGGTTTCACCGAGCCGGGCCCGCCTCTCGCCCACGGGTCCGGGAGCCGGTTCAGCGGTGCAGACGGGTGCCGTCGGGCCCGTCCTCGACCACCCAGCCCCGGGCCTCGAGGTCGCGTCGGATGGCGTCGGCCCGGGGGTAGTCGCCGCCGGCGCGGGCCCCGTCGCGCTCGGCCACCAATCCCATCGTCTCTGCATCGAGATCGGCCTCGGACGCAGCGAGCAAGATGCCGAGCGCGTTGCACAGCACCGCAACGGTGACGGCCAGGCGGCGACCTTGGTCGGGGTCACCGGCATCGGCGGCCGAAATTGGCCCGGCGGGCGAGATCGAAGATCTCGGCCAGAGCCCCGGGGGTGTCGAGGTCGTCGTCCATGTGCTCGACGAACGACGCCACGGCGCCGGCGTCGGCGCCGACACTCTGCGCCTGCGACGCCGTGACACCGGACGTCGACGCCACGAGGTCGAACCGTCGTGCCAGGTCGTCGAGACGGGTGAGGCCCTGCTCGGCCTGCTCGACGGTAGACGGCGTCACCTCGATGGGCGAGCGGTAATGGGCACGCAGCACCAACAGCCGGTAGGCGCGGGGGTCGGCGCGCTTGAGGAGATCGGGAAGAGAGGTGAAGTTCCCGAGAGACTTCGACATCTTCTCGCCCCCGACCATCACCCATCCGTTGTGGACCCAGTGGCGGGCAAAGGCCTTGCCCAGCCCGACGGCCTGGGCGCGCTCGTTCTCATGATGGGGAAAGGCGAGGTCGAGGCCCCCGCCGTGGAGGTCGAAGTCCTCGCCGAGGAGGTCGAGCGACATCACGACGCACTCGGTGTGCCAGCCCGGTCGACCGGGGCCCCAGGGCGAGTCCCAGGTGGGCTCGCCGGGCCGGGCCTTCTTCCACAGCACGAAGTCCAAGGGCGAGCGCTTCTCCTCGCCCGGGTCGACGCGCGCCCCGGCGCGCAGCGAGTCGAGGCTCTGGCGGGCCAGGAGGCCGTAGCCGTCGATCTCGTCCACCGAGAGGTAGACGCCGTCGGAGGTCTCGTAGGCGACGCCGGCGTCCACGAGGGCGGCGATCAACTCGACCATGTCGGCGACGAAGGCGGTGGCGTGGGGGGTCTCGGTGGGCCGCTTCACCCCGAGGGCATCGACGGCGTCCCACCACACCGCCTCGTACTGCGCGGCGACCTCGGCCTCGCTCCGGCCGTCCTGCGAGGCCCGGTTGATGATGTTGTCGTCGATGTCGGTGATGTTCGACACGAAACGGACTTCGAGACCCTTGAACTCGAGGAAGCGTCGCAGCACGTCGAAGACGAGGGCCATGCGGCCGTGGCCGAGGTGCGGCACGTCGTAGACGGTGAGGCCACAGACGTAGATCGACACGCGGCCTTCCTCCCGTAGCTCGAGAGGCCGGACGGTGCCCGTCGCAGTGTCATGAAGGCGCAGCACTCGGAGTACGGTAACCGCACCGTGGACACCACCGTGGACGTCAGCACGACCACCGCAGTGCGGCCGCCCGAGCTCGAGGAGCCGCGGGCGCCCGAGGTCCCCGACAAGCCCTCGCTCGAGGGTCTCGAGGCCAAATGGTCGGCCCGGTGGGAAGCGGCGGGTACCTACCGGTTCGACCGGACCGCACCCCGGGCGCAGGTCTTCGCCATCGACACACCGCCCCCGACCGTGTCGGGCTCGCTCCACATCGGCCACATGTTCTCGTACACCCACACCGACGCCATCGCCCGCTTCCGGCGCATGCGTGGTCACGACGTCTTCTACCCGATGGGCTGGGACGACAACGGCCTTCCCACCGAACGCCGCGTGCAGAACTACTACGGCGTCCGGTGCGACCCCAGCCTTCGCTACGACCCGTCCTTCACTCCTCCCGAGAAGCCGGGCAAGGACGTCATCTCGATATCGAGGCCGAACTTCATCGAGTTGTGCGACCGGCTCGTGGTCGAGGACGAGAAGGCGTTCGAGCACCTGTGGCGCACGCTCGGCCTGTCGGTTGACTGGAGCCAGACCTACGCCACCATCGACACCACGTCGCGGCGCACATCTCAGCGCTCCTTCCTCGAGATGCTGCGGGCCGGCCATGTCTACTCGGCGGAAGCGCCCACCCAGTGGGACGTGGACTTCCAGACGGCGGTGTCCCAGGCCGAGATGGAAGACCGCGAGCTCCCCGGCGCCTACCACCGACTCCGCTTCGCACGGGCGTCCGACGACGGCGTGGTCGAGATCGAGACGACACGCCCGGAGCTGCTCGCCGCCTGCGTGGCCCTCGTCGCCCACCCCGAGGATGATCGTTACCGTGCCGTCGTCGGCCACGACGTGGTCACGCCCTTGTTCGAGGTCCCGGTGCCGGTGCTCTCCCACCCGCTCGCCGATCCCGAGAAGGGCTCGGGCATCGCCATGATCTGCACCTTCGGGGACACCACGGACGTGACGTGGTGGCGCGAGCTGTCGCTGCCGACGCGCACCATCGTGGGCCGCAACGGGCGTCTGCGAGCCGTGCCGTGGGGCGAGGACGGCTGGGTATCGCTGGACCCCGCCGCCGCGGTCCGGGCCTACGGAGAGCTCGAAGGCCGCACCGTGGCGCAGGCGAGGACGCGCATCGTCGACATGCTCACCGAAGCGGGGGCGGTCGTCGGCGAGCCCAAGCCGATCGTGCACCCCGTCAAGTTCTACGAACGTGGGGACCGCCCCCTCGAGATCGTGTCCAGTCGTCAGTGGTACGTGAGGACACTCGACATGCGCGCCCGGCTGCTCGACCGGGGCCGGGAGCTGCGCTGGCATCCACCGCACATGCGTCACCGGTTCGAGGCGTGGGTGGAAGGCCTCAACGGCGACTGGAACATCAGCCGCCAACGCTTCTTCGGCGTGCCGTTCCCGGTGTGGTACCCCGTGGGCGACGACGGCTCGATCGACCACGACCACCCCCTCCTCGCCGGCGACCGCCTGCCGGTCGACCCGTCGAGCGATGTCCCTGACGGGTACAGCGAGGACCAGCGCGGCCAACCGGGTGGGTTCGTGGGTGATCCCGACGTCATGGACACCTGGGCCACGTCGTCGCTCACTCCGCAGATCGCCGGCCGGCGCGAGGACGACGCGGACCTCTTCTCGCGGGTCTTCCCCATGGACCTCCGACCTCAGGCGCACGAGATCATCCGGACCTGGTTGTTCAGCACGATCGTCCGCTCCGAGCTCGAGTACGGCCGTCTGCCGTGGACCGACACCGCCATCTCGGGTTGGGTCCTCGACCCCGAACGCAAGAAGATGTCGAAATCACGCGGCAACGTGGTGACGCCGCTGCCGCTGCTCGACTCCCACGGCGCCGACGGGGTGCGGTACTGGGCCGCCAGCGGCCGGCCCGGGGTGGACACGGCGGTGGACGAGGGGCAGATGAAGGTGGGCAGGCGTCTCGCCATCAAGATCCTCAACGCATCGCGCTTCGCCCTGACCAGGCTCGGTACCGACGCCGTGAACGCCCCCGGTTCGGTGTCCGCGCCACTCGACCTCGCCATGTTGCACCGACTCGTCGGGATCGTCGACGAAGCCACGACGGCGCTCGACTCCTACGACTACGCGCGCGCCCTGGAGCGAACCGAGGCGTTCTTCTGGTCCTTCTGCGACGACTATCTCGAATTGGTGAAGACGCGGGCCTACGAGGATTCAGCGGCGCCGGGCCCCGTCTCGGCACGCGCCGCCCTGGCCATCGCTCTGTCGGTGCAGCTGCGCCTGTTGGCCCCCTTTCTCCCCTTTGTCACCGAGGAGGTGTGGTCATGGTGGCACGAGGGATCGATCCACCGTGCCCCGTGGCCCGGTGTCGAGGAGCTCTCGCCGGCACAGCAGCAGGGCGACGTGGCCGTGCTCGACATGGTGGCGTCGGTGCTCGGCGCGGTGCGCAGGGCCAAGGCCGACGCCCAAGTGTCCATGCGGGCGCCGGTCGCGAAGCTGACTGTCGTCGACAGCCCCGAGCGCCTGGCCCTGCTCCGTCAGGCGGAATCGGACCTGCGCGACGCAGGGGGTGTCGCCGAGCTCGTCCTCCGAGAAGGGCCGCCCGAGGTCATCGTCGAACTGGCGCCGAAGAGACACGGACGACAAGGCCTGATGGCGGAGGACGACCCGCACTCGGCACAGGAGATCCAGGCCGAGCTCGAGACGGTGCGAGGTGGATGCCGGGTATCGCACGACAGGCTGGTCGGTGCCGTGTCCGACTTCGACGACGCGACCGTGCGCCGGCCGAGCCGGCTGCAGGGCTGGACCGTGGGCCACGTCCTCACCCATCTCGCCCGCAACGCCGACTCCCACACCCGCATGCTGCGCGCCGCGCTCGACGGCCACGCCGTCGAGCAGTATGCGGGCGGGCGCGAGGAACGGGCCGGCTCCATCGAGGCCGGCGCCGGACGCGGCGCCTCCGAGCTGGTCCAGGACATGCTCCGGTCGATCACCGACCTCGAGGCGGCATGGGCGGCGATGACGCCCGAGGCCTGGGACGGCCACGGGCTGTCGCGGGGCCGACCCTGGCCATGCCGGGCCATGCCCTATTTCCGATGGCGCGAGGTGGAGATCCATCACGTCGACCTCGGCACCGGATACGGGCCCCAGGACTGGCCCGAGGAGTATGTCCGGCGCGAGCTGCAACTGACGCTGGCGACGGTTCCAGGACGGATCGCCGACGGCACCCAGAGACGAATGCTCCTGGCCTGGCTCACGGGTCGGTCCCCGACCGCGGGCGAGCTCGACCTGGCCGGTTGGGAGTCGCGCCCGGGGAACTACTTCAAGGGCATCTCGGACTGAACGCGTGGAGAGTCGTCGTCAGGCCTCGGCCCGGGTCCTTCGTCACTCGTCGAGCCTGAACACCCGCATGGCGTTCTCGCGCAGGAACTTCGGCCATACGTGGTCGCGCAACGGGACGTCGGCGAGCTCGGCGAAGATGCGCTCCAGGGTCAGGGCCATGGGGAAGTATCCGGCATACAGGATCTTGTCGGCCCCGCGCGTGTTGGCGTAGTCGATGATCGCCTTGGGGTAGTACTTGGGAGCGAATGCACTGGTCATGTAGTAGCAGGCCGGGCCACTTCAGCATCAACTTCACGGCCAGCTCTTCCCAAGGCTCTGCCCCGTGTCGCATCACGATGCGCAGTTCGGGGAAGTCGTAGCAGACCTGGTCGAAATGCATGACGTCCTGGCACGCCGATGGCACGCGCGGCCCGGCGATCCCCGCGTTCACGACGATGGGCAGGTCGAGATCGATGCACGCCTGATAGACGGGGTAGTAGCGGCGATCGCTCACCGGCACCTGAGGATTGCACCCCGCCGGGAACGTCGTGACCGCCTTGATGTCGTGCTCGGCGTGCGCGGCACGGATCCGGCGCACCGCTCCGGTGATGTCGTTGGGGTCGAGCGCCTCGAGGTTCGCCTTGAACCGGTCCGGGTGTTCGGACAGGGCCCGGTCGACGACAGATCCCGCCAGCCCTGCGAGCCCGATGGCGATCCCAAAGCGGTCCATCTCCCGCAGCGTCACGGCCACGGGATCGTCCTCGTCGGTGACGCGATTGGGGTCGTCATCCTTGAACATGTACGAGATCGGTGAATCCGACGACGCACTGGCCTCGTCGCGCAGCTGCGGCTTGAGGAAGTCGAAGCGACGGGCGGGCCTCGCACTCGGGAACCCGATCATGCAGTCGACCACCCCGACGTCGGTTGGCATCGGCACGGCCCGCCACCGTACAGGGGTGTGGGGGGTGGCAGGAAACGACCGGTGGAGGTCACGGGACGGTACCGGCCGTCGGGCCGACCCGGTGGCGATCTAAGGTCACCTCGCAGATGGGCCGGTTCACCCGGCACGACAGTGGAGGATGAGACCCATGGACGTCGCCGACATGACGGGCAAGACGGTGGTCATCACGGGCGCGAACTCGGGCATCGGTCTCGAGACGGCGGTCGCCCTGGCCCGAGCCGGGGCGAAGATCCTGATCACAGTCCGTGACCGCGCCCGCGGTGAAGCGGCGGTGGCCGACATCCGGGCTCGTTCGGGCCAGGACGACGTCGACGTCGTGGTCTTCGACCTCGGAAGCATCGCGTCGACGCGCCAGGGAGCAGCCGAGATCCTGGCGCGCTGTGATCGCATCGACGTCCTGGTGAACAACGCCGGCGTGGTCCTGTCGAGCCGGCGCGAGACCGAGGACGGCTTGGAGGCGACGTTTGCCGTCAATCACCTCGGGCATTTCGTCCTCACCGAGCTCCTGCTCGATCGCCTCAAGCAGAGTGCCCCGGCCCGCATCGTCAACGTGGCGTCGACGGCGCACAAGGGGGCGCGGAAGGGCCTCAACTTCGACGACCTGCAATCGTCTTCCGCCTACAGCGGGATGCAGGTCTACTCCAAGTCGAAACTGGCCAACATCTACTTCACGACCGAGCTGGCCCGGCGACTCGAGGGGACCGGCGTGACGGTCAATTGCCTGCACCCGGGCACCGTGGCCACCGGGTACGGCCGCGACGGCGACTCGTCAGGTGTACTCGCCTTCGGGCTCAAGATCATCAAGCCCTTCATCCTCAACGCCGAGCAAGGGGCGCGCACGTCGATCTACCTGGCATCGTCTCCCGACGTCGCCGGCGTCACCGGGAAGTACTTCGTGAAGCGCAAGCCCCGCCTTCCCTCCGCCGCCGCCCGGGACGACGAAGCGGCCCGGAGGCTGTGGGAGTGCAGCGAGGAGATCGTCGCCCAGAAGGTGTGACCTCAGCCCGCCTCACCCATGTACGCGTCGAGCAGGTGCTCGCCGACGTCGGCCGGTGAGCCGCTGCGCACGAGCCGGCCGTTCACCATGACTCCGACCTGGTCGGCGATGGCGAGCGCGGTCTGGGCGAACTGCTCCACCAACAGGATCGTGATCCCCTCCTCGGCCACGGCCTGCGCCACGAGCTCGTAGAGCTCGGCGACGACGAGCGGGGCGAGGCCCATGGAGATCTCGTCGAGCAGGAGCATGCGCGGGTTGGTGAACAACGCCCGGGCGAGAGCGAGCATCTGCTGCTCGCCGCCGGAGAGCCGTCCCGCCAGCTGTCGCCGCCGCTGGCCGAGGACCGGGAACCGGGCGTAACTCTGCTCTTCGATGTCAGCGACCTTCGTCGCCCTACTCCGGTAGCTGTACATGAGCAGGTTCTCGGCCACGGTCAGGTTCGGGAAGACGGCACGGCCTTCGGGCACGGCACACAGACCCCTGCGGGCGAGGCGGTCGGGCACGGGCCGGCGCATCTCTTCGCCGTCGAACCACACCGTGCCCGAGGTGGCCGGCATCCGGCCGCTCGCCACCTTGAGCAACGTGGATTTGCCGGCCCCGTTGGGACCGAGCAGCGCGTAGACCGAGCCTTCGGGCACCTCGAGCGACACGCCGTGGACGACCTCGATGCGGCCGTAGGAGGCGGACACGTCGGTGATCGACAACATGGGGGCATTCGAGAGCGGCGAGGGGCGCTGACCGGGGAAGGCGATCATGGTCGATCCGGCGGGTGCGGGATCGGGGCGGGTCGGGGCTCCGTGGGCGCCGACGAAGACGGGGGACGAAGCCTCAGGAGCCGGGTCTTCTTCCACGGCGCCGAGATAGGCGGCCTGGACCGCGGGGTCGGCCTGGACCGCGGCCGGGTCGCCCTGGGCGATGAGAGCCCCGTAGTCGAGGACGCTGACGTGGTCGCAGATGTTCATCACGAGGCTCATGTCGTGCTCCACCAGCAGGACGGCGATGCCCCGGTGGGCCAGGTCCACGAGCACCCGCCCGAGTTCGACGGTCTCCTCCTGGTTCAGACCCGAGCTCGGCTCGTCGAGGAGAAGCACCGACGGTCCGGTGGCCAGGGCCCGACCGAGCTCGACGAGACGCGCCAGCCCGGTGGGGAGCAGGTCCGTCGGTTCGTCGGCGACGTGTGAAAGCCCGACATGAGCGAGGATGATGTCGGCTTCGTCACGCGAGCTCGTGCCGGTCGGGCGCCGGCGCCTCGTCTCGGCCGCCATCTGCACGTTCTCGCGCGCCGTCAGGGTCCCGAACAGCTCGAGTCGCTGAAAGGTGCGGGCGATGCCGAGCCGCGCTCGATGATGCGGCGAGACGCTCGTGATGTCGGTACCACCGAGCCGCACCCGGCCGTGGGTCGGGGGCTGGAGCCCGGTGATGACGTTGAAGAGCGTGGTCTTGCCCGCGCCGTTGGGTCCGATGAGCCCGTTCACCGCTCCGGCATGCACCTCGAGGTTCACGTCCTGTAAGGCCTGGAGTCCTCCGAAGCGAACCGAGATCTCCTCGACGGCGAGCTCAGACAACCGAACCAACCTCCGTCCCGACCGCCGTCATGACCGGGGCCGGGGCCAGCGTCGGCGTCGGGTCCACCTGGTCGAGGATCGGCCCCGAGCGTCCCTGGCGCCGATTCCAGAAGTCGGTCACCTCCGCGTAGAACGTGCCGATGCCGTTGGGGTTCCGACCGATGGTGACGACCCCGACGCCGATGAGCAGCTGGGTGAGGTCGGGGATCTGGGGGATGTGCGAGCCGATGACGGGACCGATCCCGATGAACACTCCGGCCAGGACCGCGCCGGTGAGAAGGTTGACGCCGGTGAGCGTCACGGCGACGAAGATGGCGATACTGAACAAGAAGCTGAACTGGGCGGCGCCGACGACGGTCGAGATCCCGCCGAAGAGCGCGCCGGCCAGCCCCGCCATCCCAGCCGAGAACGCGAACACGAGCAGCTTCGTGACCGTGAGGCTCAGCCCCACGGTGCTGCACGCCGCGGGCGAGTCGTTCATGCTCACGAGTCGCCGGCCGAACCGCCCGCGGCGTAGCGCTCCCACCCCGATCAGACACAGCGCCAGG
Source organism: uncultured Acidimicrobiales bacterium (assembly GCA_963838775.1). Taxonomy (GTDB): domain Bacteria; phylum Actinomycetota; class Acidimicrobiia; order Acidimicrobiales; family UBA8190; genus Chersky-840. The sequence goes on from CAWISP010000044.1 coordinate 12,027, forward strand.
ACGACGGCCAGGAACACGTCGAAAGCACGATCCGTCGCGAAGCGCATACCGAAGATGTCGGGACGACCGACCGTCACCGTGCCGCCGACGCCCATAATCGAGCTCGACTGGAAGAACACGTTGTCCATGAGCACAGCGAAGGCCAGGGTGGCGAGCGCCAGGTACAGGCCCCGGAGGCGCAACACCGGCAGTGCCAGCACGGCGCCCACCGCGGCGCAGACGCCGATGGCGGCCAGCAGTCCGAGCACCGAGCTGCCGCCGTCGACGGCGTGCATCATCACAGCGCCGATGCCCAGGAACGTGAACTGGCACAACGACACCTGACCGGCGTATCCCGACAGGGGCACGAGGCTCAGCGCCAGCAGCGAAAGGGCCAGGGCGTTCCCCATCGTGAAGAGGTTGTTGCCGGTCAGAACCGTACTGAGTACGACGACAACCAAGACCACCACTGCCGCCCCCATGAGCGTCGTCCGGGCACTCGCCACGCGTGGAGGCCGTACCCGCACGACCCGACCGATGGACAGGCGCACCTCGGGGATGAGGAGCAGCGCCAGGAACAGCAGCGCCATGGGCAGGGCCGCGTCCACGTCGTTCACGATGCCCTGCGGGGCGTAGCCGATGGCCATCGAGTTGGCGATGCCGAGGATCATGGCGCCCAGGAACGTCATCGGCAGGCTGCGCAGGCGGCCGACAACTGCGGCGGCGTAGCCGTAGATCACGAGCTGGGTGAGCGTTTCGATGTTCATCCCCTGCACGCTGGGGGCGAGCAGGATGCCGCCGAGGGCGGCGAACATGACGCCGATCATCCAGGCATAGGCGGCGATGCGCCCCGAAGGCGCCCCGGCCAATGACGCCAGGTTGGGGTCGTCCACCACGGCACGCATGGCGACGCCGGTGCGGGTGCGCCGGAAGAACACCCGCAAGAAGATCGCCACCCCGATGGCGACCGCCATGGTGATGAGCTGCTCCCAGGAGAGGGTGATGCCCGCCACGGAGATCGGGTTGCCGTTCACGAGATCGGGCGTGTTGTAGGTGTTGGCGGTCGGACTCCAGATGGCCCCGGCGGCAGCGACCAGGACGAGGAGCAAGCCGAGGGTGACCGCCAAACGGATGCTCGTGGCCGCCCCGTACAGAGGGCGCATGACGACACGTTCGACGACGACGCCGAGCAACGGGGCCGCCACGAACAACACGATGGCGAGCGACACCAGCTCGGGGAGCCCCCACCCCTGCCACAGCTGCCAGAACAGGTAGGCCATCACCATGCCCATGGCGCCGTGGGCGAAATTGAAGATGCCCGTCGTGTTGTAGGTGACCACCAGACCGCTGGCGCTCACCGCATAGATCGCGCCGAAGGTGATGCCGGCGATCAGGAGGCTCAGAAACTCGGTCACCGAACGACGTGCTCCTGCGGACCAATGCCCGAAACGCGGGCGTTCCGACGATCGTCCACCAGGGCTCCTACGACGTCGGCCGTATCATCGCGGTGTAGCCGGGCTCCTTCAGGAAGCGGTTCGCGCCGCAGTAGAACCCGGCCGAGGGCGTGGGCGCCACCCGCCTGATGACGCCGTTCTGCACCTGGGCCATCAAGAAGCAGCCCGACGGAATGGCCTGGGCCGGGTCGCTGGGCGGGACGAGCCCGCCGGCGTCGAAGAACGTGATCTTGTTCAGCACCGTGATCAGGCCGGCCCGCGTGGGCGGGTTCCCGGCGGTCTGGAGGGCCTGCGCGAACATCTCCGCCGAGGCCCAGCCGTAGACGGACTCGATCTCGAAGTTGGGGTTGGGGTCGACCTTCTTCATCCACTTGTCGAACAACGCCACGGCGGGCACGGTCTTGGCGTCCTGCCCCAGGTACAGGGCGTACCCCTGTTCGATGTACATGTTGTTGGCGGAAGTGCCCGCCAGCTTCAGCAACTGGCTGGAGTACGCCGCACCCTCGATGTTCATCGCCTTGAAGTTCTGCTGCTGGAACTGCTTGGCGAGCGTGGCCGCGTAGTTGTCGGGCAGCTCGGTCGAGAAGAACATCTTCACGCCCTTGTTCTTCATGGAGATGATGTCGGGAAGGAAGTTGGTGTCGAAGGGCCCCACACCGTGGTCGTAGACGATCTTGAAGCCCGATGCCTTCATGGCCGCCTCGATGGCGTTCTCGGCGGCGGTCGTCGACGCGGTGGCGTTCTCCCAGATGATCCCCACCTTCTTGATGTCCTGCGGATACTTCTGCTTCAGGTACTCAAAGAGATTCAGGGGGTAGTAGGTCGCAGGGTTGGGAAGGGGGCTGTAGAGATAGGGGTCCGAGGAGAGGTCGGGGCTCAACGAGAACCCGACGTCGGGCACGCGGGCCAGGTCGATCAGGGGCTTCTCGGCCGAGTCGAGCAGCGAGAACCCACCGACGAGGGCGAACTCGGTACGGATCTGATTGCCGGTCACGGTGGCCACCTGGCCACCCTGGAAGGTGCTGTCCTGGGCGTCGAGGATCAGTTTCCGCCCGTTGACGCCACCCATGCTGTTGATATAGGCGAAGTACGCCTTGGTGCCGTCCTCGGCCCCCTTGAACAACCCGGGGATGGGTGAGGACAGGTCGTCGACCTGGCCGACGGTGACCGACGTGGCGGTCACCCCCGGGGAGGTGCCCGAGGTGCCCGACGATCCCGACCCCCCGGTGGGAGTCGAAGACGAAGTCGATGTCGACGACGCGTTCGGCGTCTTGGACGAGCAGGCGACCAGGACCACGGCACACACGGAGAGTAAGACGACGAGCCCGGTGCGTGGCGCAAATGGACGCTTCAGGCGTCCTCGGCGCGCTCGCTCCCGCACCTTCTCTCGGTTCGCGTTCACCAGGCCCCCCTCTGTGTCCCGATCCTCACACGTGTGGCACTTCCCCAGAGCCACACCCAAGCTTGCCACGCCACCCCTACCGACCCGGCGCGCCCGCGCAATCCGCGCCAACCCCGGCCGGGCTCCGACCCGACAGCACCCATCGCCGACGCGGGAACGCGTTCTAGTAATTAATGCTACGTCAGATGCCGTGCCTATGGGTAGTGGTCGATCGGGAAGCCCGACGGCGGCGTCACCGCCAGTCGGCCGCGCCACCCACCGTCGCGACAGGGCCGCCGCGGGCGGCTCGCTCAGAAGGGCGCCGAGATCCCGGTCTGCTCCAAGGAGGGCCCGCCCGACCGGCGGAAGCGAACTCCCTCGAGGAACCTCACCACGGCGGCCACCGCATGAGCGCTGCGCACCGACGGAAGGACGTCGAAGGCGTGCTGGGTGAAGGGGAGCTCCGCGTACAGCACGAGCGACTTCGACACGGCGCGCAGCGCGGCCACGAAGGCACGGGCGTCGGCCACCGGGACGAGGGTGTCGTTGGTCCCGTGGACCACGAAGAACGGTGGTGCGTCGGGGTTGACCCGATACAGGGGGGAGGCGGCTTCGAACACGGCGGGATCGTCGGCGAGCCGGCGTTTGAACACCCGGCGTTCGAGCAGGGCCAGCAGGCCGGCGTCGTAGCGCGACCTCCCTCGCCCCGCGGTCATGTCGTAGACACCGTAAAAAGGTATGCAGGCGTCGACAGCGGCATCGGCCCCCTCGAATCCCGGTTGGAAATCGCCGTCGCCGGGGGTGAGCGCCAACAGGGACGAAAGGTGGCCCCCTGCCGACCCGCCCGACACGGCGATGAACCCGGGGTCGCCGCCGTACTCCGCGATGTGCTCGCGCACCCAGACCACGGCCCGTTTGCAATCCACGATGTGGTCGGGCCACGTGGCCCGCGGGCTCAGGCGGTAGTTGATGGTGACCGTGACCCAGCCCCGTCGGGCCAGCTCGTGCAGGAGAGGGAGGCCCTGTTCGCGCTTGTCGCCGATCACCCACGCCCCCCCGTGGATGTACACCAGCACCGGCGCACCGTCGGGCGGGTCGACGCGTCGCCGGATGATGTCGAGGCGATGCGCTCGGAGGCCGTCGCCCACGTAGTCGACGTTGCGGACGACCTTCATCGACCGGGCCGGGCGCGGGAGCGGGTACAGCAGACGCCGGAAGCGCCACATCGTCTCGCCGCCATGGACGGGGAGGCCCTCGACGTCCGCGGCGGGAACGGGCATCTCTTCTTCGGCCCGGAGAAAGACGCGGTGTGCGCTGGCCGAAACCCGGGCGTGGACCACGAGACCGGTCCACGAGGCGGCGTTGACACCGAGGGCTACCCAACCCGGCCACGACCCGAGTGCACCTTCGAGACCGAACACCACCGTGGCGGCGGCCTGCCACGCGATGTGCCAGACGGGCATCTCGCCGATGTACCAACCGGCGAAGAAGCTCGGCACCACGAGGAGCTGGTGTCGAGCGGGTCGGAAGGCATTCACCACGAACAGGGCGCCCACCAGGCTGACCGCCAGGTACACCCATGCCCACGCCATGGCACCATCCTCGCTCATGGTGGAAAGATGGCGCACGCCGAAAGGGCGGGCGACCGAGGGGCGCCGGGGGGCACCACCGACCAACGAGGGCGACACGACGATGGAACAGCTCACCGGGCTCGATGCGACGTTCCTGTATCTCGAGACGCCCAGCCTCCACATGCACGTCTCGATGGCGGCGATGTTCGACCCCTCCACCGTCCCTGGGGGCTACTCCTTCGACAAGCTAAGAGGCCTCGTGAGCTCCCGGCTCGAGCTGGCCCCGATCTTCCGGCGGCGACTGGTGGAGGTTCCCTTCCGCCTGGGCCACCCGTACTGGGTCGACGACCCGACGTTCGACATCGAGTACCACATCCGCCGCGGCGCGGTGCCCGGTCCGGGTGGTGTCGAGGAGCTGGCCCAATTCGTGGGAGACGTCTGCAGTCGCCAACTGGACCGGAGCAAACCCCTGTGGGAGATGTACATCGTCGAAGGGCTGCGCGGCAGCCAGATCGCGGTGGTCACCAAGATCCATCACTGCACCATCGACGGGGTCTCCGGCGCCGAGCTGCTCTCCCAGCTCTTCGACCTCGAACCCGAGCCGCCCGCTCGAGCTGCGCCCACGGTGCCACTCTCGGTGGACGAGCACCTGCCATCGGACCTGCAGCTCATGGCGCAGTCGCTGGGGACCCGCCTGACGCGGCCCCTAGGGCTGACCAAGCTGGCGTGGCGCACCGGGCGGGGGCTGCTCGACGTCCGGCGGGTGCGGGCGAAGGGACCGGGACGCGCCGCGTTGCCCCTGACCACGCCGCGCACCTCTCTCAACGCCTCGATCACGCCGCACCGGCGCGTGGCCTTCTCGTCGATCTCCCTCGAGGACGCCAAGCGCATCAGACGGGCGTGTGACACCACCCTCAACGACGTGGTGCTGGCGGTCTGCACCGGTGCCCTGCGCCGGTACCTCATCGACGGCGACGAGCTGCCCGACGAACCGCTCGTGGCGACGGTCCCGGTGTCGACGGCGCCGACGGCGCCGACGGCCGGCAACCGGCGCGGCGCCAACAAGGTGTCGGCGATGTTCGTGGCGCTGCCCTGTCAGATCGAGGACCCCGTGGAGAGGCTCCGGTCGATCCGGGAGGGCACCAGAGGAGCCAAGGAGGAGCACAATGCGCTGGGCGCCGACGTGCTGCTCAATTGGGCCGAGCACGCCACACCGAACGTCTTCTCCACCGCGGCCCGGGCCTACACACGTCTGAAGCTCGCCGAACGCCACCGGCCGATCCACAGCCTGGTGATCTCGAATGTCCCGGGGCCGGACTTCCCGCTGTACCTGGCGGGGTCCGAGCTCGTCGCCGGCTTCCCCCTGGGCCCGGTCATGGACGGTGCGGGCTTGAACATCACCGTCATGAGCTACCGGGGTGTCCTCAACTGGGGTCTCATGGCCTGTGCCGAAACCGTGCCACGCCTCACCGAACTGGCGCGCTACATCCCCGATGCGCTCGACGAGCTGGCGACGGCGGCGGGCGTCGGGCCCGTGGTCCCCGTCGGTGTGGCGCCCGGCCGGCGGCCGAGCGAGACGATCGAACCCCACGAGCGCACCCCCCAGCCCGCACACTGAGGTCCGGGCGACCCGGGAGATGGACCGACGGCGTGCCTGAAGGCCGACAACCGATACGGGTCGGGCTCGTCGGCTGCGGCATGATCGGACAGATCCACGCCGACGGACTGCGCAAGATGGCCGAGGACGGCGAGATCGTGACCGTGGGAGCGGCCGACCCCGCGGAGTCGTCCAGAGCTTCGGTTCAGCACAACTGTCCGTTCCGATACCTGACCGACGATCCTCGCCGGGTCATCGAGGACCCCGCCATCGACGCCGTCATGATCACCTCACCCACGTCGACCCATCGTGACCTCGTGCTGGCGACCTTGGGCTCGGGAAAGGCCCTCTTCTGCGAAAAGCCCCTGGCGCCGAACCTCCATGACGTACGGGAGCTCTGTGGCGCGGTGGCGGCGTCGGCACACGCCTCCCAGGTCGGCTTCCATTCCCGCTTCCATCCCATCGTCAACCGCATACGTGAGCTCGTCGCATCGGCCGAACTCGGCGCCCCGATGGCATACACACTGCGCGACGACCAGTACTGGCCCACGGGCGCGGTGGTACCGGGGCACAGCTCGTGGCGCTCTGATCGAGCGCAGGCCGGCGGCGGGGCGCTTCTCGAGCACTCGATCCACGCCGCTGACATCGTGTGCTGGCTGTTCGGCCCCGCCGTGCGTGTCTCGGCCAGGACCAGAGCGGTGTTCGGCTACGACGTCGAAGACGTGGCGGCGGTCATGGTCGAGCACGCTTCGGGCGTCGTCGGAACCATCCTCAGTGTCTTCAACGGCGTCCGGGGTCGCGAAGAGCGTCGCTTCGAGGTCTTCTTCGAGGACGCCGCCGTCGAGGCCACCACCGACTTCATCGTGGGTGCCACCGAGGACAGCTTTCTGGTGCAGCGCCCGGACACCGCGCCGGAGCGTCCCGACCTCGGCGTGATGCGAGAGCAACACTTCGCCGCCCTCGGGCTCCCCCGCCGTGACTTCGTCTTCTACACGTATCCAGCTGACAGAAATTGGGTGCGTTGCATCCAGGACAGCGAAGCGGCGTCACCGGGCTTCGGCGACGCGCTGCGTGCCCACGAGCTCGTCGACGGCGCCTACCGCTCTGCGAGCACCGGGGCCGCCGTGAGCCTGTGAGGCCGGCGCATCGCGCCGGGCCCGGGCGGCATGATGCTGGGATGACTGATCTCCCTGCAGAGCCAGCGCACCACCGTTCTCGTCCCGGGATCGGGACCATTGCGTCGGCGATCTCGAAATGGGTCGAGCCCGAGGACAATCCCGCCGGGGTCATCTACGGGACGATCGCGGTCGGAGCCGTGCTGGCGGCGGAGAGCACCCGCCGCGAGACCTTCGCCGACACCATCGAAGCCACCCTGCTCATTCTCGGTCTGTACTGGCTCGCCCACACCTACGCCGACCGTGGTCGGCGACCGCCTCAAGACCCGAGAGACCCTTTCCCGGGACGGCTCTGGCGTGCGTTGCTGCACGAGGGGGCCATCGTCAAAGGAGCCGCCGTCCCCATCGCCGTCCTGGGCGTGTTGTGGGCAGCCGGGGTGTCACTGCAGGCAGGGGTCACCGCTGCGCTGTGGACGCAGCGCGCTGGCTCTGGCCGCGTTCGAGACCATCGCCACGCTACGGAGCCGGGTCACCGGAGCTCAGCGGCTCATGCAGATCGTCCTGGGCGCACTCCTCGGTGCCGGGGTGCTCCTCGTCCGGGTCGTGTTGCACTGAGAGTCCGGCGTCCGGCGGTCGTCAGACCTCGGATGTGGCGGTGGCCGTGGTGGACGCCAGTGAGCCCGAAACCCTCCGCACCACGGCGCGACCCGAGACGACCACCTCGTCCGACGTCGCGGGTTGTGGCGAGCGGGCACGGGTGGGCCGCAGGGCGCAGCAGGCCAGACCGGACAGGACCGCCAT
>CAWISP010000045.1:0-24615 GCA_963838775.1 uncultured Acidimicrobiales bacterium
TCCTACGTCGTCTCCAGCCAGTTCAAGCCCGGCAGTCAAGAGGTCCACCACGCGGTCCTGGCGCTGGTACCGCCGTCTCTCGCCGTGATCCCGCCGAGAAGGACAACGCCAGCACAGGTGACAAGGGGTGGACATGCTTCGGGGCGCCGGCGCTGCCCGATGCGTCGCTCGCCCAGTTCCTCGAGGCGCCCTTCCTGAGCGTCTGGGCACCGGGCCACGGCGCCGACCTGCTGCCCAAGGGGACGGGGATCGAACTTCCCGCCGGGAGCCTCGTCATCATGCAGGTCCACTACAACCTGCTCGTCGGCGACAAGCCGGTGTCGAATTCGCTCCAGCTCGACACCGTGCCCATGACGACGCCGTTGCTACCCGCTGCATCTCGACCTAGCGCTGGCCCCGCCGGACCTTCCGTGCCCGACCGGGGTCACGGGGCCCGCTGTGCACCCGGAGCCGCGTCCGCTGGCGAACCAGGCGCGACGCTTCGGTCCTCAGGCGGCGGAGATCGTCAACGGGATCGAAGCCGTGTGCGGCCACAATCCCTCGAACCCACCCGGCGGCGACACGGCGTCGTGCATCTGGCCCATCGGGAAGAGCGGCTACATCGTCCGAGTCCAGGCGCACATGCACCTGCTGGGGCGCAGCTTCACGATGATCCTCAATCCCGGGACGTCGCAGGCCCAAACCGTGCTCAACGTCCCCAACTACAACTTCGATTACCAGAAGGCCTACAACTTGAAGACGCCGATCCCGGTAACCGCCGGTGAAAAGCTCCAGGTCAATTGCACCTACGACCCCCAACTCGCTCAGGAGTTGCCCATTCTGCGCAAGGCGCCGGCCCACTTCGTGACCTGGGGCGACGGGTCCTCTGACGAGATGTGCATCGGCCTGGCGTGGACGTCGGCGACCATGCCGAACCCCAAGAGCTCGCTCTGAGCAGCCGTCCGGGATCTTGGCGGGGACGGGGTCCCCTTTGGGAAACCGATGTCGCCGGTACGGCACACGACCCGCGCCTCACCGGCCCGAGAGCAACGTCTCCAGGTTCGTGACCACGGGCCGCCACGCAGCCTCGACCTGGCGGACGTCGTCGGTATCGGCCTCGCACACCGACAGCGTCACCATCGCTCCGTCATCACATGCCGCCATTTCCCAGGTGGCGTACACCTCGGGTTGTCCCGCTCCCGACACGAGCACGTAGGACAGGCGATGCGGCCTCTTGGCGAAGAGAACCTCGCCCCACATCACCGGGGCGCCGTCCAGCCTTCCTGTGACGGGCGCTCCCAACACCCACGTTGACTCCAGGCTGATCCCGAACAGGAATCCACGGGTCTCCTCCGGGGACGTGAGCATCGACCACACCTGTTCCGGACAACCCGTTGCCGCGATCTGGAACACCTTCGATCAGCGCCCACGTGCCACGCAGAGGTGGACGACCGGTACGTAGTGCTCCACGGTCGGGAAGGGGTCGTAGAAGTGGTGGAGGAGTCGGCGCCACTCCTGGTACCGGTCTGAACCCCGGAAGCCCTCGGTGTGGTCTGCCAGCTGCTCCCACTCCACGAGGAGCAGGTACCGCGACGGGCTCTCGAGGCACCGGTCGAGGCGTAGCGACCTGAATCCGGGTATGGACGCGATGATGGCCTTGGCTTGTTCGAACGCTTCCTCGAAGCGTTGCTCCTCACCCCGTCGGACATCGAGACAGGCATGTTCGAGGACCATGGCCCCATACTGCCGCACAGCACGCCGGCAGTACCCTCCTCCACCGGCGCCTCGAGAAGCCAACCGGCCCGACGCCGCCCCGAAGTGGACCTGGCCATAGTGTCTCGGTGTGATCACGCCATGACCAGCTTGAACCAGGCACCGCGGTGGACGGCGCGACGCACGCGCGTCCCGGCGGTGATGACACTCGTCGCGCTGGCGTCGCTCGGTGCCGGCTGCTCGACGCCATCGAGCGCCACCGCAGCCGGCTTCGCCCACGCGGGCCCCTATGCGGTGGGGGCGACCACCCTCGACCTGGGGAGCGCGGGACCGAAGCTCGGGGAGCGCCTGGCCACGGTGTTCTATCCGGCCGACCCGTCGAAGCTCAGCGGCCACGCCAACTTCAGCTACCAGCTCGAGGCGCCGCTCCCCGCCGTGCTGCAGGCCATCGTCCCGGCGAAATACAACAGCACAACCGTCGTCGACGCCCACGTGGGGGCACCGAGGTCCCCCCGCGGCCCGTTCCCCATCGTCCTCTTCAGCCACGGCTTCGGTGCGTCGCGCCTCTACTACTCGCATCTTCTGGTCGGGATCGCCTCATGGGGATTCGTGGTGGTCTCGGCCGACTACCTCGAGCGGGGACTCCTCGCCCAGGCCACCCATCCCGATGTGCCGAGCACCCCGGCGGGAGACCTCGAGACGATGTTCTCGTCCCTGGCGGCGGTCGAAAGGGCCTCGTCCCAGCCATCCTCGCCGCTGTCGGGAGTCGCCGATCCGCACAAGGTGGCAGCCGTCGGTCACTCGGCGGGGGGGCAGACGGCGTTCGACGCCCTGAAGGACCCCCGTGTCGACGTCGCCGTGGGTTGGGCGCCGGTCGGGCCCTCGGGCCCGCCGTCACACAAACCGGCCATGATCATCGGCGCCCGGGGCGACGTCGCCCTCACCCCGGCAACGCTCAGCCGCGAGTTCAAGGCTTTCCCCGGGCGCACGCAATTCGTGGAGATCTCGGGCGAGGGTCACGACACCTACACCGACATCTGTACGTCCATCCGGGGCGGAACGGGGGGACTGGTGAGCTTCGCCGAGACACTCCATCTCGTCAGCCCCGAACTGGCCAAGCTCGCCAACAACGGCTGCAGTCCCAAGGACATCGCCCCTCAGCGTTTCTGGCCGATCGTGCAGTACTACACCGTGGCCGAACTGCGCGCCGGGCTCGGGATCGACCGCAGTGGCGCGGGCCTGGCCGCTCCTGCACCGAAGCAGTTCCCGGGCTTCACCATCACCTACCGACAGCATTCCTGAACCGGGAAGAGCTCCCCTTTCGGCCCCGGCTGATCGGCTCGATCGACGACGGGGCTCGGGTGGCGGGCCATACTGAACGCCGATGCGGATCGGCCGCCGGCACGTGGTGCACGTCTCGGTGCTGGTCGCCGTCCTCGTCCAACTCGGCTTCGCATCCGCCTTCCTGGTCGACGCCGCCCAGACCAACCGGACGTACGACGCGCTGGCTGCCCGTCACGTCGCGCTCACGGGACGCGTGAACAAAGGGCCCGAAGAGACAGACGGCGACCTCGTCCTGGCCGGGCTGCCGCTGGCCGGCGCCGTCCTGGTTACCGTGGTGCGCGTGGCCCATCTCCGTCGGCGGCACTCCCGGAGGATCCGATGAGCAAGGAGCGGCTCGAGACCTTCAGCGATGGTGTCTTCGCCATCGCCATCACCTTGCTCGTCCTGACCATCGCGCAGCCCAGCCACTACGCGGATCTGGCCCATCAGTTGGGAATGCGGTGGCCGTCGTTGGCCGCCTACGTCGTCAGCTTCGCCGTGATCGGGATCATGTGGTTGAACCACCACACCATCTTCAGCCACCTCGACCACATCGATCGCGGCCTGTTCTACCTGAACCTCGCCCTCCTCATGACCATCGTCTTCATCCCCTATCCGACGGGCGTGTTCGGCGAAGCGCTGCGGCGGGGTATGGGAGCGAGGACGGCGGCCGTCTTCTACACCGCCGTGATGACGATCAATGCGTGTGTGTGGACCGCCCTGTGGCTGTACGCGTCGGTGGGCCGTCGGTTGCTCGGCCCGGGGTTCCCCGAGGCCCAGCGCACGATGGCCACGATCCTGTTCGTGGCGGGCGCCTTCGTCTACAGCGCCTCGATCGGCGTGGCCTTCATCAATCCGTACCTGTGTCTGGCCGTGCAGGGGGCGCTGGCGCTCTACTACGCCCTCGATCCCATCTCGCGTCGCACCGCACGCGAGCAGGCCTCCCCCACATGAGACGGCGGCCTCCCACCCGCTACGAGCTGCTCACCTGCGCGTGGGCGGACCACTTCCTGGTGGGGCTCGACGCCGCCGACTTCACCGGGGCCGACCCGGTGCTCGTGCGCGAGCACGACGGCTTGCGATGGCATCGCTGCCTGCGCTGCAGCTGTTGGGTCCCCAAACGCCGACCCGAGCACCCGACCCGCGAGCACGTCCCCACTCGGGACGAGATCGAGCTTCCCCTACGGGGACCGCTGTTGCGCGACCGCTATGTGCTGCGGCTCATCGCCCTCGATCGCGCCCTGCACGTCGTCCTGCTGGGGTCGCTCGCCTTCGTCATCTTCTTCTTGGCGGGGAACCACGCCGCCCTGCAGCGGGACTACGCCCAGATCGTGCAGGCCTTCGGTGGTCCGTCGCGTGCCCATCCCTTCCTGGGTCGCCTGCAGCACTACTTCACGATCAGCCCGCGCCACCTCGACGAGGCCGGCGCCGGGGTCACCGCCTTCGCCGCCCTCGAAGCGGTCGAGATGGTGGGCTTGTGGTTCGCCAAACGGTGGGCCGAGTACCTGACGTTCATCGCCACCGCCGTCCTGCTCCCCCTGGAGGTCTACGAGCTCACGTCGGGTGTGAGCGTGCTGAAGGTCATCACCTTCGTGATCAACCTCGTCATCGCGCTCTACCTGTTGTGGGCCAAACGGTTGTTCGGGCTCAACGGTGGGGGCCGGGCCGAGGCCGAACGCCGACGTGCCGCCGGTGACTGGGGACCGCTCGAGCAGGACCTCGACGCTACGGTCGCCCGCTGACCTCTCGCAGGACCTCCGGCACGAACTCACCCACGACCTCCGGCCACGTCCACCTGCCACGCCGTGAGCCGGTACCGTCGCGCCGTGGGCGACCGCGCCGCGTGGGAGGCCGAGGCCGAGCACTGGGTGCGCTGGGCCCGCACGCCCGGCCATGACGCCTACTGGTTCTACCGCGACTCGTTCTTCGACTTGGTGGTGCCCGCGCCCGGGCACCTGACCCTCGAGGTCGGGCGCGGAGAGGGAAGGGTGACCCGCGACCTCGCCGCCCGCGGCCACCGGGTCGTTTCTCTCGACGGCTCGACCACACTGCTCCGCCACGCCCGGGCATCTGATCCCTCGGGCCGCTACGTGCAGGGCGACGCGGGCGCCCTTCGCTTTAGCGACGGTGTGGCCGACGTCGTGGTCGCCTACAACTCGCTCATGGACTTCGACGACATGCCCGGTGCGGTGACCGAGATGGCGCGCGTGCTCGCACCCGGCGCGACGCTGTGCATCTGCATCACCCATCCCGTGTTCGACGGCGGCGAGTTCGACTCCGACGCCGACGACGCCCCCTACCGGCTACGTGGCCCGTACTTCGGACGGCACCGCTTCGACGTCACCATCGAGAAACGCGGCGTCACCATCCGGTTCAGGGGCTGGAACCACGCCCTCGAGGACTACGTGGGCGCCCTGATCGGTGCGGGCCTGGTCATCGACATGGTGCGCAAGCCCGTACCGGTCGCCGGGGCTCGCGATTACGACCGGGGGAACCGGTATCCCATGTTCCTGCACGTGCGCGCCGTGAAACGCTGAGCGACGCGCGCTGCACCGGTCCCGCGCTGGTCCGTTGGTCGTGGCACCGGCGCGTCGCCATCGTCAGCTCGCCGTGAACTGCCCGGGTGGGAGCTGCCACACACCCTGGCTCTCGGTGATGGGGACAAGCTGGTCCGCCACACACGGCCCGAAGCCCAGATTGTGCTGGGCCGACACCCCCGGCGACGTCGAGTTGAGCTCGAGTGCGCCGTAGGCGCAGGCCGATTGGGGCAGGGCCCCGATGAAGAACGAGACCCCGGACACGACCTGGACCGCGGGGGCCGGTAGGGCGTGGCCGACGCTGAAGGTGCCCGCCGTGCTGGTACTCAGGTCGACCGTCGCCAGGCCCGGATACCCGATGACCCCGGCCACGAGGGCGCCGGGGCCGACGTCGAGCATCTCGAGCTCGGCCGGGTTCGGATACCCCGGGCACAGCCCGTAGGCGCGTCCGTCGACGACGAGCCCCCCGTCTTCGAGGCCCGTCGCACCCGACTGCCCGTGCGCCGACCACAGACTCCAGCTGTGTCCCCCGACGGTGCCGCTCGCCACCTCGGTGGCCGAACCGGTGAGGGCACCGGCGGGGCCGCCCGACGAGGCGGCATCCGTGGTCGGGGAGCACGTCGAGGTGTCATCGGGAACCGCGGCGGTGGCGGGGGGCGCCGCGGGCGACGTCGCCGAGTTGCCCGGGAACTGCCCGGCCGGGAGCTGCCACACACCCTGGCTCTCGGTGATGGGGACGAGCTGGCCCGACACACACGACCCGAAGCCGAGGTTGTGTTGGGCCGACACCCCCGGCGACGTCGAGTTCAGCTCGAGGGCATCGTACGCGCAGGCGGACTTGGGCAGCGCGCCGATGAAGAACGACACTCCCGACACGACGCGCACGTCGGGGGAAGGCAGGGCCGGGCCCGTGTCGAAGGTGCCCGCCGTGCTCACGCTCAGGTCGATCGTGGCCTTGCCGGGATAGCCGATGACCCCGGCCACGACGGCGTGAGGTCCGACGTCGAGCATCTCGAGCTCGGCCGGGTTCGGATACCCCGGGCACAGCCCGTAGGCGCGTCCGTCGACGACGAGCCCCCCGTCTTCGAGGCCCGTCGCACCCGACTGCCCGTGTGCCGACCACAAGCTCCAGTCGTGTCCGTCGATCGTGCCGGTCGCCACCTTCGTGGCCACCTTCGTCAACGAGCTCGCCGGCCCTCCCGACGACGACGGCTCGGTGGTGGGCGCGCACGTCGAGTTGTGGTCGGCACCACCCCCCGGCCCGGCGGCGGCCGACACGGCGCCTTCCCCGGCCCGGTTCACCGGTGGTGCCGATGTCGGGCATCCCCCCTGGACCTGCTCGTTACAAGACCGCGCCTCGACGACCGACACCGTGCCGTCGAGGACGTTCACGACATACAGGGTGCCGGTGGCCGGGTCGACGGCTACACGGCGGGGGCTCGACCCCACCGCGAAGGATTTCGGGGTGATGGCACACCCCGAGGTCGTCGATACCGAGCACGTGGCCGAGTCGAGCATCGACACCGTGTCGGAGCCGGCATCGGTGACGTAGACGGTGTCGGTGGACGGGTCGACGACATCCCCACGCGGATCCGAGCCCACCCGGACCGTGGGCGGACCGGCGTCGCAACCGGCGGTGTCGCCAGCCCGGCACGTCGCGGCGTCGATGACGGCGACGGTTCCGGCCTCGCCGCTCACGTAGACAGCATGGTTGGCGTCGTCGACAGCCACCCCGGCCGGCTCGTTGCCGACGGGGACGACGGCAGGACGTCTCGAGCACCCACTGATGGTGGTGGCATCACACGAGGCTCCGTCGATGACCGCCACCCCCGCCTCGGTGCCGACGTAGATCGAATTGGTCTCCTGGTCCACCGCGATCGGGAAGGCACCCGCCCCCACCGCCACCGAGGCGGGCGGGCGCGCGCAACCCCCGGTGGACCGGGCGTTGCAGGTGGCGCCGTCGATGACCGAGACGGTCCCCGAGCTCGTGTCGGCCACGTACACCGTGTCGGTGGCGGCGTCGAGGGCCAGGAATTCGGGCCCGCCCGGCACCGTCACGAGCGCAGGGCTGCGGCCGCAGCCGCCGTGGTCCGAGGCGTTGCAGGTGTCGGCATCGATCACCGCCACCGTGTCGGATCCTCCGTTCACGGCGTAGACGGTGCCGGTGGCCTCGTCGACGACGACGCCGATCGGGTCCTGGCCCCCGGTGGCCACGGTGGTGCTCGTCGCACAACCACGGGCCGTCGACGCGTTACACGTCTCGGTGTCGATCATCGACAGGGAGTTGGCGTCGCCCGACGCCACGTACACGGTGTGGTGCGCGGCGTCCACGGCCAACCCGGTCGGGAACCCCCCGACACGTGCCACCGGAGCCGTGGTGACGGCCCGGACCGGCGTCGGTGAGCTCACCGACACGGCGATGAGCGTGCCCGCCACCATGAGCACCACGACGAGCACGATGAAGACGATGCCGTTGCGCCGGGTGGCCAGTCTCGTGAGAGCCCACCGGGGGCGAGGCTCACCGGGGTCGCGTCCGAGCGCTTCGGAGGCGATGACCTCGGGCTCACCGAGCCGTTCGAGGATCTCGCGCACCGACGCCTCGGTATCGTTGCCGAGCGCGGCGCGTGCCGCGCTGACGTGTTCACGGAGCTCGTCGACGAGCTGGTCCCGCCGGCCCTTGCCGAGCGGAGCCAGCGCCTCTTCGAGACGCGCGAAGTAGTCGCGCACGATGGCGTCACCGGGGTCGCTCATGAGGTCTCTCCTTCATCCAACAAGCCGTCGACCGCGTCACGGAACCGCTTCCACTGCACGTTGAAGGCATCGAGGGCGGTCCGGCCGTCGGGGGTCAGCCGGTAGTACCGACGGGGAGGGCCCTGGGGGGACTCGTGCCACGACGTCTGGACGAGCCCCTCCTGCCGAAGGCGCGCCAGGAGGGGGTAGATGGTCCCCTCACTGGTGACCAGGCCGTCGGCCGCCGCCAGCGAGCGCGACAGGTCGAAGCCGTAGCGGTCCTCGTCGCGCAGCAGCGCCAGGACACAGAACTCGATGGCACCCCGGCGCATCTGGGTCATCAGCTTGGATGTACCGCTGGGTACCATGTCGCACATGGTACCTTTTCCACCCCTCCTGGCAAGAGGCTGAGGGGGTCGCCAGTGAAGTCCGGTCCGGTCCTCGCGGCCGCGGCAGGGTGCACTCGCCCAGGCGTCACGGGGCGTTCACGACCCCGAAACGGGGGCGACACAGAGCACTGCCAGGGTGTCGATGTTTGGCGTGATCGGATGCACGCCCAACGCTCAACCGACCGCGGGAGGACCCAACGCCATGAGCTACCAGGCCGAATACATCTGGATCGACGGGACAGAGCCGTCCCCGCTCCTGAGGAGCAAGACCCGGATCGTCGCCGACGGCAAGGGGCCCGGCATCTGGGGCTTCGACGGCTCGAGCACCAACCAGGCGTCGGGGGACGACTCGGACTGCGTCCTGCGACCGGTCTTCACGTGCCCCGACCCCTTGCGGGGGGCCAACGACAAGCTCGTGATGTGCGAGGTCCTGCTCACCGACTTCACCCCCCACCCCACCAACACCCGGGCCGCCTGTGCGGCCGCGGCCGAGACCTACGTCGACCAGGAGCCCTGGTTCGGGATCGAGCAGGAGTACACCTTCTTGGAGGGAGGTCGTCCCCTGGGGTGGCCCGCCCAGGGGTTCCCGGCCCCCCAGGGGCCCTATTACTGCGGGGTGGGCGGGGACAAGATGCCCGGGCGCGCCATCGTCGAGCGCCACACCCGGGCCTGTATGGACGCGGGGCTCGCCATCGAAGGGACCAACGCCGAGGTGATGATGGGCCAGTGGGAGTTCCAGATCGGCGTCCTGGCGCCCCCCGCCATCGGGGACCAGCTCTGGGTGGCCCGGTGGCTGCTCTTCCGCATCGCCGAGGACTTCGGGGTCTTCGCCACGTTGGAGCCCAAGCCCGTGTTCGGCGACTGGAACGGCGCCGGCGCCCACACCAACTTCTCCACCAAGGCGATGCGGGAGGACGGGGGCTGGGACGCCATCATCGCCGGCTGCGAAGCCCTCGGGAAGAACGTCGAGGAACACGTGAAGGACTACGGCGTGGGCATCACCGAACGCCTCACCGGGGCGCACGAGACGGCGCACTGGTCGACGTTCAGCTACGGCACCTCCGACCGCGGCGCCTCGGTGCGGATCCCGTGGGCCGTGGCCCAGGACAAGAAGGGTTGGCTCGAGGACCGGCGTCCCAACGCCAACATGGACCCCTATGTCGTGAGCGCGCTGGTGGTCAACACGATCTGCGGCGCGGCGATGTAACGGTCACGGGGATGTAACGGTCACGGGTTGGGATGCTGGCGCCAACCGCGTTCGAACGGCAGGCGCCATGAGCGCGGTGCGATGAGCTCCTGGATCGACGACGGCCCCCACGACCCCACCCGGTAGAGCTGGACCTCGGGGGGTGACTCGAGGAGCGGGTGCGAGACCTCCCACAGCCGTTCGATGCCCTCGGCGTTGGTGCAGAGGGTCTGGTCGCCGCTCATGGCGTCGTGGATGAGACGTTCGTAGGCCTCGAGCACGCTCTGGGCGTGATCGGTCTCGTGGAGGGCGAACTGCAGGCTCAGCTTGTCGAGCTTCATGCCCGGCCCCGGCCTCTTCCCGTAGAACGACAGGGACAACCGCGACGAGTCCGCCAGGTCGAAGGTGAGGTGGTCCGGACCCTGGGTCCCGACCCCGGATCCGGACGGGAACATGGACTTGGGGGGCTCCCGGAAGGCGATGGCGACGATGCGCGCCCCTTCGGCCATCTCCTTGCCGGTACGCAAGAAGAACGGCACCCCCGCCCAGCGCCAGTGTCGATCTCGCAGCGCAGCGCGATGAACGTCTCGGTGTCGGAGTCGCGCGCCACCCCCTCGCTCCAGCGGTACCCCTCGTACTGGCCCCGCACCACCTGGGCCGGGTCCATGGGTCGCAGGGAACGGAAGACCTTGTTCTTCTCCTCGCTGATGGCACGCGGCTCCAGCGCGGTGGGCGGCTCCATGGCCACGAAGGCCAGGATCTGGACGAGGTGGGTCACGACCATGTCGCGGAAGGCGCCGGTCTGCTCGTAGGTCCACCCCCGTGAACCGATCCCGAGTGCCTCGGGCACATCGATCTGGATGTGATCGATGTGCTGGCGGTTCCAGATCGGCTCGAACAGCCCGTTGGCGAAGCGGAAGGCCAGGATGTTCTGGGCCGCCTCCTTCCCCAAGAAGTGGTCGATGCGGTAGACCTGGTCCTCGTCGAAGACCTCCTGCACCACGGCGTTGAGCCGCCGGGCGCTCGGGAGGTCGGTCCCGAACGGCTTCTCCATGATGATCCGGGCTCGCTCGGTGAGCCCGGCCTCGCCGAGGGTCCGCACCGCCACGCCCGCGGCGGCGGGAGGGACGCTCAGGTAGTGCAGCCGGCGTGCCTCCCCGGCGAGCTCGTCCTCGGCGGTGGCGACGGCCCGGGCCAGGCTCTCGGCCCCCTCGGACCCCGGCACGTACCGCAGGGTGGCCCGGAACCGGCCCCAGTCCTCGTCGGTGACCCCACCACGGGCGAACTCGTCGAGCGCCTTGCGGGCGAGGTCCCGATAGTCGTCGTCGTCGTCGAGCTCGTCGAGGGCGGTGGCCAAGATGCGGGCCTCGGGGAGCAGGTGCGCCCGCGACAGGTGGAACAACCCCGGGAGGAGCTTGCGTCGGGCCAGGTCGCCGGTGCCCCCGAAGAGCACGATGACGTGCGGGGGCAGCGAGTCGTGGGTCTCGGTCATCGAGATGGGCCCGCCAGGGGGAAGCGTGTCATGGGGTGTTCCTAGCGCGTCCCGAGGGTCCGGAGATGCATGTCCGACCCGACGCTACGGGGCCTTCGTTTCCGCCGCGTTGCCACCCACGGTGCATCGTGTGAACGACGAGGGGGCCACGCTCACGCGGCCGGGAACGAAGGGGGCGTGTCGGCTGGGGCCGCCCCCCAGGCGGAGTCGGGGGACCGGCCCAGGGTGAATTCGAGTTGGGCCCCGGTCGCAGAGACGGTCGGAGGTAGCCACGGGCACTGGTAGGGGGTCGTGGGAGTCGTCGTGGATGCGGTTGTGGTCGGCGCGGTCGTCTCAGTCGGCGCCGGTGTCGCCGTCGCCGTCGGCGTCGTCGTCGCCGTTGTCGGAGTTCCCCCTGTGCCCGTGGTCATGGCGCTGCAGGCGCCGGTCGGCGTCAGCCCGGCGACATCGAGGCTGTGGACATAGGGCGTGGACGGCGACGCCCCCGGTGCGTCGATGACGATCGAGCTCCCGTCGCCGAGCGTGATGGTGGCGTGGGGGAAGAGCGGGCTCGCCAGCACGAGCTCACCGCGGCCCGGGGTCTCGGGGTAGAGACCCATGGCCGCCCACACGTACCACGACGACATTGCCCCCAGGTCGTCGTTGCCCGGCTCTCCGTTGGGGGTCGGCCCGTACAGCGTGGTGACGATGCGCCTGACGACGTCCTGGGTTCGCCACGGCGCTCCCGCGTAGTCGTACTCCCAGGGGATCCCGAGCGAGGGCTCGTTGCCGGCCCAGTCATAGGGCTGCTTCCGTCCTGCGTTGAGCTGGGTGAAGAACGTGTTGAGCTTGGCCACCACGGCGTCGTTGCCGCCGAGGGCGTCGAACAACCCCCGCAGGTTCTGGGGCACGCTCCAGGTGTACTGGATGGCGTTGCCTTCTTCGAACCCGACTTGACCGATGCCCGGCATCGAGGAGCGTTGGAAGGCGGGGCCGGGCGGCAAGGTCCCGTCGGACCGGCGCGCGGCGAGATAGCCGGTGGCCGGGTTCACGAGGTTCTGCCAATTCTGGGCCCGCACCAGGAACGTCTCGGACGTGGTCGCGTCCCCGGCCGCCTGGGCCAGCTGCGAGATGGCGAAGTCGTCGATGGCGTACTCCAAGGTCTCGGACCCGCCCACCGTGTAAGGGAGCGACGTGAGATCGAACGCACCGGCCTGGACGTAGCCCTTGGACAGGTACTGGGCCAGGTCCTGGCGCTCGAAGTGATGGTCGGTGGTGACATCGGGGTCGGTCGCGCCCTTCACCATGTCCGCCAACGCCTCGGCGACGTCGAAGTCCCTGGCGCCGAAGGCGTAGGCCGACGCGATGAAGGCGTCGGCAGAGTCGCCGTTCAACTGGGCCGCCTCGAGGTTGGCCACGGGCCACTTGGGAAGGCCTCCTCCCTGGGCGGCGTCGGCGAGCAGTGAGGTGACCATGTCGCTCGCCCGTTGCGGCACCAGGATCGCCAACAGCTGCACCTCGCTGCGGTAGATGTCCCACAACGAGAAGTTGGAGTACTGGGTGTAGCCCTCAGCCACGTGCACGGTGCCGTCGAAGCCGAGGTAGTCGCCGTTGGCGTCGTCGAACACACTGGGCTCGAGCAACGAGTGGTACAGCTCGGAGTAGAAGGTGCGCTCGTCGCCGTAGCTGCCGCCACTCACCTGGATCCGGCTCAGGAGCTGGTTCCATGTGGCGGTGTCGCGACGGCGCAAGACGTCGAGGTCCCAGCCGGGGCGTTCGGCGTCGATGTTGAGGCGGGCGTCGGCGACACTGACGAACGACACGCCGACTTGCATCTGCACCACGCGCGTGGTGGAGGTGAAGCTCACGTACGCCCCCGACTGCGCCTTGGTGCTCGAGCGCGACCCCGCCTTCACCGTCGAGCCGTGCCACGTCCCGAAACTCCGGAAGCTTCGGTCGAAGCGGGCCGCGAAGTACAGCCGGTAGTCGCCCGATGTGCCACAGAAATCCCCGCTCACCACCGATCCGTCCACCTCGCGGCTGCCCACCACGGTCACCGCCGAGCTCGTCGACCCGGCCGCGCTGTCAGCCACCCTGAACAACACGTTGGCCGCGGCATTCCCCGGGAAGCTGAACCGACCCAGGCCGGCCCTGGTCGTCACCGCCAGCGCCACGCGCACGGGGGGTTGGCCCACGGTGACGGCGTAGTTGCCCGGGCTCGCCTCTTCGGTGGCGTGCGAAAAGGACGAGCGCGTGGCGGCGGGGTCGGCGCCGACGGCGCCGACGGTGGGGAGGATGGGGATGTCGCCGTAGACCGCACAACCCGGACCGCTCATGTGCGTCAGGCTGAACCCGGTGATTGCCGCGTCCTTGGAGGAGTAGCCCCCACCCGATGTCCGGTCCGGGGTCGTGTCGGGGCTCCACTGCAGCATCCCGAAGGGCATGTCGGCGCCGGGGAAGGTGTCAATGCTCCCGACGCTCTTGCCCCCCACGCCCGTGCCCACGAAGGTGTCGACGAGGGCGCTGGGCGCCAGGCCGTCCGGCGAGATCGGGCGCGCCGCGGTGACCGGAGACGAACCGGCGCGTGGGGACGACGGACCGCATCCCCCGAAGATCCCCACCGCCAGCGCTATCACCGTTGCCGGGCCGAGGATCCTGACCGGACGCTTCCGCCCCGGGGGGGCGACACCGAATCGCACAGCGGCACGCTAACGGTCAGGGGTCGGTGCCGACAGCCCCCGCCAAGCACCCGGCGAGACAGCAACGGGCGCTGCCGTGGGCGTCTTGAGCCTCGGCCCACCGCCACCACCTCTCGACTGCCGGCACCGTGGCCGTCCCGAACGCGCCCACGGCCCGGCCCGCCACGACGATGGCGACGACCTCGGCACCGGCGCGACCCAGCGCGACGGCCGCGCTGCGGGCGCGCGCCCCGGTCACCCAGGTGTCGTCGAGGAGCAGAACCCGACGTCCCTTCGCGTCGGCGCCGACCGCGAAGGCAGCGGGGGACGGGGCGAGGTGCCGGACGGTGCCGGTGCCCCGACCGATGTCGAGGAGCGTGAGGCCCGACATCGACGACATCGTCGCCACCACCGGTCCTAGAGGGTGCCGCGAACCGGAGACGACACCGGGGACGGCGCCGTCGGGATCGTGGGGGGTACGTGTCGACGAGGGGACGACGGCGATGCTGTCCCACGTGGCAGCGGCGGCGGCTATGCACCGTCGGTGCGCGCCCAGGAACTCCGACAGCTGCACACCGAGTCGCCCGGCGAAGTGCCGCCGCGCCGCCACCGCCGGCGCGTCCTTGTAGCCGCGGAGCACGCGATGGAGCGGGTCTCCCGTCCGGTAGAGCGAGGCGGGACAACGACCGGACCTCGAACCGAACCGAGACCCAAAGTCGGACTCAGACCAGGACCCGGACCCACGCCCAGAGCCACCGACACGGCTCGGCAGCACCAGCACAGGGGGCGCCCGTCTCGCGCCGGGCCGTGGCACATGCCACACACCCCGGGCCCGGCCGGCGGGACGCCGAGCCCGAGCCTGGTGTCGCCTCCGCCCTGGGCGCGCCCACGCACCACCGCACACCTCCTCTCGAAGCAGACGCCTGGAGGGCGACGGTGTCGCAGGGCGTCCCCGGCACGACGCCGGGAGCGCCTAGCCCGCGTCGTCGCGAGAGAGCAGAAAGGTACCGGTCGACCGGCTCACGAGCCGGCCCTGGCCGTCGCGGGTGGTGGCCTCGCCGTAGGCGACCTGGCGGGCCATGCGCACCACGTCGCCGCGCACCGAGACGGGGTCACCGAGTTTGGCGGGCCGCATGGTCTCGGTCTTCATCTCGAGGGTGCCCCGGGTCCGGTCGCGCCCCGGCAACGCCGCGTTGATGGCGAAGTTCATCGCCGCGTCGAGGATCAGCGAGTGGATGCCCGCCTGGGCCGTGCCGTGGGGGTTGCAGGCCAGGGCGGTCGGGGTCCAGGTCCCTGCGACCCAACCCAGGTCCTCCCCGTCGACGCCGTAGGACGTGAAGGCGGCACCCACGAGGCCGATCACCTCCATCCCGCCGTCGCCCAGCCACCGGTCCATGTCCTTGACTCGCCCCGTCACGGCGCCAACCGTAGCGTCGGGCTGTAGGCGCTCCGGGGAGCCGACGAAGAACACCCTGGTCACGGCAGGTACGTGGAGACGGATTGACCGCTAAGGTGGCAACGAGCCAAAATCTTGACCGATCAGTCAGTTTTCGAGAGGAGCACCCATGGCCACCACCGCTGTCATCGTCGATGCCGTTCGGACCCCGGGCGGTCGCCGCAACGGCAAGCTGCGGGGCTGGCACGCCGTGGACCTGGCCGCCGAGCCGCTGAAGGCGCTGGTCGAGCGCAACAACCTCGACCCCGGTCTCGTCGACGACGTGATCATGGGATGCGTGATGCAGGTGGGCGAGCAGGCTCTGAACATCGGCCGCAACGCCGTGCTGGCGGCGGGGTACCCCGAGTCGGTGCCCTCCACCACCATCGACCGCCAGTGCGGGTCCTCCCAGCAGGCACTGCACTTCGCTGCCCAGGGTGTGATGGCCGGCGCCTACGACGTCGTGATCGCGGCCGGCGTCGAGCACATGACCCACACGCCCATGGGATCGTCGGTGGTGCGCGACCTCGGGTTCCCCTTCGGTCCCAAGATGATGGAGCGCTACGCCGAGCGGGGCGGGCTCGTGTCCCAGGGCATCTCCGCCGAGATGATCGCCGACCAGTGGGACCTCTCGCGCCAGGACCTCGACGGCTTCGGCGCCCGCAGCCAGCGGCTCGCTGCTCGGGCCACGGCCGAGGGCCGCTTCGAGCGTGAGATCCTCCCCGTCGCGGTCAAGGACGACGACGGGGCCGCCACCAACGAGACGTTCTCCACCGACGAAGGCATCCGCCCCGACACCACCGCCGAGGTCCTCGCCAACCTGAAGCCGGCCTTCAAGCCCGACGGCAAGGTGACGGCCGGGAACTCGTCGCAGATCAGCGACGGCGCCGCCGCGGTCCTGATCATGAGCGAGGAGAGAGCCAACGCCCTGGGGCTCACCCCGCGGGCCCGGTTCCACGCCTTTTCGCTGGCCGGGGTGGACCCCGTGACGATGCTGACCGGCCCGATCCCCGCCACGCGGTCGGTGCTCGAGAAGGCCAAGATGACGATCGACGACATCGACCTCGTTGAGATCAACGAGGCGTTCGCGTCGCTCGTGCTGGCGTGGGAAAAAGAGCTGCACGCCGACATGGACCGCGTGAACGTCAACGGCGGGGCCATCGCCATCGGCCATCCCCTGGGATGCTCGGGAGCGAAGCTGATGTGCACCTTGTTGAACGAGCTCGAGCGCACGGGCGGACGTTGGGGGCTCGAGACGATGTGCGAGGGCGGGGGCATGGCCAACGCCACCATCATCGAACGCTTGGGATAACCCCCCGGGGCCCGAACGGGGTCAGCGGTACTGCGTGGCGACGACGAAGCCACCGGCGATGAGCACGATCCCCCCCACCAGGTACCAGTTGCTCGGCCCCGCCGGCATGACGTTGAAGTAGTTGAGCACGATGATGAGCGCCCCGGCGATCAGCAAGAACAGGATCAGGGGTCCCATCCACTTCGGGCTCACCTTTTTGGCGCGCGGGATCGGCGGCGTGTAGCGGCCGCTGGCAGTGGGGGGAGGAGCGATCGCCCTTCCCGAGGCCGAACGGCCTTTGCGCGCCGCGCTCCCGGGACCCTGCTTGTTCGCCATGCCCCGAGGATAGCCACGGCGGCACCGTCGGCCGGGGCCGGGGACCACCGGGGCCGGGACCACGAAGGTGGGCGGTAGTGTCGGGGCGGTGGGAGCCCGGGTCCTGCTCGTCGACAACTACGACTCCTTCACCTACAACCTGGTCCAGGAGATGGGTGCGCTCGGCGCGGAGCCGGTCGTGTTCCGCAACGACGCCATCGAGGTCTCGGGCATCCGGGAGGTCGGGCCCGACGGAATCGTGATCTCACCGGGGCCCGGCCGGCCCGAGGACGGCGGTGTGAGCATGGCCGTGGTGGCAGAGCTCGCCGGCGAGGTGCCCATCCTCGGCGTGTGCCTGGGTCACCAGTGCATCGGCCAGGTCTTCGGCGCCCGCATCGTGGCCGCGCCCGAGCTGATGCACGGCAAGACCTCGAACATCTTCCACACCGGGGTCGGCGTCTTCGCCGACATGCCCAACCCGTTCGAGGCGACACGCTACCACTCCCTGATCGTCGAGCGCGACTCGATCCCCGATGTCCTCGAGATCACCGCCGAGACCTCCGACGGCATCGTCATGGGGTTACGGCACCGGGAGGTACCCATCGAGGGAGTGCAGTTCCACCCCGAGTCCATCCTCACGAGCGTCGGGCCGAATCTGCTCACGAACTTCCTCGGCTCACTGGGAGCCGCCAAGCTCTAGCTCTAGTGCCGATGGTGGCCGCCGCCGGTGTTGCCGGTATTGCCCGTGCCCGTCGTCGTCGTCGTCGTCGTGCCCGAACATCCGCTCAGGTTCGTCACGGTGATGGTCACCGTCGTCCCCGGGCTCACCGCCACACCGCCGTTCGGGCTCTGACTCTGGACGATCTGGTCCTGGGACGGATTGTTGGTCGGCTGGCAGATCTCGACGGGATTGAGGCCCGGGCCCTGCAACGCCGTGACGGCCGCCGCCTGCGTGTCCCCCACCACGTCGGGCACGAGCACCGACGACGGTCCACTGGAGACCACCAGGTTCACGTTGGCGTTCGCCGGCTCCTGGGCACCGGCGGCCGGGTTGGTGCTGATGACGTCGTTCTTGGGCACCGTCTGCGAGGACTGCATGGTGATGGCCCCGCACTGGAACCCGGCCTGGCCCAGTCGGTTGCACGCCGTGGTCTGGCCGAGCCCGCTCACGTCGGGGACGGCCGTCGTCGTCGACTGCGTGAAGATGTTGACGGTGCCACCGGGCAGAACGGTCTGGCCGGACTTGGGGGTCTGCATGCACACGATGTTCTGCTGGGTGCACGTGCTGCTGAACTGGACGTTGGCCTGGAGCCCCTCTGACTGCAACTCGGACTTGGCGAAGGTGACCGACTGCCCCACCAAGTCGGGGACGTGCACGGGAGGTCCCTGGGCACCGGTGACGAGGGCCACCGTGTCGCCCTTCTTGACCGTGGCCCCCTTGGCCGGGTCGGTCCGCAACACCTGGGTGTTGGGCGTGTTCTTGGCCGTCGTGTCGGATTGCACCTTGGTCTTGAGGCCGTCGTGTTGCAGGGTCCGCTCCGCCGTGGTCACATTCTGCCCTGCCACGTCGGGCATCACCAAGGTCGTGCTCGGGCCCTCCCCCACGCGCCACCATCCAACGGAGTTGCCGAGGAGGATGATCACGACGGCCAGCGCCACCAGGAGCAGAACGAGAAGGGCCGCATAGAGCCCGGTGCGGTTGGGCTCACCGGCGCCCTCGAGGTCGTCGCCCCCGACGGCGGGCAACGCCTGGGTCCCGAGCGCCCTGACCGCCTGCGTGGTGCCCACCGACGGGTGCTGCCCGGTGGGAGGGTTGGTCGCCCCCACGGCGCGGCCCTCGCGAAAGCGCAACAGGTCGATGCGAAGGTCGTCGCCGGTGGCGTAGCGGTGATCGGGTGACTTCGCCAGGCACTTCAAGATGATGGCTTCGAGGTCGGGGGGCACGCCCGGGTTCACCTCGCGCGGCGCGGGTGGGTGCTCGCGCACGTGCTTGGACGCCACGGCCACCGGTGTGTCACCGAGGAACGGGGGGCGGCCCGTGACCATCTCGAAGATCACGACCCCGAGCGAGTAGATGTCGCTGCGGGAGTCCACGCCCATCCCCTCGGCCTGCTCGGGCGAGAAGTACGTGGCCGTGCCCATCACCGCCCCCGTCTGGGTCAGGCTTTCTTCGGTGTTCACGGCGCGGGCGATGCCGAAGTCCGTGACCTTGATGGTGCCTTCTTCGGTGATGAGCACGTTGCCGGGCTTCACGTCGCGGTGCACCACGCCGTGGCGATGCGCGTAGGACAGCGCCCCGGCCACGTCAGCGGCGATCTCGGCGGCACGGTCCGGATGCAGCGGCCCGGCCGTGCGCAGGATCGACGACAGGGCCCTGCCGTCGACGAACTCCATCACGATGAAGTAGGTGCCGTTGTCCTCACCCCAGTCGAAGACCGGGACGATGTTGGGGTGCGAGAGGTTGGCGGCGGCCTGAGCCTCACGGCGGAAACGCTCGACGAAGGACCGGTCGACCGACAGCTCGGGGAACAGCACTTTGAGCGCAACCGGACGGTCGAGCAGCTGGTCGCGGGCGCGGTACACCTCGGCCATGCCCCCTCGGGCCACCAGGTGCGAGAGCTCGTATCGTCCCGAGAGCACTCGGGGGGTGTTGGTCGGCTCCATGCGGGTCAGAGCCTACGTCTCGCCGGAACGCGGCCTGGGCCAGACATGGGTGATTCCCTCCTCGGGTACAGCTCTTCGGACATCGGTGTCACTGCCCCGCCAGAACTGCTTGGATCATTTTCTTCACGATGGGCCCGGCGACGAGTGCGCCGGTGAGGTCCACGGGCTGGTGCGGCATGGCCACGGCGATGGCGACGGTGGGTTGGGTGGCCGGCGCGAAGGCGATCATCCAGTCGGTGGTGAGCGTGTTGCCGACTCCGGTCTGTGCGGTGCCGGTCTTGGCGGCCACGTCCCACGAGGCGGGGAACCCGTCGCCCGATGCCGTCCCGCCGGTGACGACCTGCTCCATGAGCTTGGTCAGGGCGCTCGCCGTCGCCTGCGACGCGGCCCGGTGCCAGGCAGTGGGTTGGTAACGCTCGACGAGGTTGTTCTGCGAATCACGGATCTCGTACATGACGTGGGGGGTCATCACGACGCCCCCGTTGGCGATCCCGGCCGCCACGAGCGCCATCTGCAGGGGCGTGGCGATGGTGCAGTCCTGGCCGATCGACGAGTAGGCCAGGAAGATCGGGGCTCCGCTCCAGCACGCCGCGTGCAGGAACTGCGACACCTCGAAGGGGCTGTGGGGAAGGTCGATGGGAGGCTGCTGGTTGAACCCGAAGGACTGGGCTTCGGCCTGCATCGACAGGGCGCCCACCTTCGTGCCGAGGAGGGCGAACCCGGGGTCGCACGACGGGGGCAGCATCTGGGCGATCGTTCCCCCGCACGGGCTCCCGCCGTCGTTGCACAGCTGCCGGGAGTTCCCGCCGAAGTAGTTGTAGGGAATGCAGCTGAAGTACGGCATGGGGGTGTCCACGAGCTTGGGCGCGTACTGATAGGTGGCCGTGGCCGTCACCACCTTGAACGTCGATCCCGGCTGGAAGATGTCCTGGTATGCCAGGGACGCGGCGGGGGGAAAGGACGTGCCCGGCTCGTCGGTGTTGTCCGCTTTGAAGGCGGCGGCCTCGGTGGCGGTGTCGTTCGCCGCCAGTGGGTTCGGGTCGTAGGTGGGATTGGAGTACATGGCGAGGATCGCGCCGGTAGAGGGGTCGAGGACGACGATCGCGCCGTCACGGCCAGCAAGGGCGCTTTGCGCCGACTTCTGCAGCGCACTCGACAACGTGAGCGTGACGGTGTCGGTCTCCGTGGGCGTCGTGAGCAGATCACCGATCGTCTTGACGGGGCGGTTGTGCTGGGCGAGGTACAAGTCGTAGGTGTCCTCGACGCCGGTGGCGCCGTAGGTAAAGGAGAGGTATCCCGTGATCTGGCCGAAGAGCGAACCCAGGGGGTACTGGCGGACGTACTTGTAGGCGCCCTTGTGCGTCTGCACCGACTGGGCCAGCACCACGCCGTCCGCGCTCTGGATGATCCCCCGGGGTTGGTCGTACCTGGCGGCCACCACCGACGGGTTGTAGGGGTCGTTGGCGTACTTGTGGGCGTTGTTGACCTGCACGTTGTTGAGCTGCAGGAACAGGGCCAGGAAGCACACCACCATGGCGATCCCGAGCCAGCGAATACGTCCTGCCATCTCAGGCCACCTCGCGCGCTGGCGTGTGGGTGGTTCTCTGCGGCGCCCGCCACCCGAAGGTCGCCGGGGTGGAGGTGGGGATGGTCGAAGTCGTCGCGCCCGGCGCGGTGGGGGCGGTGAAGGTCGAGCAGTAGGCGGGTGGTTGCTGCAAGGCGCACACCGACTCCTGGAGGCTCGTGACGTATCCCTGGGCCGCCTTGAACGAGGTCTCTTGGACTCCGCTCTTGAGGTCGGCGACCTTGTAGGAGGGGACCTGGTCGACCGTCATCTGGGTCCGCTTCACGATCTTGGGATTCATCCCGACGAATCCGCCCGGACGTCCCTGATAGATCACGACGTGGTTGTGGCTGAGGCCGACGAAGTAGGAGTCGTTCACGTACCAGCGGATCGCCGCGTAGCTCGCGTAGGCGAGCCCGCCCAACACCACCAGGAATAGGAGCACCCGGAACGTGATGCGACGGGGAATGCGCGCGCCGGTGCGAGGGTCGTAACGCTTCGAGGGCGGGGCGGGGCGATCGACCTCCGGAGCCGAACGGCTCACGACGGCGGCCCCCGCGCCGTTGGCGTTGACGGTCCCGACGGGGGCGGGCTCGGTCGAGGGGGGTGCGGGCGACTCGGGTGGGCTCGCCACCAAGGTCGATCCCGATGCCACGGTCGCTGCGCCGTCGGACCCCCCCGCGCCGGCCGGTGCGGCGCCGGCGGCAGTCTCGCCCGCGTGTGCGGCGTCGGCCGCGACGGAAGAGGGCTCGCCTACCATGACATCAAGCACGACCACGGTGGCGTTGTCGTTGCCACCGGCCTGGTTCGCCATGCGCACCAGGGTCTCGGCCGCCTCGCGGGGATCGCGTGTCTGGGACAGGACGTCGGTGATCTCTTCGGGGAGCACCTCGTTGGTGAGCCCGTCGGAGCACAGTAGGAACCGGTCGCCCTCTTCGGGGACGAGCTGCCAGACGTCGACGGCCACCTCGGACTGGACACCGAGGGCACGGGTGAGGATGTGGCGGTGGGGGTGCACCGCCGCCTCTTCCTCGGAGAGTTCGCCTCGCGCCACGAGCTCTTCGGCGACGGAATGGTCGGTGGTGAGCTGGACCAGGTCCCGGCCGTGCAAGCGGTAGGCCCGGGAGTCCCCGACGTTGGCGAGCACCAACCGGTCCCCCTCGTCGGTCGCCACCAAGGCGGCCGCGATCATCGTGGTGCCCATCCCCCGCAGGTCCGCATCTTCGCGGCCGCGCTCCCAGACCGCCTTGTTGGCGTCGTGGATGGCCGCGGCCAGCCCCTCGGCGGAGGGCTTGCGGGCGAACTCGGCCTCCAGGGTGTCGATGGCGGTGCGCGCCGCGATCTCCCCCCCGACGTGACCGCCCATGCCGTCCGCCACCGCGAACAAGGTGAGGCTCTCGAGCGCCAGGTCCTCGTTGACCGTGCGCACCCGACCCACGTCGGAGGCCGAGCCCGACCGCAGGACGGTCAACGACCCTCCTGGTAGCTCGCCTGTCGCGACATCGATGCTCCTCGTCCTCGCCCGAGAGGTCCGGTCACCGGGACACCTCGAAGACCGTGCCACCCACCTGGAGTAGGTCGCCCTTTCCCAGTTTGGCGGTCGTGGCGATGCGCTCGGCATTCACCCAGGTCCCGTTGGTCGACCCCAGGTCCTCCACCCACAACGTCCCGTTGCGACGGAACAGCCGCGCGTGCAGGCTCGAGGTAAAGGAGTCCTCCACGCGGACCCCGCACCCGGCGGCGCGCCCCAGGGTCACCTCCTCGCCAACTTCGAAGGTCTGGCCGTAGCCCTCTTGGGGCTCGATCACCTTGAGATGGAGCTTGCCGGCCCGACCACCACGCTCTGCAGCAGGCCGGGCACCCTGGGCAGCGACGACAGCCTGGGCGGCACCCCGGGCCTGGGGTGGGCGCACCTGGACCCATACGGCCCTGATGACCCGGAAGAAGAACAGCCAGATCAAGGCTACGACGATGATCTCCAGCGCCCGGAGCAGGTTCTGGTTGTCCAGGGAGGTCAGGAACACCACGACGCCCTGCCGCTCACGAAGTCTCGAACCGTATGGAGGTGGTCCCCACGGTGATCTCGTCCCCGTCCTGGAGGACACGCTCACGGACCGGGACACCGTTCACCCGGGTGCCGTTGGTCGACTGCAGGTCGGCCACGACCACGTCGCTCCCGTGCCGGCGGATCTCGGCGTGGCGGCGGCTGACGTTGGGGTCGCTCAGGGCGATGGTGCATTCGGGGAGACGACCGATCTCGACGGTCTCGTTGCCGAGGACGATCCGGGACCCGTCCGACAGGATGAGCGAAGCGGCCGAGAGCCCGTCGAGACCCTCCCGGACCTCGGCCGTCACCCGGTAGCGCCCGGCCCGGGTGGAGGGGTCGCTGCGGATCTCGACTTCGACCGGGCCCACGAAGACATAGCCCTCGCTCCGGGCGTGCTCACGGGCCGCATCGCCGAGCTCCCTGGCCAGGACGTCGGCGAAGCTCTGGAACCGGTCGGCATCGGGGGGCGACAGGGTCACGACAAAGACATTGGGCGCGATAAGGCCGCGCACTCCCACGCGACGCAGGAGGTCCATCTCGCGCGTGAGGCGTCGGCCGATCTCCACGGGCTGGATGCCACCCCGGAGGGCTTTGGAGAACGCGCCTTCCACCATCCGCTCGAGACGCTGCTCGAACCTTTGGAGTCCCATCGTGGTGGCCCAGCCTACCGGTGCCATCTGCACCGCCGGGGTTGCCCGACCCCGCATCAAGCGAGATGAAATCGCATGAGATCTCCCACGACCAGCAGTGACACTTTCGGTACGGCGCGTGAGAAACCTGGCCGACATTTAGGGCCTTCATGGATCCTTCAGGAAGGAGGGAGCGAGTTCTGTGCCCACACAGCCCAGCGGTCCTCCGCGAACCGTCGGGTATCGTGACGCCGTCGCTCGGGCGAGTGGCGGAATTGGCAGACGCGCAGGATTCAGGTTCCTGTGTCCGAAAGGATGTGGGGGTTCAAGTCCCCCCCTCGCCCACGAACCCACGGGGTTCCGACAAAACCGACCGCGTCGCGTCGACAAAACCCCAGCACAAACTGCGTCGAGACGGGTTTGCTCTCGGAAATTGCCCTCCATCAGGCCGATCAGACGAGGCGTCGGCGGGTTCGTAAGTCTCACAGTGGAGACCGCCAACCTGATGAGGGGGCGCGGCCGATCGCGGCGCTGTACTTCTGCGCAGCCAGCGTTAGGCGGTTCTCGGTGGAGGCTCGGGTTCGGCCAACGCGGACGGCGGTGGTGGCCGGCCTCCAGGTGTCGAGATTGCGGGTTCGTCGCCGGGTTGGAAGGCGCCGCAGCT
>CAWISP010000046.1:0-35554 GCA_963838775.1 uncultured Acidimicrobiales bacterium
AGACGAATGGTGTCGACGGGTCAACGTAAGGAGACCCGATAGTCGGGAATGACCCAGCCCTTTCCGGTCCGTTCACGGCGAAGCGCTCGGGGATCACCGCTCCATGAAGTCCGCCACCCGGATAACGATGAATATCTCTGGTTCAAATCTGAACCCTCGCTGCAAGGCTTATCCGAATAACTCCTCGCCTACTGGCATCACTGAAGCTAGCCCGAGCGGCTCTCCGATTACGCCTGTCATCGCCGAGAGCACCTCGTAATCATTGTCAGTCAGGGCCTCCGAGTGGGCAGCGATTGGAAAGGCTCAAGGCGTACCGCTCAGCTTGTGGTCAGGCGTGGGGGCTATGAGGATCTGGTCGACCCTGTAAAGACGGTGATTTCACCTATTGGCATGTCCATCGCCGTGCGTATGATCGCGAGTATACGGAGGATCAGCGTTCTACAGCCACTAACACGGAATCGAGCATGGCAACGCGATCCCGAGCAACTTGATGATGAGATCCTTGCCTGGTTCGAGGCATACCGCATCGCAATGCGATACGCGTTTGAGACCAACGGATGAGTCTGAAGATGACAAATGAATCCGGAGTTCATGACACCGAGTGGTCAAGCGGCGGCTCATCCGCCCCGTCGGCCCATGCTCAAGTCGATGTCCTGGTCGTCGACGATGACGAAGGTCTCCGCTCGACATGGGTCGATATCTTCAGGAGCTCGGGCTATTCCGTTGCTGTAGCCGAGGATGGTGACGTAGCGCTTCGCCTCCTGAATCAGATGGCGGTAGGGGTGGTGCTCCTCGACCTAAAGATGCCACGACGAGATGGATTCTCGGTGCTTGAATCGTTGGCGACCCCCCAGTTGGTGGTGCTCGTTTCTGCTCGCTCCCTCGACGAAGCCACATTGGCTCGGGTCGAGGGAAAGATCGTTACGTACCTGGAAAAGCCGATCCCTCCCGAGCGACTCCTGGCTACCGTGGCCGCCACGCTCGGGCGCTCTCCGGCGGTGAGCAACTAGACCCCTGCACCCCCGTGCCACGGGCGGAGGCTTCGCACCTCAACCGAATTACCCCTCGGCAGAGGACGTTCTGGAGAACTGGCGTCCGTTCCGGATCGTAGCCTCGAAGTCCGGGTGGACGCCGGACAAGGTGACCCATCGACGGGATGCATCTAGTGACAAACGAATAATGGCTCTGTTGACGCCGCGCGTCTCAATGATCGATTTGATCAAAGCCCCTACCACGACGATGGCTAAGGCCAATGCCAGCAGTCTGGAATCAGTTGTGCGAAAAAGGAGCGACGCGAAGGCTGCGACAAAGGCGCTCAACGCAACCCACATCGCCTGCGAACGAGCTCGCTGCGCGTGTCTCAATCGAAGGTGTGCGGCTTCGCTGAACGGCAATGTCACCGTGAGCAATTCACTGCTTTGTCGGACTGCCGCAATGATGAAGAGGCCGATCCACCCCAACGGGCCAGCCAGCACGAGGAGCCACGCCACACCCAATCCAGTCCTTCCGCCAACGTCCTGGGCGTAGGTGAGTCGATCATTGGTCCATATCCCATCTTTGACGCAAATGGGCGGAAGTCGTCCAAGGACCGCATCGTCAACAAAGACCGTAACGGTGGCCACGGAGGCTCCCTCTGTCGGTTGCACTGATTCTGGCATGGGTTCTCTGGCGACGCCAGAAGCTTCATGGTTCGCGAATGCCGATCAGCCCTCTGGGCACCACCAGAGGTGGTCGTTGTCATCACCAGCCCGACCAGGATGACCGCTTGGGCCCGATTGACGGGTCAGCCGTTGAGGACGCTGCGATACCCCCGAATCGGAGGGGTAGCTCAACCCGAGACCGTGACGGTCAGGACACGACAGATTCTCTTCGAGGTTCGGGAGGCGCACCATCGCGCTGTCTTCACTTGGATCGTCGCGTTTCCCGGTGCGATGGCCCGAAACACCCCGACATGAGTGCCGGGCGGCTCGACGACGAGGACCGTTGAATTGGAGCTGAAGAACCCTGACCACTGGTGATCGTTGTCAAGCGTGACCAGTTCACCGACGGCCACGGTGATGCCGGCAGGCGGGGGGATCAGCTCACCATTGCACCCATCCAATGCGACGTACCGTGCTGACCACTTCGCCGTAAGGAAGACGCCGCAGCTGCTGGGAGTCGAGCCGAGGTGGATCAGATAGATCATGCCAGCGCCGAGGACCGCTAGGGCGACGAAGACGGAAGCCAGACGGGGCACGCTCGCTATTATCCCACCAGGCCGGCGAGAGGAGTCCCCGAGATCATTTGCGACTAATGACCACCGAGATCTTGCTAGTCCGCCGACCTCGACCAAAGACGAGGGGCGGAGGGTGTTCTAGATCGAGAGATGGTGGGCAAGGAACACCAGTGAAGGTGGCTCCTGCGAGGCAAAGAAGGAGCCGGTGTGACATCCCTTCGAGAAATGAACGACTGCGCCTGAAGGAAGTGTTCGAGCTAGCGCCTCGACGCCAGGATGGAAGGGATCGTCATCACCCGATGCGATCCTAACCGGTATCCCTGCCAGGTCCTCAGCGTGTGTGACGGCGTTGTCACTCAAAAAATCGGCATCGGAGGCATATGCACCTGAGTTGGCGGACTGGGCTTCCGAGTAGCTCGTCCAGATCGCCGGGCTGATGGCAGCCACGGCGGAGAAGAGCTGCGGATATTTCTCGGCGAACAGCAAGGCTCCGTAGCCGCCCATGGAGATGCCCATGGTGCCGATCTTGTCTGGTCGACCCAGACCTCTCTCCTGGCACATCGGGATCAACTCCTCGATCACCATGGCCATGGGGTTGTCCTTGGGATGTGGGTTCCAGTAGCCGCCACCCCCGTCCACCGTCACCATGGCCATGGGAGGCAGTGGCTTGCCGTCGACCCGGAGCGCCAAGGCTTGGGCAGGCGACATACCGGCCAAAGCGTTGGTGTGATTTGCCCCGAAACCGTGCAGCGTCACCACGAGCGGCAGTTGGCTACCAGAAGTGTGCCCAGGCGGGTAGGCGATGGTGTATCCCACTGTCTGGTTGCGGGCACGGGAGAAGAACGTCCCCGAATCCGTCGGCCCCAGGGGCGAGAAGCTCATCGGGGGAACCGAAAGGGCGCAGTCGCCGAGAAGGGTGATCAGCGCTTGGTGACCCGGAAGGTCTGAGTGGTCTACCAACTCGAAGACTGCGGCCCCGCCCGCCACGATCGAAGCCCCTGCGATCGCCGACCAACGCAGGAGTTGTCGTCTGTTGAACGTCCCCGGCGCCACCGGTGGCAGGTTACATGCGACCTGGGAGAGGACTACCGTGTGACGAACCCTTGTGCCAGAGCGTGCATCCCGTGGTGAACCAGTGCGTCCATCCTTCTCCTTGCTCCGCGTCAGGGCTACTGAACGATTTGGCTCTCTCATTCGCCGGAAGTGGGTAGTGCCAAGCGAGAAGGAGGACTCATGGGAATCGTCCCTAAGCCGCCCTCCGTCAAGGGTCCAGCGGAGTGGTTCACCGGCGAGGTCTGGATCGACGCCGTGGCCAGGGGGCATGACCCGTCGCGGATCAACGTCAGTGTCGTCCATTTCCTTCCCGGAGCACGCACCGCCTGGCATTCCCACAGCCTGGGACAGACCCTGTTTGTCACAGAGGGAAGGGGACTCGTCCAGTCCCGCGGCGACCGCATCGTCGACATCCGCCCCGGTGATGTCGTCTTCACTCCCGATGGAGAGGAGCACTGGCACGGCGCGGCCCCGGATCACTTCATGACGCATCTGTCGATGACCGAGGGTGACGCCCGGTGGGGCGCCCACGTCACCGACGCCCAGTACGGCGGCGGGTCGGGGTGAGCAAGCGGCGGGTCGGGGTAAGCAAGAGGGGAGCGACGCCGCCTGGACCTCGGTAAGAGGGCCGTCGACAGCCTTAACCCGGACCTTTCAGTAAGCCCCGTAGTGAAGACCATTCTGTCGTTCAACGACCAGTGTGGGTGGCCTGCGAGATCATGGTCGGCGTGGGCGACGGCCACCGTGACGGCCGGTCGAGGTATCTAGCGCGTTGGAGGTGCTGACGCCCGATCGAGGACGTGTTCGATCAACTCCGCGTCATGCGCCCAAAGGAACGGTGAACCTCGTTAGGCGCTGGACCAGTTCGGCAGTCGAGTGAAGGCCGCCACGAGGTCCTCGGCCCAGGGCCAACCTTGGGCGATTCGCAAGGTGGTGCGCCGGGCGGAGCGCACCAGCACGCCTGCGCTGTGCAAGATGGTGTAACGCAGCCGCTTGGGTTCGGCCCCGGCCAGCTCGCCTTCGAGGCATAGCCCCTTCATCCAGACCAAGAGATCGCCGGCGATGAGGACCAGTGCGAGCCAGGCGGCGTTGATGGCGAAGCTGGCCGAAGGCAGGTTGGTGAGTCCGGTGTCCTTGGCGTCGCAGATCCGACGCTCGCAGCGTCCGCGGCCCCGATAGAGAGCGTCGAGGAAGCAGACGTCATCTTCTTGGTGGTCGGTGATGAAGACCAGGTATCGATAGCCGTCGACATCGCTGAAAGTGAGTTGGGCGCCGGCGTGGGGCAACTCGCGCCGGACGATCATTCGGGTGCCCTCGACCCAGCGCGACAAGTCCACCAGGTCGGTGATCTCGGCCACCTCTCCGAACTCCCGCTCTTCGGCACCATCGGCCGAGATGGCCCTGTGCCAGCGGCTTTTGGGCACAGTGGTCACCACGGCGGCCACCTCGGCACTGAGCCTGTGGCCCACCACGAAACGGACATTGCGCTCCCGGCAGGCCTCGGTGAAGGTATGCGAGCAGCCCGCCGAGTCGGTCCGGGCGATCACCTCGCACGTGTTCGGATCAACCGGCAGCTGGGCCAAGGCGTCGTCGAGCACGATGACATGATCATCGGCGTTGCCCGGGGCGGCGTTGCCCGGCCGCAGGCGTGCGGCCAAGGGTTCGCCGGTGGCGTCGAGGAAAGCCATGAGCGGTTGGAACCCGAACCCGTGCTTGTAGTTCGGGGCTGCCCCCTCCTTCTCCGAATGCGCACCGACCAGCGTGGCGTCAAGGTCGATCACGTAGAAACCCGGGTCAAGACCGGCCGCCCAGGACTCGGCCCGCGCCTGGGCCCGAGCTGCGGCGATGCGTTCTTGGGCGGCGTCGTCGACGGCCTCGAGAGTCCGCCATGCCGTCGGCACCGAGGCCACATCGCCGAAGAGGACTGATTGATCGGCCAGCACCCGCATGTCGCTGATGGAGGTCGCCCCGTCGGCGATGGCCACGGCCAGATCGACGAGCACCTGGCCTCGGTCATGGCCCCGTCGACGCTTCTTGGTCGGCGCCATCGCCTCTGAGAGCCCTTGGCGCAACCCAAGCTCGTCGGCCAGTTCGCACAACAGCCGAGCACCCGCATGAGTGGCAACGCCCTTGCCTCCGGTGGTCACCACAATGTTGGGTCGGCCCGCGTTACGCTGCATCTCGGAAGTGCCCTCCTGGTTTGGTTCCTGTTGGCTTCGCAATCAACAGTTTCCCTTGCCACGAGGGCTTTTCCGCGTCAATACGGCAGGAACGTCGGGCGTTTTACTGAAAGGTCCGGGTTAAGGCGTTCCTGCGTCAGGAGGTGGGTTCACAGGCCCGGGGTGCAACGCGGAGGCACCCTCGGGGCCGGGCACTTCGACGACGGGGTCGTCGCGATCATCGAACTCAGTTCGTAGGGCCCGCGACATCACGGCGTGCTGAAAGTAGAGGGCAGTGATGTACGTCAACTCGAGGATCTCCACATCGCTCAGCTGGTCCTGGAGCGCGCCGAACAGTGCGTCGGGGACCCGGCCACGTTCATAGACCAGGCAGTCGGTGTAGGCGAGGACGAGGCGTTCCGTCTCGTCGTAGCAGGCCGCCACTGCCCAATTGGGGATCGACTGGATCTTCTCCTCCGCCACCCCGAGGTCCCGCAAGGACTTGCAGTGCTGGGAGAAGACGAACTGGCTTCCCGCCGCCCATCCGGCGCGGATCTGGCCCAACTCGCGCAGGACCGGATCTAGTCGTCGTTTCGGGCTCTGGTACAGGGCGAAACCCGCAACAGCGTGTTCGAGGATCTCGGGGACGAGGGCGAATACGGTCCACCAATCACCAGGCGAGCCTGTCCACGTGCCCGGTTCGGCAACCGGGTCCCGCCCCTTGAAGAGGAAGTCGTACATCGTAGTGACGATGCGCGCCTCCGCCTCTGCCCTGGGCACTTGACGAAGTCGGGGCACCGCTTCTCCGCTCAGGCGTCGACTTGGTTGGCAACCGGATCAAAGTGTTGCGCGACATCACGCGGTTCGAGAACTCGGGTCCAGCAGGCGAATTCGAGAAGAATTCCGTCAGGGTCCTGGAAGTAGACCGACCGTACAAAAACTCCCGGATGCACCGTGTCGCTGATGCCGAACTCGCTGTCGTCGTGGTTGGCGACCTCGGTGCAGTCGACCCCGGCAGCCAGGAGGCGGTCTCTGTACTCGTCGATGCGTTCCGGGGCGACCTTGAAAGCCACGTGATTCATGGAGCTGATGGCGCTGGTGAGATCACCCTGGTCAGGGCGAGCCGCCGGTGCCGAGATTCCGGGAACCGCGTCGGGAGCCCCGGGAAACCAGAAGAAGGCGAGGCAGTCGCCTCCCCCACAATCGAAGAAGAAGTGCTGGCCCATGCCCCCGGACAATTGGATCGTCTTGACCAGCGGCATCCCCAGGATGTTCGAGTAGAAGTCGACTGTGCGATCCATGTCGCTACAAACGAGGGCCAAATGGTGGACACCCCCGAACTCGAATGGCTTGTGTTCCCCCATGCGACAGACCCCAATGTGAGACGTTGAAGCAGTCTAGATCGCGCCCGGGCTCTTGACTCTGCCTCCGGCTCAAACACCCGAGCGATCGCGTCGCTACCGGCGTGTAATCACCCTGGCTGCGTTGGTGGACGGGCTGATATCTCTCGGGAGCCACCGCAACGCGGTGCCGGTTTCCTCCATGTCTTGCTATCGCAAAAGGGCAATGCAGCCATGAAGCAACGAGCGGAACGTCGATCGGGCCGGTCTCGTGTACTGGGCAGGATGTGCATCGCGACCGTGGTGGCCACGGGCTGCCTCGCAGTGTTCGGAATGGGAGTCGCGACATCCGCGACCCCGAAGCCGGCCACCGGGTGGCGACTCCAGCTCATCGATGCGAACGGAAACCTGATCGCCACACCGTCGACGCCGGTGGGAGGCAACGAGTTCAACGACTGCGCGTGGGCGAGGAGCTGCGCGACGACCTGAGCCGCCACCGCGGGACGTGTCGTGTTCTGCGGTGAGGACGCCTCGGCGCAGACCGGTGACCGCGCC
The DNA here is from genome assembly GCA_963838775.1 of uncultured Acidimicrobiales bacterium. Lineage (GTDB taxonomy): Bacteria > Actinomycetota > Acidimicrobiia > Acidimicrobiales > UBA8190 > Chersky-840. The sequence goes on from CAWISP010000046.1 coordinate 7,323, forward strand.
CCGTTCGACGATCTGGACCGATCCGAGTAGCAGCTGACTCACGGCACGACATCCCGTGGCGTCGCGCCGGCTTAGGATCGGTGGGTGAAGCGACGCCCGACGCAGGGCAGGCAATGGCATTCGGTTGTCAGCCTGATCGTCGTCCCCGTCGCCCTCGCCTCCTTCGCTGTGGGGGGTTCGTCGTGCTCCAACGGGCGCGTCGTGACGTCTCTGACCGGGGAGGCCCACACCGCCGAACCTTCGGCCGGATGTGGCCGTCCTCCTGCACGAGGATCCGTCACCTCTAGTCGTCTCCAGGCTCAGACCCTGGACGTCCCAGGGGTGACGGGGACCTACGACCTGTCGGTCCCCCGGACGGACCGCCGGGGCCATCCGATCCCCATGGTCCTTCTCTTCTACGGGTTCGACTCCAACCCGGCGCAGTTCTCGGCGTTGACGGGCCTTCCGTCTCGGGGCTCGGCTGACGGCGATCTGGTCGTCGTGCCTCACACCCAGGGCGACGAGACGGAGTGGCAGTTCAGCGCGCACGGCACCGACGCCACCTTCGTCGACACGCTGGTCACCTCCCTCGAGCGCACCTATTGTGTCGACCGTCACGCTGTCTTCGCGGTTGGGTTCTCGGCGGGGGCCGCCTTCACCGTCATCTATTCCTGCGCCCGACAGGGGCGTATCACCGCCATCGCCACCGTGGCGGTCGAGTTCCAGCTCGGCTGCACCCAGCCCATGTCGATCATGGCGTTCCACGGCACCGACGATCCGCTCGTCCCCTATCGCAACGGGGCGATCGGACTCTCGCTCCCCGGGGTCAAGGTGCGCGGCACCGAGCGCAACATGGCGGACTGGGCGCGACTCGATCGGTGTCGAGCCGTCCCCCACCGGAGACAGATCGCATCGCAGGTCGTCGAGCAGGAGTGGGTCGGGTGTGTCCGTGGCACCTCGGTGGTGCTCTACACCATCATCGGCGGCGGCCACTCGTGGCCCGGTGCCGATCCCCGACAGGCCCCGGGCCTGACCACCCAGCAGGTCAGTGCCACGTCCGAGGTCCTGTCGTTCTTCGGCCGTTTCGGGACCTGACCACATCCGACCGGGACCTCGGCTCCTGCTCCTGGCCCGTGCATCGACCCAGGTCCGGGGGTTGCCTTCGGGGAGGGCGCGTGGCCCGGTTTGCTTTGACGCCGCTCAGGTCGTGTCGAATCCACCCTCTCGCCGTCGTCGCGGTCAAGGATGGACGGGATGTCATCGCATCGACCCCCCTCCGGCTCGATCGTTCCCGATCAGGCCGAGGTGCTCAAGCGGTTCATCGAGGCCATCGAGTCAGGCGAGCTGCTGGACACCACTCCGCAAGACGCCGTTGTCGTCAGGCGCCTGCAGAAGGCGTTGGACGAGATCGAGTCGATCAGCAGCGCCGCGACCTAGACGCCACCGGCGCCCTTGTCGCGCGCGGCCCTCCACGGGGTGAGGTCCAGTTCGGGATAGCGGCGGCCCACACCGGCCAAGGTGTCGTCGGTCCAAAAGGGGTGGCCGGGGGCGGGGAAACCGAGTGCCGTGAGTTGCCGCGGGGTGGACTGCTGGACGAAGTTGTGCCACTCCATAGAAAAGCCCTTGAAGGGCCAAGCCTGGTAGCCGCCCCACTCCATGGAGGCAGGCTTGTACGACACGTGCAGCATGAAGCGAGCCTGGCCGGGATCGGTGAAGTCGACCGACCGGTGATAGACGTCGGGACGGTAGACGACGATCGACCCGGCGGGGGCCGAGGCGTCCCCGGGCTCGTCGTAGAGGGCCCCGAAGTCCTCGTAGTTCAACGTGTGCTGCTCCACCGGGATCTGCTTCGTCCGCGCCCGTGACACGAACCGGGTGGCGCCGTTGTGAGGGCCGACGTGGTTGAGGTAGATGAAGGTCTCCATCTGGTGGTAGCCCGGCTCGGGCCGTGGCACCGTCAGGGTGTGGTTCGGGAAGTCGGTATGGAGGAGCTGGTTGTACTCCGAGGGTTGGCCGGCGTACTTGGCCGTGACGATGGCGAGGTACAGCCGGACGTCCTCGGTGCCGAGCAGCTCCTGGGCGAGGTCGATCATCACGTCACTGACCACCACGCTGTTGAGCGAGCGGCTCCGGAACGGGAACTCGGGCCAGGCCGCATCCCATGTGCGCCATCGCTCGAGCTCGCCGTCCTGGGTGGCGCTCGCCATCTCCTCGGCGCGGGGGAACAACTTGGCCACGGCATTCTGGGCGGCGGCGAGGTCCTCACCCGACACGGCTTCTTCGAGGACGCACCACCCGTCCTCGGTCCAGGATCGCCGCTGCTCGGGAGTGATGACGCCGCTCACGGCGACAGGGTACAGCGCGGTACGTGAACTCCTCAGGTGCTCGTGTTCAGGTCACCGTGTTCAGGTGCTCGTGTACCGAACGGACGGCGCTCGATCCTTCGCCGACGGCGGCTGCGACGCGCTTCATCGATCCGTGGCGTACATCACCGACCGCGAAGACCCCCATCAGCGAGGTCTCGAACGGCAACGGCTCCCGGCCCGCAAACCGCTGGTCGGGAGACACCGGGCCGACCAGATCACGGTCGGTCAGGACGAAACCATGGGCATCGAGGGCGACGGCATCGGCGAGCCACGACGTGGCCGGCTCGGCTCCGATGAAGCAGAACAGCCCTCCGCACACGATCTCCCGGGACGTGCCCGTGGGCTTGTGTTCGAGGGTCACCCGTTCGAGATGGTCCCGGCCCTCGACCGTCCTGACCTCGGTTCTGGACAGCACCTCGATGCGGGGGTTCGCTTCGATGCGTTCGATCAGGTAGTGCGACATGGTCTGGGAGAAGTCGTCGTCCCGGATGGCGATGAGGACCTTGCACCGTTGCTGGGACATGTAGATGGCGGCCTGCCCCGCCGAATTCCCTCCCCCGACCACGATCACGTCTTTCCCCGCGCAGATCCTCGCCTCGAGGTCGGTCGCCGCGTAGTACACGCCGGCCCCTTCGAAGGGTTCGAGATTGTCGACCGCCAGCCGGCGATAGCGGGCACCGGAGGCGACGATGACCGCACGGCACGGGATCTCGCTGCCGTCGGACAGTGTCACGACGTGGAACCCATGCTCGGTGCGAAGCCCGGCGGCGACGCACGGGGCGTTGAGTCGGGCCCCGAGACGCTGGGCTTGGATCGCGGTCCTCGACACGAGGTCCTCACCCGAGATCCCATTGGGGAAACCCGCATAGTTCTCGATGCGCGAGCTAGCGCCGGCCTGGCCGCCGATGGCGAAGGCGTCGAGCGTGACCGTGTTGAGCCCTTCGGACGCGCCATAGACGGCGGAGGCGAGCCCTCCGGGGCCGGCGCCGATCACCACGAGGTCGAACAACACGCCCGGAACGGGCCGGAAGGTGAGCCCGAGATGCTCTGCGAACTCCCCGGGCGAGGGGTGGCGCAGCACCGCCGTCGGCGTGATGACAGCCGGCGCGTCGGCGGGACGCAGCCCCAGGCCGGCCAGCAGCACGTCGGGGTCGGGTGCGTCTTCGAGATCGATCCAGGCGTGCGGAAGATGTGATCGGGTAGCGAATGCCCGCAGCGCCATGGCCTCGGAGGAGTATCGCGATCCCACGATCCTGATCGCCCGGGCGCCGTCCCCTTCTCGGAGGCGCTCGCGCCGGGCGGAGAAGGCGCTGAAGATCACGTCGGCGATGTCGGGTTTGGCGCTCATGAGCCGACGGAAGTCGTCTCGTGAAATCTGCAAGGCCCGTCCCGACTCTGCAATCCGACCGGTCAGGTAGGGCCGTTGACCGGTCAGAAGGCTCAGCTCTCCCAAGAAGGCCCCGGGACCGTAGCTGGCGATGACGGTCTCGACATCGTTGTCGATGCGGACGATCTCGGCTCTTCCTTCGAGGACCACGTAGAAGTCGTACGACGCGTCGCCGGCTCGGTACAGGACCTCGCCGGCGATGACGGCCCGCTCCGTACCGAAGGCGGCGAGCTCGCGAAGTGTCGGCGCGTTGATCGTCGGTGCCACCACGTCGTCGCCTGACTGGATGATCGGCGGGACGTTCGCCGCCACACCGTCGAAGGTGCGATCGCTCATGGACGTCGCGCCACGGGGTCGTCGCCGCACCCGGACGGCGACACCAGAGCGCTTCGAGTGGCGGCGATCGCGGTCGCCCCCGCAGCGTGGACAGGCCCGGTGTCCCTCAACGACTGGCCCAGGATGAACGCCCCCTCGAGGAGTGCGATGACCGTGATGGCGAGAGTGTAGGAGCCTTCCGCCGAGATGCCTTCGGCCGCGAAGCGGGCCGCGCCCGCCGTGATCCACGCTTCGAAGACCTCGGCGGTCGCGATCCGGAGCCCCTCGTTCGTGCCGGCCACCTCGAGGGCGACGGTGGCGATCGGGCAGGCGACGGCGAAGTCGGTCGACTCCAGGGTCTGCGCGGCGCCGTCGAACACGGCCGCCACGGCGCTGATCACGTCAGGCGCCTGGTCCCACACCGCCTCGACCAGCGCTTGGTATGTGCTGCCCGACGCCCGGATGGCCGCCGCCGCCAACTCCTCCTTCCCGCCCGGGAAGTGGTGGTAGAGCGAGGAGTACGGAGCCCCGGCGTCGGCCAGGATCTGCTTGATCCCCGTTCCGGCCAGGCCCTGGCGCTGGAGGAGGGCCGCACTCGCCTGGACGAGGCGCTGTCGTGTGTCTTTCACCGTTCTCCCCGATACCCCATGTGGTGGCCGGCCGAGCGGATTTGGAGGCCGGTCGAGAGTGTAGCTACCGTGGGATTGGATCGATCTATCCAGAGGTGAGGCCATGTACAAATGGGCTGTTCGGTGGATGATTCGCCGTAATCTCCGGGCTCTGCGGCGGGGCGATCCCGGCCCGCTGCTGGCGGGGTATGCCGAGGACGCCGTGCTCGTCTTTCCGGGCCGCAGCAGTTGGGGTGGCGAACACCGGGGCAAGGCTGCCATCGAGGCGTTCCTCCGACGCTTCGTCGAGGCGGGCATCGTGGGCGAACCTCATGACATCGTGGTCAACGGTCCTCCGTGGCGGACGACGGTGTGCGTGCTGTTCCTCGATCACGCCCTCGACGACAGCGGCCACGTCGTCTACGAGAACCGGGCCGTCATCTTCGGCCGCATCGTGTGGGGGAAGGTCGTCTACCACGAGGACTTCGAGGACACCCAGAAAGCCGAGGCGTTCGACGTCTACCTCGCCCAACACGGCGCGGACGTCAGCTGATCGTCGATGGCCGGCAGCCGCCCGGAGGCCAACCCCACAGGCTGATAACGGCGGCGGGCACCGTGACCGGGCAGGCGCTTCCTTCGGGAGTCCCGGCCAGCCCCACGTCGTAGACCTTCCACGCCCCACCCTGGGGGCGTTCGAAGAGCATGTAGGCGCCGTCGTCCTGAGCAGCCACCTGTGCCGGCATGGACGAGGGACTCGGGGCCAGCGCTGCTCCCGCCCAGTACGTCTGGGTGGCGGCGTCGAAGGCGTAGTAGGTCTCGCCCGGTCGCAGTCCCGTGTAGTCCGAGGAGACAAGGCTGTTGAGTCCCGCCCCCGCCGCCACGAGCTGGGCCCGGATGGCGGCCGTGACGACGAGGTCCTGTGTCGTGGGCACCGATGTCGTCGAGGACACCGATGACGTCGGGGACACCGAAGTCGTGCTGGTGGGGTTGGAGGTGGTGGTCTTGGCCGCCGTCGACGTGGTCGAGTTCCTTGCCGCCTGGTGGGAACCTGTCGAGCACGCCCCCAGGCCGAGCGCGCCGAGGGCGAAGACAGCAATGAGCCGAGCCCGCACGGGCGAAGAGTACAGGGGCCGTGGCGCTTGCCTGCGACCCAACTGCGCCCCCCCGACCGGTCTCCTCCCTCGTCTCGCGGGAGCTCGGTTTCGCTCCCTCGGAGTCCCCGGCTCAGGGCCGCTCACACCGGCGCGGGCTCGGCGGTCGACGATTCCGATGTCGCCTTCGGGTAGACGAGGAGGTGCAGGCCCGCCGCCAGGATGCCGCCCACCAGAGGGGCCACGATGAACAGCCAGACCTGGTGCAGCGCCGTCCCGCCCACGACGAGAGCGGGGCCCAGGCTGCGGGCGGGGTTCACCGACGTGCCGGTGATGGGGATGCCGATGAGGTGGACCACGGTCAGCGTGAGCCCGATCACCATGCCGGCTGTGGCCGTGTTGCCGATCTTGCTCGTGACTCCCAGGATGACGAAGACGAAAAAGGCCGTGAGCACGACCTCGGCGAGGAACGCGCCGCCGGCATTGATGTGAATGTGACTGGCCGCCCCCCAGCCGTCGGTCCCCAGTCCCGTTTTGGTCCTGCTGTAGAGCGGTGAGGAGGCGAACGTGCACCACAGGAGGAGCGCGCCCAGGATCCCGCCGACGAATTGAGCGATCCAGTAGCCGACCGCCTCGACGACGGTTATCCGGCCCGCGAACAGCGCACCCGTCGTGACGGCGGGATTGACGTGACACCCCGAGATGGGCCCCAGCACGTAGGCGAGGGCCAACAAGGTGAGGCCGAATGCCAGGGCCGTGGCGACGACCCCGGCGTAGAAGCTCGACCCGGTGGCGCCGAAGCCGAAGGACAGGGTCGCCACGCCTACCGCGAAGTAGACCAGGATCAGGGTTCCCAGGAGCTCTGCAGCAAGCTTTCGAGCCATCGACGACCCCCTCTTGTCGCGCCTGCTTTCCGAGGCTAATTCGTCGCCGTCACGACCGCTGCGCTCAAACGGCTCCGGGTCCTCACCGAGCTAGAGGCCGTCCTCGACGAGTTGGTATCCGACACCGGGAAGGGTGCGGAGCAGCTCCCCCTGCTCGTCCCCGAGCTTGCGCCGCAGCCGGTACACGTACACCCGCAGGTACTGGGTCTCGGTGCCGTAATGCGGTCCCCACACCTGCTGGAGGATCGTGCGGTGCGTGCAGATCTTTCCGGCGTTCTGCGCCAGGAACACGAGGAGCGCGAACTCTCTCGTCGTGAGCTCGACGGGCGTCCCACCCATCCGCGCCTCGTGATGGACGAGATCGATCTCGAGGGGGCCCACGACGATGTCTTTGGATTCTTCATCGCCGCCGTCGGCGCCACGGTGCCGGAGCGCGACCCGCACCCGGGCTTCGAGCTCGCCCATCCCGAAGGGCTTGGTCATGTAGTCGTCCGCACCCCCGTCGAGCGAGGCGATCTTGCGGTCCTCGGTGCCGTCGGCGGAGAGCACGATGATCGGGACGTCGCTCCACTGCCGGATCCGGCGGCATACCTCCATACCGTCGATGTCGGGCAGTCCCAGGTCGAGGACGACGATGTCGGGTGAACCCACGGCGGCCTGGGAGATGCCCTGTTCGCCGGTGGAGGCCACCAGCACGTCGTGCCCGAGCGCACTCAAGCCGATGCGCAGGACCCGCAGCAGTGCCTGATCGTCGTCGACGGCGAGCACCGTGGCCACTCAGGACACGACCACGGTGACGGGCGCGGGGGCCATGGTGAAGCAGAACCGGGCGCCTCCGGTGGGGCTGTCCTCGACCCAGATCTCCTGGCCATGGGCCTCGACAAAAGCTTTGGCGATCGACAGCCCCACGCCCGTCCCCCCCGAGGTACCGCTCCGGTTGAACATGCGGAACACGTTGGTGCGCTCGGCGCGTGGCACGCCGGGTCCTTTGTCTTCGACGGCCAACTCCACCAGACCGTCCTCGCGGAGCTGCGCCGACACGGAGATTTCGGTATGCGGCGGGGCATGGCGAATGGCGTTGTCCAGGAGGTTGGCCAGCACCTGTCCGATCAGCAGGTGATCAACGTCCACGAGGGGGAGGTCGTCATCGATGGCCGTCGTGATGTCGGTCGGACGGGACGGGGTACCCAGTCCGCGCAGTGCGTCGGTGACGAGATCGCCGACGGCGATCGGTTGGTTGCGCAGCTCGAGGGCGCCGGCCTGGACGCGCGACAGGTCGAGGAGGTTCGTGACGAGGCGGTCGAGCCGATCCGACTGATTGTCGATCAGCTCGAGCAACTCTTCACGGTCGTGGCGCGTCACGTCGGCGTCGGCGCTGCGCAGGGTGGACGCCGACGCCTTGATGGTGGCCAGGGGGGTACGCAGGTCGTGGGACACGGCACCCACGAGTGCCCGTTGCAGGCGGTCGACTTCCTCGAGCAGTTCGGTGCGCAGGGCCTGTTCGCGGAGCTGGGCCCGCTCGAGGGCGAGTGCCAGGTGATTGGCGAAGGTGTGCAGCAGATCCTGGTCGTGTCGGCTGAGGTCCGCGCCCCAGATGCGAAGCAGCCCGATGGGGCGCCCGGTCGCGGTGAGGGCCACCGTCTGGGCCTGGTGAGGGCGCGCCGTGGTGGAGCTCCCCAGGCTGGCGAGGACGCCGGGTTCGGGTGCGATCCGCTGGAGCTCCACCGTCGACAGAGGCTCACCGGCGGAAGCCACCACCGCCAGCTGGGTCTTGACCGGGAGCAGCAGGGCCACGCTTCGCAGCGCGAACGCGTCGTGAACCGTGGACACGATGAGCTCGAGGACCTCGGACAGGGGTCGATCCTCGATGAGCAGGTCGGTGAGCTCGAAGAGGCGACGGCTGGCCTCTTCGTGCTGATGGGCCTCACTGCGGGCCGACTCCCGCCGGGCCACGACGCTCGCCACGAGCAGCATCACCGCCACGTACACGACGAGGACCACCCAGTTCTGGCCCGCCCCGACCTTCAGCGTGAAATAGGGCGGAATGAAGACGAGGTCGTAGACGAGGAACCCCGCCGCCACGCCGAACACACCCGCCCCGAAGCCCCCGACCACAACGCCGGTGACCACCGGCACGATCAGCACGAGGCCGGCGGTGGCGATGCTCAAGTGGCTCCGGAAAGGGACCATGACGGCCACCAGAGGGGCGATGACGACGAGAGCGGCGACCGATCCCCCTATTGCGCGCCGCCGTGTCCCCATGTGCTCTACCTTCTGCTCCTCAGTCCCCCACGATACCGGCGCAGCGTTTCGTCCCGCCCCGGGACCAGGCACAATGGGCGTATGTCCCAGGCGTTTCCCGCTCATCGCGGCGAGGCGGTGGAGCCCGACGCCGTCGGTCCCACCGGTCAGTTCCGCATCTACATGGGGGCTGTCGCAGGAGTCGGCAAGACCTTTGCCATGCTCGACGAGGGGTGGCGCCGCCACCGCCGCGGCGCGGATGTGGTCGTGGGTTTCGTCGAGACCCACGGGCGCCCGCGAACCGCCGAGCTGATCCGGGACCTCGAGGTCGTGCCCCGCAAGATCGTCGACTACCGGGGATCCCAATTCGAGGAGATGGACGTCGACGCCGTGCTCGCCCGTACGCCCGAGCTGGCCCTTGTCGACGAGCTCGCCCATACGAATGTCCCGGGATCGGGTCGAAACGAAAAGCGGTGGCAGGACGTCATGGAGCTCATCGACGCGGGGATCGCCGTCATCACCACGGTGAACGTGCAACACCTCGAGAGCATCGCCGATGCTGTGGAGCGCATGACCGGCACACGGGTCCGGGAGCGGGTACCCGACTGGGTCGTGCGCAGAGCCGACCAATTGGAGCTGATCGACTCCTCACCCGAGGCGCTGCGGCGGCGCATGGTCCACGGCAACATCTACCCGCCGGAGAAGGTGCCCGACGCGCTGACGCACTTCTTCCGTTCCGAGAATCTGGTGGCGTTGCGTGAGCTGGCCCTTCGGTTCGTCGCCGACGAAACCGAGGACGAGCTCCTCGCCTTCCTCCGCGACCGGCATTCCGAAGAGCTGTGGGAGACGCGGGAGCGGATCCTGGTGGCCGTCACCGGAGCGCACGGTACCGACGCCGTGATCCGTCGGGCGGCGCGTATCGCGGCGCGCACCAAGGCGGATCTGCATGCCGTGCACGTCGTCGCCCCCGACCAGGCGCGGCACGGTTCGGTAGACGAGCTCGAAGCCCTGCACAAGCTGGCCGACGACCTCGGGGCCGAGTGGCACGTGCTGAATCAGGAGGAACCGGCGCGGGCTCTGGTCGACTTCGCCCGCGAGCATCAGGTCACCCAGATCGTCTTGGGGTCGAGTCGCCGCAGCCGCTGGGAGGAGCTGACCAAGGGCTCGGTCGTTCAGCGGGTGCTGCGTTTCGCGGCCGACTGCGACGTCGACGTCCATGTCATCGCGCGCCGCGACCTCGAGCTCCCGACCAGAGTCGCCCCGTCGGACTAGGGGCCGCTCAGTGCGGCAGGGGCACCTGCCAGTGCAGGAGCGTGCCCCGCGTGTTCACCGTCCCCACCGTCATCGACCCACCCCGAGCCTCGGCCCGAGCCCGCAGGTTGGCCAGCCCGCTCGACCGGGTGGTGTCGCCCATGCCGACACCGTTGTCGGTCACGTTGATGGTGAGGTCGTCGTGGACGTCGACGCGAACCTCGACGCGCGACGCCTTGGCATGCCGTGTCGCGTTGGAGAGCGCTTCCCTCACCACCGCCAGCACGTCGGGGACGAGTTCCTCGGGGACCTTCGTGTCCACGGGCCCGTCGAATTGCAGCCGGGGCCGGAACCCGAGACCCTGGGCCGCCATCGAGGTCACGTCGAGAAGGCGGGCCCGCGTGCTGGTCCCCGCCCTGTCGCTCGTGCGCACCGCCAGCGAGAAGATCGTCGACCGCACGTCCCGGATAGTGGCGTCGAGTTCCTCGATGGATTCGCCGATGCGGTCGAGCGCGGGCGGATCCGAGATGGACCGGGTGGCGGACTGCAACGCCATGCCCACGGCGAAGAGCCGCTGGACGACGTGGTCGTGCAGGTCCCTGGCGATCCGCTCGCGGTCACCCATGACGGCGAGCTGTTCGCGGACGTGCTGGGCGCGATCGAGCTCGATGGCGAGGCCCGCCTGTTGCGCGAAACTCTCGACAACCCGGATCTCCTCCGGGCTGAAACCGGCCCGACCGACCAGGCGTACGACGCCGAGCACGCCGTCGTTCCCGTGCGACGTCGTGATGGGGACGAGGAGCAAGGGGCCGAGGCCGGCGGGCACCGCGTCAGGTTGGTCGGGCTCGAGCACCGACGAGGGATCAGTGGTGACGGTGGGGCGGCCCGAGGTGAAGACCCGACCCGCGGCCGAGCCGTCGATTTGCAGGAGGCTGCCCCGCAGCGGTGTCACGAGCGCTCCATGGGTCGCGATCACCTCCAAACGGGTGTCGTCGTTCGGGGCAACCACGCTCACGGTGATCCCGTCGGCGTCGGACAGCTCTGACGTTCGCCTCGCGATCAGGGCCAGCCACTGGGCGAGCCCGCCGCCGCCGAGCATCGACAGCCTGACTTCCGAGATGGACCCGAGCCAGCGCTCGCGCCGCTGCCCGTCGACCAACAGGCGGCGAAGTTCGCGTTCGGCCTGTTTGCGCGTCGTGATGTCCCGCAGCACCGCCGAGATCCCCCTGGATGCTCCGGTGGGCTCTCGAATGAGGGAGAGCGACTCGGCAACCTCGATCTCGTTCCCGTTCTTGTGAAGGAGCACGGTGTCGCGTGTTGGGATGTGCATGCCGCCGCGCACCCGTGCCATCTGCTCTTCGACATCGGACCGAAGATCGTCGGGGACCAACCGCGACATGGGCTGACCGCAGATCTCCTCGGCGCTGTACCCGAGCAGTCGTTGGGCACCGGGGTTCCATGTGCTGAGGGTGCCGGCGAGATTCATCGACACGATGGCGTCCTCCGAGGACGACACGATGGCCGCCAGCCACGCGCCGGCTTCCCATTGCGAGCGCCGTTCCGTCAGGTCCCGTACCACCGCCAGGGTGAGCCGCTCTTCAGGCACCCCGAGCGGGGCGAGACTGATATCGGCAGGGAACTCCGTCCCGTCGAGTCGTTTGGCCCAGAGCTCGGGACCGGTCCCCATGGGCCGGCGAGTGGGATGGGCGCCATAGGTGGCTCGGCGGACCGCATGGTCGTCCCGGAGCCGATCGGGGACCAGGACATCGACGTGGACGCCGGTCAGAGCACCAGCGCGGTAGCCGAACATCGATTCGGCTCCGGGGTTGGCCGCCACGATCACGCCGGCGGCGTCGGCGACGATGGCCGCATCGGGCATGAGACGAAGCACGACATCGATCAGTTGTGCCGAGCCCGGGTCGGTGTCGAGGTCGGGGGCGAGGTGGGGGTGGGTCGACATGCCGATCAGCCCTCTTCGTGTGATCGCACCGGTCGAATGCTAACGGGGGTGTGAGGCGGCGACGCCGGGGGCGTCCCTTCCCGTTGCATCACGCCCCGTCGATCCCGTAGAAGACGCGCTCGACCACCCGGCGGGCCCGCCGGGTGACGCGGCGGTAGTCGTCTCGAAGCGTCGCCGGGGTGGTGCCGAGGCTCTTCGCCAGGTGCGAGAGCTGGTCGGCCTGGGTGGGGAGGGCGTCTCCCGGGGACCCGCCTCCGGCCAGGGCGCCGACGAGGTGCCATCGGTTCCTGGTGCGCTCGCAGAAGCGGTACGCGTCGCGCAGCGCCACCAGGTCGGCCGGGTCGATCAAGCCACGATCCCCCAGTTCATCGAGCGCGGTGTGGGTGCTCGCCCCGGGAATGTGGTGGCGGAGCTGGAGGAGTTGCACCGTCCATTCGATATCGGACAGGGATCCGCGTCCCAGCTTCAGATGGAATTGCGGGTCCTCGCGCGCCGGAATGCGCTCGCGCTCGATGCGCGCTTTCATCCTTCTGATGGCGGCCACGTCGTCATCGGTCAGAGGCCTGTCCCACACGAAGTTGTCGACGAGGGCGGTGAACCGTCCGCCCAGGGCGCGGTCGCCGGCGACAATACGGGCCCGGGCCAGTGCCTGGCGCTCCCAGGTCTCGGCCCAGCGGTCGAAGTACGCCGCGTATCCCTGGAGGTCGCGCGCCAGCCGTCCTTGCCCGCCTTCGGGTCGGAGCCCGAGGTCGATGGTGGCCACATGTTGGGCCGGGCTCGGCCCGTGCATGAGGTGCAGCAGGGACTCGGCGACTGCCTCGCCCTCGGCGTCGGCGGCCTCGTCGTAGACGAGCAGGAGGTCGAGATCGCTCGCGTAGGACATCTCCGCGCCGCCGAGCCGGCCCATGCCCACGATGGCGAACGGCATGGCGGGCGCGACCACCTCGAGAGCCGCCTCGAGGAGTGCCTCGCTCATGCCGGTGAGCTCCCGACCTGTGGCCACGACGTCATCGATGTCGAAGAGGTCGCGTGCCGCGATGCGAACGTGCTGATCCTGGCGCAATCGCACGAGCTGTGCTCGGCGCCACGACTCGTCGTCGTTCCGGTGCAATCGCTCGCCGGCCTCGGCCACCAAGGCGTCACGGGGTGTGGGCGCCAGGGCCTCGTCGTCACCGATGGCGGGAATCAAGTCGGGATTGCGCTCGATGGCCTCGACCAGGGTTCGGCTCGACCCGAGCAACAGGCACAGGCGCCGGGCCGCTTCGGGGGATTCCCGGAACGTAGAGACCAGCAACGAACGCTGGTGGGGATGCACGACGAGATTGCGCAGCCCGAGAAGTCCGAGGTCGGGATCCGGGGAGAGTGAGAGCCAGTCGAGCAGGAGCGGAAGGAGCTGGGCCATGAGCCGGGAGCTGCGGGTCAGGCCGCCGGCGAGATCCTCCACGGCGGCCCGGGTGCGCGTGGCGTCGGAGAACCCGAACGCGGCGAGACGTCGGGCCACGGCCTCCGCCGACATGACCGGTGAGGTCGTGGCGCCACGTTCGGGCTGCGTCGGGGCCGGTGCATCGATGGCGGCGAAGGATTCGAGAAGGGGGCGGAAGAAGAGCCGTTCGTGGATGGTCCTCACGTCGCGCTGGCAATGCCGGAGCACTTCGTCGAAGCGGGCCGTGGCCGAGCTCGAGGCATCGTCCCGGTAGCCCAGCACCAGCGCCAGTCGGCGCCGGGCGGATGCCTCGGTCGGCACCGAGTGGGTCTGGCTTTCCTCGACGAGCTGCAGCCGGTGTTCCACCGTGCGCAGGAACCGGTACGAGTCGGCCAGCACCGCCGCGTCCTCGGTCGCCACGTATCCCGCCGAGGCCATCTGGGCCAGCGCGCCCAGTGTCGAACGGTCCCTGATCCCCGTGTCGTGGCGGCCGTGCACGAGTTGGAGGAGCTGCACCGCGAATTCGATGTCCCGGATCCCCCCGGGGCCGCGCTTGATCTCGCGCCCCACAAGGCCGCGACCGGCCACGACACCCTCGGTCCTGGCTTTCATCGATCTCACCGCGGCCAGTTCGTCGGCGCTGTAGTTCTTCCCCCACACCCGCTCGACGGCGGCGCGCTCGAAACGATGACCGAGCTCCACGTCACCGGCTACAGCGCGCGCCTTCAACAATGCTTGGAACTCCCACGTCGCCGCCCATCGCTCCCAGTAGGAGCGGAAGCTGTCGAGCGACCTCGTGAGCGGCCCCCCCCGGCCTTCGGGGCGGAGATCGACGTCGACCCGGAAGCTCCGCTGGGCTACCTGCAGGATCCGCCGTGCCCCGTCTTCTTCGGGCCCGTTCGAGGAGACGAAGAGGATGTCCACGTCGCTGGCGTAGTTGAGCTCTCGTCCACCGAGCTTTCCCATTCCGATGACGGCGAGGGTGGCGCCCCCTCCCGCCAGCGAAACGGCACCTTCGAGCACCTGCTGACCGAGATCGGACAATGCCGCCCCGACGGTCTCGAAGGGGTCGAGGCCGAGCAGGTCGCGTGCCGCCACCCTGAGCAGCTCGAGGCGCTTCGACCGCGCCAGTGTGTCGGGATCCGAGGCGTCCACCGCGACAGGGCGCTCGAGCGCGTCCAGGACGTCGATGGCGGCCGGGTCGACCACACAGAGCCGCCCCATTGTGTTGCTGGCCGCCAGCACGCTCACCAGCACCGAGCCCAGAGGGGTGGGCTCAAGGCCGCGCACCAGGCGGTCGAGGACCTCGGGTTGTCCGTCGACCAACCGGTGCAACGTGGCCGATGCCACCTCAGGCGCCGCGGAGCGCTCGGCGAGGTTCTCGAGCGCGTCGGGGATCGCGGCCGGTCGGGTCGAACCGTCACCGGCCCGGCGTGCTGCGGATGACGCCCTAACCATTACCGCAGCATGCCAGGCGGGGCACGCGAACGGCGCCGGTAAGATTTCGTCGTGTCCTACCTGCGTTTGGCGTTGTGCCAGCTCGACACCGTCGTGGGCGAGGTGGATGGCAATGCCGAGCGCATCATCGACCGGTTGGCGCGCGCCGAGGCGGAAGGCGCCGACATCGCCGCCTTTCCCGAGCTCGCCATCACCGGCTATCCCCCCGAGGATCTTCTGCTGAAGCCGGCGTTCGTGGCCCACAACCTGGCCGCGCTCGAAAAGGTGGCGGCGGCCACGGCCGCGTGTGTGGCCATGGTCGGGTTCGTGGACGTCGTGGGGGACGAGAATCTCGACGACGCCGTGGCGCACGCCACCGGTGCCGGTTCCGTCGCACGAGAGGCGGCCATCCGGGGGGCGCCGCGCCGCCTTCGCAACGCCGTGGCGGTGTGTGGCGGCGGTGCCGTCCTGGGCGTGTACCACAAGCGCCGGCTCCCCAACTACGGCGTGTTCGACGAGGAGCGCTGGTTCGCGCCCGGGACGGCTGACCTCGAGCTCTACGAGGTCGCCGGCATGCCCGTCGGCGTGTCGATCTGCGAGGACCTGTGGTTTCCCGACGGCCCCGTTCCCCGCCAGGCGGCGGGCGGTGCCCGGCTCGTGGTGAACGTGAACGCCTCGCCGTATTCGATCGGGCGCGCCGCCGATCGTCTCGCCGTGGCGCGCCAACGGGTCACCGAGGCCCGGTGTGCGGTCGCCTACGTCAATCAGGTCGGTGGTCAGGACGAGCTCGTCTTCGACGGCGGCTCCTTCGTCATGGACTCGTCGGGCACGGTCGTGGCGTCGGCGCCGAGATTCATCGAGACGTCGCTCATCGTCGACATCCCCGTGCCCACGACGCGCACCGCAGCCACGCTCCGGGTCGTCCCGGTGAGCGCGGCTCCGCGCGACCGTGCCCCCGGACCGGGACCGGCACCGGTGGTGGTCGCTCCCCTCGACGAGGACACCGAGGTCTACGAGGCGCTCGTGCTCGGGACGCGCGATTACTTGAGGAAGAACGGCTTCACCGACGCGGTGATCGGTCTGTCGGGTGGTGTCGACTCCTCGCTCGTCGCCGCCATCGCTGTGGACGCGCTCGGTGCGGGGCACGTGCACGGCCTGTCCATGCCCTCTCAGTATTCGAGTGCCGGATCGGTCACCGACGCCGAGGCCTTGGCGGAGCGACTCGGGATCGAGCTCTCGAACGTTCCCATCGAAGGCGCGCACGGCGCGCTTGCCTCGGTCCTTGAGGGCGCGCTCGGCGAGGCTCCGTCGGGCCTCACCGACGAGAACCTCCAGTCACGGATCCGTGGTGTCGTGCTCATGGCGGTGTCCAATGCCCGCGGATGGATCGTCCTGACCACCGGCAACAAGAGTGAACTGGCCACGGGGTACTCCACGCTGTACGGCGACTCGGCAGGCGGCTTCGCGGTGATCAAGGACGTCCCGAAGACCCTCGTGTACCGGCTGTGCCGGTACCGCAACGCCCGCGCGGGCAAGGAGCTCATACCCGAGTCGGTGCTCACCAAGGCACCCTCAGCCGAGTTGCGTCCCGATCAGCGAGACGATCAGAGCTTGCCGCCCTACGAGGTCCTCGACCCGCTCCTCGAGGCGCTCGTGCTCCACGACCGGTCGATCGCCGATGTCGTCGAGAGCGGGTACGCGCCAGAGCTCGTGGTCCGGGTGGCGTCGCTCGTCGATGGGGCCGAGTACAAGCGCCGGCAGTCGCCGCCCGGAGTCCGTATCACGGCCAAGGCCTTCGGGAAGGATCGGCGCATGCCCATCACGAACCGCTATCGCGATCCTGCCCCCGAGACCTCACCGGTGGCGACCGACGCCGATCCGGCTCACCACGGAGTGACCCCGCATGCCTGACCGTTTCGACGCGGCCGGGCTCGCCATGGGCGGAGGAGCCCTCGACGGTGTGGGGATCTCGGGACCGGCGTTGTCGCTCCACGCGCAGGCCCGGCTCGCCGGGTCGCATCAGTGGATCGAGCGCCGGCTCTTCGAGGTGCTCGGCTCGTGGGTGGCGTCGGAGCCCGTGCCCGAGGCCCAGATGCTCTTCGACGTGTACAGCCAGCAACACGCCTGGCACGCCGCGTTGTTCGCAGAACGGCTGCCCGCCCTCGACTCTGTCGACCCTGCGACCTTGGTGTTGCCCCCGAGCACAGAGGTGGATCGCATGATGGCTCTGCTGGCGGGCGTGGTGCCCGACGACGCCCGCTCCATCACCGACGGGAACCTCATGCCCCGCGCTGGGGGTCCTGACGTTCCGGCCCGCGGCACGCTGCCTCGTCTCGTCGGCATCGGCAGAGTGGTCCTGGCCCGGCTCGTCACCGGGTATTCCCTCCATCTCCGACGGCTCTCGCCCGTTGCCGACGCGCCCATGATCCGCTGTCTGCGGCTCGTGCTCCGGGACGAGACCGAAGAGTGGCAAGCCCTCGAGGCCCTCACCCAAGCACTGTTGCGTCGTCCGCACGACGTGGCTGTCGTCACCGGACATCAACAGCGGCTGGAGGAGATCATCGCTGGGTCGGGCGCCGGGCTCGTGCCGTGGCCCGAAAGGCGCGACGCGCCCGGTCCGGTATCCGAGGTCCCCGGGACGTGAAGTGGTCGCTCACAGGATTGATCTGCGGGCTCGGGTCTTGACTCTGTCGGTAAACTGCTTTCCACAGGTGAGTTGCATGCGTTGCCCCAGGGGTTCGACCACCGGCAGGGATCGCCGGAGGGTTCCGACGAAGGGTTGAGGCGTTGGCAAAGGAACGGGTCGAGCGCGACGAGGAAGATCTGGTCCGGCTCTACCTGACCGATATCGGTCAGTACCCGTTGCTCACCAAGGACGACGAGGTACGCCTGGCCCAGACCATCGAAGGGGGCCGTGCCGCCGAGCTGGACCTGGCGACGAAGGTGAAGGACCTCACCCCGGCCCGTCGCCGTGAATTGCGGCGCAAGATCCAGACCGGCGAACAGGCCCAGCAGACCTTCGTCCAGTCCAACCTCCGCCTGGTGGTGTCGATCGCCAAGAAGTACCAGGCCTCGGGACTCCCGCTCCTCGACCTCATCCAAGAGGGAAACCTGGGGCTCATGCACGCCGTCGAGAAGTTCGACTGGCGCAAGGGCTTCAAGTTCTCCACCTACGCCACGTGGTGGATCCGACAGGCCATCACCCGGGGCATCGCCAATACGGGGAGGACGATCCGGCTCCCCGTGCACGCCGGCGACACCCTGGCGCGGGTCCAGAAGGCGCAGGCCCGTCTCGAGCTGAAGTACGGCCGTCCCGCCACCCTGGCCGAGCTCGGCGCCGAGGTCGAGATGCCCGAGGACAAGCTCATCGAGGCCCTGCGGTTCCGGGCCGAGCCGCTCTCGCTGTCGGAGCCGCTGCGCGAGGACGGAGACGCCGAGTTGGGTGACGTCGTCGAGGACCGTGGAGCGGAGTCGCCGTTCGAAGTGGCCGCGACGTCACTATTGCCCGAGGAGATCAATCGACTGCTCTCCCCGCTCGACGAGCGCGAGCGAGAGATCCTGCGACTGCGCTTCGGCCTCGACCGCGGCGAGCCCCGCACCCTCGAGGAGGTCGGGGAGCACTTCAACCTCACCCGGGAGCGCATCCGCCAGATCGAAGCGCGGGCCATGTCGAAGCTGCGTCATCCGTCGTCGGACACCGGCGCACGCGACCTGCTGACGGTCTGAGCTTCCTTCGGGGGCCGTCTCGAGCTCCGCGCACTCTGAGGGGTCTGTTGGGCGCGACGGCCCAGGTCAGGACATCGGGAGATGGAGCCAGGCTCGGTGGGTAGGATCAATGTTCGTGAAAAAGCTGCTGATCCTCGCCATCCTCGTCGGTCTGGGCCTCATCGCCGCCAAGCGGCTGCGCGAAGCCTGATCAAACCTAGGCGCGGGCCGCTTTGTGCCCGTAGCGCCTGACGAGCACTGCAGCACCCGTGGCGGCGAGCGCCACGCCGGTCAACGCGGCCGCCGTCGGAAGGTTGGGGACGGGAACGCGATCACGGAGCCGGACCGGGCGCGTGAACTGCAACGTCTCCCAGCCGCGGTCGCGAGCCAGACGAGCCAGCACACGGTCGGCGTTCACCGCCACGGGGTGTCCCACCGCCTCGAGCATGGGGACGTCGGTGTAGGAATCGGAATAGGCGTACGACGCGGCCAGGTCGATGCCTTCGAACTTGGCCAGATCGCGCATGGCCTCGGCTTTGAAGGGCCCGTAGGCGTAGAAGGCCATCTCCCCGGTGTAGCGCCCGTCGAGGTCCACGACGGCCCGACTGGCGATGGCACCGTCCACGCCGAGGTACTCGGCCAGGGGCTGGACGATCTCCTCGGGTGACGCGGAGACGAGATAGGTCTTTCGGCCTGAGGCGTGGTGCTGCTCGAGGAGCTCGAGGGCCTCGGCGTAGATGATCGGCTCGACGACCTCGTCGAGGGTCTCGCGCACGATGCGGGACACTTCCTCCTGGTCCCATCCTGACGTGAGCTTCAGCACGGACTCCCGGATCTTGGCCAGCTTCTGCTCGCTCGCGCCGAGATGCAGGTACACGAGCTGCGAGGTGAGGGCCCGTACCACTGTGGAGCGCGAGATCAAGCCACCGCGGTAGAAGTGATGGCCGAAGGCGGCCATCGAGGCCCGGGCGATGATGGTCTTATCGAGATCGAAGAAGGCCGCCTCCATGGCGGGAATTGTACGGGGCGCCCACCCCAGGCGGGACCCGACGTCAGGTGCGGTCCGGCACTTCCCGGAGGTCGGTCGAGTGGAGACCGCTCAGTCGCCCACCAGGAGTTGTTGCACGGCCCTCTCCGCTTCTCCGGTCACGAGCACCATGACCTCGTCGCCGGCATCGAGGACCGTGTCCCCGCGCGGGACGACGAGCCGGTCCCCACGCACCACCGCCACGACCGTCGCGTCCCGCGGGAACTGGAGATCGGCCAGTGAGGTCCCCGCCGCCGGCGAGCCTTCGGCCAGGGTGACCTCGACGAGATGCGCATTCCCCCGTTCGAATTGGAGCAGCCGGACGAGCGATCCGACCGAGACGGCTTTTTCGACGAGCGCCGTGAGGAGTTGCGGCGTCGACACCGAGATGTCGACCCCCCACGACTCGTTGAACAGCCACTGATTGCTGGGGTGGTTGACCCTGGCCACGACCTGGGGAACCGCGAATTCCCTGTTTGGCGAGCAACGAGATCACGAGGTTGTCCTCGCCGAGATCACGAGTAACGGTGACACCGAGCTCACAATGCTCTTGCCCCGGCGCCGCTTCGCAGCCGGTTGGCGCCGTCTGCTGCACGACCGCAGCGCCGCTCGAACCGCCGCCGCGGTCGGGCACCTCCCCCATGTGAACGGCACCATCGCCCCGTTCCCGCTCTTGAGCGGTTTCCGCTGCGACGCCCGCCCACCAGCCGACGCCACCGAAGCCCGGGCGACCGGGGGTCGGTGCGGGGCAAGGAGTCCGGCCCGCTGGTCGCGGGTACGACCCCCATCGGAGAGGCGCAGTGGCGCCAGCGGGTGCGCGTAGCGGGACGGATCCGGTCCGTCCGGGTGCCCACCGGCGGTGCGCGACCGCCAACCTCGAGTGCACGCTCGTCGACAGCACCGGGGGATCCTCCTCGTCTTCACGGGCCGGCACCGGATACCCGGGATCCAGCACGGGGCGAAACTGGTGGCCCAGGGGATGGTCGTGGCCTGGGAGGGCCGCCTGGCGATCTTGAACCCCGATTACGAACTGGTCGCTGGTCCCGACACCAAGGAGGTCGACGTCGGGGTTTGAAGGACTTTCATCGGCGTACCAGGCAGCTTCCTTGCCCGTCGTCGCGCCGAGTCGGTATCGTCGGCCCCCGTCCTTGGGGGAGTGCCTCATCTCGAGGCAGCGCCCGACCCCGGGTCCGACCACTTGATCTTGACCGAACCCGAGACCTCGCCCGCCGAGTCTCGTCCCAGGGCCCTGGGGCCCATGTGAAGGGAGTAGCAGGCACATGACCCACTTCCTCGCCGCCGAAGGGGGGTACCAGAGCTTCGTCTTCTCGAGCACCGAGAAGCTGTGGTTGGTTCTCGCCCTGGTCGCCGCCATCTTCGGCCTCGCCGTGGGGCTCGTCCTCATGCGAGGTGTGCTGCGGGCGGACACCGGGACCTCGAAGATGCGGGAGATCGCGGCTGCCATCCAAGAGGGCGCCGTCGCCTTCCTCCGCCGGCAGTTCCGGGCCATCGGCATCATCGTCATCCCGCTGGCGGTGCTGATCTTCTTCACGGCAACCAAGGTGGCGAGGCCCAACGGTTCGATCGCGCTGTCGTTCGGGGCCGCGGGCGGCTTCCGGGTGCTGTGCTTCCTGGCCGGGGCGACACTGTCGGGTCTGACCGGTTTCATCGGGATGAGCCTGGCGGTGCGGGGCAACGTCCGCACCGCGGCCGCAGCACGAGACGGCAAGCTCCCCGGCGCCCTCAAGGTGGCCTTCCGGACCGGTGCCATCACGGGAATGCTGTGCGTCGGCCTCGGCCTGCTCGGGGCAACGGTGATCGTGTTCCTCTTCCAGAACACCGCCACGGCGGTCCTCGTCGGCTTCGGGTTCGGGGCCTCGCTCATTGCCTTGTTCATGCGAGTCGGCGGAGGCATCTTCACCAAGGCCGCCGACGTCGGCGCCGACCTGGTGGGCAAGGTCGAGGCGGGAATCCCCGAGGACGACCCCCGCAACGCCGCCACCATCGCCGACAACGTCGGGGACAACGTGGGTGACTGTGCCGGCATGGCCGCCGACCTCTTCGAGTCCTACGTCATCACCATCATCGCCGCGATCATCCTGGGCTTCGCCGCCTTCACCTCTCTCGGGAAGTCCTTCCAGGGCAACGCGGCCCGCGCCGTGGTGTTCCCGCTGATCGTCCCCGGCATCGGCATCCTGGCGTCGGCCATCGGCGTCTACGTCGTGCGGGCCCGTGCCAAGGACAAGTCGGCCATGGCGCCCATCAACCGTGGTTTTTGGACGGCGGCCGCCCTCACGGTGCTCGGTGCCGGGCTCGTGGCCGGCTTCTACCTCCACTACATGAAGGCGTTCTACGCCGTGCTCACCGGAGTGGTACTCGTCCTCGTGGCCAGTCAGATCACCGAGCACTTCACCTCTACCGAGCGTCCCCCTGTTCGAGAGATCGCCGAGTCGGCCCGAACCGGGCCGGCGACGACGGTGTTGTCGGGCATCGCCTTCGGGCTCGAGTCGACCGTCTGGGCCATCCTGGCCATCGCCGTGGCCATCGGGGTGTCGGTGGGCCTGGCCCACGGCAACATCGAGCTCACCCTCTACCTCATCTCCTTGACCGGGATCGGCATGCTCTCGACGGCGGGGATGGTGGTCTCCGAGGACAGCTTCGGGCCCGTTTCGGACAACGCGGCGGGCGTGGCCGAGATGTCAGGGGAGTTCACCGGTGAAGCCGAGCGGGTCATGGTGAGCCTCGACGCGGTGGGCAACACCACCAAGGCCATCACCAAGGGTGTCGCCATCGGCTCCGCCGTCATCGCGTCCGTGTCGCTGTTCGGCTCGTTCGTCGAGACCATCGTGTCGCAACTCGGCCTGCATGTCCCGGCCTCCAAGCTCTTCAGTATCCAACAGACCCAGATCAACGTGGCCAACCCGACCATCTTCATCGGCCTGCTCATCGGTGGTTCGGTGGCGTTCCTGTTCTCCTCGCTCGCCATCCGCGCCGTGGGACGCTCGGCGGGCACGGTGGTGCAGGAGGTGCGGCGCCAGTTCCGCGAGCACCCCGGCATCATGGACTACACCGAGAAGCCCGAGTACGGCCGGGTCATCTCCATCTGCACCGCCGCTGCCCAGCGCGAGCTCGTGACACCGGCGCTGCTGGCGGTGCTCACCCCCGTGATCGTGGGCTTCGGGATCAACTACCTCGCTCTGGGAGCTTTTCTCGCCGCCGCCATCCTCACCGGGCAGCTCATGGCCAACTTCCTTTCGAACTCGGGAGGGGCGTGGGACAACGCCAAGAAGTACATCGAGGACGGGCACGAGGGAGGAAAGGGATCCGAGGCCCACACCGCGGCGGTGATCGGCGACACCGTGGGCGACCCCTTCAAGGACACCGCCGGCCCCGCCCTCAACCCCCTCATCAAGGTCATGAACCTGGTCTCGCTGCTCATCCTGCCGGCGGTGATCACCCTCCGGCACCACACCGGGGCGCGCCTCGGCATCGCCGGGGCCGGGATCGTTATCCTGGCCGGCGCCATCGCCTTCTCCAAACGCAAGTCCGAGGGCTTCGGCGCCGAAGAAGGGGTGGCCGAGATCAAGGCGCCTAACGAGCCTGCCCCGGCGGCCATGGAGGCCTGACGGAACCGGTGGTTGGCCCCGGGCCGGTAGCGACACTGTGATGAAAGTGCTGGTCAGGGTCACGTGGCCCGAAACCGGGGTCCGGGCCCTGTTGACACGGGCGTTGTGAACCCCCCACGCTCATCGACGACCATGCCATCTTCCACCCGCTCTCCTTCGAACGGTGCCCGCGGCGCCGGCAAGCCCCTCGTCATCGTCGAGTCGCCTGCCAAGGCGCGCACCATCGGCGCGCTTCTCGGAGGGGGATTCGTCGTCGAGTCCTCGGTGGGCCACATCCGGGACCTTCCCCGGCGGGCCGACGAGATCCCCTCCGCCTTCAAAGGTGAGGGGTGGGCGCGCCTCGGGGTGGACGTCGACAACGGGTTCAAACCGTTGTACGTCGTGGCACCCGAGAAGAAGTCGGTCGTCGCCCGCCTCAAGTCGCTGCTGGCGGGGGCGAGCGAGGTCTACCTCGCCACAGACGAGGACCGCGAGGGCGAGTCGATCGCGTGGCACCTCACCGAGGTGCTCTCGCCCCGGGTGCCGATCAAGCGGATGGTCTTCCACGAAATCACCGCCGCCGCGTTGCAACGGGCCGTGGAGGACTGGCGCGACCTCGACCGCCGCCTGGTAGACGCCCAGGAGGCTCGGCGCATCCTCGACCGCTTGTACGGATACGAGGTGTCACCGGTCCTGTGGAAGAAGGTGATGCCACGGCTTTCGGCTGGTCGCGTCCAAAGCGTGGCCACCCGCATGATCGTCGAGCGCGAACGTGCCCGCATGCGGTTCCGGGCGGGGACCTGGTGGGACGTCGAAGGCACGTTCGACGCCGCAGGCCAGGTCTTCGCGGCGAACCTGGTGGCGGTGGGGGGAACGCCGGTCGCGACCGGGCGTGACTTCTCCGAGACGGGGGAGCCCAATCGAGCCGACGTCGTCCTCCTCGCCGAGCCCGAGGCCACACGCTTGGTCCAGGGCCTGGCCGGCCAGACCTTCACCGTGCGTGCCGTCACCGAGAAGCCGTACCGGCGTTCGCCGGCGGCGCCGTTCATGACCTCGACACTGCAGCAAGAAGCCAGCCGGAAGCTGCGTTTCGGGGCACAACGGACCATGCAGGTGGCCCAGCGCCTCTACGAGGCGGGCTGGATTACCTACATGCGCACCGACTCCACCACGCTGTCGGACGAGGCTCTCGGTGCGGCCCGGACCCAGGCGTCCGCGCTGTACGGCCGGGAGTACGTCCCCGACGCGCCGCGTCGCTATCAACGCAAGGTGAAGAACGCCCAGGAAGCCCACGAGGCCATCCGGCCCGCCGGCGAAGCCTTCCGGACCCCCGACCAGGCCGCCGCCGAGCTCAACGGAGACATGCTCCGGCTCTATGACCTCATCTGGAAACGCACCGTTGCCTCGCAGATGGCCGACGCCACCGGGACCAGCGCCCAGGTCCGGCTGGTCGGTGTCCCCGCGGGCGGCACGACCGGCGATGAAGCGGAGTTCTCGGCTTCGGGCACGGTCATCAAGTTCGCCGGATTCCTGCGCGCCTATGTCGAAGGTTCCGACGACGAGGCCGATGGCACCGAGCGCGACGTCGAGCTCCCGGCCCTGATCGAGGGGGACACCCTGTCCGCCCAGGAGCTCGAGGCGCGGTCGCACACCACCCAACCGCCGGCCCGCTACACCGAGGCGTCGCTCGTCAAGGCCCTCGAGGAGCTCGGCATCGGACGGCCGTCGACGTACGCGAGCATCCTCGGCACCATCCAGAACCGCGGCTACGTGTGGAAGAAGGGCACGGCCCTGGTGCCCTCCTTCACAGCCTTCGCCGTGGTGGGGTTGCTCGAGCGCTACTTCGGAGATCTCGTCGACTACGGCTTCACCGCCGCGATGGAGAACGATCTCGACGAGATCGCCGACGGTGAGCGGGAAGTGCTCCCCTGGCTCACACGCTTCTACTTCGGCGGGAACGGCTCGGTGGCCCCCGCCGTCGAGAGTCGGCGCGGCCTCAAAGAAGACGTGGCGTCCCATCTTGGAGAGATCGACGCCCGCGAAGTCAACTCCATCCCCATCGGAGCCGACGGTGACGGCGAGGCCATCGTGGTCCGCGTGGGGCGCTACGGCCCGTACCTCCAACGCGGCGAAGACCGGGCGTCGATACCCGAGGACCTCGCGCCCGACGAGCTCACCGTCGCACGAGCCGAGGAACTGCTCGCCGCGCCGTCAGGGGACAGGGCCCTGGGCGCGGAACCCGACAGCGGTCTCCCCGTGCTCGTGCGATCGGGCCGGTTCGGCCCCTACATCCAGCTCGGTGAGGCGGTCGACGGAGGAGAGCGGCCCCGGACGGCGTCGCTCTTCAAGTCGATGACCCCCGAAACCGTCAGCCTGGAACAGGCTCTCGAGTTGCTGCGCCTGCCCCGGGTGGTGGGCACGGACCCGGCGTCGGGCGAGGAGATCCAGGCTCTCAACGGCCGGTTCGGGCCGTACGTGAAGAAGGGCACCGATACCCGCAGCCTCGAGACCGAGGAGCAGTTGCTGTCGGTGACCCTCGACGAGGCGCTGGCTCTCTTCGCTCAGCCCAAGACGCGCCGCGGTCGTGCGTCGGCCGCACCGCTCCGGGAGCTCGGCGAGGACCCTGAGACCTCCTCGCCCGTCGTCGTGCGGTCGGGCCGGTTCGGGCCCTATGTGACCGACGGCACCACCAACGCGTCGTTGCGCAAGGGGGACGAGCCCGAGACGATCACCATCGAGCGTGCCGCCGAACTGCTCGCCGATCGCCGCGCCGCGGGACCGCCAGCGAAACGTGCCGGCCGGACCACCAAGGCGTCGAAGTCGACCAAGAAGACAGCGAAGACAGCCAAGACGACGACAACCGCCAAGAAGGCGACAACCGCCAAGAAGGCGACAACGGCCAAGAAGGCGACAACCGCCAAGAAGGCCGCCACCGCGAAGAAGGCGTCGAAGGAGACGCCCACGGCGTGAGCGGGCGCGGCCGGCTCATCGCCCTCGAGGGCGTCGACGGATGCGGCAAGTCGACCCAGGCGGTGCTCCTCGCCGGTGCCATCGGCGCGCTGTCGACTGCCGAACCCGGTGCGACGCAACTGGGGGCCACCCTGCGCACGTTGGCGCTCGACCCCGGCCTCCCTCCCGTGTCGGAACGAGCCGAGGCGCTCCTCATGGCAGCCGACCGGGCCCAGCACGTGGTCGAGGTGGTCCGGCCCGCGCTCGAGCAGGGACGGTGGGTCGTCACCGAGCGCTTCTCGGGGTCCACGCTCGCCTACCAGGGATACGGACGGGGTCTCGATCTCGACGAATTGCGCCGACTGGTGTCGTGGGCGTCGGGAGGGATCGATGCCGACCTGACGATCCTCCTCGATGTGCCCCGGGCTGTGGCCCGTGGCCGGCTCGACCTCGAGCGCGCCGACCGACTGGAACGTCTCGACGCCGGCTTCCACGACAGGGTGCGCGCCGGGTACCGCGCCCTCGCCGCGGCCGACCCCGACAGCTGGGTCGTCGTCGACGCCACCGGCACGGTCGATGCCGTCGCCGAGCAGCTCCTGGCGGCAGTGGTCGAGCGGCTCGGGCCGCTCCCCACCGCTCGCTCGACGAAGTGCCACCCCGTGAGCCGCGCCCGGTGAGGGCGCCACAATGGACCGATGAGGCCACCCGCACGAACCGGATGAATCCCGAATGAAGCCCCGATGAGCACAGCCGTCGACGATCAGACCCTTCCCGCTGCTTCGCTGTTCGCCGATGTCGTCGGCCAGGCCGACGCCATCGCGCAGCTGCGGGGCGCGGCGCGTCGGCCCGTGCACGCCTACCTCCTGGTCGGACATCCCGGACTGGGCCAGCGGTCCCTGGTCCGCGGCTTCGCGGCGGCATTGCTGTGCCCGCAGGGTGGATGCGGGCACTGCGAGGTGTGTCGTCGTGCCCTGGTCGGGGTCCATCCCGATCTGGTCGAGGTCGAGCGGATGGGCGCTCTTGTGAGCGTCGACGACGCGCGTCGGGTGGTGCGACTGGCCCAGCGCCGCCCCCTCGAGGGACACCGCCAGGTCATCGTGGTGTCGGACATCCACCTGGCCCGCCTGGCCGCCCCCGTGTTGTTGAAGACACTCGAAGAGCCCGCCGGACAGACCGTGTTCGTGCTCCTCGCCGATGCCGTCCCCGCCGAGCTCGCCACCGTGGCCAGCCGGTGTGTCCGCATCGAGTTGCGGTCCGTCCCGCCCGCCGAGCTGCGGGAGTGGCTCACGGGCACGGGTATGGACGCGGAGCTGGCCCAAGAGCTCGCCGAGGCGGCGGGGGGCAGCATCGACCGGGCTCGCCTCCTGGCCGAGGACGAGAGCTTCGCGGGGAGGCGCCGGTTGTGGCGGTCGGTGCCGACTCGTCTCGACGGAACCGGGGCAGCGGCGGCTTCGCTGGCCGCCGAGCTGTTGGCCTCGGCCGAAGAAGCGGTGGAACCGTTGCGGGCGCGCCACCGCGCCGAGATGGAGGGACTCGACTCCGACGCCGAGCAGCGTGGGGAGCGTTCGGTTCCCCGGCGCAAGGAGATCGAGGATCGCCAACACCGCGAGGAGCGTCGATGGCGGACAGACGAACTGCGGGCCGGGTTCGCTGTGCTCGCCGCCGCCTACCGCGACCGTCTGATGACGCTGGCGGCGCCCGACTCGGTCCCGCCGGCGTGGTCGGGAAGAACCGCCGAGCGGGTGCGGGACCTCGCCGGCGCCATCACCGTGGTGGAGCGATCGGCCGCCGAGCTCATCCGCAACCCGAACGAGTCGCTGCTCCTCGAAGCGATGCTCGTTCGCCTTTCGGCGGTGGGCGCATAACGAGGGCAGGGCCCTTCTTCGACCGCGGCCCAACGGCAGTCAGGTAGTTTGATCGGTCGCGTCGCCTGGGTAGCTCAGCTGGTAGAGCAGCGCATTCGTAATGCGCAGGTCAGGGGTTCGAGTCCCCTCCCAGGCTCCC
>CAWISP010000047.1:0-59371 GCA_963838775.1 uncultured Acidimicrobiales bacterium
CGGGCTGATCCGAGCACCCTCCGTCCGGCGCGGGACTGTCAAGACCGCCAAACCGGGTAGCGCCGCCCGGGATCGTGAATACGGCCGTTGGGCCCTGGTGGGCACCCCCAACCGGCGCGCACAGTGAGCTCATGGAACAAGCGTCCACGACTCTCGTCCTGGTCGAGCTGGAGCGACACGAGTGCCTGGAGCTCCTCGGCCGTGCCGGTGTGGGCCGGGTGGTCCTGGCGTGCACGGGCTTCCCGTCGCCCTACCCGTCAACATGTCGGTGCTCGATGGGGACGTGGTCTTCGCCACCGACATGGGTTCCAAGCTCGACGCCGCTGTCCGGCGCCAGGTGGTCAGCGTGGAGGCCGACGGCGTGGACGGTCTGTACCACACCGGTTGGAGCGTCCTGGTGACAGGGGTCGCGCAGTTGGTGACCGAGGCCCGAGACGTCGAACGGGCCGCACGACTGCCCCTCGGCGCGTGGGCACCCGGGCCGCACCCGTTCCTGGTACGGGTGCCTTCGACCGTCGTGTCGGGACGGCGGATCTCGTGGGAAGCGGCACCCGAGGTCCAGCCGTGAGCGGGAACCACCGGGCGCAGGTGGACCAGAATGACACTGGGACCGACGCGGGCTCGAGCTCGGAACTGGCCCCTCGCATCCCTCCCCCACGTACCCGCGCGGCGTCGGCGCACTGGTGAGCCTGCGCGCCCTGACACGGGCGATGGTGGAGTCGGGACTGGGAGCGGTGCTGGTGGAGAGCCCCCTCGGGCCCACCGGGTTCGTGACCGCAATGGACGTCATCGAGGCCGTGGCGATCGGCGCAGACCCCGACACTGTTTGGGCGGGCGAGATCGCACGCCCGACGCCGAGAACGGTCAGCTGCACGCAACACCCGGCCGACGTCGGCGAGGAGATGGCGGCTTACGAGCTCGAGGTCGTCGCCGTTGTGGACGAGAACGACTCTCTCGGAGTTGCTTCGGCCCTGGACGTCCTGAGTGCTGTGCTCCGGTTGACACAGAATCGACCGGACCACCGAGGGTGAGCGATGAAGCTCTCCCAGCCGTGTCGGGTGGGAGAGCTCGATCAGCTCCGCCTCCGGCCTGAACAGTGTCGGCGTGTCGAGCTGAGCTTTCCCCAAACGACTGGACTTTCCTAACGACTGGGCACGTCCTGTGCTGGTGCGTCACGAGGAATGACCATCACCGGAAGGTCCGCCTCGTGGACGAGCTGTTGGCTGGTGCTGCCGAGCAGCAGCCCGGGAGGGCCACCGATGCCCCGACGGCCCACCACGATCAGATCAGCGTCCTGCTCGTGTGCCGCCCTGAGCAGCCCTGTCACGGGATCGCCGTCGATCACCACGCAGCGGTGAGCGACCGACGCATCGATGAGCGGTCGGCACCACTCCCGCTCGAGCTTGCCGACCACCTCCTGTCGATGACCCGCGGACGGCACCACGGAATCGTCGGCGAGGTGGGTCAAGAGGCCGAGGGCATGGACGGCGACCACTTCTCCGCCCGACCCCTCGACCAGGGCTGCAGCCCAGCCCATGGCGCGCCTCGAGTCTTCGGAGCCGTCAACCCCGACGACGATGCGGCGGGGCGCGGTCACGTTCCTCCTCGCCATGCACGGACTTCGCACCCGTGGTGCGAGATCCCGAATCGTCTCATCGGGAAGCCTCTTCCGAACTCATCGTCGAGCACCCATGACGGATCACGCCTTGGGAGCCGCGCCGACCTTTGCGGCCAGCTCTGCCAGCCGATTCGCGTATCCCCACTCGTTGTCGTACCAACCGAGAACCTTCACGACGCGGCCCTTGACCATGGTGAGCCCTGCGTCGAAAACGCACGAGGCAGGGTTACCGAGGATGTCAGTGGATACCAGGTCATCCTCGGAATACTCGAGACGACCGAAGAGCGGACCAGAACTTGCGGCTTGTTCGAACGCTCGCCGGACGTCGTCGGCCCCGGGCGTTTCTCGAAGTGTCGCAACGAGGTCTGTCATCGAACCGTCGGGGACCGGGACCCGAAGCGCGATCCCGTCGAGTCGACCTGCAAGGGCGGCAGCACCTCGCCCGTTGCCCGGGCCGCTCCGGTCGTGGTGGGAACTATGTTCACCGCCGCCAGCGCGTGCCCGGCGAGGGTCCTTGTGCAAGGCGTCGACCAGCTGCTGGTCGCCGGTGTAGGCGTGGACTGTCGTCATGAAGCCCTGTTCGCGACGCCGAAGGCGTCGTCGAGGACTTTCGCCATCGGGACCAGACAGTTGGTCGTGCACGAGGCGTTGGAGATCACCAGGTGTGCTCGAGGGGTCGAAGGTGTCGTCGTTCACGCCCATGACGAAGGTGACGTCGGCCCCTTTGGAAGGCGCTGAGACGACGACCCGCGGGGCTCCGGCGTCGAGGTGGCCGGCGGCCTTCTCACGAGCAGTGAAGCGCCCGGTGGACTCGACTACGACGTCGACCTCGAGCTCGGCCCAGGGCAGGGCCTTCACGTCACGTTGGGCGGGTAGAAGGATCCGACGGCCACCGACCACCATGACGTTGCCCGACGTGGTAACCGGGACCTCGAATCTCCCGTAGACAGAGTCTCGGGCGAGGAGCCTGGCGAGCGCCTCGGGCGAGCCCAGATCGTTGACCGCCACCACCTCGAGGTCGAGCTCGCGGCGCTGGGCCGCCCGGAACAGGGCCCGCCGGTCCTACCGAAACCGTTGATTCCGACTCGAATGGTCATTCAGAGACTCCTCTGTGATTGCGATACCGACGCACCTGGCAGACCGCCCTCGGTCGACCGGTGTTTTCCCAGGATGTGCGGTAAGGGGAGGCGTCGGGTAGGGCCGATCGGCCTAAGAAATCGGCTGCCGCCACCGGAAATGACCTTCGCCCCTGGCGCGTAAAACGGGCCTGATAGGACGCTGGGAGCGGAGACACGAGCGAAGAGGAGGCGTCGTCATGCGAGCGCTTGTGGTCTACGAATCGATGTTCGGGAGTACCCGACTGGTCGCAGAAGCGATCGCAAGGGGGCTGGGCCCGAAGCCCGACGTGACGGTTGCGGGAGTGGTCGACGCCACCGACATGCTCGATGGCTTCGACCTCGTCGTCGTGGGCGGGCCCACACAAGCATGGGGACTGTCGTGGCCCTCTACCCGTAGGGGCGCCACCTTGCGGACCGGCAAGCCGGGGAACGACGTGGTCCTCGAGCCCGGTGCCGACACCGGGCCCGGCGTCCGGGAATGGCTGGCATCGCTCGGTCGTGCCGACACCAGGGCGGCAGCCTTCGACACCCGAATCAAGTCCCCGGTCCTCTTCACGGGCCGCGCATCCAGGAGCATCAACCACCACCTGGTGCGCATCGGACTCGCCGTGGTCGCCCCGCCCGAGAGCTTCCTCGTGGACAAGAAGAGCCACCTGCTGCCGGGCGAACTCGAACGAGCCCGAGCGTGGGGGGTGACCTTGGCGACGATCACCGTGGGCGCCCGCACACACCGCGTCTAACGCCGCGCCGTCTGGCGCCGTCGTCCTAACCACGGTCGAGACTGACGCCCACCACTCGGAGGGCGTCATCCAGAACGACGCCGAGCGGCCGTGTCGTATCGACGGGCGTCGCCGAGGGCCACGGGGCTTCGGTGCGAGCCATGGCCCGGCCGATCTCGATCGTGGCGTCGGAAGGACCCGTTCGGTTGCGCAGTCGCGCGGCAATGCGGTGCTCGGTGACGACCGACGGGGCGATGCAGTGCAACTCGGTGAGATCGGCGATCGACTCCTGCGAGAGCCCCCGGGCCAGACGTCGGTGGGAGTCGTCTATCCACGACGCATCGAGGATCACCGACTCGCCGAGGGCCAGGTGCTCCCCGGCGGTCTTGATGAGCGAGTCGTAGACCTCCTGCTTCCTCGCCGGCGTGTAGGTCCCACCGGCAAACGCCTCTGCCCGATGGCCCTTCCCCTCGGGTCCCGAACTACCCCGCCGGAGCTCGTCAGATCTGAGCACGGCCGCGCCGAGTGCGTCTCCCAGCAGTGTCGCCAAGGTCGACTTGCCCGAGCCGGGGAGACCCCCAACGAGTACAAGGCGCACCCGACCGGACTCGAGATGGGCCCGGGCGAGCTCCAGCAGCCGGACCGCCTCATCGGCCGCAGCGGGGTCTCCCTGTCCGTGAAGGATGCAGGCGACCTTCGTCCGGACATAGGCGCGCAGAGCGATGTAGAAGTGGAGCAGCGACTGGGGTATGGGCGCCTCGGCCGCCTCCTCGTACTCGCGCACGAATTGCGACGACGCCCTGTTGGCTCCGAGCCTCTCCAGGTCCATGGTCAGAAATGCCACATCTGCCGCCACGTCGCCGAAGCGAAGGCGGTCGTCGAATTCGAGGCAGTCGAGGATTCTCGGACCGTCCTCAAGGCAGTAGATGTCATCGGCCTGAAGATCCCCATGGCCGTCGCAGATCCAGCCAGCCGCGATGCGAGCCGAGAACAACGATGCGCGGCCCGCCAGGTAGCGACGCACGGCCGACACCACACTGTCATGTGCATGTCGGTCGAGGACCGCGCCGACGAAGGGGGTCACGGCCGACACGTTCGCTTCGAACTGCCTCGTGACCTCCTCCACGGTGGCACAGGCGGAGATCTCGGTCGAACGGTCGGCCTGGGCATGGAAATCCGCCATGGCGCAGGCCACTCTTCGCACCTCGACCGTGCACTCTGCCTCTGACTCCGAGCGCGCCAGATGGGCAAGAGAGCGCTCGGCGGGAAGACGACGCATGACGACAAGGTGATCGAGGGTCTCACCGTCCAGCGTGACGTCCGCCACTCCCAAGTAGACGTCGCAAGTCAACCGGCGGTTGAGCTCGACCTCACGCCGGCAGTCCTCGGCCCGATTCGACAGCGTCGAGAAGTCGGCGAAGTCCAAGCGGAGCGGTTTGCGCAGTTTGAGCACACGTTCACCGAGGAACAACAGGATCGAGATGTGCGTCTCGCGCACAAGAGGATCGTGAGCGCTCATCTGGACTGCGGGTCATGGGCTGCGGCGGAGTGCACCCCTCCCAAACCCGCCACGCTCAGGCCCATCGGATTCTCCGGTCCCAAAGACAACCGCCTTCGTCTTCCAATGATTCAGAGTTAACGCCTGCAGAGACAGGGCCGAAGGTCCCGTCACGCCCCTTGAGGCGGGCACGCGGAGGGGTCTCTCAGGGTCCACCTGCAGGCCGATTGGGACCTCTGGCCCTTCCGTGGTGGACTGGGTCGAGGAGACACTGGAGGTATGCAGATGGCCCTCGATCTCGGAGCTGATCGGGGCGGAGGGCCGGGCCCGCGAAGTGTCGGCGCGGCGCGAGAGTAGGAGACCATGTCCATCTACAGCCAACTCCTGAGTGCCGCGCTGGAGCAGGTGGACGGGTCCGATGGCGAACCGACGACTGGAGAAGGGCTGGCCAAGCTGCTCACGTACCGAAGCCGACTCGAGTCCGACGTGCGGATGCGAGAAGGCTCAGACTGGACGGCGGCGGCGCTCGCCGACCAATTGGCCTACGACATCGCTCTCATCGGGCTGGCCCGGAGTCTCGAGATCGAATTCGATCTGGATCGTTTCGACCAGCGGCAGATCGAACGGAATCGGCTCGAGCGTGCGCTCGAGGCTCGAGGCCTCGGACGGGGCCGGCTCATCGAGCTCGACGAACTCTCTGAGCGATCTGAGCCCTGCTGAAAGCAAGGGACGCGGCTCCCCTAGGTGCCCAAGGCGTCGTCGCGTCCGGAGCGCTGCGATCGCTCGTCAAGACGCGCCGCATAGGTCGCCGCTTGCGTACGCCGCTCCATGCCGAGCTTGGACAGCACGTTGGAGACGTAATTCTTGACCGTCTTCTCGGCTAGATACATGGCGCCGGCGATCTGGCGGTTGGTCTGCCCCTCGGCGATGAGATCAAGGATGCGGCGTTCTTGGGCGGTGAGACTGGCGAGCCGGGAGTCCTCCTCGGGGCCTTTGCGAAGCCGCGCCAGCACCCGCTCGGTGATCACCGGATCGAGCAAGGACTGGCCCGCCGCCACACGTCGGACGTCATCGACCAGGTTGGTGCCCTCGACCTGTTTCAAGACGTAGCCAGCGGCACCCGCCATGATGGCGGCAAAGAGCGCCTCGTCATCGGCGTAGGAGGTGAGCATCACACACGCAATCTCCGGATTGCGCGATCGAACCTCTCGACAAACCTCGACACCGCTCCCGTCAGGGAGACGGACATCGAGGATCGCGACGTCGGGTCGGGTGGGGGGGATCCGGGCCAGCGCCTCGGCCACGGACCCGGCTTCACCCACGACGACGATGTCGTCGGTCGCCTCGAGCAACGCCCGAAGGCCGGTTCGGACGACCTCGTGATCGTCGAGGAGAAAGACGCGCAAGCTCACCGGTTCATCTTTCCAAGTGAACCACCGCAAGGCAACCCATCTCGCCATCCCGTGGCCTCGTACGACGTGGACGAATGATGACCAGGGAGCCTGCGCAGCCCTCAGAAGGTCAAGGCCGCTACGCTGGATGGCGGTGCCATTCCGGGCGATCGAAGATCCCGCCAAGCTTCGTCGGGTGCTCGAGGCGACGCTTCTGCTGGAGGCGGATCTCGAGTTGCCGGTCCTGTTGCGCCATCTGATCGAGGAGGCCCGTTCCATGGCGGGGGCCCGCTACGGCGCGCTGGGCGTCCTCAACGATGAAGGTACCTCCCTATCCGACTTCCTGACCTCGGGGCTCAACCCCGACGAGGAACGGCGGATCGGGGACCGCCCCACGGGCCGGGGGGTGCTGGGGCTGCTCATCACCGACCCACACCCGTTGCGGTTGCGCGACATGGGATCCCACCCCGACAGCTACGGCTTCCCCCCAAACCATCCGCCCATGACTTCGTTCCTGGGGGTGCCCATCAAGGTGCGCGACGAGGTGTACGGCAACCTCTACCTCACCGACAAGATCGGCTGGTCCGAATTCACCGCCGACGACGAGGCCCTGGTCGTCGCCCTGGCCCTGGTCGCAGGCATCGCTATCCAGAATGTCCGTCTCCATCAAAGGCTGCAGGAGATCGCTGTCTACGAGGACCGAGACCGCGTGGCTCGGGACCTCCACGACACGGTGATCCAACGGATCTTCGCAGTGACGCTCTCCTTGCAGAGCATGGCGGGCGCCGCTGTGGCGACGGGATTCGCGGAGCGACTCAAGGCGGCAGTCTCGGATCTCGACGCCACCATCCGGCAGGTCCGCTCGACCATCTACGAGCTCGGATCGGCCAGCATCGACCAAGGGGTCCGGAACGAAATCCTCGCTCTCGTCCACGATCTCAACCCCGTCCTCGGCTTCGAGGTCCGGGTGTCGTTCGACGGCCCTGTGGACTCGGCCGTGTCCGAGGAGCTCGCCGAACACCTGTCGGCGGCGGTTCGGGAGGCGGTGACCAACATCGGGCGTCACGCCCAAGCCACCGAGGCCAACGTGATCGTCTGCGTCCGCGACGGTCTCTGTAGGCTCCAGGTCACCGACAATGGGCACGGGCTGCGACAGAGCGAGAGGACCGGCGGTGGGCTCGGCCTTGTCAACCTGCGGCGGAGGGCGGAGAAGCTCCATGGGCGCTTCCTCGTCGAGAACCGCGACGGAGGCGGCACGTTGCTCACCTGGGAAGTGCCGATCTCGCAGGAGGTCAGCTCCGGCCGCCCTGAATTCCCCTGATACCGCCGCTACAAGAGACGTTGGACCCCGCACAGGGACGCGATGAGAAGGCTGATGCACAACACCGCCAGGACGAGCCCACGTCGTTGTGACGAGCCCGGGGTTGTCACCCGGACGGGCGACTCGATCTCGGAAACAGCGTTGCCCGTGTTGAGGCGACCGACTCCCTGGGAACCGCTATCTGGCATCGACGCTCTCGGCGATACGACCGTCGCGCATGTACACGGTGCGCTGTGCCGCTTGGGCCACAGAATGGTCGTGGGTCACGAGCAGCATCGTCACGCCGGTCTCATGGAGCTGGCCGAACACCCCCAGCATCCGCTCGACCGACGCGGCATCGAGGTTTCCCGTGGGCTCATCGGCGAGGAGGAGTCGCGGCTCGTTGGCCAGTGCCCGGGCGATGGCCACGCGCTGGCGCTCTCCCCCCGACAGCCGAGTCGGAAGTCTGTCCTCGCGACCCCCCAGATCCATCTCCTCGACCAATTCCAAGGCGCGATCCCGGCGGCTGCGAGCGGAGCGCCGGCTGCCGAACATCGCCACCTCGATGTTGGCACGTACCGACACCTGGGGAAGGAGGTTGTGCAGCTGAAAGACGAGACCGACCTGCTCGCGACGGAACCGGCTCATGTCGTGAATGTGATTCAGGTCCTGACCGCCGACGAGGACGGTACCCGACGTGGGGGTGTCGAGCGCAGCCACCAAATGAAGCAACGTGGACTTCCCGCAGCCCGACGGCCCGGTGATCGCAACGAACTCCCCCTCCTTGATTGCCAGGTCGACGCCGTCGAGGGCTTTCACACCGCCTTCGTAGACCTTGACGACGTCGCGAAGCTCGATGGCAAGTGATACCGGTATCGACGGGTTACTCATAGCTGAGCGCCCTCAACGGTGACAATAAGGCCGCACGCGTGGCCGGATAGAGGCCGCCGATCAGTGTCATTCCCAATGCGGTGTACAGCGCCCGCCAGAATGCCCCTGACGTGTAATTGGCGTGGAGCACCCCTTTGAGCGCGGGCAATTGCTCGAGGAGGCTCGTGACCACGAATGCGAGCACCACCCCGAGGATCGCCCCGAGCAGCGCCAGGGCCATGTTCTCGCCGAGGAGCAGCGCCACCATGCGGCGCCGGGTCCAACCGATGGCACGCAGGAGCCCGAGCTCACGGGTCCGTTCGAAGACGGACAACAACATCGTGTTGCCGACGATGACCGCGCCGATCAGCACGGCGAGCACGGTGCTCCCGGTCACGGCGGCTTTGAGGTAGACGAGGTTTCGGTCAGCCCGTCCGAACTGGGACGCAGTCCTGATGGTGGTGAGCTCGGGCATGTTGGTGTCGATCCGGTGGGCCACGGTCGCGGCGGCCACCCCCTTGGAATCCTTCACGAACACCATCGTCACGATCCCCGGGACGCGGTTGTAGCCCTGGATAGCCGGCAGGGGGAACATCGCACCAGAGTCACCGAAACTGTTCCCGGTGGAGTAGATCCCGGTGACCGTGTTCCATGTGCCATTGGCGTGGAAGCGCGAACCGACATGGAGATGGAACGTAGACGCAGCCCGCCAACCGACCAGGACCTGATTGGTCGCCGTGGCTGCGTAGGCGTGCCCGGCCAGGATCGTCACGCCGAAGGGGGCGAGATCTGACGGGGCGATGCCGATCTCGATGAACACCGGGGTCGCTGCGCCCAGATTCTCGGTCTCCACCAGCACCCCGACGGTTCGCCCCACACCTGGGACCTGTTGCAGGCGGGTGAGCTCGCCCTGGTCGATCGTGCTGGCAAGCAGGTCGGCGGTGCCCTTCTGGGCCACGGTGAAGTCGGCCTTGCCGATGGAGATGATGGCCGCGGCCGATTGTTCGAGGCCGCTGCTCGTGACAGCCAGAGTGACGACGGTCATTACGGCGAAGGCGATGGCCAGGACCAACCCGAGGGACCTGGCCTTCTTGGACCAGATGTTCCAGAACGCGAACTCCAGGAAGCTCACCGGGTCACCGTCGCCAAACCGCGGCGGCCGCGGCGGCCCCGGCGGTGAGAGCAGTGGCTGTGGAGATCGTCATGGAATGGTCCTTGGGTGTCGCTCGGCCCCGCTGGGACCCTCGGGGTCTCCTTGAAGGTTGTCCGGCGGAACGAGACCGCCGATAGGGCCAAATGGCCGTGTGCACGAGGACACTGGGCACAAACGGCGCCTGGACGGTGTCTTCGACCCGCCTCGACCCGCCTCGACCCGCCTCGACCTGCCTCGACCCGCTCCGGACGAAGGCACGGGGACAGGGCCCACGGGACGCAATGCCGGAGGGGTTGGCCGAGCAGCGGGGGAAAGGGGAGGGTGGCAACATGTGGCGATGATCACGGGCACGCACGCCATCATCTATGCCGAGGATGCCGAAAAGGCCCGAGCCTTCTTCCGGGACGTGCTCGACCTTCCCTATGTCGACGCCCACGGCGGCTGGCTCATCTTCAAGCTGCCCCCGGCGGAGCTCGGGATCCATCCTGCCGCACCCGACACCGGCTGCGCCCAGCGGGCACCACGAGCTGTACCTGATGTGTGAGGACGTCGAGGCCACGGTGGCCGATCTCAAGGGGAAAGGTGTCGAGTTCACCGCACCAATCGAGGACCAGGGCTTCGGTCTGCTCACCCGCCTGCGGATCCCCGGGGCCGGGGAGCTCGGCCTCTACCAGCCCAAGCACGCCACCGCCTACGACATCGACAGCTGACCGGCGCGGCACCGGCACCGGCCCAGGCCCGAAACACAGTGCCGGCGCCGGTCGGGCCGTGGGGCCGAGAGAGTTGAGCGTTCATGACACAGGCCACGCAGTTCACGATCGGTTCCGAGGCGCTCTGCACCGACGGCGCCTGTGGGAACGTGACCCGAGTCGTCGTCGATCCCGTGGCGCGAGCGGTCACCCACCTCGTGGTCGAACCCAAACACGGATTCGGGATCGGCCGGCTCGTCCCGGTCGACCTCGTCGACGCCGCCGCGGACGTGGTCCGGCTCCGGTGCACGTCGGCGGACTTCGAGAAGTTCGAACGCGCCGAGGAGATGCACTTCCTGCCCGGCGCCGGGGTATTCGAGGGTTACAGCCCGCCGCAGGTGCTCTCGTGGCCCTACTACAGCCTGGGCATGAGCACCGGAGTGGGAGTAGGTGCGGGAGACGCGCAACCCCTCGTCGTGGACAAGGTCCCGCTGGCGACGTGGCCTTGCGCCGCGGCGAGGCGGTGCACGCCACAGACGGAGATATCGGGCGAGTCCAAGGGCTGGTCGTCGACCCGAACGATCGCCACGTGACCCATGTCCTTCTCCAAGAAGGTCACGTGTGGGGACGCAGGGAAGTGTCCATCCCCATCGAGGCCGTGGGCCGGATCGAGGACGGCATCTGGCTCAGCATCACCAAGAGGGAGGTAGGGGACTTGCCGCGTGTGGATGTCGATCATTCCCACGAGTAGGGCCCTCGCAATGTAACGAAGCGAGGCCGACGTCGGATCTGCACCCCACGCGACCGTCGATGCCAGCGCCATCGACGTGTGGCTCTTCGACCTCGACGGGGTGCTGACCGATACCGCACGCGTGCACGCCGCGGCCTGGAAGACGACCTTCGACGAAGTGCTGGCCCGGAGGGCTGAGGACGAGGGCGGGGAGTTCAGGCCGTTCGACCCGGTGGAGGACTACGAACGCTACGTCGACGGCAAACCCCGGTACGACGGTGTCAGGGACTTTCTCGCCTCTCGGGGGATCACGCTCCCCGAGGGCAGTCTGTCCGATCCCCCTGACCGCGAGACGGTCAACGGTGTGGGCAATCGCAAGAACGCGCTCGTGCTCGAGAGCCTGGCCGGGATGGTGACGGTCTTCCCCGGATCGGTTGCGCTCGTCAAGCAGCTTCGGGCCGCACGGCGCCGCACGGCGGTGGTATCGGCGAGCGAGAATTGTGCGGCCGTGCTCGCGGCGGCTCACATCGCCGACCTCTTCGACGTCATGGTGGATGGCCGGGTGGCACGGGAGCAGCAACTTCAGGGAAAGCCGGCCCCCGACACGTTCCTCTACGCCGCGTCCCAGCTGGGGTCCGAACCGTCCCGGGCCGCCGTCGTCGAGGACGCCCCGGCGGGGGTCATGGCCGGTCATGCCGGCGGCTTCGCACTGGTCGTCGGGGTGGCCCGTCGAGCCAGCACGGCGGCACTCACCGAAGCGGGCGCGGACGTGGTGGTCGGGGACCTAAGCGAGCTCTTGGACACCGTCCCCGGACGTGACGGTCAGGCTCACGTCGAGGAGGGACCAATGGCCCTAGGTACGCCGGACGAGTCGTGCCACGCTTTTCCTATGTGGACGGACCAACGCGGATCAGAAGTGCTCCCCCTCGCCGAGTGCGTCAGGTTGCTGGCCATGGCGGCCAAGAGAGGCCAGACCGGACGGTTGGCCGTATCCACCGAGCAGGCGCCGATCATCCAGCCGGTGAACTTCACGTACCACGAACACCGGATCGTCGTGCGGCTCGGCTCGGGCCACCTGGCAGAGGTCATCCCCGGCACGCTGGTGGCCTTCGAGGTCGACCACGTGGACCGTGACGCCCACGAGGCCTGGAGCGTGCTCGTGCGCGGCCTGGCCACGGCTCTCGAGGAGTCCGACCCGCAGCCGGCCTCCGACGTCGGCCCGGCACCCCTCGTGCCCGCCCCCGGAGACGAGTTGTTCGTCGTGCGCCTGGACGTGGTGACGGGACGGAGGTTCCCATTGGACAGGACCGTCGATTCGGCCGGATGGCGGTGCAGCCGACCTGGCCCGCGTGACCTCGACGACGGGACGAGCGAACTAGGCGCTCAGGGCGCCTTCAACCGTTCCATCAATGCGCCGTACTGCATGAGGTGCTTGTCGCCGACGAAGCTCTCCAGGACGTGGCGGCGGGCATTGCCCCCGAGCCGCGCCACCTCGTCGGGCCGATCGAGGAGGGCCACCAGCGCGTCTCCGAACCCGTCCAGGTCGCTGGGATCGTCGAGGAGCACGCCGGTCCCCGGCGCCACCTGATCGACGATGCCGCCCACCGCCGAGGCGACGACCGCCTTCGCCTTCCACATGCCCTCGGCCACCGTCAGGCCGAAGCCCTCGGCCAGGCTCTTCTGCACGATGACGGTGGCGTGACGCTGCAGCGCGTTGACCATCGCCGCGTTCTCGTCCTGGTCGTCCATGGGGAGCACCACGAGTCGGATCCGCCGCCGCTGCTCGGAGGGTAGGAGGCCCCAGGCCTCGATGCATTCGTCGAGGACCTCACGGCCCTCGGGGTCGTCACTGACGTGCTCGACCGCCGGGCCCACCAGGGCGAGCTGGACGTCACTGCGGATCGGCACGCGCGCCGCGAATCCCGCCATGACGCCGGCCATGTCCTTCAGGCGGTCCCACCGCGACACCTGCACGACGAGGGGGGCGGCCGCGTCGAGGGGCCCTTCGGCCACCATCGTCGCCCGCCGCGTGACGTGGCCGGCGGCGCCGTCGCGGCGAGTGAACACCGCCGCCCCGGTCGAGGCCTTGTCGAGCACCCCCATGGCGGCCAGGATGCTGCAGACCG
Organism: uncultured Acidimicrobiales bacterium; assembly: GCA_963838775.1. GTDB lineage: Bacteria > Actinomycetota > Acidimicrobiia > Acidimicrobiales > UBA8190 > Chersky-840. The sequence goes on from CAWISP010000047.1 coordinate 13,213, forward strand.
TCGCCTGTCGACAGCTCCTGGTTCTTCGGCGAGAACGGGTCGATCGAGGGCGGGATGATCGACACCCGGTTCGCTCGGCACCCAGGCCGGCACGTACTCCCGGCGAGAGAAGACGAACCCGTCGCAGGCGGCCAGGTACGGACGCAGGAAGGACCACGCCTCCTCGGTCCACCGGTTGGCGGCGTCGGTGCCCACGTGACACCGCCACAGCACGGCTGCGCCCGTGGCTTTCAACGGCGCCGCCAGCCCGGCGGTCTGAGGATCGTGCAGCAGGACGACGTCGCCGGGCCGGACCTGGGCGGCGATCGCCTCGGCGTTGACCGACTCCACGGCTTCGTAAGCGGCGGCCTCGGCCGGGCCGAGGGCTCCGCCGTCACCGCGAACACCGTGGAGCCGGTTGTGGAGGCGCTTGGTGACCGAGAAGAACTCGGGGTCACCGGCGATGACGAGCCAGCGCACGGCCACCCCGACCCCCAGGATGTAGCCGACGAGCGCCTCCAGCATCTCGGCCACCCCGCCGCCCGTGGCCGTCGAGTTCACGGTCCACACGGTGCATCCCCGGAGGGCGGCCCGGGTGCGGGCCGCTTCGGCCATCAGGTCGGCGTAGCGTCCTTCCCCGATGAGTGGCCGCAGGCGGGCCAGCCCCACGACGGGGACGTCGACTTCTCGGAGCGGGGGTGTGGATGGCACCGCGACGATCCTCGCCTCCTCCCGCCCTGAGGGCAACTGGCGGTTCGGCCCGGCGGGTCGCCGTTGACGTTTCAGAGGTCCTCGTTCAGGCGTCCTCGGCGTACATGTCTTCGATGAGCCCCCGGTTGGCCTCGCACACCACCGCTCGCCTGACCTTGAGCGTCGGCGTCAGCTCACCCGCCGCCACCGTCAACTCATGGGCCAGGATCCGGTGCCGCCTGATCCCTTCCACACGGGAGCGGGCGGAATTCACCTCGGCCACCAGGGTGTCGATCTCCTCGCGGAGGTCGGGGTCACCCACCAGGTTCTCGAAACCCGCCACCTTGCCCCGCTCGTGTGCCCACGCTGCGAGCGCTTCGGCGTCGAGCGTCAGCAGCGCCGTCAGGTATCGCCGGCCCTCGCCGATGACGACGGCCTCGGCGACGAGCGGATGGCTCTTGAGCTCCATCTCGATGTCCTGCGGAGCGATGTTCTGGCCGGCGGCGGTGATGATGAGGTCCTTCTTCCGGCCCGTCAGTCGGAGGTAGCCGTCGTCGTCGAGGGTTCCCAGGTCGCCCGAGTGCATCCACCCCTCTTTGTCGATCAACGCGGCGGTGCCCTTCGGGTCGTTGAAGTACCCGGCGCACACGTTGCCACCCTGGACGAGGATCTCCCCGTCGTCGGCGATGCGCACCCGCACCCCCGGCAGGGCGCGTCCCACCGTGCCCACGCGGTTGTCCTCAGGCGGGTTGCAGGTGGTCGGCCCGCACACTTCGGTCTGGCCGTAGAGCTCGATGACCGGGAGCCCGATGGCGTGCAGCCAGCGGACGAGGTCGGGGTGGATGGGGGCGGCCGCGGTGATGAGGATGTGGGCCCGGTCGAGGCCGATCTCCTGGCGGATCCTCGCCCCGATGGCGGTGTCGAGCAACGTGTGGGGCAACGCCTCCCACGGCGCCACGCGCTTGCCTGTCTCGCGTTCGGCCTCGAGGTGCCGGCCCAACTCGACGTAGCGGTCGACCACGTGGCGCGTGAGCCACGGCGAGTCCTCCATCTTGGCCAGCACCGCCGCCTGGAGCTTCTCCCACACCCGCGGCACCGCGAAGAAGACGGTGGGCCGGCAGTCGAGCAGGTCCTCGGCCACGGTGGCCAGGCTGCGGGCGAACCAGGTCTCGCCGCCGATGGTGATGGGGGCGAATTCGCTCATGCCGCGCTCGGCCACGTGGCTGAGGGGCAGGAACGACAGGAACCGCTCGCCCGCCCGCCAGGTGGACCATGGAGGCGGCGCTGCGGATCGTCCACATGATGTTGCCGTGCGTCAGGATCGCCGCCTTGGGGGGGCCCGTGGTGCCGCTCGTGTAGACGAAGGTGGCCGGCTGCTCGGGGACGACGCCCGACGCCCGCTCCTCGGCCAGTCCCGGCTCCCGTTGCAGGCGGGCGGCCCCGATGGCACGCAGCTCGGCGAAGCCCACCTGGAACGGGTCGTCCAGCCGCTCGCCGTCGTCGAAGATCACCACCCGGTCCAGCTTGGGCAGGCTGTCTCGCACCTCGAGCACCTTCGCCAGCAGCTCACCGTTCTCCACGAAGCACAGCCGGGCCCCGCAGTGGGCGAGGATGTAGCCCACCTGCTGGGCGGAGCTGGTGGGATAGACCGGCACGGTCACGGAGCCGTTGGCGAGCGCTCCGATGTCGGCCACGTGCCACTCGACCCGGTTGCCCGACAGGATGGCGACCCGCTCGCCGGGCCCCATGCCGAACTCCGCCAGCCCGGCGGTGACCTCGTTGACCGCCAGCCCGTAGTCGGCCCAGGTGAGGGTCTCCCACCCCATGCGCGTGCGGCGACGCATGGCCGGGTGCTCCGGGATCTTCCGCACGTTGGCACGGAAGGCATCGATGACGGTGGCACCTTCGATCACGACGGGTGGTGTGTCGTCCATGACGACCTCCCTACGGTGCTGATCGACGTGAGCGGTCCGGACCTGTCGTCGGGCGCGCCGGCCTAGCGCACCCACAACGCACCGTCCTCGGTACCCGTGGGCGCCAACACCGGGCCAGGGACGGGACTGGACCTGCACCGGGACCGGCACCTGCACCGGCTCGACAGGCTTTTGGCCACGCAGCTTCTCGAGCTCGGCCGCCACGAAGCGCTCGCGCTCGTCAAAGTCCTTCTTCGCCGCCCGCGGGCTCCACCGGCCCCGCATGAAGAACACGAGCACGAGGAACGTGAACTGCCCGGCCACGCACACCCACCACCACCGCTTCCACTCGTTGCTCGACGCCTTCTGGGCCGGGATCACCTTCTCTTCGACGCGCAGCAGTGTGGCGAGCTGAGGCGAGCTGGAATGCACCGCCGCGATCTGCGCGTTGGAGACGGGGCGCCCGGCCTGGATGTCGGTGGCAAGGGGCGAGAAGGCGAGCAGGCCCTGCATCTGGAGCTTGAGCGAAGCCGGCACCGCCGCCATGCCCGCCATGACGTTGTGGGTCCTCCCGTAGGTCTGGAGCACGTCCGCCAAGGCCTGCCCGGGACCGTAGGGCTGCATCGCCTTGAGCGCGGTGATGACACTCGCCGGCGCGGCCGACGGGTGGAGATTCCCGGCGGCGGGGACATAGGGCTGGGCGGCCTGGAACGTCTGCAGGTTCGTCGCCGCGTTCTGGTTGTCCACGAGAGTGGTGGAGGTGGTGATGACCCGGGGGAGGACGATGAACGACAGGGCCACCACGATGCGGAGCACCCACCCCCACACCGCCAACCCCGAGGCCGACAAGGCCGGGTTGTGCGCTTCGACGGCCTCGGTGTAGCCCGCCATCCACGGCGTGTACGCCGCGCCGATGAACAGGCCGAGGAGGACGACCACGAAGACGTTGGAGTAGTACCCGGTGGTCGGGTGGTCGATCTGATTGAGGAGCACGATCGTCATGACCATCGTGCCGACCGCGCCGACGAGCATGAACGGCTTGCGGACGCGAAGCCGGTCGGAAAGGATGCCGAACACCACCAGCATGATCGACATGCACGCCCAGTACCACGTGTTGATGCCGTTGGCGTCGGCAGTGGTGCGGTTGAAGATCACCACCCAGTACAGCGTGAGCACGCTCACCGACGCGTAGTAGATGAGGAGGAACACCGAGATCCCGAGCGACGAGGCGACGAGCTCCAGGCGCATCATGGACCGAAGCGGGTGGCGGGTGGCCTTCTCCACGTCGATGCCCTTTGCCCGCGCTTCGATCAAGGCCCGCTCGTTGTCCGACACCATGAGCTGGTCGCGGAGTTGGGGGGAGAGCTCACGCAGAGCGACGAATGCGATGGCGACCACCACCATGCACACGAGCCCGGAGATGACGAACTGGTCCTGCCACGGGTGCAGGTGCAGCAGGGTGCGGGTGGCGACCACGCTGGCCAGCAGGCTGCCCACCGTCGGGCCCAGCGCCCAGAACCCCATGGCCGCCCCCCGCCCCATCTGGGGCGAGAAGTCGCGCATGAGCGCGGGCGTGGACACGAGGATGATCCCCTCCACGAACCCGATCACGCAGTAGGCGAGCGCGAACCCGAGCTCGCTGTGGATGTGGGGCACGGCCACGAGCTGGACCAGAGCCGACGGTGAACGTGCCGAAGATGGTCAGGTTCGCCCGGCCGATCTTGTCGGAGAGGCCACCGATGAAGGCGGTGAAGGCGCCGATGGCGTTCGACACGACCAACAGGTAGAGGAAGTACAGGAACGACATGTGGTAGTAGGGCAGCAACAACGGGCGTGATGGCGCCCTCCACGTAGTACAGGTAGTAGAGGACGATCGTCGTGAGCACCACGATGCCGAGGTAACCCATGCGGGCGGGCTTGTTGGGGTAGCTGGTGAGCTGACGCTTCCAGAGGGCGTCGTAGAGCCGACCGTGGGTCCTACTCCTGGTCGGCAGCGTGGTGATGGACATCGCGACCCCTCCCCTCATTCCTCGGGGCCTTGATCCTCGACGGGAACCCGCCCGGCCCCGAGCGGTGAAACCGGAACTATGTAGTGATGCTTGTCCCCCCGGGATCGGGCCACTAGGGCCGAACGCCCCATAGTTCGGGAGCAGCCGGTGGGTGCATCACCAAACGCGCCGGTTCGCCGTGCAATCGCCCGTTTTCACCTGCTTCTCGCCGTGTGTCGTCGCTTTCGAACGGCCTGGGGACTTTGGCCTCTGGACGCCACCGGCCGGCTGCCCTAAGCAAGGTGGTGGGGACCCGCCGCCGAGGAGGAAGCATGTCCGGCCGAGTCGATCAGTTCATGCGGGAGAGCGATGCGTTCTCCTGGTACATGGAGAGCGACCCCGCGCTGCGTGCCACAGTCGTGGCGGTGGCGTGGCTCGAGCAGTCACCGGACTGGGACGCTCTCGTCGAGCGCCTCGAGCGGGCCACCCGACTGGTTCCGATCTTCCGCCGCCACCCCGTGGAGCCACCGGGGCGCTTGGCCACCCCCCGCTGGGACTGCGATCCCGACTTCGATCTCTCGTGGCACCTGCGGCGGGTGGCGTGCCCTCCGCCCCACACCCCCGACACGGTGCTCGAGATGGCCCGGCTCGGGGCCATGACCGGCTTCGACACCGCCCATCCGCTGTGGGAGTTCACCCTCGTCGAAGGCCTGACGGGCGGGGGCGCAGCCCTGCTGATGAAGCTGCACCATTCCCTCACCGACGGGATCGGGGGGATGCAGCTCATTCTCGCCCTGTTCGACACCGACTCCGATGCACCGCCGCCGGACGCGGTCCCTGAGCTTCCCGGCGAGGCGCGCGCACGGGACCGGCGAGCTCGTGGTGGCGTCCCTCCTCCATGGAGCGCGCAAGATCCTGGGCGTGGCCACGAGCCAGGCGGGAGCCGCGCTCCCGTCGGTGTGGCGAAGGGGTCGGCACCCGGTGCGCAGCTCACGGGACGCCCTGGAGACGATGCGGTCGGTCGGACGCACGGTCGCCCCGGTCTCCCACACCCTGTCGCCGATCATGAAGGCGCGCAGCCTGGGGCGGCGTCTCGGCATGCTCGAGGTCGGGCTCGACGACCTGAAGAAGGCGTCGGCGACGGCGGGAGGTTCCGTGAACGACGGGTTCATGGCCGCGGTGACCGGCGGCTTCCGGCGCTACCACGAGTATCACGGCCACCCCGTCGAGGAGCTGCGCGTCACGCTGCCCATCAGCATCCGCACCGCCGAGGACCCCGCCGGCGGGAACCGGATCACCCTCGAGCGCTTCACGGTGCCGGTGCGCCTGGCCGACCCCGCGGCTCGGATCCGGGTCATCGGGGAGCGGTGCCTGGCCGCACGGCGCGAGCGATCGGTCCCCCACTCCAACACCATCGCCGGGGCGCTCAACCTGCTGCCCCCGGGCGCCGTGGGGAGCATGCTCAAGCACGTGGACTTCCTGGCGAGCAACGTGCCGGGCCTCGATTTCCCCCTGTACCTCGCCGGGGCGCGCATGACCGGATACGTACCGTTCGGCCCGACCCTCGGGTCGGCCGCCAACATCACCTTGCTTTCCTACAACCACAAGTGTGGGGTCGGGGTCACGGTCGACTCTGCCGCCGTGCCCGACATCGAGGTGTTCATGGACTGCCTCGCCCAGGGATTCGAGGAGGTCCTGGCCCTGACCGGGTCCTGCATCTGGGTGACCACCTGAAGCAGGTTCTGGCCTGGATCCCACTCAGTCGACGAGCGTGCCCGTTGCGTACCGGTCGATGTTGGGCCCGGCCCACCGCGCCACCTCGGCCCGGCTGGCGGACGCCAACGGCTCCATGCGCATGACGTAGCGAGTCCAGGCCAGCCCGAGGAGCTGTGACGACACCAGGGATCGCCGCAGGAGCAGCGTGGCCTCGCTGTCACCGGGCGGGCCGTGCAGTCCGATGCGCTCGGACACGAATTGACGCATGTTGTCCGACCACCTCCGGAGAAGCGGCCATCGCCTGGACGAGGCTGACGAACAGGGGCGAACCCGATTCCGCGTCCGCGCTCCCACTGGGCCAGGAAGCGCTCGACGAGCCGCTCCCCACTGAACCCTTCGGCCTGGACCTCCTCCCTGATCTCCCGCGGATCGACGGGCAGGGCCATGGTCTCGACGAACAGGGCCGCCTTGTCGGCGAAGTAATGGTGGATGAGCGCAGGATCCACGCCGGCACGTCGGGCGATGGCACGCATGCTGCTCTCGGCGTAGCCGTGCTCGGAGAAGACGCCCCGGGCCGCGTCGACGATCTCGGCTCTCGTGTCGGTATTGCCCGGCCGGCGCCCGCGACCGACCGTATTGCCCGGCTGGCGCTCGCGACCGCCGTATCGCATGGGTCCGGCCGGGGCCCGCGACCGACCGTCACGGCCGTGGCCCGGGCACGAGCAGGCTTCCCCCGTCGCCGCTCGCCGTGCTATAAATCATCAGTGATGAATTATACCGACCCTGACGGGAACGAGCCCGGCTCGCCCCGAAAGGCGCCGACCACCGCCGAGCACAGCGCCCTCGGGCGGCTCGCCGGGTGGTGCTACGACCATCGGCGCCGGGTCCTGCTCGTCTGGATCGCCATCATCATCGCCATCACCGTGGTGGCCCAGTCCATGGGCAGTCGGTTCCAGGACTCGTTCGGCTCGGGCAACTCCGCCTCCCAGCAGGTGCAGAACCTCCTGGCCGCCCGCTTCCCCCAGACCGCCGGGACGAGCGCCGACGTGGTCATCGCGACCACCGGACTCGTCGATTCGCCTTCCAACAGATCGACCACCGACGCGTTGGTGGCGAAGCTGTCGGCCCTTCCTCACGTGTCGGAGGTGCGGAGCCCCTTCAACCCCGCCGACCATCAGATCTCCTCGAACCGGCACATCGCCTTCGCGGTGGTGCAGTTCGACCAGCAAGCATCCACCATCCCGAACGCCGCGGTCAGACGGGTGATCGACGTCGCCGAGTCCTTCGACCGCCCGGGCTACAAGATCGCGCTGGGCGGGGGCCCGATCGGCAACGTCATCACCGCCGCCCCGGGACCGAGCGAGGGGGCCGGGATCCTGGGTGCCATGTTGATCATGCTGATCGCCTTCGGCTCGGTGGTGGCCATGGGCCTGCCGATCCTGACCGCCCTGTTCGGCATCGCCGTCGGCTTCGCCCTCGAAGACCTGCTCAGCCACGTGCTGAACGTCCCCATCTTCGCTCCCGAGATGCTGGCCATGATCGGGTTGGGGGTGGGCATCGACTACGCCCTGTTCATCGTCACCCGGTACCGACAAGGGTTGTTCGAGGGCCGCGATCCCCGCGGCGCGGTGGCGACGGCACTTGCCACCTCGGGCCGGGCGGTCCTCTTCGCCGGGACCACGGTCGTCATCTCGCTGGTGGGCCTCTTCCTCCTCCAGCTGCCGTTCCTCCAAGGGCTCGCGGTCGGAACGATCGCCGCCGTGCTGCTGGTGATGGCGGCGGCGCTCACCTTGCTGCCGTCCATGCTGGGCTTCGCGGGACGGGCCATCGACCGGATGCACCTCCCGAGGCTGCTCCAAACCGGGGCGACTCCGGCACCGGACAGCTTCTGGTACCGCTGGAGCCGGGCCATCCAGCGCCGTCCCTGGAGATGGGGGATCCTCGCCCTGTTGGCCCTGGTGGCCCTGGCCATCCCGCTGTTCTCCATGCGCCTGGCCTTCACCGATGCCAGCAACGACCCGACGTCGCTGACGACGCGCCAGGCCTTCGACCTCCTGGCCGAGGGATTCGGTCCCGGATTCAACGGCCCCCTCGTCGTGGCCGCCCCGCTGTCGTCGGCCGAGGACTCCGCCACCATGAACCAGGGTGGACGCAGGCCCTGCGGACCACCCCGGCATCGCCTTCGCGGCGCCGGTCGAGATCAGCGCCGACAACAGCGCAGCGGTGATCATCGCCTATCCGACCACGGCGCCCGAGGCCGCCCAGACCTCCCAACTCGTCACGACCCTGCGATCCACGGTCATCCCCCGCGCCACCGCCGGGACCGGGTTGAAGGTGCTGGTCGGAGGGGAGACCGCGGCGAGCGTGGACGCCTCGAACTACCTCTCGCACCGACTGCCCTGGGTGATCACCGCCGTGATCGTGCTCGCCTTCTTGTTGCTGATGGCGGTCTTCCGCTCGGTGGTGATCCCGGTCAAGGCGGCGATCATGAACCTGCTGTCGGTGGGTGCTGCCTACGGGGTCATCGTGGCCGTCTTCCAGTGGGGCTGGGGTGGGTCCATCGTCGGGATCGGCCACACCGGCCCGATCGACCCCTGGATCCCGCTGATGATGTTCACCATCCTCTTCGGGCTGTCGATGGACTACGAAGTCTTCCTGCTCAGTCGCATGCGTGAGGAGTGGCGCCGGACCGGAGACAGCTCCTCGTCCGTTGCCGACGGTCTGGCCAAGACGGCACGGGTCATCACCTCGGCCGCCGCCATCATGATCTGTGTCTTCGGCTCCTTCGTGATCGGCGACCCGCTGCGGATCTTGAAGGTCTTCGGACTGGGCCTGGCGGCGTCCATCCTCATCGACGCCAGTCTCGTGCGCCTGGTCCTCGTGCCGTCGGTGATGGAGCTGCTGGGCCGGTCCAACTGGTACATGCCCCGCTGGCTCGACAAGATCGTGCCGACACTCGGGGTGGAGGTCGACGTCTCGTCACCCCGAGCAGACTGCGCCGGACTCCGTCCCGGAACGACTCCACCACGAGGAACAGCGGGCCGAGCTCACCGAGCAAAGGACGCGCTGACAATGCGCATGCGCCTGTTCGTCCTCATCGGCGGCCTCGTCGCAGTGACGGGCCTCGGCCTCGGGACGGTGGCCTACGCCACCTCCCACACGAATGCCGTCTCCGACACGAATGCCACGGTGAGCCCGACGGCCCTTCCCCTCGGGGACGGTCACGTCTCGAGCACTCCCCGAAAGGGCTATGTGGACTCGTGCAGCACGATCTTCCCCCCGGCACCACCGGACCCGACACCCACCGTGGATCGACACGAGCAACCACACGTGGAACTCGCAGACCAAGGTCGCCGTCGAGGGGTCGGTCAGCTGGCCGACCGCCTCGTACTCGGTGACCGTGACCGGCACGACCCGGGAGATCAGGACCAACGACCTCCCCGTCGACCACACCACCGGGATCTTCCCCATCGCCGGCTCGGACCCCGCCCACGCCTATGACACCAACCCCAACCACATCGCCGCCGACCTGATCACGTGGAATCTCCCGGCCGATCCGGTGGCGGCACGGCATCCTTCGTGCACCAGCCTCGGTCCGATCGGAGTGCTGAACGACGGGGTCGTCCTGTACAACGCCCTCGACGCCAACGGCCGAGACGCCGCCGCCCATGAAGTCCTCGACAGTTGTGGCGGACATCCGGATCAGGCGGATCGGTACCACCACCACGACGTCCCGCCCTGCATCCTCGAGCAAGCCACCGGTCGGTCGACCCTCGTGGGATACGCCATCGACGGATACGGCATCTACGTGGAGCGAAACGCCGAGGGCTCGCTCCTGACCAATGCGCACCTCGACAAGTGTCACGGCCGGACCAGCAAGGTGATGTGGAACGGACGAGAGACCCGCATCTACCACTACGACGCCACCCTCGAATATCCCTACACGGTCGGGTGCTACCGCGGCACCCCGATCTAAGGGAACCTCAGTTCCCTGGTATCCCGTTGAGGATCAGGCCCCGCTTGGCGGTCTGCGGTCCCGTGTCGGAGCTGTCGGCCGAGTTCCACACGCTCACGGCGACGGGATCCCCGGTCCTCACCTCGCTGCACCCGGTGCCGTAGGCGCCTGTGAAGCCGGCGATCACGATCTTCGTGTTGGTCCACGACCGGTACCGGAGGGTGACCGCGTCGGCAGGGGCATCGCCAAAGTACCTCCCGCCCGCAGTGAATGCCGTGCTCGAGCCGCAATGGGCGCGGCCATCCCAGAAGTAGAACGAGTTGAGATCTCCGGCATAGGGGAGCACTCTGGGGGCATCACCGAAGCCGTCTCCGTGCACCACGATGCGCAGGTCGGCCGGGGTGCCCAGACTGGAGAATCCCACCGAGCTGATCGTGGGGGTGCCCTCGTCGACGGGCGGGACGTTTCCGCCCCAGGTCACCCCTCTCCCGGTCACGGCGTTCCACAGGGCGATGACCAGTGCATCACCGGCATTGGCACCGAGGCCACTGACCTCGACCTCGGAGGGGGTCCAGCCCATGTAGTGGAGGGCGTGGCCGTCCCCGGTGTAGCCCCACTCTCCCCGACCCAGCTGGGCGTTGTCCCCGATCCGGAAGTTCGAGACATCTCCGTGAGAACGGCAGCGCCACGGTGGGACCACCGAAGCCGTGGCCCTTCACGATGACGGTGTAGTTGCCGGGAGACCCCGAGAAGCTCACCGAATGGATCAGGGGACGACATCCGATGCACCCCGCGTCAGCCACCGACGGGTCGGCGCACACCACTAATGCGGCCGCAACGCTGGCAACGACAAGAGCGAGGGCTACCCTTGGCACCGCCCCTCGGCTCACCGGCAGCCTAAAGACCCCGCCAGTGAGCCATTCGGGCACGCGGCACCGGTCCAGACGGCACCCGAGAGCGTGGCGCCGCTGAGGTGGGCGTGGTCGAGCGTGGCGTCGGTGAAGTTGGCGCGGGTGAGGTTGGCGTCGCTCAGGTTGGCCTTGAAGAGCGTGGCACCGGCGAGATCCGCGTCGGAGAGGTCGGCGCGGATGAGGTTGGCACCCTCGAGGTGGGCGTTGGTGAGGCTGGCGCCAGAGAGGTCCGTCGCTACGAGACGGGCGTCGACGAGTTTGGCACCGACGAGCTTGGCCCCGTTGAGGTTGGCCCCGTTGAGGTTGGCACGCAGGACATTGGCCCCGCTGAGGTTGGCGCCCGACAGATCGGCTCCGGGGAGATGGGCTTTGACGAGATCGGCTCCGGTGAGATTGGCGTCAGAGACGTCGGCGTTGGTGAGGTGGGCGTTGGTGAGGTCGGCGTTGGTGAGGTCGGCCCCGACGACGGTGGCGCCGGTGAACCTGGCGCCGCTGAGGTTCGTACCCGAGAGGTTGGCACCGCTCAGGTCGGCGTGGACCAGTCTGGCGCCGGTGAGGTTCGCACCGGCCAGGTTGGCGTCGACGAGGGAGCAGCCCCGAAGGTTGACGTTCGGTGCCGGCGCGACGTGGCAGTTGATCGCCGCAAATGCCGGCCCCGACAACGCGATCGTGAGCGGAGCCGATCCCAGGACCATGACGCCGAGTCCGAAGACGAGACGTGTCCACCGAGACCCTACGCGGCGCTCCGTCATTTCGTCCTCACGTCCCCCGCACCCCGCCATCCCCGAGGCCATCCGCCTCCCCGGTTGGCCAAAAGCATGGCAAGGATCCTCGAGTCGTGCAACGGGCTTGGATTCGGCCCACCCGTTCCCGGATGTGACGATGTGACAGCCGTGCTGACTGTTGACTGTCGGTTCTTCGAACTCAATGGCTGGTTGGCTCCTCCAGTTGTCCGCCGCGATCGAGGAGCACCTGGCACGTGCCGTCGCGCGAAGATCCGCTACTCCGGGTCCGCTTCGAGGGCCAGCACGGCGGACCCGGCCGTGATCGCCTCGTACAGCCCACGGAGCCCATCGCTGATCCGCTCCCCATCGGCGGCCAGGGGACCCGGGTCGAGTTGGCGGAGGACGAGATCGGGCGCGACAGCCAGCCGGGGTCGAATCTCGATGGCAGCCAGGTCGGCGTCGACTCCCCACCACGACATTTGCTCGGTCGCCTGCGTCGAGGCGATGCGATCGGGATCAGCCACCGGCCAACCGAACGGTCCGGTGTCGGAAGCCTCGGCCAAAGCACGCGATGGAGGGCCGCCCTCCGCGCGTGCGCCACGACGGCGGGCCCGCAAACTGCCGAGCAGTTCCTCCTTGGTTCGGCCACGCCAGGCGAAGATGAGAAAGGGATCGCGGTCGAAGGCCTCGGCAAGGAGGTAGTAGACGGCCGCGATGTGTTTGCACGGGTTCTCCGAGTCCGGACACGAACAGGCTGAGTCGAGCCCGTCTGCCGACGCCGGGAACAGCGATGTCGACGTGTCTGTGAATGCCTCTTCGATCTCCTCGGGCATCTCGTCCGCCAGCAGCCTGGCCGCGAAGACCGCGCTCGACGCCATCACGGACTCGATGGCGTCCCAATCGGAGGTGGTCAGCACCTCGTTCTCGATGTACACCCGGTAGGGCTTGGCCCTCGAACCCTGCACCGAAGCCTTCACCTGACCGGCGGCGACCTCCATGGTGAGCACCTGGCCGGACCGAGCGTACCGCTTGCCGCGCTGGAGGCGGCTGCCGATGCCGAAGGTCTCGAGCACGGTGATGAAGCGCTGCGACCACCAGGTATCACCGATCGGCCCCCGTTGACTTCGTGCTTGCAGGCCACCCTCGACCGCGATCGGCGTGGAAGGCGGGGGCCACCACCCCGATGCGGGTCGGCCCGGGCCGACCGGCGCCACGTCGCGAGGGCGGGCGACGGGCTGCCATCAGTCCTCCCCGACCGCGTCGGCGGACAGGGCGACGACCTCGCGCAGCTGTTCGGTGGACAGCTCGGTGATCCAGCCCTCACCAACGCCGACGATGCGGTCGGCCAGGGCGCGCTTCGCCTCGATCATGGTGTCGATCCGCTCCTCGAGGGTCCCCCCGCACACGAACTTGCGCACCTGCACATTGTGTATCTGGCCGATCCGGAACGCTCGATCGGTCGCCTGATCCTCAACTGCCGGGTTCCACCATCGGTCGTAGTGCACGACGTTTGTGGCTGCCGTCAAGTTCAAGCCGGTACCACCCGCCCTGAGCGAAAGCAGGAATACCGGTGGGCCGGTGGTGTCCTGGAACTGCTCGACCATCGCGTCCCGCGCCTTCTTCGACACCCCGCCATGGAGCCACAGGATTTCGCAGTCCAGCCGTTTGCGGAGATGCCGTTCCAGCATGTCTCCCATCTGCGTGAACTGGGTGAACACGAGGGATCGGTCACCCTCGGCCGCGGCTTCCTCGAGCACCTCGACGAGGCGTGACAGCTTGCCCGACCGACCCGAGACCGATGACCCGTCGGCCAGAAACTGTGCCGGATGATTGCACACCTGCTTGAGCTTCGTCATGGTGGCGAGGATCAACCCACGGCGTTCGATGCCCTCGGCCCCGTCGATCCGGGCCAGCATGTCGTCGACGACGGCCTGATAGAGGGTGGCCTGCTCGCGCGTCAGGGTGCAGAACTCCTTCATCTCGAGTTTGTCGGGAAGGTCCGCGATAATCGACCGGTCGGTCTTCAGACGGCGAAGCACGAAAGGGCCGGTGATCCGGCGGAGTACGGGCGGCAGCCTCGTCATTACCTTCGCGCTCGATCGGGATGGCGAACCGATCCCGGAAGGCTTTCTCCGTGCCCAGCATGCCCGGGTTGAGGAACTGCATGATCGACCAGAGCTCGGACAGTCGGTTCTCCACTGGTGTGCCGGTCATGGCGATACGCTGCTCGGAAGGGATCGCTCGCACACTCTGGGTGGTTCGGGCCGCACCGTTCTTGATCTGTTGCGCCTCGTCGAGCGCGACCCGTCGCCACGGCACTTGCGCCAGCAGTTGCTGGTCGCGGGTGGCCAGCCCATAGGTGGACAACACCAGATCCACCGTCGCGGCATGACGAGTGAAGGCCTTCCCGTCGAGTCGATCCGATCCGTGGTGGACGTAGACCGACAGGTTCGGGGCGAAGCGGGCGGCCTCGCGCTGCCAGTTGCCAAGCACCGACACGGGGCACAGCACGAGCGTCGGACCCACCGCCCTCGCGATGCTCCGCCGCTTCGTTGAGGTCGTAGCCCCGCCGCGTGCTGGCGCCTTGGCTACACGGGTGCGCTCCTCGACCAACAGCGCCAGGAGCTGGGCGGTCTTTCCGAGACCCATGTCGTCAGCGAGGCAGGCCCCGAGACCGAGATCACTGAGGAAGGCGAGCCACCCGAGCCCACGCTCCTGGTAAGGGCGCAATACACCGGCGAAGCCGTCGGGCGTGGGGATCGGTCCCAGACGTCGGTCATCGGCACCGGCCAAGAGGTCCCCGAGCCACCCGTCCGCCTCGACCGCGACCACCGGCAGGCCACCCGTTGTCTGCTCAAGTCGCAGAGCCGTGCGCAGAACTTCGCCTGCGGTCTTGTGGTCCGCGCTCGCTCCTCGCCTTTCGACTGCAGCGATGGCGGCAACGAGATCCTCCTCGTGCAGTTCCACCCACTGTCCTCGCAGCCGGACGAGTGGTTGCTTGAGGCGCGCCAATTGACGTAACTCGGAAATCCCGAGCTTTTCGTCCCCCAGTACTGCTTCCCATCGGATGTCACAGATCCCTTCGAGCCCGACGGTGCTCGCCGAGCCAGCGGCCTTGGTGCCGGTCCGAGCCCTGAGTCGAAGGCCCAGGCGTGATCTTGAGGAATGCCACCAGGGCGGCACCTGCACCCCGAATCCGGCCTCTTCGAGAATCTGGGCACCATGGCGAAGGAAGGCGAGGATGCCGGTTGCGTCAGTCGCCAGGTTGCAGGGTGTCATGTCGGACAGTGCGGGGATGAGCAAGGGAACGAGCCGAGCGGCCCGGCCCAGTCCCCGGAGCAGGTGCTCATCGGGGTGCGCCACGTGACGCTCCAGGGCGGTGAGCTCAGGGCCATCGCTCCACACCGTCGCCGCCGAGACGATCAAACTCGGGTCATCCACGGCCTGTAGTGCGAACTCGATCCGCCATTCGTCTATACGCTCTGGCCGAGTTTTCCGACGGCGAGGGGTCCGTTCGGAATCTCCATCTCCACCTTCGGCGAGATCCTCGACGTCGTCGGCAGGGGGCACGATCCGGAAGCAGGTTCGCACCGGTTCCGACAGCGTGCCCGCGGTGGCCAGCCAGGCACGAAGTTTGTCGGCGAGCACGGTGAGTTCGGCGTCATCGGCCTCCACGGTTCCATCCGACGAGACAAGGGCGGACAGCCACGCGTCGACGGCACCCGGTGTCCTCGACCGACGTCGTCGATCACCGAGTGGTCGATCGGGCGCGAACTGCCGAACCAACGCATCGGTGAGGCCCCACATGAACGAGCGGAGGGCCCCGGCGGGTGACTCGAGCTCTGGCTCCGATTGGCTGAGACCCTCTCCGTCGGGGAATGTGCCCGCGGCCCAGAACGACAACGGAAGGGCCCACACCAGCCCCCCGATCCGACCACGGTCGTTCTCGTCGATGAGCGGACGCCAGTGGGCCCTCCACCCATCCGCGGTGAAATCGAGTACGGGGAGCACTCGCCCCCGGGTGGTCAGCTCCAGGATCATGTCCGCCGCCAGCGCGGCGAATCGGAAATCGGTGGCGAGGGCGATACCGGCTGGGTCGGTCGTCGAGGAGTCAATGGGGTCGCCCGCCGCCGCCACCACCTTCGAGAGGAAGGTCCAGACATCGGGCCAGTCGAGAACCAGCCCCGGCGCGGTCCACACGGCAAGATCCTGCGGGACGACCGAGCCGTCGAACACGAGGTCCGCGGCCTCAGCATCGAGCCACGGAGAACCGGCCGGCCCTCCGTCCGCGCCGGGCAGCCGCAGCATGAGCTCCACCTCTGGCGCCTCAGCCACGCCTGCCACCACGGGTCCTCCCAGCTCGGTGACAGCGAGTCGGATGCCATCGGCGTCGAGGGCAAAGGGATGGGGCCTCGGGCGGGGACGTCGGGGAGGGCGCCCACGACGGACCGGATTTGGCCGGCGCCGGCCACCGTGCTCGGCCCACAACGCGAGACGGCCGATAGAGCTCGGCCACACGGCGTGAAGAACGATCACCTTGGAATCCTGCCCCATCATTGTGACGATCGACTCCACCTGAACGGTCAGGCGCGACTCGGCGCTCGTGGCACGTGTCAGGAAAAGGTTGGAGCGGCGCGACCCCGACGGTGCCACCGGTTCGCCAGTGCGGTCGGACGAACGTTGGCTTTCCCGCTCACCCGGACTTCCTCAGCGCGCTTGGAGGGACTCGAACCCCCAACCTTCTGATCCGTAGTCAGATGCTCTATCCAATTGAGCTACAAGCGCCGGTGACACACCCGGGACGGCGGCGCGGTCCGCTCCTGGCACGGCCGATCATCCTATCCGGACCCCGCACACCCCTGCCCCGGGACCCTCAGGGTCCGGAGTCGGAGCCGAACCGTTCGAGTGCGGCCAGGTTGGCGGCCGAGCCCAGCAGCTCGACGAAGGCGGCGTCCTCGCGCTCGCGGGCCGCGGCTACCTGGGCTGACCGCGTCGCCAGCAGCAGCCGCTTGGCCATCGTGACGGCCTCGAGTGGTGCCGCCGCGATGGCGCGGGCGATGGTCAGGGTCTCGGCCAGCAGCGACTCGGCGGGGTGGTGCGCCAGCGCGACGCCGGCGTCCACGGCCTCCCGGGCCCCCATCCAGGTCCCGGTGAACAGGAGATGGGCAGCGCGCTGCCATCCCACGGTGCAGGGAAAGAGGTAGCTGCTCGCTGCCTCGGGCGGCACGCCGAGCTCGGCGAAGGGCACGCGCAGCCGGGCGTCGTCCGCCATCAGCACGAGGTCGCAGTGCGCCAGCAACGTGAACCCCAGCCCCACCCCCACTCCGTTGACCGCCGCCAGCAACGGCTTCTCGAACGATCCCACGGCGTCGAGCAACCCTCGAAAGCCTTTGGCCGCCTCGGGGGTGGCTTGCCCGGTGACGATCCTGGCCATCTCCTTGAGGTCCTGGCCGGCGCTGAAGGCCGAGCCCGTTCCGGTCAGCACCACCACGTGCACCTCGGGCGACCGTGCCGCATCCTTGATCGCCTGGGTCACGGCGTCGTAGAGGGCGGCGTCGAAGGCGTTGCGGGCTTCGGGGCGGTTGAACCGGACGATCCGCACCGCGGCGGTGTCGTCGTCCTCGACCACGACGACCGGGCCCGGGCGGCTCGGTGCGTCAGGGGTCACGGGCGCATGACCTGACCACCGTCGACGTTGAAGATGTGCCCCGTCACCCACCGGGCGTGGTCGGACAGGAGGAACATGCACATCCCCACCAGGTCGTCGGGGGTCCCCTGACGCTTGAGCGCCAGCGCGCCCACCAGGTCCCGCATGTACTGGTCGGGCACCACCGAACGGGCCGCCTCGGTGTCGGTGGGCCCCGGCGCGATGGCGTTCACCCGGATGTTCATCCCGCCGAGCTCGTGGGCGAGCTGCTGGGTGAGGGAGTTGACGCCCGCCTTGGCCCAGCCGTAATACCCCGCATACAGGTAGGCGGCGGTGGAGGACTGGTTCACGATGGCGCCCCCTCCCCGTGCCGCCATCGACTGGTAGCAGGCCCGGGTGCACACCAGCGCCCCGAGCAGGTTCACGTCGAGGAATCGCTCGAGGTACTCCCACTCCACGGTGAGGAGGAAATCCAGCTTCATTCCCCCGAAGATCGCCGCGTTGTTGACGAGGAAGTCGATCCCACCGAATTGTTCGGTGGCGATATCGGCCATGGCGGCCACCGACTCCCGATCGGCGATGTCCACCGGGGCGGCCACCGCCGTTCCGCCCGCCGCCACGACGCACTGGGCGGTCTCCTTGGCACCCGCCTCGTCGATGTCGGCCACCACCACGGCCGCGCCGCCGCGCCGCCAGAGCGTCGGCGTAGGCCCGGCCGATGCCCCGACCGGCGCCGGTCACGATGGCGACTTTGCCGGCGAAGTCGTCGGCGCTCACGCGCCGTCTCCTGCGGGCTTGGGTCGACGGCGGGCGATGACGCGCTCGGCGGCCTCGCTCACACCCGTCGCCAGGGGCCAGCCTACGTAGTGGGTGAGGTGGACGACCAACTCGCGCACCTGGTCCTCGTCCAGCTCGGCGTTGTCGAGGGCGCTCTGGAACTGGACGTCGAGAAGGTCGGTCTTCCCGAGCGCGGCGAGCACGCCGATGGTGACCAGTCGCCGCTCGAACACCGACAGACCGGGCCGGCACCATACGTCGCCGAAGAGGTGGTCCACGGTGTAGGCCACGAAGTCGCCGGACACGGCATCGGGGTCGACCGAGAAGTTGTAGACCTCCTGCATCTTGGCCATGCCCTTGGCCCGGTCCGGGTGCGGCGGCCGCCTCTCGGGGCTCATGCCGGCTCCGCCACGACCTTGGTCTCGAGGTACTCCTCGAAACCGGCCACACCCATCTCGCGCCCGATCCCGGACTGCTTGTAGCCGCCGAAGGGAACATCGGGGCTGTACCAGACACCGCCGTTGACCCCCACGGTCCCGGTGCGCATGCGCGCCGCGAAGGCCATGGCCCGGTCCCGGTCGCCCGACCACACCGAACCCGACAGCCCGTAGGGGGAGTCGTTGGCGATGTGCAGGGCGTCGTCTTCGCCGTCGTGGGGGATGACGACGAGGACAGGGCCGAAGATCTCTTCTCGTGCCACGGGGGAATCGTTGCCGATCCCGATGACGAGCGTCGGCTCCACGAAGAACCCCCTGGTCTGCCCGGCGGGCCGGCCGCCCCCGACCACGATGGTCCCGCCCTCGGCACGCGCCAGGTCGACGTATCCCAGGACGCGCTGGCGTTGGCGGGCGTTGATGAGCGGTCCGCAGATTGTGTCGGGGTCGGTCGGGTCCCCGGCCGGCAGCTTGGCGAGGGCCGAGGCAGCCGCGTCGACGGCGACGCTGAAGTGCTCTCTCGGGACCACCAGGCGCGTGGTGATGGCACATCCCTGTCCGGCGTGCACGCACACGGTGAACGCGGCCACCCCGCAGGCATCACCGAGCTCGGCCTCGTCGAGCACCACGAACGCCGACTTGCCGCCGAGCTCGAGGAACACACGCTTGAGCGTTCCCGCCGCCTCCGCCATCACCGTGCGCCCCGTGGCCGTCGACCCCGTGAACGTCACTTGGTCGACCCGGTCGTCGCGCACCAGCCGTGACCCGAAGGCGGGGTCCAACGACGGGAGGATGTTGACGACGCCGGCGGGGAGGTCGGTCTCCTCGGCGATCAGCCGCCCGAGCACCGTGGCGCACCACGGCGTGTCGGGGGCGGGCTTGAGCACCACGGTGTTGCCCGCCGCCAACGCCGGGCCCAGCTTGGCCAGGTTGATCTGATGGGGCACGTTCCACGGGGTGATGGCGGCCACCACGCCGGCGGCTTCGCGTCTGATCCAACGCTGCGCGGGCATCCCCAGGGGCTCAGCCACACCCAGGTCGGTCGTCCACTCATAGGACTCGGCGAGATCGGCGACCCACCCCAAAGACTCAACTGGGTCGTCGAGCTGGGCCGAACGCGTCATGAACAGCGGCGACCCCGTCTCGGCGATGGTCATGGTGCGCAGCTCCTCGGCATGCGACCGCATGGCGGATCGGAGCTGGCGCAGGCACCGTACCCGCAGCGCCAGGTCGGTGGACCACGTCGACTCGTCGAAGGCGCGCCGTGCTGCGCACAGGGCCCGCTCGGCGTCCTCATCCGACGCGTCGGCCGCCACCCCGAGGACCTCTTCGGTGGCGGGGTTCACCGTCTCGAACACGGCACCGGTTGAGGCATGCACCAAGGCGCCGTCGACAAGCATGCGCTCCTCGCCGAAGAACGCCGTCACGACGACTCCCCTCCGCTGCCCTCGCGGCCCTCGCCGCCCTCGAGCCCGAAGACGGCGTCGCACCGGTCGTCGATCATCATGGCCAGGGGGAGATCCACCTCGAGGTTGCGGCCGAGCTCGATGGCGGCGCGCAGGTCTTTGTGGGCCAGCGCCGCACCGGAGGCCATGGCGTCGACCATGGCGGGATGGGTGTCGGGCGGCATGGGGGCGGCGCTGTCGCGGAACATGAGCCGGGACGCCCCGCCGATCAACTTGTCGCTCTCCCGGATCACCTCGGCCAGCTTGGCCAGCTCGATCCCGGCTGCCTCGGCCAGCACCTGCGCCTCGTAGGCGGCGAGCCAGCTCCCGTACTGCACGAGGTTGCGCGCCAGCTTCGCCTTGATTCCCGCCCCGAGGGGGCCCATGTGCACCACTAACGAGGTGAATGTGTCCAGGACAGGGCGGACCCGCTCGATCACCTCCGTCTCTCCGCCTACCATCGCCACCAGCGACCCCGACGCAGCCGCGGCCGGACCGCCGCTCACCCCGCAGTCGACGACGCCGATCCCTCGGACCGACGCCTTGTCGGCCACCGACGCGATGGTGTCCGGCGACACCGTGCTGAGGATGACCACCGTCGAGCCCGGGGCCATGTCGGCGAGGGCGCCGTCGGGACCGTCGGTCACGGCGAGCACCTGGCGGTCGTCGACCACGACCACGATCACGACATCGCTGCCCGCACCGAGGGAAGCCGGGGTGGCGGCGACACGGGCGGAGCCCTGGAAGGGGGCGGTGATCTCGGCCCGCTTGTCACAGACACCCAGGTCGAACCCAACGCGCCCGACGGCGTGGGCGACGCCGCGGCCGATGTCGCCCAGCCCGACCACACCCACCGTCGTCACCGGCTCTGCGCCTCTCGAATCCCCACGGATTTCCCCTAGCCAGACAGGTGTCTGGAACGTAGTCTGAGATCATGGTTGCCCGCAACGACTACTCGGGGCCCTTCGACCCCGACTTCCGCTACGAGGACCTGTCCAAGGAGGCCCTCGTCCGCCTGGTGCGCGAGTACGCCCTGATCGTGCACCTTCTCGACCGGTCCATGTGCGCGGCCATCGGGATCCGCTTCGGCCCCGACATGGTGAACGAGCTAGCCATCGAGGAGTGGCGGGGGGCGAGCCCGATCTACGGCCACCGCCTGCGCGAGATCATGGCCGTGCACGGCGACGGGATCGAGGCCATCTTCAAGGTCCTGCAGCTCGACCCGGGCTTCCCGCACCATTACATGGACGTCCACTACGAGGTCGTCGACGACCATCTCGGCTACTTCGAGCTGCGCAGCTGCGGCGCGCTCCTGGACGTGGAGCCGTGGGGCGACCGCATGGTCACCGGGATGTGCCACACCATCGAGGACGGCACGTTCGACGTGACCGCCCAGGCCGTCAACCCCAAGGCCCGGGTGCGCCACGTCCACCGCCCGCCCAGGGTCCCCTCCGACCGCGTGCCGCACTGCCGGTGGGAGGTCGTGATCGACGACGACACCGAGACGCTGCCCGAGGCCGACATCACGGCCATGACCCGACTGACGGGGGCGGCGACGTTCCGCTTCCCCGCCATGCGCGACGGCACGCCGCACGTCCCGACCGCCGGACAGGCGTGACCGAGACGGTGACCGTGCTCGCGGCCGAGGCCTCGCGCCGGCGGCTCACGGTGCGCCAGGCCGCCGTGGTGGAACAGCTCGTGGAGGCGGCGGCCGACGAGACGCGCCAGCACGGATACGAGGGGCTCACGGTGCGCAACGTGGCGCGCCGGGCCGGGGTGGCGCCCGCCACCGCGTACACGTACTTCGCGTCCAAGGACCATCTACTGGCCGAGGTCCTGTGGCGTCGCTTCCAGGCCCTGCCCGTTCCCGCGCCCGCCGTCGAGGCCCCCGCCATCGACCGGGTCATCGCCGAGCTGCGGGTGCTGGGCCTGTTCATGGCCGACGACCCCATTCTGGCCGCGGCGTGCACCACCGCCTTGTTGGGCCGGGGCCCCGAAGTGCGCGCCCTACGCGTGCTGTTCGGGACTGCGCTGCACGACAGACTGGCCGGCGCCCTCCGCGGCGGGGGCGACGCGGGCGACAGGGTCGACGCCGCCGATGCTCCCGACCCGGCCGTGCTGCGGTGCCTGGACCTCGCCTACAGCGGGGCCATGCTGTGGGCCGGCATGGGCCACATCCGCTTCGAGGACGTGCCCGAAGCGCTGGCCGACGCAGCGCGACTGGTCCTCAGGGGGTCGCCATGACCGACACCGACACCGACACCGGCGCCGTCACTCCCCTCCGCTACAGCCCCTACGACTACGAGATCCACGAGGATCCCTACCCGACCTACGCGCGGCTGCGCACCGAGGCCCCGCTGTACCGCAACGACGACTTCGACTTCTGGGCCCTGTCGCGCCACGCCGATGTCCTGGCCGCCTTCCGCAACCCGGGCCGCCTGTCCAACCGCTTCGGCGTGACCCTCGATCCCGCCGCCTACGGCCCCCATGCCCACCAGTCGATGTCGTTCCTGGCCATGGACCCACCCCGCCACACGCGCATGCGGTCGCTCGTGTCCAAGGCCTTCACGCCCCGGCGGGTGGCGGAGCTCGAGCCCGAGATCCGCGCCCTGGCGGTGCACTACCTCGACACCGCGGTGGAGGCGGGCGCCTTCGACATGATCGGCGACGTGGCCGGGAAGCTCCCCATGGATGTGATCTCGCAGATGATCGGCGTCCCCGAGCACGACCGGGCCGAAGTGCGGCGCCTGGCGGACCTGCTCGTGCACCGGGAAGAGGGCCTCTTCGACGTGCCACGAGAAGGGATAGAGGCCGCTCTCGTCCTGGCCGGGTACTTCGCCGACATGGTGCACGAACGTCGCCGCGCCCGGCGCGACGACCTCACCTCGGGCCTGCTCGACGCCCAGCTCGACGGGGACCGGCTCAGCGACGACGAGATCATCTCGTTCCTGTTCCTGATGGTGGTGGCGGGAAACGAGACGACTACCAAGCTGCTGGCCAACGCCTGGTACTGGGCGTGGCGCTTCCCCGACGAGAAGGCCAAGGCCCTCGCCGACGCGGGCCGCGCCCCGCAGTGGGTGGAGGAGACCCTGCGCTACGACACCTCCTCGCAGATGCTGCTGCGGGTCACGGCGGGAGAGGTCGAGCTCCTGGGCACGGTGATCCCCGACGAGTCCCGCGTCCTGCTGCTGGTGGGATCGGCCAACCGGGACCCCGACGCCTTTCCCGACCCCGACCGCTACGACCTCGACCGTGACACCACCAGGCTCATCAGCTTCGGCGGCGGCCGGCACTTCTGCCTGGGAGCCCCACTGGCGCGCCTCGAGGCCCGCGTCATGCTCGAGGAGCTCGTGGCCCGGGTGCGCGACTACGACATCGATGCGGACGCGGCGCGGCGCGTCCATTCCATCAACGTCCGGGGGTTCGCCGCCCTCCCCACCACCGTTACGGCGCGCTGAGCGAGGCTGCGACCCGATGCCGCGTTCCAAGTTCGTCCCCCACCCCCATCCACGGCCCTCGGTCGTCGCCGGCGCGTCGTCGGGGATCGGCGCCGCCACCGCCGAAGCCCTCGCCGCCGCCGGCCACCCGGTGGTGCTGGGGGCGCGCCGGGTCGAGAAGTGCGAAGAGGTGGCCCGCTCCATCCGGGCCGCGGGGGGCGAGGCCCAGGCGCACCGGCTCGATCTGGCCGAGGCGGACTCGGTGGAGGAATTCGCCTGCGCCGCGCAGGACGCGCTGGGCGCCATCGACATCATGGTGTCGAGCGCCGGCCACGCCGTACCGGGCACCGCGGCTGGGCACCTCCCCCAAGGACTTCGCCCATACCGTGGAAGTGAACCTGCTCGGCGCCCACCGGCTCGTGGCCGCCTTCGCCCCGGCCATGGTGCGGCGCCACCACGGCGACCTCGTGTTCGTCAGCTCCGACATCCTCCGCGTGCCCCGACCCCTCATGGCGGCGTACATGGCGTCAAAGTGGGGGCTCGACGGGCTCGTGCGGGCGTTGCAGCTCGAGCTGGAGGGCACCGGGGTGCGAGCCACCATCATCCAACCCGGCCAGACCCTCACTGGCATGGGGACCGACTGGGGCCCCGACACCACCGCGGCCGTCCTCGGCGAGTGGATCCGCTTCGGCGCGGCGCGCCACAGCCACTTCCTCCGGCCCCCCGCCGTGGCCGCCGCGGTGATGGCGGCGGTGACGACACCGCCGGGCAGCCATCTGCCCTTGATCGAGGTCCAGCCCGAAGCTCCCGTCACGCCTGAGGCTGCCGTCACGCCCGACTCGCACTCCGCCGACACCGAGCATGCAGGAGGCACGCCATGACCGTCGACGTCGGACTCCGCGAACCGCCCCGCGTGTCGGGGGGAGGGGGTGAGCACGGACACCTCGACGAGCTGCGCGTCGACCCCATCGGGCTCATGCGGCGCGTACGGGAGGAATGCGGCGACGTCGGGCAGTTCCGCCTGGCCGGCCGCGACGTGGTGCTGCTCACGGGCGCGAAGGCCAACGAGCTGTTCTTCCGCGCCCCCGAGGAGGTGCTCGACCAGGCCGAGGCCTATCCCTTCATGACGCCGATCTTCGGAGAGGGCGTGGTGTTCGACGCCCCTCCCGAGCGCCGACGCGAGATGCTGCACAACCAGGCACTGCGCGACAAGTTCATGCGGGGCCACGCCTCGACCATCGCGGACGAGGTCGAGGCCATGGTGAAGCCGTGGTCGGAGTCTCCGTCTCTGGAGGGCACAATCGACCTCCTCGACTGGTTCGCGGAGCTCACCATCTACACGTCCTCGGCCTGCCTCATCGGTCGCAAGTTCCGCCACGAGCTCGACCGCCGCTTCGCCGCGCTCTACCACGACCTCGAGCAGGGCACCGACGCCATCGCCTATGTCGACCCCTACGCGCCCATCGACAGCTTCCGCCGCCGCGACGAGGCCCGGCTCGGGCTGGTGGCGCTGGTGCAGGGAATCATGGACCGGCGCAGTGCCGGCCCCCCCGCCACAGACGACGACCGCGACCTGCTCGACGTCCTGATGTCGATCCGTGACGACGACGGCACGGCGCGCTTCTCGACCGACATGGTAACGGGGATGTTCATCTCGATGATGTTCGCCGGCCACCACACCACGTCGGGCACCGCGGCGTGGACGCTGATCGAGCTGTTGCGCCACCCGGCCGAGCTCGACGCCGTGCGGGCCGAGCTCGACGAGCTGTACGCGCGACGATGAAGAGGTGAGCTACCAGGCCCTGCGCGACATGCCGCGTCTGGAGTCGGCCATCAAGGAGGCGTTGCGCCTCCACCCGCCGCTCATCCTCGTGCTGCGCGTGGTCAAAGAGGAGCTCGAGGTCGAAGGGTTCACGGTCGCCCCGGGCAAGCTCGTGGGGGCGAGCCCGGCCGTGTCCAACCGCATCGCCCCGGACTTCCCCGACCCCGACGCCTTCGTGCCCGAGCGCTATCTCGAGCCCCGCAACGAGGACCGCGCCAACCCGTGGACGTGGATCCCCTTCGGCGCCGGCCGGCACCGCTGCGTGGGGGCGCCATTCGCCATGATGCAGCTGAAGGCCATCTTCTCGGTCCTGCTCCGTCACTGGGACTTCGAGCTGGCGCAACCTCCCGACACGTACCGCAACGACCACTCCAAGATGGTCGTGCAGTTGGCCCAGCCCTGCACCGTCCGGTTCCGGCCGCGTGCCGCACCTGCCGCTCCTGCTCCTGCACCCGGCGCACCCTCGTGAAGGTCGTCGTCGATCGTGCCCTGTGCCAGGGTCACGGGGTGTGCGAGTCCGAGGCTGCGGCCGTGTTCGCAGTGTCCAAGAAAGGTGTGCTCGTCATCCTCGACGAGTCGCCCTCCGAGGAACGGCGCGCCCAGGTCGAGGCGGCCGTGAAGTTCTGCCCCACCCATGCTCTACGAATCGAGGAGGACTGACGTGACCGCGTTCGCATACGACGAGCTCGAGGAAATGGTGCAACGGTGGTTGGACGCCAACCGGCGCGCCCAGGAGGCCGGTGACTGGCGGCCGATGGCGGACATGTACACCGAGGACGCCACCTACGGCTGGAACATCGGGCCCCACGAGGAGTTCATGGCGGTGGGCCGCCACGAGATCCGCGACATCGCGCTGGGCCTCGAGATGGGAGGGCTCGACGGCTGGACCTACCCGTACCAGAAGGTGCTCATCGACCCCAAACAGGGCGAGGTGATCGGCCTGTGGAAGCAGATCGCCGACACCACCCGGCCCGACGGCACGCCCTATGTGATCGCGGGACTGGGGGGGAGCTGGTTCCGCTACGCCGGCGACTGGAAGTGGTCATGGCAACGGGACTTCTTCGACGTCGGGAACGCCACCTCGCTGTTCATCGAGATGATCAAGGCCGACGCATTGTCTGACGGCATGCGTCGCCGCATGGAGCGAGCCACCTCGGGCGGGTTGCTCCCCGGGCACTACCCGCTGGGCAAGGCGCCCGCCGACCTCTGGAACTAGCCATGTTCGATCTGCGGAAGGCGGTCGCGGTGGTGACCGGCGCGTCGTCGGGTCTCGGGCGCCGATTCGCCCTGGACATGGCCAAGAGCGGTGCGATCGTGGTCGGCGTGGCGCGCCGCCAGGACCTGCTGGCCGGTCTGGGCGAGGAGATCGGGCGCATGGCGCCGGGCTCGTCCACCGTGGTCTGCGACGTGAGCGACACCGATCGCTTCGTCTCGGTCCTCGCCGAGATCGAGAACGAACACGGGCGCGTCGACGTGCTCCTCAACAATGCCGGCATGGGGCCGCCGCGGGGCGCACCGCCCGACCTCGCCATGTACCGGACCGTCATGGCCACCAACTACTTGGCGCCGGTGGCGGGAACCTTGGCCGTCCTCCCCGGCATGCTCGAACGCCGCCGCGGCGTGGTGGTCAACGTGTCGTCGGACAGCGGGCGGGCGCCGGGCCCGCACGAAGCCGCCTACAGCGCCTCGAAGGCGGCGTTGAGCGCCTTCACCGAGAGCCTCTCCTTCGACACCGAGGGACGGGGCGTGCACCTTCACGTCCTGTACCCGGGGTGGGTCCCCACCGCCATGGGGAACGAGGCCCTCGACGCCGGCATGCCGATGCCGCCCCGCATGGTGCGACGATCTGAAGAGCAGGTATCGCAGCGGGTCCTGGCCCGCATGGGCGGCCCCAAGGTGGACATCGACGCCGCCCCGGTCGCCCGGTTGGCGCCGGTGGGGCGCGCCTTGTTCCCCGGCGCCTATCGCAAGGGCGTCCGCAAGTCGAGCGGGTGAGCTCGGCGATGTGCCCTCGTCGGGGCGCGCCCTCATCGTGGCGCCCACGTGCTCAGGCGACCAGCTGCACCCGGGACACCGTCACCGCCTGACCACCGAGCACGACGCGCTCGCCGGCGCGTCTCATCCGCACCACCCCGCCCCGCGCCGAGGCCTGTTCCCCCACAAGCTGGTCGCGACCGAGGCGGTCGCCCCAGTACAGCGCCAACGCGCAGTGGGCCGAGCCGGTGACGGGATCCTCGGGGATGCCGACGTTGGGCCCGAACACGCGGCTGACGCAGTCGACGCCGCTTCGGTCACCCACGGCCGTGACGATGACACCGCGCGACCCCAACGCCGCCACCGCCGCCGTGTCGGGGCGCAGGGCGCGCACCGTGCCGGCGCCGGCCAGCTCTACCAGAAGATAGATACGCGTCCCGGCGAACGCCGTCACCGACGACGCGTCGACACCCAGTGCCGGGGCGATCGGCGCCGGCGGCACATCCAGGGTGTAAGGGTCGGCGGGGAAGTCCATCTCGATCCAGCCCTGTGCCGCCGGGGTGCATATCAGCTCGCCGCTGCGGGTGTGGAACCGCCCCGCGCCCCCCAGGACGTGGGCGGCGGCCAGGGTGGCGTGGCCACACAGGTCCACCTCCACCAGGGGCGTGAACCACCGCAGGTCATCCGCGCCGCCGGGACGGGGAACGACGAACGCCGTCTCCGACAGGTTCATCTCGCGCGCCACGGCCTGCATGCGGCCCTCTTCGGGAAAGGCGTCCACCAGGGCCACGGCGGCGGGGTTGCCGGCGAAGGGGCGGTCGGTGAAAGAGTCGACGACGGTGAGGTCCATGGATCACGATACGCCTCACCGGGGGCCGGATCTGACGGGGCGTTAGACTGCCTCGATGACCAGCGCCAAGACCCGCGTCCCGCGGTGGAGGGATGGTTCACCACCGGCGCCGACGGCCCGGCGCTGCTCGGCAGCCGGTGCCGGAGCTGTGGCACCTACGCCTTTCCCCGCGAGACCTTCTTCTGCCGCAACCCGGGGTGCGAGGGCACCGAGTTCGACGAGGTGCCCCTCAGCACGCAGGGCACGGTGTGGTCGTACACCGACGCCCGCTACACCCCGCCCGCCCCGTACGTGGCGGCGGATCCCTATGTCCCCTTCTGCATTGCCGCGGTGGAGCTCGCCGAGGAGAAGATGGTGGTGATGGGCCAGATGGTGCCCGAGGTCACCGTGGACGACCTGGCCGTGGGCACCGAGGTCGAGCTGGTCGTGGACGTGCTCTACGAGGACGACGACCATCAGTACCTGGTGTGGAAATGGCGGCCGGTGGTCGGATCGGGGGGTTCGGGTGCCTGACGACCGTGACGTGGCCATCCTGGGCGTGGGCATGCACCCCTGGGGGAAGTGGGGCCGCAATTTCGTCGAGTACGGGCTGACGGCGGCGCGCGCCGCCCTGGTCGACGCCGGGGTGTCATGGACCGATGTCCAGTTCGTCTCGGGTGCCGACACCATCCGCAACGGCTACCCCGGCTTCATCTCCGGCGCCACCTTCGCCCAGGCACTGGGCTGGTCGGGAGCCCGCGTGTCGAGCGCCTACGCGGCGTGCGCATCGGGCGCCACCGCCATTGCGGCGGCGCGGGCCCAGATCCTGGCCGGCCTGTGCGACGTCGCGCTGGTGGTCGGGGCCGACACCACCCCCAAGGGGTTCTTCGCCCCGGTCGGGGGCGAACGGAAGGACGACCCCGACTGGTTGCGATTCCATCTACTGGGCGCCACCAACCCCACCTACTTCGCCCTCTACGCCCGTCGTCGCATGGAGCTCTTCGGCGCCACTGAGGAGGACTTCGCCGCCGTGAAGGTCAAGAACGCGCGTGCCGGGGCGGCCAACCCGAATGCCCGTTATCGTCAGGAGGTGAGCGCCGCGGAGGTGCTGGCCTCGCCCATGGTGGCCGACCCGCTGCGCCTGCTCGAGATCTGCGCCACCTCCGACGGGGGTGCCGCCCTCGTGCTGTCGAGCATGGACTTCGCCCGCCGTCACGGCACGGGCGCCACCCCGGTGACGATCCCCGCCGTGTCCACGGTCACGCCGCGCTTTCCCCAGACCGTCATCGAGATGCCGAACTTCGCCACCGACTCCGCCGTCGCCGTGGGCACTGTCGACGGGCCCGCCTTCCGCCGTTCCATCGCCTTCGCCGCCTACGAAGAGGCGGGGGTCGGCCCCGAGGACGTGGACGTGGCCGAGGTCTACGACCTGTCGTCGGCCCTGGAGCTCGACTGGTACGAGGACGTGGGGCTGTGCAAGGAGGGGGAGGCGGAACGACTCCTGCGCGACGGCGACACCGCCCTGGGCGGGCGCATCCCGGTGAACCCAAGCGGTGGGCTGTCGAGCTTCGGGGAGGCCATTCCCGCCCAGGCCATCGCCCAGGTGTGCGAGCTGGTGTGGCAACTGCGGGGCCAGGCCGCCGGGCGCCAGGTGGAGGGGGCACGCGTGGGCGTGACCGCCAACCAGGGGCTCTTCGGCCACGGGTCGAGTGTCATCGTCACCAGCTGATCGACCCGGCGCCCGTTCCGACCCGCCCTCTCTCATTCCATCCGCCGAGCCGTCCTCCGTGCCGTCCTCTGAGTCGTCCTCGTTCCCCGCTCTTCCCCCCGACGTATCCGGCGTCGTGCTCCTCGAGGTGGCCGACGGGGTCGCCTTGGTCACGCTCAACCGGCCCGAGGCGCGCAACGCCTTGTCGAGCGAGCTCATCCGCACCCTGAAACGCGTGGTGGGCGAGGCCGACGCCCGCAACGACGTCGACGTGCTCATCCTGACTGGAGCCGATCCCGCCTTCTGCGCCGGCCTCGACCTGAAGGAGCTGGGTCGCGACGGTGGGCCGCTCAAGCGCGCGCCGAGCGAGCCAACGGTCGGAGATGAGGCCGTGGCCGGCCCGGGGGGCCGGGGGTCGACGCTGCCGACGTCGAAGCCGATCATCGGCGCCGTCAACGGTGCGGCAGTGACCGGCGGTCTCGAGCTGGCGCTCAATTGCGACTTTCTCGTCGCTTCCGAGCGGGCGCGCTTCGCCGACACCCACGCCCGCGTGGGCGTGCACCCCCTGTGGGGACTGACCGTGCTCCTCCCCCAGGCGATCGGCATCCGGTGCGCCCGGGAGATGAGCGCCACGGGGAACTTCGTCGACGCCCGGACCGCACTCGAGTGGGGCCTCGTCAACCACGTCGTGGCCCACGACGAGCTGCTTCCCACGGCACGGCGCCTGGCCGCCGACATCGTGTCGAGCGATCAGCGGGCCGTGCGCGCCATCTTTGCCACCTACGAAGAGGCGAGCCGCGTCCCGGGGGCCGAGGCGTGGGACGTCGAGGCCCGTGCCGCCGCCGCCTTCCACCGCGGTGGCGTCGACCCCCACGACATCGAGCGCCGCCGTCAGGGCGTGGTCGACCGGGGTCGCGCCCAGACGTGAGGGCTGACCGCGCCGAGCCGGGGTCGGCACTCAGCGATCGGGGACGAGCACGATCTTCCCCAGCTTGCCGGCCTGGCCGAAACGCTCGTAGGCCTCGCCGGCGCGGTCCATGGGAAAGGTCGCCTCGAGCGGCACGCGCACCTTCCCGGCCTCGAGCAGCGGCACCACGTGGTGCTCGACCCCGGAGGCCACGACCGCCTTGTCGACGAGCGAGCGGGATCGCAACGTGGACCCGCTGATGCGCAGCCGGCGCTGCATGACGGCGAGGAGGTCGAGCTCGGCCTGCGCCCCACCACCGACGCCGATCACGGCGATACGCCCGGAGAGTGCCATGGCACCGAGCACCCCGGAGAGGCTCGCCGCCCCCACGAGCTCGAGGACCACGTCGAAAGGACCGAGGCCGAGCGCCTCGTCGGGGCCGACGGCTGTCGCCCCCAAGGCGGCGACGCCGGCGCGCAGATGGCGCGTGGCGCACGGACGCCACGCAGCGAGCACCGACGGCGGCGGACAGTTGCACACCGGCGGTCCCCACCCCGCCGGCCGCACCGGTGACGAGGACGCGCTCGCCCACGGCCAGCCCGCATTGGGTGAAGAGGGCGTCGTAGGCGGTGGAGAACGCCTCGGGAAAGCCGCCCGCCTCGGGCCAGGGCACGTCGCCCGGCACCGCCACGGCACACCGCTCGTCCACCACGGCTAGCTCGGCCTGGGCGCCGCCGCCCACGAGGGCCATGACGCGGTCGCCGGTCGAGAACCGCGTCGCGCGCCTCCCCGTGGCCACGACCTCGCCGGCCAGCTCCATCCCGGGGATGTCGGGCGGGACACCGGGGGGCGCGGGGTAGAAACCGAGCCTCTGCATCAGGTCGGCGTTGTTGATGCCGGCGGCCTGCACGGCAACGAGGAGCTCGGTGTCACCGGGCTCGGGGTCGGGGTGCTCCTGGAAGCGCAGCTCCCGGTCGACGATGGTCACAGCCCGCACAGGCGCAACCTAGGGCGGATCGGATCCGGCCGCCCGCCTCGCCGATCCAACCGGGCCCCGCTTCGAGGGCTCCTTGGCGCGTCCGGACTATTTCGGCGGCGCGCCGCCTTCTCGTCCTTCCGGCGCCGGCGCATGGCCCTGCGTTCAGGCACACCCAGCACGTACCCGAGCACGGTCCCGGCGACGAGACAGGCGAGCACCAGCCAGATGAGGTGGACCCTGTGGGTGAAGAACCAGAAGTGCACAGTCACGAGTTGCGAGTTCTGCACCACGAACGCGACCACCAGGACGACGAGAGCGAGCGTGACGAGGCCCCGCACCGCCCGCCGCCGACGGCGGCGAAGCATGCGGTCCATCTCGGCGTGATCGGGCACCGGTCCGTGAGATTCGGTCACGGCGCGCCACCTCCGGCTGCTCGAACACGGGGCCGTGAGGCGCGGCGCGCTACACGGCGATGTGCGACTCGTCCCACAGCCTGATCCCTCCGAGGATGCCGGCGGTGTTGTCCACCAGGGAGACGTCGGATCCGAGGGAGCCGTGGATCTTCTTGGCGTTACCGCCCCCGACGAAACAGTGGTCGAAGAACGACAGCGCCCGGAACGTTGCAACGGCCTTGCGCACCCTCTTGCTCCAACGTTGATTGCCGATGTCCTTGCGGGCGGCGTCACCGATCTGGTCGTTGTAGGTGTCGCCCTTCAAGAAGGGATGGTGCGCGAACTCGAGGTGCGGCAGGAGACGCCCGTCGTAGAAGAAGGCCGTCCCGACGCCAGTGCCGAGGGTGATCACGAGCTCGAGCCCCTTGCCCTTGACCACGGCGGCACCCTGGATGTCGGCGTCGTTGGCCACCCGGGTCGGCTTGCCCAAACGCGTGGTGAGCACGCCGGCGAGGTCGAACGCGGCCCACTGCTTCACGAGGGCCGGGTCGACGGTGGTGCCCGGGCCATGCACGGTCACGAAGTGCGGTGCCGAGAGCACGAGCCCGTTGCGGACCATCCCGGGGAACCCCGCCGAGACGCGGTCGGCGGGGGGGAGGGGCGCCACCAGGGCAGCGAGATCGTCGACCATCTTCGACGGCGGGCACGGGTACGTGGTCTTCACCACGACGCGGTCGGCCACCATGGCGCCCGTGGCGTCGAGCACCGAGGCCTTGAGTCCCGTGCCCCCGATGTCGATGGCGAGAGTGAACGGCGCTTGGGGTGAGTGGGCCGGCCCCGATGCGGCGGGCGCAGATGCAGGCGCGGGCGCAGCTCGCCCGGGTGCGGTGGGCGTGTGTGGGGCGGGCGCGTGGGGGCGCGCCCGGACGAAGCATGTGAGGTGGGTCCGGCGGGTGCGGGTGCCGCGCCAGGAGCCTTCGAGGCGGGGTGGGTATCGCTCATGGCTCGAGCCTTTCGGACGCAGGGGCGCCACTGACCACGGCCGGGTCCACGGCTCGGCTCCGGGCCGCGAGGGTGATCACCTCGGGGTCACGACGATCCCAGTGGTCGAGGTGCAGGGCCGCCTCGAGGGGTAGACGCGTTCGCCACCCGGCGCGCTCGAGGTCGGGGGTGTCGTGCAAGGTGCCGACCGGCCCGACGCACAGCCACGCCACGGGTCGGATGCCGTCGGGGATGCCGAGCAGCTCCCGCAGGAACGACTCCCGGTAGAACGACACCCAACCCATCCCCCACCCCTCGGCCGTGCACGCCAGCCACATGTTCTCGATGGCGAGGCACACCGAGTAGAGGCCGGCGTCGGCGATGGCGTGGCGCCCGAGGACACCAGGGGCGCCGCGGGCGGGGTCGTAGGTGACCACCACCGACAGGCTGGCCTCGAGGATGCCGTCGATCTTGATGCCGGCGAACCGCTCGGCGCGCTCTCCTTCGAGCGAGGCCGCGAATTCGCTCCGCTCCTCCTGGACATGCGCCCAGAACGCCCGCCGGACGGCGCTGTCGGACACGAGGATGAAGTCCCACGGCTGGGACAGCCCGACGCTGGGCGCGCTGTGGGCCGCGTCGAGCACGCGGACGAGGACCTCCTCGTCGACGGGGTCGCCGCTGAACTCGGCCCGGACGTCGCGCCGGCGGTGGATCACGTCGTAGAAGCCCGGGAGCACGTTCGAACCTTACAAGCGCAGGACCGACACCGGGCCGGCCAGGCCCGCGCACGACGGCCGGGCACGTCTTCGGGGCTCCGGTCGATCGGACCGGTCGCCCGGCGGGCGACGGCACTAGCCTCCCTTGCGATGACCGCCGAGGCCTGGACCGGGGACGCCTGCGCACTCGTCGACTCCTTCCGCAAGGGCGAGATCACCCCGCCCGAGGCGCTCGAGCTGTCCCTGGCCGCCATCGAGGGCTCGGCGCTGAACGCCTTCAGCCACGTCGACGCCGACGCGGCACGCCGTGCCGCCGAGCAGGCCGACGTGACGCTCCCGTTCGGGGGGGTGCCCGTCGGGATCAAGGAGCTCGAGTCGGTCGAGGGCTGGCCTCTCACCGAGGCGTCGCTCGTCTACGCGGACCGGGTAGCCACGTACACCTCCACGCAGGTCCGCCGGCTCGTGGCGGCGGGCGCGGTGCTCACCGGGCAGACGACCGCCAGTGAGTTCGGCGGCATCAACGTCACCTCCACGCGCCTGCACGGCACCACGCGCAACCCCTGGAACCTCGAGCGCACCCCGGGCGGGTCATCGGGGGGGACGGCCGCGGCGGTGGCGGGGGGACTCCTCCCCATCGCCTCGGGAGGCGACGGCGGCGGGTCGATCCGCATCCCGGCCGGCTTCACCGGCATGTTCGGCTTGAAGTCGAACTTCGGGCGCATCCCAAGGGACCGTTCGCGCACCAGACCCCCCACACCGTCACGGTCGGCTGTATCAGCAGGTCGGTCCGCGACACGGCGCGCTGGTACGACGTCTGCAACGGGTACGACCCCCACGACACCCACAGCCTGCCCCGGGTCGACGGATGGGAGGCCGGCCTCGGGCAGCCACCGCCAGCGAGCTGCACGGCAAGCAGGCCGTGATCGCGGTCGACCTGGGCGTGGCGGTCGTCCACCCCGAGGTGGCGGCCCTGGTGACCGCGGGCGCCGAGGCGCTCATCGCCGACGCCGGGCTGGCGCGTGTCGACGTGCGGTGACGCTTTCCGCCCGCGCTGTTCGAATGGGCCATGTCGAACCTGGTGACGCTGGCGGCCGACCTCGGCGACAAGTACCCGGCGTGCGAGCCCGACCTGACCCCCGAGATCATGCTCGGGCATGAACATCGCCGTCCACCACTACGACCTCGCCATGGCGGCCACGGCCGAGCGTTTCCGGGTGGGCGCGCACGAGGTGATGGCAGACCTCCTCGACGAGGTCGACTTCATCTTCTGCTCCACCAACCCCGACGTCGCCTTCGGCGCCGAGGGCCCCATGCCCACCAAGGTGGGCGACGTCGACCTCATGGAGCGGTTCGGCGACATCATGCGGGTCGGTGCCAACCAGGGCAACCTCACCTTCCCCGCCAACTTCGCCGGCAACCCGGCGGTGTCGGTCCCGGTGGGCACCTTCGACGGCCTGCCGGTGGGCATGCAGATCATCGGCCGCCACCACGAGGAGGAGCTGCTCCTCGACCTCGCCCTCGTCGCCGAACGCGAGCGGCCCTGGCCCCTGGTGGCCCCGGGCGCGCCCCTGAGCTGCCACCCGGGGACGCGCCGGGTTGCGCCGCCTGCGGGCTCAGGCCGACAGGCGGACCGGAAGGGTCTCGAGACCGCGGAGCACGATGTTCTCCTTGTAGGAGAGCTCGTCGGTGGTGCGCTCGAGACGGCGGGCCCGGCGCAGCAGGGCCGGCAGCGCGATCTGCGCCTCGAGCCGGGCCAGCGGAGCGCCCAGGCAGTGATGGATCCCGAAGCCGAAGCCCAGATGGTTGTTGTCGGCCCGGGTCACGTCGAAGGTGTCGGGGTCGTCGAAGGCATCGGGGTCGCGGTTGGCCGACCCGATGAGCAGCATGGAGAACTGCCCCGCCGCGATACGCGGCCCCGCCCACCTCCATGTCCTCGAGCGCGACGCGCCCGGTCAGCTGGACCGGGCACACGAAGCGCAGCATCTCCTCGACCCCGCTGCGGATGACGGCGGGGTCGTCGCGGACCCGCGCCAGCTGGTCGGGTCGCTCCAGCAGGGCGAGCGCCCCGCCCGAGATGAGGTTCACCGTCGTCTCGTGGCCGGCCACGAGCAGCAGGATGCACGTGGACAGCAGCTCGCCCTGGGTGAGCACGTCACCCTGCTCCTCGGCCTGGATCAGCCGGGTGAGGAGGTCGTCGCCGGGCGTCTGGCGCCGCTCCTCGATGAGCGAGGCGAAGTACTGCACGAACGACAGGATCGCCCCCAGCCGCTGCTGCACCGCCTCGGGGGGCAGGAGGAAGTCGGGATCGAGCCCCCGCGCCAGCGCGTGGGACCACACCCGGAACTGCTCGTGGTCCTCGGCGGGCACCCCCAGCATCTCCACGATGATCTGCACGGGCAGCGGGTAGGCGTAGTCGGCCACGAGGTCGATCTCACCGCGCTCGAACGCCGCGTCGAGCAGCCCGTCGCAGATCTCCTCGAGCCGCGGCCGCAGTCCCTCGACCACCCTGGGCGTGAACGCCTTCTGCACGAGCCCGCGCAGGCGGGTGTGGTCGGGCGGGTCGCGGAACAGGAACGGCGCCATCTCGGCCAGCATCGGCCTCGGGGCCCTGTTGCAGCGGAAGGTCGACGGCCCGCAGCTCGCGAAAG
The DNA here is from genome assembly GCA_963838775.1 of uncultured Acidimicrobiales bacterium. Taxonomy (GTDB): domain Bacteria; phylum Actinomycetota; class Acidimicrobiia; order Acidimicrobiales; family UBA8190; genus Chersky-840. The sequence continues at coordinate 49,786 of CAWISP010000047.1, forward strand.
GAGGCTGGCGTCGACGTTGCGACCGTCGCTGCTCGATCGCCGGTCGCGCAGGATGGCCAGGCAGTCGGCGTGGCGGGTGAAGACCCAGAACCCGAGGGCGTTGCGGTGCACGGGGTTGCTCCGGCGCAGCTCGGCGTACACGGCGTAGGGGTCCTCGACCCACGCCGGGTCGTAGGGGTCCCACACCAAGGTGCCCGCCGCGGCGGCCTCGTCGCGCACGGCACGCGCCGCCTCGCTGTACTCGGCGGTGCGCTGGGCCACGAACTCGGCGATCCCCGGGTCCGGACCGGCGCCGGCCCCGAGCTCGTCATGGCCCCACCGTACCCACCGACCGGCGCGCCCACCATCTCGCCGCCGGCGCGTCGGCCCCGGTCTCGGCGCGGGCCCGCAGGGCCCGATCGTCGTGCCACGGACGCAGCCGCAGTCGGATCGGCGGCGAGGTGGCCCGACACCACGACGGCGTCGCCGGGCGGGATCCGCCGCAGGCGTCGGCCGGTGCCAGCCGGCGCAGGGTCGGAGAGTCGGTGAGCGACGTGGCGCCGTAGCCGTCCACGGTCGTCGCCCACGACCGGAGCTCGGTCTCGCCGATGAGCGCGCTGGCGTGCTCGAGGGTGCCCGGGTCGGCGATCCCCGACAGGAAGACCTTCACGCGGTGGTTGTTCACCACGCTGCCGGCCCGGGTGCCGTAGCGCGCCTGGAGCTGGGCCAGGTCCTGCCACACCGTGACGAGCTGCACGCCGTGGCCGGCCGCCGTCGACGCCAGCACGTCGAGCTCGGCCAGCGGGGCCACGTTGGCGGCCTCGTCGAGCACGACGAGCAGCGGCGGGTCGAGTGGTTCGCCCTGGCGCCCGGCGCGCTCGTAGGCGGCCTCGACCACCTGGGTCACCAGCGTGGCGAAGAGCGGGCGCAGGCGGCGCTGGTCGTGGGCCGGCGCACACAGGTACAGGGTGTCGCTGCCCGTCGAGCAACCGGACGGGGTCGACGCGGTCCTCGAGGCTGCGCCCGACGCCGTCGACTCGCTGGCCGCCACGGCGGGGTCGGCGAAGACCTCGACCACCGTCTCGGCGGTGGTGTACACGGCGCTGCGTTGACGCTCGTCGCGCCCCCACGCCGCCCGCATCGCCTGCAGCGCGGCCCGGGCTCCGGCCGCGCTGAGCAGCGTCGAAGACCTCGTCGACCTCCTGGGTGTCCACCCAGCGGACGACGTCGCGCCATGGTCCCGCCCGCGGTGCGCCGCCGCCAGCAGCAAGGGCGCCAGGAGCTTGGCGGCGGTGGCGTACCAGAAGTCGCCGTCGGTGAGCGACCCCGGCGACGACCGGGCGACCTCGGTGAGCGACGCCGCCGTGCGGCGCGCCCCCTCCCATGTCACCGACGACTGCAGCGGTGACCACGACGCCGGAGCGAGGCCGCGTCGACGCCGAGGGGTCGTACACCCACACCTGTCCTTGGCGCCGGCGCCACATCACGGTGTGGCGGGCCAGGTCGGACTTGACCGACGCGGCGACGACCGGTCCCTCCCACTCGAGGATGGCCGGGACCGCGAAGCCGCTCGTCTTGCGACTCTGGGTCGGCCCCACCACCAGCACCGAATGGCCCCGCTCGGCGGCGAGCAGCCGGCCCCGCGCCGTGCCGAGCGTCAACCGGCCGGCGCCGGGCGCATCGACGACAGCGGTCCGCGAGCGTCATGGCGCGTGGCCCACCGAGCCGGTCGGCCTCTCCGGCGCGACGCGCCCGCGCCGGACGCCTCGTCGACCGGCCGACCGGCGCAGCGGCGGCGGCGGGGCGCCGTGCGTCGGAGCGGCCCGATGGGCCCCACCCCGCCGACGGACCCGATGATCCGGGCGGACCCGATGGTCCGGGCAGTCCGGGCCGCGCGCGGAACGAGCTGCCACCCCACCACGGTGGCCGCGGCCGCGACAAAGGCGACCGGCACGAGCACGTGCATCATCGGTCCCGAGTCATGGGCCGTCGTGGGCACGTCGCTCGACGCGGCGCGTCCATGCGGGCGTCGGTGTCGACGATGTCGCCCTCGAGCGGCGACAGGCGGTGCTGGACGAGGAACGACCGAGTGCCGACCTTCCACAGCGCGACACCGCGTCGCAGATGCGGGACGATCTCCGCCTCGGTCGACGACAGCCCGAGAAGCGGCGCCGCCCGTTCGACCTCGCCGGGCGGCTGCGCGTAGACGACGCGCGTCTCGGAGTCCGCCAGCAGACCCCGGGCCAGCCCGACCTGCTCGGACCCGGCCGCGCCCGTGGTGTCGAGGTCGGACAGCCGGTGGAGCACGGCCACGTTGGACACGCCCCTGGCCCGCGACAGCTTCCACGACGACTGGAGCCAGCGGGCCACGCCCAGGTTGGCGAGGATCGCCCACGCCTCGTCGACGACGACGACCACCCCGTCGTTCCCGGCCGCCGGTGCGGGCCCCGGGTCGTCGGTGCGTCGGACCCTGTCGTCGACGCGCCGACGACGGCGCCGAGCCCGGCCTGCAACCACGCCGCGGCACAGGTCATGAGGATCCCCAAGGCCGCCGAGTGGTAGACGGCCGACAGGTCGAGGACCACGAGGGGAGCGTCGAGCCGGACATGCGGGCGACGTCGGCCCATCGAACATTTATTCAGGGACTATCCTGGCCAGGTATGGAGCCTATCGACCAGCCCAAACGAGTCGCCCTGTACACCAGGGTGTCCCTGGACCGCACAGGCGAAGCCGAGTCACCCGAGCTACATATCGCTGCCTGCCGGGCCTACGTGGAGGCTCGTGGGCACCTCGTGGCCGGTGAGTACATCGACCGTGACGTGTCTGGCTATAAGACGAAAATGACTGACCGTCCGGCCTGGCAGCTGCTTTGGTCGGACATCGAGGCTGGGAAGGTGGACGCCGTATGTGTCCAACGCCTGGACCGGTTTGGCCGTCAGGCACTGGACAACATCAATGAGGTTCGTCGCCTCAAGGATGCCGGTGTGGACTTCCTGTGTGTCACTGAGAACGTCGACACCTCATCTGCCATGGGATGGGGCGTGGCAACCCTGATGTTCTCAGTTGGTCAGCAATACTCAGAGACGCACTCGAAGAACGTTGCCAGGGCGTGGGAAGCAGCTGCGGCCCAGGGAAAGCCACACGTCGGTGGTCGTCGCCTCTTCGGATACACACAGGGCTATGAGGTGATTTCCGAGGAAGCTTCCATCGTCCGTGAGGTGGTGGACCGACTGATCAATGGGGAGAGTCTTCGCAGCGTCGCAACCGACCTGAACGCCCGAGGCATCCTCACGGCGGAGAGTAAGAACTGTGCTGGCAAGCCATGGTCGGCCCACGGACTGCGCCAGTGTCTTCGATCACCAGCGCTGGCAGGAATGCGGACTCACCGTGGCATGAAAACTGCCGGAACGTGGGAGCCGATCATTACTCCTGAACAGCACGAGGCTTTGTTGGTGAAACTTGGAGCAGTTGGTCCGAGTGGTGAAAAGGCACCCGTCAAGTGGTTACTGACTGGCATCGCTCGCTGCGACGGTTGCGGTGAGCGAATGAGCGTCGTACACCAGAAACACTATGGTTGCGTAAAGCGTCCGGAGACCAAGGGCTGTGGCAAAGTCTTCATCACCCAAAAGGGACTAGATGCTTACGTGGTTGCCCAGCTGCTTTCATTTCTCGCGCATGCCCAAGCGCAACCTTTGCCAGCTGGTCAAGACCCTGCCATATTGCGAACCACCATCGAGGTTGACAATCAACGTCTAGAACGATTGAACCGTGCCAGGTTCGTTGATGAGACGATTGGCCAGAATGAGTGGCGGCCTGCCAGGGACGAACTGGTGAACCGGATACAGGCCACCAAAGACGCCCTCACGGTACTTGAGAGCCGGTCTACGCTCCGTCCTGGCACTCGTGAGGAACTAGACGCTTGGTGGGAAGGTGCCTCCATCGAGGAACGACGTGCGGCTGTACGAGACGCTTTCGATGAGATCGTGATCAGTCCTGCGACCCGTCGTGGCTCCGTCTTCGATACTGACAGGGTGCGGATCGAGTGGAACGCCCTGGAAGGGTTGGAGCCGGTGGCAGAAATCGAAATAACGGGCACGTCCGTTGGAACGGTGCCAGGAACTGTGTACGTGATCCCTGCGGACCGATTGAACCGCTAGCAGTCGTCACTTGGGCCGAGCTGGACCTCAGTTTCGCACTTTGTGCCAGGGTACAAGGCTCATCGGATCAGGAACTTCAAGCTGCTGGAGGCTTCAACCGATACCTAGGTGCCCTACGCCTCAAATCCCTCCTCTTGAACGGAACTCACATTCCTCGCCAGCGCAACCGCAACAGCCATCGACGGCAGGTGACTGATCGAAACCGTGACCTCGACTCCGAGGTCGCGGGACCGCTGGAGAAGGTCGTCGTGGAGCCGGAGCTCGGTGCGATCGCCACCTTCAATCACTTCGACATCTAAGGGATCCCACCCATCGGAGCCCAGCGCTTTCATGACGGCCTCCTTGGCGCAGAACCGCCCGGCGAAGTGCTGGATCGGTGCAGTTTGAGCATCGCAGTAGATGATCTCTCCGGGGCGGAACAGGGTGTCTCGCAGGCGTGGGTTCGCCTCGAGTCGTTCTGCGAGCCGCTGCGGCTCGACGAGATCCACGCCCACCAGGGGCGGCCGCCGAGTCGTCGGGTTATCCGACAATGCTCTTGAAATTCGTCGGCTTTTCCGGCTATCCTGTCGGATAAGAGGACAAGACCCTCGCTGCCGGAGGAAAAAGGAGAGATCATGGCCGTGATTCTGGCACCGTCCAGAGACCACCTGGACCGCTGAAGCGGTCGAGGTGGTCATACTCCGGCTCCTCGGGAGGTTGTTGCACGAGGATCCAGACGACTTACGCCGCCGTCTCCTCGGAGAGGGCCCATCAATGCCGATCGACTCGCTTGACCTCTTCGATGTGCTCCAGGAGTTCCGAGATGTCACCGGGCTGCGCATTCCCGTCCGGAAGCTCGGCCATCAAACGATGAAGTCAGTTTCAGCATTTTGTCGGTTTGTCGCAGATCTGAGCACCACGTGATGGCCGACGAGGCGATGAAACTCGCTAAGCAGCTTCGCGAGGCACGAGAGTTCGCCAATCTCTCCCGACAATTCGTGGCCGAGCAGACAGGCATTCCACGTTCCGCGATCTCGGACATCGAGCGTGGGACACGCCGCGTCGAGAGTCTCGAACTGAAGCGTCTAGCTGAGCTCTACCGTATGCCAGTGTCCTATTTTCTTCAAGAGGACTACGACGACTTCGCCGAGTCAGCAGGTGATCCGGCTATAACTGCGCTCGCTCGCGCCACCAGCTCGATGAGTGACGAAGAGAAGGCCGAGGTACTTCGATTCGCTCTCTTCCTACAGCGCTTTGAGCACAAAGACTCGGAGTCTCAGTGACCTCCTGGGCTGAGGCCCATCGTCGCGCTGCGGTCTTGGCGGCTGAGCTCCACTCGGACCTTGACATCGACCTTGAGCGTCCGGTGGACGTTTTCGATGTCGTCCGTCGCTTGGGCATCGTTCTGGCATTCCGGCCACTTGGCAGGGTGTCTGGCCTATACCTCCCGAGCCGAGCGTTTCCGGGGATCCTCCTCCCCATTCTCGGCCATCCCCGGACTCGTGAGCGATACACCGCCGGGCACGAGCTGGGCCATCATCGTTTCGCTCGCGCCGCTGAAGTTCGACCTCGACCTGGAGAGCCTTCTTCGTACTGATGTAGAACGGTGGCCAGACCATGAGAAGGAAGCAGAAGCCTTCGGCGCCTGGTTCCTCATGCCGCGGCGACTGATTCGGGCTGGCCTCGCCGACCTCGGGATCAACACGGTCAAGGATCCGATCGATGTCTATTCATTATCGCTGTGGCTCGGAACCAGCTACACAGCGACTGCCGCGCCAGCTGGCAACGACTCGCCTGGCAAGCGAAAGCGACGTGGCGAGCTGGGTGCGGGTGCCACCGAAGGACGTCAAACAGATGCTCGTCGGCACCTCCACGCCAGACGATATGCACAACGACATCTGGTGGTTGGACGATCGAGCGAAGGACCACTTGGTCGATGTTCGCCCAGGTGATCGTGTCGTCCTATCACTCGAAGAAATCCCCTCTTCGGGATTTATGTGGCGAGTGGTAAACGCGCCACCGGAGGTGCAGGTCGTAGCGGACTCCTCGGTCGACGAATGGGAGCCAGCGCTCTTCCCCACGAATCCTCCTGACGACGTTGCGGGAGAACCCTGCCCCCGAGCTTTCCTACTGGAGATCGATCCCGCTGCAGGAGCCACGTCTTTCAATCTCTTGCTGATGAAGGACCAACCATGGGATCTAGCCTCGTCCCCTGCGGACCGATTCGAGGTATCAGTATCGATCCATCCACCGCTTCTCGGAATTCAGCTGCCACCCGAAGCACTTGCCCTGCGCGGTCGGTAGGCCCCGGAATCTCGTGTCTGATCATCGCCACCGACAAACGGCCGTTCGACAGCAGGGTAACCGCCCGACGTGCGTGGGTTTTGCGGTGAGCGCCGCCCACGAATGGTCGGCCGCTGATGGAGTCACGCGATCCGTTGAGGATTGCCTTTGGGCCGCCCACCAGCAAGGTGGACCCCAACACCGTGAGGCGACATCAGTTGAGCTAGCACTCGGAGGGCTCCAGGTCCAGCGACACGCTGACGAAACCGCCTGGCCTTATGGAGGGCCCGCGTGGCCGGCATCACGTCCAGCCGACACGAAGTTGCCCGCTCGTCAACGGTCCCTTCCGCAGTGGCACGTCGTAGCCCCCACCTGGTCCGGCATCCTCGACGAGATAGCGCTTGGCAATGCAGTCGTCCTCACGCTCCGATTTGTCTCTCCGGCATGGTTGAAACCCGAAGTCGACGCCCCACCGGGCTCCAAGGCGCGGACAAACCATGCTGTTCTTGCCGTTGGGTCCACCGAGCAGGGCGACGGTCAACCTGCCGACACCATCGTCTCAACTCATGGGGTCCATTGTGGGGTGACGCTGGCTACGGGTTTCTTTCACATCGCTACGTCGACCACTTCACCCGTCGAGCGCATGCCTTGGAGACATGACATGACCGTCGTTGCTGATCGCTATGTCGTTGCCAACACCCTCTCAGAGGCGTGGCTCGACGCCGTCAGATGCCTGTACAACACACAGGGATCCAAGGCGGTACACCTTCTGGTGAGGATTTTGGAACCAACGACGGAGATCATCGAGATTCGTGATGCCGCGCAGGGCCTGATCGATGCGTGGAACGAATCTCACTCACACGGGCTCTACCCAGACATCGCAACAACCCGCAATACCTTGTTCCCGGCAGCGTGGGCTCGCCGTCATCCTGAACCTGAGAATCTTGCAGCCCACTACCGTAGTAATTCTGGTCGTGACGGCCTCCGTGGCCTTCGGGCCAACGCCCGTGGGACCTATTTTGGCCGAATCGTCGCCTTCCCTCGAGGCGACAACGAAACAGCCGATCAACTCAACGACACAATCCGAAAGCTCCGAGTCGAACTGGGTACGAGCAGTCCAAAGAGCTCTCGATATGAAATCAACATCTTCAGCGAGGCCCTAGACACCAATCCCATGAGCTTTCCTTGCCTGGCGCATCTTTCCCTCCATCTGCACGAAGGGTGCCTCCATGCACAAGCCATCTATCGCAACGAAACGCTGGTTGGCCGCGCGTATGGCAACTACCTTGGGATTGCCGAGCTGCAGGCTTACATTGCGGAGGCCGTGGGAGTCGACCTCGGCGAGCTCCTGATTACAGCCGGCCATGTGGAACTCGACGGGTCAAGGGCAGCAGTGAGAGTGATGCTGGACCGCCTCACCGCACCCCTGGACGCCGCGTGAAGTCAAGGTGGCGAAGAGTGAGCGCGGCAATCCGCCTCCCGAGGCCGGAGAGGTAGGGCCGCTCAGGATGGCGACCGTCATTGCCAGCTGCCATGCTCGTGTTCATGAAAATGGCCTGCCGCAGTCACGTCTACGACGCCTATTGGAAGTTTGCAGCCGAACGGCACGCTATTTTCACTCGCCGTGTTGCCGGACAACCGGCACCGTGGACCGACGACAACATTCTTCAGGAGTTCAAGTTTTGCAACGTCTTCCGTGCGTCCGATCGCGTGCCTGCGCAATTTCTGATCCGCCGGGTCGCTTGTGGTTCGGGCGAGGAACGCTTCGCTCCCGAAGATATATTCCTACGAGTGATCCTGTTCCGGCTCTTCTCGAAAGAGAGGACATGGGAACTGATCGAGGCCTCGACGGGGGGAGCTGTGCCGTGCGACGTTCGAAGTGCAGCGGCTAGCCGACGTTCTCGACCTCGCCAAGCAGCGAGGACCGGATGCGCCACCTCGGCCCTCATCCTGGCGCCGGATCCACATGGTGCATCAAAGCATCGCAGTCACCTTGCATTGGTAGATGCAATGTTTGCCGCCCCGGAGCTCTAGGTCGCCAGCTTGCCCATGCGGAGTCACTCGCGCGCCGTGTACGAGGCGCTCCTTGCCTGGCCTCTCATCGGGCCTTTTTTGGCGTATCGAGCGCGATCGATCTCAACTATACGGAATACCTCGACTTCGACGAGGACGAGTTCACGATGCCAGGACCGGGAGCGCTCGGGGGTCTCGAAGAAGGTATCCTCGGACTTCGGAGACGACTCTTCCAACGGACCTTGTTCATATGATGGTCGAACGCCAGGAGGAGGAGTTCGACAGACTGGGTTTGCCGTTCGACGGTCTCTTTGGGCGCCGCCTTCACGCTATCGACTGTCAGGGTCTCTTTTGCGAGATCGACAAGTACTCACGCCAGGCCTTCCCGGCGCTGAAGAGCGAACGCGTTCGGATCAAGCAACGGTTCGTAGCTTCGCCGGAATCGCTGCCGCTGTTCTATCCACCAAAATGGCAGATCAACGACAAGTTGCCGTCGCAGCCAACGGGGGTCGTTCAACAGCAGCTCGTCCTAGGCGCTTGATAGGAGGCGCCGAGCGCGCCTGGGGTGCGCACTTCATGACCGAGCCAGAACACAGCCTCGACCAAGTGTTCGGCTTGCTCGATCGCCTTCATCAGGCCAAAGGATCGAGCTTACGGCGACGCCTGGAGAAAACGAGGCGAGGTTCTCGGAATCTTCGTCAACATCGCACGCAAATATGACCGGCTAATCATCGCCCTGAATGAGACCATCAATCCCGGCACAGAGTCGCTCGGTGACACCGTGGCCGATCTGACCATTTATGCGGGTAAATACACGACTTGGCTCGCCGAGACTCAACCGGAAGCGTTTGGCAACTTTGGAGTCACGCTAGATCCGGCCCGTGCTCGGCCGCGGACGGACCTGATTCGCTGAGTGCGGTCTTCACCGCAATAGCTGCAGGGGAAGGGACGCCAATTAGGGTGCTGGCGGATGTCGACCATGCGGTCCAAGAGGTATCGGCCGCATTCCTTGAGCTCGAAAGGTCGATGACAGCCCAAGCCGAAGGTGCACCTCCGAGCCCACCACACCAAAAGCTCTCGGTGGCCTTGCGTTTGACGTGGGCCAGCGGTTGGCTTCTGGTTCGCCTGATTGAGCGCAATCGCGCAGATGTTGGAAGCGTTGGAGATTGCCGTCA
>CAWISP010000048.1:0-14008 GCA_963838775.1 uncultured Acidimicrobiales bacterium
GCGAGACGGCGGGGAAGAAGGTAAGGCCACCGATGATGATGATCACGCCGATGACCAGGCCCACGAACATGCCGTTGTCGGTCCGGAACGTCCCGAGCGACTCGGGCACGACGTTCTTGGCCGCCAGCGCGCCCGCCAGGGCCAGGGCCGGGATCATGATGCCGAACCGGCCGATCAGCATGTCGATGGCACCGACGACGTTGTAGAAGGCGGTGTTGCCCGTGAGGCCCGCCATGGCCGAGCCGTTGTTGTTGGCCTGCGACGTGAGGGCGTAGAGGATCTCGCTGAACCCGTGCGGTCCGGCGTTGAGCGGGCCGGCCCGCCCGGCATGGATCGACACCGCGATGGCCGTCAGGACGAGCACGATGATGGGCATGACCAGCGCCCCGAGCCCGGCGAGCTTCACCTCCTTGGCCTGGATCTTCTTGCCCAGGTACTCGGGCGTTCGTCCGATCATGAGGCCGCCGATGAACACGGCGATGACGGCGTAGATGAGGATCGTGTAGAGCCCGCTCCCGGTCCCCCCAGGGGTGACCTCGCCCAGCATCATGCCGCTGAGCGGGCCGAAGCCGCCCATGGGGTTGAACGAGTCGGTCTGACCGTCGACGGCGCCGTCGGAGGTCTGGGTCATCGACACGTTGAACATGGCGGTGGTCGTGTCGCCGAAGCGCACCTCCTTGCCTTCGGTATTCCCCACCGTGGAGTGGACACCGGCGGCGACGACGGCGGGGTTGTTCGTGTGCTCGGAATAGCTGGTGAAGCCGACCCAGACGCCGAAGATCAGCACCATGGCGGCCAGCAGGGCGGCACCGTGACGGATGCTCCCCACCATCTTGCCGAAGGTGTAGGTCAAGGCGAAGGGGATGGAGAGGGTGAGCCAGACGTAGAGCAGGTTGGTGAACGCCGTCGGGTTCTCAAAGGGATGCGCCAGGTCGACGTTGAAGAACCCACCGCCGTTGGTCCCGAGCTGCATGATGGGACCCATGAATCCGGCGGGACCACGGGCGATGGTCTGGGTCACGCCGTTCAGCGAGTCATGAACGGTCACCGGCCCGGACAACGTCTGCACGGCTCCCGAGGCGACCGTGATGATGCCGGCGAGGAACGCGATGGGGAGTAGGATGTAGAGCATGCACCGGGTGATGTCCACCCAGAAGTTGCCGATCGTGGCAGAGTTCTTGCGAGCAAAGCCCCGCACCAACGCGATCGCCACCGCGATCCCGACGGCCGCGCTCACGAACTGCTGCACGGTGAGGACACCCATCTGGGAGAAGTACGACATGGTGGTCTCGCCGCCGTAGTTCTGCCAGTTCGTGTTGGTCGTGAACGACACCATCGTGTTGAAACTGAGCGTGGGCGGCACGGCGCCTAAGTGCTGGGGGTTGAGCGGCAGCGACCCCTGAATCCTCAAGAGCAGATAGCCCACGCCGATGAACACGGCGGAAAAGATCACCATCGAGCCGGCGTAGCGCTTCCAGGATTGCTCGTGGTCGGGCCCGGTCCCGAGGAGTCGGTAGAACGGCCGCTCGGCCCAGGCCAGGTAGTGGACCCGGCCGTCGAAGACAGCCGCCATGTACGAGCCCAGGTACCGCCAGGCGAGCCCCAAGGTGATGACGAGGATGACGATGCTCCAGAAGAAGCCCATCAGAACCACTCAGGCTTGAAGAGCGCCACTCCCAGGTAGATGAACACGATGATGGCGACTGCGAGCAGGATGCCCTGGACGGCGGTCATACGTGCTCGAGTCCCCAGATGAGCCCGAGCATCACCAGCGCGAAGGCGATGATGCCGAGCACTGCCATGAAATCACCCATGGATAGGAGTATCAGGCCCGCGCCATGAACGTGCTGTGAACAGACCTGCGAAAGGCATAAACAAGATGTGAACGGCGTCCTTCTACGCCGGAACCGTCTCTTCTCACTGCCGGCGGCGAGGTCGCCACTCAGTCCTGCGGCCGATCGCGGCCGGGGGCCCGACAGGTCCGGGATACCGACATCCTCACAACGTCGACAGTGCCACCGACGGTGCGCATGAATGCCACGTAAATACTGTCGGTCGACCCGTAAGAAAAACGTGAACGCGCTAGGCGGAGCGGGACGATCGTCATTCAATGCGAGTATGCACGTGCGCTCGTGGCCTCACTGCCTGTCAACGGAGACAGAATCGGGTGCCTGGTGCCGGCGACGACCGACGGACGGCGTCTTCTGTGCGTGGCACGCTCGGGAATTCCGGTGGGACGAGGCAGCCAGGGCCGCGACCCGCCTCGCGCGTGCTCGGCTCGCCCTGGACGATCCGGGGGCCCGTCCCTGGCAACGGAGGTGGGCCGCCCTCCGGGCCCGTCGGGCCCTCTCGCTTCGCCGGAGCCTCTTGGCCGATATCGAACAGTCCGAAGCCGCCATGGAGATGCGGGCCGAAAAGACCGATCTCGGGCGAGCCGCGAACTCCCGGCGCTAAGGCGACGCGTGCCCCTCCCCCGAAGAGGCGCTCGGCATGAGTGACCTCGTGCTCGTCGCCACCTTCTTGGTCTTCTTCCTTGTCGCCGCCCTTCTTGTGCGGGCCTGCAGCCGGGTCCCGAGCACGTTCAGCGGCGATCGGCGTGAACGAACCAGATACCCCGGGTGGCGTGACGGCGATCGCGCCACCACCAGAAACCCCGGGTGGCGTGACGGCGATCGCGCCACCACCAGAAACCCGACCCCCCAAAGTCCGCACAAGACCTGGGACCTCGATCCTGGACGCGGCGATCTTGCGCCGTGCCCTGGTTGACGCATTCGTCAAGCTGGACCCTCGGCACATGATCCGCAACCCGGTCATGTTCGTGGTCGAGGTCGGGAGCCTCGTCACCACCGTACAGTTCGTCGCGAGACCCGATGTCTTCGTCGGCTCGATCACCTTGTGGCTGTGGTCCACAGTGCTGTTCGCCAACCTCGCCGAGGCTGCGGCCGAGGGCAGAGGCAAGGCCCAAGCCGACACCTTGCGCCGCACGCGCCAGCAGACCGTGGCTCTGCATCTTCGGCCCGACGGCACCACCGAGGAGATCCCCTCCGTCAACTTTCAGGTCGGCGACCTCTGCGTCGTCGAAGCAGGGCAGATCATCCCCGGCGAGCAGTCTTTCGACGTCAACGAAGCGCCTCGCCTGACGCTGAACGGCGAGTTGGACATCTCCACGGTGGAGACATTCCGCACGGCGATCGAGCAGGTTATCGACACTGAGCCGAAGCACCTCGTGCTCGAGCTCGAGGAGCTCACATTCATGGACAGTTCCGGCATCTCGGTGATGGTGCTGGCGACGAAACATATCGATCAGGTCGAGCTGCGTCACGCCTCGGACATCATCCGGCGGGTGATCGACGTGACCGGTCTCCTCCGAGATCCTCCGCGTTGATCCCTCATGAAAAGGGAAGCCCAATTTCACGCCGATCCGAGTTCTGTCACGTCGGCGCGGCGGTTCATCGCCGGCTCGCTCACCGACGTCCCCGATGATGCCGCCGACGCTGTCGCTCTCATCGCGTCGGAGCTGGCCTCGAACAGCGTCAGGCACGCCGGGTCGGCGTTCCGGATCAGGATCGAACGGCTGCCCGACCATATTCGCCTCGAAGTCGAAGACGACAGTGGGGGCCGACCGATGATGAAGTCGCCTTCGATCACCGACACGTCGGGTCGGGGACTTCAGATCGTCGCCGCGTTGGCCGACGAGTGGGGAGTCGAACTCGTGCCCGAGTCGACCGGCAAGATCGTGTGGGCAACGATCGCCCTTCATACTTCTAGCGTCGAGCAGGAGGGGGAGCAGAGACTCCCGCGGCAACACAAGGGGACGAGTCGGCGACACGGGGGTGCGCCCTCGGACGGCGGGCTTCGGCCGCTGTGGAACGACCAGACCCTGCTCCGCGTGTGATCCGCCGCTCGGAGCTGTAGCCCGACGCGGCCTCGGGCCGCCGGCGTTAGATCGGGATCGGCATAACATGCCCATCTTGCGTCGCATTGTGCACTTCTCTGTCCGGATCCCGAGGCTCGCCGGCAGAGGCATACTCGTCTTGGCCGTCCTGGCGGGAGGACTGGCACTATCCCCGGCCCGCGCCGGTGCCCAACCGGACCCGGCGACGACCTCGACGACGACGTCCTCGACCACCACGACGGCGCCGGTCCCGATCACGCTCACGCCCAATCAGGTCCAAAAGATGTCGGCACTCCAGGCTCAGATCACCCAGACCGGCGCCGTGCTCGATCAACTGGCCGAGACCTATGAGACGGACTCGGCACAGCTGACTGCCCTCCAGCAGCACGAGGCGTCGATTCGGGCCCAGGTCGCGGACACCCAGCGCAAAGTCACCGCCACACGCGTGCGACTTCGGACCGACGCGCTAATCGCCTACATGGGGGGCGTTCCCTTGACCGAGATCACCACCATTCCCTTCTCGAGCACGAACGATGCGGCCGCGACGAGCGAGTACCAGCAGGTCGCCATCGCCAACACGGCGGCGGTGGCAGCCGCCTACGAGGCCGAGGCGCGCACGCTGGCGGCTCAGGACGCGACGCTCTTGGCCACCGAGACGAAAGTCCAATCCGACCTGACCGACATCGCCAAGGCCCAACAGTCGGCCGTCGTGGCCGCCTCCACGCAGCAGGCCTCCCTCGCCGCGCTCAGCACGGGGAACGATCCGTCGGCACCCCTCTATCTCGCCGCCCAAACCGCAGGCCAGAACGCGGTGGACGCCGACAAGACCTCGCCACCCATCCCGCCGGCCCTGAACGCGGCCATCTGGGCGGCGGCATCCCAAGTCGGCGTGCCCTACGTCTGGGGGGGAGAGACGCCGCTTCCGGCCGCCAACGCAGGCTTCGACTGTTCGGGTCTCGTCCAGTGGGCCTACGGCCAGGCCGGCATCGCCCTGCCCCGAACGGCACAACAACAACACGACGCCATCACGGCCGTCACGGCCGCGCAGGCTCAGCCCGGCGACCTCGTGTTCTGGAACGACGGCACCACATCTGTGCAACACGTCGCCATCTATGTGGGCGCCGGGATCGTGCTCGAGGCTCCGAGCACGGGGTCCGTCGTCAGCTACTCACCCCTGTCGACCATCGGGCTTGTCGGCTTCGGGGTCCCGACGGTGCCGGCCGGTATCCCGGTGACGACCGCGAGCAAAGCGACGGTGTCTGCCAAATAAGGGGAACCGGGAGTTTCGCGCCACCCGCCACCGATCGTCGCGCGGCGCGTCACGCAGCCTAGGACGGGTCGACCTCTGCCGGAGGGCGGGCCCACCGGACCGTCCCGAGGGGAGCCGGCACCGTCACCAATCCGACGCTCCGGGCCAGCTCGGCGACCACCGCCCGGGTGCCGACGAGGCGGTCGGGCTCTCCCTCGGCGTAGACCAGGTCGACCACCTCCCCGTCCTCGTGCCACACGATGCTGGCGATCTCACGCTCGGCCACGAAGACCAGCCTGGCTCACGCCCTCACCTGCGTCCGTTGCCATGCTCACGAATCGGAATCGACCCCTAGGCACCCGGAGGAGGCAGTGGGCGACAGCGGTCGCACCTGGGGCGCCCCGGGTCGTCACAACTCATCCGTACCCGGTGCCGCACGAGCGCACGCTCTGTGTCGGCCGCGCTCCGGCCCTCTGTACAGCCAGGCACCTCGCAGGACATGCTCCCGTCCCGGTGGACGAGCAACGGACGCTCACAGTTCACGACATACCGCGCCTGACAAGGGAGAACTCCTTTTCCGGTGGGGGCGGGGTCTCGCCGATGGCTGGGCTCCCCGATGTCGGACGCATATATTGACACAGTGACAGACGTCGTGTCAAACTCAGTGTCACACAGTATGTCATGTGAAAGCGATCTCGGGTGACCCCGACCAACGCCGCCCTTCGGAGGCGTGTCCGCGAGCGCCGCAGCAGCGCGGAACGAGCCATCCTCGACGCCATCGAGACGTTGCTCGCCGAGCGGGAGTTCCGGGACCTCACGGTCGAGGACGTTATGGCGTCGACGGGGCTCACCCGCACATCGTTCTACCGCTACTTCCCCGATCTCGAGGCCGTATTGCTGCGTTGGCTCTCCGACCTTGGTGATGAGCTCCGCCGCTGCGCGGACAGCTGGCTGCAGGACCCGTCGACGGGCCTCGACACCGGGGTCGAGTTCGTCTCCCTGTACCGGGAACACGGCCGGCTGTTGTTGGCCTTCGAGCAGGCGTCGGGAGCGGGAACGGAGATCGACGACGCCTGGGGCTCGGTGATCAGGGCGTTCACCGACAGCTACACCGAGTTCATCGCCGAGCTGTGTCGAAAAGGGTTGAGCACGATCGAACGGCCCGAACAGACCGCTCGTGCCCTTGTCGGGATGACCGAGCGTTACCTGCTCGACACCTACGGTCGAGGGCCGGCCGTCGAGGTCCACGTCGCCGCCGCCACCTTGGCGGAGATCTGGCAACGAACCCTGTTCAGCTCCGGGGTCGCGAAACCAACGGTCGAGGCCGACGCGGGACGCGACTGAGCGCACCAACTCGGAGCGAATCCCGAGAGGGGCCCCGACCCCTACTCACTACACTCGGTCGGCGTGCGCCCGGAGGACTCGATCCGTGTCGGTCGGATCACCCGGGTCCTCAACGAGTTCGTACGGCCCCGCCGTCGGGGACCATCGGTCGCACTCGAGATCGCCGCGCACCACGTGCACGGCGAGCCCATCCCCGCCACCGAGGCATTCGACGCCGACTACCGGCCATTCCCGCTGGGCGGATCGTGGGGCCCTGCCTGGGACACCACCTGGTTCCGCCTGCGCGGCACGGTGCCGTCGGCGTGGGCGGGAAGACCGGTGGCATTGGGGTTCGGCATCGGCAACGCGGGATCGACAGGGTTCGGGGCCGAAGCCCTCGTGTGGCACCACGGCCGGGCCGTCCAGGGCCTGTCCCCCAATCACCGCGAGTACCTGCTCACCTCGAGCGCGGTGGCGGAAGAACCCGTCGAGCTCTTCGTCGAGGCGGCGGCCAACCCTCCTTCTCCGTTCGGCGCCAATCCGTGGCCGTTGCTCCTCGCCGAGCCCGACGGCCCGGCATTGTTCACGTTGCAATCGGCCGACCTCCATGTACGCGACCCCGACTTCGACGCCTTCTGGCACGACTTCCGCGTCCTCCTCGAGCTGCTGACCGACCTCCCCGATACCGACCCCCAGGTGCCACGACTGGCCGCGGGCCTGGAGCGGGCCTGCAACCTGCTCGAGCTCCCCGACATCGCCGACAGTTGGCGTCGGGCCCAGCCCGTCCTCACCGAGCTGCTGGCACGCCCCGCCGCGCCGGGGACCCATACCGCGAGCATCGTGGGGCACGCCCATCTCGACACGGCGTGGCTGTGGCCGCTGCGGGAGACGATCCGCAAGTGCGCACGCACGTTCAGCACCGTCCTCGAGCTCATGGACCGGTACCCCGAGTACCGGTTCGTCGTCTCCCAGGCCCAGCACCTGGCGTGGATGCGCGACCATTACCCCGAGCTTTGGGAACGCATGAAGGAGCGGGTCGCCGAAGGACGTCTCGAGCCCACCGGGAGCATGTGGGTCGAGGCGGATTGCAACATCCCCTCGGGCGAATCCCTCGTCCGCCAGATCGTCCATGGCAAGCGCTTCTACCTCGGCGAGCTCGGGATCGAGACCAACGACGTGTGGTTGCCCGACGTGTTCGGGTACTCGGCCGCTCTACCCCAGATCATGCGCCAGGGCGGTATCCGCTGGTTCCTCACCCAGAAGCTCTCGTGGAACCAGTACAACTCCCTTCCCCACCACAGCTTCCTGTGGGAGGGCATCGACGGCTCCCGGGTGTTCACCCACTTCCCCCCGGCCGACACCTACAGCGGGAACGTGAGCGTCCGCGAGCTCCGGTTCGGTGTCGAGAATTTCAAGGACCACGATCGCGCCAACCGGTCGCTGTACCTCTTCGGCTGGGGTGACGGAGGGGGCGGTCCCACCACCGAGATGCTCGAGTCGGCGCGCCGGCTCGCCGACCACGACGGCCTTCCCCATCTGGTCATGGAGGGGCCGCGCCGGTTCTTCACCGAGGCCGAGGGCGAGATGCGCGCGCCGGCGGTCTGGGTGGGCGAGCTCTATCTGGAAACCCACCGCGGCACCTATACGAGCCAGGCGGCCACCAAGCTCGGGAACCGCCGGGCCGAGTTCGCCCTGCGTGACGCGGAGCTGTGGGGAGTGCTGGCGGCGCGCCCCGCCGACGGCAACGGCGGTGGCGGTGGCGACGGCACTGGCAGCGGTAGCGGCGTTGATGGCGCCAAGGGCAACGCCGAGCTCGCGGCGCTGTGGAAACGTCTCCTGCTCCACCAGTTCCACGACATCATCCCCGGGTCGGGGATCCACTGGGTCTACGACGACACCGCCCGAGACCACGCCCATATCCTCCGGGAGACCGAACGCCTCATCGACGAGGCACTGGCACGTCAGGTCGCCGCCGTCGAGACGACGACGACGACGACGTCTCCCGTCGTCGTTTTCAATTCACTCTCACACGCCCGCACGGAGCTGGTCGTCGTCGATGCACCTGACGATGTCGGTGTGGCTGTCGACGCCTCGGGGGCGGCGGCTCCGGTGCAGCGCGACCCCGAGGGCAGAGCCATCTTCGAGGCGGAGGTACCCCCGTGCGGTTACCAGGTCTACGACCTCGTAGCCGGTGGTGCCCCGCCGGGGTCCCCCCGAGCCAGCGCTGGTCCCCGCTCCCTCGAGAACGAGCACCTGCGCATCGAGCTCGACGACCGGGGCCTGCTGTCGTCGATCTTCGACAAGACCGCACAACGCGAGGTCGTGGCACCGGGAGCAGTCGGCAACCGCTTCCAGCTCCACCCCGACTACCCCAACTTCTTCGACGCCTGGGACATCGACCGGTTCGCGTTCGACCAGGTGGTGGATCTTGACGAGGTCGAGTCGATCGACGTGGTCGCCTCCGGCCCCCTGCGCGCCGGCATCCGGGTCACCCGACGGTTCGGCGCGTCGCGCCTGACCCAGGTCATCGGGCTCGACGGCGGGGGGCGTGCCGTCGATTTCGAGACCGAGGTGGACTGGCACGAGACCAATCGACTCCTCAAGGTCGCCTTTCCCGTCGACGTCCGCAGCCCACGGGCCACCTATGAGATCCAGTACGGGCACGTGGAACGCCCGACGCATGCCAACACGAGTTGGGACGAGGCGCGCTTCGAGGTCTGTGCGCACAAGTGGGCGGACCTGTCCGAGCCCGGCTACGGCGTGGCCCTGCTCAACGACTGCAAATACGGCTACGACATCCTGGGCAACGTGATCCGCCTGTCCCTGTTGCGCGCCCCCACCTGGCCCGACCCCGTCGCCGATCGCGGCCTCCACCACTTCCGGTACCGCCTGCTCCCCCACTCGGGCGATCTGCGCGACGGCGGCGTCATCGACGCCGGCTACGACCTCAACGTCCCTCTCCGGTGCGTCGCCACCTCGCCCCACGCCGGCGTCGTCCCCCCGTTCGGCTCGTTGCTGTCGGTCGACGCCGACCACGTCGTGATCGAAACCGTCAAGGCCGGTGACGACGACCCAGATGCCCTGGTGGTCCGGATCTACGAGGCGTGGGGGCGCCGCGGCGCCGTCACCGTCCGGGCTCCCTGGGACATCCGGCGCGCCACGGTCACGGACCTGCTCGAGCGCGCCTCCGCCCCCATCCCGACCGCCGGGCCCCGGGTCACCCTGGACGTGGCACCCTTCCAGATCGTCACGCTCAAGCTCGAGCCGGCCGGCTCCTGAGCGTGATCGGGTCCCCGTCCCCATTATTGCGGCTTCACGGTCTCTGAGCAGGACCGACGCCTCTCCCACCCCCTTCGGAGCCGCCCCTCGCCGAGAGCAGGCAGGGGTACAGAAGCCGTCTCGCCCCGCCGATGCCTGAAGGGCGGCTTTTTGGGAAGGGGCAATGGAACCTGCGTGGTTGGGGCGGTTGGTCTTGGAGTTGCCCGACGCGGTCGTCGTGGCCGACGCCGAGGGGCACCTCGTGTGGGCCAACCCTGCCGCGGAGCGGATCTTCGGCTTGGCGGTCGAGGACATCGTCGGCCTGGACGCGCTCGAGTTCCTCCATCCCGACGATCTCGAGCTCGCCGCCGCGTCGCTCGAGAGCGTCCGGGACAAGACCGTCGGCTCCCCCATCGAGCTCCGGGTCAAGACCCCCACGGGTTGGAAGCTCGTCGAGCTGATCGGCGCCAACCTCATCGGGAAGCCGCCCATCGACGGGCTCGTATGGTCCCTGCGCGACCTCACCGAGCGACGCCGCTGGGAGGTGGCCACCAACGACATCGAGCGGTTCCGGTCCCTGGTCCACAACTCCGCCAGCATCCTCCTCCTGCTCGATCGCGCCGGAGCGGTGCGGTCGGTGTCCGCCGCCATCACTCGCATGCTCGGACATGACCAGGCCCTCGTCGAAGGGCACCCGCTCGAGGACCTCGTGGTGCCCGCGGACCGTCCGGCGCTGCGGAGTGCGCTCGCCTCGGCGCTCGTCGGCCCGTCCGCCGAGGAGGGCCCGACCATCGTCGAGGTCGACCTGCGCCGCCGCGACGGTGGCGTCCCCGTTCCGTGCGAGCTGAGCATCGTCAATTTGCTCGACGACCCCACCGTCGACGGGTTGGCGGTGTCGGCCCACAACATCACCCAGCTCCGGTCGACCCGCGACGCCCTCGAACGCCTCGCCACGCGCGATCCCCTCACCGGTCTCCCCAACCGGATGCTGATCCTCGATCGCATCGAGCAGATGCAGAAGCGTGGCCGTAGGACCCGTCACGACGGGGCGGTGTTGTTCATCGACCTCGATCGGTTCAAAGACGTCAACGACTCGCTCGGCCATCGGGTCGGTGACGACGTGCTGCGCCAGACCGCCATCCGCTTCCAAGGAGCCCTGCGCGAGGCGGACTCCATCGGGCGCCTGGGGGGCGACGAGTTCGTCGTCCTGGTGGAAGGGTCTGCGACACAAGCTGAGGCCGCCGCCCGGCGGCTCCTCGAGTCACTCACCGCTCCTTTTGCCGTGCACAGCGCAGCGCGGCCCCAGCTGACCATCTCGGCCAGCATCGGCATCGTCTCGGGCACGTATGCGTCGGCCGAGGACCTGCTCATGGACGCGGATGTCGCCCTCTACGAAGCGAAGGCGGCGGGCCGGGACCGGGCCGTGCGTTTCGAGCCCCACATGCGAGGCGAATTCCGCACCCGCATCGAGCTCGAACGGGACCTGCGCCTCGCGCTCGAGGGTGGGCAATTCTTTCTCGTCTACCAACCGGTCATCGACCTGCGAGACGGCACCGTACAGAGCGTGGAGGCGCTGCTGCGATGGCGCCGACCGTCGGGCCTCGTCGTGGCCCCCGACGACTTCATCCCGGCTCTCGAGGAGTCGGGCCTCATCGTCGAGGTCGGCGCCTTCGTGCTGCGAGAGGCGTGTCGCCAGACCCGTCTGTGGCACGAGGCGGGGCTGCCGACGGCGGTGTCGATCAACGTCTCGCCACGCCAGTTCGAGACCGGCACCCTCGTCGCCGAGATCCAGACAGCGCTCGAAGACTCGGGGCTGGATCCGACCTCACTGATCCTCGAGATGACCGAGACAACCCTGATGCGTGACTCCTACGAGTCCGCGCTGCGTCTCAGGGCCCTCAAGGACCTCGGTATCCGCCTCGCCATCGACGACTTCGGTACCGGGTACTCGTCGCTGGCGTATCTCCAGCAATTCCCGGTGGACGTCCTCAAGATCGACCGGACGTTCATGCTCGGCGCCGCCCCCGACCGGGCCAGCACCGCGCTCGTGCACGCTCTCATCGAGCTCGGCGCCGCGCTGGGTCTCATGACGGTGGCCGAAGGCATCGAGACCGTCGACCAACTGACCCGGTTGAAGCAAGAGGGCTGCGACGCCGGACAGGGCTTCTACTTCAGCCGCCCTCTCGAGCCCGCGGACGCGCAACGCTTCCTCGTCGACGCCGCCGGTGCCGCCAAGGCCATGCCGGTGGCGCTCACCCGGTAGCCCGCCCGCAGCGGCTCGACGTCGCCGTCGGGCTGCGGGCCCTGGCGTCAGGAGATGGTGAGCATCAACCTCACCACAGCGCGGTGCTGGGTGGCGGGCCGACCCGTGACCCGGATCTTTTGGTCGAGCACCGTCACGGTGACGACGAAGTGCCCGCTGCTCCTCGGTGTGCCCGAGATCACCCCGGTCGTCTTGTTGATCTCCAGCCCCGCGGGCAACTTGGCCAACCATTTGTAGGGAGGATTGCCCCCGCTGGCCGACAAGGTTTGCGAGTAGGCGTCGTGCACCGTCCCAGCGGGAAGAGACGCGGTCGTGATGGCCACGGGGGGTGGGAAGGTGAGCGCGTCACCCAGCGCGTCGACAGCCAGACAGAAGTACGCCGTCGGGCACGACACCGCCTCCAGTGCTTCGGTGAAATCAATACTGTCGGGGCTCGTCCACGTCGTGCCGTCGAAGATGAGCGCGTTGCCGTGATCGTCGACTGCCGCGCAGAACGTCGTGGTGGTGCACCTCACCGCGTCGAGTGCGTGGCCGGCGTCGATCGCGTCGGGGCTCGTCCACGTCGTGCCGTTGAAGGTGAGCGCATTGCCGTGATCGTCGACCGCCGTGCAGAACGCCGTGTTGGCGCACGACACCGACATCAATGTGCTCCCCGAGTCGACGCTCACCGGGCTCGTCCACGTAGTGCCGTTGAAGGTGAGCGCATCCGTGCTGTCATCGACCGCCACGCAGAAGCTCACCGTCGGGCACGACACCCCGACCACGGCATGACCACTGTCGACGAGGGTGGGGCCCGTCCACGTGGCGCCGTTGTAGGTGAGCACATTGCCATTCACGTCGACCGCGGCGCAGAAGGTGAGCTTCGGACATGACACGGCATCGAGCGCGACACTGGGGTCGATGCTCACGGCGCTGAACCACTTCCCCCCGGCATAACGCTTCTCGTTACCCACCCCGTCGACGGCCATGCAGAACAGCGTGGTCGCACAGGACACCGAAGAGAGTCCGCCATGACCTGCATCGGTGGGAGTGGGTGCCTCCCACGTGTTGTTGCGTTTGTGGATGACGGCGTTCCCCGACCCGTCGACGGCGATACAGAATTTCAACGTCGGGCACGACACCGACGTGAGCCCTCCGCCGGAGTCCACGAGGGTGGGGGCGGACCATGCGCCCGAGGCCGACGCGGCGCTGCCGATCCCGGTGGCGACGACGGCGGTTCCTGCCGCGATGGCGGCGGCCAGCACCACCCGGGACCCTCGACGCCACCGGCGGGAGTCGGACCGAGGCGCCCGGTGCCCGGGGCGCAATCCGTCGAACATGGTCGTACCCCCCATCAGCAGCGCTGCCTCACTGCGTTTCCCTTGCAAAGACGGTACCGCCCGAGCGGGTTGGGGGCATCGGCCCCTGCCGACCTGGTACTGCGAACCCGGTGTCCGAGCTCGAGATGACCGAGACGACCAATGCCGGGTGGGGCTTCTGCTTCAGCGCCCCCTCGAGCCCGAGGACGTGCAACGCTTCCTCGTCGTCGCCGCCAGTGGCGACAAGGCCGTGGCCGGTGGCGCTCACCCGGTAGCCGAGCGCCCGGGGCCAGCCCCGGTCAGAGCCAGTCGTTGCGCCGGAACAGGACGTAGAGGCCCAGCGCGCACCACGATCAGCGCGGCGGAGGTGATCAGACCCGAATCCCTACCGATCCTGGATAGGACACGTTTTGCCCGTACCTCCCGGTGATGGCCGTCGGCACGGCGATGATCGCCGCCCAGCTGGTCACCTTGACCAACGAGCCGTCCCGGTAGAGGCGGGTGCGGACGCCGCTCTCCATCGGCCCGCGTCGACGGTGTCCAGAGGGGCGACGACGGGTGCGGCGGAGAAACCCATGTCCACCTGGGCCAGGCCCCGGTGCATATGAACCGGTATGACGGCCGGATCCGTCTTCGCCACTGCCGAGCCCGCCGGGTCCCGTTTCCGGTCCATGCAGGACTCCGCTCCCGGCTCCGTCCCGACCGATGGGGCGAACGGGCCA
>CAWISP010000049.1:0-51660 GCA_963838775.1 uncultured Acidimicrobiales bacterium
CCTTCGCCGCGGAGGATTGACACACCGATCGCGACGTTCGTCCTTCGCTCGCCGATGCACAGCCGGCTCGCACGATGACGCCAGCGAACCGCTTTCTTTGACCGTCTGACTTTCCGTCAGACGTTGTCGTGAGGGCACCTACGCCCCGCGGGTGTCCGCGCTGTTCGAACAGGCTGCAGTGGTTATCCATCGAGGTGCCGTAAGGTCTGTGAGACTGACCGGGAGGACGCCCAATGGCCGAACGCCATGACGTTTCGGGTGAGCTGTGACCACCGATGCGATCCTAGTAACCGGAGCATTCGGTCTCGTCGGGTCGGCCGTCGTTAGCCAACTGGTCGAAGACGGTCGCCGTGTGGTGGCCACGGATGTGGACATCCCGAATAACCGAAAGAGAGCGACCAAGCTTCTTCGTTCAGACCGCATCGAGGTCCGCTGGGCGGATCTGACCGACGTGGACGCCGTGGACGATCTCGTCACAAAGGTGGACCCAGAGGCGATTGTGCACCTCGCTGCGGTGATACCCCCGCTTTGCTATTCCACCCGGATTCTCGCGCGCAGAGTCAACGTGGATGCAACGAAATCACTCGTTCGCGCCGCGTCCTCATTGCCATCAACGCCGCGGTTCGTCCTGGCTTCCAGCGTCGCCGTTTACGGCGCTCGCAACCCGCACCGCGGCGCTGCACTGTTGACGGCAACGACCCCGGTCGACCCTCGCGACCTCTACGGAGCCCACAAAATGGAGGCTGAACGGGCGGTGAGGGCGTCTGTCCTCGACTGGGTGATCTTGCGCCTTGGCGGCGTGATGACCTCGGTACCCCGGACAGATGTGGGACTGGACCTGGTGTATTTCGAGGGCCTCTTACCCGTCGACGGGCGGATCCAGACGGTCGATGTTCGCGACGTCGCGATCGCCTTCAGCGGAGCCATCACCAGCAACGTCATAGGGGAGGTGCTCCTCATCGGTGGAGACGAATCCCATCGGGTGACCCAGGGGGCGCTCGGCTCCGCTATGACCGGAGCCATGGGACTTGTCCGCGTCTTGCCGCCTGGTAGGCCGGGTGACCCCGACAGTGACCTTGACTGGTTCACCACCGACTGGATGGAAACCTCTCGCGCCCAGGAGTTGCTTTCGTTTCAACGCCATTCCCTACCAGACATCTTTGCCGAGACTCGGGAAAGAGTCGGATGGCGGCGATGGCCGCTCAGGGCGGCCGCACCGTTCATGCACGCATACCTTGGGTCCAGATCGCCGTATCGGCATTACCCCGGCGTCTTCGCTGACCCGTGGGAAGCCATCCGCCGTAAGTGGGACGACCCCTCACCTGACGGCGCCTAGAACCTGAGCGCAGCGAGCCTCTGATTCTCCTCTGAGTTCTTAACCTTCATTCGGATTGTCAGTGTCACCGCACACGAGCATGGCTTCAAGCAGCCCCCGGGTTCTGGTCACCTGCGCACAAGACAGACGGCCGAGCGCAACATAGGGTGTGTCCCGTGAGACCAGGTTTCCGGGCTCTGACTGTGGCCGGCATGGCGATGGTGGCAGGAACCGTGGTGATGATGCCGGGTCATGTCGTTGGGGCTGCTCAGCCCCGCACCTCCGGTCCCGATGTGTTCAGCTCGGACTGGCCCGTCTATCACCAGGACGGCCTGGGAGGTGGCACGGACCCGGCGGGAACCGACCTCAGTCCCGCGTCGGCCGCCTGGACGTCGCCCGCACTCGACGGGCAGATCTTCGGCGAGCCCCTCGTGGAGGCGGGACGCGTGGTCGTCGCCACGGAGAACGACACCATCTACGCGCTGTCTCCCGACAGCGGTGCAGTGGTCTGGTCGACCCATGTCGGTACGGCCGTGCCATCGGGGGACCTCCCGTGTACCGACATTTCGCCCTCTGTCGGCATCACGGGCACGCCCGTCATCGACCCGACGCGTGGCGAGGTGTTTGCCGTCACGGACGAGCTCGCGGGTTCCTCCGCCCAGCATTACCTGGTGGGCGTGGACCTCTACACGGGGGCTGTCCTTCTGCACCAGGCCATTTCGCTTCCCGGATCCGACCAGCTCGCCCAGCTGCAGCGGACCGGCCTCACCCTCGACGACGGCAACGTGGTGGAAGGTTTTGGAGGCAATGCCGGCGACTGCGGGAACTACCACGGCTGGATCGTCTCCATTCCTGAGGGCGGGGGGCCCCAGCTGAGTTTCCAGGTGGCCTCGGCGTCGGGCGACAGCCAGGGCGCCGTCTGGATGGGCGGTGCTGCGCCGATCGTGGACTCGTCGGGCAATATTTGGTTTGCAACCGGCAACAGCGCCCTCACGTCATCGAGTGACACCTATGACAACAGTGACGCCGTTGTCGAGCTCAATCCCGGGTTGGGCAGGCAACAATTCTTCACACCTTCGACGTGGTACAGCGACAATGGGTCGGACTTCGATCTGGGTTCCTCCTCCCCGGTGCTTCTGGGCAGCGGCCTGGACTTCCAAGCCGGAAAATCAAAGACCGCCTACGTCATGTCGAACTCGTCGCTCGGGGGGATCGGCGGGCAGCTCGCCTTGGCCGGCTCGTACTGCGGAGCCGATGTGGACGGGGGCAGTGCTGTAGTTGGCAACGTCATCTATACGCCCTGCCAGCGTGGAGTGGTAAGGACACAAGTCACACCAGGGAGCCCCCCCACCATCGCCTCGATATGGCAGACCTCGACGGGAGCAGGTGGCCCGCCCATCATGGCGGGGGGTCTGGTATGGACGATCAGCCCCAACAACGGGAAGCTCTACGGACTCAACCCCTCGACCGGAAACCCGTCCCAGACCTTCACCCTCGGTTCCGAAGCCAACCACTTCCCGACCCCGGCTGTGGC
Organism: uncultured Acidimicrobiales bacterium; assembly: GCA_963838775.1. GTDB lineage: Bacteria > Actinomycetota > Acidimicrobiia > Acidimicrobiales > UBA8190 > Chersky-840. The sequence goes on from CAWISP010000049.1 coordinate 2,850, forward strand.
TGACGGCTTGCTTCTTGCACCGTCGACCAACCAGGTCCACGCGTTCGATGGGCCCGCCGGTCTGCCTCCGCCGGGATTCCAAATCACGACCGGCTCACTGCTCAACGCGACACGGGGGGAGGGGTACAGCGTCCAACTCGGAGCAAGCGGAGGAGCCACCCCGTACCGATGGAAACTTGCTCCGGGGTCCGGGAGGCTTCCCAGAGGTCTCAGGCTCCACGCGAATGGCTTGCTGTCTGGAACACCCAAGACGCGCGACACCCCGACCGACTACACATTCATCGTGCAGGCCGCGACGCATAGGTCCAAGGGCAATCCAAGACGGACCGCGACACGAACGTTGACGCTCCGCCTCCTCTAGAAACATCGGCAGGGGACCACCGATCGCAACGCAGGTCGAGATCCAGGTCGTCAAGATGTCCTTGACGATACGTCATTCGTCAAGATACGCTTGACCCATGACCCCCACCCCGTCCCTGCAGGACGTCATCCACCTGGTTGAGGCCGACACCCACGACGAGCAGCCCCTGAGCCGATTGGGGGTGGCGTCGGTTCTGGTCCAGAACCTGGCCGAAGTCAGCGATGCTGCGCTGGGCTACTTCGTCGACCAAGCCCGCCACGCCGGCCATTCCTGGTCTGAGATCGGGGAGGCCCTGGGCGTGTCCAAGCAGGCGGCTCAGCAGAGGCACACGGTGAGACTCTCGCTCGGCCTCAACGCTCCGACCTTCGAACGCTTCACCCCGCGGGCCCGCAGCGTCCTGAGCGAGGCCGAGCCCATCGCCCGCGAATGGGGCCACGGGTATATAGGCACCGAGCACCTTCTTCTGGCCCTCTACCGGCAGCCCGAAGGATTGGCAGCCCAGATCCTCAACGAATCCAACCTGGCGGCGGAGAAGGCAGAAGCTGCGGTGGGCGCTCGCACCGAGCGCGGTCCGGGAGCACCGGAAGAAAAACTGCCCTTCACTCCCAAGGCCATCGTCGTGTTCTCGGGAGCGCTCGCCTCAGCCCTGGAGATGGGCCACAACTACATCGGCACCGAGCATCTGCTCCTCGGACTGGCCCGCGGCGAGGGTTCCGCCGCAGACATCCTGGAAGACGCCGGTCTCAGCCAGGAATCCATTGAGCGTCAGGTCACCGAGAAGCTGGCCCGTTACACCCAGGCGCTGAAGAAGGTCACCGGCACGACGGTGAGCAAGAGGGCACGGGCCAAACAGGGCCCCGCAACCGAGAAGTCGAGATAACACCTGGGACGACGGAGGAGCCGACTAGACCACTCCGCCCTAGGGAAGATCTTCGATCATTTGGATCAAGTCCTCTCGGCGGTATCCGAGGTGTCGTGCCGTTCCGAGGAGATCCCGCACCTGGGCGAGTAACGCACTCTGTTCAGGAGCGCCGACCACGGTGATCCCACGACCCCGGCGGAATTCGAGGAGTCCCTCATCTCGCAGAATGTGCATCGCTCTCAGCACCGTGTTCTTGTTCAGCCCCAACACCGCGGCGATGTCCTTGACGAGGGGGAGGCGTTCGCCGGGAGCGGCCTCTCCGTCGGCGAGGGCGCGGCGAATCTCGGCCGCCACCTGGTCGTGGAGAGGTATCGGCTCCGACCGGTCGACGTTGACAAGAAGCATGGTACTAGTCATAGTAGTGCCATGAAGGTGGGCTCAACAACGCTCCTCGAGTTCGCTCCCACTCCTCCTGCGACGGCAAGTCCCTCCTTCCGAGGCATCGAGGCTGAAGCCCTTTTCACGGAGGCGCGTCGGCGTCGGCGACGTCGCAGGTGGCTCTTCGCCGCCATCGTTGCGGCTGTATCACTCGTGGTCGTGGCTGTCTTCGGAGGTCGCGCCCTCTACGGCCACAACCCGGCAGGGGCGAACACGCCACCTCCCGTCAGCGGCGCTCACCCCGGTCACGTCCGTCTCTTTGTCGAGGTGTCGGCCGCCATGGAACCGACCCTTCACCCCGGCGATCGAATCAGTGTCGTCACCCGGTATGTGGTCCTGCACAGAGGAGACGTCGTGGTCTTTAGTCCCCCGGCCGGCGCCTTCCGGGGTTCCCCTGTGGGTCCCCTCATAAAGCGGATCATCGGTCTCCAGGGCGAGACGATCTCCTCGTCCGGTGACACGGTATTCGTCAACGACGAGCCCTTGTTGGAGCCCTATCTCTCCCCTGGACAGCCACTGGTAGCTCCAATCGTCACGCAAGTGATCCCAGCCGGTCACTACTTCGTGCTGGGGGACAACCGGGCGGACTCTGCGGATTCCCGTTTCTTTGGTCCGATTTCCGCAAGGTCGGTGATCGGTCTTGCCACCACGATCGTCTCTCCACCTTCCAGGTTCGGCCCGATTTCCGACCGATCGAGCTGAGCGAGAGTTAGATCCACCGTGACGTCGGATCTGGGGCTCGATCAGGACTGAGGCGCCTCCTTGGGGCAGGCTGTAGCGGTGCGGCTGCGTCATGGGCCAGGTCGAAGCGGTGTGGGCATGGTCCTCGTCTTCTCAGTTGCGGCGCTCTCAGCTTGCGCCGGTAGCGGCACCGTGCACGCAACGAGTGCATCGAAGGCGACGACCACGAGCACCACCTTGCCGACGCCTCCCACCAGTGTCAGCGCGGCGTCTCAGGTCCCGCGCCACTCCCTGCGCGTTGCCCACCAAACTCCGACACACCGTCGATGGCGACCGGGACCTATTGCGGCCCGAGTCCGAGTGCTGGCAACGGCCTCGGTCCCCGGGGAGAATGCGACGGCAAGGAGACATTCCCACCATGTGGGACGGGAGTCGTCGTCGGTTCCTACTACGCCTATACACAGCCCCAGGACTGTGCCGGCGATCCAATTCACTTCGACGGCCGGTTGTGGTACTCGACCTTGCCGCCCCCTACGAACCTCCCGGCCACATTTGTATGGATGGCCCTCGAACCTGACGATGAGTTGGAAGCGATCAGTCCGACGGAGGCCATTGGCTACAACCCGGATATCGGCCAGGCCCCTCATTCGACCTGCGCATGATGCATGGTCGTGCGCTTGGGTGGATCACCAATAATCAGCACCCGTACTCGTCGGAGCCACATGCCACGATGGTCCAGTGACCTTTAGAGCGGTTCTGCTCGATGTCGGGGGCGTCTTCCTGGTTCCTCGTGGAACGCTCGTCACCGAAGCACTCGCTGCAGTGGAAGTAATCATCGAGAACTCCGATTTCGAGCGAGCGCACTTCCGTGGCATTGCCACCGTCGACCTTGGAGCCGGAGGAGGAGACGACACTCTTCGATACCTTCAGGGATACGTAGAGGCACTTGGCGTCCTGGCGAAGGATCAGCCCCGTGCTCTCAACGCCCTGCATGCGTTGTGGGACGCGCCAAGCGTGGATCTGTGGAGCCAGCCCATCCCCGGGTCCGTTCACGGATTCCGCAAGCTCGCCGAGCACGACCTTCCTCTCGGGATCGTGAGCAACTCGGACGGGACGGTGGAGGAGAACCTGCGAAGACAAGGGATTTGTCAGGTGGGAACGGGCGACGGCGTCCAGGTTCTTGTGATCATCGATTCGTCAGTTGTTGGGGTGGCGAAACCCGACCCGCTCACCTTCGCCCCTGCCATCGCCGCTCTCGGACTCCCGGCGGGTGACGTCGCCTTCGTGGGAGACAGCGTTCGCTATGACGTGGTGGGGTCCGAGAGCGGCGGGCTGCTACCTATCCACTTCGACCCGTATCAGGAGTGCCGACGCCGCCATCCACACCACGACATCCGGACACTCAACGAGCTCGTCGAGTTGCGCTCTGTCGTCTGAATCGCCGGGGCAGACAAGTCGGGTATCCGGGATGAGTTCGTTCCCTGTCGAGAGACGTCGGCGCTACACGCCGACGTTTGCAAATGTCTCGAGAGCGGGGGTCTACGTCGGTCGATAGTGGTTCGAACAAGAGCAAGCGGACATGACAAGCTGGCGGTGCCCAGCGGGGGCTACATGCTTCGGGGATGGGGACGCGGAGGGGGCGGAGTGGATGTGAACCGAGGCCTTGTCCGCTCGCCCGGGGCAAACGCGCCGGTCGGGGGGGTCACACCACGGGCTGCGCTCCTGGCCGGGCTGTGCGTGCTCGTGTTGGCCCTGGCCTCGTGCTCCTCCAAGTCAAGCTCGACATCCACATCGTCGGGCAGCTCCGGGACCGCTCCGGCCACATCGGCCCCGAACCGTTCGGGTGGCACCGGACCGTCGCCGGGCGTCACGGCCCACTCGATCACAGTGGGCCAGGTCGACGATCTCTCCTCTCCCATCCCGGGACTGTTCAAAGGAGCCGAGGACGGGAGCGAGGCGTACTTCGCCTACATCAACTCCAAAGGCGGTGTGAACGGCAGGAAGATCCACCTTGACGCCCAGGACAGCACCTTCCAAGGCGGCCAAGTGGCGACGGCGACGGCCGCCCAGACCAAGAGTGATTTCGCTTTGGTGGGTGGGTTCTCCTTGTTGGACGAGGCGGAGCAACCCATCATCGATCTGGCCCACATGCCCGACGTGGGCATCTCGCTCAACCCGGGGCTGGTCACCGACCCCAACCTCTACAGCCCTGTTCCCAGCCCGATCGGCGATTACCCTCTCAACTTCTTCAAGTATTTCGACGGCAAGTACCCGCAGGCGGTGAAGAAGGTCGGCATCATCTGGGAGAACGCCACCGCTTCTACCAAGGCGAACGAAGACGCCGTGGAATCGGGCATGAAGGCGGCGGGCTGGAAGATCGTCTACGACCACGGCGTGGGACCCTTCGACACCAACTTCCTGCCCGACATCATCTCGATGAAGAACAAAGGTGTGAAGTTGTTCTTTTCGACCGAGCTGCCCGACAACTATGCCGCGACGCTGGCCAAGCAGTTCCAGCAGCAGAATTTCAAGGCCATGAACATCGAGTCCGCCGCCTACTCGGCCCAACTCCTCAAACTGGCGGGGAGCTCGGACAACAACATGTACATCGAGCAGGGCGACGCCCTCTACCTCGGGCAGGATGCCAAGACCGTTCCGGCCGTGGCGCTGTTCGACAAGTGGATGAAGAAGGTCTCCTCCGACCCTAACTTCGAGATCGAGTCGGTCTTCGGCTGGACCGCAGCCGAGCTCTTCGTCCAGGCTCTCGCCCAAGCGGGAAATCCTCCCACCCGAGCCGGCCTCATACGGGCTTTGAACAAGGTGACCTTGTTCAACGCAGGGGGATTGATCCCACCGAGCGACCCTGCCGCCGGCGTGCCCTCGGGCTGTTTTCTCCTGGCCCAGGTACAGCGCGGTGTGATCAAGCGGGTTGCCCCGACCCCGCCCACGGGGTTCTACTGCGGGAACCCGGGGTTCCTGAAGGAGCGGGACTACAAGCCGGTCGTGCGTCCCTCGTCGTAAGTCCCGCCGGCGGCGGCGCGACTGCCATGATTGAAGGCTGAAGGTGGTCGTCGCCAAGTTCGGACTATTCGGTTCGCACCGAAGCCGAGGACAGCCGGGTCCGGGAAGAGGAACGGGGCGAAGGTTGGGTTCATGGGAATTCTTGCGGGTTCGTTCGGACTCCCCGGGGTCCTGGAACTGTCGGTGTTTATCGGTCTGGCCGTCCTCAATCTGGTCGCCACCGTAAGGATCATCACCAAGGCGGGGTACTCAGGCTGGTGGATCCTGGTGCCGATGTCGCCCATCGTGATGTACATCATCACGTTCGCGGTCTTCGTCTACGAGGTGAGGACGTCGCTGACCGGGGGGGTGTCCAGTTTCAACACGACGAGCATTGCGGGACTCTGGGTCCTCGATGCTGTATGCGGCCTGCTCGCTTGGGTGTTCTTCTTGGTATTTGCCTTTGCGGAGTGGCCGGTTCAGCGACAGGCCCGAACGCAACAGACCCGAACGCAACAGGCAGCGCACGCCGCCCCCTTTGATATGCGGCAGCGTGGCTTCCAGGGTTCCGCAGGTATAAGGGCAGATGAAGCGTTACCACCGGCAAGCAAGGGACTGGAACCCGGCTGGTACTCGGTCGGCGGCAGTGTCAGCGAGCAGGTGTATTGGGACGGAGAGGCGTGGACGACCCGGAGGCGCTGGGGCGGGGCTACGTGGGTCGAAGAGTGAACGAGCCGAAGCGAGAATGGTGGGCACTCTGTATCGCCGCACCCTCAATTTGCATCACCGTGGCTCACGCCAGTGTCCGGGAATGTCTCTAGAAGGGTGGTCCCGCACGTTGTCGGTTATCGTCCAAATTGTGGATTCTCTCGAAACAGGTGTCGGCATGCATCGACGACGTGCAGATCGAATATCCTTCCCCGGCCTGTTGTAATCCTTTCGAGTGCCGCATTCACCCCAGTCTCGGGATCATTGGAGCAAAGCGACATTTCGTCCTCGACGGTGTCAGCGACGGCGATGATTCGGGCTCCAAGGAGAATCTCTTTACCCCGAAGGCCCGCCGGGTAGCCACTGCCATCTAAGCGTTCGTGATGCTGGAGGATCATTTCGGCGACCGGCCATTCGAACGATATCCCGGAAACGATCTCGTACCCGGTTTGGCAGTGGGTCTTTAGAAGCTCCCAGTCAGAGAAGTCCATTCCGCCCGTGTGGTTAAGGATATTCGCGGGAATCGAGGCCTTGCCAATGTCGTGGAGCTGCCCGGCGATCCGAATACCGGCCACAGCACTTTCGTCGAGGTCAAGTTCGTGGGCGATTGCCGCCGCAATATTCGCAACCCGGCGTTGGTGGCCCGTTGCAGAGGGTTCTCGCGCCTCTGCAGACGCAGCTCGCGCAGAGAGTGCGACGACACCGTCAGGATCAACCTCCGCGACAACCGGTTCCACACCTACTTGTAATCGGCCCGCTTGTACGCATACCAAAGAGGTCTTTCGGCCCTAATTCAGCACTCTCGTCACATCGGTGCTCTCACGACGACCCGCAAGCGCCCACACACCATCGGGCACTCCTTCCACGTCCACCCCCCCAGGGTCGTCGTTGGGAATAGGTCGTCGGCGCCCGCCAGCGTGCGCCGACGTCTCTAGAAGCTGGAGGTCCCTGTCCGGGATCCGGTGCGGGTTCTACTGTGACCTTCGGCGGCGACCCGGACAGCGGCACCCGGCGGCTCGGGGTCAATCGCCCAAGCCGCCGGGTTCGTCAAAGCGCTTGCTATTTGGTGTTGCTGTTGTGCAACTCCGTGAACTTGGGCTCAGGCGTGTCGGGAGGGAGGTGCGGCTTGACGACCTCATTGAACCAGGCGTCGTGCTGACCGATCGAGTCCCAAATCTCAATCACCGTGATACCGCCGTCTTCTACGATGGCGTAGTGAGCCACAAAGCCGTCAGCCTTACTCTGAGATGGCATGGCTCCAGCGGCGACTTGGTCGTACACGTCGGCGGGCATGCCGGGCGCGTGATGCTGCTTTAGGACGGTCATGGATACCTTTCGCTCAGGGCCCGGAAACCCGGACCCCGACATGCTGTCATAGGCAAGCGGGGTCCCGCCCTCGTCGCGTCGTTTCCGGTCGGGAAGATCCCGCCGACTCACGCCAGCGTTCGTAGATGTCTCTGGAGGCCTTGGGTCGGATCCGGCAAGACCGGGCGGTGGGCCCGTGGTAGGGAAGCCCGGAGGGTTGCATGAGCTCCGGCGATCTTGTGGAATCTCAACGACGAGAGAACGGGGTGCATGATGGAAGTTGCCGAGCGCGAGAGGCAAGTGCGGAGGTTCGTCGACGAGGTCTGGAATGGCCGAAACTATGAAGCGGCCGCTGACCTCTACGGCGAGAATTACGTCAACCCACTTGGGACCGGTCCCTCGGCCAGAGTCGAGCCGATCCGCTTCTACCACCAGGCGTTTCCTGATCTCCACCTGGACGTCGAGGAACTGATCTTGGCTGGCGACACGGCGGTCCTCAGGGTGACGTTCCGCGGCACCGACACGGGGGGATACGTGGGACGGGCCCCGACGGGCCGGCCCGTGGAGGAATGGGCGGTCACCATCATGCATTTCGAGGGCGACAAGGTCGTCAGGGAATGGATCGGAGCCGACAAACTCGGCCTGTTCATTCAGCTGGGGGTCCTCGACAACCCGTGGCCCAACTAGGTGCTGTAGCTGAGCAGCCAATCGCGGAACAGGCTACGAGCACCCACCGTATTCCGTACCCGATCGGAGAAGAACCCACCGGCTCACGCCGGCGTTCGTAAATGTCTCTAGACGGCGAACGGTGTTTGCCCGGGATCTGGCACTACCGCACCCTGACTCGTGGCCGTTGTCGGCGTCAGCCGCTATTGCTGGACGAGGTCAACAATCGGCATGATGGCGGGTGGCTGTGCCAGCTCGATGCCCAGCTCCTCCATGACCGGCCCGAGGTACGTCAGGAACTCATCGAAGGCCTCCTGGCTCTCCCAGACATCGAACACCTGAAGCTGGCCATCTTCACCGAAGCATGAGTGGAGCTTCATGGCGCTTTCAGGTGCCCCGGCCCGACGGAGACGGTCGCGCCCCGTGGTGTGCTGCTCAAGCGTCATGTTCTTGGTGACTATGTAGACGGCAATCATGGGAAGTGAACTCCTCTGTGGTGGGATCTGTAGGGCATTCGTCGGTGGACGTACGCCTGGATCACTGCAATCCCGAGGCGACAATCTTCCCAGGAGGTGCACCTGCGGACTTCCCTGGGGACCCGATCCGGGATGTGCCTGATCGTTGTTGGTCGGACCAGACGCCACTGACACATGCCAGCCTCCGGGAATGTCGCTTGAAGGCCAGACGCCGAACCCGAGAGCGGCACGAGCCCGTAGCGGGCGACGAGGTCATCCTCAGATAGCGTCGTCGCCATGAGGCGGGTTGTCGGCGCCTGGGCGATTGTCCTTGCATCGACGCTTCTGGCCGGGTGTTCGACCGCTGGTCCCAGGCAGGCGTTGGGACCGTGTCGGCAAGGTCGTTCTTTCGAACTGGATCTGCGTTCGGGGACAGGCGGCCAAGCGACTCCCGAGGACGCTGCCGCTCATGCTCGAGTACCTGGGTTCGCTCTTCCGAAGAGCGGTTGGCAGGTAGTCAGCAGGGAGGGCGGCGAGGCATCTTTGCGATCAGACGGCTATCAGGTCCGTGCGGTCGAGGGCCCGGACAAGACCTGGCAGGTCGACAGTGGGGGGCGCTGCCGATAGGACGGCGGGTCTGCGCCGTTCGGGGTCGGTGTCGAGGCACACGCCAGCGTGCGCCAATGCCTCTAGAGCAGTAGCCGTGGGGTCCTGGATTGGTCCCTACGCCTCGATGTAGACCGTAACGGGAGGGAGGACGCCGTGCGCCTCCATCTGGGCGGCTACCTCGGGTGGCGGCGATGACAGCAGTGCCTGCGCACTGTCCATGTCGTGGGTATCGGCGGAAATGGCGATGTTGTTGCTCCCGTCCATGGCGACGTAGTCCGTCACGTTCGTACCGGCAGATCCGATCGCTTTGGCTCGGTCAGCTTTGCCCTTCAGCCAGCGCTCCACATCGACGACGGCATGGGTGATGATCATCTTTGGCACCTGGGCTCTCCTTTTCAGAAATCGCTGTCCGGTGGGGGCACTCTATTGGTAGTCAGGGCAAAGAGTCACTGCCTCGGTGTGCCGTCTTCCTCCGCCGGCCCGAATGGACTCACGAGCTATAGGTGTCGGTCGACACTTGGGTCGATGGGGGAATAGCCCACCGGCCCACGCCAGCGTCCGGGAATGTCTCTAGAGCGGGCGCCGGCGATGATCGGCCTAGGGCGGGATAATGGGCGGCGATGAAGGCCAGGCCGAAGGTCGCATTTGCCGGGTTGATCGCCACGATGCTCATGGGATGCAGTGCAGCAGCCGCTCCCTCGGGGGTCCTAACGGGCAAAGCTTGGCCGTGCATCGGCATCGTGATCACCGGGCATTCGCTGCCCCAGGCCACCGTGTCGGTCTACAGCGGTGTCCATCTGGTTGCCACCCAGAAAGTGGCCGCTGGCGGTACCTACAGGCTAAAGCTCCACCCCGGTCGGTATTTGGTTACCAATGCGGGCCGTGATATTCCGTCGAGTTCGGCCCATGAAGTCTCCTTGTCGAGCCGAAGCGTGACTCGGGTGAACCTTCCAGACCTTTGCCCTTAGCAAAGTCAGTCATTCGTACGACACCCACGTCTCGCTCCCCGGTGCATGCCAGCGTACGGCAATGTCGCTTGAGCGAGACTGTGTCAGCCCAAAATTGGGTGCGTCACCTGGAAGTCTCGTTCACGAAAGAGGCGAAGGCAGGCATCGACGACGACAGGGTCGTAGAGCAGGCCCCGGTTGGCTTCGATTTCGGCCAATGCGGCGGCGAAGCCCTTGGCGGGCCGATAAGGGCGATGCGCCGACATCGCCGAGACCACGTCAGCGACAGCGATGATTCGGGATCCGATGAGGATGGCACCCCCCTTCAGACCGTTGGGATACCCGGAGCCGTCAAGGCGTTCATGGTGTTGGAGGATCATTTCGGCTACCGGCCATGGGAACGAGACATCGTCGACGATCCGAGAGCCGGTTTGGGGGTGAGTCTTCATCATCTCGAATTCGGGAGTGCTCAACTGGCCGGGCCGGGTGAGGATCTCTGCTGGGATGGCGATCTTGCCGATGTCATGGAGGGTTGACGCCACCTTGATGCCCTTGGCGTCGTCGTCGGGCAGGCCCATTTCCTGGGCGATGGCGGCGGCGATGTCCGCCACCTGATGCTGGTGGCCCGCCGTGTAGGGGTCTCGGAGTTCGACGAGGTTGGCGATGGCGATGGTGATGGCGTCGAAGCTGGCCTCCAACCTCGCCATGTACTGGTTGCGTTCGGTGACGTCCCGGCCATTGACGACGATGCCGCCCACGGCAGGCACGTGTAGGCAGTTTGTGGCCACGGTCTCAAGAATCCGGACCTCGCCGGTGGCCGACACAAATCGGAGTGTGTTGGTCATCGATGCCCCGGGCGGTAATTGCATTATTTCGGCGTGCCTGGGGATTACATGTTCGATGTCGTCGGGATGGAGGTACTGGAATGCGATTGTGCCGATGGCTTCCTCGGCGGAGATCCCGAACGTCAGCGAGGCCGTTGAATTGGCATAGGTCAAGGCCCCCCGTTCGTCCACCACGAAAACGAGGTCCGACGAGTGTTCGACGAGCGCCAGCAACCATTCCTCGGCGGGTTCCTGGGCTTCTTGGGCCATGAGCACCACCCGAGAGACATCGGCAACGAGGAATCCCTGCCAAAGAGACCAACGGCCTTCTCGGCACAACGAGCGCACAAGAATCGGTGTCGAATGCAAAGGACCTGGTGGGGACGCCCATGGGCATCAGGGAGGCCGGGACGGGGTGGTACCCGAGGCCCAGGGGAGAGGGGGTTAACCCACCCCAGTGGTATTTCTCCCGACGGCGGGACGTGGGTCAACAGTTCAGCCTCGACGCGCCTCCAACTCGTCCAGGAGATCCTCGGGCACATGCAGATCGCCGCGCCCGGTTCCCACGAACAGGCCGGGCTTGAAGGAGCCGTGGAAGTCCGAACCGCCCGTGGCGACGAGCCCGGTCCGCTTCGCGATCCCACGCAGCACAGCGCGCTGATCGGGCGTGTAGGAGGAGTAGACGGCCTCGATCCCGTCGAGACCCCCATCGGCCAGCTCGGCCACCAGCCGCTCGAGGTGTTGCGGATTGAGCCCGGTCGAAAGAGGGTGGGCGAGCACAGCCACGCCCCCCGACTCGTGCGCCAGGCGTGCCACGTCGGGAGGGTCGAGCCGCGCCTTCGGGACGTAGCCGGGGCGACCGTCGGCCAGGTAGCGGTCGAAGGCGTCGTCGATGTCCTCGACGGCGCCCGCCTTCACGAGGGCACGGGCGAAATGGGGACGGCCCATGCCGCCCTCGTCTCCCGCCTCGGCGAGGACGTCCTCGTAGGTCACCCCCGTCCCCAGTTCCTCGAGACGGGCGGCGAGCTCTCTGTTGCGTACCGCCCTATCCCCGCGCAGCTTGACGAGCTCGTTCTGGAGCGGCCCGCGCCCGGGCTCGACGAAGTACACGAGCACGTGGACCGAGCCCTCGATCCGGGGCGCTCCGGCCGGTGGGGCCGGTTTCCGGCACGACACCTCGCACCCCGGCACCAAGCGCACGCCGAGCCCTGCCGCCACCCGGCCGGCCTCGTCCAGTCCGCCCAGGCTGTCGTGATCGGTGAGCGCCATTGCCGAGCAGCCCGCCTCCGCTGCCAGCTCGACGACACGCCCCGGGGATTCCGAACCGTCGGACACCCGGGAGTGCGTGTGGAGGTCGATCACCACCGGAGGCTACCCGGGGGCTCGAGTCCTTCCGGCCCCGTCGGGCCGCCTTGACGACCGACCGAGTCCGCCCCCGGGAGAGCCGTGCGGACCGACCGAGCAGCCTCGAGCGAACCCTCTACGAGGATCGATGTGTGCTCCGGGCACGATGCAGGGAACTGTCACGCCGATGTGGGAAGGTAGGCTCGTAGGGCGGGGCGAGAGGATGCGCCGGGGGAACGGGACCCCCGTGAACGTCCGGCGCAGTGAGGGCAACGCGATGAGGGCCCAGTGAAAGAAGCCTGCGGTGTCTTCGGTGTGTACGCACCGGGCAAGGCCGTCGCGCAGCTGACCTTCGACGGTATGTTCGCCCTGCAGCACCGGGGCCAGGAGTCTGCCGGCATGGCGGTCAGCGACGGCGAGACCATCACGGTCGTGCGCGACATGGGCCTGGTCACCACCGTCTTCGACGAGCGCACCATCTCCTGCCTTCCCGGAGCGCTCGCCATCGGCCACACCCGCTACTCGACCACCGGGGCCTCGGAGTGGCGCAACGCCCAGCCCGTGTTCCGGGCCGTGGGGCGGGCCGGCTTCGCCCTCGGCCACAACGGCAACCTGACCAATACCGCCACGCTGGCGGAACAGGCCGGCATGCTGCCCGGCGTGGTCGCATCCGACAGCGATCTCGTGGCCGAGCTCCTGTCGCTGCGGTTCCCGGCCGCCACCCCGTGGGAAGCCGCCACCGGCTCGGACAACAGCGATGGCGAGGGGGGCCTCGATGTCGCCGCCGGCATCGGTGCGGGGCTCGACGCCCCTGATGACGCCCTGGAGGATGCCCTGCGCGAGGTCCTTCCCATGCTCGAGGGGGCCTTCTCCTTCGTGCTCGTCGATGCCACCCACCTGGTCGGCGTGCGTGATCCCGCCGGGCTGCGGCCACTGTGCCTGGGTCGGCTGGGGCCTGCCGAGGCCCCCGAGGGCTGGGTGCTCGGGTCCGAGACCCCCGCCCTCGACATCGTGGGTGCGACCTTCGTGCGCGAGATCGAGCCCGGCGAGATGGTCGTCGTCGACTCCAAGGGCGTGCGCTCCGAGCAGCTCTTCGCGGCCGATCGCGTCGACCCTCACCTGTGCATCTTCGAGTTCGTGTACTTCGCCCGGCCCGACAGCCGCCTGTACGGGCGCGAGGTGCACAGCGCCCGGCGGCGGATGGGGGAGTTGCTGGCGTCGCAGGCCCCCGTCGAAGCCGACCTCGTCATGGGCGTGCCCGAGTCGGGCGTGCCCGCCGCCGAAGGTTACGCGCGCGCCAGCGGGATACCGCACGGCCAGGCGCTGGTGAAGAACCGTTACATCGGCCGCACGTTCATCACGCCGGGGCAGGACGCCCGTGACGCCGGGGTGCGCCGCAAGCTCAACCCGCTGCGCGAGAACATCGTGGGCAGGCGGATCATCGTCGTCGACGACTCCATCGTGCGCGGCACGACCCAGCGGGCCGTGGTGCGCATGCTGCGCGAGGCCGGCGCTCTCGAGGTGCACCTGCGCATCTCGTCGCCGCCGCTGGCGTGGCCGTGCTTCTACGGCATCGACATCCCCGATCGCGACCAGCTCGCCGCCGCCCAGCACACCGTGCCCGAGATCGCCGAGTTCCTGAACGTCGACTCGCTCGAGTACCTGTCGCTCGACAACCTCGTGACCGCCATCGACGCCCCCGGCGCCGGGTTCTGCACGGCCTGTCTCACCGGGGAGTACCCGGTACCGGTCCCCGTGCACCTCGCCGCGGCGGGGACGGGGCGTGGCGGGCCCACACCTACCTCGGCCTGAGGTGGGCCGGTGAGCCCGCAGCGCAAAGGCGCCACCTACGCCGGCGCCGGGGTCGACATCGCGGCGGGCGACTCCGCCGTGGCCCGCATTCGCGACCTGGTGGCGTCCACGGCCCGGCCCGAAGTCCTCGGTGGCATCGGCGGGTTCGGAGGGAGCTTCGCCTTCGACCCCGCCCACTACCGTCAGCCCGTGCTCGTGTCCTCCACCGACGGGGTGGGGACCAAGTCGTATGTCGCCGCCGCGGCCGGTCGTTACGACACCATCGGGATCGACCTCGTGGCCATGTGTGTCGACGACATCGTGTGCGTGGGGGCAGAGCCACTGTTCCTCCTCGACTACATCACGACGGGCAAGATCGACCCCGACCAGATGGAACAGCTCGTAGCCGGTGTGGCGACCGGGTGCCGGGAGGCGGGCTGTGCCCTGCTCGGCGGCGAGATGGCGGAGCACCCCCATTCGCTCCCCCCCGGCGAGTTCGACCTGGCCGGGTTCACCGTGGGTGTCGTCGAGCGCGACGCCATGCTGGGTGCCGATCGTGTCGAGGTCGGTGACGCCCTCGTCGGCCTCCTGTCCCCCGGGCTTCGGTGCAACGGCTACACCCTGGCGCGCCATGTCCTGCTCGAACGGGCCGGGCTCGGTCTCGACGACCCCGCCTGGGACGGTGCCGACCACAGCGTGGCGGACGAGCTCCTGCGGCCGTCGGTGGTGTACGCCCCGGCCGTGCGCGCCGTCCTCGATGGAAACGCCGTGCACGCCATCGCCCACATCACCGGCGGAGGGCTGCCCGGCAACCTCGAACGCGTGCTCCCTCCCGGTGCCGATGCCGTGGTCGACCGGGGGGCGTGGCAAGAGCCGCCCGTGTTCGCCGAGATCCGCCGTCGCGGCGACGTCGAGGAGCAGGAGATGGCACGCGTGTTCAACCTCGGCATCGGCATGGTGCTCGTGGTCGACGACGCCGATGCCGCCGGTGTGGTGGGCGCCCTCGGTGCGGCCGGACGCGACGCGGTGGTGCTCGGTGCTGTGACCGAGGGCACCGGTCGGGTGCAGCTGACCGGGACGGCACCGCGCCCGTGACGCACAAGGCGGAGACGCACGGGGCACACAGGCCCAGAGGAGAGAGCACATGACGCTCGAGGCACTGCGTCAGCACATTCTCGATCACTCGGTGAAGACCGGTGACTTCACTTTGAAGTCGGGGCGCAAGTCGAAATGGTTCATCGACTCGAAGCAGACGGTGTGCCGGCCCGACGGCATGCTGCTCGTGGCCAACGCCGTGCTCGACGCCATCCCCGCCGATGCCACCGCCATCGGTGGGCTCACCATGGGAGCCGACCCCGTGGCCTTCGTGGCGGCCGGGGTGGCCGCCACCCGGGGCCGGGCCCTGAAGGCGTTCAGCGTCCGCAAGGAGACCAAGGACCACGGTGCCGGCGGTCGCGTGGCTGGTGCACTCGACGCCGGGGACAAGGTGGTCGTGACCGAGGACACCGTGTCGCGGGGCACGTCCCTGCTCGAAGCGGTCAACGTCGTGCGCGCCTGCGGTGCGGAAGTGGTGCTGGCGCTCGCCGTCGTCGACCGCGGCGGGACGGCGGAGGGCATCCTCGGCTCCGAAGGCGTGACCTTCCGCGCCCTGCTCGGCGCGCCCGAGCTCGGCTTCGACTACGACGGGCCCTGAGTCGCCCGGCCCATAATGATCGGACGGTGACGCCGCGAATCGACCCACGGTGACGTGGCGTCTCCGGCTCGTGCTGGTGGCGGTCGTCGCCCTGGCCGTGCGGGTCGGATACGTCTTTGCCTACCGTCGCCACATCACGCCCGGCGGCGACGCCTTCTACTTCCACTACCAGGCCGACCTGCTGGCCACGGGCAAAGGGTTCGTCGATCCCTACTCGTTGTTCTGGGCCCAGAAGGTCGTCCCCGGCGCCACCCACCCCCCGTTGTGGACCCTGGTCCTGGCCCTGGCGGCGGTGATCGGCATCAAGACCTTCTTCGGGCAGCTGCTCTACAGCTGCGTGATCGGCGCCGCGTCGGTGGTGGTCGTGGCGATGGCAGGGCGCGAGGTGGCCGGACCGCGCGCCGGGCTCATGGCGGCCGGCATCGCCGCGGTGTACCCCGTCTTCCTCATCGACGACGGGTCACTGCTGGCCGAGACGTTGGTGGTGCCGCTCGTGGCTCTCGTGGTGTGGGCGTTCCACCGGCTCTGGAAACGGCCCTCGCTCCCGCGCGCCGCGCTGCTCGGCGCGCTGTGTGCCTTGTGCGCGTTGACCCGGTCCGAGCTCGTCCTCCTGGTCGTGTTCCTGGCCCTTCCCGCCGGGCTCCTGGGCCGAGCGCGCTCGTGGCGCCGGCGTCTGGCCATGGGCGGGGTGGCCCTGGTCGGGGCGGTATGTGTGTTCGCGCCGTGGTGGGCATACACCGTGCCGCGCTTCAGCCATCCGGAATTGTTGTCGGACCAGCTCGGGGTGACCCTCGCCGCCGCCAATTGCGGCCCGACCTACAGCGGGAAGCTCCTTGGCTACTGGGACGAACAGTGCGAGGTCGACATCCTCACCCCCAAGGCCAAGGACGCGTCGGTGCGCGACGACGATCTGCGCCGCGACGCGCTGCGGTACGTGGAGCACCACGCCGGACGCGTGCCGCTGGTGGTGGCGGCCCGCGTGGGGCGGGCGCTGGGCGTGTTCCGGCCCGGGCAGGAGATCGACTTCGAGTGGTTGGTCCTGGGCCGGCCCCAGCTGCCCGCCACCATCGGCCTGGGCTGCTACTACCTTCTCGCCGTGCTGGGCGTGGCCGGGGCCGTGGTCCTGCGCGGCCGGCGCCTGCCGCTCCTGCCCTTCGCCGTCATCGTGGGCGAGGTCGTCGTCGTGACCGCGGCCATCTTCGGCCAGACCCGGTACCGCACGCCGCTCGACGTGGTGCTCGTGATCCTGGCCGCCGTGGCGGTCGACCGGTTCATCGACCTGCGGTCACTGCGCTGGTACCGCGCCCGCGCTGCCCCAGGAGCACGTGGCGTGCACCGGGTGGGGCGGACACGACCGGAGCTCGCCACTGGAACCGACCCCGGTGCACGGGAAGAGCGCGCCGTGCTCCAAGACACCGGTGTGCGCCAAGACAGCGATGCCGGGACCGTTGGCGGTGCCGGGGGCACACGAGGTGCCCATGCCATCACGACACGAGATCCGTGAGGGCGGCCTCCACCGTCCGGTGGAACGTCGGGTAGGCGTAGATCATGCGCCGGAGCTGCTGCACGGGGAGCTCGGCGTGGATCGCCAGCGTGAGCAGGCCGAGCACCTCACCGCCGGTGGGCCCCGCCGAGGTCGCCCCCACGAGCACGCCGCGGCCGGTGTCCTCGACGAGCTTGATGAACCCGTCGTTCCCGGCCTTGTGGATCCATCCCCGCGTCGAGCGCGGGATGGGGTAGTTCCCCACGCGCACCTCGAGGCCCTTGTCGCGCGCCGCGGCCTCGCTCATGCCCACCGAGCCGATCTCGGGATCGGTGAAGGTCACCCGGGGCAGGGCCCGGTAATCGGCGGGGGCAGGATCGTGGCCAAGGATGTCCTCGACGCAGATGTTGGCCTGGTACATCGACACGTGGGTGAACGCCCCCACGCCGGTGACGTCACCGACAGCCCACACGCCGTCGGCGACGCGCAGATGATCGTCGACGGGAAGGCCCTTCGCCGTGTCGTCGACACCGATGCTCGTCACGTTGATGGCGACGAGGTCGGGACGGCGCCCGGTCGCGACGAGCAGCCGCTCGCCCGTGACGGGCTCCGCCCCGTCGAGCTCGAGTACGAACCCGTCGCCGCCCTGGCGCGCCGCCGCGATACGGGCCGAGGTGTGGACGGCCACGCCGTCTCGACCGAGCACCTCGGCCACGAGCGCGCTCGACTCGGGCTCCTCGAGCGCCAAGAGCCGGGGAGCACCCTCGACGATCGACGCCTCGGTGCCGAAACGGGCGAACACCTGCCCCAGCTCGACACCGACGGCTCCCCCCCCGAGCACCACCAGTGACGCGGGGACCGCCTCGGCCTCGATGGCTTGGCGGTTGGTCCAGTACTGGTCCTCGAGCTCGGCCAGTCCCGGGATCGGCGGTGCCCACGCCCTGGCGCCCGTGGCGACGACGACGGCGCGCCCCGCCTCGTAGGCGACGTCGCCCACCACCACGCGACGGGGACCGTCGAGACGGCCCCAGCCGCGCACGAACCGGCCACCTTTGCCCACGAACCGGTCGACCGCCGCCTTGTCGTCCCAGTTGTCGGTGGCCTCGGCGCGGATGCGCCGCGCCACCGGCGCCCACTCGGGGGTGACCGTCGACGACCCGGCCATGCCCGGGACGCGACCGCGCCTCGGCCAGCAGGTTGGCGGCCCGGATCATCATCTTCGAAGGGACGCACCCCCAGTACGGGCACTCCCCCCCGAGGAGATTGCCCTCGATCCCCACCACGTCGAGCCCGGCCTCGGCCAGGCGCCCGGCGACCTCCTCGCCGCCGGGCCCCAGCCCGAGTACCACCACGTCGGCCTGCGAGGCGTCCACAGGATCGAACCTACCGGGCGTCATCGTGCCCAGCAGAGGACCGACACGTCCGAACGCCGGATGACCAGGGCCCTTCGCCTCTAGGCGCGGTGGGGGTGCGGGGCAATAATTGGCAGCTGTGCTGATGGACGAGGAGGGGCTCGAAGTCCTGGTCGCGGAACAGTGCCTGGAGCTGCTGGGGGGAGCACGCCTGGGTCGGATCGCCGTCACCATCGGGGCCGTGCCCGCCATCTTCCCCGTCCACTACCGGCTGCTCGAGGGTCAGATCGTCTTCAGCACGGGGAAAGGCACCAACCTGCACACGGCGTCGGCGAACACCGTCGTCGCCTTCGAGGTCGACGAGGTGGACGCGGCGTGGACATCGGGATGGAGCGTGCTGGTGGTGGGGGTGGCCCGCGAGCTCCGGGACGACGTGGCCATCGCGCTGGCGCTCGACCAGGTCCCCAACCGGTGGGAGCCCGGGGTCGGCGCCCACGTGATCTCGATCCTGCCCGCCATCGTGTCGGGCCGGCGTTTCGGCCACGCCGCCTAGATATCCGCGCCGCCTGGACATCGGAGGGACCGACGCCGGCGTTCGCCGGCGGTGCGGTCTGGGTGGCGCCTCGAGGATGCAGCGGTCGATCAGGGAGCCGCCGTCTCCTTGGCATGCCCGAGACTCACCATCAGGTCGATCCAGCCCTGCAGATCGCCGTTCTTCATGTCCACGTGCGCCTTGAGCTCGGCGGGGACGAAGAACTCCACGCCGTCGGTCTCGAGCGCGTCGACGATGCCCGCCGCGCACTCCTCGGCGGTGGCGAACTCGGCGCCGGGCAGGCCCGGGAGCTCACCGGGCTGGGGGACCCAGATCTCGGTGGCGATGGCGCCGGGCTGGATGAGCTTCACCTCGATGGGCGTGTCGGCAAGGTCCATGGCCGCCACCTCGGTCCATCCCGTCATGGCGAACTTCGCGGCGCAGTACGCCGACTCGTGAACGATCCCGAACCGTCCGCCGCCGCTGGCGACATTCACGATCGTCCCCGACCCGCGCTCGAGCATCAACGGCAGCACCGCCAGGTTCATGCGGATGGGCGACATGAAGTTGGTGCGCATCACCACATCGAGGTCCTCGGCGGTGTGATCCGTCACCACCTTGCGCTTGCCGAGCGCAGCGTTGTTCACCAGGCAGTCGAGCCCACCGAAGGCGTCCCAGGCAGCGTGCACGAGCTGCACCGCGGCGTCGACGTCGGACAGGTCGACGACCCACAGACGCGACGCCAGCGCGTGCTCGCGACACAGGGCAAGCGTCTCCTCCAGACGCTCCGCCCGGCGTGCCGCGATCCCGACGGTCGCGCCGCGCGCCGCCAGCAGGGGAGCCAGAGCCTGGCCGATCCCCGACGACGCCCCCGTCACGAGGATGTGCGCGCCTTCGATTCTCATCGCCCGTCGACGTGCCGTTGCCGTTGGTGACGTGCCAGTGCCATGTCGTGCACGAGCCCTCGGCGAGCTCGTGTATCGCTACCGCTTGCGGGCGGTCGCCTTTTTGGCGGTGCGACGGACCGGGGCCTTCTTGGCCGGGGCACGACGAGCCGGGGCCTTCTTGGCCGGGGCACGACGCGTGACGGCCTTGCGGGCGGGGGCCCGCTTCTTGGCGGTCTTGCGCGCCGGGGCCGCCTTGCGCGGTGCGGCGGCGGCAACGGTCTTGCCTGCGGCGCGCACGGCGTCGTCACTGGTGGGGAACGCGCCACGCTTCAGTCGCGGTGCAGTCGCCGGGGCCATCACCGCGTCCTTGAACGCCTTCACCGGAGTGATGCGCGCCTTCTTGGATGCCTTGATGCGGATCGCTTCCCCTGTGGCTGGGTTGCGGCCCATACGGGCGGGGCGGTTGACCTTGACGAACTTGGCGAAACCGGTGATCGCCACCGGCTCCCCCTGAGACACGACTGCGGTCACGACGTCGGTGAAGCCTTCGAGGACTGTGGATACCGTCTTGAGGTCCACATCCGCGTGTACGGCCACCGCTTTGGCAAGCTCTCGTTTGTTCATGGGGGCCTATTGTGGTCGACGCGCAGGGCAACGCGCCAAGCGAAGCCCGGTTTTTTGAGTTTTTTCGACTCAGCGCCCTGTTATCCACCGACCCGTGCGTGTCGCGTGCTTCACCATCGCGGCGCCGAACACCGCAAAATGGGTGCCAACGTGGCGTCGTCGCGTCTCCGTATGTGCTGATCGCGTCGACGCATCGCCGCCGGTGAGGGCATGCGGCACTCGCCACCCCACCCCGGCACGGGCGACCGCGGTGAGCAAACGCCGAGGCGTGCTCACGAGCACCAGGAGCACCACGCCGAGGAACACGAGAAGCGTTCCGACCAGAGCCGTTCCCGCGACCGCCTTCCCCGGGCCCGTGAAGGCCAGTGCGCTGCTCGAGACCTTAGGCGTCGACGATCCTCCCGAACCGGATGTGTTGCCCGACCCCGCGCCCGTGGCCACATTGGCGCTCGTCGTCGTGGTGGTGGGCCGGGTCGTGGTGGTGGTCGCCGCGCCCGTCGTTGTCGTCGTCGTCGCTGCGGTGGTCGTGGTTGTGGACGCAATTGTTGTCGTGGTGGTGGGTGCTGTCGTCGTCGTGGGCGCCACCGTGGCGGTGGTGGTGGTGACGGATCCGGTCGTCGTCGACGTGGAGGTCGGGGCCGACGACGTCGTCGTGGTGGTGGTCGTCGTCGTGGGGTTCGACAGGGACAGGATGAGGCCGGCGCCCGAGGCGTCCGACCCCGCCGCGAAACATGCCGTCGTGGACGGGCACGTCATGTGCGTCACCACCGCCGTCACCGCCGGGACCACCTGGGGAGTCCAGGTCGCGCCTCCGTCCCCGGAACCGAAGATCTCGCCCCCGCCCGAGGTCAGCACCGGGGTCGCGGCGTCGCGCAGGGTGCCTGCAGCACTCGCCCCGGTGGCGGTATCGGGCGCGGTGGCGGCCCGGAGCTCGGCGGCGAGCCCGGCATTGCCTGGCGCCCCGACGGCCATGGCGCCGCCGCGCCGGGCGGCGGCATGGCGCCGCGCCGGATCGGACGCCACCGCGTGCGCCAGGGAGGAGCTGTCGGAGGTGGCGAACCCGGTGAAGACGACGCCCGTGCCTCCGCCTCCCGAGTCGAGGGAGATGGGGGGTTGGCCCGCCGCGAAGCAGATGGTGGTGGTGGGGACGCAGGCGACGCTGTCGAGCGGCCCGGCGCTCGGCGGAAAAGCGACCGATTGCCAGGTGGTGCCCCCGTCGGTGGTGGTGAGGGCGACAGGGCCGAAGTCGACCTGATCGGAGGTCCCGACACCGACCGCCAGGCACGAAGTGGCGGACTGACAGGTCACGGCGTCGAGCTCGATCGCCTGGCCCGGGACGACCTGGGAGACCCACGTCGTGCCGCCGTCGCCGGTGGTGAGGATCTCGGCCGACTCAGATTGAGATGTCTGCGCATTGCTGACGCCGACCGCCACGCACGCGCCGGTGGTGGGACACGACACGGACGCCAGGACACCCGTGTTGGAGGGGAGTGCGTCGGCGGTCCAGGTGGCACCCCCGTCGCTGGTGCTGAGGGCGACGCCCGATGCGATGTCAGGGTCCCCTCCCACGGCCACGCACGACGCCGCCGAGGCGCAGTCGAGCCCGAAGATCGGCCCCGTCCCGGCCGGGACGGTCTCGGTCGTCCAGGTGGTCCCCCCATCCGTGGTGGCGAGGATCTCACCGTCGAGCGCGGACTGCGCGGCGTTGATCGTCGCCCCCCCGGCGTGGCAGTCCGTCGCCGAGGTGCAGTCCAGCCCCCCGAGGATGGTGAGACCCGGGGGCAGCGCCTTCGCCGTCCACGTGGCACCCCCGTCTGCGCTGGCTTCGAGGACGGGGCCGTTGGCGTCGACACCCGCCGCGAAGCAATTGGAGGCCGTCGGGCAGCTGATTTCGGTGAAGGGCCCGGTCCCGGCCGGCAGGCTGCCCGCCGTCCACGTCGAGCCCCCGTTGGTGGTGGTGAGCACGTCGCCCAGCTCAGAGTCGTTGGCTCCCGTCGTGATGCACGCTGTGGCCGAGGAACAGTGGACCGCGTCGAGCTCAGCGGTGCTCGACGGGACCGTGCGGGCGGTCCAGGTGGTGCCGTTGGTGGTGCCCACGGCGACACCGCTGGCGAAATCGGCCCCGACGCCGACCGCGGTGCAGGTGGTGGCGGTTGCACAGCTGACGCCGTAGAGGTCGCCGGCCGAGGCCGGTGCGGCGTCGGCCTTCCAGGTCTTGGCACCGTCGGTGGAGGAGACGATCTCGGCCGCACTGCCGTCCGCGTTGGTTCCCACCGCGGCACAGAACGTCGTCGTCGGGCACGACACCCCCGACAGGTCCCCGGCGCTGTTCGGCGTGTTGGGGGTCGTCCATGTGACGCCACCGTCGGCGGTGGCGATGATCGTGGCCGTGTCGTCCTCCACGTCGGTGCCCACCCCCACACACGACGTGGCGCTCGAGCACGACACCGCCTCGATGCCCCCGATGTCGGTGGGCACGGCCTGGTCCACCCACGTGGTGCCCCCGTCGTTGCTGGTGAGGACGACGCCGTCCTCTTCCTGCTGGTCGATCCCCACGGCCACGCACGCGGTGGCGGTGGGACAGCTCACGCCCGACAGCGGCCCGGCCACAGCCGGGGCGGTCTGGTTCACCCACGTCGATCCCCCGTCGGCGGACGTGGCGATGACCGCGGTACTGAAGTCAGGGTCGGTGCCCACCGCCACGCACAGTGTGGCGGTGGGGCAGCTGACCGACGACAGAGGACCCGCCGTCGCCGGGGGGCTCTGGGTGGTCCAGGTCGCGCCCCCGTCTCCGCTGGTCACGATCTGGGCGCCCGTGCCCTCGTCGGTGCCACCGACGGCGACGCAGGCCGCCGCGGCCGGACACGACACCCCGTCGAGCAATCCGACCGGAGCCGGGTAGGACGCGCTCACCTGCCACCCCGTCGATGCCGCCCCGGCCAGGGTGGTGGCGAGCAGGCCGGCCCCCACGGCGATCACCATGGCCCCAACAACTTGGCCAATGAGCCGGTAGCGGTGGAACCGGCTCGTTGACGGCGCGCCGATGCCGGCCCGAGGTCGAAGCTGTCGTGGCCCCATCGTCTCCACCCCCCCGGCGAACCCACAAGGAGGGGTTGGCGCGGTGGAGGCACGATACAGGGGCTGGGCTGGACTTTCAATCGGACTTCCTCGCAGTGGCGGTGCCGTCCCACGGCCGGAACGGCGTCGTCGCCCCCTGGCATCCGCAGCCGCGGTCAATGAGCGGACTCGATGCCTAGAACCAATGAGCCGGACTCAATGAGCCCGGCCAATGCGCTGGCCCGCTGCGCCGGGCCAATGCGCCGATGATCGACCTATGCGGAAGAGAACGCTCCGTGGTGGACAACCGGGACCGATGGGTCGGCGTCGATCCGGGCGGCCACGTCGACGTCGGCGCCGTAGCCGGCGTTGACGAGCTGGTGGGCGGAGCCGCACGACCTGAGGGCGGCTTCGACGTCCTCGGTGGCCTCGAACACCCCCACCGTGGCGGCCGCCTCCCCCGACAAGCGGCAGCCTGCCGTCCTAGAGATGATGGAGCACCGCTCCGGCTCGGCGCACGGCCAGCTCGGCGTCGTGGGGCGGCGGCGAAGGCCTCGGCGGCGTCGAGGCCCCAGCGGTGGGGGAACACCGTCATGCCCCTGCTCACGCAGATCGACACCGCCGTCGTGAACGACAGCACGTCCACCACCACCAGGCACCGCGCCTCGGGGGCGAGGCGCGGTGCGGCCGTCGGTCCCCATTCGAAGCGGACGTCGGCGTCGGACTGCCCGAACGTGTCTCCAAGGCCAGCCTCGACCATCGGGTCCCCCGTCAGGCCGCGCCGACCGGCCCCGTCAGGGCGCGCCGACCGGCCCTCATCTCGTGGTCGGGACCGGCGTCGATCCGGTGACCTCACGCTTTTCAGGCGCGCGCTCTACCAACTGAGCTACCCGACCGCAGAACCAGGGACGGTAGTCCCGGGCGGCGGTCCTGACGGGATTTGAACCCGCGACCTCCGGCTTGACAGGCCGGCGTGCACTCCAGACTGCACCACAGGACCCCGGTCAGCGTCGCCCCAACTTCGCTGCACCCCCAACGGGATTCGAACCCGTGTTACCGCCTTGAAAGGGCGGCGTCCTCGGCCACTAGACGATGGGGGCTGGACCGATCAGGGCTTTGGCAGGTTACCAGGGTCCCCCGCGACCCTCAGGCGGGCGCGTTGGCGCAGGGCACGTTGTCTCAGGGAGATGCGCTGGTGTCGCGAAGATGCCAGGCCGAGCCGTCGGGGTTGTCGTTGATCTCGACCCCGAGGGCGATGAGCCTGTCCCGCACGGCATCGGCGTCCCCGAACCGGCGCTCACGGCGGGCGGAGTCCCGCAGCGACAGGGCGAGCTCGACGAACGGCCCGACGATGCCGGCGGGGTCGCGCGCCCCGAGCGCGGCCAGCTCCCCGAGCCCGGCCACCATGGCCCGCAGGCTGGCGCGACCGCGGTCGAGGGCGTCGGACTGGAGTGTGTCCGCGCTCCATGCCCACAGCTCGTCGTCGAGGGCCAGCGCGGCC
Source organism: uncultured Acidimicrobiales bacterium (assembly GCA_963838775.1). GTDB lineage: Bacteria > Actinomycetota > Acidimicrobiia > Acidimicrobiales > UBA8190 > Chersky-840. Next base: position 27,970 of record CAWISP010000049.1, read on the forward strand.
TCGACCATGGCGGCGACGTCGGACGCGTCCCGCGCGGCGCGAAACCTCTCCTCGAGACGGCGGATCGAACCCAGCAGCGGGGGGCCGTCACCGGTGGGGACCGAAGGAGCGGCGGCGCCGGCGGGCGCCCCGGACCGTTCTGCCCCCGCCAGCGAGGCGCCACCCGCCGTCGTGGCAGAGGCGGGGTCCGGAACCGGGGCCGATCCGGGGGCGGGGCCGGCGGCCAATTCGGAGGCCAGCTCCACGATGCGACGTAGGGGGATCGCCTCACCCGACTCGAGCCGGACGGAACGGCCCAGAACGCGAACCGTGACCCCGCCGTGGCCCGCCACCTCGGCCCGCTCGGCGTCGAGGTCGATGCACAGGGCGGTGTGCTCGTCGACCCCGAGGACGAAGGCGCCCTCGGGGAGCTCGTGCTCGAGCTGGGCCAGGCGCTTCTCTCCGAGGTAGCAGAACCGGGTGTCGTGTGTGCCGCCCTCGGTGTTGTCGTAGTGGGGGATGAGAGCCACCCGGAGGCCGAGGGCGGTCAACAGGTCAAGCCCGGGCACCCAACGGGGGTCCTCGCCCACCTTGTAGACCTCGTACACCGGCACCGTCGAGCACCCCAGGGTGAGCGCCGCGGCCGAGGCGAACGTGAGCGCACCGCCGAGGGCGAGTTTCTCGGCCAGTAGGCCGGGCACGAGGGTGTCCTGCCACTGCCGCAAGGCATAGGTGGGGCTCCCGGGACCGGCGAAGACCAACGGCGCGGCGGCGAGTTTGGCGATGACGGCGTCGCCGGCGGGACCGTCGAGGTCCGCGGCCCGGCGCAGCCCGGCCACCTCGAGGGTGGCGCCCACACTGTCACGGAAGTAGGTCACGGCCCTCGACGCGATCTCCGCGGCGTTGGTCTGGAAACCGAAGGGCGTGTCGAGGAGCAGCCCGGGGCCGGAGCCGGGCCCGAGCTTCTCGACCACGGACCGGTGCACCTTGACCATGGTCGGAGCCGTCTCGCCCGATCCCATGATCGTGAGCAGCCGCGGGATCACGTCGCCGTCCCGTCCCGGGGCAGCGCGGCAGCGAGGGTGTCGACGATCTCGTTCTGGAGCATGCTCAGGTACTGGTAGACGGTGAATTGGTCGGCGCGCGGGTCAGCGCGGTCGATCTCGGTGAAGTCCTCACTGACGTCGAGCTGGGTCCCGAGCAGGAGGCGCAGCACCTCGACGGCCCCCAACCACCCGTTGAGCTCGTCGGTATCGATGGTCGTCTTGTCGACCGTCGAGACAAGGGTGTCGAGGGCGTGCTGGTGGTGCTCGAGCAGCGAGCCCCCCATCATCTGGCTGTAGTCGGACTGCGCGGCGGCATCGTCGGGATAGGCGACGGGGAAGAGACGTTGGGAAGTGGGGTCGTCGTGGTCGACGAGCTCCCGGGCCTGTTGGGGCAGCATCCGCAGCAGGTCGCGTTCGGGGGCCTCGAGCCCGGGGCGGATCCGGCCGTGCCGATCGCGGCGAAACGGCGCCGACTGCTCACGACGACTGCTCCATGGTGGCCCACAGCCCGTGCTCGTGGAGCCGGAAGACGTCGAGCTCGGCCCGCTCGCGGGGCCCCGAGCTCACCACGGCCCGGCCCTTGTGGTGCACGTCGAGCATCAGCTTGGTGGCCTTGTCGCGGCTGAAGCCGAACAGCTTCTGGAACACGAAGGTGACGTACGACATCAGGTTGATGGGGTCGTTCCATACGATCACGAGCCAGGGGCGGTCGGGGCGCACGTCCTCGCCGCCGGTGGGCTCGTCGGCCTCGACGGGTTGGACCTCGGTGCCGGGGCCCGTCATGGGGTGACGGGGGTGGTCGCGCCGCCGACCCCGACATCGGCCCCGACGTCGGCCCGGTCGGGCTCGACCACCGCGTGCACCGATGCACGGGCCCGGTGATCGTCGTCTCGAGCATCTCGGGCCTCCCCGCCGACACCACGGGGCTCGACGTCGTGGTGCGTGAGGCCGTCGTAGAACCACAGCATCGCCATCCACACCACGGTGGCCCCGAAGACGTGGACGCCCACGAGCACCGCCGGGAGGTGGGTGAAGTACTGCACGTAGCCGATACCGCCCTGGACGACCATCGCACCCAGCAGAACACGGGCCCGGTCGAGCACGGACTTGGGCGCCGAGGTGTGGTCGAGGAGGTAGAGGAGGGCGATGGTGAGGGCGACGAGACACAGCACGATGCCGGAGTGGATGCGGGCCATGTCCTCGAGCGCAATCGGCAGGCGCTTGGCCCCCGGCCCGCCGGCATGGGGACCGGCCCCGGTAGTGGCGGTGCCCGCGGCGACCACCACGGCCAGCAGGCCGAGCATCACCTGGCTGATGCACCGTTCCCGGCTGGCGACCTTCGAGACCGGCGCGCCGTCCCGGGCGCCCGAAACGGGACGCACCGCGCCGGCGCGGCCGGCCCGCAGGGCCAGCACGAAGGCGTCGGTCAACAGGGCGATGCCGACCATGAAGTGGGTCATAACGGCGTAGGGGTTGAGCTTGGTGTAGACGACGATCGCCCCGAGCACTGCTTCTCCGAGCACCCCCCCGAGAAGGCCGGCTGACAGCCACACCAGGTCCCGGCGGCGGGGCACCCGCAGCAGCGCCGCCACCAGCGCGATGGCCGTGGCGATGCACAGCACGACGACCACCAGGCGGTTCCCGAACTCGATGGCGGGGTGCAGCGACAGCGGGGGCGTGAGCCGGTGCTCCGAGCACGTCGGCCAGTCGGGACACCCGAGTCCGGAGTCGCTCAGGCGCACGGCCGCACCCGTGACGATGTTGAGCACCACGATCACCACCGTGACCTGGGTGATGCGCAGGAAGGCCCGAGGTGTGACGCCGGGGAGCTGCACCGGGGGATCATCGTACCGGGGCGCCGAGACCCCCTCCGGGGCGCCCTCATCGGGCTTCGCGACCGCGTCATGCCACGCCCGACGTGGCGCACCCCGGGCCCACGTTGTCTGGCGCAGTGTGTCGCCGTAGGCTCCGCTCGATGTCGTCGCTCTCTCCAGCGTTGCCCCGCGCCCTGCGCGCGACCGGGGGGAGAGCCCGCAGCTACCTGGCGTTGACGAAGCCCCGCATCATCGAGCTCCTTCTCGTCACCACCCTTCCCACCATGCTGGTGGCGAAACGCGGCGTTCCGTCGGTGGGGCTCATGTGCCTCGTGCTCCTGGGCGGGTCACTGGCGGCGGGCGGGGCCAACGCCCTCAACATGGTGCTCGACCGGGACATCGACAAGGTCATGCACCGGACCCGTCACCGGCCCCTGGTCACGGGCGAGGTCACGCCCCGAGCCGCCACGGTGTTCGCCGTCGCGCTCGAGATGGCCGCCTTCGCCGAGCTGTGGGCGGGGGTCAACCTGCTCTCGGCGGTTCTCGCCGTGGCGGCCACCGCCTTCTACATCGTCGTCTACACGCTGTGGCTCAAGCGCACCTCCACCCAGAACATCGTCATCGGAGGCGCCGCCGGGGCGGTGCCCGTGCTGGTGGGATGGTCGGCCGTCACCGATCGCCTGGGGTGGGCGCCGTTGGTGCTGTTCGCCGTCATCGTGATCTGGACGCCCCCGCACTTCTGGGCCCTCGCCATCCGCTACCGCGATGACTACGCCGCGGCCAACGTGCCCATGCTCCCCGTCGTAGCCACCCTGCGCCGCACGGCGCGCCAGATCCTCGTCTACACCGTGCTGCTCGTGGCCGTGACCGTGCTGTTCGCGTGGGTGGGGCACATGGGGGCGACGTACCTCGCCGGTGCCCTCGTGCTCGGCGCGCTCTTCGTCGTGTTCGCCCTGCGTCTGCGACGGGACCAGAGCCCGCGCGCCGCCATGGCCCTTTTCCGCTACTCGATCACGTACCTGACGTTGCTCTTCGTCGCCATGGCCGGGGACGTGCTCATCCGGTTCCATTGACCGAAGCGCCCGCCGCGCCCGACCCACCCGACGGCTCGAGCTCGACCGATGGGCACGCCCCCCAACCCGGGCGCCGCCGTCGGCTGGTGTCGATCGCCATCGGGCTCGTGGTGGCGCTGGGACTCGTGGTCGGGCTGACCGTCGGCAGCGGGGGCGGTTCGCAGAACGCGCCTGCCTTCTCGCTGCCCCGCCTCGGTGGGGGCCGGCCGGTGTCGTACCCGCTCACGGGAGCCGAGGCCCACAAGCCGGTCGTGCTCACGTTCTTCGCGTCGTGGTGCCCGCCGTGTCGTGCCGAGCTGCCCATGGTGGCCCGGGTGGCCCGCCAGGCGCAGGCCGCCGGTGACGGCGTCGTCTTCGTCGGTGTCGACGGCAACGACAATCCCGCCAGCGGCCTGTCCTTCGCACGCCGCAGCGGCGTGACGTTCGTGGTGGGTGCCAACGCCGACAGCGCCCTGGCACCGAAGTTCACCCTGGTCGGGTATCCCGGCACCGTGTTCATCGACGCCACGGGGAAGATCGTCGACACCGTGCACGGCCCGGTGAGCCACACCACCCTCGAGACCTACCTCGCCCGTCTGTCCCACACGTGACGCGCCCCTGAAACCCCGGGGGCTGGCGTGATCGGCTGACCGGTTCAGGTGGCCACGACGGCGAAGCGGGGGGTCACCCCGAGGAGCCGTTCGGGGAGGCGCAGCTCCATCGCCGACGCCCATTCGACGTCGCGCAGTCGCACCAGGCGGGGGGCCACCCATCCCGCCGCGGCCACGAGCTCGGCGACGTCGCGGGGATGGGTGCCCGTGCCGAGAGGCAACGCGCTCCGTACCGCGGCGGGATAGGGCCCGTGGTGATCGGGGGCGGTACCGCGTCGGCGGTCGACGAATCGCCAAGCGCGTCCGCGCAGCGCCTCGAGGGTGTCGGCTTGGCCCCACAACGACTCGACGACCACGAGCCGCCCGCCCGGCGCCGCCGCCCGCCAGGCGCGTAGGGCGACGACGGGGTCGGGAAGGGTCCACACCAGGTGGCGCTCGATGACGGCGTCGAAGCCGTTCCCGGATTCGTGCGGCGGCTCGTGAGCAGGGGCCACCACGACCTTGATGTCGAGGCCTTCGGCGCCCGCCGCGGCGCGGAATTTGTCGAGCATCCCGGGCGACAGGTCGAGGGCGGTGACGCGGTGCCCGAGGCGGGCTGCGATCAGGCTCAAGAACCCCGTCCCCGCGCCGCAGTCGAGGACGTGCGCCGGTGCGGGGGGCAGCAGGCTCTCGAGGGCGGCGGTCCACGCCGCCTGCACGGCGGGGCTGGTGGGATGGTGACCGGAGGCGTCGTCATAGGTGGTGGCGTCGTCGTCCCAGAAACGTCGGATCTCGTCGAGGATGGCCATGGTCGTGTTCTACTCCCCGTGCTGTACTGGCCCCGACCGGAGGAGGGCTCCCATGAAGATCGAAGGATCGCGCGTGCTCGTGACCGGGGCGTCATCGGGGATCGGCGCCGCTCTGGCCCGGATCCTGGCCCGGCGTGGCGCCACCGTCGGGTTGGTGGCGCGGCGCCAGGCGCGCCTCGCCGAGGTTCTCGACGATTGTCAGGTGGACTCCCCCGACTCGCGAATGTGGGTGGCCGACCTCGCCGACGTGGAGCGGGCCGGGCAGGTGGCGCTCGAGGCGTGGGACGAGTTCGGCCATCTGGACTGTCTCGTGAACAACGCCGGCGTGCCCATGCGCCGCCGCGCCGACCAGCTCGACCACGCCACGCTGGAGTGGGTCATGCGGGTGAATTTCTTTGCCCCCGCGCACATGGGCATGGTGCTGGTGCCCCGGATGGAAGCCCGGGGTGAAGGCATGATCGTCAACGTGTCGAGCGTGGCGGGCCGGCTCGGCAACGCCAACGAGGCCGCCTACTCGGCCAGCAAGTTCGCGCTGTGCGGCTGGAGCGAGGCCATCGCCGTGGACCTCTACGACTCGGGCATCCAGATCCGGCTCGTCAACCCCGGGCCCATCGACACCGAGATCTGGGACCTTCCCGGCAACGACGACCCTCTCTACTCCGGGCCCAAGATCAGCCCCGAGGAGATGGCCGAGGGCATCGTGGGCGCCATGGAGGGCGAATCCTTTGAGCACTACGTGCCGGACATGCGCTCCATCGTGGAATCGAAGACGGCCGATCCCGACCCCTTCATCAAGGGGATGGCGGCCATGCTGCGCAACGCCGCCCGGCAAAGAGAAGCGGAATAGGGAGGAGGAGGGCGGCCGAGGAGGAGGGCGGCGGATCAGGTGCGCTCGGCGGCCTCGAGGAACTGCTCGATGCCGTTGGCGATGCCCTGGGCCGCATTCTGGCGCCAGACCGGGTTCTGCACCGCCGCGGCGTCCTGGGCGTTGCGCATGTTGGCGCACTCGATGAGCACCTTGGGCACCGTCGACAGGTTGAGCCCACCCAGGTCCCCCCGGTAGACGATGCCGTCTTGCCCCGTGTAGTTCGAGGGCGGCTCACCGGTGGCGGCCTCGAAGGCGTTGCGCATGTCGACCGAGAGCGCGTCCCGACGGCGCCACGATGGCGCGGTTGTCCGAGATGGAGCTCACCACCGGCACGGGGGTGTCGACGGCGAACCCGCTCCCGCCGGCCGGGCCGCCGTCGGCGTGGATCGACACGGCCGCATCGGCGTCGAGGGCGTTGGCGATCGCGGCGCGGACGTTGACACAGGGGCCGACCCCGCTGTCGGTGGTGCGTGTGAGCACGACGCGCGCCCCGTCGGCCTGGAGAAGGGCCTGGGCCCGCAGCGCCAGGTCGTAGTTGAAGGCGTGCTCGGTGTAGCCGTTGTCGGTCTCGGTGCCGGTGGTGTCACAGGTCTCGGTGAACCCGCCGCCGTCGATGGGGCGGTCGATGAACGACGGGTCGGCCCCGTTGCCCCCGTCGTGGCCGGGGTCGATGACCACGGTTAGACCGGCCAGGGGGAGGACCGACACCGATCCCTGGTAGAGCGCGTCGCCGAGCGCGTACACCCCGCCGTCGGCACCGACGAGCCAGTACCCGCCGCCGTCGGGCGTCACCGCCATCGCCACCACGGCCCGATCGAGCACGAGTACGCCCGTCGATCCCTCGTACGGCGCCCCGAAGGAGAAGATCCCGCCGTCGCCGGCCACGAGCCAGTAGCCCGTGCCGTTCGGGGTCGCCGCCATGCCCACCACGGGCCGGGTCAGGTGCGCCGCCCCCATCGAGCCCGCGAAGCGGGCGGTTCCGTAGGCGAACACCCCGCCGTCGGACGCCACCAGCCAGTAGCCATCGCCGTCGGGGGTGGCCGCCATCCCCACCACCGGTGCGGTGAGCTTCAGCGCGCCGGCCGATCCCTCGAAGGGCGCGTCGAAGGCGAACACCCCGCCGTCCGACGCCACCAGCCAGTACCCACCGGTGGCGCGGTCGAGCGCCATGCCCACCACGGGCCGGGTCAGGTGCGCCGCCCCCATCGAGCCCGCGAAGCGGGCGTCGCCGTAGGCGAACACCCCGCCGTCGGCGGCGGTGAGCCAGTACCCCCCGTCGTCGGGCGTGGCTGTCATCCCCACCACGGGCGAGGTGAGGGGCAGGGTCCCCGCCGATCCCAGGGCCGGGGCGTCGACGTTGAACACCGCCCCGTTCGAGGCGACGAGCCAGTACCCCCCAGTGGCGGCGTCGGTGGCGACGTCGACGATGGGCGCGCCGCTGACGGGCTCCGATGTGGTGGTCGCAGCGTGGTCCGGCATGGCTCGGTGATGACCAACGGTGAGGTGTGGGTTGGGAGTGACGAGCACGGCCATCACGAGCACGGCGCCGATCAACCCCCCGACACCGATCGACCCGACCGAGGCGGTGATCCCGCCCGCTCCCCGGTGTCCCACCGCGTGCCGGATCTGCATCGTGCCCATCATGGCGTCAGCGCCGGGGGCGTGCCGAGCGGGCCAGGTCGACGGCCAGTGCTACCGCCCGGGCCGGATCGCCGGCGCGCACGATGGCGTCGTCGGTCTCGCCGGCGCGGGCCAGCTCCCAGGTGTCGAGCCCCACCACCGGGATCTTGGCCTTGAGGGCCAACGCGATCTCCGACAGCGTGCCGTACTCCCCGGCCACGGCCACCACGGCGTCGGCGGCGCGCACCACCAATGCGTTGCGGGCCTCGCCCAATCCGGTGGGGATGGCGACGTCGACATACGGGTTGGCGGAGGCGCGGTCGTGGCCGGGCAGGATCCCGACGGTGGTCCCGCCGGCGCGCCGGGCGCCGCGGCAGGCCGCCTCCATCACGCCGTCGAGCCCGCCGCACACGAGCACGGCCCCGGCATCGGCGACGGCGTGCCCCACCTTCTCGGCCATGGCGGTGTGGGCCGGCCCCACGTCACCACCACCGCCGATCACGGCGATGTAGAGCGCGCCCGTCTCTCCCGCCGTGGTCACTCCCATCGGCTCACTGCCATCGGCCTCACTGCCATCGGCCTCACTGCCATCGGCTCACTCCCATCGGAACGTGGCGGCGGCGGCGGCGGGGGCAGCCACCGCCCACACCACGAGCACGATCCAGGCCCATGCCGGCACCGACAGGCCCAGACCCAGGGCGCGGTGCAGCGCATCGGCGAGGGCGGCGGCGGGGAGCGCCTTGGCGACGGCCTGGAGGCCCACCGGGAGCTTGGAGAGCGGGGCCAGCATCCCGCTCACGAGGAGGAGCATGAGCCACAGCCCGTTGGCGGCGGCCAGGTTGACCTCGGCGCGCAGCACGCCCGCCAGCAGGAGGCCGATGCCCCCGAACCCGGCCGTGGCGAGGACCACCACCACGACGGCGCGCCCCGCGCCGCCGACGGTCGGGTGCCAGCCCAACCCGAGCGCCACCGGGACGAGGACGGCGGCCTGGACCACTTCGACCACGAGGATGGCGACGATCTTGGCGCCCAGCAGCGAGGGGCGGCCGAGGGGGGTGGCGCCGAGGCGCTTCAGCACGCCGTAGCCGCGTTCGAACCCGGTGGCGATGCTCAGGTTGACCATGGCCGTGCCCATGACGGCCAGGGCCAGGATGCCGGGCGCCAGGAACGACACGGGGTGGGCGGTGCCGGTGGGGAGTAGGTGCACCTCGGAGAAGAAGACGAGAAGGATGACGGGGATGCCGATGGTGAGCAGCAGCGACTCGCCCCGCCGCAGCGTCATGCCCACTTCCGCCGAGCACTGGGCGAGCAGCCGGCGTAGGACCGGTCGGGCCGCGAGGCGCGCTGGCGCCGGGGGGAGCAGCCCGTCGGCGCTGGCGCTCATCGCTCGTCATCACCCTTCGTCACGCGCAGGTAGATCTCCTCGAGCGAACGACGCCCGGCGCGCAGCTCGGTAAGGGGCAGGTCGCGCTCCTGCATCCACCCCGCCAACATGGCCAACCGGGTGGCGGTGGCGGGGCCTTCCACCCGGTACTGGCCGGGGCGCTCCTCGGTCACGGTGACCGAACCGCCCCCGAGCGCGGTGCTCAACCCGACCAGGTCGAGCGACACGGGGCCCTCGAAGCGGATGCCCCCCTCGCCTCCGGCCTCGGCCAACTCGGCGACGGTGCCGTGCGCCACGGCGCGGCCCCGGGCCATGATCACGACGTCGTCGGCCAACCGCTCGGCCTCGGGCAGCTCGTGCGTGGTCAGCACGACGCAGGCCCCCCGGTCGCGCAGTTCGGTGATCACCTGCCGCACCGCGATGCGTCCCTCGGGGTCGACGCCGGCGGTGGGCTCGTCGAGGAACACCACCTCGGGACGGCCCACGATGGCGAGCGCCAGGGACAGGCGTTGCTGCTCGCCGCCCGACAGCCGGCGCCACGGTGTGCGGGCCACGGCGCGCAGCCCCACCAGGTCCAGCAGCTCCTCGGGGTCCTCGGGGTCCTGGTAGTAGTCGGCGAACAACGCCAGGACGCGGCGCGGGCCCATAACGGGGTACACGCCGCCGCGCTGGAGCATGACGCCCATGCGGTCCACGACGCGGCGGTGGTCCGACACCGGGTCGAGCCCGAGCACCCTTACCGACCCGGCCGTGGCGCGCCGGTAGCCCTCGAGAGTCTCGACCGTCGAGGTCTTGCCCGCTCCGTTGGGACCCAGTAGTGCGACGACCTGGCCGCGCTGGGCCGACAGCGACAGACCGTCCACCGCCACGGTGGCGCCGTAGCGCACGACGAGGTCGCGGCATTCGACGGCGGGGCCGTCGTGGCCAGGCGGGGCGGACATCGCGGCGAGGCTACCGTTGCGCCCCATGATCGACATCCGCCTGGCCAGGGAGAACCCCGACGCCGTGAAGGCCGCCCTGGCCCGCCGGGGGGTCGACCCCGCCGAGGTCGATCGGCTGCTCGACGCCGATCGACGGGCACGCCACGCGGCGGCAGCGCGCGACGAGCTGCGCAGCCGGGTGAAGGAGCTGTCGCGTCAGGTGGGCGAGGCTCGCCGCACCGGCGACGCCGCGCTGGCCGCCGACACGGCCGACCTGAGCCGGGCCGTCGGTGAGGAGGAGGGCGCCCTCGACGCCGAGGCCGCCGCCGCGGTGGCCGAGGTGCGCGAGCTGCTCCTGTGGCTGCCGAACCTCCCCGCCCCCGAGGCGCTGGACGGGACCGGCCCCGAGGACAACGTCGAGGTGAGGCGGTGGCCCGACGAGCCCCGCACCTACCCCGAGCACCAACGCGTGCCGCACTGGAACATCGGTGCCGCCCTTGGGATCCTCGACCTCGAACGCGGCGCGAAGTTGTCGGGTTCGATGTTCCCGCTCTACCGCGGACTCGGGGCGCGGCTCATCCGGGCGCTCACCGCCTTCGCGCTGGACCACCACACCGTGCTCTACGAGGAGATCCGCCCGCCCACGCTGGTGCGCACCGAGACCATGGTGTCGACCGGGCACCTGCCCAAGTTCGCCGACGACGCCTATCACCTCGAGCGCGACGACCTATGGGCCATCCCGACGGCCGAGGTCCCGCTCACGTCCATGTTCCGCGACGAGATCCTCGACGAGGCCGCCCTGCCGCTGCGCTTGACGGCGGGCACGGCCTGTTTCCGGCGCGAGGCGGGCTCGGCGGGTCGTGACACCCGGGGTCTGTTGCGCGTGCACGAGTTCGACAAGGTGGAGCTGTTCGCCTATGCCACCGCGGAGCAGTCGCTCACCGAGCACCCCGACATGGTGGGGCGCGCCGAGGGGCTGTTGCAGGAGCTCGGCCTCGAGTACCGCGTCCTCGACCTGTGCACGGGTGACCTCGGTAACGCCTCGGCCCGCACCTTCGACATCGAGGTGTACGCGCCGGGATGCGACATGTGGCTCGAGGTGTCCTCGGTGAGCTGGTGCACCGACTACCAGGCACGCCGAGCCAACATCCGCTACCGCGGCAGTGGTGGTGGCCAACCCGTGTTCGTCCACACCCTCAACGGCTCGGCCATTGCCTGGGCCCGGGTGTGGGCAGCGCTGGTGGAGACGGGCCGGCAACCCGACGGCTCGGTGGTGTTGCCCGCCGCGCTCGGACCCTATCTCGGGGGCCGTAGCGTCATCGAACCACCGTCGGCGTAGCGCTTACGTCGACTCCGGCGTGATCCCTGCGCCCTTGAGCATCCGGCGCAGGTCGATGACCTGCTGCTCGTTGATGTCGTGATGGCGGGGCGCGTCGAACGTCTCGGTCTCCGACCCCAAGGTCACCGCGAACCTGCCGTCGTGGTCCTCGCTGACCGTGGCTACGCGCTGGAGGAGCGACAACACGTCATGCCATTGGATGTTGTGGCTGACGGGATGGTTGAAGATCTTTTCCACCGTGGCCCGATGGTGTGCGTCGAGTTCGTTGCCTTTTGCCATGTCACACTCCTCGGTCCTTCAGGGTAGTCCCCACCGTGGACGGGAGGATCGGCCGCGCTTGCGAGCACCATGCCACACCGTGACCGGCTTGAAGACGTGCCCGTCACGCCGGTGTCCCGTCGCTACGGGGTGGTCGTCTGCGACAGGAGCGTGAAGGGGACCGGCAGCGGCCCGTTGCCGAGCACCGCGGCGATGGTCTTGGCGGTCGTGGCCGTGAAGGTGCCCGAGATCTCCATCTCGCCTCCGAACGATGCGAATGTGGTTTGGTTCGGTTCGATCAACGGGGCCGAGAGCACCTGCCCGTCGAGGTCGAAAGCGACATATTGGTGGAAATTCTGGAGCGCCATGGCATTCCAGGCGGTGGTGCCCGACGGGGTGAGCGTGACATCGATGAGCCAGCCGTCGATGGCCTGATCGAACCGGGCCTGCGCACTGCCGATGTCGGAATTGCCGAGCTGGGCTGCTCCGAGGACGAAGCGTGGGTACTGCTGGGCCCCGGCCACGGGATCGGCGGGGAGCAGCACCGCGGCGGCAGGTTGATCGTCCTGAGTCGGTGTCGACGGGGTCGGGGCGAAGACGGGGTCCGGCCCGATGGTGGCGGGTTGACCCGTGGTCGTGTTCACGTTGAGATTGGACGCCGTCGTCTCGTACTGCGCCTCGCACGCCGGTGACGATGTTGCCGGTTCTGTCGTACCTGTCATGTCCGACGTCGCCGGTTGTGTCGGGGTCTGGGCCGGAGCCCCGCATAGCACGGGCCGGACCGAGAACGATCCCATCGACCCGATCAGCTGCATCTGGACCCCGGCGAACTTCGGGCTCGCGATGTCGATGGAACCACCGTCGACCGTGGCGCGGGCGTCGGTGTCTCCCACGGCGTGGAGGCGCGCCGCCATCGTGGCGGCCGCCTCTTCGAGGATCGCCGACGACACGGGAGTGGCCGGAGTGAAGACGGCGCTCAGCGTGCCAGCCGGGGTGCCGCTCAGGGGCTGGGTCGTGGGGGTGAGGCGTGAGCTGCGCGGTCCGTAGGTGACGCCGAGAACGATTAACGCGACCACCACGACGACGGCGAGGCCGGCCGCCATGACCCGCCCCCGCCGGCGCCGTGGTCCCGCCCCGTCGTGCCGCCACGGCTCGGGATCGCCGAGGGGGGCGACGGGTTGTTCGGCGACGGCCTGGAACGTGCGTCGCAGTCGTTGCTCGATGGGATCGATGTCGTTCATGTCAGCTCACCTCGCAGCTTGGCCAGTCCCCGGTGCAGGCTCGACTTCACGGTCCCGAGCCGGCAGCCGAGCAGCCGGGCGATCTCGGCCTCGGGCAGGTCCTCGTAGAACCGCAGCGCCAGGACGGCGCGCTGGCGGAAGGGCAGCCGGAGTACCGCCGCCCACGTCTCGTCGATCACCGGGTCGTCGAAGGTGACGCGCCCCGGCGAAACGGCGCGTCGCTCCAGTCGGAGCCGTCTCATGTGGCTGCGCGAGATGTTGGCCACTGTGGTCCGGAGATAGCCGGCCGGGTTGTCCGGTTGCGTGCGCTGTTGGTGCATGCGGAGGAATGCTTCCTGGACGACTTCTTCGGCCACCGCCGTGGACCCGGTGAGCAGGCGGGCGAATCGCACCATCGCCTCACGCTGGCGGAGGTAGAGGGTGGCGAGGTCCGAAGGAGGCATCTCGCCCGGGGACGCCCTGTGGCCCGACGCCCCGTGCCCCGACGGCATGTGCGGTGCCTCCTCGTCGGCCACTTGATCCACATTGACATGACGCACAGCGCCGGGAAAAGGTTCCATCGACCCACAGCGGCTCCGAGCAGCCTCCGGCACGAGAGGGCGAGCATGCCATCCAGAGACGGTCCGACCATCTCGCCCATGCCACCGGTGGCGACGACGGCCGGGCTCCCGTGGGACGTGGCCGTCGCCGATCCGGTCGCGGCACTGGCCGAGGCGCGTCACGATCTGGGCGACACGTTCACGGTCGACAGCGGTGAGGACCGCTACCTGTTCACGTTCTCTCCGGTCGGTGTGACGTCGTTCTACGAGTTGCCCGAGGAGCGCGCCAGCAAGGGCGTCGCCGACTGGCGGATGCTCCGGCGCAAGCTCCCCGACGAGATCTTCGTCGGCCGGCGCACGCTCCCGCACCAGTTGTTCGGGCGCGACGACGTGGCTGGCTATCTCGCCAACGTCGAGCACGCCCTCGACACCACCATCGACGAACTGGGCTCGGCCGGTGTTTTCGACGTCTTCGACCTCACCCGGCGCATCGGGCACAGGGTCGGGCTGGCATCATGGGGCGGGCCGGGTTGCGCCGGCGGCGAGCGCTTCGATCGGCTGGCGGCGGCGTTCGACGTGCTCGACGGTTCCCAGTCCTTCGTCCACCCCGACGCCATGGCGGCGGTGGCGGCCACCGGGAAGTCGGCGGAGCGGGCCGCGCTCGCCATCGTCGTCGAGGAACTCGGCGGGGCTCTGGAGGAGTTTCCCGGCGCCGAGGCTGACCATGCGCTGTTCGCCCGCGTGGCGGCGGCGTGGTCGGACTCCTGCGCCACGGACCGGCGGGTGGGGGTGGCGTCGGATGTGGCGCTGATCCACGTGGCCTCGATGTCCAATCTCTTCGCCGCGCTGGGGTGGATGCTCATCGACCTCCTCGCCCATCCCGACGAGCTGGCCCGGGTGCGGGCCGGGATCGCGCCCGGGCCGAGGTGTGCGCGCTCGAGTCGACACGACTCGCCCAGCGCTCGATCATGGCCCGGTATGTCGTCAAGCCGGTGACGATGGACGTCGGCGATGCCGTCTACGAGGTCGGCCCCGGTGCGACTGTCGCCACCCTCCTTCCCCTCACCAACACGTGCGCCGCTCCCGGGTTCGGGTCGTGGGATCCCGGTCGATGGAACCGGCGGCGCCTGGCCGATCCTTCGGTGCTGGCCGCGGTCGGAATTGGTCACCGTCTTCGGTCATGGTCGCCACACGTGTCCCGCCCAGCCTTTTTCGCTGTCGACGATGACGGTGGCGGCCACCCGACTCTCGACCGCCTTCGACATGGAGCCGGGATGGGCCGGTCATCCCCACCCGGTGCGCAATCAGATCGGCGGTGTGGCCCGGGCCGCCGACGCGTGTCCGGTGCGTTATCGCCGTCGTTGACCCGTCCGGACACCGCCGGCCCGGGTCAGTGGTGGAAGCCGACGTCGGTCGGCCGGGCCAGGTGGGGACTGCGTAGGCGCTCGTCGACCCGTTGCAGGTCGTCGATCAACATGGCGGCCAGGTCACGGCTGAAGCCGTTGCGCACCACGATACGGAGCACGGCGATGTGGTCGAGGGCCGGGGGCATGGTGTAGGCGGGGACGAGCCAGCCGCGCACCCGCAACGTGTCGGACACGTCGTAGACCGTGTAGGGCGCATCCTTGATATGGAACGCGAAAGCGGGGATCCCGTCGCCTTTCGACACCAGCTCGTAGGGCGCCAGTCCCGAGATCTCGTGGGCAAGCCACTGGGCGGTGTCCCGGCTCGCCTGCTGCACCTGGCAGTAGCCGTCGGTCCCGAGGCGCAGGAAGTTGTAGTACTGGGCGACGACCTGCGCGCCCGGTCGGGAGAAATTGAGGGCGAAGGTCGGCATGTTGCCGCCCAGGTAGTTCACGTTGAAGACGAGCTCGTCGGGCAGCGCGCTGTGCTGGCGCCAGATGACCCATCCGACCCCGGGGTACACGAGGCCGTACTTGTGCCCCGAGGTGTTGATGGAATGGACGCGCGCCAGACGGAAATCCCACTCGAGCGTGGGATCGAGGAAGGGGGCGATGAACCCGCCCGAGGCGGCGTCGACGTGGATGGGCACGTCCACGCCGCTGGAGGCGGCGAGCTCGTCGAGGGCGGCCGCGATGGCGGCGACGGGTTCGTAGATGCCGTCGTAGGTCGACCCCAGGACCGCCACCACGCCGATGGTGTTCTCGTCGCAGTGTGAGACCGCACCCTCGGGGGTGAGGCAGGTGGCTTCGGGCCCGACAGGGACGAGACGGGCTTCGACATCCCAGTACCGGCAGAACTTCTCCCAGCACACCTGCACGTTGGCGCCCATCACGAGGTTGGGTCGGTCGACGGGCTTCCCCTCCGCCTGGCGGCGTTGGCGCCAGCGCCACTTGAGTGCCAGGCCACCGAGCATGCACGCCTCACTCGATCCGGTCGTCGAGCATCCGGTGGCCCCACCTTCTTCGGGGGCGTGCCACAGCGCCGCCAGGATGTTGACGCAGCGCCGTTCGAGCTCGGCGGTCTGCGGGTACTCGTCCTTGTCGATCATGTTCTTGGCCGAGCACTCCGCCATCAGCCGCTCGGCATGACCCTCCATCCAGGTGGTGACGAACGTGGCCAGGTTGAGCCGGGCATTGCCGTCCAACAGCAGCTCGTCGTGGACGATCTCATAGGCGGTGCCCTCAGGCATCCCTCTCGGGGCCAACCGAAGTTTGGGAACCTCGTCGATCTCGCCCAATTGGGCGAACTGAGGGCGGACCTGCAGCTGCTCGGTCGCACCGGCTGTCTCGTGCTCGTGGAGGGGCATGCCCGGACCGTAGCTCGGGCCCTATGGTGCTTTCTGGTCGTGGGGCGGTCCGTCGACGAGGACGCACCGGGTCCCGCTGTAGATGGTGGGCATGCATTTGTTGCAGTGGATGCACAACGATGCGCGCGAGGTCCCGGCCCTCATCTTCGAGACGAGGTCGGGTTCACGAAGCAGCGCCCTCGCCATGGCGACGAAGGAGAACCCCTCCGACAGAGCCTGCTCGACGGTGGCGAGCTCGTTGATCCCACCCAGCAGGACCAACGGCATGTCGAGCGCGGCGCGGAACTGTCGGGCGTAGGGCAGGAAGAACGCTTCTTCGAAGGGGTAGTCGGGCATGAACCGCCGGCCCATCACCTTGAACCCGAGGCGAAGGGCACGGGGGAGGGTGGCGGCGAACTCTGCACGCGGGGCTTCGCCCCGGAACAGGTACATGGGGTTGGCCAGTGAGCTGCCCCCGGTGAGCGTGATCGCGTCCAGGGCGCCGTCGGCCTCGAGCAGCCGGGCGACCTCGACGCTGTCTTCGAGCCAGAGACCCCCCGCCACGCCGTCCGCCATGTTCAGCTTGGCCGTCACCGCGGCGCGCTCTCCCACGGCCTCGCGTACCGCGCCCACGACTTGGCGGGCGAAGCGGGCACGGTTCTCGACGCTCCCGCCCCACTGGTCGTGGCGACGGTTGAGCTTCGGGCTCAAGAATGCGCTCAGCAGGTAGTTGTGGCCCAGATGGATCTCGATGCTGTCGAAACCGGCGCCGACCACCTTGCGGGCCGCGTCGCCGTAGGCGGCCGTGACGCGGGCGATGTCCGTCGCGGTGATCTCCCGGCTGAACGTCCCCAGCGGGCTCACGTAGCGGGACGGGGCCAGGGACGGAGCCCGGTTGGACCGGGCATTGGCCACCGGCCCGGCGTGGCCGAGTTGGGCGGCGACGGCCGCACCGGTGTCGTGCACGGCGTCGGTCAGCCGCCGCAGGTCGGGCAGCACGGCATCATGGACGTAGATGCAGTGTCGGTCGGTGCGTCCCTCGGGAGACACCGCCAGGTAGGCGACCGTGGTCATGGCGGCACCGCCCGCGCCCACGGCGCGGTGGAACTCGACGAGGGCGTCGGTGACCTGACCCTTCGGTGACGACCCTTCGAATGTCGCCGCCTTGATGAAACGGTTCCGGAGTGTGACCGGGCCGAGTCGGGCCGACTCGAATGGCGCGGGACCCGACGCCGCCGCCGCGGGCCGCTCGTCGACGGTCACGCGTCGGGGGGAATCTCGAATCGGTACCCCACACCTCGCACCGTCGTGATGATGGAAGGCGAGGAGGGATCGGCCTCGACATGGGTGCGGAGGCGCTTGATGTGGACGTCGAGGGTCTTCGTGTCACCCACGTAGTCGGCGCCCCACACGCGGTCGATGAGCGTGTCCCTGGTGAGGACGCGCCCCGCGTTCTCGACGAGCAGCACGAGCAGCTCGAACTCCTTGCGTCGCAGGTGGACCTCCTGCTCCCGCACGAAGACCCGGTGCCGGTCGGGGTCGACCCGGACCCCTCCCACCTCGAGGACGGCCCCGCGCTCGGTGGCCGCGTCGACGGCGTGGGGCGAGCCGGACGCGGCCAGAGGGGAGCGGCGCAACACGGCGCGCATCCGGGCCACGAGCTCACGCAGGCGATACGGCTTCGTGACGTAGTCGTCGGCCCCCACCTCGAGGCCGACGACGGTGTCGATCTCGGTCCCCTTGGCGGTCACCATGATGATGGGGACGTGGGAGCGGGCCCGGATGGCGCGACAGACGTCGACGCCCGACATCTTGGGAAGCATGATGTCGAGCAGGACGAGGTCAGGGTCGATGGCGTCGAACAGGGCCAGGGCCTCGGGGCCGTCGCGGGCCACCGAGACGTCGAAGCCCTCGCGCCCCAGCCCGATCACGAGGGCGTCGACGAAGGACTCTTCGTCCTCGGCGACGAGGACCGTCACGGCCCGGGCACCGTCGCGGCCGCGCTCGGACGCTTCCCCCGGACGCTCGCCCTTCCCGCCGCGTTGCGACGAGCGCGGCGCGTGGGTGGAGTGAGCGCCCGCGGTGTTGCTCACGACACGGGCCCCGCAGAGCCCTGGGTGCTGCTCACGATTCAGACGACCTCGGAATGTGTCGGGAGGATGAGGCGGAACGTCGACCCCTCACCTTCGCGCGAATCGACCTCGACGTGCCCCTGGTGGTTGGCGGCCACATGGCGGACGATAGACAAGCCGAGACCGGTCCCCCCGCTGTTGCGACTCCGACCCTGGTCGACCCGGTAGAAGCGTTCGAAGATCCGGTCGAGATCGCGGGCGGGGATGCCCACGCCCTGGTCCTCGATGTCGAGACGTACCTGGCCGTCGGCGACCCGGCCGACGAAGCGCACTGCGGTCCCGTCATAGGAGAACTTCACCGCATTCTCGAGGAGGTTGTAGAGCGCGGACACGAGCTGGCGTCGGTCGCCGAGCACGGTCACGGGAGGGGAGGGCTCCTCGAGGTCGATCTTGACGTCGCGTTGGTCGGCGGCGGCGCGCATGCGCTCGACGGCCTCGGCCATGATCAGGTTGACGAGCACGGGCTCGCGGGGGGCGCCTCTTCGGCCTCGATACGGGACAGATCGAGCAGGTCATCGATGATCCTGCTGATCCTGAAGGCCTCGGTGTGGATGCGGCTGGCCAGGCGCTGGGCCACGGTGGGGTCCTTCTCGGCCGCCAGCGTCTCCGCCAGCAGCCCGATGGCACCCATCGGCGTCTTGAGCTCGTGACTCACGTTGGCGACGAAGTCACGCCGGATCTCTTCGAGGCGCCGCCGCTCGGACACGTCGTCGATCGCCGCGATCACCCCCAAGGTGCGACGCCCGTCGTCGATCAGCTGCGTGGAGACGGCCAAGGTACGCCGAGGCGGCCCGTAGAGGTCGAGGGTCTTGTGCGCGGAGCCCTGCTTCCATGCATCGGCGAGCAGGTCGACGACGGCTTGTGCGGCGAGGGCGTCACCGTGTCGTCCACCCATGAGACCCACGGCGCGGGCGTTTCTGAACACGACCGTGCCGTTCTCGTCGCAGACGATGACACCCTGGGGAAGCGTGTCGAGCGCGCGCCGCAACCGGATGGCGTCCGAAGAGGACTCGGCCACCGCCTCGGCGGCGCGATCGGTGACGAGCTCGAGGTGGTGCAGGGCCGGCTCGATCCCCATGCCGTGGTCTTCGGCGGGCGCGTCGACCCCGAGTCGCGACGCCAGCGCCGACAAGCGCTGCTCGAGTGACCGCCGGCCCGACCGTCGTCCCAGGATCGTCGCAACGATGATGCCGATGATCGCTACCGCGCCGAGTGCGGTGAACCCGGCGACGACGATATTCGACGAAACGCTGGAGGTGCCGAGCACGGTCAACAGCATGACAGGCGAGCCGTGGTGGGACCGCTTCTTGGCGGGCCGGTTCCTCCCGACGGGCGATTGGACGGGAAAGATATAAAAAAGCATGAAATAGCTTGAAACGCTGCATAGGCGGCCCTACCCTCGAGGGACACCGCCAGACCGGCATCGGACGCCGGCGGGCACGACAGCGGGGAAGGTTCGTCATGGTGCTGTGGGCAGTGCGTGAGGCGGTGTCGACCGTGACCCTCGACCCGAATGCCGGCAACCTCCCCGGCGGCGCCCTGCTCCAGCAACTCACCGACGGGCTCGGAGGATGGGCGCTCATCATGGCGCTGGTCGGCCTCGTCATCGGTGCCGCCGCCTGGGCGCTGGGGGCTCATTCCCAGAACTACCACCAGTCCTTTAACGGGAAGAAGACCGTCCTCGTCTCGGCGCTGGCTGCCCTGCTGATCGGGGCCGCACCGGCGATCGTCAACTTCTTCTTCCACGCCGGGCAGGGGGTGCACTGACATGCTCGACGCGTTCGCCTTGTGTCCCGGCTCACTTCCCGCCGTGGGCACCGTCTGCACCTCGGTGTCAGGTGCGGCCGCAAGCGTCGGGGGATCCCTCGCCGGCGCCGGCATCGGCGCCATCTTCTCCGAGGCGGGACGGTGGGTGGCGTCGGGCGCGGTGTGGCTGATCGCCCAGGTGGGCAGCGCCATGTCGGGCACGACATCGATCGACCTGAACGCGCCGTGGTTCGGCGCCCACGAGGCCGTGATGGCGAGCCTGGCGGCGGCGGTCGTGCTCCCCATGGCGTGCTGCGCGGCCATCCAGGCCGTCTACCGCCAGAGCGCGTCGACGCTCCTGCGCACCTTTCTCGTGCATCTCCCGCTGTCCCTGCTGCTCACGGGCGTGGCCGTGACGTTCGTACGGATGGCACTGGCCTTGACCGACGCCATGTCGGCGGCGGTGCTGTCGAGCGCCGGGGTCGACACGACGAACCTGTTGAGCGGGTTGTTCAAGTTCCTGATCCCTGCCGCCACGGTGTCTCCCGTCCCCGGCTTCGTCGTCTTCCTCGGCGGTCTCGTCGTGGCCTCCGCCGCGCTCGTGCTGTGGCTGGAGCTGGTGGTCCGCGCCGCGGCGGTGTCGGTGGCCGTGCTCTTTCTCCCCTTGGCATTGGCGGCCCTCGTGTGGCCGTCGGTGGCGCACTGGTGCCGGCGCCTCGCCGACACGCTCCTCGCCCTGGTGCTGTCGAAGTTCGTCGTGGCGGCGGTGCTTGCACTGGCCGCCGGTGCAACCGCCGGCGGCCTGGGGACGTCGTCGACCGGGAACGGTGGAGGTTTCGCGGCCGTGGTGACGGGGATCGCCCTGCTCATGATCGCCATCCTCTCCCCGTTCACCCTGCTGCGGCTGGTCCCGGCCGTCGAGGCAGGTGCCGTCGCCCACCTTGAAGCGACACGACATCGACTCAAGAGCGCGACCGTTTCCCCTCTCGCAAGCGGCAGGAACCTTGCACTCGACCTGGCGAAGAATCCCGGGACGGCATCGGAAGGAGAAGGGGTCGGGACCGTCGGGACGGTGGCCACGGTCGGCACCGGAAGTGCGGTCGGCACCGGAAGTGCGGTCGGCACCGGAAGTGCGGTCGGCGCCGGAAGTGCGGTCGGCGCCGGAGCGGCAGGCGTAGGCGGCGCGGGGATGGATAGCGAATCGGCGGGGGCCCCGCCCATCGCCATGGTGGCCGGAGATCCCGATGCAGCATCGGCGCTGCGGGGCAGGCGCACCGCTGGTCGTCCCCCCGCGGCGGGGGCTGACACCGTGCCGGGAGCGACGGCCACCCCTGGTTTCCCGGGAGCCGAGGCGCCCGACGAGGAGCGCGCCGACGTCCCAGGAGCAAAGGGTCAGGTGGCGCGAGCGACGGACGGCGCTCTTGCTCGTTCCGACGACGACGGAACCACGGGTCGTGCCGGTGCATGACGGGTCGCCACCCCGGTACCGGTTCGGGCCACTCGAGCGCCGTGGTCTCGTGGCGGGGTGGCGGGGGGGACAGATCGGTGCCGTGGCCGTCGCGCTGGTGGTCGGGGTCGGAGTGCTACGAGCGTCGGCCTCACCGGTCGGGGTGGTGGTGGCCGTGGCGATCCTGGCCATCGGGGTCGGTGTCGCCACCTGGCCGATCGGCGGACGAACGCCCGAGGAGTGGGCGCCCGATGCCTTGCGTCATGCCGTCGCACTCCGACGGCGGTCCCGAAGTGGGCCGGGCCCGTTTGCCGGAGTACGACTCATCGCCGTGGACCCCAATGGGCGGGGGCAGGACGGGTCCATCGTCTGGGGCGCAACGGGAATCGGGGTCCTGCACGATCGCTCCCGCCGGACGTACACGGCGGTGCTCGGCGCCTCGGCCTCGGGCTTCGTGCTCCTGAGCGAGGCCGACAAGGTGCGCCGTGTCGGTGCGTGGTCGGGAGTCCTGGCTTCGTTGGCCCGCGACGGATCGCCCCCCACCGACTGCAGTGGATGGAGGTCTGCGTCGTGCCCGCGGGCGTCGTTCGTCGGCCTGTCCGAGCCGACACCGAGGCCGGGTTCGACGGAGAAACCGATCGAGACACCGACGCCCGTCGGAGTGAGACGGGGCTCGACGCCGCCCGTGCCTCGTACGCGGCGCTCGTGGACGCCTCGGCCGAGGCGTTGCGCCACGAGGTGCTCCTGGCGGTGACCATCCATGCCGGGCGTTCGGCGCGGGCCGTGAAGAGCGCCGGTGGTGGGGAGACAGGGGCGTGCGTCGTGCTCCTGCGCGAGGCGGCCGCTCTGCGCCGGCGACTGGCGGACGCCTCGATCGACGTGGAGGCAGTGTTGTCGCCCCCGATGCTCACGGCCGCGCAGCTCCGCGGGGCCTACGGCGCCGGCGCCACGCCCCAGCCCGGGGGGCAGATCCCCCTACGACGAACGGTTGAATCCCCATCGACCGAGGAGCCTTGGCCGTGGCCTATGGGTGTCGCCTCGGAATGGAGCCGGCTCCGCGCTGACGGCACGTGGCACACCACGTACTGGGTGTCGGAGTGGGCCGCGCACCGACGTCGGGCCTGACTTCCTCGGGCCTCTCCTGTTGCCGTCGGAGATCCGACGGGCCGTGTCGCTCGTCATGGAACCGCTGGGACCGATCGAGGCGTCGCGCAAGGTGGAGCAGGCGCGCACCGCAGACATCGCCGATGCCGAGCTCCGCCGACGGGGGGGATTCCTGGCCACGGCGAGACGACGACGCGAAGAGGAGATCCTCGTCCACCGCGAGGTCGAGCTCGCCGACGGTCACACGCAGTATCGCTTCTCGGGCTACGTGACGGTGAGCGCGGCGGACCCCGAAGCACTCGAAGAGGCATGTGGTCGGGTCGAGCAGGCCGCCGGACAGGCCGGGCTCGAGCTCCGCCGGTGCTACGGGGACCAGGCCAACACCTTCATGTGCACCCTTCCCCTCGGTCGCGGCCTGGTCTGAGCGTTCCCGGGGCACGCGAACCACTTCTCGCCCCGATGCAGCTAGACCTCGACCTCCACTGCGCAGACCGTGCTGCTGATGACCGGGGGGCCACCGACGGGTGTCAGCGCAGTGACAGCTGATCGGGCGCTGTCCTCGGAGTCGAACACGACCACGCAGGTGCCTGTCCCTTGATCGTCGTTCATCCACATCCCCTTCCGGAAACCCGGCAGAGCTCTCACCTCCGGAATCACGAAGTCGTTCAGGATCACGTGTGTCGGTGTCCGACGTCCGAGTTCGGGTCGAGCTTCACTTGGACCACGACCGCATGTGTCATTGCTATTCGCCTCCGTGAAGACGGGTCTCACACCAATCTACGTTCACCCAGCGCACGCTCCATGACCGAGCCCCGCTGTCGTGGGGCCTCGAGGCTGCGATGAGAGGTCCACGGCCAGGAACGTCGGCAAGGTGACCCGCTCAAGGTTGGTCGGTGGGCGTTCCCGCACACGAGGCCACCACCCGGCACCTCGGCGCTGCGTATCCGTTCGCGTCCGAAGCGGGACTCGGTGTGCGTGGTGTCCTGATCGGACGCGACCTGCTCGGGGGCGCCTTCGCCTACGACCCCTTCGAGCTCTACCGGAGCGGGCATCT
>CAWISP010000050.1:0-14905 GCA_963838775.1 uncultured Acidimicrobiales bacterium
CGCACCTCGCCGTTGCGGACGAACGGGCCGACGAGCACGATGCCGTGCACAAGATCAGGACACTGCGCCGCGGCCAACACGGCGCAGCCGGCGCCCATCGAGTTGCCGATGACGACGGCGGGACCGCCGAGCTCCTCGATCAGCGCGAGGACGTCGCCGGTGGTCTCGGCGTCGCCATACGAAGAGAACGTCGGGTCGCTGTCGCCGTGGCCCCGGAGGTCGGTCGAGGCGACCCGGTACCCCGCAGCGCGCAGGGCCGGGGCCAGGAACCGGTACGTGGCCCGGAGGTCGCCCATGCCCGGCACGAGCACCACCAGGGGGCCCGCACCCTGGACCTCGTAGCCGATCCGCCCTTCCGGGCGGGTGAGATAACAGGTGCCGTTTTGGACCGGGGATTCCTGGTTCGTGGTCATGTGGCTATGTTACTTAGCTTATTGGCTACTGTCAATAGCCACTGTCAACGGTCCTGGGTGGCGACGGGCACGGATCGCCAGGCGGTGGGTAGATTCGGCCCCGAGCACCTGACCCGAGAAGCGAGGTTGACCCTGTGACCAGTCCGATTTGGATCGTGTGGTGGCTCACCCTCGTGGGCTTTGTCGGTTGGGTGGCCTGGCTCGGCAAGCGCTGGGCGGAACAGCTTTCGCAGGACGACGACTGACCCCGGGCGCGCCGGCCCCGAGCGACCGTCATCTCGTGGGCCCCTCCCGGCCCGATTTCCATTGACGAATCTATATAGATAAACCTATGCTTATGCTGTGGTGGACCGTCATGGCGAGCTCGGCGAGGTGTTGTTCGCACTGGCGGCCCAGGCGGTGCGGGACCGGGGCCGCGAGCTGAGCCTGACCGCCGCGTCGACGCTGTCCACCATGGAACGGACCGGGCCCCGGCGGCTCACGGACCTGGCCGTGAACGAAGGGGTGACTCAACCGTCAATGACGGCGGTGGTGAGCCAGCTCGAGCACCTCGGCTTCGCCCAGCGTCGGCGTGATCCCGGCGACGGCCGCGTCGTGCTCGTGGCGGTCACCGACACCGGCCGCGAGCACCTGCGCGAGATGCGCCACGACGGCGCGTCGGTGTTCACGGTGTTGATCGACAAGCTGCCCCGCGACGAAGTGACGTCACTCGACGCAGCCCGGCCCGCGCTCCATCACCTCTTGGACCTCGCCACCCAGGGAAGCGGCGGTTCGAACACCACCACCGCCCGCAAAGAGGTAACGACATGACCAATTCCCGGGGAGCATTGCACCTGGTCGACTCTTCGACCGAGGCGGTCGACCGCCCCACTGCGGCGGTGATCGTGGTGGGCATCGACGGTTCGCCCACGAGCTGGGACGCCTTCGACTGGGCTGCGGGCGAGGCGGCCCGCACCCACGGACGGCTCATCGCCGTGTACGTCGCGCCGGCGGTCGAGCCCGGTGCCGAGTTCGGCGCCCCGATCGACTTCGCCGCCGCCGAGGAGGCCAGGGACGAGATCGTCGATCAGTTGAGAACCGAAGTGGAAGAGCGGTCCCGCCACCTCGATGTCCCGGTCGGATTCGCCCGGGAGCTCGGTGACACGGCCGCCGCCCTCACCCGCCTGGCGCGTTCGGTGCACGCCGACCTCATCGTGGTCGGGAGGTCGTCGAAGATGCTCCACCGTCTGGCGGGCTCACTGGGCCGACGGCTCGTCTCGCGTCACGACACACCGGCCGTCGTCGTCGTTCCCTGACGGCACCGCCGATACGGGGTTCGCCGACACGCAGGATCGAGATCAGGGGCCGTGAGGACGATCCCACCCCACGCCCATGGCACAGGTGCCGAACCGACGCCACAATGGCTCGGTGGACGGTGACGGGGGAGACGACGACGCGGGGAACGACGGTCCGGTGGCGTGGGACTTCCTCCCGTCGTCGTACGACGCGGTGGCGACGAAGTACGCGTCGCGCTTCGAAGACGAGTTGGACGACAAGCCGCGTGACCGCGATCTCCTCGAGGCGTTGGCGCGGTCGGTCGGGGACCCGGTCGCCGACATCGGATGCGGACCGAGCCAGATCGGCGCCTTCGTGCGACAACGAGGCCACCGCGTGATCGGGATCGATCTGAGCCCCGAGATGGCGAAACTGGCGAGGCTGCGGCTCGACGCCGCGCTCGTCGCCGGCATACAGGCCCTGCCGCTCGGCCGCGACAGCCTGGGCGGCCTCGTGGCGTTCTACGCCGTGATCCACCTCCGTCGCGCCGAGCTGGGGACCGCCCTTCGGGAATTCCAACGCGTGCTCCGGCCCGGCGGGCGGGTCCTGCTCAGCGCGCACGAGGGCACCGGCGTCGTCGAGCTCGACGAGTTCCTCCAAGAGCCCGTGCCCTTCGCGGCGACGCTGTTCGGACTCGACGAGCTCGTCGGAGCGAGCCGCCGGGCGGGACTGGAGGTGACCGTCGCCGAGCGACGCCAGCCTTACACGACCGAGAGCAAGACCGTCCGGCTCTACGTCGAAGCCCGCAAACCCTGACGCCCTCTGAAAGCCGGGCCACCACCCGGAGCCGGGCCATCGCGGCGGCACTAGCTTGAGCCTGTGGCGATCGCCCCCTACATCAGGCGGCTGCGCGAGCTGGTGGGGACCGAGCTGCTCGTGCTCCCGTCGGCGGCGGTGCTCCCCCGCGACGGGGCGGGTCGGGTGCTGCTGGTCCGCATCATCGACACCGGGCAGTGGGCGGCCATCGGCGGGGCGATCGATCCCGACGAGTCACCCGACGATGCGGCGCGGGGTGAGGCGGAGGAAGAAGCGGGCGTCACCGTCGAGTTGGGACCGATCCTCGGCGTCCTCGGGGGTCCCGAATTCCGCATCACCTATCCGAACGGGGACGAGACCTCGTACGTCTCGACGGTCTTCACCGCCACGGTCACCGCCGGCTCCCCCCGGCCCGACGGCGACGAGACCTCCGAGGTGGCGTGGTTCGAGCTCGATCGCCTCCCCTACGACGAGATGAGCGCCTTCACCCTGGCGCTGCTCTCTGCCGTCGGTCTCGGTCCCGCCGCGACCTAGCCCGTCACCCGCCCTGCACCACCAGCCCGAGCGCGCCCGCAAAGACCTCTTGGTGGCGGAGGTGGCCGTAGCGCAGGTCCCAGGCGCCGGTGTCAGCACGCAGTCGCGCCACGAAACGCTCCTCCATCCCGTCGTCGACAACCCCCACGCCGACTGCGAGCGGCGCGTGGCGTCCTCGAGGAACGCCTCGGGCCGGGCGAAGTAGGCCTCGGTGAAGCCGTCGAGGCAGTCGCCGCCGCGCTCGTAGTCGAAGTCGAAGTCGATCGCCACGCTCACCGCCCACCGCTCACGTCGACCAGGGCGCCGGTTACATACGACGCCTCGGCCGAGCACAGCCACACGATGGCGTTGGCGACCTCCTCGGGACGGCCGCCGCGCCGGATCGGGATCTCGTGCTCGAGGAGCCGCACCCGGTCGGGCTCACCACCGCTGCTGTGGATCTCGGTGTCGATCAGACCGGGCCGCACCGCGTTGACCCGGATCCCCTCCTGCGCCACCTCCTTGGCGAGCCCGAGCGTCATGGTGTCGACGGCCCCCTTGGACGCGGCGTAGTCGACGTACTGTCCGGGGCTCCCGAGACGCGACGCCGCGGACGACACGTTGACGATCGACCCCCCGGCGCCGCCGTGGCGGGTGGACATGCGCCGTACCGCCTCCCCCGCGCACAGGAAGGGGCCGACGGCGTTGATGGTGAACATTCGTTGCAGGCGCTCGGCCGTCATCTCGTCCACACGGCTGCGGCGATCGACGATCCCGGCGTTGTTGACCAGGGCCCCGATCGGGCCCAGCTGCTCGGCCACTGCGAACAACGACGCCACCGACGGCGCCGAGCCCACGTCCACGGGGACGGCCAGCGCGGTCGCACCCAACGCCTCGCACTCCTTGACGACTCGCTGGGCGGCGTCGGTGTCGGACCGGTAGCCGATGCACACCGACCAGCCCCGGCGCGCCAGCGCCGACGCGGTAGCAGCTCCGATGCCCCGGCTCCCGCCCGTGATCACCGCCACCTCGGTCATCCCCCCAAACCTACCGGCCCTCTGCCGCCGTCGGCCCTGAGGAGCGCCCCGTGTAAAGGAGGGTGATGGAGTCGCCGTCACCCAGCCCGCGCCACTGCTCGGCGAGATCGAGCAGACGCCGGCGCACCGACGTCACCTGTTCCTCGGTGACCCCGGCCGGGAGGTCGAACCCGGTACCGGACCTGAGCACGGCACCGTCCGGCGCGTCGGTGGACGAAGGGTCGAGCCGCGCCACCGCCAGTGCGCCGACCTCGTCGACGTGCATGCCGGTCGGGCCCAGAAGCGCCACGGCCTCCTCGGCTCGCACCAAGTCCGAGAAGTCGACGCCGGGCTGCGCTACGAGGGGCTCACCATGGCGCACCAAGGTGGCCTGGTTGTCGACGAGCCTCACCTCGACGCCCTCGTCGACGAGACCCCAGAAACCCGCGACAATGCCGAGACCCTCCTCGACGACCAGGTGGCACAGGTCGTGGGGGAGCCGGTCGCCGTAGGTCGGGAAGTCCCAAGCCGTCGACGACCCGTCGTCACGGGTGACATGGACACGGTCACGACGTCCCCCACGGCGCACGAACGAGACCTGCATGCCCATACACCCGATTCTCTCGCACCCCCGGCCGTGGCTCAGTTCCGCGGACCCTATTCCTCAAAGCACAAAGCTCGGCACGCGGCTGCGAGCCACGTCAAGGAGTGGTCGACGCCGACCCGGTGGTTAACGGGATCGTCGTTCCCGCAACAGATGTAGCTCCCGACCGGGGTGCCTCGGTGAGGTCGTCGATCCAGGCGATGACGGCCTTTTCGTAGCCGACACCAAAGGCGACGACAGCGCCGGTGTGGCGATCGGTGGGGGTGATGCTCTCGTAGTAGCGGAGCCGCTTGGCGTGGACGTCGCGATTCGACTCGAGGATCCCGACCAGGTCGTCTTCGTCGAGGTGGCGTCCGAACCACAGGGTGATGAGCAGCGGGTTGCGGATCTGTTCGGGTCCGGGCTCCTGCGCGATCCAATGCTTGAACGCCTTCTTTCCAGCCGCGGTGATGGTGAAGGGGCGACGGTCGCGCACCCCGGTGCGGCCGGCGCTGACGAGCTTGCGGTCTTGCAGGGTGCGGAGCTCGCGGTAGACGTGACTGGGGGTGACGTTCCAGAAGCGCGCCAGGCCCTGGTCGATCTCCTGGAGCAGGTCCCACCCTGTCTTGGGCCCGTCGTAGAGGAACCCGAGCAGTGAGCCCTGCGTGGCGTTCACCTCGACCGGCATCTTGACATTCCCTTCTGGAAGGTGGACCATAGCCAGCATATTCCCTTAGGGAGGGTCCGTGGGAACCAGTGCGGCCAGCGGGGCTGAACACCGGCAGGGAGACGAGGTGGCAGGCACCGCGGTCGACGAGCCGGTCGGCGCGGCGGTCGACACCATCGTGGACGCACTGATCGCCGACGGGTACGCGATTCTCCCCGACGCCATCACCGACGACGAGGTGCAAGCGGCGCGGCGCGCCCTCGAGGAGATCCTCGAGATCACCCCGTCGGGACGCGACGACTTCGAAGGCCGCAACACCCGCCGCGTCTACGCCCTGTTCGCCAAGACGCGCGCCCTCGACGCCATGGCGACACACCCGGTCGTGTTGGCAGTCCTCGACCGGGTCCTCGGGAACTACCAATTGAGCGCGCCGGCGGCCATCTCCATCGGAGCGGGAGAAGTGGCCCAGCCATTGCACCCCGACGACGCCATCTACCCAGTGGCCCGCCCCCACCAGGAACTGGTCGTCAACGTGATGTGGCCCCTCGAAGATTTCACCGAGGCGAACGGTGCAACCCGCATCGTGACGGGGAGCCATCGGTGGACCTCCGAACAGCCCGGCCCGACCACACCGACACGGACGATCGAAATGCCCGCCCGCACCGCGCTGCTATACCTGGGGAGCGTGTGGCACGGTGGCGGCGCCAACCGGACCGACCGCGCCCGGCTCGGTGTCGTCCTGCATTACGCGTCGGCGTGGTTGCGCCCGGTCGAGAACCACGTGCTGGCGGTGCCGCCCGACATGGCCCGCACCCTGTCGCCGCGCCTGCAGGAGCTGCTCGGCTACAACATCTACCCACCTTTCATCGGCTACGTCGACGGTCGCCACCCGCGCCGGCTGCTGAGCCCGACGGGGGCGCCGTGACCGTGCGTGTCACGACCGACGGCCCGGTCACCGTCGTCACGATCGACCGTCCCCAGGTGGCCAACGCCATCGACCGTTCCACCGCTACCGATCTCGCCGACGCCTTCCGGGACTTCGACACCGCCGCCGGCCAAGCCGCCGCGGTGCTCACCGGCGCCGGTGGCACCTTCTGCGCCGGCGCCGACCTCAAAGC
The DNA here is from genome assembly GCA_963838775.1 of uncultured Acidimicrobiales bacterium. Lineage (GTDB taxonomy): Bacteria > Actinomycetota > Acidimicrobiia > Acidimicrobiales > UBA8190 > Chersky-840. Next base: position 6,381 of record CAWISP010000050.1, read on the forward strand.
GATGAGTGAACCGGGTCTGGCCCGGGTCAGCCGTGTCGAGCCCGACGGCGATGGCCCCGTCGGACCGACCCGGATGCTGTTGTCGAAGCCCGTCATCGCCGCGGTCGAGGGCCATGCCGTAGCGGGAGGCCTGGAGCTCGCCGCCTGGTGCGACCTGCGGGTGACGGCCGAGGATGCGGTCTTCGGCGTCTACTGCCGGCGATGGGGGATACCGCTCATGGACGGCGGCACCTTCCGGCTGACGCGGCTCCTCGGTCACAGCCACGCACTCGACCTCATCCTCACGGGCCGCGGGGTGAGCGGGGACGAGGCGCTGCACATGGGGCTCGCCAACCGCATCGTGGCCAAGGGCACATCCCTTGACCACGCCACGCGCCTGGCGCACGAGATCGCGAGCCGACCCCAGGCGGCACTGCGCAGCGACCGGCTGGCGTCCTACCAGCAGTGGTCGCTGGCTCTGAGCGAAGCCATCACCAACGAGTACGAACACGGCATGGCCACGCTGCGCACGGGAGAGCTCGACAAAGGCCTCGCCAGCTACCAGAGCGGGCGGTGGCGAGGCGAGGCGTCTCCCCCACCCGGATAGGCCGACTCGGCATCAGCCATCGCGGGCTAACGTGTTCGCAACCGGATGAGGCTCCGGCGGGCACAGGCCCGAACCGCCCGTTGGGCTGATGGCCTCTACCAGGACAGACAGATCCTGGTAGAGGTCGACCTTGACCTCCTGCCAGGCCACAACCAGCAGGAGGACCGGTGAACCTCTATTACGTGGCTGCCATCTGGCTCGGGATGGCGTTCTTGGCCTCGATGGTGAGCGTCCGGATCGCACTCCCGGTAGCCCTGGTGGAGATCGTCGTGGGCGCGCTGGCGGGAAACATCCCCGGTATCAAGGAGCACGTCCAGCAAACCTCCTACACGACGTTTCTCGCTTCCATCGGATCGGTACTCCTCACCTTCCTCGCCGGCGCGGAGATCGACCCTGTCTCGTTGCGCAAACACTGGAAGGCCAGCCTCTCCATCGGCTTCGTCTCGTTCATGTTGCCGTTCGTGGGGGCGTTCGCAGTCTGTCGATGGGGGTTGGACTGGCATCTGCACGCGTCCGAGATCGGCGGAGTCGCCCTCAGCACCACGTCGGTCGCGGTCGTCTACGCGGTGATGGTGGAGACCGGGCTCAACCGCCAGGACATCGGCAAGCTGATCCTGGCGGCCTGCTTTGTCACCGACCTGGGCACGGTGCTGGCGCTGGGAGGTCTCTTCGCCCAGTACGGATGGTTGTTCGTCGTCTTCGCGGTGGTGACGGTAGTGACGCTGTTAGGGCTGCCCCGCCTTACCCGGCTGATCATCTCGTGGTTCGGGCACCGGATCAGCGAGCCTGAGATCAAGTTCCTCCTCGTCGTACTCCTCGCCCTGGGAGGCCTGGCCACCCAAGCGGGAAGCGAGGCCGTGCTCCCGGCCTATATGGCCGGACTCGTGGTGGCCGGCGTTTTCCTTCACGACCGGGTCCTCATGGACCGGTTGCGAGCCATCTCGTTCGCGCTGCTGACCCCGTTCTTCTTCCTCCGGGCGGGGACGCTGATTTCGGCTCCCGTGCTCGTCTCGGGCGCCGGCGTGATCGCGTTGTTGCTGGGGGTGAAGCTCGTGGCCAAGTTCGTGGGCGTGTGGCCCACGGCGACCAAGTTCGGCCTACCCAACGGAGAACGCACCTATACAACGCTGCTCATGGCCACCGGCCTCACCTTCGGGTCCATCGCGGCGCTGTTCGGCCTGACACATCACTTCATCGACGAGACCCAGTACACGGAATTGGTGAGCGTCGTCATTCTGTCCGCCTTCGTCCCGACCATGATCGCCCAGGTGTTCTTCAAGCCGGTCATCATCGACAGCGATGAGGAGGAGGCCCTCGGCGCTGAGGATGTCTCGCTCATCCATCACCGCGTCGCCGGGCCGAGCCAAGCGACCACCGGAATCCCGGCCGGTGGGACCGAATCGGACGACGTCTAACCCCTGGGAGAATGCGCGCCATGGACCAACGACTCAGCCTGATCACCCTGGGCGTGCGCGACCTCGGCCGAGCCCGCACCTTCTACGAGGCGCTCGGTTGGCACAGTGACGCCGGCCCTGATGACGATGTCGTCTTCTTCCAGGCGCCTGGCATGATCGTCGCTCTGTGGGACCGCGGCCGGCTCGCCGAGGACTCCGGCGTCGAAGACGCCGGTGGCTGGGGCGGCGTGACCTTGGCGTACAACACCCGGGACCAGGCCGAGGTCGATGCCGTCATGGGCCAAGCGCGCGCCGCGGGGGCGACGATCGCAAGGGCAGGGGGGACGATGTTCTGGGGTGGGTACTCCGGGGTCTTCGTCGATCTCGACGGCCATCCCTGGGAAGTGGCCCACAATCCCGGTTGGCACATCGACGACGAGGGGCACGTGAGCCTCGGCACACCGTGAACCTGCCGACGATGCGCCCTTCCGGGGAGACCACCTTTGCCTGGGATGGAGAGCTGTTCCCACCTCCATGAACTTCGGTGGAAGGGACCGGTATACAAAATCCGCCTGCGTGTCCCAGGCACGGTCCTCTGGCCTCTAGGCGACATAGACCGGATTGTTCAACCGGGTTCGTTAATGGGACGTTCTCCCCTGGACGGAAAGCAGTGGAGAGAGCACGCTGAGTGGTAGGGCCACGGCAGCGAAGGCGTCGGAGGTGTCACCCACCGATTGCGGCGAAGGAGGAGCGCGATGAGAAAGAAGTTCCTCGTCTTGGGACTACTCCTGGCAGTTACCACTTTGGGGGTGGCTGCAGTCTCAGTCACGGCATACGCCGATTCGACTTGTTATACGGGTTGCACGACGCCGACCATAGGCAGCTCGACGACCCCCGTAACTGTGGCGGTAACGCCGGCAACCAGTCCTCCCATCGAGCCCAGGACGGCCACGACCTCGGGCGGCCTGGCCCTCACCGGCGCGGACATCGGAGGCATGGCGACCATCGGTGCCGGCGCCCTGATGGTCGGCGGCCTCATGATTCGCCGCAGTCGTCGGCACCGAGCCGCGGCCTAGTCGGCACGCCGCACGGCAACCCGTAGACCGGAAGACCCTCGAGCCATGTCCGTCGGACAGAGCTACCAATCCCGGGTCGACACGAGATCCGCCGAGGTCAAGATGCAGGGCGTTCCCTTGCAGACCACCGCCACCGCCAGCGCGGCGATGGCGGTGGTATCGCTCCTCGACGCCATTCTCCTCGTCGTCGTGGTAGCGGCGGCGGGCCTACCCTTGACGGCCTGGTGGTCGTGGGCGGCCGTAGCCGCCGCTGTCAGCGCGTTAGCGCTCTCGGGCCATTATCGCCCCCGCATCACTTTGAGCGTTGCCCAAGAAGCTGGTGCGCTCGCGGCCTGCGCGTCGGTACCGTTTCTGATCCTGGCGCTTGCCAAGGTGAATGGACCTTCTACTGCCGGGCTCGTCATGATCGGATGGATCGTGGCGGCCTCCGTCATCGTCTCCCGGTGCGCCGAGTACTGGCTCGTACGTGTCCTAAGGACACGGGGCTGGTTCGCCGAGCGGACCCTGATCGTGGGTGCCGGTGACGTCAGCGCCAAGCTGGCATCGACGCTCGACGAACACCCCGAATACGGCCTGCGTCCGGTGGGGTTCTTGGACGAGGTCGACAGCGCCGGTCTCCCTCTGCCGCTCTTCGGAGGGGTGGACATGCTCCGCACGGTGTTGACGGTGGAGCGAATCGACCGAGTCATCGTGGGTTTCGGCGTTACCCGCGAGGCGGAAATGGTCGACGTCTTCCGGGCATGCGAAATCGCCTCGGTCGAGATGCACGTCCTTCCTCGATTTTTCGAGCTTGCTACGGCGATGAACAACCGCAACGTGGACGACGTGTGGGGCTTCCCACTCCTGCACCTGCGCCGGTCGCTGTTGCGTCGCAACGCCCGCGCCGTAAAGCGGGTCTTCGACGCTTCGGTGGCGGCCCTCGTACTGGTCGTCGTATCTCCCATATACGCCGCGATCGCAGCGGCCGTGAAGCTCACGAGCCCGGGCCCGGTCCACTTCAGCCAACAGCGAGTGGGCGGGCGCGGCGCCATCGTCGATGTCCTCAAATTTCGTTCGATGTACGCCAACTCACGCTCCGACGTCGAATGGAACCCCCTGGACGACCGCGTGACAAGAATCGGCCGCGTCCTGCGGGTGACGGGGTTGGACGAGCTCCCGCAGCTGTGGAACATCCTGAAAGGCGACATGTCCATCGTTGGTCCGCGCCCCGAACGCCCGTACTTCGTCGAGCAGTTCAAGGCCGAGGTCCCACGCTACGATGCCCGGCACCGGGTGCCTGTCGGACTCACGGGCCTGGCCCAGGTCCACGGACTGCGCGGCGACACGCCGATTGACGAGCGCGCCAGGCTGGACAACCAGTACATCGAGAACTGGTCTTTGTGGCACGATTTCGTGATCCTGTTCCAGACAGCCTCCGCCGTGATCCGCAACACTTTCGAGTCTTCCCGCAGTGTGAAGCAAGTCCACGACGCCGCCGGACTCTTCACAGCCACGAATAACCCGCACGGGCCCGGCGTGGGCCCGACTGAGGTCCTGACGCGTCGCCCCGTGGCCGGGCGATCTCACGGAAGCAAGAACTATGGGCGCCCGCATGAACAATCGATGTCTGGATATGGGGTCAACGCGTCGGCAAGGCGGGATCAGGCAGCACAGTCGGCTGAAGTTCGGGATCCCGGACAACCGAGGCACCCGGCTGCGGATACAGCGGGCCACCTTGCCCTTGCTCGGGCGCCGACGAAACGAACTGCGGACGACGCCGCATCACCTCATAGCCCGGGGTGCGTCCGAACACGACCGTACGGGATCGATCCGGCGGAGCGATGGTGCGCCGTCGGATCCGCAAGAATTCTATCGTGGGGGAGCGTTCGCCCGAAGCAGTGAGAGATGTCCCATTCCGACAACCTTCATCGATGGGATCGACCCACGTCGGTGGGCAGACTTGCGTGATGGTGGATCCGATCTGATGGTCGAAGTGGCAGACGCCCACGCCTAGAGATATTCCTGCACGCTGATGTGAGACGGTGGGGCTCTGTGAATCGGATGCGGAGAGCGTTACAGGTTCGAGTTGTCGACAATCTGAGCGATTTCCACAAAATCGATCCTAGGGCTGACGCCGTAGAGGCCGGTGACTCGCTCACGCAGCTCTTCCGAAAAGAACGCGTCGGCAGCATCTCTGGACTCCCAGACGTAGAAGTTCGTCGCACGCTGCTGCTTCTCATCGAAGGTGAAGAATTTGAATCGCAGGCCGGGCATTCCCTCGAACATAGCTCGAGCTTTATCGGCCACATTGATGATCCGATCGCGATCGAGGTCACCGTCGAAGTCGAACGTCACGTTTACTCCGATCACAACTGCTCCCTTCGTTCTCGGGCGTGACCATTCCAAACCGGCAACCCCTGCTCAGCCTCGCCCTGTCAGAAGCAGGGTCTACCAGTTCTCGGGCAGCCTTGCTCAGGCATCTCTGGTGTTCGTGCGAGTCAGGCATTCGAGGCAATCACGCTCGTCTTGGAACCACTCCCGACAGTTCTCTGGTGACGTTCACCAGGTCGAGGTCATCGATACCTGACTGCGTGACAAAGCTCTGCGCTGACACGCGCGCAGTCTCGATCAAGCGGTGACAGGTTCGCCCAGCGCGCCGGGAAGGGCGGCGCGCCACGCCTCGGCCGCATCGGTCACGGCCAGGTCGAGGAGACCGGCAACGGAGATCCGGTTCCCTCCCGTGGACCCGATGGCGCGCGCCGGCACCCCCGCCGCGACGGCCCGGTCCAGCACCTCGTCGGGTCGCGTCGTCCCGAGCACGACCCGGGACGAGGACTCCGAGAACAACTCGGCCACGTCGCGCACGGCATCGACGGTGCAGCCCACCCCCGAGCGCAGCGCGCTCTCCGCCAACGCCAGTGCCAGCCCCCCGCCCGAGACGTCGTGGACGGAGGTGAGCAGGCCCTCGGCGGCGACGGTGCGCTCCAACAACGCCAGCAGGCGGGCATGGGCGGCGAGGTCGAGCGCGGGGAGCATCCCGCCGCGGCGGCCGTGGCGCTCGACGGCCCAGCGCGAGCCGGCCAGCGACGGGTCGGTGTCACCGAGCAGCACCAGGGACGACCCCGGTGCGAAGCCCATCCCCGGCGGCCGGCGCACGAGGTCGTCGATCACCCCGAGGACCGCCACTACCGGTGTGGGGTCGATGTCGGTCCCCGCGCTGGCGTTGTAGAGACTGACGTTGCCGCCGATGACAGGGGTCTGCAGCGCCAGGCACGCCTCGGCCATACCGTCGATGGACTCCGACAGTTGCCACATCACATCGGGGTGCTCGGGGTTGCCGAAGTTGAGGCAGTTCACGAGCGCCACCGGCCGGGCCCCAGCACAGGCTACGTTGAGCGCCGACTCGGCAACGGTCATGGCCGTGCCCCGGCGCGGGTCGACGGCGCACCAACGCGGGTTGGAGTCCGTGGAGATGGCCAGGCCGCGCCGGCTCGGCGGCAGTCCCGGCGCGGCGAGGCGCAGCACGGCGGCGTCCTCCCCGGGCCCCACGACGGTATTGAGGAAGAGCTGGTGGTCGTACTGGCGGTAGACCCACGACGCGTCGGCGAGCAGCGCCAGCACATCGGCGCCGAGGCTCTCCGGGGTCACGCTCGCTGCCACCGCTCGACCGGGATCGTCACGTCGGCGCGCCTCGAGGTCGGCGGGAGCCGAGCGGGGGCGGTCGTAGAGGGGGGCGTCGTCGGAGAGCGAGTTGGCGGGCACGTCGGCCAGGACATCGCCGTCGGCGTCGAGGATGCGCAGGCGCCCCCCGGCCGTGACGGTGCCGATCACCGTTGCCCGCACCTCCCAGCGCCGGCACACCTCCTCGACGGCGGCGCGATCGGCGGGCGTGACGATGGCGAGCATGCGCTCCTGGCTCTCCGACGTCATGACCTCGAAGGGCTCCATGGCCGGTTCGCGCCGGGGGACGGCGTCGACGTGCACGTCCATGCCCATGCGGCCGCGCGCCGCGGTCTCCGAGGTGGCACAGGTGAGCCCGGCACCGCCGAGGTCCTGGATCCCCACCACGAGACCGCGGTCGAGCAATTCGAGACAGGCCTCGATGAGCCGCTTCTCCTCGAAGGGGTCGCCCACCTGCACGCTGGGACGCTTGGCGTCGTCGCCGTCGCCCTCACCACCGAAGGCGGCCGAGGCCAGCACGCTCACGCCGCCGATCCCGTCGCGTCCCGTGGTCGATCCCAGGAGCACGGCCAGGTTGCCCTGGCCCGTCGCCGCGCTCGAGCACCAGGCGCTCCTTGGGCATGACCCCGAGGCACAGCACGTTCACGAGCGGGTTGCGGGCATAGCCCGCGTCGAAGGTGAGCTCGCCCCCGATGGTGGGCACGCCCACCGAGTTGCCGTAGCCCGAGATGCCGGCCACCACCCCTTCGGTCAGCCACCGGGTGCGGGCGTCGTCGAGGGTTCCGAAGAACAAGGGGTCCATGAGCGCGATGGGCCGGGCCCCCATGGTGAAGATGTCGCGGAGGATCCCGCCCACCCCGGTGGCGGCCCCCTGGTAGGGCTCGACGGCGGAAGGGTGGTTGTGGCTCTCGATCCGGAGCGCCACCGCGATACCGTCACCGGCGTCGATGACCCCGGCGTTCTCGCCCGGTCCGACCAGGACGTGGGACCCCTCGGTCGGAAGGCGCCGCAGGTGCAGCCGCGACGACTTGTAGGAGCAGTGCTCGCTCCACATCACGGCGTACATGGCCAGCTCGAGATGGTTCGGTGAACGCCCCAGGATCTCCTCGATACGCGCCGCCTCGTCGTCACTGAGGCCGAGCGCCCGATGCAGCTCCATCGCCGTCACCGTACCTGGCCCGGGGTGCCGACCCGGTCGGGGTGGGGTCGGCCGTGGACCACCCGAGCGGTGAATGACGGGGGCGGCCTTTCCCAAATGGCGGGCGCCCAAGAGGTTGCATCCGCGTTACCGCCAAACCCATAATCCGAGCAATGGCAGACTCCAAAACACGGCCTAACCGCCAACCCATGTCGAGCACCCACAAGGCGGCTCTGGCCCGCGGGCGCGACGAGGGACGGGTCGTGCGCCGCTATCTCGAGGCGCTCGAGCACAACCGGCCCAAACGGGGGCGCAAGCGCACCCCCGAATCGGTCAAGAAGCGCCTCGACGCTGTGCACGAGCAGCTGACGTCGGCCGAGCCCCTGGCCCGGCTGCACCTCCTGCAGGAGCGGGCCGATCTCCAGGTCGAGCTGGACCGGGCCACGTCGACCAACGACCTGGCGACCCTCGAAAAGGCCTTCGTCAAGGTGGCCCGCGGCCTACGGGGAGCGCAAGGGCATCGAGTACAGCGCGTGGCGCGCCGCCGGAGTGAGCGCGGCGGTGCTCCAGCGCGCCGACATCACCCGCACCTCCCCTGACACCGGCGCCTCCAAGGCCGCACGGTCCGCCAAGAAGAAGTGAACGGAGCGGCTCGCGCCGGTCAGACGGGC